>NZ_RHQM01000005.1 GCF_003935375.1 Stutzerimonas xanthomarina
ATGGTGTCCACCAAAAATAGGTGGACACCATGCCGTTATCTGGAAGAAGCGGGGAGACGGGTTCGGCGGACGGTTACGTTCGAACGCCCTGTGTCGTCGTCAGTCAAAGTGCTTGTAAAGGCATTGACAATCCGCGGTTATGCACATTCGGAATAGATCGCGGCGTGTCCTACAGCCATGTTTCAATACAATTTCAGCATGATCGTAACCTATTGATTCTTAAGGGCTTAAGCGGCTGGATAAAAAAACACCGATCTGTTGGGCGGCCCCGTAAACAGGGCCTTAGCGGCAACCATCCATAAACTGTTCACAAGGTTATCCACAGCTTCGGTGGATAACATTCACGAGGTCAGGGATGACGCAGGCTGGAGGCAACCCAGATGAAGGCTCCCTGGAATTTCATCCGATATTTTCCGCTCGCGCAGCGTCTGATCAAACGCGGAAAGATCCCCGCGTTACTCTTTGCGGTGGCTCGCAAATCCTCTTCGAAAAGAGGGCTGTTCAAAGGATTGCGAGAAGATCTGGCACTTTTACAGGCGCTTTGCGTAGCTTGGTGGCGTGGCGAGTACCGGGCCATCAGTCCTAATGCATTGATAGCTGTGGTGGCCGGCTTGCTCTACTTCCTGTCGCCAATCGACGCCATCCCGGATTGGCTGCCTGGTCTTGGGTTCGTCGACGATCTGGCTGTGCTGGGCTGGGTAATGCGCAAGTGGTCTGGTGAGTTGGAGGCGTTCAAGGTCTGGAGGCAGGCCCAGACTGCGGATCGGCAGACATCGCTTCAACGCTTGCCTGCGTTGGACGAACCGAAGGCCGGCGGCCAGCCGAGCTGATAGCAGCGGCGTGTGTAGCCGCCGTTTGTCGGTGCCGGATGAGCATTTGCGGTCTCTATCCCGATTCACTAACGCATGCGGCAGGTTGGTAGCTTCAAGGAGCGGCAAGGGCTGTTAAGATTCCGCATCTGATCGAAGACGCCTGGGGAAAATACGGATGAATGTACAGGTCATCATGCGTGACGGCTCGCCGGAATACGCCGTACTGCCGTGGGACGAGTACCAGGCGCTTTTGAATGCGGTCGGTGTCAAATCGGCCGTTGCCACTGATGTCGCACCCCGTGGCGCTCAGTCACGTCCGTCCCTGGTCGAGCTGAGCGCTCTGCGTGAGGCCAAGGGGCTTTCACAAGAGGCGTTGGCGCGCGCTGTGGGCATCAGTCCAGCCTACCTGGGGCTGATCGAGGCGGGAGAGCGCGAACCCGATGCTGCGATTCGTCGAGCATTGGCACGTGCGTTGGAAATTGCCGGCTGGGAGGGCGACGCTTGACGTCAGTATCCATCAGCCGGCACCACTGGCAGGCGCTGCTTGCCGAACTGGATGCCGCTCGCAGGCAGAGACATCTGGTGACCTACCGTGCGCTGGTCGAGCGGCTCCAGTTGCCCACACCCGCCATGCGAACCCTTACCGCCGCGCTGGAGCACCTCGCTGCGCTGGACGCCCGCTCGGAGCGCCCGTTGCGCAGCGCACTGGTCATCAGTCAGGGTGCTAGTCGTTTGCCCCGCACGGGCTTTTTCGAGTGTGCTGCGCGGTTGGGACGCTTCTCGGGGCCGGCGGACGGTGCCGCCGCTGCATCCTGGCATGCGGGAGAAGTGGCGCGCGTTTTCGAGTTCGTTTATTCGGAGGAACTCTGATGCTGGGCAGGCTGCGTGCAAGGCTCGGTTATTTAACTGCCCGCAAATTGATGACGTCGCACTACGCGGTTCAGCAGCCGAAGATCTGGCGTTGGATGGAAGGGCAATTCGCGCGGATGGCGGCGCTGGGCGACGTGTCGGCGCAGAGTTTCTACGGTCATATCCTGTATTTCCGCGGGCGCGGCTATGGTGCCAAGCTGGAAGGCGTTCGCCTTCTAAGGCTGGCGGCCAAGGCGGGAGATGTGAAAGCGGCATATCAGATGGGCGTCATCAGCCTCAGCGAAGATGCCTCCCACGGCCCGGATGGCAGTGAGGCGGCGCGCTGGTGGTCCCAAGCGGCCGAGGCAGGGCATCCACTGGCGGCGGTTCGCCTCGAGCAACTGTATCGTGCCGGCGGCCACGGCCTGGCCGCAGACCCCCAGCAGGCAGATCGTTACAAGGCGAAGGCGGAGCAACTGGGGTTGTAGGCATCCTGCGTTGGCTGCCCTGCATCGATCAGGTGGAAGCTCGGGCCGTTCACCTGTTTGGCAAAGCGCTTGGCCTCCGAAGCAAGGGCGGCGAGCCTGCCTGCATCCAGGCGGTCAGTGTGCTCCGGGCGCACGCTGACGATCCCGATCGAGAGTGACAGCAGGGCATAGCGCTGTTTACGCCCGTCACGGCTGGTGGAAATAAAGCAGCCGGCCGCGAAGTGTTCTGGCTGGTAGAAGGCGCTGCTGCGAAGCGCGAAGGTGCTGTGCAAGTCGGCAATGCGCTGCTCCCAGTCGTGACCGCTTAGCACCAGCATGAAATCATCCCCGCCAATATGGCCGACGAAATCCATCTGTGGGTCGACCCGGTCGTTCAGACATTGGGCCAGGCACAGCAGCACTTCATCGCCTTTGGCGTAGCCATACAGATCGTTGAAAGGTTTGAAGTTGTCGATGTCGACGTAACAGACCATCGCCCTACGTCGCTGTAGCAGCAGGCGGGTCAGGCACTGCTGGATAGGTACGTTGCCCGGCAACAGTGTCAGGGGATTGGCGTGGCGCGCCTGCTGAATCTTCAGTTCGGTTATCAACCTCAGAACATCGATGACGCGGCCCAGACCGAGGTATTGACCTGCCTGTGTAATGACGAAGTCTTCCTCGATTCTTTGGCGCGCCCGGCTGGTGAGCAAGCGGCTGACCTGTTGCAACGACTGGTCGAGCTCGACGGCGAGGAAATCCGTGCTCATCAGGCGGCTAAGCGGTTTGCGTGCCAGCAGATCGGTGGCGTAGGGCTTGAGCAGCGCGTCGGAAATGAGATTACGGTGAAGTATGCCGACCGGCCTGGCGTCAACGTCCAAAACTGCGATCGAGTTCAGGGCCGGCTGCAGTCGAAACGCCTCGAGCATTTCAGCGACCGGACGTTCTGCGGCCATGGCGGGTTGTCTGATAAGCAGTCCGGACAGGTTGCCGGACTCCTCGCCCAGGACCGCCTGCTGGGCCTCCGGGGGTGGCAGGATCTCGTCGATGTCCTGGGCAGGCAACTCCAGCGGACGTCCAAGCAGATAGCCCTGCACCAGATCGATACCCATGCCGGCCAGCACCGCCAGTTCCTCGTGCAGTTCGATACCTTCGGCGATGACGTGGGCACGCGATGCGCGGGCGATCTTCAGGATGGATTCTACGAACTCGCGCTTCACGGGGTCGAGATGGATGCCGTCGATGAAATAGCGGTCGATCTTCACATAGTCCGGTCGCAGCTCGGACCACAGGCGCAAACTCGAATATCCGGCACCAAGGTCGTCGAGCGCTATGCTGAAGCCCATCGAGCGATAGTGATGAAGCGCCTTGTCCAGCAGCTCGAGATCGTCGGCCGGTGCCTGCTCGGTCAGCTCGATGACCACGTTGTCCGCGGAAATGCCATAGGTGTGCAGCAGCTCGAGCGTGCGCCCGGGCTTGTGGGTCGCGTCAAGTAGCGTTTCCGGTGAGGCGTTGAGAAAGAGCTTGCCGCGTAGCGCCCCCTGGCTGTAACGCCGGCACGCTGTTTCGCGGCAGGTCATCTCCAGTTCGTTAAGCCGGCCGGCGTGGCGTGCTGTGGCGAGCAAATTGATCGGGGAGTGCAGCGGGCCGTTGGATGGTCCACGGCTGAGTGCTTCATAACCGAGAATGCGTCGCTCCGAAAGCGAGACGATGGGTTGAAACAGGGTGGTGATGTCGCCGTGAGCAAGGATATGTCCCAGCGTGCTCAACTGCTCGGTGACTGTCATGGAGGTCTCTGGGTGTGAAAAGAAAAGGGCCGCAGCGCGGCCCTTTCATTTCACGATGTCGTGATGTCAATTTGATGACATCGCGGCGTTCCACTCGATTCAGTGCTTGGCCATCGCCGAGCTGAGACCGAGGTAATCGAGCAGAATGCGCCCGCTCTCGGAGAGGTAGGCATCATCCTCCGGCTTTGGTTTGTCCGCTTCCGCGTGAGGCGTGTTTTCGTCTTCCCTCTCCAGCTTTGCCAGTGGCTCCTCACCTTTGGCCAGGCGCAATGCATTCTCCAAGGCCAGCTGACGCTTCTCGATATCGGCCTGTTGTGCACGCCGCTTTTCTTCATTGAGGCTGACGGTGGTTTCGTGCATCAGCTCCTGGGCAAGCGCCAGACGATCGCGGGTGAAGACGAAGTCCGGGTTCTCGCCGGTGCGTGCTTCGTGGCGTGCCTTCAGCTCGGCGAGGAACGGCTTGAACGGGTTCATGTCCGGATTGATCGCCGCGCGGATGCTGTCCCAAGGCAGCGCTTCGGGCAGCGCACTCTCACCGATTTCCTTGGTGTCGACATCGGCAGGGTAGCTGATGTCGGGAATCACACCCTGATGTTGAGTGCTCTGTCCTGATACGCGGTAAAACTTGGCCAGGGTCAGTTTCAGCTCACCATGGTTGAGTGGCTGGATCGTCTGCACGGTGCCCTTGCCGAAGGTCTGGCCACCGAGGATTAAGGCCCGGTGGTAGTCCTGCATCGCGCCGGCGAAGATCTCCGAGGCCGATGCCGAAAGACGGTTGACGAGGACGGCCAGCGGCCCCTTGTACAGCGCGCCGGTCTGTTCATCGGCAAGCACGTCTACGCGGCCATCGCTGTTGCGTACCAGCACAGTCGGACCCTGATCAATGAATAGGCCGGTGAGCTCGGTGGCCTCTTGCAGTGAGCCGCCGCCGTTGTTGCGCAGGTCGATGACCACGCCGTCGACTTTCTCTGCTTCCAGTTCGGAGAGCAGCTTTTTGACGTCACGCGTGGTGCTCTTGTAGTTCTGGTCCCCGGCGCGCAGTGCCTTGAAGTCCAGGTAGAACGCCGGAATCTCGATCACACCGAGCTTGAAGTTCTGCCCCTGGTGTTCCAAGTTCAGCACCGACTTCTTCGCTGCCTGCTCCTCGAGCTTCACCGCTTCGCGGGTAATGGCGACGACCTTGCTGCTCTGGTCATTCGGCGCGTTGCTCGCCGGGATGACTTCCAGGCGCACGACGGAACCCTTCGGGCCGCGGATGAGCTTGACCACCTCATCCAGACGCCAGCCGATGACGTCGACCATCTCATCGTTGGCCTGGCCGACGCCGACAATCTTGTCCGCTGGCGCCAGCTGCTTGCTCTTCTCCGCCGGGCCGGCCGGCACCAGGCGTACGATCTTCACATGCTCGTTGTCACTCTGCAGCACCGCGCCGATGCCCTCGAGCGACAGGCTCATGTTGATGTCGAAATTCTCCGCGCTGTCCGGCGACAGGTATTGGGTGTGCGGATCGTAGGTCTGCGCGAAGGCGTTGATGTAGGTCTGGAAAACGTCCTCGCCACGGGTCTGGTTCAGGCGCGATAGCTGGTTCTTGTAGCGTTTGGTCAGCAGTTCCTCAATGGCCTTCGGCTCCTTGCCGGCGATCTTCAGACGCAATACCTCGTCCTTTACCCGTTTGCGCCACAGGTCATCCAGCTCTGCGGTGTCCTTGGCCCAGGCGGCCTTCTCACGGTCGACCAGCAGCTCCTCGTCGACGCTGAAGTCGAAGCTGTCGACGCCCTTGTCGAGCAGGCTCAGGGCGTAGTTCAACCGGTTCTGCAGGCGCTCGAGATGACGGGTGTAGATGATGAAGCCGGGCTCGAGATTGCCGCCCTTGAGGAAGTCATCGAACTGGTTGCGCCACTTGCCGAACTCTTCGAGATCAGATGCCAGGAAATAGCTGCGCGAGGGATCGAGCATCTGGATGTAGCTGTCGAAGATCTTTGCCGAACGCGCGTCGTTCAGCGGCGGCTTGTTGTAGTGATGGCGCTTGAGCAGTTCGACGACGTTCAGGCTGGCGATGACCTGTTCACGATCGGGTTGCAGGTAGTCCCAGTTCTCTGGCGTGCTGACGGCTTTGGCCATCGCCAGGGAAGCGTGAAGGCCGAACAGAACGGCGAGAACGGTGCAGGTCAGCGTACGTTTCATGGCTTGGGGGCGACGTAAGGCTAGGGAATAACGCATATTAGGCCATCTAAAGTAGGCGCCGGTTCGTTTTTCCGTCCGGCGGTGGAAAGCACAAGCCCGATGGTTGAGGTGGTCAAAGAAGGCCAGCGAGCGATCAGTTGGGTGGGCATAGATAGGAACCACTATGGAGGCAGCATGAAGGCATTGCAAGGTATCGAGGGGCATCTGGAGTGGGCCGAGCGACCGGCTCCGGCGTGCGGCGATGGCGAAATCCGTATCCGTGTGGCTGCTGCCGGGCTGAACCGTGCGGACCTGCTGCAGCGAGGCGGACACTATCCGCCGCCGGCAGGTGTCACCGACATCCTGGGGCTGGAATGCGCAGGGGTGGTCGCCGAGGTCAGTGGGCGCAGCCGCTGGAAGGTGGGTGATCGCGTGTGCACGCTGTTGGCTGGTGGCGGCATGGCCGAGGAGGTGGTGGTCGATGCCCGTCATGCGCTGCCGGTTCCCGAGGGCATGTCGCTGCATGAAGCTGCGGTGATCCCGGAGGTATATGCCACTGCCTGGCTCAATCTCTATCGTCTGGGCGCTTTACTGGCCGGAGACAAGGTGCTGCTGCACGCTGGTGCCAGTGGTGTTGGCTCGGCGGCGATCCAGTTGTGCAAGGCTTTCGGCAATCCCTGCTGGGTCAGTGTCGGCTCGGCCGAGCGGCTGGCCTACTGTGAGTCGCTCGGTGCTCAGGGTGGTGTGCTGCGTGGTGACTCGCTCGAAGCGCTACGCGATTTTGGTCCGTTCGACATGATCCTCGACCCGGTCGGTGCCAAGTACGCCGCATTGAATATGCAGCTGCTGGCGATGGATGGGCGTTGGGTGATGATCGGCTTGATGGGGGGACGCAAGGCCGAGATGGATCTGGCTGGTTTGCTGGCCAAACGCATCCAGTTGATCGGCTCGACCCTGCGCAGCCGCGACGCCGATTACAAGGCCGGGCTGCTGGCGGAAATGGAAGAGAAGGTCTGGCCGCTGTTCACCCAGGGCAAGCTTTCGCCGCGTCTGGAGCGAACCTTTGCCATCGGTGATGTGGAGGCTGCATTCGAAACGCTGGCCAGCAACACCGTGTCCGGCAAGGTGGCCCTGGTGATCGATAGCGCGCTTTCCTGATCGCATCGTCCTTGATGTAGACGGAGCCAGATTTCGCTTTGCCTTGACGGATCGAGCAGGTTTGCAGTGCTGCAGACCTGCCCGGTGTGGCTCAAGGCAGCTGGCTGCTGGCGTAGAAGGCGGTCAGCACCTTGACCAGATGCGCCAGATCCTGGCTGCCCGCTAGCTCTCGGATCGAGTGCATGGCGAAGGTAGGCAGGCCAATGTCGACGGTACGCACACCCAGCTGGCTGGCCGTGATCGGGCCGATCGTGGAGCCGCAGCCCATGTCGCTACGGGTGACGAAACTCTGCACCGGTACTTCGTTCTCCACACAAAGATGACGGAAGAACCCGGCGGTTTCGCTGCTTGTGGCGTAGCGCTGGTTGTTGTTCACCTTGATCACCGGGCCAGCGTTGAGCTTAGGCCCGTGGTTGCCGTCGTGCTTGTCGGCGTAGTTCGGGTGCACCGCGTGGGCATTGTCGGCGGAAATCAGCAGGGAATGGCTGATGGCGCGCTGAAAGTCGTCCTCATCCGGCAGCACGCGACGCAAGACCTGCTCCAGGAACGGGCCATCCGCGCCGCACAGCGAGGTCGAGCCGACTTCCTCGTGATCGGTGCAGACCAGCACGCAGGTGTGCTCGGGTTCGGCGTTCAGCAAGGCCTGCAAGCCCGCAAAGCACGAAAGCAGATTGTCCAGGCGGGCGCCGGCGATGAAGTCACCGTGCAAGCCGATGACCGCCGCGCTCTGGGTGTCGTAGAAGCTCAGTTCAAAGTCCAGTACGACGTCGGCGACCAGGCCATGTTCACGGCCGAGCTGATCGGCGAGCAGTGCGCGGAAGTCTGGGCTTTCCTGGCTGGCGATCTGGGCCAGAATCGGCGGTAACTCGTTCTGCGCGTTGATGGCCCAGCCCTGATTGGCTTCCCGATTGAGGTGAATCGCCAGGTTCGGAATCGTCGCGATCGGCACCTTGAAGTCGATCAGCTGGCTTTCGATGCGGCCATCACGGCTGTAGGTGACACGGCCGGCCAGCGACAGATCGCGGTCGAACCAAGGAGCGAGCAGGGCGCCGCCATACACCTCGACACCCAGCTGCCAGAAGCCCTGGCGCTGCAGCTCCGGCTGTGGCTTGACCCGCAGGCACGGGCTGTCGGTATGGGCGCCAACCAAGCGCAGGCCGTGTTCGACGAGCGCTTTGCTGCCCAGCTGGAAGGCGATGATGGCCGAGTCGTTGCGGGTGACGTAATAACGCCCGCCCGCCTCGGTATGCCAGACCTCGCGCTCGTCCAGCGCACGGTAGCCGGCGGCCTGTAGCGCCTGGGCGAGATTCTGGGTGGCATGGAACGGGGTAGGGGATGCCTGCAGATATTCGATCAGGCCTTGGTTGAGAGCTTTGCGCATTTCGGACTCCGGACTGCAAGGTCACGAAGTCTATAGCATTCGACACCTGGTAATAAGCGCACCGGCACCGCCTGCATTTAGTAAGTGCACGCGATGGCACGTGCTTGTCGTCATCAGAACGGTGCCGGGCACTCGAAGCGCAGGCGCTCGCCGGTTTGCGGGTGGGTCAGGGTGAGCATACTGGCGTGCAGACACAGGCGCTCATGGGCTTGCAGGGCTTGCTCGTGGGCATACAGGCGATCGCCGAGCAGCGGATGCCCGATCGACAGCATATGGACTCGCAACTGGTGGGAGCGGCCGGTGATGGGGGTCAGCTCGACGCGGCTGTAGTCGCCGCAGCGTTCAAGCACGCGCCAGAAGGTCAGTGCCTGCTTGCCCTGCTCGTGGTCGACGACGTGGCGCGGTTTGGTCGGTGGATCGTAGCGCAGCGGCAGGTCGATGCTGCCGCTGTCCTGTTCGGGCTGGCCCCAGCACAGCGCGGTATAGGCCTTTTCCGTTTCACGATCATGGAACTGACGAGACAGCTCACGGTGCGTATCAGCGTCGCGGGCAAGCACGATAAGCCCGGAGGTTTCCCAGTCCAGGCGGTGCACGATGCGCGCTTCGGGATAGCCATTTTCCTGCAGACGGGTTACTAGACAGTCACGGTTGTCTTCGGCGCGACCCGGTACGGACAGCAGCAAGGTCGGCTTGTTGATGACCAGAAGGGCGGCGTCCTGATGGACGATCTCGATAGCGCTAAGAGGCATTCGCTTTTCCACAAACGAAGACGGCGACCCGTGGGCCGCCGTTTCTGTACGCCGGTTTCGCTCAGCGATCCGGCAGGGTGATGTTCAGCTCGAGAATCGAGCAGCTGCCCTGGTCCTCGAGTGCAACCTGGACCTGGTCGCTGTCAATGTTGACGTACTTGCGGATCACCTCGACCAGTTCTTTCTGCAGGGCCGGCAGGTAGTCCGGCTCAGTGCGCTGGCCACGCTCGTGGGCGACGATGATCTGCAAACGCTCTTTGGCGATTGCAGCTGGGGATTCCTTCTTCTTGCGTTCACGGAAGAAGTCGAAAAGGTTCATTCGCGGCCTCCGAAAAGTCGTTGCAGGAAGCCAGGCTTCTTCACGTCGAGGAAGCGGTGTACCACTTCCTTGCCGAGCAGACGGTCCACGGCATCGCTATAGGCCTGGCCGGCATCGCTCTGATCGTCGAGGATCACAGGGATGCCTTGGTTGGACGCCTTGAGTACGGCCTGCGACTCGGGAATTACGCCAAGCAGGCGGATGGAAAGGATTTCCTCGACGTCCTCGACGCCGAGCATTTCACCTTTGGTGACGCGTTCGGGGTTGTATCGGGTCAGCAGCAGGTGTTCCTTGATAGGCTCCTCGCCGCTCTCGGCGCGGCGCGACTTGCTAGCAAGCAGGCCGAGCATGCGGTCGGAGTCGCGTACCGAGGAAACTTCCGGGTTGGTTACGACGATGGCTTCGTCGGCGAAATACATGGCCAGGTGCGCGCCTTTCTCGATACCGGCTGGGGAATCGCAGATGACGTATTCGAAGTTCTTGCCCAGCTCGTCGATGACCTTGCCGACGCCTTCTTGAGTCAGGGCGTCTTTGTCGCGGGTCTGGCTGGCAGCAAGCACGTAGAGGTTCTCTAGGCGCTTGTCCTTGATCAGTGCTTGGGTAAGGGTGGCATCGCCGTTGATGACGTTGACGAAGTCATAAACTACTCGACGCTCGCAGCCCATGATCAAGTCGAGATTCCGCAGACCGACGTCGAAGTCGACGATGACGGTCCTGTGGCCGCGCAACGCGAGGCCGGTGCCGATGGCGGCGCTGGTGGTGGTTTTACCAACGCCACCTTTGCCGGAAGTGACTACGATGATCTTGGCCAAGGTGATTCACCCTAAAAATTAAAAAATCGGGACCTTCCGCTGATTTCGGCGTCAGGATTGCCCGTTTGGTCCTTGAAAATTCGCGGCAGTATCCGTTAAAGGCGGGTGATGTTCAACACATCGCCAGAGAGGCTGATCTGTACTGCTTCAGCCCAGAGAGGATCGCGTCGCAGGTCCTCGGCGACCTTGTATTGGCCGGCGATGGAAACCATTTCCGCTGCGAGTTGCTGGCAGAAGATTCGTGCCGTGGTGTCGCCTTTGATGCCCGCGAGGGCGCGACCGCGGAGCGGACCGTAAACATGGATGTTTCCATCGGCGAGAAGTTCCGCACCCGGACTCACGGGAGCGAGGACGATCAGGTCGCCACCCTGCGCATACACCTGCTGGCCGCCGCGAATTGGCGTGGTAACGACTCGGGTAGGGCGATAGACCGGTTCAGCGGGTTTAGCCGGGATTTTCGAATTCAGATCGACCTGGCGTTCACGTGCGCCGGAGGGCGGTAGCACAGGCAGATCGAGCACTGCCGCCGCTTCTAGATGTGTGGGGTCGCTAGCCCGCAGTGCCAGTGTGCGCAGGCGGTGCTTGCGGCAGAGGCTGACCAGCGCAGCGATATCGATCTCGCGGGCGGACTCCGGCAGCTTGTCCAGTGCCAGTACCAGAGGGGTGTTATTGAAGAAGTCCGGCGCTTGCTCGACTTTGGCCGCAAGTTGCTCGTCGAGACGCTCGATGTCGTTACTCGCGAGCTCCAGCACGGTGATGGCGAGCATGCTGCCCTTGAGCTGGAAGGCTGGGGACTGATCGGTGAGGTCGGCTTGGCTCATGGTCTGTCTGCTGCGGTAAATGGCGAGGACTTATAGCGGGGCGCGTCGCTGCCTGCAACCCGCGAGCGGCCCGTGAAGCGATCGTCGGTGCGCTTGGGCTCGGTCAGCGCAGGCGTTTGCCGCTAGAATGCGTCGCTTCATCGGTTGTCGAGATATTCATGGATCGTCCTCAGTTTCGTGCGTACTTCCTGCACCCGCGCTTCTGGCCGCTGTGGCTGGGCCTGGGCGTGCTGTGGCTGCTGGTCCAGTTGCCATATTCGGTTCTCTTGAAACTGGGTCGCGGGCTTGGCGCACTGATGTTTCGCTTCGCCGGTTCGCGTCGCTACATCGCTCGGCGCAATCTGGAGCTGTGTTTCCCCGAACTGAGTCAGGCGCAACGCGAGCGTCTGTTGCGGGAGAACTTTGCCTCCAACGGCATTGCCTTCTTCGAGATGGCCATGAGCTGGTGGTGGCCGCAGGCACGCCTGCAGCGCCTGGCCAGGATCGATGGGCTCGAGCATCTGCAGCAGGCTCAGGCTGCAGGGCAGGGTGTGATCCTGATGGCGCTGCATTTCACTACGCTGGAGATCGGCGCCGCGCTGCTTGGCCAGCGGCACACGATCGACGGCATGTACCGCGAGCACAAGAATCCGCTTTTCGACTTCATCCAGCGTCGCGGGCGCGAACGGCACAACCGTGATGCGAGTGCCATCGAGCGCGAGGATGTGCGGGCGATGCTCAAGGTATTGCGCGCAGGGCGCGCCATTTGGTACGCGCCGGACCAGGACTATGGGCGAAAACAGAGCCTGTTCGTACCGCTGTTTGGCGTCCAGGCGGCGACCGTCACCGCCACCACCAAGTTTGCCCGGCTGGGCAGGGCGCGGGTCATACCCTTCACCCAGGAACGCCTGGCGGACGGTTCGGGGTATCGACTGGTGATCCATCCGCCGCTGCAGGACTTCCCGGGTGAAAGTGAAGAGGCGGACTGTCTGCGGATCAACCAGTGGATAGAAGAGGCGGTCAGTGCGGTACCCGAGCAGTACCTCTGGGCGCATCGCCGCTTCAAGACCCGCCCGGTAGGCGAGCCCAGCTTGTATAAAAAGAGGAAGACGCGTTCGGCCGTCTAGTGGACTGCCATTTGCGCCAGGCCTGGCGTCTTCTCGGGCAGATCGTGCAGGTCAGGCCAACGTACCGTCCCGGAAGTCTCGCAGCGCCTGCTCGATCTCCTCGCGGCTGTTCATCACGAATGGCCCGTACTGCACGATCGGCTCACCGAGTGGGCGGCCTGCCAGCAGCATCAGCCGGGCGCCACGTTCGCTGGACAGATTGAGCTCGCCGTCCTGGGACATCTGAACCAACTGGCCTTTGCTCACCGCCTGCTCACCCACCCGCAGCGTCCCTTCATAGACGTAGAGCAACAACCGATGGCCATCCGGTACTTGCGGCGAGACGGCACTCTCGGCTGAAAGCTGCAGGTCGAACAGCAGAGGCTCGGTATCGGGCCGCTGCACGATCCCGTGCTGTTCGATATCGCCGGCCTTGAACGCGCCGGCGATGACCTTGGCCTGCACGCCGCCCGGCAGGGCGAGTTGCGGTATTTCGGCCGGGGCGAAATCCCGATAGTCCGGATCGCCGAGCTTGGCGTGGGAGGGCAGGTTCAACCATAGCTGGAAGCCGCGCATGGTGCCTTCCTGCTGCTGCGGCATCTCGCTATGGATGACGCCGCGCGCTGCGGTCATCCACTGCACGCCACCGCTCTCCAGCAACCCCACATTGCCCATGTGATCCTCGTGGCGCATGCGTCCTTCGAGCATGTAGGTGATGGTTTCGAAGCCGCGATGTGGGTGGGGCGGGAAGCCGGCAATGTACTCGTCAGGGTCGTTGGAACCGAACTCGTCGAGCATCAGGAACGGATCGAAGCGCTCCGGGGCAGCGCCGCCGAAGACGCGGGTCAGGCTGACGCCGGCGCCATCGGACGTGGCACGGCCGCTGGTGATGGAAAGAATTTCACGCTGGGACATGATCGAATGCCTCTCGGGTTGAATTCGCCAAGAGTAGGTGGGTTGCTTCGATCAATGGGTGCGTAATATTGCTACAAACAATCGATAAAGTGGGTTATTCCTCTACCAGCAAGTCCCGCGCCCGGCTGTAGACGTAGCGCACCTTCTCGTATTCAAACGGCGAATTGAGCTGACCGTAGCGGAAGCTGGTGACATGCCGCGCATTGACGGCCCGCAGCGCCGTCAGGCTCAACTCGCCGCCGGTGGTTTCGGAATACTGCAGAAACTCCACCTGCCGCTCGACGGCGAAGTCGGCCACGCGGCCCGTGGTGTCGCGCAGGTTAGACGGGCCCAGCGCCGGAAGAATCAGGTACGGCCCCTGGGGAACGCCCCAATAACCGAGGGTCTGGCCGAAATCTTCGCTCTGACGCGGCAGCCCCATGCGCGTTGCCGGGTCCCAGAGGCCGCCCACGCCCAGGATGCTGTTGAACAGGAAACGTGCAGTGGCGTTCGCCGCGCGCTGGCCCTTGAGTTGAGCCAGGCTGTTGAACAGCGTCGGCACTTCGCCGAGGTTGCTGAAGAAATTGCTCACGCCAGTGCGCACCGGCCGCGGCGTGACGTAGCGATAGCCGCGCACCACCGGCAGCATCACCCACTGATCGAGCCGATAGTTGAAGTGGTAGATGCGCCGGTTGACCGACTCGAACGGATCGTAGACATCCAGTGCCTGGAAGGTGGCGCGCTCGAACTCGCGCTGATCCAGACCGGGATTGAACTCCAGATTGCGCAGCGGATGGGTGAAACCATCCTCATCCACCTTCGGCGTGTCGGCGAAGGCCAGACCACTGGCCAGAAGCAACGGCAGCAGCATTCCTTTAGCCACGGAAGAACTCCAGCATGTGTTGAGTGTTTACGCGGTAGTTGAGGTTGCCGCAGTGGCCGCCTCGCGGATAAAGGGTCAGGCGATCACCGAAGGTACGGCGCAGGAAGCCGAGGTCACCCTCGCCGAGGATCAGGTCGTCGGCGTTGTGCATGACGGCGATCTTCGGACTCTGGCGCAGGTAATCCTCCAGCGCGTACAGGCTGACCTGCTGGATCAGCTGGGTCAGGCTGCCGCCGTCGTACTGGGCGCGCCACATCGGAATCACCTGCTCGGTGATGTAGCAGTCGAAGCTGCACAGCAGTGCGCGCTTGAAGAACGGCTCCAGACGGGTGCCTTCGTTGATCGGATACTCGGGCGGTGTGATCAGGCCGCGACGGTTGATCAGGTCGGAGGTGAAGGTGATATCCGCGGCGGAGAAGCGGAACACTGAACCGATGAGCATCGCCATCTGCTCGTCGCTGAGCTTCAGGTTCGATTGCTGGAAGTCGTAGAGAACGGCCTCGTCGAGGTCGATATAGCCCTTCTGACGGTAATAGCGCGTGAGCTTTTCCAGAATCACTTCGTAGAAGGTGGTGTGGTCGTTAATGCCTTCGACGCGGGTCTGCACCAGCTTGTCCAGGTTGCTGACCGAGGTGTAGAGGTTGACCGGCGGATTCAGCAGCAACACGCGCTTGAAGTTGAAGCTGCGACGGGTTTCGTCCAGCTGGCTGACGAACGCGGCATTCAGGGCGCCGAGGCTGTAGCCGGTGAGGTGGTACTCGGTGACGGGCAGCTTGTGGTGCTGCGCGCGGACCGCCTGCATGACCCGGTACAGGTCCTTGGCATCGTCGCTGCTGATGCCGGGTGTTGCGTAGCGCGAGGCGGCGGACATGAAGTCATAGCTGGTCGGCGACGACAACTGCACCACATGGTAGCCGGCGCCGTAGAACAGACGCTTCAGGGCTTCGGTCTTGCCTGCCGAATAGCGCGCGCCGGTACCGGAAATGATGAACATGAGTGGCGCGGGGCCGCTTTGCCGAGCGAGCCGATAACGCAGCTTTTTGACCGGCCAGAAGTTGTCCGGCAGGGTGAACTCGCGTTCGGGACGCAGACGCAGGTTGTAGTCGGCCTGGTCGATATCGTCATCGGTCGGCACTTCGGCGCGTAGCTCGATGGGCGTACCTGCGATGGTGGCTTCGAAGGGGTTGGACAGCGGGAAGCCGTACTCCTCGACAGTCAGATCGGCGGCGTGGACAGGCGCAACGACCAGGGCGAGCAGGGCGGTCAGGCGCAACAACAGCTGCATGGTGCTTCTCCGTTAACAGGCCCGGTTGGCCTGTGGCAAGGCAGCGACGGCGTCCCGCGCTACCTGTCCCAATAGAACTGCATCGGCCGCACAACGCAAGCCAACTTCACTATGGCAGCGCGGTTGCGGATTCGATCCCTGCGCAGGATGAGAAATGACAAGGCCTCAGGCGTGATGGTGCAGCCAGGCATGTTTGGGGATGGGCATCTTGCTTGCCGGACTGCGTTCGAAACGCTGCCAGAGCTTCTCGTGGAAGTAGAAGCCCACCGAGTTGCACAGCGGTTCGACGGTGGCGACCAGGCCGCCAATGGCGATGCTGCCAGTCAGTGCATAGGTCACCGAAAAGGCGATGCAGAAGTGCATCAGGGTGAACGTCACGGTCTTCAGCATGGCCCCGTCTCCTTGTGCAGTCGAGAATCGTTCTCGCGATGGAGATAGTCTGGTCGAGCCCGGGCAATGTCTGAAATCAACGTTTCGCATGTGCGACATAGCGCCACACTATTTGTATGTGGATTTGTTGCGGCGCCCCATTTTCCGCGGCTGAACGGCTCTACGACGGGTGTTTTTGTGAACTGCATTCAGACCAAAGTCGGGTGGCGTTCATCCGACCCAAGCCTAAAGTAGCCGCCCCTGCTCCCACCGGGGGGTAGCGACCGTGGAGACAGATTCCAATGCACAATGAAAATGTTTACCGGCAGATTTATGCCAATCCGCGTTTCCAAGAGTTGGTGGCCAAGCGCGGGCGTTTCGCCTGGCTGCTGTCGGCCGTCATGCTCAGCGCCTACCTGGCGTTCATCCTGTTGATCGCCTTCGAGCCGAAGATCCTCGGCATTCCGCTGTCCGCCAATACCGTGACCACCTGGGGCATTCCGGTTGGCGTCGGAGTGATCTTCATGGCGTTCATCCTGACCGGTGTCTATGTGCAGCGTGCCAACGGTGAGTTCGATCGCATCAACCAGGAAATCCTCAACGAGGCACAGAAATAATGATCCTGCGTTTCCTGATGACTGCCCTGCTGTTGGCAGTCTCGCCTGCGCTGCTCGCCGATGCCATTACCGGCGAAGTCCAGAAGCAGGCCACCAACTACACCGCCATCATCATGTTCGTGGTGTTCATCGTGTTCACCATGGGCATCACCAAGTGGGCGGCCAAGCGCAACACCTCGACCGCTGACTACTACACCGCCGGCGGCAGCATCACCGGGTTCCAGAACGGTCTGGCGATTGCCGGCGACTTCATGTCGGCGGCGTCCTTCCTCGGCATTTCCGCGCTGGTCTACACCAGCGGTTACGACGGCCTGATCTACTCCATCGGCTTCCTCGTCGGTTGGCCGATCATCCTGTTCCTGATGGCTGAACGCCTGCGCAACCTGGGCAAGTTCACCTTCTCCGACGTGGCCTCCTATCGCCTCGGCCAGACGCAGATCCGTCTGCTCTCGGCATTCGGCTCGCTGATCGTGGTGGCCTTCTACCTGATCGCGCAGATGGTCGGTGCCGGCAAGCTGATCCAGCTGCTGTTCGGCCTGGATTACTACGTGGCTGTGGTGCTGGTCGGTGTGCTGATGGTCATGTACGTGCTGTTCGGCGGCATGCTGGCGACCACCTGGGTACAGATCATCAAGGCGGTGCTGCTGCTGTCGGGCGCGAGCTTCATGGCCATCATGGTGATGAAGACGGTCGGCTTCGATTTCGGCAGCCTGTTCGCCGAAGCGGTGAAGATCCACGACAAGGGTGCGCAGATCATGAGCCCGGGCGGTCTGGTTTCCGACCCGATCTCGGCGATCTCCCTCGGCCTGGCACTGATGTTCGGTACCGCCGGCCTGCCGCACATCCTGATGCGCTTCTTCACCGTGTCCGACGCCAAGGAAGCGCGCAAGAGCGTGTTCTACGCCACCGGCTTCATCGGCTACTTCTACATCCTGACCTTCATCATCGGCTTCGGCGCGATCCTGCTGGTCAGCACCAACCCGGACTTCAAGGACGTGACCGGCGCCATCGTCGGCGGCACCAACATGGTCGCCATCCACCTGGCCAGCGCGGTGGGCGGCAACCTGTTCCTCGGCTTCATCTCCGCGGTCGCCTTTGCCACCATCCTCGCCGTCGTGGCGGGTCTGACCCTGGCCGGTGCCTCGGCGGTTTCCCATGACCTCTATGCCTGCGTAATCAAGCAGGGCAAGGCGCGGGAAGAAGACGAGATGCGCGTGACCAAGCTGACCACCCTGACCCTGGGCGTGGTGGCGATCCTGCTCGGCATCATCTTCGAGAAGCAGAACATCGCCTTCATGGTCGGCCTGGCGTTCTCCATCGCCGCCAGCTGCAACTTCCCGGTGCTGTTCCTTTCGATGTACTGGAAGGGGCTGAGCACCCGCGGGGCGCTGTTCGGTGGTGCGCTGGGTCTGATCACTGCGCTGCTGCTGACCATCATCAGCCCGACCGTATGGGTCGACGTGTTCGGCTATGCCGAGGCGATCTTCCCCTACAAGTACCCGGCGCTGTTCTCGATGGCCGCCGCGTTCATCGGCATCTGGTTCTTCTCGGTCACCGACAAGTCCAAGCGGGCAGGGGAGGAGCGTGAGCGCTTCTTCGCCCAGTTCGTTCGCTCGCAGACTGGCCTGGGTGCAACCGGCGCCGTCGCACACTAAGGCGAACGCTAGTAGGAAAAGGGCAGCCCTCGGGCTGCCCTTTTTCGTTCTCGGTGAAGACTCGAGGGCTGCAACAGCCCCATCCTGCGCCCATAGTGCCTGCCTGGAACCGCGCGGTCAGCCCCATGAGCCAAGGGTTTGCCAGGGGCATTCATCAATCTGATGGATGCCGGTGCGCCCTCGTGCATTCGCTAGACTCGCTGCCACTACCCGAACAACAAAAGGCAGTAGAACGATGCACAATCGCATGATGATCACAGGCGCCGGTTCTGGACTCGGGCGCGAAATCGCCCTGCGCTGGGCACGTGATGGCTGGCAGCTGGCGCTTTCCGACGTCAATGAAGCTGGCTTGGCGGAAACCCTGAAAATGGTTCGCGAGGCGGGTGGCGATGGCTTCATCATGCGCTGTGACGTGCGTGACTACAGCCAGCTGATCGCCTTCGCCCAGGCCTGCGAGGAGAAGCTCGGCGGCATCGATATCGTGGTCAACAACGCCGGTGTGGCTTCCGGCGGCTTCTTCGACGAGCTGTCGCTGGAGGACTGGGACTGGCAGATCGCGATCAACCTGATGGGCGTGGTCAAGGGCTGCAAGGCGTTCCTGCCGTTAGTACAGAAGAGCAAGGGCAAGATCATCAACATCGCCTCCATGGCGGCGCTGATGCAGGCGCCGGGCATGAGCAACTACAACGTGGCGAAGGCCGGCGTCGTAGCGCTGTCGGAAAGCCTGCTGGTCGAGCTGCGCCAGGCCGAGGTCGGCGTGCATGTGGTCTGCCCGTCGTTCTTCCAGACCAACCTGCTGGATTCCTTCCGCGGCCCGACGCCGAACGTGAAGGCGCAGATCGGCAAGCTGCTGGAGTCCTCGCCGATTACTGCGGCGGACATCGCTGACTACATCCACCAGCAGGTCGCCAAGGGCGAGTTCATGATCCTGCCGCACGACGAGGGCCGTATGGCCTGGAAGGTCAAGCAGCAGAACCCTCAGGCGATCTACGACGAGATGGCGCTGCTGGCCGAAAAGAAACGCGCCAAGAGCAAGGCGCTCTGAGACTGCCCGGCCGCTTCGGCGGCCGCTGCGGTTGCCTCGGGGAGAGGCGGGGAGTAGGGTTGCCTGTCCGGCTTTTTTCGCCGTAACCCTATGGATCGCTTGTGAATTTTCCCTCCCGCGGGCTGCTGATGCTGGCGCTGGTCCTGGCTGCCATCAACCTGCGCCCAGGTATTACCTCCTTCGCTCCGCTGATCGAGCGCATCGCCGAAGAGCTTTCGCTTTCTCGCGGTCTGATCAGTCTCACCACGGCCTTGCCGGTTCTGCTGATGGGCTTGCTCGCCCCCCTGGCGCCGCGGCTGGCCGTGCGTTTCGGGCTGGAGCGCAGCATCGCGCTGTGCCTCGGGCTGATCGGCGTGGCATTGCTGTTGCGACTGTTCGGCCACAACGCCGTTCTGCTGATCGGCACCGCCGGGCTGGTTGGCGCAGGGATCGCCGTCGCCGGGCCGCTGCTGTCCGGCTTCATCAAACGCTATTTCCTTGAGCGCATGGGCCAGACGGCGGCGTGGTACTCGCTGAGCATGGCGGTCGGCGGCACCCTCGGCGTAGTGGTGACGGCGCCGGCCACCGAGGTGATGGGGCAGGACTGGACGCGTGGCCTGGCGCTCTGGGCGCTGCCGGCCCTGGCTGCGCTGCTGATCTGGTCGCGCTTGCCCAATCAGCCGGAAGCCGCCAGCGAGAGTCGTGCCGGTTTGCCCTGGAAGGAGCCTCGGGCCTGGCTGCTCAGTGTCTACTTCGCCCTTCAGGCCGGGCTGTTCTATGCGCTGGCCACTTGGCTGGTGGCTCGTTATCACGAGGTTGGCTACAGCCTGCTGCAAAGCAATGCGTTCTTCAGTGGCTTCATGCTCATCGGCCTGCCGAGCGCCTTTGCCATGCCCTGGCTGGCGCAGCGGCTGGGCAATCGGCATCGAATCATGGCGGCGTGCGGCGGGTTGGCGACCCTTTGCCTGGCAGCAATCGCTCTGGCACCGAGCTGGCAACCCCTGGTGGTCTGCATGCTGCTCGGCGTCGCGCTCAACGGCACTTTCTCCCTGGCGCTGATCTCGCCGATGTACGAAGCCAATACTCCGTTGGCGGTCAGCCGTCTGACCGCGATGATGCTCTGCACCGGCTACTGCCTGGCGTGCCTGACGCCGGTACTGGCAGGGCTCGGGCGTGATCTGGCGGGTGACTATCGCATGCCGTTCCTGGTCCTCACCGGCATGGCGGCATGCATGTCGTTGTTGGCGATGCGCCTGCGGCCACGGCATCAGGATCGCTGAACCGTCCCGAGGCTGTGGCCTGTTTCACCACTTCCCAAGCCGCGGGTGACCCGCCCGCCGCGCTGTGCTAGAAAGCTCGCCGTCCCAGTTCATCCCTGCGTTTCGGAGTTTCGAGTGGAGTCTGAATCCATCGTTTATGGCTGCATCCGTGATTGGCCTTCCGCCGACCCCGAGCAGTGCCGCCAGCGCCGGGCGAACAATCTGGCTGCCGTGCAGGCGTTGCCGCAGGGCGAGGCCTGGCCCTTCATCGGTCGCGAGATGTTTTCCTTCTGCCGTAACGAGGAACTGGGCCTGTACCAGACCCAGGTGATGCACTTCGGTGCCAGCTACCGCGCAGTGGAGTACGAGTGGGCGCTCTGGGTCCAGCGTTTCGAGGAGCTGCTCAAGCAGTTGTACTGGACCAGCGCGGTGGTGCACCTGGAAACCGAGCTCAACGGCACCCACACCTTTCGCTGGGAAACCGATACCGGCAGCCACAGTCCGCAGCAGAGCGACCTGCGCATGCGCTGTGCCTGGGAGCGCGAGAGCGGTCTGTTCGGCTGAAGCGCGCGGCGGCGTTCAGTCCAGCCACTCGCGCGGCACATCGCGCCTGAGGGCCAGCTGGCATTGCTGACTGTCGGGGTCGAAGACGATCACCGCCTCCCCCTTGTCCAGCGCGCGGCGCACCCGTGTCACCCGGGTTTCAAGCGGCGTTTCGTCACCATTATCGGTGCCATCGCGGGTGACGAAATCTTCTATTAGGCGGGTCAGGGTGTCCGGTTCGAGCTGGTCGTGCGGTATGAGCATGGGATTTCTTCGGGTGAGCCGGTTTGCCACAAGGCCGGCGGACGTTAGCTCGCGCCGCCCTGCAGGTAGCTGTCCAGGCAAGCATACAGCTGCCGGCTCTCCAGAGGTTTACCGATGAATTCATCCATACCCGATTCCAGGCCGCGCTGACGGTGCTCTGCCAGTACGTGGGCGGTCACGGCGATGATCGGCACGGCCTGTAATTCAAGCTCCGCTTCCAGCTTGCGTATCCGCCGGCTGGCTTCGAAGCCATCAAGCTCCGGCATTTCGCAGTCCATCAGGATCAGTTGCACGGCTTCCGGATCGCGACGATAGAGGTCCACGGCCTGGCGTCCGTTGTCGGCGAGCTGAACCGCGTAACCGCGCTTTTTCAGCAGGCCGCGCACCACCATCTGATTCACCGGATTGTCCTCGGCGACCAGAATGCAGGGTTCGCGGGGTGGCTGCTCTGCTGGTGCAACGTCGGTCGCTTCGCTAGCCTGCTGAGGCGCTGGAGTGTATAGCGCCTGCAACGCCTCACGCAGCGGCGTGCTCTGCAGCGGTAGCGCCAGGCTGATCAGACGTAACCCGGGCGATGGCGGTGGCGGCTCGTGGACCGGCGAATAGAGCATCAGCACCCGCTGATTCGCCTCCAGATGCGGGCGAAGACGCTCCAGCCACTGCGCCGGACTGCCCGGCCAGGGCGCCAGCAGAACCATCAGTGGCGGGGCGGTGAAGTCCGACAGGTAGTCCGGCAGGCATTCCGGGGTCTGGCAGCGCTCGGTGCGCATGCCCCAGCGCCGCAGCAGATGGCTCAACGCCTCGAGGCCCTCGGTATCCTGCGAAGCGAGCAGCGCCGGGCGGCCGCCGAGCAGGTGGTTCAGCGGGTCTTCCACATCGCTGGCGCTTTGCAGCGGGATTTCGAAACAGAAGCGGCTGCCGCGGCCCGGTGCGCTCTGCACCTCGATATGGCCATTCATCATTTCCACCAGTTCCTTGCTGATCGCCAGGCCCAATCCGCTGCCACCGTAACGTCGAGTGGTGCTCGAGTCGCCCTGGGAGAAGGATTCGAACAACTGCGCCAGCACTTCCTGACGCATGCCGATACCGCTGTCGCTGACGCAGAACACCAGGCGCCGGGTGCCTTCCTGAGTCTGGCGGCAGGAGACTTCGAGCAGTACGTGGCCGTGCTCGGTGAATTTCAGCGCATTGCTCAGCAGGTTCATCAGAATCTGTTTGAGTCGCGTGGGGTCGCCACGAATCCGTCGCGGTACGCCGGGCTCCAGGCCTACGTGCAGGCTCAGCTGTTTCTCCAGCGCCTGCGCGGTGAACAGCCGGATGGTTTCGGAAATCAGGATTTCCAGATCGAAGTCGATGTCTTCCAGGCTGAGCTTGCCGGAGCCTATCCGGGCGTAGTCGAGGATGTCGTTGATCACCGCCATCAGCGAGTTGCCGGAGCTGGAGATGGTATCCAGATAGAACTGCTGGCTGCGGTCCAGCGGCGTTTCACGCAGCAGTTGCAGCATGCCGAGCACGCCATTGAGCGGAGTGCGGATCTCGTGACTCATCTTGGCCAGGAAGCGGCTCTTGGCTTCATTCTCGCTGGCGGCCCGCTCGGCGGCCTCACGCGAGCGGTAGCCCTCTTCCTTGAGCAGGTTGATGCGATCGGCCAGGCCGATGGACAGGGTGATCAGTTCGAAAGCGACGCTGGCCTTGACCACCGCCGCGCCGTACAGGCCGAACAGCTCGAAGCCCAGCGAGCCGGCCGTGACCAGGATGAACGAGGCCAGCAGCACGCCCCAGGCCAGGGTGTAGTAGACGCCATAGCGCACGCCGCGACGCCAGACGAAGGCGCCGGTGGCAAGCAGGCCGACCGAGGCGGCGATCACCGTGATGCTGGCCAGGATGCTCCAGGTCTGCACGTCCAGCAGCAGCCCGGAAACCATGCTGCCGAGGGCGATCAGCAGCGTGCAGCGCAGCACCAGGTCGAGCCGTGGAAAGAGCTCGCGGGTGTGCAGGAAGTGGCGGCTGAACTGAATGGCGATCAGGCAATGGCTGAACATCAGGACGTAGATGCCCATGGCCACCAGCCCGCCGTCGTCGGCCAGCCATTTGACCAGCAGGCCGTCGAATGAGAGCGCGAACAGTCCGACGTTGAGGGTGTAGACCAGATACCAGAAGTACGCCGGCTCGCGCAGCGAGGCGAAGAGGAACAGGTTGTAGCAGAACATCGCGAACAGCACGCCGTAGAAGGCGCCGCTGATGCCGCTCAACTCCTGTTGCTGGGCCGCGCTGGCGTTGTAGCTGCTGAAGTACAGCGGCACGTAGAGCGTGCTGGTGGTCTTGATGCGCAACAGAAGGGTGGTTTCGCCCGGAGGCAGATCGACGGGAAACCAGAAGTCGCTGACCTTTACCGGACGATCCGCGAAGGGGTAGCGATCCCCGGTCAGCTGCCTGCTGGTGCTGCCGTCGGGGTACTGCAGGAACAGCTCGATGTGGTCGAGCAGCGGGTAGTTGATTTCGACGAAGCCGCCGAGCGGTGCGTCCAACTCGTTGACCAGTCTGGCGCGTAACCACCATGTCGAGCTGTTCTTGCCCTCGTTCACATGGCCGCTCTCGACGGTGCGCATGCGCTCGTCCGCGAATGCCATGACTTCATCGACATCCAGCGCGCCATCCGGGTCCTCGAGGTAGAGGGTGCCGCTTCCGAGTGACTTGCGCAGGTCGGGTGAATCAAACACGACGGGCGAGATTGCCCAGGCTTGGAGCGACAGGCAAAACAGCAGCAAAGCCAGGCATGAACGCGGCGTCATGTTTCGTTCCGGAAGAGGCGCGCCCGAATGGGCGACACATATTAGTAGAGCGATGTGACGGTACCGATTCCTTGGGCTCTACATGGCGCCTTCAGAGTGCCGCACGTCCTTGTCCGGTTAACTTTGCCGAGTTACGCGCCGAGCGGCAAGCGTCTGCTGCGCGAAGCAGGCGCCTGGTCACGTAAGCCAATGACTCAACTTTCACGCTCCTGGGGGTGGTGCTGGCGCCCGATCAGTGTGTCGACGGGTGGCACGCGGGTGTCGTTCTCCATCTGCGCATCGTGTTCCAGTTGATGGCTGAAACGTTCCAGCGAGTCCTTCGAGTGTTGGGAGTCGCTGGCGAAGACCGGCTGGCTGAGCATGTAGCCGCAGAGCAGGCGGCTCATCGCCGCGAGGCTGTCGATGTGGGTGCGTTCGTAGCCATGGGTGGCATCGCAGCCGAAGGCCAGCAGCGCGGTGCGGATGTCGTGTCCCGCTTCGACCGCCGACTGGGCGTCGCTGTGGTAGTAGCGGAACAGGTCGCGGCGCACCGGGATCTCGTTCTCGCTGGCGAGCTTTAGCAGGTGGCGCGACAGATGAAAGTCGTAGGGGCCGCCGGAATCCTGCATCGCCACAGTTACCGCGTGCTCACTGGAGGCCTGGCCCTTGGCCGCCGGCGCGATGTCGATCCCGACGAACTCGCTGACATCCCAGGGCAGGGCGCCGGCGGCTCCGGAGCCGGTTTCCTCGGTGATGGTGAACAGCGGATGTACATCGATGGGTGGTTCGCGGCCGCTTTCGACGATGGCCTTCAGTGCCGCCAGCAGCGCGGCGACGCCAGCCTTGTCATCCAGGTGGCGGGCGCTGATGTAGCCGTTCTCGGTGAATTCCGGCATCGGATCGAAGGCGACGAAATCACCGACGTTGACCCCCAGCGCGCAGGTTTCGTTGCGGCTGTAGGTATAGGCGTCCAGGCGCAGCTCGACGTGGTCCCAGCTCACCGGTGCTTCATCCACGGCGGTATTGAAGGCATGCCCCGATGCGAGCAGCGGCAGTACGCTACCGCGGATAACTCCGGTATCGGTGAAGACACTGACGCGGCTGCCCTCGGCGAAGCGGCTCGACCAGCAGCCCACCGGCGCCAGGCCCAGGCGGCCGGTATCCTGAATCTCGCGAACAATGGCGCCGATGGTGTCCAGGTGCGCCGCGACGGCGCGATCCGGGCTGTAGCGCCGGCCCTTGAGTGTGGCGCGGATGGTCCCGCGGCGGGTCAGCTCGTAGGGGATGCCCAGCTCGGCCAGGCGCTCGGCAACATAGCGCACAATTGTGTCGGTGAATCCGGTGGGGCTGGGGATGGCGAGCATCTCCAGCAACACGCGTTGCATGTAGTTGAGATCGGGTTCGGGGAGTTTTGCGGTCATGAGAGCTCCTGTTGACGGTGCCTTTTCAGCCACCGGATGGAGTGAATGTCGGAGAGCGGGACCCGCCATAGTGACGAGTGACCTGTGGCGCCCCGGCTTGGCGCCGGGTCGCGCCAGACTCAACCTGCGGTGCTGAGTGGGAAGAGCAGGTCGATGAAGCGTTCGGCGGTCGGCTGCGGCTGATGATTGGCCAGGCCGACGCGCTCGTTGGCCTCGATGAAGACGTACTCCGGCTGGTCCGGTGCCGGCACCAGCAGGTCCAGGCCCACCACCGGGATGTCCAGTGCGCGGGCGGCGCGTACGGCGGCGTCGACCAGCTCGGGGTGCAGTTGCGCGGTGACGTCTTCCAGCGTGCCACCGGTATGCAGGTTGGCGGTGCGGCGCACCGCGAGCCGGTGTCCGTCCGGCAATACACTTTCGAAGTCGAAGCCGGCGTCGCGCAGGCAGCGCTGGGTTTCCTCATCCAGCGGAATGGAACTCTCACCGCCGGTAGCGGCCTGGCGCCGGCGGCTCTGCTTCTCGATCAGCGAACCGATGCTGGTGCGGCCATCTCCGATGACTTCCGCCGGGCGGCGTATCGCCGCGGCGACCACCTCGAAACCGATCACCACGATGCGCAGGTCGAACCCTGGATGAAAGCTTTCCAGCAGCACGCGGCTGTCGTACTGCCGGGCGCGCTGGATGGCGTCTTCCATTTCGATCGCATCGCGCAGGTCCACGGCGACGCCCATGCCCTGTTCGCCATCCACCGGCTTGACCACCACGCTGCCGTGCTCGGCGAGGAACGCGGCATTTTCCTTCGGGCCGGCGGCCAGTTGTTGCGCCGGAAGACAGATGCCGGCCTGGGACAGGGTGCGGTGGGTCAGGCGCTTGTCCTGGCAAAGCGTCATGCTGACAGCCGAGGTCAGGTCGGATAGCGACTCTCGGCAGCGTACCCGCCGGCCGCCCTGGGTCAGGGTGAACAGACCGGCTTCGGCATCGTTGATCTCGATCTCGATGCCGCGCCGCCGGGCCTCGTCGACGATGATCTTGGCGTAGGGGTTGAGCTTTGCTTCCGGGCCAGGGCCGAGGAACAGCGGCTGGTTGAAGCTGTTCTTGCGCTTGACGGTGAAGGTCTGCAGATCACGGAAGCCCAGCTTGGCGTACAGCGCCTTGGCCTGCTGGTTGTCGTGCAGTACCGACAGATCGAGATAGGCCAGGCCGCGGCCCATGTAGTGTTCGATCAGGTGACGCACCAGCGCCTCGCCGACGCCCGGCCGCGGGCAGCTTGGCGAAACCGCCAGGCACCACAGGCTGGAGCCGTTTTCCGGATCGTTGAAGGCGCGGTGGTGGTCGATGCCCATCACGCTGCCGATGATTTGCCCGGAGGTTTCGTCCTCGGCCAGCCAGTACACCGGGCCGCCCTGTTCGCGCGGGGTGCAGCGCTCCGGGTCGACGGGCATCATGCCGCGCGCCTGGTACAGACCGTTGATGGCCTGCCAGTCGGCTTCGCTCTGGGCACGACGCACGCAGAAACCGCGGAAACGCTTCTGCGAAGGGCGGTAGTCGGTGAACCAGATACGCAGGGTATCGGAGGGGTCGAGGAAGAGTTGCTGCGGTGCATAGGACAGCACCTGATGTGGCGCGGCGACGTACAGCGCGATATCGCGCTCGCCCGCCTGTTCGTTGAGCAGTTCGGCAGCGAGTTGGGCGGGATCGGAGTAGGTGTGGCCGACCAGAATGCGACCCCAGCCGCAATGCAGGATCACCGGGCCGCAGGGCTCCTCCTGACCGTCCTCGGCGAAGCGTGCCTGCAGCCGCTGGTAGGTCGGAGCCTGACCGCGCAACAGACGCTGACCGTAGGCTTGGGACTTCTGCATGGTGCGTTCCTTGATGCTAAGTCACGAACCGGCAGCGGCGGGGCGATGTGCTTGCCCCCGTGGCGCGTGGCAACCGCAGCCGTTCGTGAGCGGGTTATCGGGGCCGTCGTGGCCTGGCGCCTGCAGCGGCCAACGTCAAAGGCCTTGTTCGCTCAACCATAGGTTGACCGCCGCCAGTTGCCAGAGTTTTGAACCGCGCAGCGGCGTGAGCTGGCCATCCAGATCGGCGAGCAGCTTCTCCAGTGCCTGCGGGTTGTAGAGGCCGCGTTCCTGGCTGGGGTCGAGCAGCATCTCGCGAACCCAGTTCAGCGTCGCACCCTGCAAGTGCTTGAGGCCCGGCACCGGGAAGTAGCCCTTAGGCCGGTCGATCACCTCGGCAGGAATCACCTGGCGCGCCGCTTCCTTGAGCACATACTTGCCGCCCTCGGGAAGCTTGAACCTGGCCGGGATGCGCGCAGACAGTTCGGCAACGCGGTAGTCGAGGAACGGCGTGCGCGCCTCCAGGCCCCAGGCCATGGTCATGTTGTCGACGCGCTTGACCGGGTCATCGACCAGCATCACCGTGCTGTCGATACGCAGCGCCTTGTCCACCGCCGCATCGGCGCCGGGCTGGGCGAAGTGCTGACGGACGAAGTCGCCGGAGAAGTCGCCCTGGACCCACTGCTGCTGCACGGTCTCGGCATATTCCTCGTACGTGCGATCGCGGAACGCGGCGAGGTAGGCCGCCACCGGGTCTTCGGCGCCGTCCACCAGCGGATACCAGTGGTAGCCGGCGAACAGTTCGTCCGCACCCTGGCCGCTCTGCACCACCTTGCAGTGCTTGGCCACTTCCCGCGAGAGCAGGTAGAAGGCGATGCAGTCATGGCTGACCATCGGCTCGCTCATCGCCTGGAAGGCGGCCGGCAGCTGTTCGAGGATTTCCTTTTCCTGAATACGCAGCTGGTGATGACGCGTGTTGTAGTGCTTGGCGATCAGATCCGAGTACTTGAACTCGTCGCCGCGCTCGCCGCCGGCATCTTCGAAGCCGATGGAGAACGTCAGCAGGTTGTCCGCCACACCGGCTTCGCGCAGCAGGCCGACCAGCAGGCTGGAGTCGACACCGCCGGAGAGCAGTACGCCGACATCCACCGCGGCGCGCTGACGGATCGCCACCGCCTCGCGCATGGTGTCCAGGGTGCGCTGTTTCCAGTCTTCGAAGCTGTAGTTGCGCTCCTCTTCTCGGGCGCCGAATTCCAGCTCCCACCAGCGCTGGGTGGTGGTCGCGCCATTGGCGTCGACGCGCATCCAGCTCGCCGGCGGCAGCTTCTCGATACCGGCGATCAGCGTGTCCGGTGCCGGAACCACGGCGTGGAAACTCATGTAGTGATTCAGCGCCACCGGATTCAAAACACCCGCTATATCGCCGCCCTTGAGCAGTGCCGGCAGCGACGAGGCGAAGCGCAGGCGCTGGTCGGTGCGCGATAGGTACAGCGGCTTGACGCCGAGACGGTCGCGGGCGATGAACAGCTGCTGGCTGTCGCGCTCCCAGATGGCAAAGGCGAACATGCCGTTCAGCCGCGGCAGCAGCGCTTCGCCCCAGGCATGGAAGCCCTTGAGCAGCACTTCGGTATCGCCTTCGGAGAAGAAGCGGTAGCCCAGGCCTTCCAGCTCTGCGCGCAATTCGGGGTAGTTGTAGATGGCGCCGTTGAAGACCATCGACAGGCCGAGGGCCGAGTCGATCATCGGCTGGCCGGACGCCTCGCACAGATCCATGATCTTCAGGCGCCGATGACCCAGGGCGAGTGGGCCCTGGCTGTGGAAACCGCACGCGTCGGGGCCGCGCGCAGTCAGGTGTTGAGTGATGCGTTCAACCGCAGCCAGATCGGCCGGGCGGTTATCGAAGCGAAGTTCTCCAGCTATGCCACACATAAGATCCTTACCGGTTTTGCCGTTGGGGAGTGTGACTGGCCCGTCACCCGCGAAGTTCAGCCTTTCGGATCAGCGCAGCGGCGCCGATGCGGCCGGGAACAGGTCAGTCAGCTTTTTACACCAAAACAAAAAAATGCTTTGATGTCAAAGTTAGTTTTCGCAAGAAAAGCCGCATATGACTGAAGAAACAGTTTTAAACGAAAGCAATAGTGCCGGGCTGGAAGCCTTCGAGATGCCGCTGTTTCAGGCCATGCGCCGGTTGCAGCAGGATGCCGAAGTACATGCCAAGCGTCTGGCGCGCTACGGAGGCTTGAGCCCTGTGCAGCTGATGATCCTGCAGGTGCTGGCCAGCGAAGGGCAGTTGACCGCGAGTGACCTGAGCCGGCGCGTCAGCCTTACCGCAGCCACGCTTTCCGGGCAGATCGACCGGCTGGAGGAGCGCGGGCTGTTGCAGCGCCAGCGCGACGACCAGGACCGTCGCCGCCAGTGGCTGCTGCTAAGCGATAGCGGCCGCGCCTTGTTGCAACAGGCGCCAGCGCTGCTGCCACCGGAATTCCGCGCACGTTTGGCCGCCTTGCCGCAATGGGAGCGCCATGCGCTGACCGCCGCGCTGCTGCGTGCCGCCGAGCTGTGCGGCGACATGGAGTGAGCGCCGCTAGCGCGAGTTCTTCAGGCTTTCCACGGTCAGCTCCAGCGCCTTGCGCATGTCCAGCCGTGCTGAGCGACCGACATCGCGATCATCCAGCCGATAGCCGCGCTCGGACGGCAGGATCGGCGCGGTAAGGTCATCCGCCTCGGCCGGTTCGAAATCCGAGTCGCGGCCGATGGTCATGGCACTGCGGCGCAGCAGTTCACGCACCTGATCCGGCTCCAGCCCGGGGTTGACTGACAGCATCGCGCCCACCGCGCCGGCAACCAGCGGCGTGGCATAGGAAGTGCCGCAATGCACGTCGCCGCGCTGCTCGGGATCGAGCGTGGCGGCACGGGTGCAGGCGGCGGCGGTGATGTCCACGCGCATATCGACGTTGGATGATTTGCGCTTGCGTACGTAGTCGGGGTGCTCCACCGAGACCTTTTTCCTGTCGTTGCGCTCATGGCCGCCGACCACCAGCAGCTGCTCGGTGATGAACGAGGAGGGCAGTCGATAGTCGTCACGCCCGGAGTGGGCCGAGCCATTGCCGGCGGAGTTGATCACCAGCACGTCGGGATGTTCGCGGCGCAACCAGAGGAAGAATTCCTCCAGCAGCTCCTCGTAGCCGCTCATGGCAATTCCCGAGCGCAGCAGCGAATCCACCGGCTCGCCTTCCACATCCACCGTGCCGATGCGATGGATGCCCCAGCTCCAGTTGAGGATGCGCGCGCCGTCCTCCACCAGATTCACCGAGGCTGCAACGTTGGCTGTGATGCCGGCGTCCGAGTTGCGTTCGACGATCACCTCGAAGCCCGGCCCGGTGCCGTCCAGTGCACTGAGAAAGCCCTGGTCGCGGGCATCGCTGGCGTGGGCGGCGAGAATGCCGGCGACGCTGCTGCCGTGATTGTCCGGCCGGTCGGCGTCGCGGGCGTAGAGGCAGGTGCGCTGTTGTTGTGGATCGCAGGGTCCGAGGTACTCGGCAAAATGCGGTGCATCGAAGTCCACCGCACGCTCGATGATGCCGATACGGACCGGCTGTTTTTCGCCGGCGCGCTGGCCGGCGGGAATGCGTTCGCGGTAGTAGTCCACCGCATCGAGGAAGCGGTTGGCGGCCCACTCGCGGTTCTGCGGACGCTTCTGATCCGCGGTCTTGCCGGTTTCCTGCTCGTCGTTCTCGGCGGCCGATTCCTCGATCACCACGGCATCCACGCCTACCTCGCTGCCCAGGCGCAGCACCATGGCGTCGCGCTCGGTCAGATCTTTCACTGGTAGGCGCAGCTGATAGGTGTTCAGCGGCGGTATGGCGCCGACCACCTTGGCGCCGTACTTCTCGGCGAGCTGCCGCGCCTTGTCCAGGCCTTCGTGATCCTCCTCGATGATCAGACTGACCAAGTCTACGTAGGTGGTCAGGTCATCCATGTTGCGCGCCACTTCATCGGGTTTGGCGGCGAGCACCTGGCTGCGACCAGCCGAGAGCCAGACCGGATTGCTGCGTTGCCCGTCGCGTTCCAGCCACAGCGGGCCGCTGCGCACCGCGTCCGGCGCTAGGGTCAGGCGCAGCTGCTTGCCGTCGCGTTGGAGCGTGTCGGCAGCCACTCGCTCGCCGTTGAGGTACAGCTGCACCCCGCCGCGGGGCAGGCCTTTGGCGCTCAGGCACCAGCTCAGCGAATCCTCGGCGAAGAGGTCGCCGCAGCGCTTGAGCTGGGTGATGCGGATGGGATCTTCTGCAGCTGCCGGAAAGGCGGCGAGGGCGCTCAATAACCCGAGGCCGAGGGTGAACAGGGTGGAGGCGCGTTCTGGCATGGTTCAACGTCGCTCGAGGTAGTTGACGCTGAAAAGCCCGCGCCGGTCGGTCCACTGACCGCGACAGTCGAAGCCGGCGGCATTGGCCAGGGTGGCGAAGGATTCCAGCGTGTACTTGTAGGAGTTTTCCGTGTGCAGGCTTTCCCCGGCATCGAAGTGGAAGCGTCGGCCTTCGATGGTCACGTCCTGCGCATCGGGGCTGATCAGGTGCATCTCGATGCGCGATTCGGCCTCGTTGAAGAAGGCGCGATGGACGAAGCGTGACGGGTCGATGTCGCTGTCTAGCTCGTTGCGGATGCGCTGCAGCAGGTTGAGGTTGAAGGCGGCTGTGACATGGGCGCGGTCGTTGTAAGCCGCCTCCAGCACCGCGCGGTCCTTGACCAGATCGACGCCGATCACCAGGCCGCCACCGGCTGGCAGCACATCGTGCAAACGCTGCAGAAAGGCCGCGGCCTCGCCGGGGGTGAAATTGCCGATGCTGGAACCGGGGAAGAACATCAGCGGGTGCTCGCTGGAAAAATCATCCGGCAGGTTCAGCTCGTTGGAAAAGTCGGTACAGGCGGCATGCACCTCCAGCCACGGGTAGTCCGCCGCCAGCCGCTGGGTGCTGCTGAGCAGGAAGTCCTCGGAGATGTCGATGCCCAGATAGCTGGTCGGGTGCAGTGCCTCCAGCAGCAGGCGTACCTTGCGACTGGCACCGCTGCCCAGCTCGATCAGGTCGCTGTGAGGGCCGGCGATGTCGAGGATGTCGTTGGCAGCCTCGGCGAGAATCTGCTCCTCAGTGCGGGTGATGTAGTACTCGGGCTGCTGGCAGATCTGCTCGAACAGCTCGGACCCGCGGCGGTCATAGAAGAACTTCGGCGAGGCCCATTTCGGGCTCGCGGCGAACCCGGCGAGGGTTTCGTCGCGCAGCGAGGCGTCGTGTGGCTGTTGCAGCTGATCGTGAAAGTGAATTGCCAGCGCCATGTTCAGAGCCCTCTGGCCAGGCGCAGCCCGGCGAACTGCCAGCGCATGGCCGGCTGGAAGAAGTTGCGGTAGGTGACCCGTAGGTGGGATTCCGGCGTGGCGCAGCAACCGCCACGCAAGACCATCTGACCGGACATGAACTTGCCGTTGTACTCGCCGAGGCTGCCCTCCAGCGGGCGAAAACCCGGATAGGGCAGGTAGGCGCTGGCGGTCCACTCCCAGACATCGCCGAACAGCTGCCTCGGGCCGTCATGGCCGGGCGGCGCGGCGACCGGTTGCAGGTAGTCGCTTTCAAGGAAGTTGCCGCGCAATGGCTGGTCGGCGGCGGCGACTTCCCATTCCGCTTCGCTCGGCAGTCGCGCACCGGCCCAGCGTGCGAAGGCATCGGCCTCGTAATAGCTGATGTGACAGACCGGTGCCTCCAGGTCCAGCGGGCGCAGACCACCAAGGGTCATCTCGTGCCAGCTGGCGTCCTCGCGCAGCCAGTACAGCGGGGCGTTCCAGCCGGCCTGCTGGATCAGGTCCCAGCCGTCCGACAGCCACAGCTCCGGGCGGGCATAACCGCCGTCAGTGATGAACGACAGGTATTCGCGGTTGCTCACCAATCGTTCGGCAAGCTGGAAATCCTCGACGAACTGGCGATGTCGCGGGGTTTCGCAATCGAAGGCGAAATCGCTGCCGGCATGCCCGATGTGCTGCACACCGCCGGTGTATTCATGCCAGCGCGGGCGCTCGGGGCTGCTGGGCCGGGGCTGGGCGAGATCGTCGCGATAAACCGGGTGCAGCGGGCTCTGCGCGAGGATGTGCTTGATGTCCATCAGCAGCAGTTCCTGGTGCTGCTGCTCATGCTGCAGGCCGAGGCCGACGCGGCGGACGATTTCGGCAGCCTGCTCGCGCGGCGGATTGCTCAGCAGTTCGCCCATGGCCTGGTCGACGTGGCGGCGATAGCGATAGATCTCGTCCACACCCGGGCGGGACAGCACACCGCGCCGCGCCCGCGGAAAGGGCAGGCCATGGGTCTGGTAGTAGGAATTGAACAGGTAGTCGTAGGCCTCGTTCAGCCGCCGGTAGCCGGGCAGATAAGGCAACAGCAGAAAGGTCTCGAAGAACCAGCTGACATGCGCCAGGTGCCATTTTGGCGGGCTGACTTCCGGCGTGCTCTGGATGACGTAATCCTCGACCTGCAGCGGCGTGCAGATCGCCTCGCTGGTGGCACGTACCTGCCGGTAACGCTGCAGCAACAGGTCGAGTTCGGCGAGTACTGGGTGCGAATGTGGCTGCTCTGCCAGGTTGCCCATGGCTGTCCCCTCGGGTTTGACGACCGAAACGGCCTCCCATAGCGACCCGGCGCGGCGGGCAAAAGTTTCTGCCGGCCGGCTTGGCGACCATGAAGAAAAAGCGGCCGCGCTCTGGTCACTCTGTATGAGCAAAGCAGGGGATCGAGCCATGCGAAAGTTGTCAGTCCTGGGTTCCGCAGTGCTGTTGGCTGCCTGCGGGCAACACAATACGGCGTCCTACACCGACGCCGCGGGCGCGCCGAAAAGCGCCGAGACGCGCACCCTCGAGGCCGGCGCAAAGCTGTTGCAGGGCAAGGCGCCGCTGAATGCCGTGAGCGCTTACCTCAACGGCTTTCACTTCTACAGCGGCGACATGGACGGGCAGATGGAGGCCCACCACTACGTCACGCGGCTGAACGAGGACGTGATGCAGGCGCTGATCTACGACGGCAATGGCGGCGATGCCAAACTCATGGGCGTCGAATACATCATCAGCGCGCGCCTGTTCGCGACACTGCCCGACGATGAGAAGATGCTCTGGCACAGCCACGATTACGAGGTGAAGTCCGGCGCGCTGGTTGCCCCCGGCCTGCCGCAGGTCGTGGAAAAGCAGCTGATGGAACAGGTGGTCAGCACCTATGGCAAGACGTGGCACACCTGGCATACCGACCGCGACAAGGAACTGCCCTATGGAATTCCGGCGCTGATGATGGGCTTCACCGCGGATGGCCAGCTGGACCCGGCGCTGGAACAGGCCCGTGACGACCGTCTCGACGTGGATACCCAGGCGATCCGTCGCAGTCGCGAGTCGATCCCGCAGCCGACGGTCGATCCGGCGGCAAATGCCTGGGAGAAAGGTGAAGTGATTCAGCTGCAGCGGGTGCGGGGGGCCGGCGAGCATCGCCACGGCGATGGGGCCGGGCGGGCGGAAATAATCGAGTCGGGACGCCTGCAACAACAGCAACAGCGCAGCGATAAACGCTGAGGTTACTCGCCGTCGACCGGGGGCGTCGGGCGAATCAGGATTTCGTTAACGTCGACATGGGCCGGCTGCGACAGGGCATAGACCACTGCGCGGCCGACATCCTCCGGTTGCAGGGCATAGGCTGGCGGTTCGTCGAACAACGGCGTGTCGACCATGCCCGGCTCGATCAGAGTGACCCGCACACCGCTGCCGCGCAGTTCTTCGCGCACGCTCAGACCCATCCCGGTCACCGCCCATTTGCTGGCGCTTTACATCGAGCCGGGAATGACGAAGCGCCCGGCCGCCGAACCGGTGAGCAGCAGATGACCGCGGCTGGCCTTCAAGGCGGCCAGCGCGCAGCGCAGGGTCAGGCCGACGCCGTAGACGTTGGTCAGCAGCATGGTTTTCCAGACTTCGGGATCGGCACCGCTGAAACCGCCCTCGCTGCCGGGGATGCCGGCGTTGGCGTAGACCGCATCGAGCTGGCCGTAGTGATCGAGCACGCGTTGCACCATGGCTTGTTGCTCGGCGTAATCGGTCACGTCGCAGCGAATGGCGAGGGCGCGCTGCGGCCCGATTTCATCGACCAGCTGCCGCAGCTTGTCCTCGGAGCGTGCGGCGAGCGCCAGCCGGTAGCCGGCCGCCGCTGCCAGACGTGCGGTTGCCGCGCCAATACCGGACGAGGCGCCGGTGATCAGCAGCACGTGATCGCTCATGGCCGCTCCTCAGTAGTTCGGCGTGGTTTCCGGAATGGCGCTGTCGTCGGTGATGAACGGCATGCTCCAGGGTTCGAGGGTGCAACCCTTGTCGATCAGCTCCTGACGGGTCTGCTCGATCACCTGTGCCATGCGCAGCGGGTCGGCGTAGTCGCGCACCTGCGCCACGCGGGTGATTTCCTCGCCGCTGCCGTTCATCACGGTGAAGCCGAAGCTGTCGTCCTCGGGGTTGGCGCTGGTCACGCAACCACAGGGCAGGAAGGCTTCCGAGGCCAGTTGCATGGCGTTGTCGAGGCTGAGCGGGGTGGTGGTCATGGTCATCTCCGTTGCGTTGCGGATGTTTCAAGTTGACCGCCATATCCCATGGCCGTTTCCCGACCGCCGACCGGCTGTCGCTTGTGCAAAGGCCGGGGCGCCACCATATTCATCGGCATGACCACGTCATCCGTCGATCCGCTTGGCCGTTTCCACCCCGCCGTGGCGGGCTGGTTTTCCCGCAGCTTTCCCGCACCGACGCCGGCCCAGGCGGCTGCCTGGCCCCTTATTCGTGCCGGTCGTTCGACCCTGGTGGCCGCGCCGACTGGCTCGGGCAAGACGCTGACCGCCTTTCTCGCCGCCATCGATGGCCTGGTGCAGCAGGGGCTGGCCGAGGGGGGCCTGGCCGACGCGACACGCGTGCTCTATGTCTCGCCACTGAAGGCCTTGTCCAACGACATCCATATCAACCTGGAGAAGCCGCTCGCCGGAATCACCGCGGAGCTGGCGCGTCTGGGGCTACCAGCGCTGGAAATCCGCACCGCGGTGCGTACCGGCGACACGCCGCAGGCCGAGCGCAACGCCATGCGCAAGCGCGTGCCGCATATCCTCGTCACCACGCCGGAATCGCTCTATGTGCTGCTCGGCTCGGCATCTGGGCGCGAAATGCTCGCCGATGTGCAGAGCGTGATCGTCGACGAGATTCACGCCATCGCCGGCAACAAGCGTGGCAGCCATCTGGCGCTGTCGCTGGAGCGACTGGAAGCGCTCTGCAATCGGCCGCTGGTGCGGGTCGGCCTGTCGGCGACGCAGAAACCGATCGATGCGGTGGCGCGCTTTCTGGTTGGCGTCGAGCGACCGTGCGAGATCGTCGACATCGGCCATGGTCGCGCCCGCGACCTGGCGCTGGAAGTGCCGTCGGTGCCGCTGGAAGCGGTGATGAGCAACGACGCCTGGGCGCTGGTCTACGACCGCCTCGCGGCACTGGCTGGCGAGCATCGCACTACGCTGGTGTTCGTCAACACGCGGCGCATGGCCGAGCGCACCACCCGGCATCTGGCCGAGCGGCTGGGGGCAGAGGTGGTCGCTGCGCATCACGGCAGCCTGGCCCGTGAACAGCGGCTGAGCGCCGAGCAGAAGCTCAAGCGCGGCGAGTTGCGGGTACTGGTCGCGACTGCCTCGCTGGAGCTGGGCATCGACATCGGTGATGTCGAACTGGTCTGCCAGCTCGGCTCGCCACGCTCGATTTCGGCTTTCCTGCAGCGGGTCGGGCGGGCCGGGCATCAGGTGGCGGGTGTCTCCAAAGGCCGGCTGTTTCCCAGCTCGCGGGACGACCTGATCGAGTGCGCCGCGCTGCTCGACGCCGTGCGCCGCGGTGAGCTGGACACACTGAAGATTCCGCAGGCACCGCTGGACGTGCTGGCGCAGCAGATCGTCGCCGAGGTGGCCTGTCGGGAATGGGAGGAGGAAACGTTGCTCCAGCTGTTCCGCCGCGCGATGCCCTATGTCGCGCTGGACCAAGCGACCTTTCAGGCGCTGCTGCGGATGCTCGCCGAGGGCTATACGACCCGCCACGGAACCCGCGGCGCCTATCTGCACCGTGATCTCGCGACGCGCAGCCTGCGTGGCCGGCGCGGCGGTCGGCTGACCGCACTGACCTCCGGTGGCACCATTGCCGATAACGCCGACTATGCCGTGCTGTTGGAACCGCAGGGGCTGAACATCGGCACGGTCAATGAAGACTTCGCGGTGGAGAGCCTGGCCGGCGATGTGTTCCAGCTGGGCAACACCTCGTATCGCATTCTCAAGATCGAGTCCGGGCGGGTGCGTGTCGAGGACGCCCATGGCATGCCGCCGAGCATTCCCTTCTGGCTGGGCGAGGCGCCAGGGCGCAGCGACGAGCTGTCCTTTGCCGTGGCGCGGCTGCGTGACGAGATCGATCGGCGGTTGGCTGAGGGGGCGGCGGTGGGCAGGGTGGACCTGTCGCCCGCGATCGATTGGCTTACCGGCACCCTTGGCCTGGCGGAAACCGCCGCGCGACAGATCGTCGAATACCTGGCGCGTGCCCGCTCCGCACTTGGCGCCTTGCCGACTCAGCAGCGGCTGGTGATGGAGCGCTTCTTCGACGAGTCCGGCGGCACCCAGCTGGTCATTCACTCGCCCTATGGCAGCCGCATCAATCGCGCCTGGGGGCTGGCACTGCGCAAGCGCTTCTGCCGCACCTTCAACTTCGAGCTGCAGGCGGCGGTCACCGAGGACGCCATCATTCTTTCGCTGTCCACCAGTCACAGCTTTCCGCTGGCGGAAGTCTGGCGCTACCTGCATTCGGCCAGCGCCGAGCAGGTGCTGATCCAGGCAATGCTGGATGCGCCGCTGTTCGGTGTGCGCTGGCGCTGGATCGCCACCACGGCATTGGCGTTGCCGCGCATGGCCGGCGGACGCAAGGTCGCGCCGCAGCTACAGCGAATGAAGAGCGACGATCTGCTGGCCACGGTCTTTCCCGACCAGGTTGCCTGCCTGGAAAATATCGTCGGCGAGCGCGAGATTCCCGATCATCCGCTTGTACGCCAGACCCTCGATGACTGCCTGCACGAGGCTATGGATAGCGAAGGCTGGCTCGCGCTGCTGCGGCGCATGGAGGGCGGCGAGGTCGAACTGCTGGCGCGTGATCTGCCCGCGCCGTCGCCGCTGGCCATGGAGATTCTCGGCGCGCGCCCTTACGCCTTTCTCGACGATGCACCGCTGGAAGAGCGCCGCACCCAGGCGGTGCTCGCGCGGCGCTGGAGCGATCCGGAGTCGGCTGACGATCTGGGCGCGCTGGACCCGGAAGCGATCGCCGCCGTGCGTGAGGAGGCCTGGCCCGAGGCGCGCAGTGCCGACGAGTTGCACGAGGCGCTGACAGCGCTCGGTTGTATTGCCGAAGCCGAGACCGCCGCACAGCCGCAATGGAGCGAATGGCTGGCCGAACTGGCCCGTGGCGGCCGCGCGACGCGAATGCAGGTGGCGCACGACCGTGTCCTCTGGTTGCCGCTCGAGCGCCTGATGCTGCTGCGCGCGGTCTATCCGCAGGCCCCGTTCCAGCCGAATCTGCAGGCGCCCGGCGGCTACGATCAGCCAATCGAGGAAGAGGCGGCACTGGTCGAGCTGATTCGTGCGCGGCTGAGCGGCTTCGGCCCGCTGCCGGTGGCGTTGATCGCGCGGCCGCTGGCGTTACCGGCCTCTGCCGTCGCGGCGGCGCTGGTCCGTCTGGAAAGCCAGGGTTACGTAATGCGCGGGCGTTTCAGCGCTGGTGCAGTGGAGGAGGAGTGGTGCGAACGGCATCTTCTGGCACGTATCCATCGCTACACGGTCAAGCGCCTGCGGCGGGAGATCGAGCCGGTCGAGCGTGTCGATTTCATGCGCTTTCTTGCTGACTGGCAGCATCTGTCCGCGGCCACGCGCATGCAGGGGCGCGAGGCGCTGGCCACGGTCGTCGAACAGCTGGAGGGCTTTCAGGCCGCCGCCGCAGCGTGGGAGGCCGATCTCTTGCCGGCGCGCCTGAAGGATTATGGCGGCACCTGGCTGGACGAGCTGTGCCGCTCCGGCCGCATTGTCTGGACGCGGCTGGCCGGGCGACTCAGGGCCAGCGGCGGGCCGGTGCGCGGCACGCCGATCGTGCTGCTGCCGCGGCGCCAGTTACCGACTTGGTATGCACTGGCCAGCGATGCGCCGGCGCCGGAGCTGTCTTCACGGGCACAGCGGGTGCTCGAATGTCTGAACGCCCAGGGCGCGCTGTTCTTCGATGAGCTGCAGCACGACGCGCATCTGCTGCGCAGCGAACTGGAGGATGCCCTTGGCGAGCTGGTGGCGGTGGGCTTGGTAAACGCCGACAGCTTCGCCGGTCTGCGCGCATTGCTGGCGCCGGCGAGCAAGCGCTCGCGCACGGCCCGGCGAAGCCGAGGGGGTGCTTTTATCGGCGGGATGGATGACGCCGGCCGCTGGGCGCTGGTGCGCAAGTCTGGAGCGGGCGAGGAGGCAAGAACACCAGCGTTCGATGCAGAGGCACTGGAGCACATTGCCCGTGTGCTGCTGCGCCGTTACGGCGTGGTGTGCTGGCGCCTGCTGGCGCGTGAAGCGGACTGGTTGCCGCCCTGGCGCGACCTGCTGCGGGTCTACCACCGACTGGAAGCCCGTGGCGAGATTCGCGGCGGGCGCTTTGTCGCGGCGGTGGCGGGCGAGCAGTTCGCCCTGCCGGAGGCGCTTGGCTTGCTGCGCGAGGTGCGTAAGCGGCCGCTGACCGGCGAGATGCTGGCGGTGTCCGCGGTCGATCCGTTCAATCAGCTCGGCACCCTGTTGCCAGGCGCCAGGGTGCCGGCCCTGGCGGCAAATCGGATCCTTTTTCGCGACGGGTTGCCGGTGGCTGTGCTGGCGGCGGGCAAGCCGCAATGGCTGGTCGAACTGGACGAGGATGCCCAGCGCGAGGCGCGCCGCCTGCTGACGCCAGCCAGACGCTGAGCAGCTAGTAGCCCGTTTGGTACGTTCAGTTGGTCACTTTCGGCGCCCATGGCCCCGATGCTGTGTTGCTGCTCCTTGCCATGGCCCGCCAGGACCCGTCGCAGCGCCTTGTTTTGCAGCCATGTTCATCCGAACCTGCCTCAACCCACTCACCGCCCAAGCCACCAGGGATCAGGCTGTCGGCGCCAGGCATTTCAGGTCGCCGAAGTCGGTGCGCAGCTGCGCCAGGCGCCCGCTGAGGTGTGTCCGCTGCCCTTCGTCGGCAAGGCTGTAGAGGTCGGCCACCAGGTCCAATCCGGCCTGCTCGGCACGCTGCAACGCGGCCTGATCGTTCGTACTCAGCAACGCCTCGCGCTCCTGCAGCAGCTGCGCGATGCGGTCATCGAAATCGTCGCGGTGGCGCTGCTCGACCGCGGCCAATAGCAGCTCTTGCCAGCGCTCGCGGTTGCTCAGCCAGCGGCTGTTCTGCTCGTTCAGGGCGTGAGACCAGAGCAGCACACGTTGACGCTGGGCCGCGTTCAACTGGCCGAGCCAGTACTGCAGGCGCTCCTGCATGCGCTCGGCGCGCTCGCGAATCTGCCGTTCCAGCGGCGGAGCCAGGTATTTCTCCCGGTACTCCTCTCGGTTTTCCTCCAGCGCGTTGCGCAGTTCGGCGACTTGCTCGTCGCTCAGGGCGCGCAGCAGGTCCGTTGCGGTGGGGGTGATCTCCACGGCAACGCTGTGCATGGCGTCGCGGACGTCGCGGTACTGTGGTTCGAGATCGCGGCGATCGAGCTGGCCGCCAGCAGTTTCGCGCTCAAGCTGTTCGAGGTTGGCCAGCAGTTCCGGCAATTGCGTGCTGCAGTGCCAGGCCAGGTGCTCGCGCAGGCGTTCGCGCAGCTCGTCCTCCTGACGGTTATCGAGGTCGAGATAGTCGTTGAGCGTCCAGGGCACGACCATGTCGAGGTTGCGATAGACCAGGGTGGCGCGGCTGCAGCCGTTCAACAGCGCGGCGCAGAGCAGGGTCAGCAGGAGCAGGCTGGCAATGGGGCGCATCGTCTTTCCTCGAGCGTCGGCGGCTGTTCTGTAGAGCCACGGCAGCGCCGGGGGTTCGGCTGGCGGACCGTTTCGTCGGTGCCGGCGAGCAAAGGTGGCTGGCCTGTGGTCTTCCCTACATGGAGTCGTTCCGACGATATGGGACGGCCGATTTACCCAGCAGTGGAGAAAAGCCATGACCTCTCAGATCAAGCACCTTAGCGGCGAAGACGTACCCAAGGCCTGGCGCCCGACCTGGGTCGTGTGCTGGGTAGTGGAGCTGAACGGCACCATCGTCGGTGGCCCCTACGCCACCGAACAGGAAGCGCGTGCGGTGGCCGATGGCGACGAGGAGCCGCGGATCTCGCAGACCCCGGCGCCCTGAAACGGTGATCCCAGGCGCCTGGGCCCGTAACTAGCGGGACTGTTCCAGGCAGTGCTGCGGGCAGGGCGCCTGATACGGGACCGATGGCGGTGGCGGAGCGACCAGCTGATTCACCAGTTCCAGTGATTTATCGAAGGATGGATAGCCGCTGCGCGCGACATCCAGCTCGCCGTAGGCGTCGCGGTAGCGTTCCGCGCGATCCTCGTCTGCTTCGTTGAGCAGGTACGGCTCGTGATAGATCTTGTAGAGCAGCGCCACCGCATGGGGGTGGCCCTTGCGCTTGGCCTTCTCCAACAGGTCGAGCACTTCCGATGGCTCCGGGCCTTGGCGAATCAGCAGCAGGGCCTGATAGAACTCAGTCTCGCCGCGCCGATCCAGCTTCGCACTGCGATCGAGCAGCGCCTGGGCAAGTTCGTAGCTGTCTTCGTCGCCGATCGAAATCAGAATCTTCGCCTGCATCAGGTCATTCTGGTACAGCAGCCGTTCGGCACGACATTGGTCGTTCCAGACGCGGTCGCAGGATTGAGTGGCGCAGCCGCCGAGGGTCAATAGCAGGCTGACCAGCAGTGCCTTTTTCATGGCTGAATTGGTACTCCGTTCTCTTTTCGCCAGTATGAGCCGTGCCAGCTTCGATTCGCCAGTGGCGCTTACGTTCGCTCAATAATTGGGGCAGGGCGCGCTCATCTCTTGCAGGCCGTAGCGCCTGAGCAGGGTCTGCCAGCGTGCGCTGTGCGGCAGATCGGCGATGAGCTGATGCACGAACTGCGTGGTTTCGGCCGGCAGGCTGGCGGTCATGAGCACATGGCGGTCGAAGACGTAGAGCGGGCGTGGCGAAACATGCAGCGGTGCGTCCGGCACCTCTGTCAGGCTGAAGAACAGCCGTGAGGAGCGCGGCATCAACGCGACATCGATGCGCTGGTTGAGCAGCTTGTTCAGATTCTGCAGATCGTTGTGCACGTCTTCGCGCTGGATCAGGCCCTTGTCGATGTCGCCTTCCAGCGCCCGGTAGAGATGCCCGAGCACGCCACCCAGCCGCAGCCCGTGCAGCGATTTCGGGCCGTCATAGTCGACCGGCTTGTCGTTGTGGGACACGAAGTCCTGGATGTCGCACAGCAGAGGCCGAGTCCAGCTGGCGCCGGCGGTGAGGCGCTCGGGGAAGAACTCCGGTGTGGCCCATAGGAGGATGCCGGGCTCCTTGTCCTCGAGGCGTGCATCGAGACGTTTGCGCGGCAACTGGGTCAACTGAAAGTCGTAGCGGTCCTGGTTGGTCGGATGCTCGTTGAGCAATTGCACCAGCGCTTCGGAGAGCCCGGGGTTCTGCCCGGAGGCAAATGGCGGCGAGGGTTGGTAAGCCCATACGGCGACAGGCTCGGCAGCCAGGATGCTCAGCGGGAAAACGGTCAGCAGCAGGAGCATCAGTTTCTGCATCGCGGTCCTGTCTTGAGTGAAAGCGCCGTCGTGGCGAATTGCCGCTCAAGACTGATTCAGCAGGGCAGGTAAAGCAAGCGTGCTCCGCCAGCCGGTGCTGGCGATGGCGTGCGGGTGCGGCGTCAGAAGCGCTCGTGTTCGCCGGCAAAACGCCACTGGCCGGCCGGTAGTTTGGCCATGGACAGGCGGCCGATGCGAATGCGTTTGCAGGCCAGCACCGTCAGCCCGATGGCTTCGCAGAGCAGGCGGACCTCGCCGGGCGCGGGTTCCTTGATCACCAGACGCAGACGGTTTTCGCTCTGCCAGCTGACCTTGGCCTTGGGCAGGATCTTGCCGCGGTGGCCAATGCCCTTGGCGAGCAGGGCCAGCCCGTTTTCTTCTGCTTCGCCGCTCACTTCGACGACGTATTCCTGCTCCAGCTTGTCGCGCGTGCTGGTAAGCAGGCGGATCACTTCGCGTTGCTGGCTGAAGACGGTCAGCCCGCTGGCGTCGGCGTCCAGAGGCAGCAACAGGTTCTGCTGGAGCAGATGGCGCTGCAGGGCTTCGTTGCGGCTGGGATCGTCGCTCCAGTGCTCGCTGGCCTGCAGTACGCGGCGGGTGCTGTCGACGTCGGCATCGATCACCAGCCCGGCCGGTTTGTGCAGCAGCAGCGTCACAGGCGTGATTTCCTTCGCGGTAGCGCCGGCCTGCAGTTCGACACGCTGTTCAGGTCGCACCTTGATGAAAGGCGCTTCGACCAGTTCTCCGTCGACCGTTACCCAACCACCCTCGATATACAGCTCGGCCTCGCGCCGGGAACAGCCGAGTTGCTCGGCGAGGCGTTTGGCAAGGCGTACGGGGTCGGTCATGGTGCGCTCGGAGACGAGAAAGGAGGGGGTAGAACGCGGCGAGCCATGATAAAGCCGGCTCGCCGAAGGCGGTTCAGATCACTTCTTGCTGATGGTGATCTGGCGGGAAGGACCGTTGGTCTGGCCACTCACACCGTTGGGGATGGTCTGGACTTCGCCGCCTGCCTTGATGAAAGCGGCCATTTGCGCAGCGAGGGACTGGCTGGTTTCGGTGGCGGGTTCGGGCTTGCGCTTGGCGCTGGTGGTTTTAGTGGCCATGGATCGCTTTTCCTTTAATCAGTCGAACCGGGCATTATACAGATTTGATCAAAATTTGTTCAGGTTTTTGCAGGCCGTCATTTCTTGAAGCGTTTTTGCAACCACTCAGCGAGCCGCCTGGTCTTCAATTAGCCGCGAAAGCGAGTTTCTCGACGCCGGATCATCACCTGAGAGGAAGACCATGCTGCGCCATGCCATTCGCACCACGCTCTGTGGTTTTGCCATCGCCGCTTCGCTGCAGGCTGTCGCCGAAACTGAACGTCATTCCAGCGAGGCTGGGCCGGTAACGGTCAAGGAGATCGCCAGCGGCCTTGAAAACGCCTGGGCACTGGCCTTCCTGCCGGACGGCAAGCGCATGCTGGTGACCGAACGGCCTGGCCGCCTGCGCGTGATCGGCCTGGACGGCAGCCTCTCCGAGCCACTTGCTGGCGTGCCGGAGGTCTTCGCCCGCTCCCAGGGTGGTTTGCTCGACGTGCGATTGTCGCCGGACTTCGATAAGGACCGCCTGGTCTACCTGACCTATGCCGAGGCCGGTGAGCAGGGCAAGGCTGGAACGGCGGTCGGTCGTGGCCGGCTGAGTGACGATGACACACGGCTGGAGAACTTCGAGGTTATCTTCCGTCAGCTGCCGAAGCTCTCCACCGGGGTGCACTTCGGCTCGCGGCTGGTGTTCGATGGCAACGGGCATCTGTTCGTCGCGCTCGGCGAAAACAATCAGCGGCCGACCTCGCAGGACCTCGACAAGCATCAGGGCAAGGTGGTGCGCATCGGCCTGGATGGCAGTGTGCCGGAGGACAACCCCTTCGTCGGGCAGAACGGCGTGCGACCGGAAATCTGGTCCTACGGCCATCGCAACCAGCAGGGCGCCGCACTCAACCCCTGGAGCGGCGTGCTCTGGACCCACGAACATGGGCCGCGTGGCGGTGACGAAGTCAACATTCCCCAGGCTGGCAAGAACTACGGCTGGCCGCTGGCAACTCACGGCATCAACTACAGCATGCTGCCGATTCCTGAAGCCGAGGGCGAAACCGTCGAGGGCACCGAGCCGCCGCACCACGTCTGGAAAAAATCGCCGGGCGTCAGTGGGATGGCGTTCTACGATGCCGAGCGCTTTCCCGGCTGGCAGCCCAGCCTGTTCATCGGCGCGCTGGTGGATCAGTCGCTGATACGGCTGCAGCTCGATGGCGACCGCGTAGTTGGTGAAGAGCGCCTGCTCAAGGAGCTGGGCGCGCGCATCCGCGACGTTCGCGTCGGGCCCGACGGTTACCTCTATGTGCTGACCGATGCGGGCAATGGCAAGTTGCTTCAGGTTGGCCTGGACACCCAGTAAGTCTCGCCTGGCGGGGCTGCCGGCCCCGTCTTGCCAAGTCACGTCGCGCCAATCGCCCCTGTGCACGGAGCATTCCCGCTCGTCGCCTGTCCCACTCTCATGATGGCCAGCTCTGCCGGCCGTCGCAGTGTGGTGTTTTGAATAACAAGATCGAGGGAGACAGGCCGTGGCTGTGGTCATCAGCGGAGTGTTCTGCATCATCGTCGGGCTCGCGCTCGGTGCAGGGGGAGCGAAGGTCGTCAGCCTTGGCGGTACCTGGTATTTCGCCATCGTCGCGGCAGGGTTTCTGCTGACCGGGGTCCTGCTGCTGATGCGCCGCCGCGCGGCGCTTTGGGTTTACGCGCTGCTGATGCTCGGCGCGCTCGGTTGGGCGCTGTACGAAGTGGGGCTGGACTGGTGGCAGCTGGCGCCGCGCGGCAGCATCATCGCGCCGCTCGGGTTGTGGCTGCTGACGCCCTGGATCGCGCAGCGGCTGGGCTGGCAGCACTTCGGTTTTCGCGCCTGGGGTGGCGCCGCGCTGCCGCTGATGCTGGCGGTCGTGCTCTGGGGCGCAGCAGCGGTGTACGCCGTTGGGCACGACAGTCACGACATCAAGGGCATGCTGCCGCCGCCTTTGGCCGAGGCGCCTGCCATGGACCAAGCCGTGCCGGCCGGCGACTGGCACGCCTACGGACGCAGCCAGCAGGGCCAGCGCTACTCGCCGCTGGCACAGATCACGCCGCACAACGTCGAGCGGCTGGAGCCGGTGTGGCACTACAGGACCGGAGATCTGCGCGGTCCGGACGACCCGGATGAAACCACCTACGAAGTCACCCCGCTCAAGGTCGATGACAGCCTGTACCTGTGCACGCCGCACAATCTGGTCATCGCGCTGGATGCCGAAACCGGCGAGGAGCACTGGCGCTTCGATCCCGAGGTGCCGCATTCGGTCAACCGCCAGCACCTGACCTGCCGCGGGCTTTCCTACCATGCAGCGCCGCCGGCCACCGAGGGCCAGGCCTGTCGGCAGCGCCTGTTCATGCCAACCGCCGATGCCAGGCTGATCGCGCTGGATGCGAAGACCGGGGAGATTTGCCCCGGCTTCGGCGACAACGGCGCGGTGGATCTCTGGGCGAACATGCCCCACGTGAAGGAAGGCTTCTACTATTCCACGTCGCCGCCGGTGGTCGCGCGTGATCGGGTGATCGTCGGCGGAGCGGTGAATGACAACGTTCGCGCCAACGAGCCGTCCGGCGTCATCCGTGCCTATGACGTCTATACCGGGGAGCTGAAATGGAACTGGGACCCGGGTAATCCGGATGAAACGGCCCCGATCGCCGCTGGGCAGACCTACAGCGCAAGCAGCCCGAACAGCTGGAGCATCTCCAGTGCCGACGAGGCCTTGGGTATGGTCTATGTGCCGCTGGGTAATCAGGTGCCGGATCAGTGGGGCGGTAAGCGTAGCGAGAACAGCGAGCGTTTTTCCTCCTCAATCGTCGCCCTCGATCTGGATAGCGGCCAGCTGCGCTGGGTCTTCCAGACAGTGCGCCATGACCTCTGGGACATGGACGTACCGGCGCAACCGAGCCTGATCGACATCCAGACCGAGGAGGGGCCGGTGCCCGCGCTGGTGGCGCCGACCAAGCAGGGCGACATCTATGTACTCGACCGTCGCACGGGTGAGCCGGTCCTGCCGGTGCGCGAGGTGCCTGCACCGCAGGGCGCGGCCAAGGGTGACTGGGTCGCCAGGACGCAGCCTGCGTCGGCACTGACCTACGAGCCGCCGAAGCTGCAGGGCAAGGACCTGTGGGGTGCCACGCTGATCGACCAGATGATGTGCCACATCCAGTTCCACTCGCTGCGCTACGAAGGGCGGTACACCCCGCCATCGACCCAGGGCACCCTGGTCCATCCGGGCAATTTCGGGGTGTTCAACTGGGGCGGCGTAGCGGTGGACCCGGTGCGACAGATGGTATTCAGCGCGCCGGCCTATCTGGCCTTCACCTCGAAGCTGATTCCCCGGGAGGATGCCGAGACGACCTACGTATCCGAGGAGGAGCCGTTCCTCAACGAGAACTTCGGCTCGCCGTTTGCGGTTGAGCTGAAGGCTTTCGTCTCGCCCATCGGCCTGCCATGCACCGCGCCGCCTTGGGGCTACGTGGCCGGCGCCGATCTGCGTACCGGCAAGACGCATTGGCTGCGCAAGAACGGCACGGTGCGCGACCGTTCGCCGATTCCGCTGCCCTTCAAGATGGGCGTGCCGAGCCTTGGCGGACCGATGCTCACCGCCGGTGGCGTCGCCTTCCTTAGCGGGACGCTTGACTACTACCTGCGTGCCTACGATGTCAGCACCGGCCGCGAGCTATGGAAAGCGCGTCTGCCGGCCGGAGGCCAGGCCACGCCGATGACCTACGAGAGCCGCTCCGGCCGGCAGATGGTCGTGGTGGTCGCCGGCGGGCACGGTTCGCTGGGCACCAAGGCCGGTGATTCGGTGATCGCCTATGCATTGCCACGCTGACAGGCGCTAGAATCGCCGCCTTTATATTCGGGACCGCCCACATGGCCGCAATCGGACGTTACAACAGCCTGCAGATCGTCAAGCACACCGGTTTCGGCCTCTATCTGGACGGCGGCCCGGACGGCGAAATCCTGCTGCCTAACCGCTACATCCCCAAGGACATGCCGACCGAGGTGGATGACTGGCTGAACGTCTTCATCTACCTCGACAGCGAGGACAAGCTGATCGCCACCACTGAAAAGCCCAAGGTGCAGGTCGGTGAATTCGCCAGTCTGAAGGTGGCCGAGATCAACCGCGTCGGATTGTTTCTCGACTGGGGACTACCCAAGGACCTGCTCTTGCCGCACTCGGAAGAGAAGCGGCCGCTGCAGGTGGGTGATTACTGCGTGGTCTACGTCTACATCGACAAGCGCACCCGGCGCATTACCGCCACGGCGCGACTGGACCGCTATTTGGACAAGACCCCGGCGAACTACAAGGTAGGAGAAGCAGTGGACCTGCTGATCGTCGAAGCCACCGATCTCGGTTTCAAGGCGATCATCAACGGCCAGCACTGGGGCCTGATTCACAAGAACGAGGCGTTCAAGTTTCTCCGTGGTGGCATGCGCGAGCGCGGCTACATCAAGGAGCTGCGGCCCGACGGCAAGATCAGCCTGAGCCTGCAGCCGGTGGGCAGCGAAGCGACCGATGCGCTGCAGGCGTTGATCCTGCAGAAGCTGGAAGAAAACCAGGGCTCGCTGGATGTCAGCGACAAGAGCCCGGCCGAGGAAATTGCCCGTCGCTTCGGCGTCAGCAAGGGCAACTTCAAGAAGGCCATCGGTGGTCTGTACAAGCAGGGCCGCATCGTCATCCACCCGGATCGCATCGAGCGCGCCTGAGCCGATCCCATAGCGGGGTGGTCGCAATGACCAACCCAGTAGCCGCTACAGATCCAGATTGATCTGCCCGCTGCCGACTTCCTTTCTCAGCGACTCTCCGTTGCCCTCCGCATAGCTCAGCTGCCCGTCGACCAGGCGGGCAGGGGCGGTGAACGGGTGGGCGGTCGGCGGCTTCTCGTCCTGGATATGCAGGACTTCGATGCCGCGTATCTTCAACACGTCCGAAACCAGCGAACGATGGCAGCGCCACCAGAGCACCTCGGCGCACATCATCGCCGTGCGTCGTTGCGCCGCCATTTCCAGTAGGCGCTGCAGACCGCGGTTGAATTCATCGCTGCGCAAATGATCGGCATAGCCGCGAAAGGAGCTGTTGCGCCAGGCCAGGCTTGGCGAATCCTTCAGAGGTCGCCGTCTGCCGCCCAGCTCTTCGATCCATTGATAGTGCAGCCCGTGCGCTTCCAGACCTTCGCGCAGCGCTGCCTCGCCGAACTGCGGCAATCGCCGTGAGCCGGGAAAGCGGCGGACGTCGGCGATGGCCTCGATCTGATGGTGGCGCAGTATCTCGATCAGCTGCTCCAGAGAGCGCGTCGAGTGGCCGATGGTCCACACCGTGGCTGGCTGAACCATGCCTCAGCTCAGCTTCCTGAGTGCCGACTCTTTATGCATCGCCACATGATCGGTCTTGTCGCTCTTGATCTCGTATTGCGGGGCATCCGGGCTGGCGTGCCGTGTGCGGCCCATGAATTCGGTGTCAGCTGTGTGCACGCGGGTGATGTGACCGCTAACCCGTCCTGCTTCCGAGTTCCAGCTGACGTGATCGCCCACTTTGTACTTATGGCTCATGGTGCCTCCGTTTCGTCGTTCGGTAAGGCATCCGACAGCCATCTGCCGAGGAAGATCGGTTACTTCCAGCAGCCAGTTTCTTAGCCCCAACAGATGGCTATCAGCTCTTCCGCTATATACCGTTCGTCGGCAAGGCCGATAGGGGTTAATCCCTCTTAAGACCGCAGAAGTTCAAAAAGCCGACGCTTATTTTTGCGCCAGGCAACCAACTAGGGCGGTTAAACGTAATATCAATTCGACAGCTATCGCCATATGAGTAATGGCAACTTAATGTTATTTTCCCTGTATGGCGTTTTTCTGGCGATCTATTACTGACAAAAAAATTTCCATTAATTTTTGGAACCTATTATAAAGCCGCCACACAAGACGATTTACCGGTTTGTTCAGGGGTGGACGGCGGGAAATTTCTTGTTGAACGGTTCGTTTGTTGTGACACCGCGGCCCTCCTCAAGAGCAACGCCCCACGACTTATCGACCTCCCGTCACTTTTTAAAGGCTCGGCCTTTGAAGTAGTAAGTTCCGGAGAGACTCAATGTCCACCAACCTGTTTTCCGGTGCCCGCAAGGCACTCGTCGCTTCCATCGCCGCCGCTGTTCTTCTGGGTGGCGTCACTGTTGTAACCACGCCTTATGCCGCTGCATCCACGGTTGCCGCTGTATCGGTTTCCGCCAAGATCAACGCGTTCACCAACACCGATTGGCTGAACGGTGTATGGCGCACCGGCGCCGGCTTCTCGATCCCGGCTACCTCGGCAAACCGCACCGCGTTCGTGGCCGGCGTTTCGGTACGACTGGCAGACGGTCAGGTACGCAAGATCAGCCGCGCGCAGATCGTCGGCAGCAACATGAGCGTCTTTCTGGAAGGTGCAAAACTGGACGGCAACAAGGTTGGCGCACCGCAGGTGGTCACCATCGGTAGTACGGCCGTTACGGCGCCGATAACTTCCACCGCTCCGGTCACTGCACCGACTACCGTCGCTGCACACTCGACCAGCATCAATGCATTCACCAATACCGATTGGCTCAATGGTGTATGGCGCAAGTCGCCGGGCTTCTCCATTCCAGCAAGTGCTGCCAACAAGGCCGCTTTCAAAGTTGGTGCGTCGGCAAAACTGGCAGATGGCCAGGTCCGCAAAGTTACCCAGGTGCAAGTTGTCGGCGCAAATATGAGCGTCTATCTCGAGGGTGCGGCAGTTAACGGGAGTGTGGTCGGCGCACCCAACAAGTTGTCGCTGGCGACAACCTCTACTACCAGCCCGGCTCCGGCGCCTACTGCTCCGACTAACTCAGTCATTGCGACCAGTAACCTGAACAACTACACCAATACTCATTGGCTGAACGGTATGTTCCGTACTGCTGCCGCCTTCTCTATTCAGGCAAGCAGCGCCAACGTGGCAGCGTTCAAGACTGGCGCTGTGGTGAAGCTCGCTGACGGCCAGACCCGCAAGGTGCTGCGCACTCAGCTGGTGGGCAGCAACATGAGCGTTTTCCTCGACGGTGCAGTGATCAACGGCACCACCCTGGGTTATCCGAAGACCATCTCGGTGGTCAGCACATCGACCAGCTCTCCGTCGTCTCCGGCTCTGACTACTCCGCCGGTAGAAGCAGCACCGGCGCCTGCGCCTACCGCACCTGACACCACCAACGGCAAGCCGCTGCTGGTTGGCGTCAACCTGTCCGGCGCAGGCTTCGGCCCGTCGGTTGTTCCGGGCAAGCATGGCACCAACTACACCTACCCGGCCGAGTCGTACTACAAGAAGTACTCCGACCTGGGCATGCCGCTGGTTCGCCTGCCGTTCCTCTGGGAGCGAATCCAGCCCAAGCTGAACTCTCCGCTCAACGCTGAGGAGTTCGCCCGTCTGAAGCAGTCGCTGGACTTCGCGCAGAAGCACAACGTCAAGGTGATTCTCGACCTGCACAACTACTACCGTTACTACGGCAAGCTGATCGGCTCCAAAGAAGTGCCCATCAGTTCCTTCGCTGCGGTGTGGAAGCAGATCGTGCAGCAGGTGGTCAACCATCCTGCCGTCGAGGGTTACGGCTTGATGAACGAGCCGCACTCCACCAACGGTCTCTGGCCGCAGGCTGCCCTGGCCGCCGCTCAGGCAATCCGCACCGTCGACTCCCAGCGCTGGATCTACGTAGCGGGCGATCGCTGGTCGAGCGCCTTCCACTGGCCGCACTACAACACCCAGCTGGTCACCAACCCGTGGATGCGTGATCCGAAGAACAACCTGGTTTATGAAGCGCACATGTACGTGGACAAGGATTTCTCGGGCAACTACTTCGACAAGGCCGAGAAATTCGACCCGATGATTGGTGTCAATCGCGTCAAGCCCTTCGTCGACTGGCTCAAGCAGAACAAGCTGCGCGGCTATATCGGTGAGCACGGCGTACCGGACTTCTCGCCCTCGGCCATCGTCGCTACCGACAACCTGCTGGCTTACCTGCGTCAGAACTGCATCCCGAGCACCTACTGGGCTGCCGGTCCCTGGTGGGGTGAGTACGCCATGTCGCTGGACGTGAGCAGTGGCAAGTACCGTCCGCAGCTGCCGGTTCTGCAGAAGCACGCCAAAGCCGCAAACAGCTGCACCAGCATCGGTCCGCTGTAACGACACCATCCAAACAAGAACGGGCCCCAAGGGCCCGTTTTTGCGTTCCTATGCTGTATTGGCTGATTACAGCTCGTCGGCTCGCTGTGACGGGGTGATCGCCAACGAGCTGACCCAATGGTCACCATCGCTGCCATTCCCGCCGTTCCGCTTGTTCGTCCTTCGCATTCCCCCAAGCCAAGCTGCATGCCGGCTGCGCGCCAATCGCGGGCAGATCGCCACCAGATCTCGCTGTTTCACGTCCTCCCTTCCTGCAGTGCGGCATAGCCGAACTCGATTCTCGAATCCCCGTACCGCTTGGCCAGAAACACGGAACTCGAAAATTTGGGTCCGGTCACCATTTATGTGCGTACTGAAATCGCACAGCCGCGGAACCCCGCACTGCTGTGCTTCACGGACCGTGGTCATCCGGCCAAACCCTATGACCCTATAAAAGGTGGACAAAATGACGACACCCGATGAAGAGATCACAGGTTACGGCGGCCAAGCCAGAACCGACGCCAACGCGCAGTCAACGAGCGCTCCCGCTCAGCCCACCGGCCAGACAGGCCAGGCAGGCACCACGCAGGCAAGCAGCTCCGCTTCCGCTCCGAGTGCCGAGGAACTCAAGGCAAAGGCGCGCGAAGCCGGCGAGCAGGTCAAGACCCAAGGCAAGGCGCAGCTGGACAGCTACCGCGGTACGGCCGCCGACGAGCTGGAAAAGGTCGCGCAGAGTGCCAAGGCTGCCGCGGCAGAACTTGAAAACCAGGATCGCACTGGCCTTTCCCATTACGTCTCCGACATGGCGCAGAGCATGGTCGACCTGGCCGACAATTTGCGCGGCAAGAGCGTCGATGAGCTGGTGGGCGAGGTGAACCGTCTGGCTCGCAACAATCCCGGCCTGTTTATCGCCGGCAGCGTTGCACTTGGCTTCGGCCTGACTCGTTTCGCCCGCGCGTCCAGCCATCGCGCTGAATCCACAACGCGTGAACCAACGACCGATTACGGCCATTCCGACGCCAGTCGCCCGCATCCGACTTCGCCGCTCGGGGTGCCGGCAGACGTGACCGCCGAGACGCTGCCGAGCCAGTCCGAACTGGACTCGCGCATTTCCAGTGGCGCAGCGGGCAATACGGTCGGCAGTGTGAGCAACGCTGGCATGGCGCCGAACACGGGCAGCAGCAATGGCGTAGGCAGCAACGGCGTTGGCAGCACTGGCAAAGGCACGAACGGAGGGCTTAATCGATGAACGAACAACGCAACCTCAATACGCCTTACGAACCCGGCAACCCCGAGCACGATAATTCGGTCGGCGGTTTGCTACGGCAGCTGACCCGCGAAGTGCCGTCGCTGTTCACCAAGGAGCTGGCCCTGGCCAAGGCCGAGCTGAACGAATCGTTGCGGGCCACCAAGGCAGGCGCTGCCAGCGTCGCAACCGGCGGTGCGGTGCTCCTGGCTGGCTTCATCATCCTGCTGATGTCGGCGGTCTACTTCCTCAGCACCATGATGGAACCCTGGCTCGCCGCGTTGATCGTCGGCGTGGTCGTGGTGGTCATCGGAATGATCATGGTCTCGGCCGGCAAGAAGAAGTTCGAAGCCTCTTCGTTCAAACCCGACCGCACCATCCATTCGCTGCAGAAGGATAAAGAAGTCGTAAGGGGGCACGCATGAGCACGCATAACCAGGTAGACGTAGAAGCACAAAAGGACCCCGACACGCTGGAGCGCGAGATCGACCAGCAGCGCGCCGAAATCGGCAACATCGTCCACGCGCTGGAAAGCAAGCTCTCCCCGGGGCAGATGATCGATACCGCGCTCGGCTACGCCAAAGGCGGCGGTGGCGAGTTCCTGCATAACCTCACCGATACCGTTAAGGCCAATCCGGTACCGACGCTGCTCACCTCCATCGGCCTGGTATGGCTGATGGCCGGGCAGAATCGGCGCCCGGACTATAGCGACAGCGCTTCGACCGGTCCGTCGATGACCGACAAGCTCGCCGCCAAGGCCTCTGGGCTCAAGCAGCAGGGCACCGGCATCAAGGAAAAGGCTGCGCAGATGAGCCATAGCGCCTCCAGCTCACTGGGCAATGCCCGTCATCGCGTCGGTGACTCCAGCCGGCACGCCGCGGAAAGCCTGCGGCATACCGCAGACCGTGCGCGCGGCGGTTTCACTCAGTTGCTCAACGAGCAGCCGCTGGCATTGGGCGCCATGGGCATCGCCCTCGGCGCGTTGCTGGCGGCCTCGGTTCCACCGACCCGTCGTGAAGACGAACTGATGGGCCAGAAGAGCGACGAGCTGACCGGCAAGATCAAGGACAAGGCCCGCGAGGGCTATGCGATGGCCAGCGCCGAAGGCGAGCAATTGGCCGGCCAGGTCAAGCACGACCTCGAACGCAACCACGGCCAGCCTGCGTCGCGGCCGCACTGATGGCCCGATGCGGATTGCAGTATCGAGGGCGATGCGCGCGGGCTTGAGTCCAACCGCAGAACCCCCGATAATCCGTGGCCTGGCGCCGGTGTAGCTCAGTAGGTAGAGCAGCGCATTCGTAATGCGAAGGTCGCAGGTTCGACTCCTGTCTCCGGCACCAATGAAATCAAAGGGTTAGCTTCGGCTAGCCCTTTTTTGTTTGTGGTGGTTTTGCCGAACCATCCCCTCGTGGTCAACCTCAAGCTGCATTACCTCCTCTCTCGTCCCGCGGGCTTTCAATCAAGGAAGGACTGCGTCGTTGTATAAGGCGTGCTCCCAAATTCCTTCTCGCCAGGCCGGCTAACCCCCGTGGATCTGGACCTGCTCGGCTGTCAGCGGAGTTGTGTCCGACAGCCGGCAGTACATTGACGTTAATTTATTGACTTTGGTCAGGGTTATGCGCCTGTGCAACAGAAAGAATGTGTGCCAGTTCAAAACGGTCGCTGATAAGCCCAGTAAGGGCCGTTCGTCCTGCGACGTGCTACAGCATTCAACGCCACGGTTCGACCGACCAATAAACCGATAAATCGCTTCCTCGCGCGTACCGAACGGTGCGCGGCGGTTGCGCGCACCCTGCCTTCTGCCACTGGTAACTCCATGATCTGGAGCACTGAGGTACACATGCTTAGAAACATTCCCTTGAGCGCGAAGCTTCTTTTGATCCTCGCGTGTCCTATGCTCGGTTTTCTGTGGCTGGCCAGCCTGTATGTCGCTGACAGCTACGCCACCCTGAGACAAATGGAGCGTACCGTCGAGGCCAGCGTGGCCGCGCAGAACGTAAGCCGGCTGATCACCGCATTGCAACGTGAGCGTGGTGCGAGCGGCGTCTATCTGGGGAGCCAGGGACGTACCATGGCCCGGCGCCTGCCGGGGATGCGGCAAGCGACTGACGAAGCGTTGAGTGCCATGCAGGTGCTTGCCAAACAGGAAGGCTCGCAGATCGGGGGCGTCTTGGCCTCGCTCGATGAACTTCAGGCAACACGTTCGCAAATCGACTCGTTCGTAATCAACAGCATCGACTCCGGTTCTCGCTTTACTGGCTACATCAAGGCGTTGATCGGCTTTACCCACGAGGTAGAGCGCAGCGTGCAGGACGTCACGCTTGCACGAGCGCTAGGCGGGCTCAATCAGTTCGTCGAGATGAAGGAGCGGGCCGGTCGCGAGCGGGCGTTGTTGGGCGTGGTGTTCGGTCAGGATCGGTTCGACGCGGCGCTGCTTGCCTCCTTCAGCCGGAACCTGGGTGAATTCTCAGCCTATATGGACGGCTTCCGTCGTGCGGCCTCGGAGCACTTCATCCGTTTGCTGGATGAAAAGCTGCAGCAGCCGAGCGCCGTTGAAGCCGCACGTCTGCAACGTCTGGCTTTCGAGGTGCCGATCGGGCAGAGCCTGGGTATCGACAGCGAGAGCTGGTTCGATACGGCGACCAGCCGGATCGACCTGATGGGGGAGCTGGAGCAGGCCTTGTCGCAGGAAGTGGGCACACTGGCCGCTCGGGCTCGCGATGAGGCGAGCAACGCGCTTTGGCTGACGCTCGCCGTGGTGATCATTGCGCTGCTGGTGGTGACCGGCCTTTCCTTCCTGATCATTCGCAACATCAAACTGGCGGTGCAGGATGTGAATCATGCGCTGTTGTCGCTTTCCGCTCGGGATCTGACCGCAACGGCGCACTACGAAGGCAGGGATGAGTTTGGCGAAATCTCGCGCAACCTCAATCTCATGGCCGTCGAGCTCAAGCAGGTCGTCGGCGAGATCAGTAACGCCACCGCGCAGGTGGCCACGGCGGCGGAGGAGTCCTCTGCGGTGACCGTGCAGACAAGCCAGAGCATCGATCGCCAGCGGCAGGGAACCGAGCTGGTGGTTACCGCGATAAACGAGATGAGCGCGACCGTGCGCGACGTAGCGAGAAGCACCAGCGATGCCGCCGAACTCTCGCAGCAGCTCAACGCCAACACTGCGCAAGGCCGGGCCGAAGTCGAGAGCACCATCGAACTCATTCGCCAGCTGTCGAGCCAGGCCGATCAGACCGCAAGCATCATTGCGGACCTCAAGCGTGAGAGTGATTCGATCTCGTCCGTGCTGGATGTGATTCGCGGCATTGCCGATCAGACCAATCTGCTTGCACTGAACGCGGCTATCGAGGCGGCACGAGCAGGGGAGCATGGCCGCGGCTTCGCTGTCGTTGCGTCTGAGGTGCGTACGCTTGCCCAGAAGACACAGGAATCCACCGGCAGCATTCAGGACATGATTGCCAATCTCCAGGGCGGGGCTGACCGGGCCGCGCGCTCGATGCAGGAGACACTCTCCAAGGCTCAGACCGGCTCGAGCAACATCGGCCGTGCCGGTGAGTTGCTGGCGGAGATTGCCGACGGCGTTTCTGCAATCAGTGATCGCAATCTGCAGATTGCCACGGCGGCGGAGGAGCAGAGCGCGGTGGCCGAAGACATCAATCGCAACGTCGTCGAGATCAACGATGTCGCGATTCAGGTGAGCGCCGGTGCGGAGCAGACAGCGATGACCAGTCTGGAGCTTGCGCGCCTGGCCGAGCAGCAACAGCAGCTCGTTGGTCGGTTCAAGGTCGCTTGACGCGTGCGCCTGCTGAGTTGAGTCCATAAGCCCCGGCCGCAGCTGGCCGAGGTAAGGGGGAGCCGAGGGGCGCAGCCATACAGGCTGCGCCCTTCTTCGTAATAGCGTGATCGCTATGCCGGCCTGGAGGGTGCGGGGGGCGCCCGGGTAGGCCCAGATGTTGCCCCAGGCGCGCTCTTCGTACTCTTCGTCGAACAGGTTGTTGAGGTTCAGGTTCAGGCGAACCCGTTCGGTCAGCGGGTAGTAGGCGAGCAGGTCGACGGTGGTGTAGGCATCCATGTCGAAGGCCGTACTGGAGGCGCCGCCCTTGCGGTCGCCGACGTACTTGACGCCCATGCCGGCGCCGAGCCCGGCCAGCGGACCATCGGCGAATTCGTAGGTATCCAGCAAATTGAAGCTGTGGCGCGGCACGTTGGCCAGGCGCGTGCCGGCCGGCATCAATGCGCTCGAGCTTTCGGTGACTTCGGCATCGACGTAGGCGTAGCCGCCGATCACGCGCCATTGCGGGGTGATGTTGCCGGCCACGCTGATGTCGAAGCCGCGGCTGCGCGCTTCGCCGGCGGCGATCTGGTAGTTGCTGTCGACCGGATCGCTGGTCAGCACGTTTTCCTTGGTGATGTGGAACAGCGCCGCGGTGACGCTGAGGTCGTGCTCCGGCAGCTCGTACTTGATACCGACTTCGTGGGCGATGCCTTTTTCCGGGTCGAACGCCTGACTGCTGCGGTCGGCGCCGCGGTTGGGCTTGAACGAGCGCGAGGTGTTGGCGTAGACGGCCAACTCCTCGGTCAGGTCGTAGATCAGCCCGAAACGCGGGGAGACGGCGTTATGCGCCTGGTCCCAGCTGCCGGCGGGGGTGAGCTTGTTTTCATAGTGCTGCTCGAAGCGTTCCAGACGCGCGCCGACCTGCGCTGTCAGGCGCTCGGTGAGGGCGATCTGGTCCTGCAGGAAGAACGCGTAGGACTTCAGGTTTTCGTCATCGTAGGTCGTGGTGCGGGTCAGCGCCGGCAGCGGCTGACCATAGACCGGATCATAGAGGTCGATCGGGAAGTCGCTGGTCGCACCACCCGAGCGATCGATCTGGGAGTCGTAGTTGAAGTCGTCGAATTCCACACCGAGCAGCAGTGTGTGGGCCAGGCCCGCTGCATCGAAGTGACCCTCCAGATTGGCCTGAGCTGCGGCGGCCAAGCGGCTCGGGGGTCACATCCGGCGGCTGCTCGGCGCTCAGTTGGGGGCGAGGACGACGCGGTCGCGGCCGGCTCTCTTCGCTTGGTACAGCGCTTCGTCCGCGGCTTTGAACGTCGCGTCGGAGGACGCATAGCGGTCACTGCAGGCGATGCCGATGGATGCTGTTACCGGTGCGCCGGTCGGGCTTGCAGTTTGCCGCAGGCGGGCAAGCAGGCGCTCGGCGGCGATACCCGCACCGCTGGCGTCCGTTTCGGGCAGCAGCATGAGGAATTCTTCACCACCCATGCGGCACAGCACGTCAGTGGGGCGCGAGCATTCCTTCATGATCTCGGCAAGAAAACGCAGCACCGCGTCGCCCACGTCATGGCCGTGCTGGTCGTTGACCTGTTTGAAGTGATCGATATCCAGCGTCACTGCCGCGTAGCGCTGGTCGAGCAGGTTGAACTGTTTGAGGGCCAGCTCGAGGCCGCGGCGGTTACGCAATCCTGTCAGCGGGTCAGTCATGGACGCCGCTTCCAGTGCGCCCATCTTCTGCTGCAGCAGGGAGACGCCTGCGAGCATCGCGACCTTCAATCGCGAGACCTCGAAATACCAGGAGTTGACCATCGAAATACGACTGGCTGCCTCCGGTGCGCCCCAGTGTTCGGCGGTATCGGCCAGGGCGCGAATGGGCCGGGAGATGAGTATGGACAGCCACCAGAACACCGCGAGCGAGATCAGCGTGAACGGTACCGCGTTGAGCAGCGTGGTCCGCGCCAGTTGTTCGAGCTTCGCGGTGATGGCGGCGGTCGGGCGCTGGGCGATGATGCCCCAGCCGGTGCTCTGCATGGGCGCGAAGCCGGCGAGCATGTCCACGCCGAGCGTATTGATGACGCGCTGGCTGCCCTCCTGGCCCGACAGCACCTGCCGGACCACCACATTGCTCGATACGTTCTGGCCGACCCGCTTGCCGTCTTCGTGGAAGATCAGTCTGCCCTGGGTGTCGACCACGTACAGGTAGGAGCCGTCGCGGTAGTAATGCACCCCCAGCAGGCCGTGCAGTGCGTTGCGCTCGCGCAGGAACAGCGAGGCGCTGATATAGCCGAGATAGCTGCCATCTGGGGCGAAGATGGGATGGGTTACCGCGATAAGGTAGGTGCCGTCGGTGGCGACGTAAGGATCGCTGATCAGCGGCTTGCGCTCTTGCAGCGCACGCATCGCGCCTGTGCTGTTGGCCTTGAGCCCGACCAGGCCGGCGCTTTCCGGTGACGCCGAGACGATCTCCCCGGCGGCGCTGACGATTACAGTCCGGCTGAACTGCTCGCTCTTGAGCTTGAGCCGTTCGGTCTCGCTGTCCCGCGCGGCCGGGTCATCGAAGCGCGTCGACAGCACCTCTGCCGCGTAAGCCAGTTCGCGACGGCTGTTGAGAAAGAACTGATCGGTGGTGTCGGCGAGCTTGCGCGCATAGGCCCGGTTTGCCTCCAGAGTCTGCTCGAACAACTGTTCGCGCTGTGAGCTGTAGCCGGCGAAGAAGCTGTTACCGAAGGTCAGCAGGCCGGCGACGAGTGCCAGCAGCAGCGTGAGTTTCTGTAGATCCAGCCGGGACATGAAGCGCGATTCTCCGAATGCGTGCTTGGCGTGCGCCAATGGAGGTTGCTGTCGGGGCTTCAGGCAAGCGGAAGCCAAAGGGCTGGGAATGATACAGGCAGCGCGCGGCTGACGAGTGGCTTCTCATACATATAGAGCTGGCGGCCTGCTCTGGATCAATCGCCTGCTGCCGGTACAACTATCGCAGTATGGCAAATGAGAGGTGCGGGTGTTCTTCCTGATCTGGGCGGCCGCTCGGGCTCCATGTGCTGTGGCGGCCGGCGCAGCTCGACTGAGCCGGCAACTGGCGCTGCCTTGTCTGGCTCTGCCTGTGCGGAACGTGATGGTTGTTGCTCTGGGCGCGGGTGAGCTGACTACGAAACAGGCCCGCTGATGCGGGCCTGTTTCATTCGAGCTGGCCGATGTGGCTTCAGCCTTGGTGATAGCTCGGCGCAAGCTTGTAGACCGAGGTATCCAGCCCCTCGAAGCGCGCCTTCAGCTGCAGTGCCAGATACAACGAATAGTGCCGTGACTGGTGCAGGTTACCGCCGTGGAACCAGAGGTTCTGCTGCTGGGTGGGCTTCCACATGTTGCGCAGTTCGCCTTCGTACGGGCCTGGGTCCTTGGTGGTGCCGGAGCCGAGGCCCCAGCAGCGGCCGACCTTGTCGGCCACTTCCTGGGAGATCAGCCGCGCCGCCCACCCATTCATCGAGCCGTAGCCGGTGGCGTAGACGATCAGGTCGGCCGGCAGGCGGCTGCCATCGTTGAGTACCACGGCATCCGGCTCGATGTGATCGACGCCGAGGCCGGGTCCGCTTTTCAGCTTGATGGTGCCGTCGGCGATCAGCTCGCAGGCGCCGACGTCGATGTAGTACCCCGACCCGCGGCGCACGTACTTGAGGAACAGACCGGATTCGTCATCGCCGAAGTCGAGCATGAAGCCCGCCGCGGCCAGGCGATCGTAGAAGGCCTTGTCGCGTTCCTTGACCTGCTCGAAGGCCTGGCGATGGAACTGCGGCAGCACCTTGTAGGGGATCGAGGCGAACAGCATGTCGGCCTTGTCGGTGGTGAGCCCGCTTTCGATTGCATCCTCGGAATAGAGCGGGCCGAAGACCACTTCCATCAGCGTGTCGGAGCGCACGATATGGGTGCTGGAGCGCTGCACCATGGTGACGTCCGCGCCGTTCTCCACCAGGTCCGCACAGATATCGTGGGCCGAGTTGTTGGCACCGATGACCACCGCGCGCTTGCCGCGCCAGGCGTCGCCGCCGGGATGCTGGCTGGAATGGTGCTGCTGGCCGGCAAAGGTTTCCGCACCCGGATAGACCGGCACGTTGGGCACGCCGGACATGCCGGTGGCGAGGATCAGCTGCGAGGGCTTGAGCGTCATCGGCTTGCCGTCGCGCAGGACCTCGACCGTCCAGCGGCCCTCGGCTTCGTCGAAGCTGGCCTTCACGCATTCGGTTTTCGCCCAGTAATTCAGCTCCATGACCTTGGCGTACATCTCCAGCCAGTCGCCGATCTGGTCCTTGGGGGTGAAGATCGGCCAATGATCGGGGAAGGGCAGGTAGGGCATATGGTCGTACCAGACCGGGTCATGCAGGCACAGCGATTTGTAGCGGCCGCGCCACTGGTCGCCGGGGCGCTCGGCCTTGTCGACGATCAGCGTCGGCACGCCGAGGCGTTTGAGCCGTGCGCCGAGGCCGAGGCCGCCCTGGCCGCCGCCGATGACCAGGCAATAGGGCTGTTCCGTGATGCCCAGTGCGGCTTCCTCGTCGCGGCGCTTTTCCAGCCAGTTGCGCTTGTCGGCCAGGCCGTGGCCATGTTCGGCGCCCAGTGGGCGACGACGCCCGAGCGGTTCCTCGTGCCCCTTTAGCTCGCGCATGGTGGTCAGCAGCGTCCAGCACAGGCCGTCCTTCAGGCGCACGTAACCCTTGCCGCGGGCGACGTCGGTTTCCAGGCTGATCCAGCCTTCGAGCACGCCGTCGGTCAGGCTCGCTTCGCCTTCGAGCTTCCAGTTGTCCGGCCGGGTGGCTTCCAGGCGGCTTTCCAGCATGTCGCGAATGTCGGCCTTGCCTTCGAGGGTGATCAGGTTCCAGCTGAACAGCACCAGGTCACGCCAATGGCAGTCGTCGGCGAACAGCTCAAGCGTGCCATCGACGTCGCGTTGCGCCAGGCGCTGGCCGAGGCGTTCGACCCAGGCGGCCAGTTGTTCGGTGGGCGAGCGGGTGACAGTGGCCTGGCTGTCACCGCCGAGGTCGCTGCCGTTATCGGTTTTCAGATCGAAGGGAACGTCGTTGCTGGGACGCATGGTGGTTCTCCTGGTCATTGTTGTTATTCACGGGGATACCGTGCTTGCAGCAGAGCAAGCGGCGGGCCAGCAAGCGGCGCGCCGCGTCGTATCTGGCTTGGAGTCGTATCGGGACTGCCCGGTCGAGGCTGCGCTGTGCCATCCCCAGTACGGCGGGGGTGACACTCTGTACCAGTCGTGGCACAGCATGCGGCGGCCGGGCGATTGGCCTATGCTGGGCGTGAAACCGCCTCGAAACATCGCGGAGAACAACAAGAATGACCTCTCGCCTCAGTCAGCACGCGCATCAGGTCTTGAGCTTCGGTGACGGCACGTCCGCCAGCCAGGGCCCGGCTGCCGATCCCGCCATTGCGCGTTCCTGGCGTCGCTGCCTGGAGCAGCATCAGCTCGACCCCACCAGCCCGCGCGCGCCCTGCGTGATCGAGAGTCCGCGGCTCAATGAGCATCGCGAGCGGCTGGACCGAGTTATCGCCGTCGCCCACTGGCAAATGAACAGCCTGCACCAGCAGCTGGGCAGCAGCGGCCACGCGGTACTGCTGACCGACGCCAGCGGCGTGGTGATCGACAGCGTGGCGGATCAGGCCGAGCGCGCGGAATTCCAGCGCGCCGGGCTCTGGCTCGGGGCGGTGTGGAACGAGGCGACCGAGGGCACCAATGGCGTCGGCCTGTGCCTGCTGGAGCGCCAGGCGCTGACCATTCGGCGTGACGAGCACTTCCGTGGTCGGCACGCAGCGCTAACCTGTTCGGCGAGCCCGGTGTTCGATGCCGAAGGCGGTTTGCTTGCCGTACTCAATGTGTCGTCGGCGCGCGAAGACCTGTCGCGCCAGCGGCGCTTTCACACCATGGCGCTGACCAACCTGTCGGCCAAGCTCATCGAAAGCTGTTTCTTCCTGCAGCACTGCGAGGGCAACTACCTGCTGCGCTTCCATGCCCAGCCCGAATACATCGGCCTGCTCAGTGAAGGCCTGCTGGCGTTCGATGGCGAGGGACGGATCACCGCGATCAACGAAACCGCGCTCAACCTGCTCGCCAGTAGCCGCGAGGCGCTATTAGGCCGGCCCTTGGAAACTGTGCTCGATGTGCGTCTGGATCAGTTGCTGGAGCGTGCGCGACCGCAGCCGGGGGCTTGCTGGCCCTTGCATACCCATGACGGTCAGCGGCTGTTCTGCCAGCTGCGCGGGCCGCAGCTGCGCGTGGTTGCTGCGCCGCGCCAGGAGCCGGCCGATGTGCCGGGCCTGTGTCTGCTCGATCCGTCAATTCGCACCGGTTTCAGCCGTGCGCTGAAGGTGCTCGAGCGGGACGTGCCGGTGTTGCTGCAAGGTGAGACCGGCACCGGCAAGGAGGCATTCGCCTGCGCACTGCATCGCGCCAGCAGCCGCGCCGGTCGGCCGTTCGTGGCACTCAATTGCGCGGCGATTCCCGAGACGCTGATCGAAAGCGAACTGTTCGGCTATCGCGGCGGCAGTTTCACCGGCGCGCGGCGCGAGGGCATGGTCGGCAAGCTGGAGCAGGCCAACGGCGGGATTCTCTTTCTCGACGAGATTGGCGACATGCCGCTGGCGCTGCAGACGCGCTTGTTGCGGGTGCTGGAGGAACGCAAGGTCACCGCGCTGGGGGCTGCCGCGCCGACCGAACTGAATATCCGCCTGATCAGCGCCAGTCATCACGACCTGCGCGCGCTGGTTGCCAGCGGCGCGTTCCGCGAAGACCTGTATTACCGCCTTGGCGGGCTGATGATTGCGTTGCCACCGTTGCGCGAGCGCAGCGACAAGGCTGCGCTGCTCGATCACCTGCTGGCGGAAGAAGCGCAAGGCGAATCGATCTGTCTCGAGCCGGCCGCGCGGCAAGCCTTGCTGCGCTACAGCTGGCCGGGCAACGTGCGGCAGCTGCGCAATCTGCTGCGCACGTTGGTCGCGCTGAGCGAGCAGGGGCGCATTGGGCTGGACGACGTGCTTGCCGTGCTGCCGGCCGAAATGGGCGAGGTCGAGGCACCTCGTGACCCGTTGCAGTCGGCCGAGCGCGAGGCCCTGCTCACGGTGCTACGCGAACGGCACTGGCAGGTCAGTCGGGTGGCGGAACAGCTGGGGATCAGTCGCAATACGCTCTATCGCAAGCTGCGCAAGCACGGCATCTCGCGTAACTGAACCGGCGGGCGCGAACGCCCGCCGTCAGGGCATCAGAGCGCGGTGGAGAGGGTGATCGAACCGAACTGGTCGTGTTCCTGCTGGCCCTGGAATTCGCGAGTGCGCCAGACGCTGGCGAACGCCAGCTGCCAGCGGCTCCAGGTCAGTGCCACGCCGAGCTTGGCGTCGCCGACCCACTCGCGACGGTCAACCGAGTGGCTGTCCTCGAAGGTGTTGCCGTCCAGCAGCATGTTGTGCGCCATGTAGCGGCCTTCGAGATTGGCGAAGCCGTACCAGGCGAAGTCGCCGCCGGGGCGGAGGAACTGGCTGCCGCTTTGCGCCGGCGTCACCGCGGGGATGCTGAAGCTGCGCTGCAGGTTCTGCCCCAGGCGCAGGCCCAGCCCGGCCGAGCCGTAGCTGTACAGGTTGCCGAGGGCGAAGCCCACGCTCGGGCCGTATTCCAGCTCCAGCCCGGCGAAGCGCTCCTGCAGCCACCAGCGATGCTGATAGCCCAGATTGACGAAGGGTTCGTTCTCCAGCTGGTTATCCCAGCCGTTGGGCTCGTCGCTGTCGGTTGCCTTGTGCACGGCACGCTGCAAACGCTTGCCGCCCGCCGCCGGGCCAACTATGCCGACATCCAGGTGCAGCCCTTGCGCGGCGCGCCAGCCGTCGTACTGGGTGTCGGAAAACATCGACATGCCGGCGAACAGCAGGCCGGCGTAAGGGCGGTCGTCTTCGATCAGATTTCGGGTTTCGATTTCCTCTGGCGTGTAGATCTGGTGGCCGAAGCGGTAGGCGACGTTGTCGACGGCATTGCCCGACCATCCGGGCAGCAGATCGGCGAAGCGCCGCGTCCAGCTCTGTTCGTCCGGTTCGAAACCCCAGATGACTTCCAGGCCGTTGGTGTAGTGACCATCGCTGCCCGAGGCGATGATGTCGTTCTCCGCCTTGATGGCGAGGATGTCCGCATGGCTGACGGCGGGGGCGGTGATGGTTGCGGCGAGCAGGCACAAGCACGGCAAAGAACGAGAATGCATGATTCAACTCCTGGCTTACGTTCTTGTTTGTATGTTCTTTCTCGGACCATCACCGCTTCCAGCGGTTCGCTTGTCGATCAGGGCGCGTCGTACCCGTCGTTTCTGGCCAGTCCCGCCTTGCTGACCATCTCCTGTCTGGCTTCCTGCAGTTGCTCGGCCAGTGCCGCGGAAAAGTCATGCACGGCTGACCAGCGCAGGTGAATGGCGTCGACGAAGGCAGCCGGTGGAGCAACCCATTCGCGATCGGCGTTCCAATACTGAGCCCCGTCATGCCCGGCGATGGCGGCGTTCAGCTTGGCGTCGAAGCGGGCGAGAAAGCTGCCATCGGCATCGACCTTGGATTTCCACTGCGGGTGCAGGGGCGTGGAAACCACAAGCAGCTGACGTCGCTCGCTATCCAGGCGTTTCGACAGTTCGCCCAGGGCGACAAAGCAGCTGTCATCCAGCGCATCCGGTTTGTCGTAGAACAGGCCGCGATCACCCTGCGGCTCCAGCGGCCCGTCGCCGTGGCGGGTGAACACCAACGGGTCCCATTCGATCTCGTTGGCCCGCTGCGCCTTGACCGTCTGCGCATTGCGCAACAGCGAACGCGGCGAGAAGTAGCGCATGTAGTAACCCCAGCGTGAGGCCTGCTGATAAACGTAGTGATCGGCATCCTCGCGGTCGAACACCGCATCCGGCACTTTCCAGCAGCCGGCGAAGTCCAGCGGATCGACGATCATCACCACCTGGCGGACGCTCGGTTCACGATCCAGCAGCCAGTTGGCGACATAGGTCGACTGGTTGGCGTGCAGGCCGCAGAACGCACCGTTGAGCGGACGCAAGCCGGGCGTCTGCTCGATCAGCACGTCACCATCGACATGGCGCCAGGCGACCGAGGAGCCGACGATCAGCAGATTCGGATCGGCGATGGGGTTGTGCCGCAGAAAGTGCAGCTTTTCGTCCACGCACAGGCTGTTGGAGAAGGCCGGTGGCGGCAGGTTGTCGGTGTGATTGAGCCAGGCGAGCAGGGCGGCAAAGCCGCCGAGCATCCCGAACAGCCCGGCGAACATGCCCAGCAGGTAGCCGGCACGTATCCGCCGCTGGTCTGCTTCGGCCCGGGCGGCAACGCCGCCCGGGCATGTATCGACGGATCTGGCCATGACTCAACGCCCTCCGAGTTTGGTCTGGATCAGTTGCGCGAAGTGGCCAACGTTCTTCAGCGATTCCAGTTCGGCGGTGCGGAACTTGATGCCGAAGCGTTGCTCGGCGGCCACGATCAGCAGCACATGGGTCTGGCTGTCCCAGCCATCGATGTCGTCGGCGGTGGTTTCGGAGGTGAGGACGATATCGTCATCGTCGAACACGTCTTGGAAGACCTGGGTCAGCGCCTGGAGAATTTCCTTTTCGTTCATGCTTGCACCTGGATGTGATGGTTGATGGGAGCGCGCGAGGCCACCTCGTAGCGCCAGAAACTTGCATCGGCGATGGCGTTGGCAGGGGCGGGACGCTGCTCGAAGCCCAACCGCGGATAGTGTTCGGCAACCATGCCGTTGCGTTCGGTGGGACGGTATTCGCCGACCAGTGCACCCCAGCCTGCGGCCGCTGCCGCATCGGCCAGCACCTCCAGCACTGCCGCTTCGACCTGACGGCCCAGCACGCGGCAGCTCATCAGCCAGCTGTCGATCAGCAGTTCGTCAGCCTCGATAGCTGCATCCGGTCGCGCCAGCACCACGCTGATCAGGCCGTTGTCGCCGAACTTGTCTTCCAGCCGCAGGGCGAGCGCGATGCATCGCGGGTCGCTGGCCATGCGCCCGACTTCGGCTTCGGTATAGCGGCGGGTCGTGAGGTTGAACTGGTTGGTCTTGTTGATCAGCTGGGTGGCGCGCGCCAGCTCGGCGGCGCCGATGCGGCTGACGCGCAGCACCATCTGCAGCCCGCGCAGGTAGCCTTCCATGTCCGTGGCCTGGTTCAGCGCGGCTTTGCGTTCGGCATTGAGCGCATAGCTGCGGCCACGCTCGGCGTCATCCGAGGTAAAGGACACGGCTTCGAAATAGCCCGCCGCGGCAATGCGCGCGGGGTAATCGGCGACATCGTCGGGCAGTTCCGGTACGGCGACTTCCGACAGCTCGCGTCGTACGATGTCGCGCTCGGCGGGGTTGTCGTCGACGAACACCAGGCTGTCCAGGCCGATATCGAGCATGCTCGCGATGCGCCGCAGGTTGCCGGCCTTGTCTTCCCAGTTGGCGACGAACGCCGCGATATCGCTGCGCTTGAGCGCCATTTCGGGGTGCGCGAATGCTGCTTCGGCAACGTGCAGGTCGTTCTTGCTGCACACCGCGAGGATCACCCCGCGGCGCGCCAATTGCGCGGCATAACGCTGAAAGGCGAGAAACGCCTCGCCGCTGGGGCTGCCCTGGCCGAGCTGGATACCGTCGATGCCGTCATCACCGATCACACCGCCCCATAGGGTGTTGTCCAGATCCAGCACCAGGCATTTGCGCGACAGCCCGGCAGTGGCCGCTGCGATACGCGCAAAGTGCTCGCCATATAGCGGTGCCAGGGTCGGGCTGATCAGCTGCTTGGCTTGGTGCCAGCGCACCGGCTCGGCCAGGCCGTCGCCATAGGCAGCCGACTGCCAGGCCAGATCGAGCAGCAGCACGCCTTCCTCGCGGGCAGCAGCGCGAATAGCGCCATTCAACCGTTCGATGACTGCCCGCGGTGAAGCCGGCACCAGTGCTTCGTAAGAGCCGAACAAGGGCGGCGCCGCTGGCACCAGGGTTTGCTGCACCACCTGCGCGGCATATCGCTCGCGGGCCCGGCGCCAGAGCATGCGCAGCTCATCGACGCGCTCCGCCACGGCGGCATCCACCTCCGCCTGGCTTGCCTGCAGGGGCAGTTGCAGCGGCGCGTCATGGGCGTCCAGCGCCAGCAGCACCAGTTGCGGGGCGAAGGCGTTCAGCTCCGGATCATCGGCCAACAATGCCTGGCGGTACATGCCGTAGGGCGCAACATGCAGCGACAGCGCCAGGCGCCGTTGCAGCCCGGCCACGCGGATGGCCGGCAGCAGGTGATCGACCGTATGCGAGGACAGCAATGCCACCCGCAGTGGCGTCAGGCGTGCCGCCGCGGCGTGCTGCTCGATGCCGACGGCAGCCAGCTTGTCCAGTCGCGCGGTGAGGGTGAAATCCCGTTGATGAGCGGCCAGCTTGACGGCTTCATGCAGCCGCTGCAGCGGATCTTCGATGCGTTTGGCTTGGCCGATGGCACCGGATAGATCCGGGTGTGTCGGCAGCCAGGAGAGCTGTTGCATACCTGGGACTCCTTGTCGTGGTCAGAACTGGAAGTAGAGGAACTCCGTCGGTGCCATGGAGAAGGCGATCGCCAGGGCGAAGAAACCGAGTACGCCTACTGCCATGCCGTGGATCGCAGTCGGCCGCCAGGCGCTGACCGGCAGCAGCCGTTCGGTCCAGTGCGGCTGGGGCTGGAAGTTGAGCGCGGTGCGGAAGTGGCCCATCCACTGCTGCACGTTGGGCATGCCCCAGACGAACACAAGCAGCGCCGCGATATAGACGAAGTCGGAGCGATCCATCGCCGTGCTGGTCGGGCTCAGGCCGAGCATGCCGGCGAGGATCGCCATGGCGGTCGGCACGTCGCTGGCGCGGAAGAACACCATCGCCACCACCACGCAGCCAAAGGTCAGCGCGACGGCCGCCGCCTTGTGCCACCAGATGTCGCTGTCCAGCTTCCAGCCCTGACGCGCCTTCCAGGCACGCCAGCCGTGGGCGACCACCAGGTAGAAACCGTGCAGCAGGCCGAAGGCGACGAAGTGCCAGCCGGCGCCGTGCCAGATGCCGGAAATGAACATGGTGAACACGGTGGGGTAGGCGACCAGCGCAAAGAAAGTGCCGGCGGTCATCTTGCCCCGCCGCGGCTGCGGCTTGCCGGCCGCCATGCGCGCGCGGGTCACGCGCAGCACGATGGGGTTGTAGATGTAGGCGGTGAGGAAACGCGTCAGCGTCATGTGCCAGCGCGACCAGTAGTCGATGACGTTGCGCGCCTTGAACGGGCTGTTGAAGTTGGCCGGTAGGCTGATGCCGAACAGCAGCGCCAGGCCGATGGCCATGTCGCTGTAGCCGGAGAAGTCGAAATAGATCTGCAGCGTGTAGGTCAGCGCGCCGGTCCAGGCATCGTAGAACGCCGGGATGGTGCCGTCGGCGGCCAGGCTGAAGACCGGCGTGGCTTTCAGCGCGAGGGTGTCGGCGATAACCACCTTCTTGAACAGGCCGAGCAGAAACACCGTGGCACCCAGCGACAGGTTGTCGATGCGCGCGCGAAAGCTGTCGCGGTCACGAAACTGCGCGAGCATCTCACCGTGGTGGGTGATCGGCCCGGCGATCAGCTGCGGAAAGAAGCTGATGAACAGGCAGTAGTTGGCGAAGTCGTGTTCTTCCACCACGCCGTCATGGGCATCGACCAGGTAGGCGATCTGCTGGAAAGTGAAGAAGGAGATCGCCAGCGGCAGAATGATGTCTTCCACCCGCCAACCGAGATCCAGCGCCGCATCCAGCGTGCCGAGCAGGAAGCCGGTGTATTTGTAGTAGACCAGCAGCAATACGTTGGCCGCGACCGCCAGCCCGAGCACCAGACGTGAGGGGTGCCGGCGCAGGTAGCCACCGAGCAGATAGTTGACCAGCATGCTGCCGACCAGCAGCGGTACGTAGACCGGGTTCCACCAGCCGTAGAACACCAACGAGACGACGGTCAGCCAGATCACCGCGAGCCGCTGTCGGCCCGATCCGGTCAGCACGAAGAATCCAATCAGCACCACCGGAAGAAAGCCGGCGATGAATTCCACCGAATTGAAAAGCATCTTCCCTATTCCCTATTCCCTATCCCCTGCTCAGCGTTCGTGCATTGCTGCTCAGGCCGCCGGCGAGGCGGGGCGAGTCATCCATTCAGTCCTGGCGCCACGCGACCGACGATCCATCCTGGTCGGCGTTGCGACATCCTCGGTCCATCAGTGGCTGCTCGCTCGGGTTTCGGCCACCTTGGCCGACTTCCCCTGAGCTCCTATGGCTCGGACGTGAAGGTGTAAAAAAAGTTTCAGCGTTTGTTGCACCGCCGAGCGCTTTATTGCCGCAGGTCAAAAGGCCCGCGGCGGGCGTGGCCTGCAGGCCATTTCCGTCGGTCGGGAAAGTTCCCGGAATTTTTCAAGGCCCGGAACATTTGAGCGCGAACGAGCTACTGGCGTGTTCGGGCGACCATGTAAAGGTGCCGGTCCGCTCAGCGGACGCTGCTCAACCCTGCGCTGCTGCGCGCGCGCTGAACGCTTCTCGACGCGGCGGCAGGCGGTTCGACCTTGCGCTGCAGGTGCCGCACGGTGCGCTTTAGCCGCTGCACCTTGTCTTCCAGTTGGAAGACCTTGCGGTTGTTGTAGAACATGCCCAGCACGAACCCCACCGAAGTGAAGACCAGGCCATAGATGAGTGCGGCTTCATAGAGATAGCTGGAAAACATCCTGTCGTCCTCTGCGGGTAATGGCCACGCTCGTCGAGCGAATCAACCCGGAATGGGCTGATGCCAATCTGCCTTTATGTGACAGGACGCACATTGAAAACGTTCCCAGTGTGATGGCTGCGCTTGTCGTGCGGTCAGCGAGCGCCGGCGGACATGGCGATGGCCGCGGCTGCGGTCCGGGTCTCCACACCGAGCTTCACGTAGACGTGCTCCAAATGCTTGTTCACCGTGCGCGGGCTGAGCCCGAGGATGTCGCCGATATCGCGGTTGGTCTTGCCGCAGGACACCCAGTGCAGCACCTCGACCTCGCGTCCGGTCAGCTGGAAACGCTCGGTCAGGGTGGCCTGGATCTGCTTCTCGTCGGCCGGAGCCTGGGCCTGGCGAGCGCTCTGCAGCGTGCGCGCGGTGCGCAGATGTGCGGCGACGCGGGCCACCACCTGTTCCGGGTGGATTGGCTTGGTCACGTAGTCGATGCCGCCCGCCTCGAAGCCGGCAAGCACATGCTCGCTTTCGGTCAGGGCTGTCATGAACAGCACCGGCACGTCTTCCAGTTCGGCCTGTGCCTTGATTCGGCGGCAGGTATCGAAACCGTTCAGCCCGGGCATCATGGCGTCGAGCAGAACGATGTCCGGCTTCAGCCGCTGCATTCGCTCCAGCGCGCTGAGGCCGTCCAGCGCCACCAGCACCATGTAGCCGGCCTGGTCGAGTGCGCCGGAGAGCAGGGCGAGGTTGTCGGGCACGTCATCGACGATCATCACGATGCCCTGGTTCTGCGGATGATCAGCTGGATGCATGGCTGTCCTCCATGGTCGTCTGAATCTCGTTGGTCATGGCCTGGTCCAGCCGCTGGCCCAGTTCGTTCAGCTGGAAGCGCCTGGCCAGCTGGCGCAGTTCCTGGAGCTGCGCGGCGGCGGCCGGCAGGTCGCGTTCGAGCTGGTCGAGCAGTTCGATCACGCCGCGCACGTACCCGAGCGAGGCCTGTTGCTGCAGCGCATGCAGGGCATTGAGCGGCAGGCCCGCGGCGGTCGAAGTGGTGGCCACCGCATCGCGTCTGAGCCAGTCCAGCGCCAGCAGCTGGCGAATCTTGTCCAGCAGCACCGGGGCATGCACCGGCTTGGGCAGGTAGTCACTGCAATCGGCAGCGACACTCGCGCCGTCGACGAAGGCATTGGCGGAAATGACGATGATCGGCGCCGTCGAACCCACCGACCGGCGAATCAGCCTGGCGGTCTGCCAGCCGTCGAGCTGCGGCATTGAGAGGTCCATCAGGATCAGGTCAGGGTTGTGCAGCGAAACCTGGCTGAGCGCTTCCTGGCCGTTGCTGGCCATGAGTATCTCGAAGCCCAATGGCTCGAGCATGCCGGCCAGCACCTTGCGGTGTTCGATGTGGTCGTCGACCACCAGCACGCGGCGGCGCGGGCCGTGGTAGCCGATGATGTCGTGTTCGACATGGACTACCGCCTGCGGCACGCGCACTTCGGAGAGGAACAGGCGCAGTTGAAAAACGCTGCCGCGACCTTGCTCGCTCTTCATTGACAGCTCGCCGCCCATCAATGCGGTGAGCATGCGGGTGATGGTCAGGCCGAGGCCCAGACCGCTGTCCTGACGCAACGGATTACCGCGCTCGAACGGCTGGAACAGTCGCTCCACCTGTTCGGGGGGGATGCCGATGCCGGTGTCGGCGATCTCGAAGGTCGCCGTTTCACGCAGGTAGCTCGCGCGTAGGGTGATGCTGCCGGCGTCGGTGTAGCGCACCGCATTGCCGAGCAGGTTGATGAGAATCTGCCGTACGCGCTTCTCGTCGCCGCGCACAACGGCCGGGATGCGGCCCTGGGTTTCGAAGTGGAAGCGCAGGCCCTTTTCCTCGGCCTGTGGCGCGATCATCTGCCGTACCTGCAGGAGAAACTCGGGAAAGGCGATCTCGGATGGCTCCAGATTGAGCTTTCCGGCCTCGATCCTGGCCACGTCGAGCAGCCCGTCGATCAGCGAGAGCAGATGAGCGCCGCTGCGATGGATGGTGCCCAGCGCTTCCTTGTGTCGCGTCGGCAGCTCGCCATCGCGCAACAGGATCTGCGCATAGCCGAGGATGCTGTTCAGCGGGGTGCGCAGCTCATGGGACAGGCCGGTCACATAGCGGCTCTTGGCGGCATTGGCCGCCTCGGACGCCTCCTTGGCCTTCTGCAGCTGTTCGTCGGTCTTGCGGTGGGCTTCGATTTCTTGCATCAGCAGGTGGGTCTGGCGATCCGATTCCTGCTGGGCGACGTGGCGGCTTTCGCGGGTCAGCACCACCCACCAGGCGAGAATCCCGGCGAACAGCGAGAGCACCAGGAATGCCTTGAGAAACGCCTGATAAAGGGTTTCTCCCGCCTCCTGCGGGCTGGCCACGACGCTCGGCGAGACCTGGCTGTAGATCAGCCAGAGCGCCAGCGAAAGCAGGCCGATGATCAGGCCGAGCACACCGAGGTAGTGCGCCAGGCGGGTGTGCAGGCGCGGGATGGACACCTGCGGGAAGGCCCAGCGGAGGAAGTTGTCCCACTGCGCCGAGAGCCGCGCGTGCGGCTTGCACAGGTCGCCACAGCGCGCATCGAGCGAGCAGCACAGCGAGCAGATCGGCGCACCGTAGGCGGGGCAGAAGGCGGTGTCCGGCTCTTCGAAGGCGTTGCTGCACAGCACGCAGGCGACTTTGCCGCGCTCGGTATAGGGGTAGAGCAGCTCTGGCTGGCGTTTACGGGCGATATAGAAACGCCCACCGGTGAGCCAGGCGATCAATGGTGCGCAGATCAGTGCGGTGCCCAGCGCGATCATCGGCGAGGCTGCCTGGGCCAACGCACCGAGCACGCCGCTGTGGGCGAGAATCGCCAGCAGCGAGGCGATCAGCATGGCGCCGACGCCCACCGGGTTGATGTCGTAGAGGTGTGCGCGCTTGAATTCGATCTGCCGCGGCGACAGGCCCAGCGGCTTGTTGATCACCAGGTCCGCGACCAGCGCGCCGATCCAGGCGATGGCCACGTTGGCGTACAGCCCGAGCACCTGCTCGATGGCTTCGAACACGCCCAGTTCCATCAACATCAGCGCGATCGACACGTTGAATACCAGCCAGACCACCCGCCCCGGATGGCTGTGGGTGACGCGCGCGAAGAAGTTCGACCAGGCCAGGGAGCCGGCATAGGCGTTGGTCACGTTGATCTTCACCTGCGAGACGATGACGAACAGCACCATGGCGCCCAGAGCCCATTCCGGCGAGGCGAACACGTAGCTGAAGGCCACCAGGTACATCTGTGTCGGCTCGGCCGCCTTGTCCACCGGGATTTCGTGCTGCAACGCGAGAAAGGCGAGAAAGGCGCCAGCGAGCATCTTCAGTGCGCCGGGGATGATCCAGCCGGGGCCGGCGGCAAGCATCGCCAGCCACCAGCGAACGCGGTTCTGCCGGGTCTTCTCGGGCAGGAATCGCAGGTAGTCGACCTGCTCGCCGATCTGTGTGATCAGTGCCAGCGCCACCGTGCAGGCGGCGCCGAAGGACAGCAGGTTGAACGAGCCACCGTCGCCTTCGCGGCCGGCGAAACTGGTCAGATCGCTCAGCGCATCGGGGTTCTTGGCGATGACGAAGATGTAGGGCAGCAACAGCAGGATCAGCCAGACCGGTTGCGTCCAGAGCTGCAGGCGGTTGATCAGGGTGATGCCGTAGGTCACCAGCGGCACGATGATGATCGAACAGACCACATAGGCGAGCGCCAGCGGGATGCCGAAATACAGCTCCAGCGCCAGCGCCATGATCGCTGCTTCGAGGGCGAAGAACAGGAAGGTGAAGCTGGCGTAGATCAGCGAGGTGATGGTCGAGCCGATGTAGCCGAAGCCGGCGCCGCGGGTCAGCAGGTCCATGTCCACGCCGTAGCGCGCCGCGTAGTAACTGATCGGCAACCCGGTGAGGAAGATCACTAGCGCCACCGCAAGGATCGCCCAGAGTGTATTGGTGAAACCGTAGGAAAGGGCCAGCGTGCCGCCGATGGCTTCCAGGGCCAGGAACGACACCGCACCGAGCGCGGTGTTGGCGATACGAAATTCCGACCACTTGCGAAACGACTTGGGGGTGAAACGCAGGGCATAGTCTTCCAGCGTCTCGTCGGCGACCCAGCTGTTGTAGTCGCGGCGGATCTTGACGATGCGCTGTGTGCCTGTGATCTGCACGCTGGCGGCCCCGGCTGATTGTCGTTTCCCTGGTTTGAGCAACTTCCGTGCCCCCGTTCGGCACTGCTGATGACCCGCGGCGAAGCACCGGTACGCATGCCGGCGCAGCGCTGCCGTGATCGGCAGGGGCGAGGGTTGCCGGCTGCCGGCGTGCTCCATACCGGCGCAAGGATGCACCAGCAGTGCTCCTGCAACGGATACGTCAGATGACGTACCCGCTTACGTCATCCTGCGTATACCCCGGTCAGACAGCCGAGCCCATTCTTGCTCCCGACCCGATGCCGGCCCGCAGCAGCAATGTTGCGGCAAGCCAAGCACGGCCCACCGAGACAGGAGCAATCATCATGGATTCAAAACTGACGGGTTCGTCACGCCGCCTTCCCCGCCGGCTTGCGCAGGGGGCTGCGGCACTCTCGATGCTGGCAATGAGCATCTTCGCCTCGAGCGCCAGCGCCGAGGTCAACACCACCGGCTTGGCGGTCACCGATACGGAAGTGGTGGTCGGGCAGCTGCATTCGGCGACGGGCACCATGGCCATCTCCGAGACCGGCTCGATCCAGGCCGAGCGACTGGCCATCGAGCAGATCAACGCGGCAGGCGGCATCCTTGGCCGGCAGATCAAGGTGGTGCAGGAAGACGGTGCGTCCGACTGGCCGACCTTCGCCGAAAAGGCCAAGAAGCTGCTGGAGCGTGACAAGGTTGCCGCGGTGTTCGGCTGCTGGACCTCGGCCTCGCGCAAGGCGGTGCTACCGATCTTCGAGCGGGAGAACGGGCTGCTCTACTACCCGACCTTCTATGAAGGCCTGGAGCAGTCGAAGAACGTCGTCTATACCGGCCAGGAGGCCACCCAGCAGATCCTCGCCGGCCTCGACTGGGTCGCTAAGGAGAAGGGCGCCAAGACCTTCTACCTGCTCGGCTCCGACTACATCTGGCCGCGCACCTCGATGAAGATCGCCCGCAAGCACATCGAGAACGTGCTCGGCGGCAAGGTGGTGGGCGAGGAGTACTATCCGCTGGGCAACACCCAGTTCGGCTCGCTGACCAACAAGATCAAGCTGAAGAAGCCTGACGTGATCTTCGCCGCCGTGGTCGGTGGTTCCAACGTCGCCTTCTACAAGCAGCTCAAGGCTGCCGGCATCACCGCGGACAAGCAGACCCTGCTGACCCTCTCGGTCACCGAAGACGAACTGCTCGGCATCGGCGGCGAGAACATGGCCGGCTTCTACGCCTCGATGAAGTACTTCCAGAGCCTCGACAACCCGAACAACGTCGAATTCGTCAAGGCCTTCAAGGCCAAGTACGGCCAGGACGCGGTGATCGGCGATGTCACCCAGGCCGCCTATCTCGGCCCCTGGCTGTGGAAGGCCGCGGTCGAGAAGGCCGGCAGCTTCGATGTCGACAAGGTGGTTGCCGCCTCCGCCGGGCTGGAGCTGAACACCGCGCCGGAAGGCTACGTGAAGGTGCATGAGAACCAGCACCTGTGGAGCAAGACGCGCATCGGCCAGGTGCAGGCCGACGGCCAGTTCCAGGTGGTCTTCGAGTCCGACCTGATCGAGCCGAACCCCTTCCCGAAAGGCTACCAGTAACCCTCTCTGCGCCGCGTGCCGGCAGGCCCGCGGCGCTCTCTTTTGCCATCAGGAGACATCATCATGGAATGGCTATCGGAGTTTGGTGCCATCGCGGCCATGCAGGGTTTCAACGGCTTGTCGGTGTTCTGCGTGCTGCTGCTGATGGCTCTGGGTCTGGCGATCATCTTTGGTCAGATGGGCGTGATAAACATGGCCCATGGCGAGTTCCTCACCGTGGGTGCCTACACCACCTATCTGGTTTCGGTGCTGACGCTCAAGTACCTGCCTGAGCTGCAGCCCTACTACTTCTTCGTCGCCATCGTGCTGTCATTCGTGATTGCCGGTGCGCTGGGCTGGCTCGCCGAATGGGCGTTGATCAGCAAGCTTTACCATCGCCCGCTGGACACGTTGCTGGCGACCTGGGGCCTGTCACTGGTGATGCAGCAGGCGTTCCGTTCGATCTTCGGTGCGCGCGAGGTCAGCGCCACGCTGCCGGACTGGCTGATGGGGTCCTGGATGCCCACCGACACCATCGACATCCCGCTCAACGGGCTGTTCGTGATGGCGCTGACACTGCTGCTCACCACGACGATCTTCGTCCTCATGTACCGCTCGCGCTGGGGCCTGCAGGTGCGCGCCACGGTGCAGAACCGAGTGATGGCACGTTCGGTGGGGATCAACACCAAGAAGGTCGACCGCATGACCTTCGCCCTCGGCTGCGGCGTGGCCGGGGTCGCTGGCGCGGCGTTCACCACCATCGGTTCGACGGGCCCGACCTCCGGTTCGCTGTACATCGTCGACACCTTTCTGGTGGTGGTCTTCGGCGGCGCGGCCAGTCTGTTCGGCACCATTGCCTCGGCGTTCTCCATCGCCCAGACGCAATCGATGGCCGAGTTCTTCATCAGCGGCTCGATGGCCAAGGTGCTGACCCTTTCGGCGGTGATCCTGATCCTCATGCTGCGTCCGCAGGGGCTGTTCACGGCCAAGGTGCGCAAATGATGAACAGTTTTTTTGTGGCAGTGGCGAACGACGTGAGGGCCAAGGCATGAACTCGACACTCGATAAATTCTTCGGCGGAAAGCAGGGCGGCATCGGTCTGCTGATCCTCGCGGCGCTGCTCCTGCTGGTGTTTCCGCTGCTGCTCGACAGCTTTCGCCTGAACATGGTGGGCAAGTACCTGACCTACGCCTTCGTTGCCGTGGGCCTCGTGCTCTGCTGGGGCTACGGCGGCATTCTCAGCCTGGGGCAGGGGATCTTCTTCGGCCTCGGCGGCTACTGCATGGCGATGTTCCTCAAGCTCGAGGCATCCGACCCGGAAAGCACCAGGATCCAGTCCACGCCCGGCATCCCGGACTTCATGGACTGGAACCAGATCACCGAGCTGCCGATGTTCTGGCAACCCTTCCAGAGCTTCGGCTTCACCCTGCTTGCCGTGGTCGCGGTGCCGGCGATCCTCGCGCTGATCATCGGTGTGGCGATGTTCAAGCGCCGGGTGGGTGACGTGTACTTCTCCATCGTCACCCAGGCCATCGCGGCGATCCTGACCATCCTGATCATCGGACAGCAGGGCCTGACCGGCGGGGTGAACGGCATCACCGACCTGAAGACGCTGCTCGGCTGGGACATTCGCACTGACGAGGCGAAGACCATTCTCTACTTCGTCAACGCGGCGCTGCTGATCGGCTGCATCCTGATCGGGCGTTTCATCCTCGCCTCGAAGCTCGGGCGCCTGCTGATGGCCATGCGTGACAAGGAAGAACGGGTGCGCTTCTCCGGTTACGACGTGGCCAGCTTCAAGATTTTCGTGTTCTGCGTGGCGGCGAGCTTCTCGGCCATCGGCGGGGCGATGTTCACCCTGCAGGTGGGCTTCATGTCGCCGAGCTTCGTCGGCATCGTGCCATCGATCGAGATGGTCATCTTCGCCGCCGTGGGCGGGCGCATGTCGCTGCTCGGCGCGGTATACGGCGCGTTGCTGGTCAACTACGGCAAGACGGTGTTCTCCGAGAGCTTCCCCGAACTCTGGTTGTACTTCATGGGCGGCCTGTTCATCGCCGTGGTCATGTATTTCCCCAACGGCCTGGCAGGCCTCTGGCAGAGTCATGCCCGCCCCTGGCTGGCGCGTCTGCGGCTGCCGGATCGGCGCCAGCCACTGATGAAGCCCAAGCCGCCGGCGGAGCAGGCGGGGGTGGGCGGTGCAACGATTGATGCGGTTCCCGCCAAGCAACTGGAGAGCACGCCATGACTGGATTTCAGATGCCCAAACCGGTGCTGGCCATCGAGGGCCTGACCGTTTCGTTCGATGGTTTCAAGGCTGTCGATGACCTGAACCTCTATCTGGACCGCAACGAGGTACGCGTGGTGATCGGCCCCAACGGCGCCGGCAAGACCACGGTGCTCGACCTGATCTGCGGGAAGACCCGCGCCACCGGCGGCTCGATCCAGTTCGACGGGCGCGAGCTGACGAAGATGAAGGAGTTCGACATCGTTCGCGCCGGGGTCGGGCGCAAGTTCCAGAACCCGTCGATCTACGAAAACCTCAGCGTGTTCGAAAACCTGGAGATGTCCTATCCGGCCGGGCGCAAGGTGTTCGGCGCGCTGTTCTTCAAACGCAGCGCCGAGGTCATCGCCCGGGTCGAGGAAATCGCGGCGGAAATCGGTCTGAGCGAGCAGTTGTACAGCGAAGCGGGACTGCTCTCACACGGCCAGAAACAGTGGCTGGAGATCGGCATGCTGCTGATGCAGGACCCGGAGTTGCTGATGCTCGACGAGCCGGTGGCGGGCATGAGCGTCAGTGAGCGGGCACAGACCGCCGAGCTGCTCAAGCGCATCAGTCAGGGCCGCTCGGTGCTGGTGATCGAGCACGACATGGAGTTCGTGAAGAGCATCGCCCACAAGGTCACCGTGCTGCACCAGGGCAAGGTGCTGGCCGAGGGCAGCATGGAAGCGGTGCAAAGCAATCCCAAGGTCATCGAGGTTTATCTGGGGCATTGAGGCGGTGCGGGCCCTGGCACGCGTGGATAACGCTTTGCGGTTATCGACGCTACGCCGACGGCTGGCCCGCGCACCGTAGGGTGGACATCGCCGCAGGCATGTCCACGCGTGTCGCACCCAACAGGTACAAACAGGAGTTCAGCATGTTCCAGATCAGCAGCCTCGCTTCGGGCTACGGCCAGAGTCAGATCCTTCACGACCTCAATCTGAAGGTCGAAAAGCAGGAAATCGTTGCGGTCATGGGCCGCAATGGCATGGGCAAGACCACGCTGTTCAAGACACTGATGGGTATCGTCCCGCAGACGGCAGGCAGCGTAGAGGTGGATGGGCAGGAAGTCGCCGGGCTGGAGACCCATCAACGGGTTGCCAGCGGTGTGGCCTACGTGCCCCAGGGGCGGATGATCTTTCCCAGCATGACTGTGCTGGAGAACATTCAAACGGGTTTGCCGGCAGCCGCAGGCGGCAAGGTGCCGGATGATCTCTACGCGCTGTTCCCGGTGCTGCACGACATGCGCAAGCGCAAGGGCGGCAATCTGTCCGGCGGACAGCAACAGCAGCTGGCGATCGCCCGGGCACTGGCGACCAATCCCAAGGTGCTGCTGCTGGACGAGCCGACCGAGGGCATCCAGCCGTCGATCATCAAGGACATCGCGCGCACGCTGAAGGAGATCCGCTCGCTTCGCGATCTGACCATCGTGGTTTCCGAGCAGGTGCTGTCGTTCACCATGGAAATCGCCGACCGCTTCCTGGTGATCGAGAAGGGCCGCTTCGTGCTGGAGGAAAGCGCGGCCAATGCCGACGAGGCGACCATCAGCCGTTACCTGTCGGTGTAAGCGCATTTATTCCGTGGGGCGCCCTAGGGCGCGGACCGTGCAGGATGGTTCGCGCGCCAAGGGCCTTTCGCGGAGCGATGGGGCGACGCAATTCTTCTCTTATTCCTGATCCTCAGGCCGGTGTGCGTTCCCTGCGCGCCGGCCTTCGCCTGCCTGTCTGATAGACCTGAAGACCGCGTATTTGCTGGCTCCGCGCATACGTCATCCAACGTATTTCGGAAAAGCTGGCGACGGAAAAGACTAGCTCCGTGTTCAGCGCAACGCTGATGTCCTTCCAACGCAAAGGAGCTTCGTCATGACCGATACCCTGATCAAGGTCGACTTGAACCAGCCTGCCACCGAGAACGAGCAGATCCACAACCGCTGGCATCCGGACATTCCGATGGCCTGCTGGGTCAAGCCGGGTGACGACTTCATTCTCGAGACCTACGACTGGACCGCTGGCGCGATCAAGAACGACGATGATGCATCCGACGTGCGCGACGTCGACCTGACCACCGTGCACTACCTGTCCGGCCCGGTCGGGGTCGAGGGTGCCGAGCCGGGCGACCTGCTGGTGGTGGACCTGCTTGATATCGGCGCCAAGCAGGACTCGTTGTGGGGCTTCAACGGCTTCTTCTCGCAGCAGAACGGCGGCGGCTTCCTGACCGACCACTTCCCTCATGCGCAGAAGTCCATCTGGGATTTTCAGGGCCTGTTCACTAGCTCCAGGCATATCCCGGGCGTGCGTTTCGCCGGGCAGATCCATCCCGGCCTGATCGGCTGCCTGCCGGATCACAAGATGCTGGCGACCTGGAACGAGCGCGAGCAGGGCCTGATCGACACCAATCCCAACCGCGTCCCGCCGCTGGCCAATCCGACATTCGCCGCCACCGCGCACATGGGCAAGCTCACCGGCGAGGCGCGTGACAAGGCCGCGGCCCAGGGCGCGCGTACCGTGCCGCCCCGTGAGCATGGCGGCAACTGCGACATCAAGGACCTTTCGCGCGGCTCGAAGATCTTCTTCCCGGTCTATGTCGATGGCGCCGGGCTGTCGGTCGGCGACCTGCACTTCAGCCAGGGTGACGGCGAGATCACCTTCTGTGGCGCCATCGAGATGGCCGGCTGGGTGCACATGAAGGTCGAGCTGATCAAGGGTGGCATGGCCAAGTACGGCATCAAGAACCCGATCTTCAAGCCCAGCCCCATCGTCCCGACCTACAAGGATTACCTGATCTTCGAAGGCATCTCGGTCGACGAGAGCGGCAAGCAGCACTACCTGGACGTCAACATCGCCTACAAACAGGCCTGTCTGAACGCCATCAACTACCTGACCAAATTCGGCTACTCGCCGGCGCAGGGCTACTCGCTGCTCGGTTCCGCGCCAGTGCAGGGACATATCAGCGGTGTGGTGGACATACCCAATGCCTGCGCCACGCTCTGGCTGCCGACCGAGATCTTCGAGTTTGACATCCACCCGAACGCGTCCGGGCCGACCCGGTTCCTCGATGGCAGCATCGACCTGCCGATCGCCTACGACAAATGAGTTCGTTCATCCGGGCGGGGCAGGTGCTCTGGACGGCGGCCTGGCCCGCCCGGATGGAGGGACACGGAGGATGATGCGATGCCGATCTATGAATACGACTGCGACGCCTGCGGTGACTTCACTGCCCTGCGCCCGATGAGTGTGCGCAGCGAACCCTGCGATTGCCCGGCCTGCGGCACGCCCAGCCCGCGAGTGATTCGCACCGCCCCCGGCCTGGCAACCATGGCCGGCAGCACCCGCGCGGCGCATGAGACCAATGAGCGCGCCAGCCACGCGCCCAAGACAGTCGCCGAGTATGCCGCCAGCAAGCGCCACCCGGCCGGCTGCAGCTGCTGCGGCCCGAGCAAGCCGGTGGTGCCGACCAAGGCGAATCCCCATGCGCTCAAGGTCAGCCCGTCGAACCGGCCGTGGATGATCAGCCACTAGCCTGCAGCCTCGGTCGCGCCAGCGCCAGCCCGCTCATGGGGTGGGTAACGCTCTACTTTGCCACCGCTCACCACGACAGAACCTGAAAGAGGGAGAGACCCATGCGTCACGGCGATATTTCCAGCAGTCCCGATACCGTCGGCGTAGCCGTCGTCAATTACAAGATGCCGCGCCTGCATACCCGCGCTGAGGTGCTCGACAACGCGCGCAAGATCGCCGAGATGATCAAGGGCATGAAGCTCGGCCTGCCGGGCATGGACCTGGTGGTGTTCCCCGAGTACAGCACCATGGGGATCATGTATGACCCCGGCGAGATGATGGAAACCGCCACCACCATTCCCGGCGAGGAAACCGCGATCTTCTCGGCCGCCTGTCGCGAGGCACGGACCTGGGGCATCTTCTCGCTCACCGGCGAGCGCAACGAAGACCCGGGCAAGGCGCCTTACAACACGCTGGTGCTGATCGACGATCAGGGCGAGATCGTGCAGAAGTACCGCAAGTGCATTCCCTGGTGCCCGATCGAGGGCTGGTATCCGGGTGACCGCACCTACGTCAGCGACGGCCCCAAGGGCATGAAGATCAGCCTGATCATCTGCGACGACGGCAACTACCCGGAGATCTGGCGCGACTGCGCGATGAAGGGCGCCGAGCTGATCGTGCGCTGCCAGGGCTACATGTACCCGGCCAAGGAGCAGCAGGTGCTGATGTCCAAGACCATGGCCTGGGCCAACAACTGTTACGTGGCGGTGGCCAATGCCGCAGGCTTCGATGGCGTCTACAGCTACTTCGGCCACTCGGCGATCATCGGCTTCGACGGTCGCACCCTGGGCGAGTGCGGCGAGGAGGAAATGGGGATCCAGTACGCCCAGCTGTCCATCTCGCAGATCCGTGACGCCCGTGCCAACGACCAGTCGCAGAACCACCTGTTCAAGCTGCTGCACCGCGGCTACACCGGCGTCTATAACTCGGGTGACGGTGACAAGGGCGTGGCTGACTGTCCGTTCGAGTTCTACCGCACCTGGGTGCTGGATGCGCAGAAGGCGCAGGAAAACGTCGAGGCCATGACCCGCGCCACTGTCGGGGTCGTCGACTGCCCGGTGTACGAGCTGCCGCACGCGGGACGGGAGCGGACGCTGGGTTGAAGGGTTGCCCGCCGCATTGGGGCAACTGTTCCAGAGGGTTGCTTGCCATCGGGGCCATGCGCCCTCAGCCCTCACCTCTCCTTGGAAAGGTGAGGGTGGCAGGCCTGTGTCGACTTTGGGCTATTACCCGCCTCGTTGCGATCCAGGCTTTGCCTTTCGGAGAGCAGGTAGTGGCGGACGCGCAGCGTTAATCGCACCCATTCCCCGCGCCCCTTCGCTCCAATGGTTGATGGGCCGCACGTTCAATACTTCGCACCGGGGCGCTCATGCCATTCGTGAATGAACTGATCGAGCACAACCGTACCCAGCTCGCGCAAGCCAGCGACCGGGAGGGCCACGCGCCGAAGGCGGCGTCGCGCTTCCTGTTCGACGTCGAGACCGTCATGGCGCTGCTGCGCAGTCGTATCGTTGGTCAGGATGCGGTGCTGAGCGAAATCGAGGCGATGCTTCGCGTGGTCAAGGCCGGAATCGGCGATCCCGAACGTCCGCTGACGGTCAATCTCTTCCTCGGCCCGACCGGGGTTGGCAAGACCGAGATCGTCCGGCTGCTGGCTCAGGCCATTCATGGCAAGCCGGACGCCTTCTGCCGCATCGACATGAATACCCTGGCCCAGGAACACTACGCCGCCGCGCTCACCGGAGCCCCGCCCGGCTACGTGGGCAGCAAGGAAGGCACGACCCTGTTCGACGCCGAGGCCATCGCCGGAAGCTTCAGCCGGCCCGGTATCGTGCTGTTCGACGAGCTGGAGAAGGCCAGTCGGGAAGTCGTGCGCAGCCTGCTCAATGTGCTGGATAGCGGACGACTGACCTTGGCTGCTGGCAACCGGACCCTGGATTTCCGCAACACGCTGGTGTTCATGACCAGCAACATCGGCGTACGGCAGGCTGCGCGGTGGGAGCGCTGGCCGATACCACGCATGGGCCGTGCCGCGTTGCGAAGCCGCAGCTTCGGGCAGGCGCTGCATCGGCATTTCGATCCGGAGTTTCTCAATCGCATCGACCGCACGCTGCAGTTCGAGAGCATCCAGGGCGATCGGCTGAAGGCAGTGCTCGATGTCGAACTGGGCAAGCTGGCACAGCGCCTGGCCCGACAGGGCGTACGGCTGCAGGTCGATGAGGCTGTCAAACACGCCATCTGCCGCGCGCACGACTCGCGCTTCGGTGCGCGCGACCTCAGCCGGCGGCTGCGCACGCGCCTGGAGCCAGCGTTGGCGGAAGCCCTGTTGCGCGATCCCGCCGAGCGGCTATGGCGAGCGGTGCTGCAAGACGGTGCGATCCGTGTGGAGCCACTCGTGAGCGACTAGCAGCGAACTCTCCAGCAGAGCGGTCGTCCCATTTTCTAGACCGCACATTTCACTGATTGGGGAAACATCGATGGCCATGCTGGACACCCGCGGTATCGGGGCCGTGACCTTGCTCAAGCGTACGTTCAAGGAATTCGGCAACGACGACATGTCGACCTATGCCTCGGCGCTGGCATACCGTGGCCTGTTCTCGATGTTTCCGTTCCTGCTGTTTCTTATCGCCTTGCTCGGCTTTCTTGATCTGCAGAATTTCTTCGACTGGTTGCGCATGCAGGCCGAGCTGGCCTTGCCGCCGATGGCGATGGAGCAGATCAATCCGGTCATTGACCAGTTGCAGGAACAGAAGGCGGGGCTGCTGTCGTTCGGTATCGTCGCGGCGCTATGGACGGCTTCGGTCGGTTTTCGCTCGCTGATGAATGCGATGAACCGCGCCTACGACGTGGAGGAGGGGCGACCGAGCTGGAAGCTGATCCTGCTTTCGTTGGCCTATACCGTGGGCATCGCCGTGCTGCTGCTGTTGTCGGCCGGGCTGATGATCGTCGGGCCGCAGGTGATGGAGTGGCTGGCTTCGCAGGTCGGCCTGAAGGACATCGTCGTGCTGCTCTGGACCTGGCTGCGCTGGCCGGTGATCGTGCTGATGCTGATGCTGGTGGTGGCGCTGCTGTACTACGTGGCGCCGGATGTGAAGCAGGAGTTTCGCTTCATCACGCCGGGCTCGGTGCTAGCCGTGCTGGTGTGGATTCTGGCCTCGATCGCGTTCGGCATCTATGTGCAGAACTTCGCCGACTACAACGCGACCTACGGCAGCATCGGCGCCATCATCGTCTTGCTGCTTTATCTGTACATCTCCTCGGCAGTGCTGCTGTTCGGTGCCGAACTCAATGCGGTGATCGAACACGCTTCGGTCGAAGGCAAGGACCCGGGCGAGAAGGTGCCGGACGCCTGAGGCGCCGTCTGGCGCCCCGCTGCGAACAACCCTTCTACGTAACGGTCATCTATTTCATTACAGAATTATTCCGCAGGGATTGCGGAGCATGCCGCTGACGCGCGACGTGCCCGGCGAGGCCGGAGTTCTGCTATGGGACCGACGGAGAAGTACCTTGCATATCGCGGATATGACCATGTTCTACGCGCCCGCCAGTGGTGGCGTGCGCACCTACCTCGAGGCGAAGCATCGCAGGCTGCAGCTTTACTCCGGCGTGCGGCACAGCATTCTGGTGCCGGGGGGCGACTACAGTCACAACGATGGCCTCTATGAGGTGCCGGCACCGATCCTGCCGTTCGGCAAGGGCTACCGCTTTCCGATCCGCCGCGCGCCCTGGCGCAATCTGCTGCGTTCGCTGCGTCCCGATCTGATCGAGGTCGGCGATCCCTACATGACCGCATGGGCGGCACTGGACGCCGGGCGCCGGCTGAATGTTCCGGTGATCGGTTTCTATCATTCCGACCTGCCGCTGCTGGTCAGCAACCGCATCGGCAGCTGGCTGGGCACCAACCTCAATGGCTACGTTTCAAAGCTGTACGGCAGCTTCGATCGGGTGTTGGCACCCAGCGAAGTGATGGCCGACAAGCTCTTGCACCTCGGCGTGAAGAACGTCTTCGTGCAGCCCCTGGGGGTTGATCTGGACACCTTCTGCCCCGAGCGCCGCGACCCCGATCTGCGCCGCGAGCTGGGCCTGGCCGACGACACCCGGCTGATGATCTTTGCCGGGCGCGGTTCGCGGGAGAAAAACCTGCACGTCCTGCTGGAAACCGCGCGCCAGCTCGGCAAGCCGTACCACCTGTTGCTGGTGGGTTCGAGCATGCCGCAGCGGGTGCCGGACAACGTCACGGTGATCGACCGCTTCTGTTGTGCCAGCGAAGTGGCGCGCTACATGGCCAGTAGCGATGTGCTGCTGCATGCCGGCAATCAGGAGACCTTCGGCCTAGTGGCGCTCGAAGCCATGGCCAGCGGTATTCCGGTGATCGCCGCGCGTGCCGGTGCGTTACCGGAGCTGGTGCCGTTCTACACCGGGCGCCTGTGTCGGCCGCTCGACCCGAGGGCCATGGCGCATGCCGTGCGCGAGCTGTTCGAAGACGATCCGCGACTGCTCGGACAGCAGGCGCGCCAGCATGTCGAGGCGCATCATGCCTGGGATGCCGTGGTGGCGGGGTTACTCGCCCATTATCACGCGGTGCTCGGCACAGCGGACCTGCCGGTAGCCGTACATGGCTGAGGCTGCTCTGACGCTGGTGCTGCACGACGTGGCCGCGGAAACCTGGCCGGACTACCGGCCCTTCGTCGAGGCGGTGGATACCATCGGCGGCGTGCCGATCACTTGGCTGGTGGTCCCGGACTTTCATCAGCGCAATCCGCTGGAGCGGCAGCCGGAGTTTTGCCGGCTGCTGGACCGGCGTGCGCAGCGTGGTGACGAACTGGTGCTGCACGGCTGCTACCACGCCGATCTCGAGCCCGCGCCGAAGACGCCGCGGGACTGGTTCATGCGCCGGGTGTACACCCATGAAGGCGAGTTCTATTGCCTTGACGAACAGGCTGCCGGCGAACGGCTGGCGCATGGCCTGGAGTTGTTCCGGCGCCAGCAATGGCCGCTGCATGGTTTCGTCGCCCCCGCCTGGCTGATGAGCGAGGGCACCCGGCGTGTACTGGCCGGCAGCGGGCTGACCTATACCAGTGATCCAGGCCACCTTTACCTGCTGCCGGATTTCACTCCAATCGTCGCTCCTGGCTTGGTCTGGAGTGCTCGCAGCCCCTGGCGCCGTGGTGTGTCCTGGCTGGTCAGCGAACGCCAGTTGCGCCAGAGTCGACAGGCGCCATTGCTGCGATTGGGCCTGCATCCGGTGGATATGCGCCACGAGTTCTCCCGCCGCTACTGGCTCGATGTGCTCGAACGGATGCTGCGGGACGGCAGGACACCGCTGACCAAGATCGACTGGCTGCGCCAGTACCGCCAGACGAGGGCCGTGGCATGAACCGGCGCTGGTGGTTGCTGGGCGGTGCCTTGCTCGCGGCGGCCATGGTGCCGCTTCTGCTTGGCGGCACCGGCCTGTTCGAACGTCTGCGCCATTTTCCGGGCAGCCTGTTGGTCACCATGCTCGGCATGGTGCTGGTCGGCTGGAATCTGAATGCGCTGCGCCTACGCCTGTTGCTCGGGCGTCGAAAGCTGGGCCAGCGCCGCGCATTCGGTATTGTCGTTGCCACCGAATTCGCCATCTGTGCGACGCCTGGTGGTGCCGGTGGGCCGCTGACCCTGATGGCGCTGCTCATGCGCCAGGGCGTGGCGCCGGCCAAGGGCACGGCGACCTATGCCGTGGAGCAGCTGAGCGATCTGCTGTTCTTCGCCTGCGCCCTGGTCGGCGTGCTGTTCTATGCACTGACCCACAAGCTCAACACGCATATCGCCAGCCTGCTGGGCTTCAGCGTCGCGCTATTGATCGGTGTGATGGTGCTGCTGGCGCTGCTCGGGCGCTTCCACCGGCAGGTATTTCTGCTCAATGGCTGGCTGGTTGGCCGGCTCGGCATGAAGCCGTCACGCAAGCGCCGTTGGGCACGCAAGGTGCTGGGCTTCCGTAATGCGCTGGTCGACTGTTTTCGCCTGCCGCGTCGTCTTCTGTTGGCGGTGTTCGGGTTGACCACACTGCACTGGCTGCTGCGCTTCAGCGTGCTCTATCTGACGCTGCGTGGTCTGGGCGGCGAGCTGGCGTGGGCCTGGACCTTTCTCGTCCAGCTGCTGGCGCTGACTGCGGGGCAGCTGAGCCTGCTGCCTGGGGGGGCGGGTAGTGCCGAACTGGCGTCGGCCGCGCTGCTGACGCCGATGGTGGGCAAGTCGACGACGGCAGCGGCGATTCTGATCTGGCGCTTCGTGACCTATTACTTCTACCTCATCGTGGGCGCGCCGGTGTTCCTGCACCTGGCAGGGCGACCGTTGCTGCGCCGCCTGGTCCCTTCGCGCCATGCGTGAGCCGCTCTGTTCCGATGGCCGGGGAAACTAACGCTTCGCGCGGGCGGTCCACCCTATGTCACCAATGAGAAGCCAGGAGTTCGCCATGAGCAGTACTGAAGACAAGGTCAAGGGCAACACCAACGAAGCCGTCGGCAAGATCAAGCAAGGCGTGGGTGAGGCGACTGACAACGAGCGCATGAAGGGCGAAGGCAAGCGCCAGGAAGTGAAGGGCGAGGCCCAGCAGGTCAAGGGTGATGTGAAAGACACCCTGAAGAAAGGCATCGACAAGGCCTGATCTGCCGACGTTCTTGCGCAGTACAAATGAAAATGCCCGCATCGCTGCGGGCATTTTTTGTCTGGAATCGGCTGACGATCAGCGCTCCAGATGCTGCAGTTTGTCCTTCACGCCATCCCACTCTTCGGCATCGGCCAGGGCGTCTTTCTTCTCGGTGATGTTCGGCCAGACTTCCGCCAGATCTGCGTTGAGCTCGATGAACTCCTGCTGATCCTCCGGTACCTCGTCTTCAGAGAAGATCGCCTGGGCCGGGCACTCCGGCTCGCACAGGGCGCAGTCGATGCACTCGTCCGGGTGAATCACCAGAAAGTTCGGGCCTTCGTAGAAGCAGTCCACCGGGCAGACTTCCACGCAATCGGTGTATTTGCACTTGATGCAGTTGTCGGTGACGACGAAGGTCATGTCTAGCTATCTCCTCAGGCGTGTCAGGTAGGCGTTACGGTGACGCCCCTGCGAGTAGGCGGCACAGGCAAATGCCGCTTATCAAAAAAATGCGCGCGATTCTAGCAGCTTTCGCGGCGTATCAAATGCGAGTTTTCAAGCTGTATAGCAGGTCCAGCGCCTGGCGCGGCGTCACATCATCGGGATTGATCCGTGCCAATTCCTCGAGCACCGGGTGCGGCAGGCTGGCGAACAGGTCGTTCTGCATGGGCGGCGCGGGTTGGCCGGGCTCTATTTTCGGCATTTCGTGGGGCAGACTGGTGGTTTCCAGGCGCGACAGATGGTCGCGGGCGCGCTGGATCACTTCGCCCGGCACGCCGGCCAGTTGTGCCACCGCCAGGCCGTAGCTCTGGCTGGCCGGGCCGGGCAGCACGTGATGCAGGAAGACGATTCGCTCGTTGTGCTCGGTTGCCGACAGGTGCACGTTGGCCACCACCGGCTCGCTTTCCGGCAGCACGGTCAGCTCGAAGTAGTGGGTGGCGAACAGTGTGAAGGCGCGCAGCTTGGCCAGGTGTTCGGCGGCGGCCCAAGCCAGCGACAGGCCGTCGAAGGTGCTGGTGCCACGGCCCACTTCATCCATCAGCACCAAGCTGCGGTCGCTGGCGTTATGCAGGATATTGGCGGTTTCGCTCATCTCCACCATGAAAGTGGAGCGACCGCCGGCCAGGTCATCGGAAGAGCCGATACGGGTGAAGATGCGGTCCACCAGCGACAGCTCGCAGGCCTTGGCAGGGACGAAACTGCCGATCTGCGCTAGTAGCACGATCAAGGCGGTCTGGCGCATGTAGGTGGATTTACCGCCCATGTTCGGCCCGGTGATGACCAGCATGCGGGTGTCGTCGCCGAGGCCAAGGTCGTTGGCAACGAAGGGCGTCTGCAGCACCTGCTCAACCACTGGATGACGGCCTTGCTCGATGCGCATGCAGGGCTGTTCGACGAAGCGCGGACGGTTCAGGTCGAGGGTCAGCGCGCGTTCGGCGAGGTTGCTCAGCACGTCCAGCTCGGCCAGCGCGGCGGCGGAGTCCTGCAGCGGCGCCAGATGGCCGATCAGCAGTTCCAGCAATTCCTCGTAGAGCTGTTTTTCACGGGCCAGGGCGCGGCTCTTGGCCGACAGTGCCTTGTCCTCGAACTCCTTGAGCTCAGGGGTGATGAAGCGTTCGGCGCCCTTGAGCGTCTGCCGGCGGATGTAGTCGGCCGGCGCCGATTCGGCCTGTTTGCTCGGCAGCTCGATGAAGTAGCCGTGCACGCGGTTGTAGCCGACCTTGAGGTTGGCCAGTCCGGTACGGGCCTTCTCGCGGGTTTCCAGGTCCATCAGGTACTGTCCGGCGTTCTCGGAAAGCGACTGCAGCTCATCCAGCTCGGCGTCGTAGCCGGTCTTCAGTACGCCGCCGTCGCGGATCACCGCCGGCGGGTTGTCGATGATGGCGCGGGCCAGCAGTTCGGCCAGCTCCGGGTAGGTGCTGATGCTCGTCGCCAGTTCGAGCAGATGCGGTGCCACCAGGTCCTGCATGCCGGCCTGCAGCTGCGGTAGCGCCGCGAGCGCGTCGCGCAGGCGCGCCAGATCGCGCGGGCGGGCGTTGCGCAGGCCGATCCGGGCGAGGATGCGTTCCAGGTCGCCGATGTCTTTGAGCTGCGGCTGCAGCTGCTCGAAGCGGTAATGCTCGAGCAGGCAGGTGATCGAATCCTGGCGCGCTTCGAGAATCTCGCGGTTGCGCAGCGGGCGGTTCAGCCAGCGGGTCAGCAGGCGCGAGCCCATGGCGGTCTGGCAGCGGTCCATGACCGATTGCAGCGTGTTCTCGCGGCCGCCGGCCAGATTGACGTCCAGCTCCAGGTTGCGCCGGCTGGCGCCGTCGAGGATCACCGTGTCGTCGAGGCGCTCATGACGCAGGCTGCGCAGGTGGGGCAGGGCGGTGCGCTGGGTTTCCTTGGCGTAGGCGAGCAGGCAACCGGCGGCGCCGATGGCCAGCGTCAGGTTCTCGCAGCCGAAGCCCTTGAGGTCTTGGGTGGAGAACTGCTGGCAGAGGCTCTTGAATGCCGAATCGCGATCAAAATCCCAGGGCGCGCGACGGCACACACCGCGGCGTTTCTCCAGCGGCAGGCCCTGCGGCCAATCGTCGGGGATCAGCAGCTCGGCCGGGCTCAAACGCTCCAGTTCCGCGAGCAGGGTTTCCCAGCCCTTGAGTTCCTGCACGCTGAAGCGGCCGCTGGCGATGTCCAGCACCGACAGGCCGAACAGGCGCTCATCACCGACCACCGCAGCCAGCAGGTTGTCGCGACGCTCGTCGAGCAATGCCTCGTCGCTCACCGTGCCAGGGGTGATGATGCGCACCACCTGGCGCTCCACCGGCCCTTTGCTGGTGGCCGGATCGCCGATCTGCTCGCAGATCACCACTGATTCGCCAAGCTTCACCAGACGCGCCAGATAGCCTTCGGCTGAATGGAACGGAATGCCTGCCATCGGGATCGCCGTGCCCGCCGACTGCCCGCGTGCGGTCAGGGTGATGTCGAGCAGCGCGGCGGCTTTCTTGGCATCGTCGTAGAACAGCTCATAGAAGTCGCCCATGCGGTAGAACATCAGCTGGTCCGGATGCTCGCGCTTGAGTCTCCAATATTGCTGCATCATCGGCGTATGGGCGGAAAGGTCGGCGTTGGGCTTGGTCATCGGCTTGCGTGCGGTTCGTTGAGTGGCGGGTAAGGCTATCGGATGACGGTGCGGTCGGACCGTTCGGAGCCAGGTTGACGCGGGAAAGCCAGCAAGGTTAACACGGGCCGAGCGGCTCGACAGGTGACGACATGGGACAGCTTGAGCGGCGTTCAGGTGTCATTTGTCGGGCCGGGCACAGAAGGCGTTGACAAGCGAACCGGAGCTGTTGGTAACTCTGGTCTGTCGACAGGTTGCCGGTGCGCTTCGGGCCTCGTGTACGCCGGGCCTGCGACTCCCTCGATCACGCAGTCGTGCAGGCCCCTCGGTGCCTGTCGCGGTAGCTTGCCTGATTATCGCTCGTGCTTCGCCGCCCTGTGGATTGCAGCCCCGGCCATCCCGCCTCGGCGAATGCCTGTTCTACCCCCTCGCGTCAGTTCTTCCTGCAGTAATGCTGGCGACCTCCCTTTCTGGTCAAGTGAGCAGCAGACATGTCTCGACTACTCGGACTCGACGCCCTGCGCGGCGTTGCGGCGTTGTGCGTTGCCTATTCCCATCTGATCGCAAAAATGAAGCGTGACGGCCATTTCGATGGGCTGACCAGCGATCTGTTTCTTGTCAGCAAAACGGTACTGGATGTCGGCAAGACCAGCGTGCTGGTGCTGTTCGCCCTGAGCGGCTATTTCGTCGTTGCGGCGCTGTACAAGAGCCGCCATCGCTACGAACGGCCGATCGCGGCGTTCGTCTATCAGCGCTTCTTCAGGCTGTTTCCCCTGTACTGGCTATCGCTGCTTCTCGGCGTGATGTTTCCCTGGGATGATCCGGCTCGGGTGTTCAGTCCGGCTGTCATCGCGATCAATGCGACGATGCTGCAAGGCTTCGTGTTTGTCGAAAACGTGATCGGTTTGTACTGGACGCTGCAGATAGAGCTGACCTTCTATGTGCTGTGCATTGTCATCTTCGCGCTGCGTCTGGGCGGCTCGGCCAAGCGCGATCTGCTGTTTCTGCTGGCCCAGTACGTCTTTACCCTGCTGCTCGCGTTCCTGCGCTACAAGCTGGAAATGAAGCTGCCGGTGGCTCTGCCGCTGATGCTGAGTGTGTGTTTCCTCGGCGCATTGTGGAAGGCCACGGATAACGGTCGCGCACCCGATACCGGGCATTACGCGCGCATCGCAGTGGGCCTGTTCTACCTGTTTCTGTTGCCGATCTGCGTGCTGGCCTACTCGCGCGATACCGGTCTCGGGGAAACCTGGTATCGCTACTTCGTCAGCTATGCGGTGGGTGTTGCCGTCTTCATTGGCGCGACACGCATCAGTGGTAAGGGGCTGCGCTGGATCGCGCCGCTAGGCGGGATCGGCTATATCGTCTTCCTGGCCCATCCATCGGTATTCGCAATCGCCGAGCGGCTGGGCTTCGGCGCTGGAGCGCTGGCCATTCCCGGCCCGCTCTACATCGCGGTGATGCTGTTACTGGTGACGCTGTTCGGCTTCTTCGTCAAGCGAACCCTGGCAGATCCCATCCAGCGCTATGGTGATGCAGTGGTAAGCCGTCGCGGACGGAGCATCGGCGAGCGTGTCGTGCTGCCGGTTCGCCAGGATGCCTGATGGGCGACGCGTAACTCGACCATTGGCCATCCGGATGGCTGAACTCGGGAGCCCGCTGGTGTAGGGTATCGGCCACTTTCCTTTGGCCGGAGCCCTGATGAATCTCACCGAACTGGCGGCACAGCTGGGTGATGCGCTGCAACGACTGGGTGCGCAGGTCAGCACCGCGGAATCCTGCACCGGTGGTGGCATTGCCGAGGCCATCACCCGTATTGCCGGCAGCTCGGCCTGGTTCGAGGCCGGCTACATCACCTATTCCAATGCCCAGAAGACGCGCCAGCTCGGCGTACCGGCGGAGCTATTCGAGCAGGTCGGCGCGGTCAGTGCCGAAGTGGTGCAGGCCATGGCGCGAGGCGCGCAGCGCAACAGTGGTGCGCGCTTTGCGGTGGCTGTCAGCGGCATTGCCGGACCCGGCGGCGGCACGGCAGAAAAACCGGTTGGTACGGTCTGGATTGCCTGGGCAGATGACTCGCATCTGCAGGCCCAACGCTATCTATTCGCCGGTGATCGCCAGGCCGTACGTGAGCAGACGGTGGCGGCGGCGTTGCAAGGTTTGCTTGTGCTGGCGGTCGGAGAAAAACAGTTTCGGGGCTAGGCGAGTAAATTTGCCTATGTTCTAATACTGGCTACTTATACAGTTGTTGTGGCCTCCGGCCCTCTTGATCAAGTGAGGATTTGATGGACGAGAACAAGAAGCGCGCCCTGGCTGCAGCCCTGGGCCAGATCGAAAAGCAGTTCGGCAAGGGTGCAGTGATGCGCATGGGCGATCATGATCGCCAGGCCATTCCGGCCATTTCTACCGGCTCGCTGGGCCTGGATATCGCGCTTGGAATTGGCGGCCTGCCCAAGGGCCGTATCGTCGAGATCTACGGTCCGGAATCCTCCGGTAAGACCACTCTGACCCTGTCGGTAATCGCTGAAGCGCAGAAGATGGGCGCCACCTGTGCTTTCGTCGATGCCGAGCACGCGCTGGACCCGGATTACGCTAGCAAGCTGGGCGTGAACGTCGACGACCTGCTGGTTTCGCAGCCTGATACCGGCGAGCAGGCGCTGGAAATCACCGACATGCTGGTGCGCTCCAACGCGGTGGATGTGATCATCGTCGACTCCGTGGCGGCGCTGGTGCCCAAGGCCGAAATCGAAGGCGAGATGGGCGATACGCACGTCGGCCTGCAGGCCCGTCTGATGTCTCAGGCGCTGCGCAAGATCACGGGCAATATCAAGAACGCCAACTGCCTGGTCATCTTCATCAACCAGATCCGCATGAAGATCGGCGTGATGTTCGGCAGCCCGGAAACCACCACCGGTGGTAACGCGCTGAAGTTCTACGCCTCGGTTCGTCTGGACATTCGCCGTACCGGCGCGGTCAAGGAAGGCGACGAAGTGGTCGGCAGCGAAACCCGCGTCAAGGTAGTGAAGAACAAGGTGGCGCCGCCCTTCCGTCAGGCTGAGTTCCAGATCCTCTATGGCAAGGGCATCTACCGCAATGGCGAGGTCATCGATCTCGGCGTGCAGCAGGGCCTGGTGGAGAAATCCGGCGCCTGGTACGCCTACAAGGGCAACAAGATCGGCCAGGGCAAGGCCAATGCCGCCAAGTATCTGGAAGATAATCCGGAAATCGGCCGAGAGATCGAGCAGCAGATTCGTGACAAGTTGCTGGTAGTTGCGCCGAACACCAAGGCCAACCCGGTTACCGAAGATCTGGCTGACGCCGACCTCTGATCCATATGCCAGCCGTGCTCGATAATCCCGTCGCGGTGCGGCGGGCGGCCATGGATCTGCTGGCTCGACGCGAACATGGGCGCGTCGAGCTGGCACGCAAACTGCGCCAGCGTGGCGCCCCGCCTGATCTGATCGAACAGGCCCTGGATCGTCTCTGCGAACAGGGGCTGCTTTCCGAATCCCGATATCTCGAAAGCTTTGTCAGAAGCCGGGCCAATGCCGGCTATGGGCCGTTGCGTATCCGCGAGGAATTGGCCCAGCGCGGGCTGGCCAGAGCGGATATCGAGCAGGCATTACGTGACAGTGGTTTTGACTGGGGTGAGCAGCTGCGCGAACTCTGGCAGCGCAAGTTCGCTGGACGGTTGCCTGCCGATGCCAAAGAGCGGGCGAAGCAGGGGCGCTTTCTCAGCTATCGCGGTTATCCGCTGGAGTTGATCAGTCGAGTGTTGCGCGGCGACAGCGCGGCAGATTGATGCGGAAACGGGGCTCTATGCCAGGTTGTGCGCGCCGGAGACCAGTCGGTGCTGAAGCCGACCAGCCTTACGAGCGCTCGCAATATCTGGAGTCCCGGCCATCAAAGGCCATCAATCCTCGCTCGCCAGCGGCCGCGCCCAGTTGGCCGGTTCGTTGACATAGTCCGTCAGCTCCCTCAAGCGACCGTGGTTGCGGCCGTTGAAGACGAAGCTCAAGCGCGGCAGGCGCTGCAGTTCCGGCTCGTCCAGTTCCGATTCACAGCAGTTCTGCTGTTCGAATACGCCTTTCAGACACAGATCGGTGAACTCCGCGTTCAGGTATTCCATCGCCTGGTCGTTCAGTGCGTGGTTCAGGCGCAGAACGAAACGATCCTTCAGCCAGCGGCTTGAGTGGAAGTTGCGATAGAAGTTGGCGATTTCCCTGGCTGCTTCCTCGGCATCGTCCACCAGGCGCATCAATCGCATGTCGCTGGGCAGGATGTAGCGATTCTCCTCCAGCTGTCCGCGCATGAACTGCAGTGCATCCTTCCAGTAGGTGCCGCCGGGTTCGTCGAGCAGCACGATCGGCACCAGCGGACTCTTGCCAGTCTGGATCAGCGTCAGCACTTCCAGCGCTTCGTCCAGCGTGCCGAACCCACCGGGGCAGAGCACCAGCGCATCGGCTTCCTTGATGAAGAACAGTTTGCGCACGAAGAAGAAATGGAACGACAACAGGTTCTCGGTGCCACCCACCGTCGGGTTGGGGTGTTGCTCGAAAGGCAGCGTGATGTTCAGCCCGAGGCTGCTGTCGCGCCCGGCGCCCTCGTGAGCGGCGGCCATGATGCCGCCACCGGCGCCGGTGATGACCATGAAGTTGTAATGCGCAAGGATGGAGCCCAACTGACGGGCCAGCGCATACAGGGGATGTTCGACCGGCGTACGGGCTGAGCCGAATACCGTGACCTTGCGGCGCCGCTTGAACTGGTCGAGCCGGCTGAATGCGTGCTCCATTTCGCGCATCGTCTGCAGCAGGATTTTGGCATCCCAGCGGCTGCGGTCGGCCTGAGCCATGCGCATGACGGTCACCAGCATCTCCCGGTATAGGGGCAGGTTCGCACTGTTCTCCGGAACGACCAAGGCGGCCAGCTCATCGATCTTGCTTTCCAGCTCGGCGCCGCTGGTCTTGAAATGCCGCGACAGATAGTCATCCGAATCAAAGGACATACAACATCTCCATGTATGAGCGTCGCGTTCAGGCTATAGGGTGCGGTCAGCCGGCTCAAGCCGGTTGCGTGGCGCGCAGGCGACCGAAGCCGCAAGCGGCTTCGGCGGGCTGCGTTCAGATGGCGATTCGGTCGCCAGGTTCCGGAATGCGTGCTTCCCAGTCGAGACGTTCACGGATGGTCTGCTGCAGCGCCTGCATCTTCTCCAGCTCGCCGTGCACCAGGTAGAGCTCCGGACGGCTTTCGAAGTTGCTGACCCAGTCGATGAGCTGAGACTGGCCGGCGTGGGCGGAGAACCCTCCGAGGGTATGCACCTTGGCATTCACGGCGATGCGCTGGTGCAGCAACTTGACGCTTTTCGCTCCGTCGACGATGGCACGGCCGAGGGTACCGCGTGCCTGGAAACCAGGGATCACCAGATGGCACTCCTCGCGCCAAAGGTTGTGCTTGAAGTGGTGCAGGATGCGCCCGCCGGTGCACATGCCGCTGCCAGCGATAATGATCACGCCGCTCTTGAAGCGGTTGATCGCCATCGATTCTTCCGGTGTCGGCGTGGATCGGAGGATCGGCAACCAGCGCTCGGCGTAAAGCTTGCCGCTGGCTCCGCTCAGGGCATTGTCGATGCCGTCGAGATCCAGCTGATCCTTGTAGTGCGAGTAGATGGCGTTGGCGCCGATGGCCATCGGGCTGTCCAGGAATACCGCTTGCTGCGGCAGGCGGCCTTCCCGGTAGAAGCGCCCGAGGTAGTAGATCAGGTCCTGCGTACGTCCGACGGCGAAGGAGGGCATCAGCACGTTGCCCCCATCGCGATGGGCCTGTTGCAGGATGCCGGCCAGCTCCTCGATCGTGTCTTCGTGGCTGCGGTGGTCGCGGTCGCCATAGGTGGACTCCATGAGCACCACGTCAGCTTCCTTGAGCACGGTCGGCGCATGCATCAGCGGCGAGCAGTCGTTGCCCAGGTCGCCCGAGAAGACCACGCGCCGTGTTCTGCCATGGTCGTGCACATCCAGTTGCACGATCGAGGAGCCGAGGATGTGACCGGCATCGTGGAAGGTCACCGCGACACCTGGCGCGACATCGAACGTCTCGCCATAGGCGTGGGGAGTGCGCTGGCTCAACATGCGCTCGGCGTCGACGCGGGTGTAGAGCGGCTGGATCATCGGTTTGCCGATCCGTGCGCGCCACTTGTTTTCCCACTCGGCATCCTTTTCCTGAATCTGCGCCGAATCCAGCAGCATCAGTTCGAGCAGCTCCGCGGTGGCATCGGTGCAGTGCACCTCACCGCGGTAGCCGAGGGCGACCAGGCGCGGCAGCAGGCCGCTGTGGTCGATATGCGCGTGGGACAGCACCACCGCATCGAGTGTCTTGGGGTCGAAGGCGAACGCGCTGCGGTCGCCGCCGGCTTCTTCCCGGCGGCCCTGGTGCATGCCGCATTCGAGCAGAACCCTTGCACCGTCATGGGTCTCAATGAGATAGCAGGAGCCGGTTACCTGCTGAATGGCGCCTAGAAAACTGAGCAAAGCCATGTTGCCTTCCTGTCTGTACGATGATGTCCACATTGCCCGCTCGGTTGCCATGACCACTTGATACATATCAGAGATAACGAATCGAGCGCTGCCTAGACTACAGCACAACCCGCTTACCAACGGAGTGAACCCATGAGTCAGCTACTGCCCAGCCTTGTCGAGCTGGATCAACACGCGCAAGCCGAACCGGACTTCGCCACCTGGCGTGTAGGTTTCGGGCCGTTCGAGCACGCGCTGGAGACCCAGGCGGCGGTGTTCCGGTTGGCCCATCAGCTGGTACAGGCAGGTCATCAGCCGGATCTGGCCAGTGTTTACCGGCTGCTGCAGGCGGTCGACCGGGTCGCCAGCGCCGGACTCTGGCTGGTGGTGCACATGACCTACGCGCGCCAGGTGCATCTGAACGGTTCGCCGTTGGCTGCCGAGGATTTCAAGCAGAACCCCGAGGGGCATACCGGCGGCGCGCTGAACATGGTGCCGGCCTATGCCGGTTACCTGGCCCTGAATGCGCTGACTGGCCGCACCCGCGCCTGGCTGATGGGGCAGGGCCACTGTGTGGCGGCCGTCGATGCGCTCAACCTGCTGACGGGCAACCTGCATCCGGAGCAGGCGCAAGCCTATGCGGGCGGCGAGGCGGGCATGAATCGCCTGCTGCAGGATTTCTACGGTTACGGCCAGGCCGCCGACGGCAGTCCGCTCGCGCCGCTGGGCAGCCATGTCAATCCGCACACCGCCGGCGGCATTGCCGAGGGCGGTTATCTCGGTTTCGCCGAGCTGCAATACGCACACATGCCGCTGCCGGGCGAGACGCTGGTGGCCTTTCTTTCTGATGGCGCGGCGGAAGAGCAGCGCGGCAGTGACTGGATTCCCCGCTGGTGGCGTGCCGAAGATTGCGGCGTCGCGCTGCCGGTGATGATTGCCAACGGGCGGCGAATCGAGCAGCGTACTGCGCTTGGCACCGAGCAGGGGCTCGAGGATTTCCGTCAGCACTTGAGTCAGTGCGGCTTCGACCCGATGCCGTTCGATGGGCGTGATCCTGCTGCTTTCGTCACCACCCTGTGGGAGATGGAGCTGCGCCTGGAGCGACGCGTGGAAGAGAAGGCGCGCGGCATTCTCAACTATCCGCTGCCGATGCCCTACGGCATCGCCGAGACGGTGAAAGGCTTCGGTTTCTATGGTGCCGGCAGCAACGCAGCGCACAACCTGCCATTGCCGGGTAATCCGAGCCGCGATGAGCAGTCACGCGACCTGTTCAATGAGCACGCGGCGCGTCTGTTCGTACCGCAACAGGAGCTGGCTGCTTCACTGGAGCTGTTCACGCGCAGTCGCCAGGGTCGAACGCTGGAGCGCGACAATCCGCTCGCCTCGCGACGCCCGCCTGCGCCGACCATGCCGAAGTTGAACTACCGCGACGACGCCTGTTCACCAATGGCAGCGGTCGATCGTTTCTTCGTCGAGCTGACCGCCGCCAACCCCGCGTTGCGTCCGCGGGTGGGTAATCCTGACGAGCTGGCCAGCAACCGTTTGGGCGGCGTGCTGAAGGCGCTCAAGCATCGCGTCATCGAGCCGGAAAGCGATCTGGAGGCCGTGGACGGCGCCATCATCACCGCTCTCAACGAGGAGGCGGTGGTATCCGCCTGCCTTGCCAACCAGGGCGGCTTGAATCTGGTGGCGAGCTACGAAGCCTTCTGCGTGAAGATGCTGGGCGTGGTGCGGCAGACCATTATTTTTTCCCGGCAGCAAAAGGAGATTGGCAGGCCTGCAGGCTGGCTCGGCTGGCCCTTGATCGCGACGTCGCACACCTGGGAAAACGGCAAGAACCAGCAGTCCCACCAGGACACGACCTTCTGCGAAGCGCTGCTCGGAGAGATGAACGACATGGTCCGGGTGCTGTTTCCGGCTGACCACAACAGCACTCTGGCGCTACTGCCATCGATATACCAGGCGCGTGGCGAGCTGGCCTGTCTGGTCATGCCCAAGCGCGACCGGCCGTGCTACTTCGATCAGACCCAGGCCGAGCAGTTGGCGCGCGACGGCGCCATCGTGGTCGAGGAGCAGCCGGGCAACGAGGCATTGCTGCTGATTGCCAACGGCAGCTATCAGCTGGGCGAGATGCTCCGTGCGGCCAAGCGGCTCAAGGAGGCCGACTGCGCTTATCGCCTTGTCTATCTGCAGGAGCCGGGCCGCTTCCGCGGGCCGCGCGATCATTGGGAAGTCGGGGCGCGCGCCAGCGAAGGCGTGGCGGAGCGGTTGTTCCCGGATGCGATGGAAATGCGCGTGCTGTTGACGCACATGCGGCCAGAAGTGGCGCGCGGTCACCTGTGGCCGATTCTGCCGGACGCGCGCAAGTGCTCGGCGCTCGGCTATCGCAACCGCGGCGGCACGCTGGATGAGTTCGGTATGCAGTTCGCCAATCGCGCCAGCTGGGCCAACGTGCTCGCGGCCTGTGCGCGCCTGCGTAACGTGCCACGCACGGCGCTGCTTACCAGGGACGAGGCTGCCGCAGTGGCCGGCAAAGGGGATCCGCAGATACTGCGGGGCGACGCCTGATAAATAAACCTGGCAGGACGGCGGGCCGTGGCCTGCGCCTGCCAGCGTTCACCTGTTAGCGGTCGCAGTCCGAGGCCTTGTAGCGCTCGCTGGCGATGGGCTTGTTGCTCTGGTATTCGCTGAAGTCATAGCGCAGGACTGCGCCCTGGCTCATCAGCTTGCGTAGTCCTTCATTGCCACAGACGCTAACAGCGAGCTGGCTGCGCACATCGGCCGGGTTATCGCGCATCTGCGCCGCATGCCGCGGCTGTACGCGGAGATGGTTTACCAGCATGTTGTTTTCTACGGTGTAGCCCTGATCAAGAATGTCTTCGTTGATCGCGCGAGGCGTTCCGACACTGCTTTCGCGGGCGACCTGCTCGAGCAGCTGATTCAGCTGTTGCTCCTGCAGCGAGGCGGCGTGGGCAACGGGGAGGGCGAGGCTCAGAGCGAGCAGGGTGGTCAGGCGATACATGGCGGTCTCCTTTTGACTGCGCTATTTCGACCGGCTGCCTGTGGTGCGGTTCATTTAACGGTGCTGGGCAGAAGTCTCGCTGGCGCTGGTAGACTGCCGCGCTTCATCGTCACCCTCGAGTCGATTCATGCCCCATGCCGTAGCCCGTCTGCGTAGCGAACGCCTGGCCAAGAGCCTCAAACCCTTCGTTGCCCGCGGCTCCCGGGCGCCGCGCTGCGAGCGCTGCCGGGTACCATTCAGCCATTGCCTTTGCCCTTGGCTTCCGGCGATCGAAAGCGATTGTGGTGTCTGCCTGCTGATGCACGATATCGAGCCGCTCAAGCCGAGCAATACGGGCTGGCTGATTGCCGATGTGGTGCGCGATACCTTCGCCTTCACCTGGCAGCGCACGGGCGTGGACCCGCGATTGCTGGCTCTGCTGGCCGATCCGCAATGGCAGCCACTGGTGATCTTTCCGGGCGAATACGCCGAGTCGAGGCGGGTGGTCGAGCAAGTTGAGCGGGATAACGCTAAGCGCCCGCTGTTCATACTGCTCGATGCCACCTGGACCGAGGCGCGCAAGATGTTTCGCAAGAGCCCCTACCTGGATGGCCTGCCGGTGCTGAGCCTGCGACCCGAGGTGCTGTCGCGCTACCGGCTGCGCCGGTCGACTCGCAGTGACCATCTGTGCACCGCCGAGGTCGCAGCGCTCTGTCTGGATCTGGCTGGAGATTCGGCCGCGGCGAACACGCTCGATGCCTTGCTCGACGTGTTCACCGAGCACTATCTGGGTGCCAAGTATCATCGCCAGCCGGACCTGCAGAACGCCGCGCATCTGGCATTGAGGCCTGCGCGCTGAACTCGATTGGCCGTCAGGCCTTGGCAGGACTGGCTGCGGTTAGCGGCTCGGCTTTGCGCGGCCAGAGTTGTGCGGCGAGCATGCCGATGAACATCAATACGCAGCCCATGTAGCCGCGCAGCGTCAGGCTTTCCTCAAGGAACAGTGCGCCCGCGATGGCTGCGAACACCGCTTCCAGTGAGAGGATGATCGCCGCATGGGAGGCAATCGCATGCTTCTGCGCAACAACCTGCAGCGTGTAGCCAACCGCAACGGCAAACAATCCGCCATAGATGAGGGCCGGCCCGGCGAGCCAGATGCTGGTCGGCTCGATCTCTTCAAAGATCAATGCCAGCAGCAGGCTTACCACGGCACAGGTGGCGAACTGCAGGAAGGCCAGGCGGATCGCGTCGTGGCGGCTGACGAAGAAGCTCACCAGCAGCACATGCAGGCCCCAGACGAAGGCGCCGGCCAACTGGATCCAGTCACCAGAGGCAACGGTGAAATCCTCGCCGATGCTCAGCAGCGCCATGCCGGCAACGGCGAGAAAGGCGCCGACCCAGGTTCCAAGGCCTGTCCTGTGGCCAATGATCAGTCCCAGCAGTGGCACCACGATCACGTACAGGCCAGTGATGAATCCTGAGTTGGTCACGCTGGTAAACAGCAGGCCGACCTGCTGCAGGTTGATTCCCACGGTTAGCGCAAGCCCCATGCTCAGGCCGCCGAGCAGCAGGCCACGCTGCAGAAAGGGTTCGTGCCGGGCTTTGGTGCGGCCCTGGTAGATCACCAGTGGCAGCAGCGCGAGAGCGCCCAGGGCGAAGCGCAGGCCGGTAAATAGAAACGGGCCGATGTTGTCCATGCCGATGCGTTGGGCGACAAAGGCCGTGCCCCAGATCATGGCGGTGATCAGCATCAGGAAGTCGGCGCGGAGGGCTTGGCTACGCATGTTTCGGCTCGGTCGGGAAAAGTCGCAGACTTTGCTACAAAGCGCCGCGCTTGACCACTTATTCATGGGTGGGCATGCTTGCGCCGCTTGATTTGTTGTGGCGGGCGGCCGATATTCGGTCTGGCCGGCCGAAAATTTCACATCGGACCATCCCCGGAGCGTTGTCTCGGGGTTTCTGCCGTCATCTTGTCGGCATCGGCTGCTCAAGCCGATGAAAAAGCGCCAATAAAAACTACAGGTCTGCCAATGGCTGCTTACGAAATAATCATTGCCGATGATCACCCGCTTTTCCGCAGCGCGCTGCAACAGGCGCTCACCATGGGGCTAGGGGAAAACGTACGTCTGGTGGAAGCGGCCAGCATCGCCGAACTGGAAAGCCTTCTAAATCAGGGCGCCGATTGGGATCTGGTGCTGCTGGATCTGAACATGCCTGGAGCCTATGGTTTCTCGGGGCTGGTACTGCTGAGGGGGCAGTATCCGCATCTACCGGTAGTCATGATCTCGGCACAGGAGGACGCAGCGGTCGTTGCGCGCTCCCGTGAGTTCGGTGCCAGCGGTTTCATTCCCAAGTCCAGTTCTCTGGAAACCATCCAGGAAGCGGTACGTGCTGTTTTGGATGGTGATGTCTGGTGGCCTAGCAACATCCAGGATGTGGCCAACGTCAGCGATGAGGCCAAGGCCGCCAGCGCCGGGCTTGCCAGCCTGACGCCGCAACAGTTCCGAGTGCTGACCATGGTCTGTGACGGGCTGTTGAACAAGCAGATCGCCTACGAACTGAGCGTTTCCGAAGCGACCATCAAGGCTCACGTTACCGCTATCTTCCGCAAGCTCGGCGTGCGTACCCGCACCCAGGCAGCCCTGTTGCTGCAGCAGATGGGTTCCATTCCAACCAGCTGATCCGGATGCGGGCCTCAGGCGATCGGCGGCAGCTGGATTTCATCGCTGCGGCGCACGCCTGAGGTCAGGGCGCGGCACTGTTCGACGAACTCGAGCATGGCCGCGGTCTGATACTTGTGCGAATGCCAGATGAAGTAGAACTGGCGGCGCAGGTCCAGCTCGGGCGTCGCCACCGGTACCAGGCTGCCACGGCGAAAGGCGTCACGCAGCGCCAGTCGAGAAATACAGCCGATCCCCAGTCCCGACTCCACCGCGCGTTTGATCGCTTCGGTGTGCTCCAGCTCGAGCCGCACGTTCAGCTTGCCTGGCCGATGTCGCACAGCCTGTTCGAAGGTCATCCGCGTGCCGGAGCCCTGCTCGCGGAGAATCCACGCTTCTCTGGTCAGCTCGTCCAGTCCCACCTCGCCGCGCCCGGCCAGCGGGTGCTGCGGCGCGCAGAACACCACCAGCTCATCCTCGATCCACGGCTGGACCTCAAGGTCCGGGTGCTGGCAATCACCTTCGATCAAACCCAGATCAAGTTCGTGTTGCGCGATCTGATGCACGATGTGTGCAGTGTTGTGTACGTGCAGCTTCACTCGGCATTCCGGGTGGCGCTGCATGAAGCTGCCAATCAGCAACGTGGCGAGGTAGTTGCCGATCGTCAGCGTCGCACCGACCGCCAGTGAGCCGAAGCCGCTCTTGCCGTTGAGCAAATCCTCGATGGCGCGTGCCTGATCGAGCAGGGCAACTGCCTGCGGCAGCAGCTGTTGTCCGAGCGCGTTCAAGCAGAGCCTTTTGCCGGCTCGGTCGAAGAGCTGGCAGCCGGACTGGCGTTCCAGTTCGGCCAGCGACGTACTGGTTGCGGACTGTGACAACGAGAGGCTCTCGGCTGCGCGCGACACGCTTTCCTGGCGTGCGACAGCGGCAAACACTTCGATCTGGCGGAGAGTAAAATGCATATCTATATAACCGATAACCTATATCTTTATTATCCAGTTAACGAATAAAGACGCCATCGCTAGACTGGCGCCACGTAACGACGCCCGTCGCGACACCACGAGGAATTCGTAGCATGAGCAATCTGAACGTAGAGCGCGTTCTCAGTGTGCACCATTGGAACGACACGCTGTTCAGCTTCAAGACCACCCGCAATGCAGGCTTGCGCTTCGAGAACGGCCAGTTCGTCATGATCGGCCTAGAGGTCGAGGGCCGTCCGCTGATGCGCGCCTACAGTATCGCCAGTCCCAACTACGAAGAGTATCTGGAGTTTTTCAGCATCAAGGTGCAGAACGGCCCGCTGACTTCTCGACTGCAGCACCTGCAGGAAGGCGACCAGATCATGGTCAGCCGCAAGCCAACCGGAACACTGGTGCTCGACGACCTGCTGCCTGGCAAGCATCTTTACCTGCTCAGCACCGGCACGGGCCTGGCGCCATTCATGAGTGTCATCCAGGACCCGGAAACCTACGAGCGCTTCGAAAAAGTCGTGCTGGTGCATGGTGTTCGCTACGCAAACGAAGTTGCCTATCGCGAATTCATCACCGAGCACCTGCCGCAGAACGAGTTCTTTGGTGAGGCGGTGAAGGAAAAACTGATCTATTACCCGACTGTGACGCGCGAGCCTTTCGAGAATCAGGGCCGCCTGACCGAGCTGATGCGCAGCGGCAAACTGTTCAGCGACATCGGCCTGCCTCCGATCAATCCGCAGGACGATCGCGCGATGATTTGCGGCAGCCCGAGCATGCTGGACGAAACCAGCCAAGTGCTGGACAGCTTCGGTCTGAGCGTCTCGCCGCGCATGGGCGATCCGGGGCACTACCTGATCGAGCGCGCATTCGTCGAGAAGTAGCGCATCCGCTCCACGCCGCCGCCTCGCGCGGCGGCTATCCCGGTGCGGTCTGGCATCAGACGTAGGCGGCGCAGCACTTCTTGAATTTCGAACCGCTGCCGCATGGGCAGGGATCGTTGCGTCCGGCCCTGAGTGGCACCGTCGGATCGATGAAATACCATTTTCCGTCGCATTGAACGAAGGCCGAGCGTTCCTGGTGGACATGCTCGCCCGCCTGGTCGTGCCAGCGGGCGGTGAAGGTCACCCGTGCATGTTCAGGCTTGCCGCCGAGCACTGCACTCTCGTTCACTTCCAGCCCCAACCAGGTGCTGTCCAGGCTCCAGCGGCGCATGCCGTCCATGTCCAGCGCCGTCTGTTGCACCGGCAGCGTGGTGGCCTGCAGATAGTCGACCAGACCCAGCACGTAGGCGCTATAGCGCGAGCGCATCAGCAGTTCGGCGCTGGGTGCCGGTGTGCCTGCGTGATAACGGCCGCAGCACTGGTCAAGCGTATTGCCGCTGCCGCAAGGGCAGTTAGGCGCGAAGGGGCGCTGTTCGCTCATGTCACCACCAGTACTTTCCGAAGTTTTCCGGGTTGGCCCAGAACCTGGCATTCAGCCAGTCCGGAACCTGCTTGTATTGGAGCAGGTCGTAGGTGAAGAGCGTCAAGGTCTGTCCGTCGCGCTGGAAGCGCTCGCTGACTTGCAGGGCTAGTGCATAGAAGTCTGTGGTCTGCCATTCGGATGCGTCGAGATCCACGAGTACCGCCATACGGCTGGCATTCAGATTGCGAACGCTGCCGAGCAGCTCCAGGCCGTTACGCTTGGGCATATGCTCCAGGCAGTCGACGAACAGGGCCAAATCGTAGCGCTGAGAGGCCAGTTGCTCTGATAGCGGCGCGGCATCGGCGCGGTCTAGCTGAAACTCCGGATGACATTCGGCGTAGGCAGCCAGAGCAGGTTGATCACTGCGCCCCACGTGCAATAGACGGCTTGGGGCATAGTGCTCGAGCATCGCCGCAAGCGCTTGTTGTGGCGTGTGCACTACAGGGTTTTCAGTCAATCGAGAATCCTCGTTTCAAAGGTGAAGACTAGCGCGGTGCCGTTTGTCGGCCTAGTCTGAAAATAACCGGAGCCGCCCGGATTCCCGTACGTGGCGATTCTGGCTGAATGTCCACACTGGAGGTTTTGATCGATGAGTACATTACGGACAGCAGTACCCGTTATTGTCATGACCACGTTCCTGGCTGGTTGTGCAGGCGTGCAGAAACAGGATTGGCCGACATGTGCGGCCGTGGGTGGCGTGAGCGGTGCCGCGCTGGGGGCCATCGAGAGCAGCTCCTATGCCGGTTGGGGTGCGCTGATCGGTGGTGGTGTCGCGGCAGCCTATTGTTGGGCCAACGGCATGGAAGAGGAAACGGTCGCCGTCGTCGAGACGGTCGAGCCGATGCCTCAGTCCGAGCCGGAACCGGAGCCTGCGGCAGAGCCGGTGCGCGTCGAACTGGACGTCAAGTTCGACTTCGATCGTGATGTGGTCAAGCAGGATAGCTATGGCGACATCCAGAATCTGGCTGATTTCATGAAGGAATATGGCCAGACCACGACCGTGCTCGAAGGCCACACCGACTCCGTCGGTACCGATGCCTACAATCAGCGCCTTTCCGAGCGCCGCGCCAATGCGGTTCGTCAGGTGCTGGTCGACCAGTATGGCGTCGAGGGTGATCGGGTGAATGCAGTTGGCTACGGCGAATCGCGCCCGGTCGCCGATAACGCAACCGAAGAAGGCCGCGCTATCAACCGTCGCGTAGAGGCTGAGGTCGAAGCACGCCCTTGAGTCGAATGCGGTAACAGATCCAGCCGGGCCCACAGTGCCCGGCTGTTTTATTTACGGCTGTCAGAACGACGGCCGTGCGCTGGCTAGCGCGATCACCAGCAGGCCGAGCAGGAGGTTGATACCCACCAGTCGGCGAATCTGCCCGAGCACCGCACCAGCGTCCGGCCACCGCTCGGCCTCGACCGCGCGCTTGAGGACCGGCAACTGCAGTAACTGAATACGCAGAAACAGCGCCAGCATCACCAGGTACAGACCGGCCATGATGTGAACATAGCGCGGTGCGCTTTCCAGTGGGCCGAAACGCATGTGCCACATGCCGATCCCGCTTAGCGGCAATACCAGCACCGCCACCCAGACCCAGACGAAAAAACGTCGGAACACATCTGCCCATAAGTTCAACCGCTCCGGTGCCTGCAGCACCGCCACCGCCGCCGGGCGCAGCACCATCCAGGCGAAAAACATTCCGCCCACCCAGACCGTCGCGGCGAGTACATGCAGGGTGTAAAGCAGGGCAAATGACGTCATGGGGCAAATCTCCGGTGGCGGCAGGGCGAACGCGCGCTATCATAGCCGCCCCATTGAAGTACTGAAAATATATACAGCTCCGCGCCCATGCTCAGCACCGAACTCAAGTCCCAGATCCAGGGCGCCTACAGCCGTTTTCTCGAAGCCAAGGGGCTCAAGGCCCGCTATGGCCAGCGCCTGATGATCGCCGAGGTCGCCAAGGTGCTCGGCACTATCAAGACCGATGATGAAGGGCGTCGCGAGAGCGAGCCCGCGGTCGTCGCGGTCGAAGCGGGCACCGGTACAGGCAAGACCGTCGCCTACAGTCTGGCGGCGATCCCCACCGCCAAGGCGGCTGGCAAGCGGCTGGTAATCGCCACGGCAACGGTCGCCCTGCAGGAGCAGATCGTGCACAAGGATCTGCCGGACCTGATGCGCAACAGCGGACTGAATTTCAGCTTCGCATTGGCCAAGGGCCGCGGGCGCTACCTGTGCCTGTCAAAGCTGGATCTGTTGCTGCAGGAGGGCCAGGCGCAGAGCGCGACCGCCCAGTTGTTCGAGGAGGAAGGCTTCCGCATCGAGGTCGACGAGCGCAGCCAGAAGCTCTTCACCGGCATGATCGAGAAGTTGGCGGGTAATCGCTGGGATGGCGACCGCGACAGCTGGCCGGAGGAGCTGGGCGATGCGGACTGGTCGCAGCTCACCACGGATCACAGCCAATGCACCGGCCGGCATTGCCCCAACTTTCAGCAGTGCGCGTTCTACAAGGCGCGCGAGGGCATGACCAAGGTCGACGTGATCGTCACCAACCACGACATGGTTCTGGCAGACCTGGCCCTTGGCGGCGGTGCGGTGTTGCCCGATCCACGTGACACCATCTACGTCTTCGACGAAGGGCATCACCTGCCGGACAAGGCCATCGGTCACTTCGCCCATTTCACTCGGTTGCGCTCCACGGCTGACTGGCTCGGGCAGGTGGAAAAGAACCTGACCAAGCTGCTTGCCCAACATCCGCTGCCGGGCGAGCTCGGTCGGCTGGTGGAGGGCATTCCAGAACTGGCTCGTGATCTGCGCACCCAGCAGCAGTTCATGTTCAGCGCCTGTGAGCAATTGGCCGATTTCAAGGCCGGTGAGGACATGGAGGGCCGTGAGCGGCCGCGGCACCGCTTCATCGGTGGCGTGGTGCCGGAGCATCTGATCGATCTGGGCACCGAGCTGAAGAAGGGTTTTTCCAAGCTGACCGATCTGTTCAGTCGGATTGCTGAACTGCTCAAGGAGGCCATGGACGGCGAAGCAGGTGGCGGAATCGCCAGCCATCAGGCCGAGGAGTGGTACCCGCTGTTCGGCAGTCTGCTGACGCGTTCGCAGAACAATTGGGAGTTGTGGACCGCATTCACCGTCGAAGACCCGGAGGATAGCCCGCCAATGGCGCGCTGGCTGACCCTGGCGGAAGGTGGGGCGCTGTTCGATATCGAGGTCAATGCCAGCCCGATCCTTGCAGCGGAAACATTGCGGCGAAATCTCTGGAATGTCGCCTTTGGTGCGCTGGTGACATCGGCGACGCTCACGGCGCTGAACAGTTTCGACCGCTACCGCATGCGGGCCGGTTTGCCCAAGGCTGCGGTCACCGCCGTGGTGCCGAGTCCTTTTCATCATGCCGATGCCGGGGTGCTGCGCGTCCCCGATCTGAAGGCCGATCCGCGCGATGCTGCAGCACACACGGCAGCCATCGCCCGCGAGCTGCCGGGATTGGTCGAAGGTGCACGGGGAACGCTTGTACTGTTCTCGTCACGCAAGCAGATGCAGGACGTGTTCGACGGCCTGGAGTGTGAATGGCGTCGGCGGGTGCTGATCCAGGGCAACCTGTCCAAGCAGGAAACCCTGAACAAGCACAAGGCGCGGGTGGACGATGGCGAGTCCAGCGTGCTGTTCGGGCTTGCCAGCTTTGCCGAAGGCGTCGATCTGCCGGGGGCATACTGCGAGCATGTGGTGATTGCGAAGATTCCGTTTGCGGTCCCCGATGACCCGGTCGAGGCCGCATTGGCAGAGTGGATCGAGGCGCGCGGCGGCAATCCCTTCATGGAGATCGCCGTTCCAGATGCCTCTCTGCGGCTGGTGCAGGCCTGTGGGCGGCTGCTGCGTACCGAGGCGGACCGTGGAACCATCACGCTGCTCGACCGGCGGGTTGTGACGCAGCGCTATGGCAAGGCGATCCTCAATGCGCTGCCGCCGTTCCGTCGCGAGATTGGTTGATAGGCGAGATAACCGGTCGCGATATCTCCCCATCACCGCTTCGTCTGGCGGTTTTGTTGCGTAATGGCGGCTGCAAGAATCCCGAGAATTGATTGCGAGAGGTGACAGCGTGCAGGTTCAGGGCTATTTCGATCTTCGTTTCGAGGCCGTTCGCGATGCGTTCGGCGCGCTGTTCGATGGCACCCAGCAGCGCGGCGCGGGACTCTGCGTGCAGATCGGCGGCGAGACGGTCGTCGATCTCTGGGCCGGCGTTGCCGACAATCAGGGCGAGCAGGTGTGGCACAGCGATACGGTGGTCAACCTGTTCTCCTGCACCAAGACCTTCACCGGGGTTGCTGCGCTGCAGCTGGTCGAGGAAGGCAAGCTGCAGCTGGATGAGCCCGTCGGCCGTATATGGCCGGAGTTCGCAGTCAATGGCAAGGAAACCATCACCCTGCGTCAGCTGCTCTGCCATCGGGCGGGATTGCCGGCGATTCGCAGACCGCTAGCCGCTGAAGCGCTGTACGACTGGGACGTCATGACTGCCGCGCTAGCAGCCGAAGAGGCATGGTGGACGCCCGGCACCGATCAGGGCTACGCGGCGATGACCTACGGCTGGCTGGTTGGTGAGCTCCTGCGTCGTGTCGATGGGTGTGGGCCTGGGGAGTCGATCGTTCGTCGTACGGCGGTGCCGCTCGGGCTTGACTTCCATATCGGTCTCGGCGATTCCGAGGCTCATCGTGTCGCTTATCTCACGCGCACCAAGAACGACTTCGGTGACGCTGCCGCGCAGCGCCTGTTCAAGGCCTTGATGAGCGAGCCGGAGTCAATAAGTGTCCGGGCCTTCAACAATCCACCGTCCATCATGAGCAGTGGTAACAAACCGGAATGGCGACGCATGGCGCAACCGGCAGCCAACGGCCATGGCAATGCCCGCTCGTTGGCGGGTTTCTATACAGGGTTGCTGCAGGGCAAACTTCTGGATGAGTCGCTGCTGCGCGAGATGACCAGCGAGCACAGCGCAGGACAAGACCGCACTCTATTGGCGGCCACGCGTTTCGGCCTCGGTTGCTGGTTGGATCAGCCGCACGTCGCCAATGCCACCTTTGGCATGGGAGAGCAGGCGTTTGGTCACCCTGGTGCCGGTGGCAGTGTTGGTTTTGCCGATCCGGAGCGTGAACTGGGGTTCGGTTTCGTGACCAATACCCTCGGCCCCTATGTGCTGATGGACCCGCGTGCGCAATCGCTGGCGCGCAGCGTTGCAGCATGCCTGCGTTGAACCACTCGTCACTTCTGGCCTCGCACGCTTTTCAAAAGAAGGGCTTGCGTCCACAATTTCAACTCGAACTCAATAGTGGCCTCACCTCGATTGGTCGCACCCTCCTAGAACGCTTCTGGTTGACGGAACCTGCCTCATGAACCTGCTGAAGAGCGTCTCCCTGATTTTCTGCATGATCGTCGTTGCCGGCTGCAGCTCGAAGAGCGAGAAACCGAGCGAGGCCGCTGCCCCGGCTACGGTCAAGGTGGATTACGCTTGGCTCGATGAGTACGAGCCGCAGTTGAAGGATGCGCTCGTGGGCAGTGGTTTCGAGGTGGAGCGCCGTGACAGCGTGCTGGTGGTGACAGCGCCGGTGGACTCGTCCTTCAATCCGGATCGTCCCGGCATGCTCCTGCCGGTAACCCTCGGGCCGATCACTCGTGTTGCAAAGCTGGTCGAGAAGGACGACAAGACTGCCGTAGTCGTACTCGGTCATGCCGACAGCACTGGCTCTGCGGACACCAATCGCACCGTCAGTCGCGAGCGTGCCGGTGCAGTGGCGGCCATTTTCCGCCTGAGTGGCCTCAAGCATAACCGCCTGCGCATTCGAGGCCTGGGTTCCGATATGCCGCGTGCAGCCAACGACAGCAAGGAAGGCCGGGCTCTGAACCGTCGGGTCGAGATGGTACTGGCGCCGCAGGCGACGATGCTCGCATTGATCGCCAAGTACGAGCAGCCGGCGCAGACCGCGACTCAGGTGGCGCAAGCCGAGGTCGCCAAGTAGCGCTGCCAGGCATTGGATATCGACAGGCCCGCATGCGGGCCTGTTTTCGTTGGGCATGGTTGCCTTGAATCAAGCGCGTTGCCTGAGCACGCGGATAAGCTAGTTCATGCAGGCCGGCTGGGTTCAACCACCGTCGCCCGGCGAATGGCCGCCTGGTAGGCTGAAGCCTGCTTATTCGACTACAAGGAGCCCCGCGATGATCCAGACCCTGGCCGATATGCGCCGTGACTACACCCGTGACGGACTCAGCGAGGCCAATGCACCAGCCGAGCCGTTCGGATTGTTTCGTCAGTGGTTCACCGAGGCCACGAAAACCGAACAGGCACCGGTGGAGCCTAACGCGATGTCCCTGGCTACGGTCGACTCCGACGGCCATCCTCACTGTCGTATCCTGCTTCTCAAGGCGCTGGATGATCGAGGCTTTACCTTTTTCACCAATTACGACAGCGCTAAGGGTGAGCAACTGAATGCTTCGCCCTATGCAGCCATGACTTTCTTCTGGCCGACACTCGAGCGTCAGGTTCGTATCGAGGGGCGGGTGGAGAAGGTTACTCAGGAGGAGTCGGATGCTTATTTTCAAGTCCGCCCCTTGGGTAGCCGGCTCGGTGCCTGGGCATCGCCGCAGAGCCAGGTGATTCGCGATCGCGCCGAACTTGAGCGTTTGCTGGCGGAAACCGAGCAGCGCTTTCTCGACACGGCGCCCCATTGTCCGCCGCACTGGGGTGGTTATCGCCTGTTGCCGGAGCGTATGGAGTTCTGGCAGGGCCGGCCTAGCCGCCTGCATGATCGTCTCGACTATCGTTTGATCGCAAACAGCTGGCAGCGGGAGCGCTTGGCGCCCTAAATGGTCTCCCAGCAACGAACTAGTCCAGGCGCTGTTGCTCCAAGCCTCTTATACCGGAGAGCGGCGCTTTGCTGGAGCGCCAGCGGGTAAGCTCTCGCGCCGTGCTGGCAACGTTCTGTAACCAGCAAACGATCATCTGGTGCTAGGGGATGTGCTTTCCGATGGTCAGAGACCATGAAAGCGTGGCTTGTTTGTTCGGGTCTGATCTTCTGAAAGTGTCCGAATCAGAGGCCGGGGTAGTGTTGTATCTGCTGCTCCAGCCAGCTTTGTAGTTCCCGCCGCTTGATCTTCTGACTCTTCGCGTCGGCGAGGCGTTGTAGCATCCAGCTGCGCTTGTCTGGGTCGCTGCCGGCGATTGAAAGCGCCAGGTCCCGATCGGCCCAAAGTCGGAAGCGCATGATCAGCCAGCCGTGAAAAGCCAGGCCAGCTATGGTGGTGATGGCTATGATGAAGTAATCCATGGATCGTCTCGGCGAGAGGAACCGGTGCGCCAGGTTCGACTCGCATAGGTATGCTAGGAAGGTAGTAAATGCTGAGTCAGGACGGAGAAGTTGCCAAGCGCTTTTTTGTCGCTACTGCTCATGCCGCCGTTCAGAACGAAACAGCTGTCCGCAGGAGAATTGCAATGCGTAGGTCCATTTATGTCGCTTCCTTTACAGCTCTGACGCTCGCTCTGGGTGGGTGCGCCTCCAGCCTGACCGGAGATACCTATTCTCGGGATGAGGCGCGAGCCGTACAGACCGTGCGTTACGGAACCATCGAATCGCTGCGTCCAGTGAAGATCGAGGGAACCAAGACCCCCATCGGCACCGGCGCTGGCGCAGTGGTTGGTGGCGTTGCCGGCAGTGGCATCGGCGGCGGTCGTGGCAGCGCGGTTGCCGCTGTAATCGGTGCGGTTGCCGGTGGCATGCTCGGTGCCGCGGCAGAAGAGGGGATAACCCGTACCCAGGGTGTCGAGATCACCGTGCGCGAGGATGATGGCAACATGCGCGCCTATGTGCAGGCCGTGGAGCCCAATCAGGTGTTTCGGGTCGGACAACGGGTTCGCATCCTCACCGTCAGTGGTACCAGTCGCGTGGCGCCCTGATCTTCATAGCAGCTGCCCGAGGCTGAGGTCAGAGCGCTGTCACCGCTCCGTAAACGGAACGGTGACAGCGCTTTTTGTTTTTCGAAATACATGAATCCATGACGCCAGCATCATCGGTATGGATAATCGGGCACACATTTATGTGCTGTTTCAGGCAGTTGCTGTGCCTGCAAGGATAAGAATGCCTCCGCTCAGGTGGCTTAAGGGGTCTCGTTCATGGCGCTTGCGCTGATCATCGCTTTGCCACTTCTGGGCATCTTCCTGCCTTTGCTCCTGGAGCGGTTTGGTCGCTCCGCTTGTGCCTTTGGCGCGGGCCTGGCGCCACTGACAGCGCTGATTCTGCTGCTGACCAAACGGGCCGACGTATTTGCCGGCCAAACCGAAATCATCCATTACGAGTGGTTGCCGCAGCTCGGACTCAACCTGAGCCTGCGCCTTGATGGATTGGGCTTCCTCTTCGCCCTGCTGATTCTCGGCATCGGTCTCCTGGTCATTCTCTACGCACGCTATTACCTGTCGAAGAAGGACCCAATGGGGCGATTCTTCGGCTTCTTCCTGTTGTTCATGGGCGCCATGCTCGGCGTGGTGCTGTCCGAGAATCTGCTGCTGATGCTGATGTTCTGGGAGCTGACGAGCCTTTCGTCGTTCCTGCTCATTGGTTACTGGAATCACCGCGCCGATGCGCGCCAAGGCGCGCGCATGGCGCTCGCCATCACCGGGGGGGGCGGCCTCGCTCTGCTCGCCGGGATTCTGCTGATTGGCCATATCGTCGGCAGCTTCGAGCTCACAACCGTGCTCGCCTCGGGCGATCTGATCCGCGCCAATGCGCTGTACCCGCTGACCTTGATTCTCGTGTTGCTCGGTGTGTTCACCAAGTCCGCGCAGTTCCCTTTTCACTTCTGGTTGCCACAGGCAATGGCAGCGCCCACGCCGGTATCGGCCTTCCTGCATTCCGCGACGATGGTCAAGGCCGGTGTCTTCCTCCTCGCTCGGCTGTATCCGGCGCTGGCCGAGTCGGAGTGGTGGTTCTACATGGTCAGCGTCACCGGGCTGGCGACATTGCTGCTGGGTGCGGTGATGGCGCTGTTCCAGCACGACCTGAAAGGCCTGCTGGCCTATTCCACCATCAGCCACCTGGGCCTGATTACCTTGCTCTTCGGCCTGGATTCGCGTCTTGCGGCGGTGGCGGCGATCTTTCACATCATCAACCACGCAACCTTCAAGGCTTCGCTGTTCATGGCCGCCGGGATCATCGATCACGAGACGGGCACTCGCGACATGCGCCGCATCAATGGCATGTGGAAGTACATGCCACACACCGCGGCACTCGCGATGGTGGCGTCGCTGGCAATGGCCGGTGTCCCATTGCTCAATGGTTTCCTGAGCAAGGAAATGTTCTTCGCCGAGACGCTCGATCAGCACCTGCTCGGTAGCTTCTATTGGACGATTCCCGCGGCAGCGACGCTGGCCGGTGCGTTCTCGGTCGCCTATTCGCTGCGTTTCGTTCACGACGTGTTCTTCAACGGCGAGCCGATCGATCTGCCGAAGTACCCGCCACACGAACCTGCCCGCTACATGAAGATTCCGGTGGAAATCCTCGTGTTGCTCTGCCTGCTGGTGGGGATGCTGCCGGCTTTCACCGTGGGCCCGTTGTTGGCGGCGGCGGTGTCGGGAACGCTGAATGGCAATGTGCCTGAATACAGCCTGTCGATCTGGCACGGCTTCAACTTGCCGCTAGCCATGAGCTTTGCAGCGCTGATCGGCGGGATAATGATCTACTCGCTGCGTAAGTGGGCGTTCCGCTGGTACGAAGGGTTGCCCACCGTCGATTCGCTGGAGGTGTTCGAACGGGTGATGGGCGGACTGACCCTCGCTGCACGTCACTTCACCTGTCTGCTGGAAAATGGCTCGCTGCAACGCTACATCGCCCTCATGCTGCTCAGTACGCTGGTGCTCGTGGTTTTTGCGTTGACCCCGTTGGAAACGCTGCATGGACCGGTCGCGCTGGCGCCGCTTGATGGAATCACCGTGCTGGGCATGGCGATTCTGGCGCTGACTTCGCTGCTGACCGTGCTTTTCCATCGCCGCCGTCTGACCGCGCTGATCGTACTCAGTGTCGTTGGTCTCATGGTCGCGCTCGGGTTTGCCCGTTATTCCGCCCCGGATCTGGCGCTGACCCAGCTTTCGGTAGAGGTGGTGACGATCATCCTGCTGATTCTCGCGCTGTTCTTCATGCCCGACCGTACGCCGGCCGAGTCGAGCAGCCTGCGTGCCTTCCGCGATTTCGTTCTTGCGGGCGGCAGCGGCACCATGGTCGCGCTGCTTGCCTACACCGTGCTGACCCGGCCCTATGACAGCATCGCGTCGTACTTCCTCGAGAACAGTGTTTCCGGCGGCGGCGGCAAGAACGTCGTGAATGTGATCCTGGTGGACTTCCGTGGGTTCGATACCCTGGGCGAGATCGCAGTGCTGGCGATCGCCGGCGTAGGCATCTATGCGCTACTCAAAGGCCTGCGCCTGCCGCACCCGGTTCGCGACTATGGCGGGCGACTCTGGTCGGTTGACCGGCACCCCATGGTTCTGGATGCACTTGCCCGCGCGCTGCTACCGATGGCGCTGCTGATTTCCGCCTTCATCTTCCTGCGCGGGCACAACCTGCCGGGTGGCGGATTCATTGCCGGTCTCATCACCGCGGTGGCACTGATTCTCCAATACATCGCGCATGGCGTGAGCTGGGCACAGGCGCGGCAACCGATCAGCTATCACGCACTCTGCGGCGCAGGCCTGCTTATTGCGGGGCTGACGGGGCTGGGCAGCTGGGCGTTCGGCTACGCGTTCCTGACGTCGTCATTCGGGTATTTCCATCTGCCTCTCGTCGGAGAGTTCGAGCTGGCGACTGCAATGCTCTTCGATCTGGGGGTTTATCTAGTGGTTGTCGGCGCGACATTGCTGATTCTTTCCAACATCGGCCAGGTCAGCCAGGACGATTCCAACAGGGAGGTGCTGTAGTGGAAGCGCTGTTCGCGATCACGCTGGGAATCATGACGGCCAGTGGCGTCTATCTGCTCCTGCGTGCCCGGATCTTTCCGGTGGTGATGGGGCTGACGCTGATTTCCTATGCGGTCAACCTGTTCATCTTTTCCATGGGCCGGCTGGCGACCGGCGTTCCGGCGGTGATAGGCAAGAGCGCGGAGTATGGCGATCCGCTGCCGCAGGCGCTGGTGCTTACGGCCATTGTCATCGGCTTCGCCATGACCGCCTTCGTGGTGGTGCTGGCGTTGCGCAGCATTGGAGAGCTGCGTACCGATCACGTCGATGGTGAGGAGCCGCGCAAATGAATCATGCGTTGATTCTCCCGCTGCTGCTGCCGTTGTTCATGGGGGCGCTGTTGCTGTTCGCTCATCGCGCGAACAAGTCGACCAAGCGCGTGCTTTCACTGGCGGCAACCTGGACCCTGGTCCCGATTGCGATCTGGCTGGTGCTGCTTGCCGATGATGGCCAGCTGCGTATCTATGCGCTGGGTAGCTGGCAGCCGCCATTCGGCATCATTCTCATGCTGGACCGGTTGAGCGCGCTGATGCTGCTGGTGACGGCGGTGCTGGCTGGTTTCGCAGCGCTTTATGCCTGCCGTGGTGATGATGAGCGCGGGCCCAACTTTCACGCCCTCTATCAGTTCCAGCTGCTCGGCATCAATGGTGCCTTCCTGACCGGCGACCTGTTCAACCTGTTCGTGTTCTTCGAGATCCTGTTGATCTCTTCGTATGCCTTGCTGCTGCACGGCCATGGTCAGCGCAGGGTGCGCTCGGGTATGCACTATGTTGTGCTGAATCTGCTCGGCTCCTCGCTGTTTCTGATCGGCGTGAGCATGCTCTACGGGCTGCTAGGCACCCTGAACATGGTCGACATGGCTGCCCGTGTGAGCGCGGCCGATCCGGCCGATGCGCCGCTGCTGGCGTCCGCCGGGTATCTGCTGCTGGTGGTGTTCGCGCTCAAGGGCGCAATCCTGCCGCTGTACTTCTGGTTGCCGCGGGCTTATGCATCGGCCACCGCGCCGGTCGCTGCGCTATTCGCGATCATGACCAAGGTCGGTCTGTACGCGATCATTCGTGTGTTCACCCTGGTCTTTGGCAGCGAAGCGGGCGAGTTGAGCGGCATGGTCGATCTCTGGCTCTGGCCGCTAGCTCTGCTGACGCTCGGTGCGGCCGTGATAGGCGCATTGGCCGCTCGCAGCCTGCAGGTGCTGCTGGCCTATCTGGTGGTCGTGTCGGTGGGCACGCTTCTGGCGGGTATTGCGCTCGGCAGCGAGGCAGGGCTTGCTGCGGCACTTTATTACTTGGTCCACAGCACGCTGGTTGCGGGCGGCTTGTTCCTGCTCGCCGATCTGATAGCTCGTCAGCGTGGAGACCTGGGGACTGATCTGATTTCGGCGCCTGCGCTGCGTCAGCCGCTGCTGCTTGGCACGCTGTTCTTCATGGGCGCCATCTCCGTGGCCGGTTTGCCTCCGTTCTCCGGCTTTCTCGGCAAGGTGATGCTGCTGCGCGCCATCGAGCTTGGCGCAGACGCTATCGCGCTGTGGGCCGTGGTGTTGGTCGGGGGGCTGGGCATGCTGATTTCACTGAGCCGAGCCGGCAGCCTGGTGTTCTGGCGTCCCAGTGCCGAGGCGGTGGGGCAGCCTGCCGATCCCATTCGGGTTCTGGCGACGGTCGGCTTGCTGCTTGGTAGTGTGATGTTGGTTGTCGCCGCCGGCCCGCTGCAGGCGTTCGTGCAGGCAACTGCTGCGCAGCTGTTGGATGTTGCGCCTTATCTGCAGATCCTTCAGGGAGGTGCGGCATGAAAGCGCGCTGGTTACCTAATCCCGCCCTGACCTTGATGCTGGCCATTCTCTGGCTGCTGCTCAATAACACGCTGAGCTTCGGGCAGTTCTTGCTCGGTCTGTTTCTTGGTTGGGCGATTCCACTTCTGGTTCGGGGGTTTCTCGTCGAGGTGCCGCGCATACGCAAGCCGCTGCAGCTATGCGTGTTCTCGCTCAAGGTGCTCTACGACATCGTTGTGGCCAATGTGCACGTTGCCAAGCTGGTGCTGGGACCGAAGAAGAACCTGCGTCCTGCGTTCATCGAGGTGCCCATGGCCATCGAGAACGAGTTCGTCCTGTCCACCCTGACCAGCATCATCTCGCTGACGCCTGGGACGGTGTCAGCCTGTCTGAGTGAGGATCGCCAGATGCTGATGGTGCATGCGCTGGACGTGCCTGATGTCGATGCGCTGATCGCTGACGTCAAGCGTAACTATGAAGCGCCACTGCTGGAGATCTTCGAATGCTCGCCTACGTGATTCCGTTCTGTATGGCCGTTTTGGGGCTGGCGGCGGTGTTGAATGTCGTTCGTCTGGTCCAGGGGCCGGACATGCCCGACCGAGTGCTCGCGCTCGATACGCTGTACATCAACGCGCTCGCGCTTATCGTGCTGTTCGGCATCTGGCTCGCCTCCGACCTGTTCTTCGAGGCTGCACTGCTGATTGCCGTGATGGGTTTCGTCAGTACCGTCGCAGTCGGTAAGCACCTGCTGCACGGCGACATCATTGATTGAGGGAAACGACATGCCATTCTGGATCGAAGTGCTGGTAAGCGTGTTCCTTATTATCGGCAGTCTGTTCGCGCTGATCGGTGCGATCGGCCTCTACCGGCTGCCGGATTTCTACACGCGTCTGCATGGCCCGACCAAGGCGACGACGCTGGGTGTTGGCGGTATCGTGATCGCGTCGATGATCTTCTTCAGCAGCCAGAACGATGGCTTGAGCCTGCACGAGCTGCTGATCACGCTGTTTCTCTTCCTCACTGCGCCGGTCAGTGCGCACATGCTGGCCAAGGCTGCAATGCAGCAGAAACTGCCAGCTGTCGAACAAACGCGGGGTCAGCCCTGGGATTGAGCCTGCCATCTACCTGTCTTGCAGCGCCAGGTAGGTGAGCAGGCGAGGCCATCTCAGATCAGGATGCTGCTCGGTGAGGGTTGCTGTTCGTTTTCCTGCTGTAGCTCCTTGACGAGCGCCTGTTGCAGACGCAGACAGAACTGCGGGTCGGACAGCGGCTGGTTGTCTGCGTCGGTGACGAAGAATACGTCCTCCACGCGTTCGCCCAAGGTCGCAATCTTGGCGTTCTGCACCGATAGATCGAAATCGAGGAACAGTTGGCCCACACGCGCCAACAGGCCGGGCCGGTCCGGTGCAATGATTTCCAGAATGGTCTGCGGCCGCTGTGTGTCGTTGTGGATGGTGACCTGCGGCGGAAAGGCGAAGTGCTTGAGTTGCCGTGGGACACGGCGCTGGATGATGGTCAGGTAGTCGTCAGGGTTGCGCAGGGCGGCGATCAGGCCGCTACGAATCTCATCGATCCGCTTCGGATTATTGCCGATCGGGCTGCCGTCGGCGTCCAGCACGATGTAGGTGTCCAGCGTGAACTGGCTGCTCGACGTCAGGATGCGCGCGTCATGAATGTTCAGGTTCAACTGATCCATGGCCGCCACGGTCACGGCGAAGAAGTCGTGTTGGTCTGGCGCGTAGATGAATATCTGCGTGCCTCCCTCGAACTCCCGCTGCGTGGTTTCCTTGATCAGCACCAGCGGCCCACCGTTGGCAGGGTGCTCGATGATCGCGTCGGTATGCCAGGCCACATCGGTGGCTGTATGCCGGAGGAAATAGTCGTCCCCCAGCTGCGCCCAGAGCTGCTCAGCATCGTCCGGATCGGTACCTTGGCGGACCAAGTCATCCAGCGCGGCACGTTGGGTCTGGCGAATCTGCTCTTCGCGCCCCAGCGGGTTTTCCAGCCCGCGTTTCAGGGCTCGCTTGGTTTCGGTATAGAGCTGACGCAGCAGGCTCGCACGCCAGGAATTCCACAGGGTCGGGTTGGTGGCGTTGATGTCGGCCACGGTCAGGACGTAGAGATAGTCCAGGTGCGTCTCGTCGCCGACCAGTTGGGCGAAATCATTGATCACCTGAGGGTCGGACAGATCCTTGCGCTGCGCAGTGGTGGACATGACCAGATGGTTTTCCACCAGCCAGACCACCAGTCGGGTATCCCACGCCGGCAGCTTGTGACGACTGCAGAATTGCTCGGCATCCACCGCGCCGAGCTCCGAATGGTCGCCGCCACGGCCCTTGGCAATGTCGTGATAGAGCCCGGCAATGTAGATCAGCTCTGGTTTGGGCAGCCTTTCGACCAGCTTGCTGGCCAGCGGATACTTCTCGGCGACGCCCGGCTTGGTCAGCTTGCGCAGGTACTTGATGACATTGAGCGTGTGCGCGTCGACGGTGTAAATGTGGAACAGGTCGTGCTGCATCTGCCCGACGATGTGGCCGAACTCCGGCAGATAGCGACCCAGGATGCCGTAGCGGTTCATTCGGCGAAGATTGCGGTGAATACCTTCCTTGCACTTGAACAGCTCGATGAACAGGCTGGTGTTGCGCAGATCCTGGCGGAAGATGTCATCGATCAGGTAGCGGTGATCGCGGAGCAGGCGAATGGTGTCCGAGCGAACGCCTTGGATGTCGGGATGCTGGGCGAGCAGCACGAAGGTTTCCAGGATCGCGAAAGGGGTGCGTTTGAAGATAGCTGCGTTGCTCACCTCAAGGTAGCCGTCGCGTACCTGAAATCGGCTGTTTAGTGGCACGATCGGGCCTGACTCGCCTTCCCAGAGAATCACTTCGGCGAAGTGCTGACCGACAAGATCGCTGAGTTCGGCAATGCTCATGACGATCCGGTAGTACTTCTGCATGAAGCGTTCGATGGCCAGCTTGGCATCATTGTCTTCATAGCCCAGCAGCGCGGCCAAACTGCGCTGATGGTCAAACAGCAGGCGATCCTCGGCGCGACCGGCAAGCATGTGCAGGCCGTAGCGCACCTTCCAGAGAAACTCCTGGGCGGCGGTCAGCAGGCTGTGTTCACCCTCGGTAAGAAAGCCCTGATCGACCATCGCCTGCAGATTGAGCGTGCCGAACTCGCGACGGGCGATCCAGAGGATGGTCTGGATGTCGCGCAGGCCGCCGGGAGAGCCTTTTACATTGGGCTCCAGGTTGTACTCGGTGTTGTTGTACTTGGCATGTCGTGCGCGCTGCTCGTTGCGCTTGGCGAGGAAGAATTCCTTGCTAGGCCACATCTGTTGGGTACTGGTGACCCGTAGCATCGCCTGGCGCAGGCGCTCCGGGCCGGCGATCGTCCGGCTTTCCATGAGGTTGGTGATGACCGTGAGATCGGCGCGCGCTTCGTCGGCGCATTCGGCAACGGAGCGCACGGCCTGCCCGACTTCCAGGCCGATATCCCAGAGAAGGGTCAGAAAGCCCTCGATCGAGTCGCGAAAGATTTCCTGGTCGTTGGCGTCGAGCAGAATGAGCAGGTCGATATCGGAGTAGGGGTGCAGTTCACCTCGGCCGTAGCCACCCACTGCGACGAGCGCGATATCTGCGCCATTGTTCCAGTCGAAGCGATCCCAGGCCGAGCGCAGAATCTGATCGACGAACCAGGCGCGATCCTGAATCAGGCGACGGATGTCCCGACCTGCCTTGAACCGCTCGTCCAGTACCTGCCGCGCCTGGCGTATGGCCTTCTTGTACGCAGCGATGGGGCTGGCCTTCAGAGCCAGCTCCGCCTGAAACTGGCTGCGGTCAAACAGCTCCGGGTCAACCTGGGGCATGCGAACGTCCTCCCGTGGGGGCTGCGGCTGTGAAATCTCAGGCAGAGGTGCGAGCGATGGTGTCGTCGCTGCGCAGAGTGAAGATCTCGTAGCCGTCAGCGGTCACCAGGATGGTGTGTTCCCATTGCGCCGATAGCTTGCGATCCTTGGTGATCGCAGTCCAGCCATCGCCAAGTAGTCGGGTTTCCGAGCGACCCTGGTTGATCATCGGCTCGATGGTGAAGGTCATGCCTTCCTTGAGCTCCATGCCGGTGCCGGCACGGCCGTAATGCAGAACCTGCGGCTCCTCATGGAAGACCTTACCGATGCCGTGGCCACAGTATTCGCGGACCACGGAGAACCCATTCTTCTCGGCATGTTTCTGGATGACTTCACCGATGTCCCCGAGTCGTGCGCCCGGGCGAACCAGCTCGATGCCTTTATAGAGGCATTCCTGAGTGACCTGGCAGAGGCGATCGGCCCACTCGGGCACCTTGCCGACCATGAACATCTTGCTGGTGTCGCCGTGATAGCCGTCCTTGATCACAGTGATATCGATGTTGAGGATGTCGCCGTCTTTCAGCGGCTTGTCGTTCGGGATGCCGTGGCAGACAACGTGGTTGATCGAGGTGCAGATCGATTTGGGAAAGCCCTTGTAGTTCAGCGGAGCGGGAATGGCCTGCTGAACGTTGACGATATGCTCGTGGCAAAGGCGGTCGAGTTCCTCGGTGGTGACGCCTGGCTTGACGTGCTCGCCGATCATCTCGAGAACTTCGGCGGCGAGGCGCCCGGCAATGCGCATCTTCTCGATATCTTCGGGCGTCTTGATGGTGACAGTCATGCAAACCTCTTGTATGCCCGCAGGCGAAGGCAATAACGGAAAGTCGCGATGATAAACCAAAGCGCCTGCGGCCTGCAGGTCAGGGCTGATTGCACCGCTGAGCCTGTTGTAGAGAGTTCAAAGCAGTAGCCTCTCGATGGTCGTTGTGCTATAAAACGCGCCGCTCAGCGGGGTAGACCCCGTCGAGCCTAACCCCACACACGTGTCGACACGGTATCCTGGGTGCTCGCAAGAGTTGGATATCGGGACGCGTGGAGGCCTAACCCGACTTATTCGAGGACTGATCATGTCTCAAGTCACTATGCGCGATATGCTGAAGGCCGGTGTGCACTTCGGCCACCAGACCCGTTACTGGAATCCGAAAATGGATAAATACATTTTCGGCGCGCGCAACAAGATCCATATCATCAACCTGGAAAAAACCCTGCCGATGTTCAATGACGCGCTGCGTTTCGTTGAGAAGCTGGCTGCAGGCAAGAACAAGATTCTGTTCGTTGGCACCAAGCGTTCCGCCGGCAAGATCGTTCGCGAAGAAGCTGCTCGTTGTGGCTCGCCGTACGTCGATCATCGCTGGTTGGGTGGCATGCTGACCAACTACAAGACCATCCGCGCCTCCATCAAGCGTCTGCGTGAGCTGGAAGGGCAGTCCCAGGACGGTACTTTCGAGAAGCTGACCAAGAAAGAAGCTCTGATGCGTACCCGTGATCTCGAGAAGCTCGAGCGCAGCCTGGGTGGTATCAAGGATATGGGCGGCCTGCCGGACGCCATGTTCGTCGTCGACGTCGATCACGAGCGCATCGCTATCTCCGAAGCCAACAAGCTGGGTATCCCGGTCATCGGCATCGTCGATACCAACAGCAGCCCGGAAGGCGTTGACTACATCATTCCCGGTAATGATGACGCCATCCGTGCCGTGCAACTCTACCTCGGCTCCATGGCTGACGCTGTTCTGCGCGGTCGCCAGAACGGTGCCGGTGGTGCTGACGAGTTCGTCGAGGAAGTTGCTTCCGAAGCGGCTCAGGGCTGAGTGCGGCGCACTGCAGCGTGACACCCGATGAACAAAAAGGGGGCTAGGCCCCCTTTTTGTCTCTTGCGAATTGATCACCCGTGTATTGGGTGAGTGGTTTAGAAACCAAATCGAGAGGATTCCCAACATGGCAGAAATCACTGCAGCCTTGGTCAAAGAACTGCGCGAGCGTACCGGTCAGGGCATGATGGAGTGCAAGAAGGCTCTGGTCGCCGCTGGTGGTGACATCGAGAAGGCGATTGACGACATGCGTGCCTCGGGCGCCATCAAGGCCGCCAAGAAGTCGGGCAACATCGCTGCCGAGGGCTCGATCGCCGTTCGCGTCGAGGGTGGCCGTGGTCTGATCATCGAAGTCAACTCGCAGACTGACTTCCTGGCTCTGCAGGATGACTTCAAGGCGTTCGTCAAGGAAAGCCTGGACGAGGCCTTCGAGCAGAAGCTGACCGATGTGGCCCCGCTGATCGCTTCTCGTGAATCCGCGCGCGAAGCGCTGGTCGCCAAGTGCGGCGAGAACGTCAACATCCGTCGCCTGACCGCAGTGGAAGGTGAAGTGGTTGGTGCTTATCTGCACGGTCACCGCATCGGTGTGCTGGTCACCCTGAAGGGTGGCGATGCCGAGCTGGCCAAGGATATCGCCATGCACGTGGCTGCCAGCAATCCTGCGGTTCTGAGCCCGGCTGATGTTTCCGAAGAGCTGGTTGCCAAGGAAAAGGAAATCTTCCTGCAGCTCAATGCCGACAAGATCGCCGGCAAGCCGGAAAACATCGTCGAGAACATGGTCAAGGGCCGTATCAACAAGTTCCTGGCCGAAGCCAGCCTGGTTGAGCAGGCGTTCGTCAAGAACCCGGAAATCAAGGTTGGTGAGCTGGCCAAGAAAGCTGGTGCCGAAATCGTATCCTTTGTTCGCTACGAAGTAGGCGAGGGCATCGAGAAGGCCGAAGTCGACTTTGCTGCCGAAGTTGCTGCTCAGGTCGCTGCGACCAAGAAATAAGGCCGCTTCGGTGGTTCTGGCAAAGAGGCTGCCCGCTCACGCGCGCGGCCTCTTTGTCGAATTGGGCAGCGGAATTGTTTTTTTGTCACGATATAGTCATCGCCTGGCACCAACCCCGGGTTGAGCTGTCAAAGCGCAGATATTTTTTGGTCTGAGTCATTCAGACTTCATCACAGCACGCCGCAGGAGATAACACGCCAATGGCTCAGCAGATGAGTGCACGCAATCCTCGCTATAAACGCATTCTGCTCAAATTGAGCGGCGAGGCCCTGATGGGCTCCGAAGACTTTGGCATAGATCCCAAGGTCCTTGACCGTATGGCTCTGGAAGTCGGCCAGTTGGTGGGCATCGGCGTCGAGGTCGGACTGGTCATCGGTGGTGGCAACCTCTTTCGTGGTGCTGCGCTCTCGGCGGCCGGTATGGATCGCGTCACCGGCGACCATATGGGTATGCTGGCCACTGTGATGAACGCGCTGGCCATGCGCGACGCGCTTGAGCGTTCGAACATCCCGGCGCTGGTCATGTCTGCCATTTCCATGGTCGGCGTGACTGATCACTATGACCGTCGCAAGGCGATGCGTCATTTGAAGACCGGCGAGGTGGTTATTTTCTCCGCCGGTACCGGCAATCCATTCTTCACCACCGACTCGGCCGCCTGTCTGCGTGCGATCGAGATCCAGGCGGATGTCGTGCTCAAGGCCACCAAGGTCGATGGTGTTTACACCGCAGATCCGTTCAAGGATCCGAATGCGGAGAAATTTGCCGAGCTCACGTACGACGAAGTGCTGGATCGCAAGCTTGGCGTGATGGATCTGACAGCCATCTGTCTGTGCCGTGACCACAACATGCCGCTGCGGGTCTTCAACATGAACAAGCCCGGCGCCCTGCTCAACATCGTGCTAGGTGGCGCTGAAGGAACCCTGATCGAGGAATCGAAAGAATGATCAACGAGATCAAGCAAGACGCGCAGGAGCGCATGAAGAAAACCCTGGAATCGCTGGACCATGCATTCGCCAAGATCCGTACCGGCCGTGCGCATCCCAGTATTCTCGATAGCGTTATGGTCTCCTATTACGGTTCCGACACTCCGCTGCGTCAGGTTGCCAACGTAATCGCCGAAGACTCCCGCACCCTGGCATTGACAGTGTTCGACAAGAGCATGATCCAGGCGGTAGAGAAGGCGATCATGACCTCGGACCTGGGTCTGAATCCGGCCACCGCTGGCACCACGATTCGTGTGCCGATGCCCGCGCTGACCGAGGAGACTCGTAAGGGCTATACCAAGCAGGCCCGCGCAGAGGCCGAGAACGCCCGAGTCGCAGTGCGCAACATCCGCCGTGATGCGATCGCGCAGCTGAAGGATCTGGTCAAGGAAAAGGAAATCAGCGAGGACGAGGAACGTCGCGGCCAGGATGACGTCCAGAAGCTAACCGACAAGTACGTTGCCGAGATCGACAAGGCCCTTGAAGCCAAAGAAGGCGACCTGATGGCCGTATAAGGCCGGCATCGAATCGCTGCTGTCGTGTCCTGAATCGGGGAACCGGTTTGTGATGCGACAGTGCAGATGCCCCAGAGCTGTTGCTTGCAGCTTTTTCTTTTGGTTCGCAGCGTGTTTTAGCGCAAGTAGAGTTGTTCATGGAAAAGGTCAGGCAGATCGCCGGGCGGAATGTACCCCGTCACGTAGCGATCATCATGGATGGCAACAATCGCTGGGCGAAGAGGCGTTTGCTGCCCGGTGTGGCCGGGCATAAAGCTGGTGTCGACGCGGTTCGCGCCGTGATTGAGGTCTGCGCTGATTCCGGCGTCGAGGTGCTGACACTGTTTGCGTTCTCCAGCGAGAACTGGCAGCGCCCGGCAGATGAAGTCGGTGCGCTGATGGAACTGTTCCTGTCGGCGTTGCGGCGTGAGGCGCGCAAGCTCGATGAGAACGGCATTCGCCTGCGCATCATCGGGGATCGTGCCCGTTTCCATCCCGAATTGCAGGCCGCGATGCTGGAGGTGGAAGAGATCACTTCCGCCAATCATCGTTTCGTCCTTCAGGTTGCCGCCAATTACGGTGGGCAGTGGGACATCCTCCAGGCGGCTCAGCACTTGGCTGCCGAGGCGCAGTCCGGGCGTCTGAATCCGGCGGAAATTACGCCTGCTCTGTTTCAGAGCTATCTGGCGACCGGTGACATGCCGTTGCCCGATCTGTGCATTCGCACCGGCGGTGAGCGGCGCATCAGCAATTTCCTGCTTTGGCAGCTCGCCTATGCGGAACTGTATTTTTCCGATCTTTATTGGCCCGACTTCAAGCACGTTGCCATGCGCAAGGCGCTCGCCGATTTCGCCACTCGACAGCGGCGATTTGGCAAAACGGGCGAACAGGTCGAAAGCGAGGTCAAGGCCGAATGCTGAAGCAGCGCATCATCACCGCCGCCATCCTTCTGCCTGTCGCGATCATTGGGTTCTTTTTCCTTCACGGGCTCGCTTTCGCCATCTTCATTGGGCTGGTCGTTGCGCTAGGTGCCTGGGAATGGGCCCGGTTGGCCGGGTTCGCGGGCCAGCCGGTGAGAATCGGTTATGCGGCGCTGGTCGTGGTGCTGCTTGCCGTGCTGTATCAACTTCCGGCACTGGCCCCCTGGCTGTTGGCGCTCGCCGTGCTCTGGTGGCTGGAAGCAACCTATCTGGTGTTGACCTATCCGCAGAGCAGTCGTCTCTGGGGTGGCTCCGCTGGCAGTCTGGTGATCGGTCTGGCGATTCTGCTTCCGTCGTGGCAGGCACTGGTCGTGCTCAAGCAATGGCCATTGGGTAACTGGTTGATCCTTGCCGTAATGATTTTGGTCTGGGCTGCGGATATCGGGGCGTATTTCTCCGGCAAGACGTTCGGCAAGCGCAAGCTTGCACCGCAGGTCAGTCCTGGCAAGAGCTGGGAGGGGCTGATAGGTGGCCTGTTGACCAGTCTGCTGATCACGCTGGCGGTTGGCATTTACCGCGGCTGGTCGGTGCGAGAGCTGGTGCTAGGGCTGCTGGGTGCGGCGATGGTGGTGTTGATCTCGGTGATCGGTGACCTCACCGAGAGCATGTTCAAGCGTAGCTCGGGCATCAAGGACAGCAGTCAGCTGCTGCCCGGGCATGGCGGTGTAATGGATCGCATAGACAGTCTTACCGCGGCCATTCCGATCTTTGCGGTGCTTCTTTGGCTTGCTGGCTGGGGCGTGCTGTGACACGACCTCTACAGATAACCGTGCTGGGGGCGACCGGTTCGATCGGACTTAGCACATTGGATGTCATCGCTCGTCATCCCGATCGCTATAGCGTATTTGCGCTGACCGGCTTCAGCCGGCTCGCCGACCTGCGTTCGCTCTGCCTCAAGCATCGTCCGAGCTACGCAGTGGTCGGTGATGAAGCGCAAGCGGGCGTGCTGCAGGGGCAGTTGCAGTCCGATGGCGTTGCGACTCGAGTGCTGAGCGGCGAGGGCGGTCTGAGCGAGGTGGCGGGCCATCCCGAGGTCGATGTCGTGATGGCTGCAATCGTCGGCGCCGCTGGGCTGGAGCCGACTCTCGCCGCCGTGCAGGCAGGCAAGCGAGTGTTGCTGGCGAACAAGGAAGCGCTGGTAATGTCCGGCGCGTTATTCATGCAGGCACTGCACGATAGCGATGCGGTGTTGCTGCCGATCGATAGCGAACACAACGCGATTTTTCAATGCTTGCCATCCGATTATGCCCGTGGGCTTGGTGCTGTCGGTGTGCGGCGGATATTGCTCACCGCTTCTGGCGGGCCGTTTCGAGATATTGCGCCGCAGCTTCTGGCGGATGTATCGCCGGAGCAGGCGTGCGCTCATCCCAACTGGTCGATGGGGCGCAAGATTTCCGTGGATTCGGCCAGCATGATGAACAAGGGGCTTGAGCTGATCGAGGCCTGTTGGTTGTTCAACGCGCGACCAGATCAGGTCGAGGTGGTGATTCACCCGCAAAGCGTTATCCACTCTATGGTGGACTACGTGGATGGTTCGGTGCTCGCGCAACTCGGCAATCCCGACATGCGTACGCCGATTGCGCATGCGCTGGCATGGCCGGAGCGAATCGATTCCGGTGTATCGGCGCTGGATCTGTTGCAGGTTGGGCGGCTGGATTTCCAGGCGCCGGACAACCTGCGCTTCCCTTGTCTGCGGCTTGCTCGCCTGGCCGCGGAGACCGGTGGTACGGCGCCGGCGATGCTCAATGCCGCGAACGAAGTGGCGGTTGACGCCTTTCTCAATCGACGCATCCGCTTCACCGAGATCGCGAGTATCATCGACGACGTGTTGAATCGAGAGGCGTCGGTTCCGACTGTCTGCCTTGAAGATGTACTGGCAGCTGACAACCAGGCTCGTGAAACTGCCGGCCTCTGGTTGAGCTGCCGCGGGCGATAGGGTCTGCCGGCCTCGCGGCTTGCAGCGAAACGTCAACAGACCCACTCCCGGAGGAAAATATGGGCGCGCTCTACATGATCATCGGCACCCTCGTTGCGCTCGGGGTGCTGGTGACCTTTCACGAATTCGGTCATTTCTGGGTTGCCCGTCGCTGTGGCGTGAAGGTGCTGCGATTCTCCGTTGGCTTCGGTAGTCCGCTGCTTCGCTGGCATGACCGGCAGGGCACCGAGTTCGTCATCGCTGCGATACCGCTTGGCGGTTACGTCAAGATGCTCGACGAACGTGAGGGCGACGTGCCTCCCGCTTTGCTCGACAGTGCATTCAATCGCAAGAGCGTCCGCCAGCGCTTCGCTATCGTATCCGCCGGGCCGTTGGCCAATTTCCTGTTAGCTATGGTGTTCTTCTGGCTGCTGGCGATGCTTGGCAGCGAACAGGTGCGGCCTGTTGTCGGTGCTGTCGCGCCAGGCAGTCTCGCTGCTCAGGCGGGGATGGCGGTTGATCAGGAGATCGTTGCGGTCAATGGCAAGCCAGTCAGCGGCTGGTCCGAGGTCAATCTACAGTTGGTACGGCGCCTGGGCGAGAGCGGTCAGCTCGATATGACGGTGCGAGAGCTTGGCGGTTCTGGCGAGCAGCACTTGCAGATCCCGTTGCAAAATTGGCTGAAAGGCGTGGAGGAGCCGGACCCGATCACCTCGCTCGGAATCAGACCCTGGCGCCCTCAGATTGTCCCAGTGGTTGCTCAGTTGGACCCTGAAGGCCCGGCGCAGGCTGCAGGTATTCGTCTCGGTGACCGCCTGTTGAGTATGGATCAGCAGCCACTGGACGATTGGCAGCAGGTGATCGACGCAGTCAAGGTACTGCCCGGTGAGGCGGTATCCCTGCAGGTGGAGCGCGCCGGTGAGCGACTCGATGTGTCGTTGACGCTGGCCGCGCGTGGCGAAGGCGATGCGCGCCGCGGTTATCTGGGGGCGGGTGTCGAAGGTGGTGAATGGCCAGCGGAAATGCTGCGCGAAGTCAGCTTCGGTCCTCTTGAAGCGGTGGTCGAAGGCGTAAGACGCACCTGGACCATGAGCCTGCTGACCCTCGACTCGCTGAAGAAAATGCTCTTCGGGGAGCTCTCGGTAAAAAACTTGAGCGGTCCGATAACCATTGCTAAAGTGGCGGGCGCTTCTGCCCAGTCGGGACTGGGGGATTTCCTCAATTTCCTCGCCTATCTGAGCATTAGTCTGGGGGTTCTCAATCTATTGCCTATCCCGGTGCTCGATGGCGGCCATCTGCTCTTCTATCTCGTCGAGTGGGTCCGCGGACGTCCTCTGTCGGAGCGGGTACAGGGATGGGGAGTACAGATCGGCATCAGCCTGGTGGTTGGGGTGATGCTGCTTGCACTGGTCAATGACCTTGGCCGTCTGTAATGCCGAATCCGTAGTGTCGCCATGCCGAATCGCCGGTTCATTTATCAGGTTTGAATAAGAAAGGACTTCATGAAACGTCTGCTGCTACCTGCGGTTATCTCCGCATTGATGATCGCCGAAGTTCACGCTGAGTCCTTCACTATTTCCGATATCCGGGTCAATGGCCTGCAGCGGGTTTCCGCCGGCAGCGTATTCGGCGCTCTGCCTTTGAACGTGGGTGAGCCCGCCGATGACAATCGCCTCGTCGATGCCACTCGTGCGCTCTTCCGAACCGGTTTCTTTCAGGATATTCAGCTGGGGCGGGATGGCGATGTGCTGGTCATCAGCGTAGTCGAGCGACCATCCATTTCCGGCATCGAGATCGAAGGCAACAAGGCGATCAAGACCGAAGATCTGCTGTCAGGTTTGCAGCAGTCCGGTCTGGCCGAAGGGGAAATCTTTCAGCAGGCCACGCTCGAGGGTGTGCGTAATGAACTGCAGCGCCAGTACGTTGCCCAGGGGCGCTATTCGGCGACCATCGAAACCGAGGTCATTTCGCAGCCGCGTAATCGGGTGGCGTTGAAGATCAAGATCAACGAAGGCTCGGTGGCGGCGATCAAGCACGTCAATATCGTGGGCAATTCTGTCTTCGCGGACGAAGATCTGGTGGATCTGTTCGAGCTGAAGACCACAAACTGGCTGTCGTTCTTCCGCAACGACGACAAGTACGCGCGTGAAAAGCTCTCCGGTGACTTGGAGCGCCTGCGCTCGTATTACCTGGATCGCGGTTACATCAACATGGATATCACCTCGACCCAGGTATCCATAACGCCAGACAAGAAGCACGTCTATGTCACCGTGAACATCGACGAAGGCGAGCGCTATACCGTGCGCGACGTCAAGCTGAGCGGTGATCTCAAGGTTCCGCAGGAAGAGATCGAGGCGCTGTTGCTGGCAAAAGAAGGTCAGGTGTTCTCGCGCAAGGTGATGACCACGACCTCCGAGCTGATTACACGACGTTTGGGTAACGAAGGCTATACCTTTGCCAACGTCAACGGTGTTCCTGAAGCTCACGACGAAGACAATACGGTGTCGATCACGTTCGTCGTCGATCCGGGTAAGCGTGCGTACGTCAATCGCGTCAATTTCCGCGGGAATACCAAGACCGAAGATGAAGTGCTGCGTCGCGAGATGCGCCAGATGGAAGGTGGTTGGGCGTCGACCTATTTGATCGACCAATCCAAGACTCGTCTCGAGCGCCTGGGCTTCTTCAAGGAAGTGAACGTAGAAACGCCACAGGTTCCAGGTACGGATGACCAGATCGACGTCAACTACAGCGTCGAGGAGCAACCGTCCGGTTCGATCATGGCCAGCATCGGTTTTGCGCAGAACGCAGGCCTGATTCTGGGTGGCTCCATCAGCCAGAACAACTTCCTCGGTACCGGTAACCGGGTCTCCCTGGGCTTGACCCGCAGCGAATACCAGACGCGTTACAACTTCGGTTTCGTCGACCCCTACTGGACCGAAGACGGTGTCAGCCTGGGGTATAACGCCTTCTATCGCACCACCGATTACGACGAGCTCGATTACGACGTTTCCAGTTATTCGGTGGATAGCCTTGGTGGCGGCATCAACATCGGCTACCCGATCAGCGAGACGTCTCGACTGTCATTCGGCCTGACTGTGCAGCAGGATGATCTTGATACTGGCCGTTATACCGTGGACGAGATCTTCAAGTTCATGGAAGAGGAGGGCGACAGCTTCCTCAATTTCAAGGCATCTGCAGGCTGGTCCGAGTCGACCCTCAATCGCGGTGTGCTCGCAACTCGCGGTCATTCGCAGAGCCTGGTATTCGAAAGCACGATTCCGGGTAGCGACCTGTCCTTCTACAAGCTCGACTACAACGGCCAGCTGTTCGTGCCGATGAGCAAGGACTACACCCTGCGCATGCATACGCGCCTGGGTTACGGGGATGCCTACGGCTCGACCTCGAGCCTGCCGTTCTACGAGCATTACTATGCCGGCGGCTTCAACTCGGTACGCGGCTTCGAGGATAGCAGCCTTGGCCCGCGTAGCACGCCTAGCCGAGGTGAAGGTAATCCTGGCGGACAGCCTGGAACGATTCGCGATCCTGACCAAGACCCGCTCCCGTTCGGTGGTAACGTACTCATCCAGGGGGGCTTGGAAGTGCTGTTCCCCATGCCGTTCGTCAAGGATCAGCGCTCGCTGCGTACCTCGGTGTTCTGGGACGTAGGTAATGTGTACAACACCAATTGCCCAACAGAGTCGAGTAATTGCAGCGATATCGACTTCGGCGATATGGCCAGCTCGGTGGGTGTAGGTCTGACCTGGATTACCGCAATGGGCCCGCTGAGCTTCAGTCTGGCTATGCCGGTGGTCAAGCCGGACGAGGCCGATACTCAGGTATTCCAGTTCTCGCTGGGACAAACGTTCTAACATTGCGGCGTGATGCCTCAGTGCTTTCTTTCAGGAGTGGTGTTTACCGTGCGTAAGTTGACTCAACTGTTTCTCGTCGTTGCCGCGCTGGTAGCGACCCCAGCATTTGCCGAAATGAAGATCGCCGTCATGAACTATCAGATGGCGCTGCTTGAGTCGGATGCGGCCAAACGTTACGCGGTCGACGCGGAGAAGAAGTTCGGCCCCCAACTGAGCAAGCTGAAAACACTCGAAAGCGACGCCAAGCGTATTCAGGATCGCCTGGTCAAGGACGGCGACAAGATGCAGCAGGCCGAGCGTGAACGTCTGGAACTCGAATTCAAGCAAAAGGCCCGTGACTTCCAGTTCCAGTCCAAGGAATTGAACGAGGCAAAGGCTGTGGCGGATCGGGACATGCTCAAGCAGCTCAAGCCGAAGCTTGATCAGGCTGTCGAAGAAGTCATCAAGAAGGGCAACTACGACCTGGTGTTCGAGCGTGGTGCCGTGGTGGATGTCAAACCGCAGTTCGATATCACCCGCCAGGTCATCGAGCGCATGAATCAGCTGCGCTGATATGGCAGGCGCAGTCTATACACTCGGCCAGCTGGCCGAGGAACTGGGTGGCACCCTGCGCGGCGATGCTGACCAGACTATTAGCGGGCTCGCTACCCTGCAGGAGGCGGGCCCGGCGCATTTGAGCTTCCTTGCCAATGCTCAGTATCGCAAGTACCTGTCGGCCACCCAGGCCGCCGCGGTGTTGTTGGCTCCCGCTGATGCTGAAGGTTACGAAGGCGCGGCAATTGTCGTTAGCGACCCCTATCTGGCTTATGCGCGCGCGTCGCACCTGTTCGAGACTCGACCGGTAGCGAATAGCGGCATTCACCCGACGGCGGTGGTCGCTGCCGATGCTTATGTAGATTCGTCGGCCAGCATTGGTCCCTATGTGGTGATCGAGTCCGGCGCAACCATCGAGGCGGATGTGGTGATCGGTGCGCAGTCATTCGTCGGCGCCCGTAGCCGAATCGGCGCTGGCGGACGACTCGCACCGCGAGTCACGCTTTATCACGACGTGCAGATCGGTAAGCGCGTGGTGATCCAGTCCGGTGCCGTGATCGGTGGTGAGGGGTTCGGCTTCGCCAAGGAAAAAAGTGCCTGGCAGAAGATCGCTCAAATCGGCGGTGTGCGTATCGGGGATGATGTGGAGATTGGCTCGAATACCACCATCGACCGCGGCGCCCTTTCCGATACGCTGATTGGCAACGGCGTGAAGCTAGATAATCAGATCATGATCGCGCACAACGTGCAGATTGGTGACAACACGGCGATGGCTGGCTGTGCCGGCATCTCCGGTAGCACCAAGATCGGACGCAATTGCATGATCGCCGGTGGCGTCGGCATGGTTGGGCACATCGAAGTGTGCGACAACGTGTTCGTGACGGGTATGACGATGGTCACGCGCTCGATCACGGAACCCGGAAGCTACTCCTCGGGCACGGCGATGCAGAATGCTGCCGATTGGAGAAAGAGTGCGGCGCGTATTCGTCAGTTGGATGACATGGCTCGCCGGCTGCAACAGCTGGAGAAAAGCCTGGCTACCGTGACTCAGGGTCAGAATCCGGCTTCTGATGCCTGAGCTTACCGTCTGATCCGGTTTTTTTTCGGGGTTAATGCCTGTCAGTGCTCGCGCGGGCTTTCAGCGCAGGCGGCCCTATACTTTTTTACAGGCTCTTTCCTGACATGATGGATATCAACGAGATTCGCGAATATTTGCCTCACCGCTACCCGTTCCTGCTGGTGGACCGTGTGACGGAGATGGACGTCGAGGCCAAGCGCGTTCGTGCCTACAAGAACGTGACCATCAACGAACCGTTCTTCAATGGGCATTTTCCACAGCATCCGATCATGCCAGGCGTGCTGATCATCGAAGCCATGGCGCAGGCGGCCGGTCTGCTTGGTTTCAAGATGATGGGCGTCAAGCCAGCCGATGGCACGCTTTACTATTTCGTCGGCTCTGACAAGCTGCGCTTCCGTCAGCCGGTGGTTCCGGGCGATCAGTTGGTGCTGGAAGCTTCCTTCATCAGCGCCAAACGCGGCATCTGGAAGTTCGATTGTCGTGCGAGCGTCGAGGGCAAGCCGGTCTGCTCGGCAGAAATCATCTGCGCGGAACAGAAGATATGAGTTTGATCGACCCTCGCGCCATCATCGACCCTGCGGCTCGCTTGGCGGATGACGTCCAGGTCGGCCCATGGTCGATCATTGGTCCGGACGTCGAAATTGGCGAGGGTACGGTGATCGCGTCGCATGTGGTCATCAAAGGGCCGACCCGTATCGGTCGGCACAATCGCATCTATCAGTTCTCCTCGGTTGGCGAAGATACGCCGGATCTGAAGTACAAGGGTGAGCCGACGCGCCTGGTGATTGGCGATCACAACGTGATTCGCGAGGGTGTCACCATCCATCGCGGCACCGTGCAGGATCGCTCCGAAACCACCCTCGGTGATCACAACCTGATCATGGCTTATGCTCACATAGGCCACGACAGCGTGATCGCCAATCATTGCATTCTGGTCAACAACACCGCGCTGGCCGGTCACGTCCATGTGGGCGACTGGGCCATTCTCTCCGGTTACACCCTGGTACATCAGTTCTGCCATATCGGCGCCCATAGTTTTTCCGGCATGGGCACGGCGATCGGCAAGGATGTACCGGCATTTGTCACCGTGTTCGGCAATCCGGCGGAGGCGCGCAGCATGAACTTCGAGGGCATGCGTCGTCGTGGCTTCAGCGCCGAAGCCGTTCACGCCCTGCGCAACGCTTACAAGGTCGTCTACCGCAAGGGGTTGACCGTGGAGGCCGCACTCACCGAGCTGGCCGAAAGTGCAGCGGCATTCCCCGAGGTTGCGATCTTCCGCGACTCGATCCAGGCTTCAACTCGTGGCATCACCCGCTGAGATGAACCGGCCGCTCAGGGTTGCCTTGGTAGCCGGGGAGTCCTCCGGTGACATCCTTGGTGCAGGCCTGATGCAGGCGCTGAAGGCTCAGCACGCGAATGTCGAATTCATCGGGGTCGGCGGCTCGCGCATGCAGGCCGAAGGGTTGCCGTCGTACTTTCCGCTCGAGCGTCTGGCAGTGATGGGCCTGGTCGAAGTGCTTGGTCGTTTGCCGGAGCTGCTGGCCCGCCGCAAACGCCTGGTGGACACGCTGATCCAGCAGCGGCCGGATGTATTCATCGGCATCGACGCGCCGGACTTCAATCTCGGGCTTGAGCTCAAGCTGCGTCGGGTCGGAATCAAGACCGTGCACTACGTCAGTCCGTCGGTCTGGGCCTGGCGTCAGAAGCGGGTACTGAAGATCCGTGACGCCTGCGATCTGATGCTCACGCTGTTTCCATTCGAGGCCAGGTTCTACGACGAGCACCAGGTACCTGTTCGCTTCGTCGGTCATCCCCTGGCTGATGCCATTCCGCTTTGCGCCGATCGTGCCGCGGCACGGCAAGCGCTCGGATTGCCAGCGGATGGCCTGGTCGTCGCGCTGATGCCCGGTAGCAGGGGCGGCGAAGTCGCTCGCCTGGGGGATCTGTTCCTTTCCGCTGCCGAGCGGTTGCGCGCCATGCGTTCCGGGATTCGTTTTGTCATGCCTTGCGCCAGCCCCGAGCGGCGGCTGCAGCTTGAGCAGATGCTGGTTACGCGTGATTTACCGCTGACCCTGCTCGATGGCCGGTCCCATGAAGCATTGGCCGCCTGCAACGCCGTGTTGATTGCTTCCGGTACGGCAACGCTTGAGGCGCTGTTGTTCAAACGTCCTATGGTGGTGGCTTACAGCGTAGCGCCAATGACTTACCGCATCCTCCGGCGGCTAGTGAAGAGCCCCTATGTTGCGCTTCCCAACCTGCTGGCCCAGCGTCTGCTGGTTCCCGAGTTGCTGCAGGACGCCGCTACCCCCGAAGCGCTTGCGCAGTCTCTGTCGCCACTGCTGGACGATGGTGACGTGCAAACCGAAGGCTTCGACAGTATTCATCGCACCCTGCGTTGCGATGCGTCGAGTCAGGCCGCCGATGCCGTGTTGCGCCTGGTTGGAGTTCGTTGATGCAGTTCGGACTCGATTTCAATCTGGTCGAAGAGCTGGTTGCCGGCGTCGACGAGGTCGGGCGCGGGCCGCTGTGTGGTCCTGTAGTGACCGCCGCAGTTATCCTCGATCCGGCGCGTCCGATCGAAGGCCTCAACGACTCGAAAAAGCTGAGCGAAGCCCGTCGTGAAGCGTTGTTCGACGAGATCTGCGCAAAGGCGGTGGCGTGGTGCATTGCCCGAGCCGAGGTCGAAGAGATCGATCAGCTGAATATCCTTCACGCCACGATGCTCGCCATGCAGCGTGCGGTTGATGGACTGAGTGTCACGCCGCGGCTGGCACTCATTGATGGCAATCGGTGCCCTCAGCTGAACGTGCCCAGCGCACCGGTGATCCAGGGCGACGGTCAGGTGCCGGCTATCGCTGCGGCATCCATCCTGGCCAAGGTCAGTCGTGACCGCGAGATGCAGGCCCTGGATCTCTGCTATCCGGGTTATGGGCTGGCCGTGCACAAGGGTTATCCGACTCCAAGCCATCTGGAGGCGCTTCGTCGGCTAGGACCAACGCCCATTCACCGGCGCTCTTTCGCCCCCGTGCGTACGCTGCTTGAGCAGGCAGTTGTCGAGACCGACATCTCGGCCAGCGTACTGCTGGTCTAGCTGGTAACTGTACGCGGGCCAGCCAGGTGCTTTATGAGGCCTGGGCCGCCGAACACCCTTTTGCCGTGTCGGCTACCGCTAGCGCGGTCGCCAGCCCGTCCGTGCTTTCCGGTACAATCCCGCGCTTGTCGTTCTGCCAGCTCAAGGTCTGTTCATGCCTGTTTCCTTCGTCCATCTACGTCTGCATACCGAGTACTCGCTGGTCGATGGGCTGGTTCGGGTCAAGCCGCTGATCAAGGCGGTCGCGGCAGGTGGCATGCCGGCAGTGGCGGTGACCGACATGAGCAATATGTGCTCGCTGGTCAAGTTCTATAAAGCCGCGCAGGGCGCCGGCATAAAGCCGATTTGCGGTGCCGATATCTGGATGGCTGGTTGTGACGAGGACGGTCCTCTCAGCCGCTTGACCTTGCTGGCGATGAATCCCAAGGGGTATCGCAATCTCACCGAGTTGATCTCTCGCGGCTGGACCGAAGGCCAGCGCAACGATCTGGTGATCATCGAGCGCGACTGGGTCAAGCAGGCCGCCGAAGGTGTGATCGCCTTGTCTGGCGCCAGGGAGGGAGAGGTCGGCCAGGCGCTGCTCAATGGCGACGAACCACTGGCCGAATCGCGTCTGGCTGAATGGCGCGATGTGTTTGCCGATCGCTTCTACCTGGAAGTTCAGCGCACCAGCCGGGTCAATGACGAAGAGTATCTGCACGCCGCAGTCGCGCTCGCCGAGCGCAGCGGTACGCCGCTGGTCGCGACGAACGACGTGCGTTTCCTCAAGCAGGAAGACTTCGAGGCCCACGAGACCCGCGTATGCATCGGTGAAGGCCGAACTCTGGACGATCCGCGGCGGCCGCGTACCTACTCTGATCAGCAGTATCTGAAGACTCCGGCAGAGATGGCCGAGCTGTTCAGCGACCTCCCCGAGGCGCTGGAAAACACCGTCGAGATCGCCAAGCGCTGCAACATCGAAGTGCAGTTGGGCACCTACTTCCTGCCGAACTTCCCCGTACCCGAGGGCATGACCATCGACGACTACCTGCGTCAGGTGTCGTTTGAAGGGCTGGAAGAACGCCTCGAGGTGCTGCTACCCAAGGACACTCCTGACTACGAGGCGAAGAAGCAGGTCTACATCGATCGCCTTGAGTTCGAGCTGGGCACCATCATCCAGATGGGCTTCCCCGGTTACTTCCTGATCGTTATGGACTTCATCAAGTGGGCGAAGAACAACGGCGTACCGGTCGGCCCAGGCCGTGGCTCGGGTGCCGGCTCACTGGTCGCCTACGTGCTGAAGATCACCGACCTCGATCCGCTGGCCTATGACCTGCTGTTCGAGCGCTTCCTCAACCCCGAACGTATTTCCATGCCCGACTTCGACGTCGACTTTTGCATGGATGGCCGTGACCGGGTCATCGACTACGTGGCGGAGGCGTACGGCCGCAATGCGGTCAGTCAGATCATCACCTTCGGCACCATGGCCGCCAAGGCCGTGGTGCGCGACGTGGCGCGGGTGCAGGGCAAGTCCTACGGCCTGGCTGATCGGTTGTCGAAGATGATCCCCTTCGAAGTCGGCATGACGCTGGAAAAGGCCCACGAAATGGAGGAGCCGCTGCGCGACTTCCTCGCCGTTGACGAGGACGCCCGGGAAATCTGGGAGATGGCGCTCAAGCTCGAAGGCATTACTCGCGGTACCGGTAAGCACGCCGGTGGTGTGGTGATCGCGCCAACCAAGCTCACCGACTTCGCGCCGATCGCTTGCGACGAGGAGGGTGGCGGCCTGGTGACCCAGTTCGACAAGGACGACGTCGAGCAGGCCGGTCTGGTGAAGTTCGACTTCCTCGGCCTGCGGACGCTGACCATCATCAAGTGGGCGCTGGAAACCATCAACCGCGAACAGGCCAAGAAGGGCCTGGAGCCGATCAACATCGACTTCATCCCGCTGGATGACAAGCCAACCTACCAGTTGCTGCAGAAGGCCGAGACCACCGCGGTATTCCAGCTCGAATCCCGCGGTATGAAGGAGCTGATCAAAAAGCTCAAGCCCGACTGCCTGGAAGACCTGATCGCACTGGTGGCGCTGTTCCGTCCCGGTCCGTTGCAATCGGGCATGGTGGACGACTTCATCAACCGCAAGCACGGGCGTGCCGAAGTCTCCTATCCACACCCGGACTACCAGTACGCCGGGCTGGAGCCAGTGCTCAAGCCCACCTACGGCATCATCCTGTACCAGGAGCAGGTGATGCAGATCGCACAGGTCATGGCCGGCTATACGCTGGGTGGTGCGGACATGCTGCGCCGCGCCATGGGCAAGAAGAAGCCCGAGGAGATGGCCAAGCAGCGCGGTGGTTTCATCGAAGGCTGTTCCAACAATGGCATCGATAAAGAACTCTCAGGCAACATCTTCGACCTGGTAGAGAAGTTCGCCGGTTACGGTTTCAACAAGTCGCACTCGGCGGCCTACGGTCTGGTTTCCTACCAGACGGCCTGGCTCAAGGCGCACTACCCGTCGCCGTTCATGGCTGCCGTGCTCTCGGCGGATATGCACAATACCGACAAGGTGGTGATCCTTATCGAGGAATGCCGCAGCATGAAGCTGCGCATCGACCCGCCCGATGTGAACATTTCCGAGTTCAAGTTCACCGTCAACGATGACGGCCGTATCGTCTATGGCCTAGGTGCAGTCAAGGGCGTGGGCGAGGGGCCGGTCGAGGCCATCGCTGAATGTCGTGCCGAAGGTGGGTCATTCAAGGACCTGTTCGACTTCTGCGCGCGGATCGACCTGAAACGGATCAACAAGCGTACCCTTGAGGCGCTGATTCGCTCCGGTGCGCTGGATCGTCTAGGTCCGTATTTCTTCGAAGAGGTCAAGGCCTATCAGGCCAACATCGACCGCAATCGGGCGGTTTTGCTGGCGGCGATGGAAGAAGCGGTGCAGGCCGCGGAGCAGACGGCGCGCAGCGCTGAGAGCGGCCACATGGACCTGTTTGGCGGCTTGTTCGCCGAGCCCGAAGCTGACGTCTACGCCAACCACCGCAAGGCGCGCGAGCTGTCTCTGAAGGAGCGTCTGAAAGGTGAAAAGGACACCCTAGGCCTCTATCTCACTGGTCACCCGATCGATGAATACGAGGGCGAGGTGCGCCGCTTCGCACGCCAGCGCATCGTCGATCTACGTCCGGCGCGTGGCGAGCAGACCATTGCCGGCCTGATCGTCAATCTGCGGGTAATGAAGAACAAGAAGGGCGACAAGATGGGTTTCATCACCCTGGATGACCGCTCGGGGCGCATCGAGGCGTCACTGTTCGCCGAGGCTTTCAATACTGCTCAGGCGTTGTTGCAAACCGATGCGCTGGTCGTGGTGGAGGGCGAGGTAAGCAACGATGACTTTTCCGGTGGCCTGCGGCTGCGCGCCAAGCGGGTGATGAGCCTGGAAGAGGCGCGCACCGGGCTCGCCGAAAGTCTACGGGTCAAGGTCGCTGGTGAAGCGCTCAAGGGTGAGCGCATGCGTTGGCTGGCTGAGGTCTGTGGCCGTCATCGCGGGGCCTGCCCGATTACGCTGGAGTACACCGGTCGTGACGCGCGTGCCCTGCTGCAGTTCGGTGAAGCCTGGCGGATCGACCCGGCCGACAACTTGATTCAGGCATTGCGTGACCAGTTCGGACGCGACAACGTCTTCCTGCAATACCGATAGAGGGCCGAGGCCCGGAAGGTCGCCGATGGCGCTTTCCGGGTCCGACCCGAACGGCCCGGTGATGACCGGGTCATGGTTCAGAACAATTTTTGTTCGACCTGAATGCGCCTGTCCCGTAAGGTAAGGCGCAAAAAACGGAACAGCCTCCCGGCCGCCTGGCCGTCGACGCATGACGGATGCCTATGAACCCGAATTTCCTGGATTTCGAACAGCCGATCGCCGACCTGCAAGCCAAGATCGAAGAATTGCGCCTGGTTGGTAACGACAACTCGCTGAACATCGGCGATGAGATTGCCCGCCTGCAGGACAAGAGCGAATCGCTCACCGAAAGCATCTTCGGCAATCTGACCAGCTGGCAGATCGCCCGCCTGGCTCGCCACCCGCAGCGCCCCTACACCCTCGACTACATCAATCACCTGTTCAGCGAGTTCGAAGAGCTGCACGGTGATCGCCACTTCTCCGATGACGCCGCTATCGTGGGCGGTACTGCGCGTCTGGACGGACAGCCGGTGATGATCATCGGTCATCAGAAGGGCCGTGAGGTGCGCGAGAAGGTACGCCGTAACTTCGGCATGCCGCGCCCCGAGGGTTACCGAAAGGCGTGCCGTCTGATGGAGATGGCCGAGCGCTTCAAGATGCCGATCCTGACCTTCATCGACACCCCGGGCGCCTATCCGGGTATCGATGCCGAAGAGCGCAACCAGAGCGAGGCCATTGCCTGGAACCTGCGCGTCATGGCACGTCTGAAGACGCCGATCATTGCCACCGTGATCGGTGAGGGCGGTTCTGGCGGAGCCCTGGCTATTGGCGTCTGCGACCAGCTGAACATGCTGCAGTATTCCACCTACGCGGTGATTTCGCCGGAAGGCTGCGCCTCGATTCTCTGGCGCACCGCCGAGAAGGCACCTGAAGCGGCCGAGGCCATGGGTGTGACGGCTGAGCGTCTCAAGGACCTGGGCATCGTCGACAAGGTGATCCCGGAGCCTCTGGGCGGCGCCCACCGCAATCCTGCCGTCATGGCTGCGGCCATGCGTGAGCAGCTGAACAGCCAGCTGCATATGCTCAAGTCGCTGGATACCGATGCGCTGCTCGCGCGCCGCTATGAGCGCCTGATGAGCTACGGTATCGCCTGATCCGTCACGCCTGATCCGCGTCTCGATTTCGCCGTTCGAAATCGAGACGCGAAAGCCAGTGGGTTGATCGCCCCCAACGTCCTATCGCTGCTTCTGCCGCCGGGCTTTATGCTTGCCGTCAACGCCGGTCATCGAAGCGCTCGTATGTCCCTCGACTTCCTCCTGCTTTCAGCTCTCGCACCTTGGCGTGGTTCACCGACGTGGTGGGTCGCGTTGTCTGGTGGTCTTGATTCGACCGTCCTGTTGCATTTGCTGGTACGGCTCGCTGGACAGCATGAGTTGCCTGCGATTCGCGCGATCCATGTGCATCATGGTCTGCAAGCCGCTGGTGAGGGCTGGCCGGCGCATTGCCAGGCGATCTGCGACGGTTTAGGAGTTCCTTTGCAAATGGTCCGCGTGAAGGTCGTGCCTGGCGCAAGCCTGGAGCGTGCGGCGCGCGAGGCTCGCTATGAAGCGTTCTCCGAATGCCTGAGGGAGGGCGAGCTGCTCCTGACAGGTCAACACCGTGACGATCAGGCCGAAACTGTGCTGTTTCGTCTGCTTCGTGGGGCTGGCGTGCGCGGTCTGGCAGCGATGCCGGTGGAGCGGTCGCTAGGTCTGGGCAGACTGGTGAGACCGCTTCTCGGCGTATCGCGCATCGAACTCGAGGCGTACGCCCGGCGCAACGCATTACGCTGGGTCGAGGATCCGAGCAATCAGGATCACAACTATTCGCGCAATTTTCTGCGCCGCGAGGTCATGCCGCTTTTAAAGCGGCGCTGGCCGCAGGCGGCTTCGAGTATGGCTCGAGCAGCGGCTCATATGACTGAAGCGCAGCAACTGCTGGACGAGCTGGCGCAACAGGATCTGCTCATTGCGAACATGGCCAGCGCTTTTGAGTGGCTGCGCCTGCCCAGCCTTGCGCTACCGCCGTTGCGAGCATTGACGCCGGTGCGTCAGCGCAACGCGCTACGTCATTGGCTGGCGAGCTTCACGCTGGCGCCGGATGAGGATCACTGGGCCGGCTGGGCGTCGCTGCTGAATGCCCGGCCGGATGCCACGCCGCGATGGTGCTTGGCAGGGGGCGAGCTGCAGCGCACTGGCGAGCGGGTCTGGTGGCTGCCCGATAGCTGGCTTGAGCCGGTTGTCGAGCCGATCGACTGGTCGGATCCGTCCACAGCCCTGGATCTCCCAGGCAATGGCATGCTTCGAGGGGAGGGTGAGCCACCTGCCGGTAAACTCCAGGTCCGCTATCGGCACGGTGGCGAGGCGCTTCTCGTGCCTGGCCGCGGCCGGCGCGACCTGAAACGTCTGCTTAACGAGGCTGGCGTTCCCCATTTTGCGCGCAGTCGTCTGCCATTGCTTTACTGCAATGATGAACTGATCGGCGTAGCCAATCTGCCACTCCTGGCTAACGGGCGGTTCGCCCTGTATTGGTGCGTGCCGGACTTCTAAGTGGTTTGAGCTGATAAGGCCTTTCCGGTAGACTACGCTCCCGTCTCAATACAGCTTCTGCGGTTTCTTCGAATCCGTGGCAGTTGCGCTATTGCCGCTCGCGAGCAATGGCATCTTCGCTTTCCCCCGGCGGCGCCGGCCGCTTAACGCAGACTTCTAGGGTTTTTCATGACGCGCTACATCTTCGTCACGGGTGGTGTTGTTTCTTCATTGGGGAAAGGCATCGCCTCGGCTTCATTGGCGGCCATCCTGGAGGCGCGGGGCCTGAAGGTCACGATGCTCAAGCTTGACCCTTACATCAACGTCGATCCGGGCACCATGAGCCCGTTCCAGCACGGCGAGGTGTTCGTCACCCACGACGGCGCCGAGACCGATCTCGATCTGGGGCACTACGAGCGGTTCATCCGCACCCGCATGACCCAGAACAACAACTTCACCACCGGTCGCGTATACGAAGACGTGCTGCGCCGAGAGCGCCGGGGTGATTACCTGGGTGCGACCATTCAGGTCATTCCGCACATCACCGACGAGATCAAGCGTCGCATCATCAAGGGCGCCGGCGATGCCGACGTTGCCCTGGTTGAAGTCGGCGGCACCGTCGGGGACATCGAGTCGCAGCCGTTCCTTGAGGCGATTCGCCAGTTGCGCGTCGAAGTGGGCGCCAAGCGCGCCATGCTGATGCACCTGACGCTGGTGCCCTACATCGCCACTGCCGGCGAAACCAAGACCAAGCCCACGCAGCATTCGGTGAAGGAGCTGCGCTCCATCGGCCTGCAGCCTGACGTACTGGTCTGCCGCTCCGATCGTGCCATCGACGTTTCCTCGCGGCGTAAGATTGCGCTGTTCACCAACGTCGAAGAGCGCGCGGTGATCAGCCTTCCGGACGCCGATACGATCTACAAGATTCCAGGCATCCTGCATGCCCAGGGCCTCGATGACTACGTGGTCGAGCGCTTTGGCCTGGAGTGTCGTGGTGCCGATCTCTCCGAATGGGATCGTGTCGTCGATGCCAAGCTGCACCCGGAGAAGGAAGTCACCATCGCCATGGTCGGTAAGTACATGGAACTTCTGGACGCCTACAAATCTCTGATCGAGGCGATGAGCCACGCTGGCATCCAGAGCCGTACCAAAGTGAACCTGCGTTATATCGACTCCGAAGACATCGAGAATCAGGGCACCAGCCTGCTGGAAGGTGTCGACGCCATTCTCGTGCCGGGCGGTTTCGGCCTGCGCGGCGTCGAGGGCAAGATCGCTACGGTACGTTATGCCCGTGAGAACAAGATCCCGTATCTGGGCATCTGTCTGGGTATGCAGGTCGCGGTCATCGAGTTCGCCCGTGACGTGCTGGGCTGGTCCGACGCCAACTCCACCGAGTTCGACAAGGACAGTGGTCACCCGGTAGTCGGACTGATCACCGAGTGGGAAGACGCCAGCGGTGCCGTGGAAACCCGCAGTGATAACTCGGATCTGGGCGGCACCATGCGTCTTGGCGCGCAGGAATGCGGCCTCGAAGCCGGCTCCAACGTATTCGAGTGCTACGGCCAGGAGCGCATCGTCGAGCGCCATCGCCATCGTTACGAAGTGAATAACAACCTGTTGCCGCAATTGCAGGCAGCGGGCCTGAAGATTACCGGGCGTTCCGGCGACGGCGCGCTGGTGGAAGTGGTCGAGGCTCCGGATCATCCCTGGTTCGTTGCTTGCCAGTTCCACCCTGAATTCACCTCCACGCCGCGTGACGGCCATCCGCTGTTCAGCGGTTTCGTCAAGGCAGCGCTGGAATACAAGGCGAAGAAGGCATGAGCCAGAAGACCATCCGCGTAGGCAACATCGAGATCGCCAACGACAAGCCGTTCGTGCTGTTCGGCGGCATCAACGTGCTGGAATCCCGCGACCTGGCCATGCAGGCCTGCGAAGAGTACGTGCGGGTGACCGAGAAGCTCGGCATCCCCTACGTGTTCAAGGCCAGCTTCGACAAGGCCAATCGTTCGTCCATCACCTCGTTCCGCGGCCCGGGCCTCGAGGAGGGGATGAAGATCTTCGAGGAAGTGAAGAAGACCTTCGGCGTGCCGGTCATCACCGATGTGCATGAGCCCTGGCAGGCGCAGCCCGTCGCGGACGTCTGCGACATCATCCAGCTGCCGGCCTTCCTCTCCCGGCAGACCGATCTGGTCGTGGCGATGGCCAAGACAGGCGCAGTGATCAACATCAAGAAAGCCCAGTTCCTCGCCCCGCAGGAAATGAAGCACATCCTGAAAAAGTGCGAAGAAGCCGGCAACGACCAGCTGATCCTTTGCGAGCGCGGCTCGTCCTTTGGTTACAACAATCTGGTCGTCGACATGCTCGGCTTCGGCATCATGAAGCAGTTCGAATACCCGGTGTTCTTCGATGTCACCCACGCCCTGCAGATGCCAGGCGGTCGCGCCGATTCGGCGGGTGGTCGTCGTGCCCAGGTCACCGATCTGGCGAAGGCCGGCCTGTCCCAGGGCCTGGCTGGGCTGTTCCTCGAAGCGCATCCGGATCCGGATAACGCCAAGTGCGACGGCCCGTGCGCCCTGCGCCTGAACAAGCTCGAGCCTTTCCTTACCCAGCTCAAGCAGCTGGATGATCTCGTCAAGAATTTCCCGCCAATCGAAACTGCTTGAAGCCTTGCAGCTATCTACGGAGTGTTAACAACAATGGCAAAGATCGTCGACGTCAAGGGGCGTGAAGTTCTCGATTCCCGTGGCAACCCCACAGTGGAAGCCGACGTGATCCTGGACAACGGCATCATCGGCAGCGCCTGCGCGCCGTCTGGTGCATCCACCGGTTCCCGCGAGGCTTTGGAACTGCGTGATGGCGACAAGAGTCGTTACCTGGGCAAGGGCGTACTGACCGCCGTAGCCAACGTAAACGGCCCGATCCGTGACCTGCTGTTGGGCAAGGATCCGCTCGATCAGAAAGCGCTGGATCAGGCGATGATCGAGCTCGACGGTACCGAGAACAAAGGCAAGCTGGGGGCCAACGCCATCCTTGCCGTGTCGCTGGCTGCCGCCAAGGCTGCTGCTCAGGCCAAGGGCGTGCCGCTGTACGCGCACATTGCCGATCTGAACGGTACCCCGGGCGTCTACTCCATGCCGGTACCGATGATGAACATCATCAACGGCGGCGAGCATGCCGACAACAACGTCGACATCCAGGAATTCATGGTCCAGCCGGTCGGCGCCAAGACCTTCGCCGACGCGCTGCGCATGGGCGCCGAGATCTTCCACCACCTGAAGGCTGTGCTGAAGGCCCGGGGCCTGAGCACCTCCGTGGGTGACGAGGGGGGCTTCGCGCCGAACCTGGCGTCCAACGAAGACGCCCTGGCCGCAATCGCCGAAGCCGTCGCCAACGCCGGCTACACGCTGGGTGACGACGTCACACTGGCTCTGGACTGCGCTTCCTCCGAGTTCTTCAAGGACGGCAAGTACGACTTGGCCGGCGAAGGCAAGGTGTTCGACGCCGCCGGATTTGCCGACTACCTGGCCGGTCTGAGCCAGCGCTATCCGATCATCTCCATCGAAGACGGTATGGACGAGTCCGACTGGGCTGGCTGGAAGGTGCTGACCGACAAGATCGGCGACAAGGTGCAACTGGTCGGTGACGACCTGTTCGTGACCAACACCAAGATCCTCAAGCGCGGCATCGACGAGAAGATCGGTAACTCGATCCTGATCAAGTTCAACCAGATCGGCTCGCTGACCGAAACGCTGGAAGCCATCCAGATGGCCAAGGCCGCCGGCTATACCGCGGTGATCTCGCACCGCTCCGGTGAGACCGAGGACAGCACCATCGCCGACCTGGCCGTGGGTACTGCCGCTGGTCAGATCAAAACCGGTTCGCTGTGCCGTTCGGACCGCGTGTCCAAGTACAACCAGCTGCTGCGTATCGAAGAGCAGCTGGCCGGCAAGGCACCGTACAAGGGTCGCGCCGAATTCCGCGGCTGATCCGCGGTACTTAAAAAAGGGCGGCGCAAGTCGCCCTTTTTTGTTTCAATCGCTCCGTGCCCGCGTGCAAACTCTTCGTGCCTCCAGAGCCGTCGCTGTTTGCCAATACCCGAATTTCAGCTGAAGTCGTTTCATGCCTTCTATGCGCCGCCCCTACTGGTTGTTCGTCGTACTGATACTGCTGCTGGGTGGTCTGCAGTACCGTCTCTGGGTGGGCGAGGGCAGCCTGGCTCAGGTCAATGGCCTGAACAAGCAGATCGCCGAACAGCAGGGTGAGAACGAGCGTCTCCTGGAGCGCAATCGAATCCTCGAGGCGGAGGTTCTGGAGCTCAAGCAGGGCATGGAGACCGTCGAAGAGCGGGCCCGCCAGGAACTCGGCATGGTCAAAGAGGGCGAAACCCTCTATCAGCTGATCGAATGAGTCCGCGCGATCAGCCTGCCTTCTGGGTCGTCATCCCGGCTGCCGGTGTCGGCAGTCGTATGCGCGCAGATCGTCCCAAGCAGTATCTGTTGCTGGGTGAGCGCAGCATTATCGAACACACCCTCGATTGTTTTCTGGACCACCCGGCACTTGCTGGTTTGGTGGTTTGCATTGCGCCTGACGATCCCTACTGGCCGGCGCTGCCCTGCGCTCGCGATACTCGCGTGCAGCTTGCGCCGGGCGGTCGTGAACGTTGCGATTCGGTACTCAGTGGGCTGCAGCGCCTCGATGAACTGGGCGCGAATGAGCATGACTGGGTGCTGGTGCACGACGCGGCCCGTCCCAATCTTGCGCGTGAGGATCTGGACAGGTTGCTGGCCGAGTTGGCCGATGATCCGGTCGGTGGTCTGCTGGCTGTTCCGGCGCGGGACACCCTCAAGCGCGTAGGTCCGGATGGGCGTGTGGTGGAGACGGTGGACCGCAGCGTCATCTGGCAGGCTTTCACTCCGCAGATGTTCCGCCTGGGCATGTTGTGCGACGCGCTCGAAGCTGCACTCGCCTCCCGTATGCAGGTTACCGACGAGGCGTCGGCACTGGAGTGGGCAGGTCACTCGCCTAGGGTGGTAGAAGGGCGGGCGGACAACCTGAAGGTCACCCGGCCCGAAGATCTGGAGTGGCTGGCGCAGCGCTGGAAGACAGACCGCGAGTCTTGAGAACGGGCAGGGGTTGCCTGCCCGCCATTTACATCAGAAACGATAGATCGCCGCAGCGCCGGTGCCGGTCGGCATCCGTTCGGTCGGTACCACAACCACGTCTCCACCTTGCTCGAGTGTCCAGATGGTCAGCTCATCCAGCAGGTCGGGTGTGTTGACGTCATCTTCGCTGGTCGGCGTTGCCGTTCCGTCAGTTTTGTCGACATGGCCGGGAATCTGCCGCTCGGCCTCCACCAGCAAGGTGGCGACCCGGCCTTGGCGGGTGGCCTGACCGATATCCTCGAGGTGGTCGGATGCCAGCCCCTGGCCATGGGATGCGCCGAACTGGTTGAGCAAGTCTTCCAGGCGCTTGAGATAGCGCGGCTGCATCACCATCCAGCTTTTCTCACGTAGCTCATTGACGCTCAATGCGTTCTGGCCGGTCTCGATGCCCTCCGGCAGCAGGCAGTCATTGTGGCTGAGGCGTCGGAAGTGCGACTGCTGCTCGGGCAGAGCGGCGAGGATCAGCGGCAGGCCGGATGGGCGCGAGTGATGTTCGGTGATAGCGCGATCGACTTCGCGAAAGTAGCGATCACGGTCCCGGTCGATCTCCGCCTGCTTGCCGCTGCCGCCAGCCTCCACCTGCATCGGGTCGCCGCGTTCGCTGGAGCGGCCATAACCCTGGGGAAACCCACTTTGACCCTTCTCGGTGAGGTCGCTGCCCAGGGCGTCGGCGAGTGTCCGGGGCACACCGTCGTGCAGCTTCACCTCGTCGAGGGCATCACGGTTGCCCTCGAACAAGCGTACCGAGTCGCGCGAGAGGCAGAGGATCTGAAAGCGGTCGGCTGACTGTGCAATGCGTACCAGCGGTTTGAGGTGCATGCGCGCGTTGGCCACGGCCATTTCCGGCACGCTGCGTTGCAGTCGATAGACCTGGAAGTAGTCCTTGGCGGCAAAAGCGGCCAGGCCGTCGAGGCTGTGGTTCCAGAAGTCACTGTTGTCGATCAGGGCGTAGAACGGCTCGAGCAGGGTGTGTGCCTTGTCGCCATGGCCTTGCTGCTTGAGTGATTCTTCCAGCTGCTTGACCAGGTGCTTGAAGCGGATCGGGTCCTGCTGACGCTCGGGAAAGCTGCGATGAGTGGGCTGGTACACGGACAGGCAGGGCCCGTCTCGTTTTGACAGCAGTTTGGTCAGGGTTTCACGGTCGAGCAGTCGGTTCATGCGTGGCCTCCAGTAGCGGTGGTTCGGTCCCTCGCAGAAGTGTCGATGGCGCGCTCATTGGCCATCGAGGGCCAGTCAGTGGCGGTTGAGCTTGTCCAGAACGTGGCTCAGCGCGTGGTTCAGCTTCTCCGCGGCGCCGTTGATTGCCAGGTCCAGCGTTTCGGCCTTGTGGGTGGCCGAGATGGGGTCGTGACCCTTGACCCTCGCCTCCATCTGACAGCGCTTGTCATGGGGACCGCTCTTGCTGCTGTTTTCGTCGTTGAGATGGACCTCGACTCGGGTCAGATGATCATCGAAGCGCTCCAGTTCGGTCTCGACCGTGGCCTTCACTCGCTCTTCCAGATCAGCGGTGACGCTGATGCTGTGGTTACTGTTCACCAGAACCTGCATGGTTTCCTCCTGATTGCAGCGCTGCGCTCGTCCAGCGCGGGCGGCTCGAAGAGCAGCAGCTACACAGGGTACGACGTGGGGGATTAAGGCGGGTTCCGCGTCATTAGAGGCGTCTGACGCGCGGTTCAGTACCCGTTCCGGTCGCCGGTCCCGGCGTACTCCGAACGTCTGGCAAGACCGGTCTTGAGCGCCTCGATCAAGAGGCGAACTTTCGGTAGCGGGTAGCGCCGTTGCGGGTAAACCGCCCACACGGCGGTATCTGGCGGCTGATTGCTTTCCAGTAGCGAAACCAGCTCGCCGCGACGCAGCGGCCCTTGCACGTAGTAGTCCGGCAGCTGGCACAGGCCAAAGCCACGCAGGGCTGCATCCAGCACCGCCTCGCCACTGTTGCAGCGCCAGTTGCCGCTGGGCTTGAAGTGCTGCTCGCGGCCCTCGATCTGAAACGACCAGATGTCGCTCGTGCCGATCAGGCAGTTGTGTCGCGCCAGCTCCCAGAGGGTGTGTGGCCGTCCGTAGCGTTCTAGGTAGCTCGGTGCAGCGCACAGGTACATTGCTCGCGGCGCGATGCGGGTGGCGACCAGGCGCGACTCGCCGAGTTTGCCGAGGCGGATGGCCAGGTCGTAGCCCTCCTGAACCAGATCGAGGGTGCGGTTGGACAGCTCGATATCGACGCGCAGTTGCGGGTGCTGGGCCATGAATTCGTTCACCAGCGGCACGATGAAGCGCTCGCCATAGGCCACCGCAGCGGTCATGCGTAACAGCCCGGTCGGTGCGCTGTGCAGATCGCTGATGGCCAGAAAGGCTTCGTCACGTTCCTCGATCAAGCGCTGGCAGCGGGTGAAGAAGGTATGCCCGGCCTCGGTCAGCGAGACGCGGCGGGTGGTGCGATAGAGCAAACGCGCCTGCAGGCGTTCTTCAAGGCGCGCGACCTGTCGGCTGACATGCGAGGATGAAACCCGCAGCCGCTCAGCGGCGCGCATGAAGCTGCCGCATTCGGCGACAGCCACGAATTCGTCAAGGCCTTCCCAGCGGCTCATGGGTTCTCCGGTGTCAGATTCCAGCAAGCGGGTTGCAAAGATCCTAACGTGATGAGCGCCGATTGTCCCTCAACAGCAATAATGTTTTCCCGAGGCCATCGTTAATCCCCGTTTGGCCATGAATTACACTCTCTGCTTTCCAATCACATCGAGAGTGATGTCCATGACCATCAAGTCGCGCGCCGCCGTTGCCTTCGGCCCCAACCAGCCTCTGCAGATCGTGGAAGTGGACGTAGCCCCACCCAAGGCTGGCGAAGTCCTGATCCGCATCGTCGCCACCGGTGTGTGCCACACCGATGCTTACACGCTCTCGGGCGAGGATTCGGAAGGCGTGTTTCCGTGCATCCTCGGTCACGAGGGCGGCGGCATCGTCGAGGCGGTGGGTGAGGGCGTCACCTCGGTTGCCGTCGGCGATCACGTGATTCCGCTCTATACCGCCGAATGCCGGCAGTGCAAGTTCTGCAAGTCGGGCAAGACCAACCTCTGCAGCTCGGTTCGCGCCACTCAGGGCAAGGGCCTGATGCCCGACGGCACCACCCGCTTCAGCTATCAGGGCGAGCCGATCTACCACTACATGGGCTGCTCGACCTTCTCCGAGTACACCGTGCTGCCGGAAGTCTCGGTGGCGAAGATCCCGAAAGAGGCGCCGCTGGAAAAGGTCTGCCTGCTCGGTTGCGGCGTCACCACCGGTATCGGTGCCGTGCTCAACACCGCGAAGGTGGAAGAGGGGGCGACCGTGGCGATATTCGGCCTGGGCGGCATCGGCCTGGCAGCGATCATCGGCGCGAAGATGGCCAAGGCCAGCCGGATCATTGCCATCGACATCAATCCGGGCAAGTTCGCCATTGCCGAAGAACTGGGCGCCACCGATTTCGTCAATCCGAAGGACCACGACAAGCCGATCCAGGACGTGATCGTCGAGATGACCGACGGCGGCGTCGACTATTCCTTCGAGTGCGTTGGCAACGTTCAACTGATGCGCGCGGCGCTCGAGTGCTGCCACAAGGGCTGGGGCGAATCGACCATCATCGGCGTAGCCGGTGCGGGGCAGGAGATCAGTACCCGTCCGTTCCAGCTGGTCACGGGACGCGTCTGGCGCGGTTCGGCGTTCGGCGGCGTGAAGGGTCGTACCGAGCTGCCGAGCTATGTGGAGAAGGCGCAGAGCGGCGAGATTCCGCTGGACACCTTCATTACCCACAACATGCCCCTGGACCAGATCAACGAAGCGTTCGGCCTGATGCACGAAGGCAAGAGCATCCGGACCGTCATTCACTTCTGATCCCAGGGTGGATAACGCTGTCGCCAGACGGCTTGTCCACCTCGACCGGTGGAAGCCCGCGCGGTTTCCACCATCGCGAGGCCTGTTCATGACCCTTGAAATCGTTTCCAGCAACAAGAGCTTCGGCGGCTGGCACAAGCGCTATCGCCACCGTTCCAGCAGCCTTGCCTGTGACATGGTATTCGCCGTGTATCTGCCGCCGCAGGCGGAGCAGGGCGAAAAGCTGCCGGTGCTGTACTGGCTGTCGGGGCTGACCTGCACCGATGAGAACTTCATGCAGAAGGCCGGGGCGTTGCGGCTAGCTGCCGAGCTCGGCCTGATCATCGTCGCGCCGGATACCAGTCCACGCGGCGCCGGCGTGCCGGACGATCCCGATGGGGCCTGGGACTTCGGCCTTGGCGCTGGCTTCTACCTCAACGCCACCCAGGAACCCTGGGCTCAGCATTACCGGATGTACGACTACGTGGTCGACGAGCTGCCGGCACTGGTCGAGGCGAACTTCCCTGTCTCCGACCGCCGGGGCATCAGCGGGCATTCGATGGGTGGCCACGGCGCGCTGGTCTGCGCGCTGAAGAATCCCGGTCGCTACCAGTCGCTTTCGGCTTTCGCACCCATCAGCAATCCGCTCAACTGCCCGTGGGGCGAGAAGGCGTTCAGCCGCTACCTGGGCGCCGACCGTTCGCGCTGGCGCGAGTGGGATGCCTGCGCGCTGATTGCCGATGCCGGCGAGAAGCTGCCGATGCTGGTCGATCAGGGCGATCGCGATGACTTCATGGAGGGTCAGCTCAAACCGCAGGCGCTGCGTGCCGCTGCGGACGCTGTCGGGCACCCGCTGACGCTGCGCATCCAGCCGGGCTATGACCATAGCTACTACTTCATCGCCAGCTTTATCGATGATCACCTGCGTCATCATGCCGAGGCGCTGAAGGCGTAGGGTGGGTGACGGTGGAGCCTCAGCCGCGCGTCCGGTTCGGCTCGCCGCGCTGGTCGATACGTCAGGTGCCTGTGCGGCAGGAATAAAAAAGGCCCGTCCGGACATGCCGGTCGGGCCTTTCCATCGCCAGGAGCTTAGAGCGACGGATAATCGGTATAGCCAGCCGGGCCCTGGGCGTAGAACAGCTCGGGTTTCGGCTCGTTCAGCGGTGCGTCCTGACGCAGGCGCTCGACCAGATCCGGGTTGGCGATGTACGGGATGCCGAAGGCCACGGCATCGGCCTTGCCCTCAGCCAGCCAGGCGTTGGCCTGTTCCTTGGTGAAGCGTTCGTTGGCGATATAGATGCCACCGAATATCTTCTTCAGCTGTGGGCCGAGGCTGTCTTCACCGGCTTTTTCGCGAGTGCAGATGAAGGCGATACCGCGCTTGCCCAGTTCACCGGCAACGTAGCCAAAGGTCTCGGCGCGGTTGGAATCGCCCATGTCATGGGAGTCGGCACGCGGCGCCAGGTGTACGCCAACACGCCCTGCGCCCCACACGGAGATGGCGGCATCGGTCACTTCCAGCATCAGCCGGGCGCGGTTTTCCAGCGCGCCACCGTAGGCGTCACTGCGCTGGTTGGTGCTGTCCTGCAGGAACTGGTCGAGCAGATAGCCGTTCGCGCCATGAATCTCGACCCCATCGAAACCAGCTTCCTTAGCGTTCTCCGCACCCTTGCGGTAGGCCTCGACGATGCCCGGAATCTCAGCGGTTTCCAGCGCACGAGGCGTCTCGTAATCCTTCATTGGTCGCACCAGGCTGACATGGCCGGCTGGTTTGATGGCGCTGGGTGCGACCGGTAGCTGGCCGTCGAGGTAGATCGGGTCGGAGATACGGCCGACGTGCCAGAGCTGCAGGACGATCTTGCCGCCTTTGGCGTGCACCGCATCGGTGACCTTCTTCCAGCCCTGAATCTGCTCGGCGGACCAGATGCCGGGGGTGTCCGGGTAGCCGACGCCCATCGGGGTCACCGAGGTGGCTTCGCTGATGATCAGGCCGGCGTCGGCGCGCTGGGCGTAGTACGCGGCAATCAGGTCGCCGGGAACGCGGCCGGGCTCGGCGCGGCAGCGGGTCAGGGGAGCCATGATGACGCGGTTGTTCAGTTCCAGATCGCCGATCTTGATCGGGTCGAAAAGTGTGGGCATAGCAATACCGCTCCTTTACTGGTGGTGCGAAAAGGGACTCAGAGTTCCTGGCCGATGCGCTCGACGAACGACTCGATGATCGCGTCGTTGCGCTTGAAGAAGTGCCACTGGCCGACCTTTTGGCTGGTGATCAGTCCGGCTTTCTGCAGGGTCGCCAGATGGGCCGATACGGTTGACTGCGACAGGCCGGCACGCTGGTCGATCTGCCCGGCACAGACGCCGTTTTCCAGCGAATGGTGCTGCTCGGAGAAATACCGCTGCGGCTCCTTCAGCCAGCGCAGGATGTCGCGACGCAGCGGGTGGGCGAGGGCCTTGATGATGTCGTCGAAGTCGTCCGGCATGGGATGGCTCTGGGCTGTATATCGGAATGAGGCGAACTATATATCGTTGTTTTCCGATATGAGATCGATTCGACTGATGGTGGTTATTGGCTGTGTCGATGATCGGGAGGTGCCGCGGACACTCAAGCAGCACCCGGCTCCTGTAGAATCGCCGCCTCGAGATTTTCAGGGTTTTGCATCTATGCGTATCGGCCACGGTTACGACGTGCACCGCTTCGGCGAGGGCGATCACATCACGCTTGGCGGCGTGCGGATTCCACACAGGTTCGGACTGTTGGCTCATTCCGACGGTGACGTGCTGCTACATGCCTTGAGTGACGCGTTGCTCGGTGCCGCTGCGCTGGGCGATATCGGCAAGCACTTCCCGGACACCGACCCGCAATTCAAGGGCGCCGACAGCCGCGCTCTGCTGCGCCATGTGCTCGTCCAGGTCCAAGTCAAGGGATACGTCGTCGGCAATGTCGACGCCACCATCATCGCCCAGGCGCCGAAGATGGCACCGCACATCGACAGCATGCGCGCGTTGATCGCGGCCGACCTGCAGGTCGAGCTGGACCAGGTCAACGTCAAGGCCACCACGACCGAGAAGCTGGGTTTCACCGGGCGTGAGGAGGGGATCGCCGTTCACGCTGTTGCCTTGCTGGTCCGCGCATGACCGAAGATCAGCTGCTCGGGCCGCGCGCCCATGGCGAGCCCTGTGGCAGTGCGGTGCTGAAAGCGGTTGCCGAGGATTTTCAGGTCGATGAAGTGCTCGATATCCCGCTGTCCGGCGAAGGCGAGCACCTTTGGTTGTGGGTAGAAAAGCGCAATCTGAACACCGAGGAAGCCGCCAAACGCATCGCCCGCGCCGCTGGCGTGCCGCTGAAGATGATCAGCTACGCCGGGCTCAAGGATCGCCAGGCATTGACTCGCCAGTGGTTCAGCCTGCATCTGCCGGGCAAGAGCGATCCGGATCTTGCCGCTGCCGAGAGCGACGGCCTGGCGATCCTCAAGCGCGCCCGGCATCAGCGTAAGCTGCAGCGCGGCGCGCACTCGGCCAATGGCTTCCGCCTACGCTTGACGGAGCTGCGCGGTGAACATGCCGCGCTGGATGAGCGGCTGGAGCGGATCAAGGCCTCCGGCGTGCCGAATTACTTCGGCCTGCAGCGTTTCGGCTATGAGGGCAGCAACCTGCACGGTGCACGGCACTTCGCGGCGAAAGGTGAGCTTCCGGAGCAGCGCAACATGCGTTCGCGGCTGCTTTCGGCTGGTCGTAGTTACCTGTTTAACCGTGTGCTCGCCGAACGGGTTGGGGATGGCAGCTGGGATCAGGCACGAGTAGGCGATCTCCTGGCATTCACCGACAGTCGCAGCTTTTTCCCGGCCGGGCCGGACGAGTGCGACGACCCGCGCCTGACGATTCTGGATCTGCATCCGACCGGCCCTTTATGGGGCATGGAAGGCTCTCCAGCAGGTGACGAAATTCAGGCACTGGAAAACGCCGTCGCCGAAACTGAACCCACAGTCGTCAATTGGTTGGCGCAGGCAGGAATGAAGCACGAACGGCGCATTCTTCGCCTCCCCATCGGCGGTTTGTCGTGGCATTATCCCGAGCCTGACATTCTGCAACTGGAATTCGTCCTGCCGACCGGATGCTTCGCCACCGCCGTGGTGCGTGAGCTGGTCAGCCTGGCAGGGCAGACGGACATCTGATGCGTATTCTGATCGCCAACGACGACGGGGTGTATGCACCCGGGCTCGCCGCGCTTTATGACGCGCTGGCCGACTATGCCGAGTGCAAGGTGGTAGCCCCGATCCAGGACATGAGCGGCGCCAGCAGCGCCCTTACCCTGGACCGCCCGCTTCATCCTGTCAGCATGCCGAACGGCTTCATCGGGCTGAACGGCTCGCCCACCGATTGCGTGCATCTGGGCCTGAACGGGCTGCTCGAAGAAACACCGGACATGGTGGTTTCGGGCATCAACCTCGGCGCCAATCTGGGTGACGATGTGCTCTATTCCGGCACGGTTGCTGCGGCCATCGAAGGCCGCTTCACCGGCCGCCCGGCCTTTGCCTTCTCGCTGGTCTCTCGCTCGACGGAAAACCTGCCGACCGCCGCGCATATTGCGCGCCTGCTGGTGGAGAAGCACGACCAGCTCGAAGTGCCGCCGCGCACGGTGCTCAGCGTCAACGTCCCGAACCTGCCGCTTGATCACATTCGTGGTATCCAGCTTACCCGTCTGGGGCATCGCAGCCGTGCCAAGCCGCCGGTCAAACAGGCCAACCCTCGCGGCAAGGAGGGCTACTGGATATCCGTGGCCGGGGACGTCGAGGATGGTGGACCGGGTACCGATTTTCATGCGGTGATGCAGGGTTACGTATCGATTACCCCGCTGCAGCTGGATCGAACTTTTCATGAGGCCTTCAACGGTCTCGAGAGCTGGCTGGAGAACGTGCTGTGAGACATCGCGAACAAGACAGCCTGCTGCATGGGTCGGGAATGACCTCCCAACGCACCCGCGATCGCCTCATCCAGCGCCTGTACGAGGAAGGTCTTTCCAGCGCCCAGGTGCTCGAAGTCATCCGCCGCACGCCACGTCATCTGTTCGTAGACGAAGCCCTGGCGCACCGTGCCTATGAAGATACGGCGCTGCCGATCGGACACAACCAGACCATTTCCCAGCCGTTCATGGTTGCACGCATGAGCGAGCTGCTGCTGGCCGACGGGCCGCTGGACAAGGTTCTCGAAATCGGGACCGGCTCCGGCTACCAGACCGCCGTGCTGGCGCAGCTGGTCGAGCGGGTCTTCTCGGTCGAGCGCATTCAGGCGCTGCAGGACCGAGCCAAGGAGCGCCTCGCCGAACTCAAGCTGCGCAATGTGGTCTTTCGCTGGGGCGATGGTTGGGAAGGCTGGCCAGCATTGGCGCCTTACAACGGGATCATCGTCACCGCAGCGGCAGCCGATGTGCCGCAGGCCCTGCTCGATCAGTTGGCGCCCGGTGGGCGTCTGGTGATCCCGGTAGGGGCCGGCGAGGTCCAGCAACTCATGCTGATCATTCGAGAGGAGAACGGCTTTTCGCGTCATCTTCTGGATACCGTACGTTTCGTGCCGCTGCTCAATGGCCCCGTGATTTGATCATTCAGCGGAAGAAAGCATGAAAGACGCTTTATTGTTGTACGCCAAGGGCATGGCCATGGGCGCAGCGGATGTGGTGCCCGGTGTCTCGGGCGGTACGGTGGCTTTCATCACCGGCATCTACGACGAGCTGCTGCGTTCGATCAGTGCGGTGCCCTATGCCATCCGCCCGTTGCTGCGGGGGCGCGTCGCCGAGGCGTGGAAGACCGCCAACGGCAGTTTTCTGGTGGTGCTGTTTGCCGGCATCCTGACCAGCATCCTCAGCCTGGCCAGGCTGATTACCTTCCTGCTGGAAGAGCATCCGATTCCCGTCTGGTCCTTCTTCTTCGGCCTGATCCTGGTTTCCGTGCATCTGGTGGGCAAGGAGATCCAGCGGCGCAACCTGTCGCGGCTGGTGAGTTTCTGCCTGGGTATCGGTTTCGCCTACTGGATAACGGTGGCGGCCCCGGTGCAATGGGGCAGTGACGGCCTGAGCCTGTTCTTCGCCGGTGCCATCGCCATCTGCGCCATGATCCTTCCGGGGATCTCCGGCAGCTTCATCCTCGTCTTGCTGGGGCTGTATCCGGTGGTGCTGGGTGCGGTAAAGAACTTCGATATCGGCGTGATGGCGATCTTCGCTGCCGGTTGCCTGGTGGGTCTGCTCAGCTTTGCCAAGTTCCTCAGCTGGCTGCTCAAGCGCTGGCGCGACCTGACCCTGGCGTTTCTGACCGGATTGATGCTCGGCTCGCTGAACAAGGTCTGGCCGTGGAAGGAAACGCTGACTTGGCGTACCAACTCCAGCGGCGAGAACGTTCCGGTCCTGCAGCAGAATCTGCTGCCCGGCGCCTATGGCGACTTGACTGGCCAGGACCCGCAGTTGCTGCTGGCCATACTGCTGGCCGTGGGCGGCATCGTCCTGGTGCTGGGTCTCGAGTGGTTCGCCGGGCGACGCCAGCCGATGACGGAAGGCGTTTGACGCACGTGTCTATGAAAGGGAGCGGGCATTGAGGCTCACAGCAGTACGGCGGTGGATTCGCGACCCTTTGGTCCGCTCGATGGTCGGCGTGCTGGTGATCGCTGGCACGCTGGTCGGTTGCGCATCCTCGCCTCCGGGCGGTGGTGTGCAGGTCGTCGATCGCAACCAGCGTGATCGTGTCACCAGCGGGCAGTACATCGTGCGCCGCGGCGACACGTTGTGGTCCATCGCTTTCCGCTTCGGCTGGGACTGGCGCGATCTGGCCCGCGTAAACGGCATTCAGCCGCCGCATGTCATCTATCCCGGTCAGCGGATTCGCTTCAGCGGCGGCGCCACCCGAACGGCGGCTGCTACACCGCAGCCGGTGCCCAAGCCTTCTTCCAGTCCCGCCCCATCCACCCCGGTCGTGGTCGCCAATCCGGTGCCGCGCCAGCCGGCGATCACCACACAACCTAAGCCCGCGGTTAGCCAGCCGGCGCGCACTCCGGTTACGCCTGTGACCCGCTCTGCAAGCGGTTGGGCGTGGCCAGCGAACGGCACGATCATCGGTCGTTTTTCCTCAAACGGTAGTTTGAATAAAGGAATTGATATCGCTGGGGATTTGGGACAGCCTGTCCTGGCTGCTTCTGATGGGACTGTTGTGTACGCCGGCAGTGGATTACGGGGTTACGGCGAACTTGTGATCATCAAGCACAGCGATACCTATGTAAGCGCCTACGGACACAACCGCAGGCTGCTGGTGCGGGAGGGTCAACAAGTCAAGGCTGGGCAAAGTATCGCCGAGATGGGATCGACGGGAACCGACCGGGTGAAGCTGCATTTCGAGATTCGTCGCCAGGGCAAACCCGTAGACCCGCTGCAATACCTGCCAAGACGTTGACCTGTCACCTGCCTGTTCCAGCACTAGGTTGGGCTTGAGCGTAGCCAGGGACCCGCGCCGCTTGGGCCTGTTGTCGAACTCGGAACAGGACAAGAATAAAATGGCACTTAAAGACCACGCGCTGGAGTTTGACGTCGACGATGCGGTTCTGCTCATGGAAACGCCGATCCACTTCGACCAGAAAGACAAAGTGACCAAGGCTGCCAGTGCAGGCAGACCCAAGGCCACATCCAGCAAACAGCACAAGTTCATCGACTACAACCGGGCGCTAGATGCAACCCAGTTGTATCTCAACGAAATCGGTTTCTCCCCCCTTCTGACCCCCGAAGAAGAAGTGCATTTCGCGCGTTTGGCGCAGAAAGGCGATCCGGCGGGGCGCAAGCGCATGATCGAAAGCAACCTTCGCCTGGTCGTGAAGATCGCCCGACGCTACGTCAATCGCGGTCTTTCCCTGCTCGATCTGGTCGAGGAGGGCAATCTCGGTCTGATTCGCGCGGTGGAGAAATTCGACCCCGAGCGCGGCTTCCGCTTTTCCACCTATGCCACCTGGTGGATTCGACAGACCATCGAACGGGCGATCATGAATCAGACCCGCACGATTCGCCTGCCGATTCATGTGGTCAAGGAATTGAACGTCTACCTCCGGGCCGCTCGCGAGCTGACCCAGAAGCTCGACCACGAACCCAGCCCTGAAGAGATCGCCAACCTGCTGGAGAAGCCGGTCGGTGAGGTCAAGCGCATGCTCGGGCTCAACGAACGCGTCACTTCGGTGGACGTGTCGCTTGGCCCGGACACGGACAAGACGCTGCTCGATACACTGACCGACGATCGCCCGACCGATCCTTGCGAGCTTCTGCTGGATGACGATCTGTCCAACAGCATCGACCAATGGCTGTCTGATCTGTCCGAAAAGCAGCGGGAGGTGGTTATCCGTCGTTTTGGCCTGCGCGGCCATGAAGCCTCGACGCTGGAGGAGGTGGGGCAGGAGATCGGCCTCACCCGCGAGCGTGTTCGCCAGATCCAGGTGGAGGCGCTGCGCCGTCTGCGCGAGATTCTCGAGCGTAACGGCCTGTCGAGCGACGCGCTGTTCCAGTGACATCAATGTCGTCGGGTCTGGTTGCCGGGCCCGACGACAATCCCGCCGCTGCTGCACTCTTCCTGACCCCTTACACACGCTGCCTTGGGTCGATCCCTTAGCTTAATCCGCCGCGGTCGATTTTCCTGGTTGTCCTCTCCCCGTGTACGCATTTGCTTACAAGCGTTGTAAGCAAACCCCACGAAACAGCTACGGTGACCGGCGATTTATGCCAGCATCACTACGCAAGTGACTGATTTTTATAGAACTTATTAGATGCTCTGGATGGGCCAGGCAGTGCTGCGGCCGGATGCCACAGCTTGTTGTCGTCACGCCGATCATTAATATCGCACCCGTGCTCAGGGATTAGCGCGGCCTTCAGGATGAAGGTCAAGGACCGCCGCAGGAAGCGGTGTCATCCAGGAAGATGAGAAGGGATACAGGGAACAAGGAAGGAGGCGGGCGGGGTCAAACCCGCCCCTTTTTTTGCCTGCAAGAAACTCCCGCTGAACCGAGTGGCCGGGGCACGGCCTAATGGGAACAGTCCATCAGCGGAGAACCACATGAACGGCGACCAGCACAACGACCAGCCCACCAAAGAGCAGGACGACGTGACCCGTCGGCCGGATGAGGCTGACGAAGATCAGCTCGATGAGGCTATCGAAGAAACCTTTCCAGCCAGCGATCCGATCTCGCCCTGATCAACCGGAGGCGCACGCTCAGACGGCTTGTTCCTTCCCCTCCGTACGCATCAATAGCGCAGGCATGATATGCCTGCGCAACAGCGGCGCCACATCCTCCCTCGCGCATGGCGCGATCTCCAGCCAACCCAGTTCTTCCAGTTCGGCCTGCACCTTCACTGCGTGGGGCAGGCGTCCGATGAACACATCCGCCTCCACCTGATGGTCCGGCTCGTTGGCAGCCGGTGCGCGGAAATGCCCGAACGACTCGAGGTCATCATCCTCGAGCCTCAGGTCGAGTTCTTCATGAAGCTCACGCTTGAGGGTTTGCAGAGGTGTTTCGCCCGGCTCTGCCTTGCCCCCGGGGAGCATGAAGAAGCGGGTGCTGCGTTTGCGCACGACCAGGAGGCGTCCGCGTTCGTCGATCAGGCAGGCGATGGCGATGTTCAGGGTTGCTGCTGGCATGGGCATCATCCTTCGGTCATTGAGCAGGGCAATCAGTGCCTTGGTCCGTCGGTAGCGGGCCAGTCGGTCGGCCAGGGTGTCAGGCAGCTGGTCCGTCATGACGAAGCCAAGTTGCGTATAGAAATCCAGAAGTTCCGGTTTACAGAACAGCCAGACCGGTCCGCTGTTCGACATCAGCGCTTCGCGTACAAGCTGCGCGCCGATGCCGCGGCTCCGCTGCGAAGGGGTCACCAACAAGCCGGTCAGAAAATGCCCATCCGCTACTGGCGTCAGGCAGAGCCCACCCAGGATGGCGCCGCGCCGGGCCACCCAGCATGTGGCCTCGGGACGTATGCGGTTACGGCTGTTGTGGGCTCGATAGAACCTGACCAGCAGCGGCTGCAAAGCCTTGGGGAGCGGCGAATAGTCGAGAGTGGGCATGACCGACCGTGGATTTTTCGAGGGCGCTAGTCTAGCGCCTGTGCTGCGATCACCAAACGCCCTGTATCCGACCGCTGCCGTTCATCCGTTCGCTGCATCTTTCCGTCGTCTTGGCGCTCTCACCCTTAGCGTTTCCAACGACAGGAATAACAACATGTTGGATCTACTGATTGTGCTCGCATTCGTTTTCTACGGCCTTTCGGCAGGGATGCGCGCCCGCTCCAAAGCCTCGCAGAGCCTTCATGAATACTTTCTTGCCGGACGAACCATCAAGGGCTGGCGCGCAGGTGTGTCGATGTCCGCCACGCAGTTCGCGGCCGATACGCCGTTGCTGGTCAGCGGTCTGGTCGCGACTGCCGGGGTTTTCGCGTTGTGGCGGCTGTGGATCTATGGGTTGGCATTCCTGCTGCTTGCATGGGTATTCGCCTCCGGCTGGCGCCGTGCCGGGGTGCTCACCGACGCCGAACTCACTCGTGTGCGCTACAGCGGTCCCGCAGTGGTGCCGTTGCGCCTGTTCAAGGCGATCTATTACGGCACCGTTATCAACTGTGTGGTGCTGGCGATGGTACTGGTCGCGGCCATTCGCATTGCCGAAGTGTTTCTGCCATGGCACGAGTGGCTGCCGGGCGGCGTCTACGCGGTGATCATGGGCGCAGTGGAAGCCAGCGGCATACGGCTTGGTGAGAGCATCAGTGGGCTCGATCAGCTGACGACCAGCACCAACAATCTCATTTCGATTCTGTTGATCCTGACCTTCACGGCGATGTACTCGATCACTGGAGGCCTGCGTGCGGTGGTGCAGACCGATGTCATGCAATTCAGCGTGGCGATGCTGGGTACGTTGGTATACGCCTGGTTCGTGGTGGACGCAGCCGGTGGACTGGGCGGCCTGACCGATAGGATCGTCGAGCTGTATGGCAGCGAGCAGGCGGCCAAGATGCTTTCGTTCTCGCCGCCGAGCAATGCCGGCGAGGCGCTGACGCCATTCCTGGTGATCGTCGGTTTGCAGTGGCTGTTCCAGATGAATTCCGACGGTACCGGATACCTGGCGCAGCGCAGCATGGCTTGCCCGACAGATCGTGAGGCCCGTATTGCCGGTTTGGTATTCACCTGGCTGCAGATATTCCTGCGCAGCCTGTTCTGGCTGGCGATAGCGATCGGTCTGCTGGTGCTGTATCCGTTCAGTCCGGAAGAGATGAGTGGTGAAGGCTTCACCGCCGCGCGCGAGGCGCTGTTCGTCACCGGTATCGAAGAATTGCTACCGCCGGGTTTCCGCGGGTTGATGCTGGTGGGCCTACTGGCGGCCCTGGCGTCGACCGTGGATACGCACCTCAATTGGGGCGCTTCGTACTGGAGCAACGATGTCTATGGTGGGGTCGTGGCGCCGAAGCTGCTCAAGCGCAAGCCCAAGGACAAAGAGCTGGTTCTGGTCGCGCGTCTTTCCAACGTGCTGATCCTGCTGATCGCGATGGTCATCATGGCCAACCTCGGTTCGATCCAGACGGCCTGGTTCATCTCCTTGCTGTTCGGTGCCGGAATGGGTTCGGTGCTGGTACTGCGCTGGCTCTGGGAGAGGATCAATCTGTACTCCGAGCTGACGGCAATGATCGCATCGCTGATCACCGCCCCCTTGCTGCTCTACTACCTGGGCACCGATCCGGAGCGGGAGTGGATACGTCTGGGCATCATGTCCCTGGTTACCTGCAGCGCCGCGATTCTGGTTAGCTACATCACCCCGCCCACGGACAAGGAGACGCTGGATCGCTTCTATCGCAGGGTGCGGCCGTTCGGCTTCTGGGGACAGACCGCCATGCGTTGTGGCGTCTCGCGCCGGGAGTCGCTCAAGGCTCTCGGTGTACGGCTGTTTGCGATAGGCGTTACGGCGCTATCGGTCTACACGTTATTGATCGGCGTGGGGCGGTTGCTGTTTCCTCAGCCGGAAGGAAGTTCTGTGCTGGCGTGGATATGTATCGCCGTTGGGTTGGCTTTGACACCCGTGTGGATGTATCTCGCGTTTAGCCGTTATTTCGATGATGAACGGGAAGATGATGCGCTTGAACTTCACGAGAAGAGTGCGGATGTGGCTGGCTGAATCAATGGACAGGTTTATATGTATATCACGCAACGATTCTATAATTGCCTTTCTAATATCTATTTGAAGGTTGTCGTGCTGGCATAACAGTATCGCGTTCTAGGCTAAATTTATAAAAATCATCGAATTGACGCTTTTTTCTATTGTTTTGCATGAAAATCCGGTCATTCGTCGATTCCTTTGAGCAGTCTCAGGGTTTACATGCTTGTCTCAGGAATACGCATTGCTATTGCGTATTTCATAACAAGCACAAAAGCAGAGGTGCCGTCATGAATCGACTTTTCAAAACTTCCTTAATGGTTGCCGCCATGCTTCCGGCTGTTGCCGGTGCGGCTCCCATGACCGGTGACAAGGAAATCACATTGGGTGGTGCAGGAAGCAGCGACAAGGACTTTGACGATACTGTTTTTTCCGTACAGGGAAGTTGGGGTCAGTATTTAAGCGAATCTTCTCTCTGGGGTGTCCGGCAGACTGTCAATGCGCGTGATACCGAGGGAGAAAGTGTCAAGTTCGATGGCTCGACTCGCGTCTTCTATGACTATCACTTCGGCACCGGCAAGGCACGGCCTTTCATCGGTGCGAGCATTGGTGGTGTCTACGGTGACCGGGTAGACGAGACGTTCATGGCGGGGCCGGAAGTCGGCTTCAAGTACTGGGTTCAGGACAAGACGTTCATTACCGCGATGGCGGAATATCAGTTCCTGTTCAAGAGCGGCAGCGATGCACAGGATCGATATGATGACGGAGTGTTCCTCTACAGCATCGGTGTTGGCTTCAACTACTGATCAGGACATGCGCGATGTCACCCGACATCGCGCATGCTAAATTGCCTGTGTCTTCGTCAAAGTGCCGTTTCGCTTGTTTTAATGCCGCTTCGCTTGTTTTTGGAAAAAGGCTCTCAGGTTTCAACCAGTTGCTGCAGGAAGTTCTTCAGCGCAACGCCGGGTTCATCGTCTTCCGATGCAATCATGCGAATTCCCCATTGCCTCAACACTTCTTCCTGAACCGGGTTCGGCTTGTGTGAGAACACATATGAAATGGGCCGTACACCGAGCGTCTCGTGTTCGTTCCATATCTTCGACAGCTTGTGAAATAGCAGACGTATATTGGTATCGGAAAGACTGTATCCGATAAACAGAACGGCCTTGCTCAATGTATCGGCGCGTAACTTGATATCCAGCGGCGTTTCGAACTGCAGGCGCTGGTAGTAGCTGGTCTCGTCAAGCACGATCGAGGCGTCATCATCGAAGTCACCGTGGAACTTGACGATCTGCCTGACGCCATCACGGGCCTTGGTCAGGTCACTGGCGTTGGCGATCTTGATGTAGTCTACCGCATGGGCGTCATGGGCGTACTCCAGCCAACGGTCATAGTTGGTGGTATAGATCGCCGGAAAACGGCCACGCACGATCAGCCGATGAATTTCCGAGTCTCGTATTTCGATGTCGCGATGCCACTCACGGTCCATCCAGCTGCGCAGCGGGCCGATGCTGCCTTTCCTGATCCGATAGTACTCGGCCAGAGCGAGGAAATTACCGTAGGTGTTGAACACCTCCGGGTCGTAGTCGAGCTGCACGGCGATCTCGTCGATCAGCTCCTTCCACGGCGGCAAGCCAATGTTGGCGGATACGCCGGAACCGACAAAAAGGATCAGGCGATTGTTCCGGTACGCTTCGCGGAGCTGGTCCATGGTTGCTCAGGACTCCCGCAGATAGGCGACGAAGGCGTCGAGTGCGCGCCGGCGCATGGAAAGGCCGTTCTTTTGCGTGCCCAGCTGCGCGAACGTCTGGGTCTGGCCTTCGGGAATGAATACGTCGTCCCATTCGAAGCCGCCATGCCCGGCTGGCGACGGTGCGATGCGCCCGGCGACCACGCCTTCGAAGAAATGCCGTTTGCGACCGTCGCAATAGCCGATCAGGGTCCGCGCCTCGGCGGCCGGATCGTCCAGCCGCCCGATCAGCTCCGAGAATCGCTCGGCCTGCAGTCGGTCCCAGAAGATCTGCGTCAGCCCGCCGGGAAAGCCGTTGAGGCTGTTGATGAAAAGCCCGGTGTGTTCGACGAAGACCGGTTTACCGATCATCTTGAAGGCGACCAGCAGCTTGTCGCTGACCAGCTGGTGCAGGTCCTCGGTACGCAGCTCCTCGATACGGATGGGAAAGGGCTTCACCTCGATTCCGCTGGGCTGGAGAATCTCGCAAACCTCGAGGATCTTCTGCGGGTTGATGGACGCGAAGCGGATTTTCATGGAACGAGCCAGCTCGGTTTCGACGGATGAACGCTGCCGCAACGACGGCCGCCCTTGTCTGTATGACGCAAGGTGAGTGGCTCGGTTCTCCTGCCCAGCGGATTAATCGATCAGGCGCGCCTATGGACGTTGCAGCGCCACGTCTAAACGAATGACATTGCAGCCTTTGGCGGGGAGGGCGCTTCAGCTCTGGCCCGGACGCATCGGGCAGGCTGCCTGCACCTGGCGGATGCGCTCGGCGGGGACGCGCAGCTGCCGTAGCAGGTAGTCGGCGAATTCCGGCGTGAATGGCTGACGGGCGATGGCCTGTTCCATGCAGAATAGCCAGGCATCGCGTTCGGCTTCGCCGACCTGCCAGCGGGTATGGAACTGCGGAATGCTGATGCCGCCATACTTCTCAGCGTATCGCTTCGGGCCGCCCAGCCAGCCGCTCAGAAAGCTCGCCAGCCGGTCCCGGGCGTCGCTCACGTCCGCCGGATACATTGCACGAACGCCCGCGGCCTCTGGCGCCAGGTCCATCACCTGGTAGAAGTCCGCGACCAGCCGTTGCAGGCCCGGTTCGCCGCCGGCTGCCTGGAACGAGGCGTCGCCGACGCCGAATGCAGGACCTTGATCGGGGTTCATCAGACTCGTCTCTGTCGTTGAAAGGGCGCGAGATGATGCGCGCTTGTGCCAGATCAAAACAAGTGCGAGCAGCGCCCGCAACGCGCAGGCAGCTGGTCTAAGCTGAAGGTCCACACAACAGCGGAGACAGGAAATGCGCAGGCTTCTGGTTGCATACGATGGTTCGGACAACGCCAAGCGCGCCCTGCAGTATGTCGTCGATCTGGCGCGGGATACCGGGATCACGCTACAGGTGCATGTGGTCAACGTTCAGCACGAACCGATCATCTACGGCGAATACGTGACGTCGGCGATGATCGATGAACTCAACAACGGCCTGATGGCCAAGGCGCGGTCCGTGCTCGACGAAGCGGCAGCCGTGTTGCAGGCCGGCGGCCTGAGCTGCGAAACCCATGCGCTGCTGGGCAATGTTGCCGAGCAGGTCAACGACGCGGTCAAGCGGCTGGGCTGCGACACGGTGGTGATGGGCACCCGTGGTCTGGGCAGCTTCACCGGGATGCTGATGGGCTCGGTGGCGAACCGGGTGATCCATGAGGTATCGGTCCCGGTGCTCTTGGTCAAGTGAGCTGAATGCCGGTCTGGCCGATCAGTCCTGCTTGCCCTTGAGCAGATCGGCCAGGTTGGCGAATGCCTTGAAGGTTTCCTTCGGGCCCAGGTCGCTGCCCGGCCTGGCTTCGGCTTGGTACTGGTTGTCGGTGTAGCGGGAATGCTCGTTGTCGTGGCAGTACAGGCAGAGCAGCTCCCAGTTCGAGCCATCTTCGGGGTTGTTGTCGTGGTTGTGGTCCTTGTGGTGGACCGTCAACTCGCTCAGGCGCTTGCCGGAAAATTCCCGCGCGCAACGACCGCAGACCCAGGGATACATCTTCAGTGCTTTTTCCCGATAGCCTTGTTCGCGCTGACTGTAGGGCGTGGTCGGTTTGCTGCTGCTCATGGTGAATGCTCGCCGGGTTCGTTGTTCGTCAGGGCCCATCCCCGCGTCGGCATCGCCACGCGCGGGAACAGCCCCAAGTAAAGTCGATGGCTGTCAGCCCGCCAGGCCGACGTAGACGTTCTGCACGTCATCGTGGGCGTCGATGGCCTCGAGGAAGGCTTCGACTTCTTCCAGTTCGGCACCGGACAGGCTGACCGGATTCTTCGGACGATAGCCCAGTTGCGCGGACTGCACTGTAAAGCCGAATTCCGGCAGCGCCTTGCACACGGCGTCGAGATCGGTGGGTTCGGTGATGAACAGCGTGCTGCCTTCGTCGGCTGCTTCGAAATCCTGCGCACCGGCCTCGATCGCGGCCATTTCCGCATCGGCGTCGCCTTCAGGCGCGGCTTCGATCATGCCGACGTGGTCGAAGTCCCAGCTCACCGAGCCGGAGGAGCCCAACTGGCCTTTGCGGAACAGCACGCGGATTTCGGCAACGGTGCGGTTGACGTTGTCGGTCAGGCACTCGACGATCAGTGGCACCTGATGCGGCGCGAAGCCTTCGTAGAGTGTGCGTTCGTAGTGGACCACCTCACCGCTGAGGCCTGCGCCTTTCTTGATGGCACGCTCCAGGGTGTCCTTGGGCATCGAGGCCTTCTTCGCCTGTTCGACGACCAGGCGCAGGCGCGGATTCATGTCGGGGTCGGCACCGCTGCGGGCTGCGATCATGATTTCCTTCGACAGCTTTCCGAAGATCCTGCCCTTGGCGTTCGCCGCCGCTTCCTTATGCTTCGCTTTCCACTGTGCGCCCATGCTCGTCCCCGTCTGAAGTGATGAAGTCAGGCGCGGATTCTATAGCGTATTCCGGCCTTGCGTCGCCGGTGGCGGTCGAGCCTGACGTGTGCTGCCCGTGCCAGGGCGATGGGCGGTTGCTCCGCACTGTGCCGCTCATTTTGGCGGTCACTGTATGGAGCGCTCACCGGATGCGGCGTCTTTAATGAATCTTTTACGCAACAGGGTGCGTCGCCATGTCGCCTCGGGATCTGCTGCTCGCGCTGGTCGTCATCGTCGTCTGGGGCATGAACTTCGTGGTGATCATGGTCGGCCTGCACGACGTGCCGCCGATGCTGCTGGGTGCGTTGCGTTTCATGCTGGCGGCCGTGCCGGCGGTGTTCTTCATCAAGCGTCCGCAGGTGCCGTTGCGCTGGATGCTGGCCTATGGGCTGACCATCTCGCTCGGGCAGTTCGCCTTTCTGTTCACCGCGATGAAACATGGAATGCCGGCCGGACTGGCCTCGCTGGTGCTGCAGTCGCAGGCGTTCTTCACGCTGTTCTTCGCGGCGCTGTTTCTCGGCGAGCGATTGCGCGCAGCCAACTTGCTGGGACTGGTCATCGCGGCCTGCGGTCTGGCGATGATCGGCGCGCAGACCGGCCTGGGCATGACCCTGAGCGGTTTCGTGCTGACCATCTGCGCGGCGTCGATGTGGGCGCTGGGCAACATCGTCACGCGCAAGGTCGGCAAGGTGAACCTGGTCGGGCTGGTGGTATGGGGCAGTCTGGTGCCGCCGCTGCCATTCCTGGCGCTGTCGCTATGGCTCGAGGGGCCGGCGGTGATCGAGGCGGCGCTGCGCGGCATTGGCTGGCAGACGATTCTGGTGCTGGCCTACCTGGCATTCGGCGCGACGATTCTCGGCTATGGCCTGTGGAGTCGCTTGCTGTCGCGTTACCCGGCGAGCCAGGTGGCCCCGTTCTCGCTGCTGGTGCCGGTGGTCGGGCTGACGTCAGCCAGCGTGTTGCTGGGCGAGCGGCTGGGGACACTGCAATTGGGTGGGGCGTTACTGGTGATGCTCGGCCTGGGGGTGAATGTTTGCGGTAGCTGGTTGTTCGGTCGGTTGCGTCTGGCCAGGGTCTGAAACGCCCGGCATCAGACCGGGCGTCGCAGCGATAAGGCTCAATGGGTGGCGGCGTGGGCGCCGAGCAGCGTAGTGCCCGAGCCACTCTTCTTGTCGCGCTTGGCCATCCGTTTTTCTTGCGCCGTTTTCATCGGCTTTTTCTTGCCGTTCTTCTTTGCGTCCATTCCCTTGCTCATGGTGTTCACCTCTGATTGCTGGCTGGACATGTCCTGATGTGCAAAGGCCTGACTGTCGCTGCTGGAGCGAAGCCTGTTTCCGGCCTGTGTCTTCCATGACCGCTGCAGTATGGCACTGCTGGGCTGCATTGCACGTACTGCTTTGCTTAGGGTCTGTTCCCGTTTCGTCGCAAGCTGCGTTGCTGCGCCAAATAGCACCATGGCCGGACGGCGTTCCGCAGGCGCGGGACGCAGGTAATGGTGGTTCCCTTGCCAAGTCCCGCAACGCCACATGGCGCCATTTGCCGAGCACGAAACGGGAACAGCCCCTAGTTATCAGTCGAACAGGCTGTGCTGGTCGCGCTGGGCGCGAAGGGCGTCGTAACGCTGGCGGAAGATCGCCCGATAATGCATGGCCAGACGCGGCAGCTTCGCCAGTTGCTGCAGGTTGTCTTCAGTCAGGTTCTGATCGAGAAAGCAGCGCCACAGGTGCGCGACGCTGATCTGCGGGTGCGGGCGCTCGAGCAACTGCAACGTGTCGCCAGGACGCACGGTGCCTGGCTCGATGGTCCGGTAGAGCCAGCCGGTGCGGCCGCTCGCCGACAGCTCCCGTGCCAGGCCACGCACACCGTGACGGTTGTCCAGCCTGATGCAGGGCGAGCGCGGCTGGCTGATCTCGATCAGCGCGGTGCCCCAGCGAAGAAGATCGCCGATGCATACCTGCTCTTCGTCCAGCGCCTGGCTACCTAGGTTCTCACCGAAGGCGCCGAGGCCAAGCCGCGCGCGCAGCGGCGGGAAGCGCTGCGACCAATACTGATAATGCTGGGTCGGGTAGTGGCAGAGGCTGCGATCCGGCCCGCCATGAAAACGCCGATCGGCGATCCGATCACCCTGCAGGCCATCCAGGCCCAGCCACAACGGGCCGTCGCTGGCTTGCTTGTCCATGGCGGTGGCTCTGCCACTATCCGGCAGCGGCGAAAACTGACGGCACAGCAATGGGCCGTCGACGGTCCAGGCTCCGAGCGAGGTGCGTGGCGCCTGCTGGTTCACGGCTGCTGTGCTCGGTTGAGCTGCTCCAGTTCGCGGCGGACCATGGCGGTGTATTCCGGTGGGCTGAGCTGATACAGCTCGGTGGCAACCCAGGCCAGCCAGCGCGAGCCCAGGGCCGCTTGCTGGTCCAGCAGGCGCTGGGCTTCGGCGCGGGCGCGCTCGGCATTGTTCTGATGAAAATCTGCTCGACTCACGAATCGTCTCCGTCGCCGTACTCGGCGATGAAAGGGGCAGCGATGGTAAACCCGGAACGCTCGCGTTAGGCTCGATGGCTATTCTTTTTGCGCCGCGAGAACGATGCATGCCGGTGTCCATGAACTTCAAGCACAAAATCTCCCGCCAGCGCCCCTATGACAAGGCCGAGGCGGGCCTGCGGGCCAGCGATGGCAGCCTCGACGCCGTGCTGGACCAGCTGGAGAGCGATCGCGGGCGCATCATCAACTCGGCCGCGGTGCGCCGCCTGCAGCAGAAGACGCAGGTGTTTCCGCTGGAGCGCAATGCCGCGGTGCGCAGCCGCCTCACCCATTCGCTGGAAGTGCAGCAGACCGGCCGCTTCATCGTTCGCACCCTGTACAAGCAGCTCGGCCACCGCGCCGCGGAGTTCGGCCTGGACGGACTCGAGCCGGCGTTGCAGAGCCTGGTCGAGATGACCTGCCTGATGCACGATATCGGTAATCCGCCGTTCGGCCATTTCGGCGAGTACGCCATCGGCGAGTGGTTCGAGCGCAATCTCGACGGGCTGTTCACGGCCGCCGTGACGCCGGGGCAGGGCGATGCCGAGCTGCGCAAACGGATGCTGGTCGATCTCAAGCACTTCGAAGGCAATGCCCAGGCGGTTCGCCTGGTGGTCTCGCTGCAACGCCTCAACCTGACCTATACGCAGACCGCCGGACTGCTCAAGTACGTCCGTCCGGCCTATCAGGCCAAGCCCGCGAAAGGCACGCCAGGCGCCTACCTGCTGAAGAAGCCCGGCTTCTATCTGTCCGAGGAACCCTTCGTGCGTGCGCTGCAGGCGGCGCTCGATCTGCAGCCGTGCACGCGTCACCCGCTGGCCTACGTGATGGAGGCCGCCGACGACATCGCCTATTGCCTTGCCGACATTGAGGATTCGGTGGAAAAGGGCATCTTCAGCATCGAACAGCTGGCGCAGCTGCTGCTCGCCAAGTTCGCGCTGCATGGTTCGGTCGATGCCCCGGTGCCGGGTCCGGAGCGCAGTTTCCGGGGCATGGTCAACTATGCGCTGGACCGCGCACAGAAGGAGCCGATCAACAAGCCCGGCGAGTTCTTCATCTGGCTGCGGGTGAACATGATCCACCCGCTGGTGCAGCACGCTGCGCGGCAGTTCATCGACAACATCGACGCTGTTTATCACGGCACCCTGGATCGCGCGCTGCTGGAGGACGACAGCCTGCCCAACGCCATCGTGCAGACCTTCAAGGATGTCGCGATGGAGCACGTGTTCTGTCACCGCGAGGTGGAAACGTTGCAACTGCAGGGCTATCGCATTCTCCAGGGCCTGCTCGACTTCTATGCACCGCTGCTGCGCGTGCCGGCCACCGTGTTCGATGCACTCAGCCTCGGCACCTGCCGCAGCGAACCTCACCTGCAGATGCTGGCTCGACGCCTGCCCAACCAGCTGGTCAAGGCCTACCACGAAGCGCTCAAGGAGCATGCTGAGCAATCGGCGGATTGGCCTCTGTGGGAGTTCTACTACCGCAACCGGATGCTGCAGGACTACATCAGCGGCATGACCGACCAACTGGCTCAGGACGAGTATCGGGCCCTTTCCGCCCTCTGAGGGTGCGCTGCACCAGAACTGCCGCTGCGCTTGGTACGCGCCTTGCTTTTGCTTGGTGCAGCAGTCGTCGTGCGGGCCCCGCAATGGCGCACGACGGATTTCCGGTAGTTTCCTTAACCTGTTGATATCAAAGGTTTCATGGCGCTTCAGCGTCTCGCTGCAAGCAAGCTCCGGCTGCAGGTGACGGTGGCCCGACATGGCGCGGTGATGCATCCCGGTGCATGCGTCTGGCGGAGATAACCGTTTTGGTGCGATTTATCCGCTGAGGCTGTAGTAACCCATGGAAAACCTCAACAGCGCCGTGGAAACCCTGGTCCACGGTTCGAATACCCTGTTCATCCTGATGGGCGCGGTGATGGTGCTGGCCATGCACGCCGGCTTCGCCTTTCTCGAAGTCGGTACGGTACGTCTGAAGAATCAGGTCAACGCGTTATCGAAGATCATCACCGACTTCGCAGTGTCGACCCTGGCGTATTTCTTCATCGGCTACTGGGTCGCCTATGGCGTGACCTTCATGCAGCCGGCCGATCAGCTGGTGGTGGACCACGGCTACGCGCTGGTGAAGTTCTTCTTCCTGCTGACCTTCGCCGCGGCCATTCCGGCGATCATCTCCGGCGGTATCGCCGAGCGCGCGCGGTTCGGCCCGCAGCTGTGCGCCACACTGCTGATCGTCGCGTTCGTCTATCCGTTCTTCGAGGGCCTTATCTGGAACGGCAATTTCGGCTTCCAGGGCTGGCTCGAGCACCAGTTCGGTGCATCCTTCCATGACTTCGCCGGCTCCGTGGTGGTGCACGCCATGGGCGGCTGGCTGGCGTTCGGCGCGGTAGTGCTGCTGGGGCGACGCAACGGTCGCTACCGGGACGGCAGGCTGGTGGCATTCGCGCCGTCGAACATTCCGTTCCTGGCGCTGGGCTCGTGGATTCTCATCGTCGGCTGGTTCGGCTTCAACGTCATGAGCGCAGACCATCGAGGGTATCAGCGGGCTGGTTGCGGTGAATTCGTTGATGGCGATGGTTGGGGGCACTGCAGCGGCATGGCTCGCCGGGCGCAACGACCCGGGCTTCCTGCACAACGGCCCGCTGGCTGGCCTGGTGGCGGTCTGTGCCGGCTCCGATCTGATGCATCCGGTCGGCGCACTGGCTACTGGTGCGATCGCCGGAGCACTGTTCGTCTGGACGTTCACCGCTACGCAGAATCGCTGGAAGATCGACGATGTGCTGGGTGTCTGGCCACTGCACGGCCTGTGCGGGATCTGGGGCGGGGTGGCCTGCGGCATCTTCGGCCAGTCCGCGCTGGGCGGTCTGGGCGGCGTGAGCCTGATCAGTCAGGTGATCGGCAGCGGCATGGGCATGCTGGTGGCGCTGCTCGGCGGCTTCGGCGTCTACGGCCTGCTCAAGCTGACCACCGGTATTCGCCTGAGCCAGGAGGAAGAGTTCAACGGCGCGGATCTTTCCATCCACCGGATCGGCGCGCTCAGCCAGGATTGAGCCGCTTGCTTATGTCCGGTTGTCGCAGTCGCGCTCAGTAGCCGCGGCTGCGCTCCACCAGATCATGCAGCGGCTCGCCGTCACGCAGCGCTTGCAGGTTAACGGCGACGATCCGGGCCGCGCTGCGCATGTCCGTTGCGGCTGCGATGTGGGGCAGCACGGTCACCTGTGGATGCTTCCAGAACGGATGCTCTGCCGGCAGCGGCTCGCTGCGAAACACGTCGAGCACCGCATGGCCGACCTGGCCACATTCGAGCGCCTGCAGCAGATCAGCCTCGACCAGGTGCCCGCCCCGTGCGAGGTTGACCAGCCCGGCGCCGGGGCGCAGAGCTTCGAAGAAACGCCGGTCCAGCAGATCGCCAGTCTGTGGCGTCAGTGGCAGCAGGTTGATGACGATGTCGCTGCATGCCAGCAGCGGCCAGAGGGCATCCATGCCGTGCTCAAGCGCGACGCCCTCTGCACCGCCGTCGCGCAGCTTCCAGCCGCTCACGCGATAGCCCTGGGCGACCAGACGCTGCGCGCAGGCGCGGCCCATTTGGCCCATGCCCAGCAGCGTCACCTGGATTTCATCGGCCCGCCGTTGCGGCAGTTGCCGCCAGTCGCGGGCAAGCTGTTGCCTGGCGTAGAGGTAGAAGCCCCGATGCAGCGAGAGCGTGGCCCATAACGCGGTTTCGGCCATGGCCGCGCTCATGGTCGGGTCGACCATGCGCGCCACCGGCACGTCCGGCAGGCTCGGGTCGCTGAGCAGGCGGTCCACGCCGGCCCAGAGCGACTGGATCAGCCGCAGGTTGGGCAAGCCTTGCAGCAATCCCGCGGGTGGGTTCGCGACCACCGCCGCGGTGATCAGCCCGGCGTTCTCCGCCGTCGCGGACAGGTGCCAGCGGGCTTGCGGCAAGGCGCGCTGCAGCTCTGCGAGCCAGGCGTCGCGCTCGTTATCGTCGAAGCTGCCGCAGAGCAGGATGTCCATGCAGTCGTTCCTCATCGGTCCAGGCGGAACTGTAGTCAGCCGCAGAGTCTCTGAATAGGCAAGTAGCGGAACGCGCGACGCGCCTTTCAGCCTGTTGACGAGCCTAAGGAGAACATCATGGAACTACCCAACAAAGACCTCGGTACTCTGTTCGAGCAGCTGGGTCTGGCGTCAGACCCGGCGAGTATCGATGCATTCATCGGCAAGCATGGGCACCTGCCGGAAGACGTTCGGCTGGCCGATGCGCCGGTCTGGAACGAGTCGCAGCGCGCGCTGCTGCGCGATGAGTGGGTCGAGGATGCGGAGTGGGCGCCGATTGTCGACGAGCTGAACGTGCGCATGCACGAGCATTGATCACCAGCGCGAGCTGCCGCAATCGCTGCAGCTCGCCTGTCGCCCCTCGAGGCAGATCAGTCCAGCAGATCGGCTGGTACGTTGCCGCCATTCTCGGCCAGTTTGTTCAGCACCGCCTTGTGCAACCACATGTTCATCTGCGCCGAATCCCCCATCTTGTCAGCCGGGCAACCCAGCTCGGTGGCCAGTTCCTTGCGCGCGGTAAGGCTGCTGTCCAGACCGAGCAACTTCAGCAGGTCGACGATGGACGTGCGCCAGTTGAGTTTCTCCGGGTGATTCTGCGCCATGCCGTCGAGCTTGGCCGCGACGTCCACCTGGTCCACTGCAGGGCCCGTGGGTGCGCCGGCACCGCCTGTGGAGGCCTCAGGTGGTGTGGTGGGCGCTGTGCTGTCGGGTGCGGCATGTGCCTGGCCGAGGCCGATCTTTTCCAGTATCGAGTTGAACAAGCCCATGGGAATCTCCTGTCTGCGTGAATGATGAGCCGTGGCTCGCAGATTAGGACCGCACGTGTATCGATTCGTCACGTCCGTATTGAACGGGGCGTTCCGGCGAGTGGCGTGGGGAAATTGGGCTTTTGGGCGCCCTGGGTGGACCGAAGTCATTCATCGTCTTGCCCAGTCGATTCCCGGCATCGCTCGTGCTGTAACAGGTGCATGTCGAGTGGCCTGTTTGGCAAGTTCAGTTGGTCAATTTCGGCGCCCATGGCCCCGATACTGTGTTGCTGCTCCTTGCCATAGCCCCGCTATGACTCGTCGCAGCGACTTGTCTCGGAGCCCTGCTCATCCGAACTTGCCTCAGCCAACTCACCAAACAGTCCACTAGAATGCCGCTTTTGTTTCAGGAACCGATCATGAGCGAGTCGACCCAGCAAGACCTCGATATCGATGCCCGCTACGCCTGCGCAAGGAGCCTCGCACTGGAAGCCGCGCAGCTGGGCATGGATTTCTATCGGCAACGCGAGACGCTGGATGTCGAGCACAAGGGCAACGACCGGCAGGATGTGGTCAGCATCGCCGACAAAAACATCGAAGACTTCATTCGCGCACGCCTGGCCGAGCGCTTCCCGCAGGACGGCTTTCTCGGCGAGGAAAGCGGCTCGGCCGACCTCAAGGCCCGCTGTGTGTGGGTGATCGATCCCATCGACGGCACCGCCTGTTTCGTCAACGGTCTGCACAACTGGTGCGTTTCCATCGGGCTGCTGATCGACGGTGAACCCCACATCGGCGCGATCGCCGACCCCAACCACGACGAACTCTTCCATGGCTGTCTCGGCCGCGGTGCCTATGTCAACGAGACACCCATCACGGCCAGCGCCGCCAGCCATGTGCGTGATGGCCTGACCGGTGCGGGCACCTTTCACCCGCGCGGCAAGGAGCATTTCATTCCGTTTCTGGAAAAGCTGCTGGCCGAAGGCGGCATGTTCCTCCGCAATGGCTCCGGCGCGCTGATGACGGCTTACGTCGCTGCAGGGCGACTGATCGGTTACTACGAGACCGAACTCAAGAGCTGGGATTGCCTGGCCGGGCTGGTGCTGGTGGCCGAGGCGGGCGGGCTGCGCAACGATTTCTTCCGCAACGATGGGCTGCTCAGGGGTAACCCCTATCTGGTGGCGGCGCCCGGCGTGTATCGACAACTGGCCGAGCTGATCGGCCCTTCGCTGGATGGCTGAGGCGTTGCGCGTTCGTCAGTCGACCGTGCACTGCCAGGCCCGAGTCGGGCAGCCTGTGCTATACCGTTCTGACGCGCTGGGGCCGGCGAAACGGCCCTGTTCATCAGGGGGGGAACAATCGGCGGCCCATCAGCCTGAGCCAACCTGCGTGATCTGATGGCTGCCCGCATAGAAGCGAGGTAACGATCATGACCATGATGCAATGCACCCACCGCGACCACCTCATCACCGCCGAGGTGATGGAATATCCCGGCACCCCGACACCCTGGGCTGGAGGTTGCCGGATTACCGATCCCGCCGGTCACGTGACCCGCCGTATGCCGCTACCGCTCGAGCATGCGTTCATGGACGAGCTGGAAAAGGCCCAGCGACTGTCCATCGCCCATGGCAAGTGGCTGGTCGATCAGCATCTCGATCACGGCCGCGAGCTGTTCCAGAAGGCCGCCTAGCACTGCTCGAAGCGTCTTTTCATGCGTCGGATGTCCATCGTCCGACGCATGCCTTGAACGCGCCGAGTGAGCGTGCGGTTCTTCGTCCTGCACACACACAATTCGCTTCGCAGTTGCCAGCGCACGAATCTGTACCGTTTGCGGCAGGAACGCCGGCGAACCGGCTAAGTTTCGGATAGCAAAGCGAAAAGTGCTGAAGGGCAGGACAGCTTCGGCGGCATTTTGCCCGTTGCTTAATAAGTGAAACGGTGGCATAGCTATCACCAAGCCACCGGAAACGGTGGTGCTCATAAGCGGAAGTAAGGACGACTTATGCAAATCCAGGTTCACAGCGATAACCACATCGAAGGCAGTGCCCGTCTGGCTGATTGGGTCAGTGCCAGTGTCGCAAGCAGGCTGGACCGGTTCGACGACGAGCTGACGCGCGTCGTCGTGCACCTCAACGACGAAAACGGTGACAAGGCCGGCGCCCATGACAAGCGCTGCCAGATCGAAGCGCGGCCGAAGGGGCTGCAGCCGGTCTCCGTCACCCACAAGGCCGAATCGCTGGAGTTGGCGATCGACGGCGCGGTGGACAAGCTGAACAATGCGCTCGCTCACCAGTTCGGCAAGTTGCGTAGCAAGCGCTCCGGAGCCCAGCCGCAGATGATCGATGGCGCGGTGGCCGAGCGTGACGCGCTCTTGGAGGAAGATTTCCTCGCGGACGAGCAGGTCCGCAATTCATAAGCCGTAAGCAAGGGCCTTCCTCGGAAGGCCCTTCACACATCTAGTGCAGCAGTTCCGGCGGAATCCTGCCGCCATTTTCGGCAAGCTTCTTCATCACCGCCCGGTGCAGCCACATGTTCATCTGCGCCGAGTCCGCCATCTCTGCCGGCGGGCAGCCTAGTTCCATAGCAAGCTCCCGGCGTGCTTCCAGGCTGCTGTCCAGCCCGAGCAACTTCAGCAGATCGACGATCGAGGTGCGCCAGTTCAGCGCTTCCGGATGTGCCGCCGCCTTGGCTTCCAGTTGTGCCACCACATCCACGCCACTCGCCGTGGCTGATGACTGATTCAAGTCCTGGTGCGGCGCGATAGTCGCGTTGTCGGTGGCGGTGGGCCTTTCTCCTAGCGTGATGCCCTCGGCGCTCGAGCGGGTGGCGTCGGCTGGTGGTGCATCAGCCTTGTGTTGCGCCTCGTTGGAAGCATCACCCAGGCCGAGCTTGGCCTTGATCGTATCGAAAAGTCCCATGTCCGTTCTCCTGACTGTTGGTGTCCATATTCGACAGCAACCCAGGACAGACCATTCGCTCCCGCAGGTCGGGTAATTGTCGGCCTGGCGTGGCCCCTCAGCCGTGCTCCAGCCAGGCGCTGGCCTCGGCTTCCTGGTGCAGGTCGAAGGCCTTGATGGTCAGCCCGGGGATCAGCGCGCCTTCCACCTCGCTGGCCTTGCGCAGCCATTCCTTGCCGGCGACCACCGCGCAGCGGTCGAAACGGCGTATGAAGCGGAACAGGTGCGGAAGCCGTGACAGCTCCACGCCGACGGCGCCGAGCGTAGGCAGGTCGAAGTCGCCGATGCGATAGAGCATGCGGCCATGGCTGATGCCTTCGGATTTGAACAGCAGGTCATCCAGCGCAGCGCGCATGGCCTGACTGTCCAATTTGCCGGAGAAGTCTATATCGATGCGGTTTTCGCCTCGGCGCGATACGTGAAACATGCGCAGACCCTCGATTGATCTGTGTTTTATGCGAGTTACCCCGCACACCTGACCATAGACGTTGCGTTGCGACCGGGCCAAAAAAAACAGGTGCGCAAGTGCCGTTTCGTTGATCTGCGTCAGTACATGGGGCTGCGTTGCGTGAGCGCCAAAAAAGGCGCGCAAAGCCAGCAATGGTGCGGCTTGCAGATAGTTGATAAACGGTATCAAGTTGCCCCTGGCGCCGCCGAGAACAGTGTTAGCTGCGACGCCATTCGACGCTGGCATCGCTTTCTCTCCCTGTAGTGGATACCCCCATGACCAGCACCTTGGCGAACGTCATTCAGTCCCTTCTGCGCGGACTGGGTCTGCGCACCATCAACCATCAGTTCTTCTTCTCCTACAGCCTGATCTTCCTGTGTGCGGCCCTGACCGCCGCTGTGCTGTTCATGTCCGCCAAGGACGCGAGCCAGATCGACATGGCCGGAGCCCAGCGCATGCTCAGCCAGAAGATGATGAAGGAAGCGCTGCTGGCGGCGCAGGGCGTCGGTGACAAGACCGCCGTCGACAAGACCATCCAACGCTTCGAGCAGTCGCATCGGCTGCTGCTCAACGGCGACCGTGCCCAGGGCATCGCACCGGTGGAGCTGACCAGTGCACAACCGCACCTGCAGCGCGTCGACCAGATCTGGCAGCGTTATCGGCCCGCCGTACAGGCACTGGCCGCAGGCCAGAGCGCTGACGTGAACACCATTGCCACCGACTCAAACGACATCCTTGCCGCTTCCAACGAAGTGGTGCTGCTGATTTCCGCTGAAGCCAACCGCAGTGCGTCGCAGCAGCTCTGGGTCGCCCTGGGTTCGACCCTGTGCATCCTGCTGATGGTCGTGCTGGGACGGGTCGCCGGCATGAACTGGCTGATGCTGCAGATCGACGAGCTGCGGGGGCGTCTGGAGAGGGTCAGCCAGGGCGACTTTTCCGCGCCGCTGCAGGTGCGGCACGCCGATGACGAGATGGGCATGATCACCCTGGCGTACAACCGCCTGCTGGGGCAGGTTGGAGAGATGATCCGCGGTGTGCGTCTGGCCGCTGACGAAGCCGATGGCCAATGCGTGCGCATGGCGAATCTGGCCGGGGACAGCGCGCGCAACGTCGAGGGGCAGCAAGCCGAGATCGATCAGGTCGCCACCGCCATGAACGAAATGCTCGCCACCTCCCAGGAAGTCGCGCGCAGCACGGTCGAGGCCGCCAATGCCGCAGATGTCGCTGAGCAGGAGACCAACTCTGGCAGCGCGGTGATGAATGAGTCGGTCGGCGCCATCCGCACCTTGAGCGGTCATGTCGACAGCCTGTCCGATGTGATGCAGCAGCTGGTGCAGGACAGTCACGAGATCGGCAAGGTGCTGAACGTCATCAGCGGGATCGCCGAGCAGACCAACCTGCTGGCGCTGAATGCGGCCATCGAGGCGGCGCGTGCTGGCGAGCAGGGCCGCGGTTTCGCGGTGGTTGCCGACGAAGTCCGCAGCCTGGCCAGCCGCACGCAGAGCTCGGCCAAGGAGGTAAGCGTGCTGGTCGAGCGCTTGCAGAGCCAGGCCACCCGCGCGGGTACGGCCATGGATGCGTCGCGTCAGAGCAGCTCGGTGACGCTCACCCAGATCGAAGCGGCGCAGCATGCGCTGGGGCAGATCGTCGGCGCGGTGCAGACCATCCGCGGCATGACCAATCAGATCGCCACGGCGGCCGAGGAGCAGTCGCAGGTGGCCGAGGACATGAACCAGTCGCTGACGCGCATCGCCCAGGTCGCCGATCAGGCTGCTGGGGTTACCCATGACACGGCTGCGTCGGGCAATACCATCATGCAGAGCATGAAAGGCCTCAAGGCACTAACCGGGCGTTTCCGTCTCGAGGCGTGATCAGGTCGGCGTGAATCGGGGGAGGGGAATGCTGGCGGAGGGCGCCTGTCCGGCGCTAGGGCATCCCCGCCCATGAGGGGCGGGGACTGGGGGTAATCAGTCCTGACGGCTGGTCACTTCCAGCAGGTGATAGCCGAACTGGGTCTTCACCGGGCCTTGCACCTGATTGAGCGGGGCGCTGAATACGACGGTGTCGAATTCCTTGACCATCTGACCCGGGCCGAATGAACCCAGGTCGCCGCCCTGACGGCTGGATGGGCAGCTGGAGTTTTCCTTGGCGACCTCGGCGAAGTCGGCACCGCCTTCGATAGCGGCTTTCAGTTCGTTGCACTTGGCTTCGGTGGAAACCAGGATGTGGCGGGCGGTAGCGCGTGCCATGGGGACTCTCCTCTTCAAATAGGCTGCCGAGGCTACCGCAAACCGGTGGCATTGGCGACCGGACCGCGTGGCATTGAAGGCTTAATGAAGGCCCCCGGCGGCCCTCCTTTCGGGTACTCTCGCGCGCTTTTTCATCGGACCCGGAAAACGCTCCATGCTTGATAGCATCCTCGCGCAACTTGAAAACGTCATCAACGATCTGCTGCAGCGCAACCAGAGCCTGAGCGAGCACTGTGTCTTGCTCGAGCAGCAGCTGCAGCAGGCACGTGAGGAAAACGACAATCTGCAACTGGCTGCGCTGGAGCAGGAAGACAGGCAGGGCGCTACCCTGGCGAGGCTGCAGGCGCTGGTGGAGCGTGCAGCTGGCAGTAGCGCCGCATGACGGCGGATGGCGTTCAGGTGCTCAGGGTATTCGGCCGCGAATACTCGTTCCGCGCGCCGCCCAGCCAGAACGCTCTCCTGAAGGAGGCGGCGGCCTTGCTGCAGCAGCATCTGGCCGACACCAGCGGCAGTTTCCCAACGCCACGGGCGATAAGCTGCTGGTGCTCACCGCACTGAATCTCTGCGTGCCGCTGCTGCAACAGAACGAGCAGATGCAGGATGTCGAGCAACGCATCGCCGCCAGCGTCGCTCGTATCAATCAGCAGCTCGCGGCGCAGGGCTGAGCGGTGCCTCAGGCTGCGTCGCTGCTGCGCGTGGTTTCGCTGACCGGGCGCTCTGTCAGGTAACGCTGCAGGCGAGCCTTTTCCGGCTCGCTGAAGGCCAGCCCGAGTTTGGTGCGGCGCCAGAGGATGTCATCCACCTGGGTTGCCCACTCTTCGCGCCGCAGGTAGTCGACTTCCTGCGCATACAGCTGCTGGCCGAGGTCTTCGCCCAGTGCATCGAGCGAGCGCGCTTCGCCCAGCATGCGCCATACCCGATTGCCGTAGAGGGTTGCCCAGCGCTTGGCCAGCGGCAGTTTCAGCCCCTGTACCTTGGCCACCAGCTCTTCGGTGAGTGCATCGGCCGTGCTCATGCCTTCACCGCCAGGCAGTGCCGCCAGCGCCGTCCAGCTTTCACCCATAGCCGGGAAGAACGGCTTGAGCTGCGCCATCGCCGACTCGGCGAGCTTGCGGTAAGTGGTCAGCTTGCCGCCGAACACCGAAAGCAGCGGTGCCTGCTTTTCTTCCGCCGCCAGCGACAGGGTGTAGTCGCGGGTAACCGCGGACGGGTTATCCGATTCGTCGTCGCATAGCGGCCGGACGCCGGCGAAGGTATGCACGATGTCCCTGGGCTCGAGTTGCTTGCGAAAGTGCGTGTTGGCCACGCCCAATACGTAGGCGATCTCTTCCTCGCTGATGCTCACCTTGGCCGGGTCGCCACGGTACTCGCGATCGGTGGTGCCGATCATGGTGTAACGGTCCAGATAGGGGATGGCGAAGACGATACGCCGATCCTCGTTCTGCATGATGTAGGCCTGCTCACCTTCATACAGCTTGGGCACGATGATGTGGCTGCCCTGAATCAGGCGGATGCCATACGGCGAGCGCTGCTGCAGGTTTTCGCCGATGAACTGTGCGACCCAGGGACCGGCCGCATTGACCAGTGCCTTGGCCTTTAGTGAGAAGCGGCTGCCATCCTCGCGCTGCAGCTCGACATGCCAGATGCCGCCAGCACGCTTGGCGCTCAGGCATTGGGTGCGGGTATGGATATGCGCGCCTTTCTCCCGCGCCGCCATGGCGTTGAGTACCACCAGCCGCGCATCGTCGACCCAGCAGTCGGAGTATTCGAAGCCGCGGGTGATGGCTGGCTTCAGTGGACTCTCCTTGCCGAAACGCAGGCCCCGCGAAGCTGGCAGCTTCTTGCGCATGCCCAGGTTGTCGTAGAGGAACAGGCCGGCGCGGATCATCCACGCCGGGCGCAGGTGAGGACGGTGGGGCAGCACGAAGCGCATCGGCTTGACGATATGCGGCGCCTTGGCCAGCAGCACTTCACGCTCGGCCAGCGCCTCGCGGACGAGGCGGAATTCGTAGTGCTCCAGATAGCGCAGGCCTCCGTGAATGAGCTTGCTGCTGGCCGACGACGTATGGCTGGCCAGATCGTCGCGTTCGCAAAGGAACACCGACAGCCCGCGACCAGCTGCATCGGCAGCGATACCGACGCCATTGATACCGCCGCCGATCACGGCGACGTCATAGAGCTCGGAGACGGGCTGGGCGGAATGGGGCACGGGCTTCTCCTCGAAAACGATAGGTCATGTTCGGTTTTGAACATGCTATTCGCAAAAGAATCCGTACGAAAGGAAAAATGTTCGAAAATAGATAAAAAAGAAAATATTCGAACGCTGGGTTTCTGATTGATTGCCGCTGTTCCGACTGTTGTGCTGGTGTCGTCCCGGCCGCCGTCAGATTCCGCCTGCCCGCAAGGGCTCGAATTCGTTACGAGCGTTCTGTCTTAACTATCGGAGCGGAGTTGTCTGCGAAACGAACTGCCGCCCAACTACTCGGCTATCTCCAGCTGCACCTTGTGGCGGGCCAGCAGCTCGGCGAACACCTCGGAAGGTGCCGAGTCGGTGAACAGGCAGTCGATCTGTTCCAGCGAGCCCAGGCGCGTCATGGCGCTGCGGCCGAATTTGCTGGAGTCCGCGGCGAGGAAGACCTTGCGCGCGTTATGGATGATCGCCTGGGAGACGCGCACTTCCTGATAATCGAAGTCGAGCAGGGTGCCGTCCTCGTCGATACCGCTGATGCCGATCAGGGCGAAATCGACCTTGAACTGGCTGATGAAATCGGCCGTGGCCTGGCCCACCACGCCGCCGTCGCTGCGCACGTTGCCGCCGGCGATCAGCACATCGAAGTCTTCCTTGGTGCTGAGAATGCTCGCCACGTGCAGATCATTGGTGATGATCTTCAGGTCACGGTGGTTGAGCAGGGCGCGGGCGATCGCCTCGGTGGTGGTGCCGATATTGATGAACAGCGAAGCCTGGTCGGGGATGCGCGCGGCCATGGCGGCGGCGATACGCAGTTTCTCGTCGCGCATCTGGTGCGCGCGCTGGCTGTAGGCGGTGTTCTGCACGCTGGAATCGTAGGCCGCGCCGCCGTGGTAGCGCCGCAGCAGGCCGGCGTCGCCGAGCTGGTTGATGTCGCGGCGGATGGTTTGCGGCGTGACGGCGAAGTGCCGTGCCAGCTCGTCGATGCTCACGTAGCCGCGCTCGCGCACGAGTTCCAGAATGTTCTGCTGTCGGGGCGCCAGGCTCATGAGGCTTCCTTGTTCGCTGTTGTGCGGGAAGCATGCCGTAGTCTGGCGTTCGATTAAAGCGCTGCCTGTTCGAATTCGCACATGCCAGGCCTGCCTCCGAAACCTCCAGAGGCAGGCCTGTTGTTCGTCAGATCAGTCTTCGGCCCAGTTGCGCGTACGGTCGACCGCCTTCTGCCAGCCGCGATAGAGCGCTTCGCGCTGTTCGCTTCCGCACGCCGGTTCGAACACCCGCTCGATGCTGCTCTTGCTGCGCAACTCGTCGAGGTCGCTCCAGAAACCGGTCGCCAGTCCGGCCAGGTAGGCCGCGCCGAGCGCCGTGGTTTCCTTCATCTGCGGGCGTTCAACCTGAGTACCGAGCATATCGGCCTGGAACTGCATGAGGAAGTTGTTGGCTACCGCGCCGCCGTCCACGCGCAGGGCGCGCAGGCGCTCGCCGGCGTCCTGCTGCATGGCGTCGAGCACGTCGCGGGTCTGGTAGGCGATGGACTCCAGCGCTGCACGGATCAGATGGTCGACCTTGACCCCGCGGGTCAGGCCGAACAGCGCGCCGCGGGCGCGCGGATCCCAATAGGGCGCGCCAAGGCCGGTGAACGCCGGCACCAGGTAGATGCCGTTGCTGTCCGGCACCTTGGTGGCGAAGTACTCCGAATCCAGCGATTCGTTGAGTACCTTCAGTTCGTCACGCAGCCACTGCACGGTGGAGCCGCCATTGAATATGGCGCCTTCCAGTGCGTAGTTCACTTCGCCACGCGGCCCGCAGGCGATGGTGGTCAGCAGACCATGTTCGGATTGCACTGCCTTGGTTCCGGTGTTCATCAGCAGGAAGCAGCCGGTGCCGTAGGTGTTCTTGGCCTGCCCAGGCTCGACGCACATCTGGCCGAACAGCGCGGCCTGCTGGTCGCCGGCGATGCCTGCGATGGGAATGCCGGTGCTCTGGCCGGAACCGATGTAGGCGTGGCCGTAAATTTCCGACGAGGAACGCACGTCCGGCAGCATTTCGCGCGGGATATCCAGCGCCTCGAGCATTACCGGGTCCCAGTCCAGCTTATGGATGTCGAACAGCATTGTGCGCGAGGCGTTGGTGTAGTCGGTGACGTGGGCCTTGCCCTGGGTCATCTTCCAGATCAGCCAGCAATCGACGGTGCCGAACAGCAGTTCGCCGCGGCGGGCGCGCTCACGGCTGCCCTCGACGTGGTCGAGAATCCACTTGATCTTGGTACCGGAGAAGTAGGGGTCGATCACCAGGCCGGTAGTCTTGCGGATGTGATCTTCCATGCCGTCGCGCTTGAGCTGGTCGCAGATCGGCGTGCTCTGGCGGCTCTGCCAGACGATGGCGTTGTAGATCGGTCGGCCGGTGATCTTGTCCCAGACGATGGCGGTCTCGCGCTGGTTGGTGATACCGATGGCCGCCACCTGCTCGTTGGTGATGCCGGCCTGGGCCAGGGCTTCGACGAACACACCGCTCTGGGTCGCCCAGATTTCCATGGGGTCGTGCTCGACCCAGCTCGGTTGCGGGTAGATCTGCGCGAACTCGCGCTGGGCGATGGTCACCACGTTGGCGTTGCGGTCCAGCACGATGGCGCGGGAGCTGGTGGTGCCCTGGTCGAGGGCGACGACGAATTGCTTGTTCTGATTGCTCATGGCGACGTTTCCTTAGCGAACTCTTAGCGAACTTTGCTGATATCGGGCTGGGCGGAGCCCATTTCGGCAGAGGCCTTTTCCTTGGGTTTCGGTGCATCGCAGGCGGCAGAGCCAACGCCCGGCAGGTGCCGGCAGATGAGTGCCTTGTAACCTGCAGCGCCGAGGCAGGCACCGAGAATCGGGGCGAAGATCGGGACCAGGAAATACGGGATGTCTCGCCCACCGGTAAAGGCCACATCACCCCAGCCGGCAAAGAAGGTCATCAGTTTAGGCCCGAAATCCCGCGCGGGATTCATCGCGAAGCCGGTCAGCGGTCCCATTGCGCCGCCGATCACGGCGATCAGCAGGCCGATCAGCAAAGGTGCGAGCGGGCCGCTGGGCAGGCCGTTGCCGTCGTCGGTGATGGCCATGATCATCGCCAGCAGAATGGCGGTGATGACGACCTCCACCAGAAACGCCTGGCCGAACGACAACGAGGCGTGGGGGTAGGTGGAAAAGATCGACGCGAGTTCAAGGCTCTCGACACTGCCGCGAACCATCTGCTGGGCCTGTTCGAAATCGAAAAACAGACTGCTGTACAGCCCGTAGACCAGCGCCGCAGAACAGAAGGCGCCGGCCACCTGCGCCAGGATGTAGGCCGGAACGCGGTGCCGCTCGAATGTGCCGAACAGCCACAATGCGATGGTGACGGCCGGGTTCAGGTGGGCACCGGAGACGCCGGCGGCAAGGTACACCGCCATCGAAACGCCGATGCCCCAGATGATGCTGATTTCCCACAACCCCAGGTCGGCACCGCCGAGCTTGAGCGCTGCGACGCAGCCAGTACCGAAGAAGATAAGAAGGGCAGTGCCGAGAAATTCGGCGATGCATTGTCCCTTAAGCGTCGGGACGATGGGCGTACTCATGCGCGGAGCCTCGTTCGTTTGTTTTTGTTTTATTCCGAGCACTGCGTTGGTTCGGAATTGTTCGGAAACGAAAACTTAGAGGCAAAGAATGCAGCTGTCAAAGTAAAAATTCGAACATTTTACGGGCGCGCTGCGGGAACAAATGAGGGTGCTTGCTGTCGCCGCGGTCCCGAGTCTTCGCCGTGACCGATGAAGCCTTGCCGACCTGGATGGCGTTGGAAAGCGTCGGTGTCTTAGCGCCGACGCCGCCAGAGGCGCCAGCCGAGCAGCATATCGTCAGCCATCGGCACCAGAGCCAGTGCCAGCAGCAAGGCGGCCAGCGGGACCGTGGCGATGAAGCCGAAATGCTTGAAGCCGGCTGCGCCGCTCAATCCGCCGATGAAGAAGCTCATCACCATCAGCAGGTTGATACGCAGGCGCTGTCGGTTGGCCCGAACCGGTGGCATGTCGTCATGACGATTGCGGTTGAAGTAGATCAGCCTGCCCAGCTCGATGCCGATGTCGGTCACCATCCCAGTGATATGGGTGGTGCGCACTTCGGCATTGGAGAGCTTGGTGATGATCGCGTTCTGCAGGCCCATGATGAAGCACAGCAGCACCACGGTCAGCGGCACGAAAAACCCGGGAACCAACATCAGCCGCGCGCCGAGGATGCCGAACAGCAGCAACAGTGCGGCTTCCAGCGCCAGCGGTAGCGCGTACTGGCTATGCAGACGGCGCCGCCGCGAGAAGTTGATCATCAGCGTCGAGCACATGGCACCAAGAACGAACGAGAGCAATGCACCGAAGCCTGCCAGCGCCAGATCGGTGGCACCGAGGGCCAGGTTGTCGGCCACTGCCGAAACGATGCCGGTCATATGCGAGGTGTACTGCTGGACGGCGATGAACCCGCCGGCATTGGCGGCACCCGCGACAAACGCGAGGCACAGGCCGAGCTGACGATTGCTATGGGCGGACCGTCGGCGATCGGTCAGACGACGGGCGTACTTGATCGGCATGGCAGGCTCGCGCTCGGCAGCAAAGCGGCGATTATAGAGCGGCCGGCCTGGCTGGATCGCGGTTGGTGGATATTCTCAGCGTCGTCGCCCGGCCTTGCGGCCGCCGCCGCGTCGTGCAGCGCGCGGTTTGCGCTGGCGTGACAATTCACGGGTGATGGCGTCGTTGAGCAGCTTGCGCGCGTCTTCACCGTCGTCGTGCTCGGGAAAATGCTCGGGCAGGCTGCGGGCCAGATGCAGGTAGGTTTCCACCACATGCAGGGTACTTTCCAGGCTGGACAGGTCGCTGCCGAGCAGCAGCTTGGGCATCGGGATGGCGTGGCCTTCTGTGACTCGCTTGATCCAGCGCTGGGCATGTTGACTGGCCGGACTGTCGAAGCCACCGCGGATCGGCGTGCAGGCGAACGTCCAGCGCAGCCAGAGCGGAATCTTCGGGTCGTCGATCAGCTCGATCCATTCGGCCAGTTCGTCCGGCAGTACCGAGATAAATGCCTCGCCGTAGTTTATGTTGCGGTTGAAGGTCAGCCAGGACCGCAGCAGACTCGGCTCGCCCATCAGTTCGGAGATGGCGGACAGGTGATCGATGGAAGGGCGCACCTGGAACTGACTCAGGTCCACCGGCGCATCCGGACTGTTGAACAGGCGGCGGATGGACTTGAGCGTCTGCGGGTCCAGCGCAGTGATCTCGCCGCTGTCGTGGTGACCGAAGCGCCCGGCGCGGCCGCCGATCTGCTTGACCTCCTGCACCTTGAGCTGGCGATTCTGGATGCCGTCGAATTTCTCATCGGTATAGAAACACAGCGTGTGCGCCGGCAGGTTGAGGCCCATGCCGACCGCATCGGTAGCGACCATGATGTCCGCCTCGCCCTCGCGGAAGCGCCGGGCCTGCTCGCGTCGGACCTCGGGCGAGAGCGCACCGTAGACCACCGAGACGCTTTTGCCGGCGCTTTCGAGCATGCCCTTGAGCTCCAGCACCAGCTTGCGGCTGAACGCCACCAGCAGCGAGCCGGGTTCCAGCCGTTCCAGCGTCGTGGCGTGGCGGGCGACTTCAACCGGGGACAGGCGCTTGGTGCGCTGCACAACCAGCTTGTCCTCGCACAGATCGCAAAGCGTGCGCAAGGAGGGTTCGATCAGCGCTGGCCCGGTCATCATCAGTTGCGGCGTATAGGCGCTGACCAGTGCATCGACCCAGGCCCAGCCACGTTGCGAGTCGGCCATCATCTGTACCTCGTCGACCACCACCACATCCCAATGCTGATGGCGGAAACGCGCGAACTCCTCCACGGTGCAGCAGAAGTGTGTGGCGCCTTCGCGGATGATTTCTTCCTCGCCGGTGACCAGCGAGCAGGGCACACCCATCGACTCGATGCGCTCCTGATTCTCCAGTGCCATCAGGCGCAGCGGCGACAGATAGATGGCGCGCTCGGCCGCTGCCATCGCTTCGATGGAACGGTGCGTCTTGCCGCTGTTGGTCGGGCCGAGCAGGGCGGTCCAGCGTCGCGTCAGGCGCCGGGCCGGGTAGAGCTTGTGGTAGTGGACGAAGCGCGGGTTGTTCTCCAGCAGCACGGCAAACGCCATCTTTTCCTCGTGCTCGCGGCGGGCGGCGCGAATCGCCTTGCGCATGCGCCCGGGTTCCAGGGCGATGAGCTCGGTAAGACGCTTGTGCCCGAGCAGTTGCAGGTCGAAATCGCCGGCGAGCTCGAGCATGCGCTCGAAGGTGGACTGCAGCTCGTCGCGATCCTGGCGCTTCCAAGCCTCGACTTCCGCCACGCTGAGCAGATGATCCTGGCCGGAAGGAACCCGCCGCGGCAATTCGAGGGTGAGATTGCCGCGCTGCAAGGCCACCACGTAGCGCAGCTCATGGCGAATCTCGTTGAGGGTGGCGATGGCATGCGGCAGAAATTCATCAACCCGTGGCAGTTCCGGGCGGATGCGCGCCAGGCACCGCTGCCGCTCGTCCTCGTCCATTTCGGCGAAGGGCCGTTCGAGCACCTGCAGCCGATTGCGCACATAACGCTGTACGGCCTGTTTCAGGTTGTCGGCGAAATCGTCGCGCCGCGGGCTGTCGTCCAGACGCAGCGCCCAGTCAGGCTCCAGCAGATGGACCGGCGAGCCGAGGCTGAAGGTCTTCTCGCTGCCGAACACATCCACGCTGCAGTGGATCTCGCCGAGATCACGGCTGACGACCCGGTCGAGCAACTCGTCTGCAGCAGGTGCCGCCAGCAGTTCATCCACCGCCTGCCCATGCAGCCCCAACCAGAATGCCTTGGCCGCGCGAGCCAAGCCGACGATGGGGTAGCCGACGTACGGGGTGAACCACTTTTCCTGGTGATGCTTCTTCGCGGTGAATTCCGGATATCGCGCCGTTGCCCAGTCGAGAAAGCGCGCCAGACGTTCGAGCCTGATGGATTTGAACTGCTTGCCCCCGGTCTTGGCCATGATCGACACCTTTGCTGATCAGTCTTCTTTGTACGACTCGCGTTGCGCTCGTTTGCTCGGCGGCGCGCATGGCCGGCCGGGGATTATAGAGGCCAGCGCCGGCTTTTCTCTTGCGCCTGACTGCAATCAAGAAAGCAAATTGTCCGTAAGGGTGGCGGTTGGCCATTATTCATCGATGTCCTATAGTGCGCGCCGCAATGGATGGCAAACAGCCCGGTCGAGCCGGCTGGATGAGAGCTATCGATTTTTGATGGACAACAGGGAATTACAGATGAACGCCAAACACATTCTTGCCGTAGCCGTTGCTGCCACACTGCTTTCGGCCTGCACCGCCACCACTTCGCTGCGCTCCACCGATCCGGACCTGGCAATCAAGATCAACCAGGACGCGCCGCTAGTGCTGAAGAACCCCGTCAGCAAGACCTACAAGGCCACCAGCTTCGGCCAGTACCGCTTCCGCGCCGAGAAGCCGGGGATGGAGCCTATGTATGGTCTGATCCCGTTGAAATTCAACAGCGGCTATCTGGTCGCCGACATCCTTTTCTTCGCACCCGCCGCGTTCTACAACCTGCGCGAGGTGTACCCGTTCTACGAGTTCGACGTAGAGAAGAACGAGGTTCGCTACAAGAAGACCGTGGGTGATCAGTGGACCGTGTACAAGCCGACACCAGCGGAAGTGGCTCGCGCTCAGGCGTACTTCGCCAACTGATCGCAGCCGGCAGCCCTTGCGTCTGTTGACGCAGGGGCTCCGAAATCAAACCCCTCGCTTTACGGCATCGACATCGTCACGGCGATCGTCCCCCAGCTGCAGCTTCAGGCTGCGCACTTCTTCAGTCAGGCATTCCACCTGTACCAGTAGTCGCTGCAGGGTTTCGCGGTCGGCCAGCTGGTCGCGGTTGTCTTCCTCGTTGCGGTCGGCGACGAACAGCGAACCGATGTAGGCGGCGAAGCTGCCGAACAGACCGACTCCGGACACCATCAGCAGCACAGCGACGATGCGGCCCAGGGTGGTGACCGGATAGAAGTCGCCGTAGCCGACCGTGGTCACGGTGACGAACGCCCACCACAGCGCCTCTTCCGGCGTGTTGATCGAGCTCTCTGGGTTCGGCGCTTCCACCAGCAGCATGGTCAGCGCGCCAAACGCTACCAGCAGCATGGTTGCCGTGGCGGCGGAGGCGACGATGCCTTCGGCGCGGTTGCGGAACAGGATGCGCCAGATCAGCCGCAACGACTTGATCGCCCGCAGCACCCGCAGAATCTGGAAGGCCCGAAACAGCTTGGCCGCCTGCAACCCGCCGGCAGGCACGCTGGCCAGCAGGTCGATCCAGCCCCAGCGCATGAAGCGCAGCTTGTCGTCGGCTTCCTGCAGGCGCATCCAGAAATCGATGAAGAAAAAGAAGCACACGATGTTGTCCAGATACCCGAGCAGAGTCGATACGTCGTCGGGCAGGTCGAACACCAGATCGGCCACCAGCGCACCGATCACGTAGACCGATAGCAACAGGATGAATATCTGAAAAGGTGTGACGGTGCGCTGCTTCATGAGTCAACCGGGTTTCGTGGGGCAGGTGGGCGCAAGTTTAAAGCACACCGCGGTAATCGGGCCGGAACGATGGGAAGGAGTGTTGGGGATGGAAGTGCGCAAGATGATTGGTATCGGCTGTGCGGGCTGGAGCCTGCCGCGCGAGGCGTGGCTGGCATTCGCTGAGCAAGGCACGCACCTGCAGCGCTACAGCGGAGAGCTATCGGTGGTCGAGATCAACAGCTCGTTCTACCGACCGCATCGCCCGGCCACCTATCGCAAGTGGGCGGCGAGCGTGCCGGAGGACTTCCGCTTTTGCGTGAAGATGCCCAGGCAGATCAGCCATGAGCTGCGCTTGCGCGAGTGTGACGAGGCGCTCGAGCGCTTTCTCGGCGAATCGACCGAGCTGGCTGAAAAGCTCGGCTGCCTGTTGCTGCAATTGCCGCCATCGCTCACCTTCGATCCTTCAACGGCGGAGGACTTCTTCGCTGCCATGCGCGCACGCTACGACGGTGCACTGGTACTCGAACCGCGGCATGCGAGCTGGCTGGACGCCGGTGAGCTGCTCGAGCGTTGGCGTATCGCACGGGTGGCGGCAGATCCTTCGCCAATTGCAGGAGCAGAGCAGGCGGGCGGCTGGTCGGGCATGCGCTACTACCGACTGCACGGGTCGCCACGCATCTACCATTCTGCGTACTCGGCCGAATGGCTGGAGCGGCTGGCTGGTGAGTTGCGGACTTCTGCTCGGTCCGGCGTGCCGTGCTGGTGCATCTTCGACAATACCGCCAGCGGCGCTGCGGTGGGCAATGCGCTGGCACTGCAGGCGCTGGTGGCAGACGAAACCGCCTGGTCGCCCTAGCGCGGGATGATGCGTACGCGACCCGCGGTGTTGTCGCGCCGGGCAGCCTTTTCGTTTTCCGCGCGGCCGGGAATCGAGCCGAAATCCGCACCGCGATCCGGTGTCGAGCTGCCGTCCAGTTCGCGCTCGTCGACGCTGATCGAGGTGGCGTCCGGGTAGCCGGTGGTCAGCGTCTCGGTGCTGGCGGTAACCGGGGTGGCATCGTCGTCGCCCCAGTTGGCGCTGCGCTCGTCGATATCGATGGCGCCGTTGCGCTCCATGACACGCTCGACTGCGGAAACCCGGCTGTCGTCCTCCAGCGTTACGGTGACGATGGTAGATCCGCGGCGGGCCGCTTCGGGGTAACGACCGGCATGCTGGCTCGATCCGTCGCCGAAGACCTTGTGAAAGAAACTGCCGATCTTGTCGGCCACTGTTGCGTCTTCACCCGGCTCCTCGCCGACCACTTCCACACGGTTGCTATCGAGGTTGTCGGCGTTGAAGGATGCCGATATCTGGATGTCATCGCTGGACACTCCTTCGCTCACGAGTTCGGCTTTGACTTGCTCTGCTTCGGCGTAGCGGTCAAAGGCCGCAATGAGAATCTGGGTCATGACTTCACCTTTTCATATGCAGACTGGCTGCGGTGGGTGTGCGTGGCGGGCGCCTGGACCGGTAGCGGTCAACGCATAGGTACTGACTGTTTGGCGTGACAACCTTGGCGATGGTTCCGTGCGCGCTCATTTCCCGATGATTCAGGCCGGGGTGGGCAAGTTCGAATTTCAGTGAAATGCCTGCTGCGATTGATAATGCTCTTTTGAAGTGCTTCTTTAAGTGGAATGCACCACCTGCTTGCGCGGCACTAATAGTTGCACTGAAAACACTTTTTAACTGTGCCGGTACAATCTGAACTGTTCCGTTAATTTCCGCCTTTATTTCGTGTTGGTGTAATTGAATAGTTGCTTCGTTGACCTTGAAATACCCGTTCCAGAACTTCTGGCGCGCTGATTGCTAAGTACGAATTGCCTAGGTAAACCGGAAGTGAGATCCGCTTCCATCACCCTGCTGTTTGATCAATAGTCGGCATGCTTAGTTATGCAGATTTCAAGGAATTAACATCGTGGAAAGTTACGCTGTAAGCAGACGTACACTTTTGCAGTGGATTGGCAAGACGGCCGGTGCGGCTGCCATGTACCAGGCAATGACCTCGCTTGGCTTTGCCGCCGAAACCCATCACAACGAGCAGTTCGCCCTGAGCGGCGCACCAAAGGGCGCGTCTGTACTTGTACTGGGCGCCGGACTCGCTGGAATGACGGCGGCTTACGAGCTTCGCCGTGCCGGCTACAAGGTCAAGGTGCTTGAGTACAACGCCAAGGCTGGCGGGCGCTGCTGGTCCCTGCGCGGAGGCGACCGTTACACCGAGCTGGGCGGTGCGACCCAGGAATGCCGTTTCGATGAAGGCAACTACCTAAATCCCGGTCCCTGGCGCATTCCTTATCACCATCATGCTGTTCTGGCTTACTGTAAGCGTTTCGGGGTGAAGCTCGAACCCTTCATTCAGGTCAATTACAACGCGTTGGTGCACTCCACCGACGCCTTCGGCGGCAAGCCGAAGCGTCACCGCGAAGTGCAGGCCGACTTTCAGGGACATGTCGCCGAGCTGTTGGGCAAGGCGGTCAATCAGGGCGCGTTGGACCAGAGCCTGACCGTGGAAGATCGCGAGAAGCTATTCGAGTCGCTGCGCGCGTGGGGTGCGCTCGACCACGACGGCAATTACCGAAAAAACATGGAATCGAGCTTGCGCCGCGGCTTCGCAATCGATGCAGGGGGCGGGTTGATGCCATTGGCCGAGCCGTCGGAGCCTATCGACCGGCAGGCGTTGATCGATTCCGGGCTGTGGAAAAAACTGATCGACGGGCAGGAATACGAGTATCAGAGCAGCATCTTCCAGCCGGTCGGTGGCATGGACATGATTGCCAAGGCCTTCGAGCGTGAAACGGGGGAGATGATTCGCTACGGTTCCAAGGTCACGCGCATCGACCAGAACGAGCAGGGCGTTACCGTGACTTACAAGAACAGCGACGGCAGCGGCGAAGCGATGCAGGACAGAGCCGACTGGTGCGTCTGCACACTGCCGCTGTCGATCCTGAGCCAGATCCCCGTAAGCGTCAGTCAATCCATGCAGGATGCGATCCGCGCCGTGCCCTATGACTCCTCCGTAAAGATCGGCTTGCAGTTCAAGCGTCGGTTCTGGGAAGAAGACGAGCACATTTACGGCGGCATCAGCTACACCAACACTCCCATCGAGAAGATCAGCTATCCCAGCACCGACTACGGGAAAAGTGGCAAGGCAGTGCTACTGGGCGCCTATGTCTGGGGCCCCAATGCCTACGAATTCACCGCTATGTCTCCTGAACAGCGTGTGAACAAAGCCGTCGAGTACGGCGCACTGCTGCACGCGCAATATCCCGAGGAGTTCGATAACGGCATCGCCGTTGGCTGGCACCGCGTGCCTTGGGCGCAGGGATGCTACGGCATGTGGAGCGAAGACAGCCGTGAGAAGCATTACCGCAATCTGTGCCAGATCGATGGCCGCATCGTTCTGGCCGGTGAGCATGCGTCCTACATCCCGGCGTGGATGGAAGGGGCGATTCTGTCTTCGCTCGATGCAATCAAGCGCCTTCACACCCACGCCGTCGCCACGCAGCGTGCTGCCTGAGTCATGAGGAGAAGCATCATGTCGATATTCAACCCAGGCCTGGTTGCAGCGATCAGCCTTCTGGCCGTGGCGGTCGCGGCGACTCCCGCTTCGGCGGCGAATCCGCCACCTTTTTCCAAGGGCGAAACCTTCGAGGAGACAACCGGGGAGGATCTGTTCACCGGTATCTGCCAGGGCTGTCACATGGAAGGCGGACAGGGCGCGATGGGGGCTGGTGCCTACCCTGCGCTCAAAGGCAATCCGCGCGTCGCGTCAGCGGCCTACCCGATCTACATGGTGGTGAACGGCCAGGGCGGCATGCCCAGCTTCAAGGACTATCTCAGTGATCAGCAGATCGCCGAGGTGGTGAATTATGTCCGTACTCACTTCGACAACAACTTCCCCGACGCCGTCACCGTCGAGGACGTGCGCAAGATCAGCCTGCGCTAGAGCTCGAATATCAACCAGGAGAAATCGATGTCCCGTAAATTGCTAACTGCCGCCACGCTGCTGTCCACCGTTCTGTTCGTGAGCCATGTCCAGGCAGCCGATGGCGTAATCCGCCACAAGATCCCCGATTCGGATTTCCCGATTTCGCTGGCGGTAGAGATCCCTGCGAGCGCGACCGTGGTCAACCTTAGTGGTGCTGTGCCGAAGATCAGCTCCGGGGATACCGAAGCGCAGACAGTCAGTGTGCTGCAGAGCATCGAGGCAACGCTCAAGAGCCTGAATCTTGCGATGAAGGATGTGATCAAGATGCAGGTATTTCTGGTCGGCGACTCGGCCAAGGCCGGCAAGATGGATTTCGAGGGATTCATGAAGGGCTATACACAGTTCTTCGGCACCGAAGACCAGCCCAATCTTCCGACCCGGTCTGTTTTTCAGGTTGCAGGCTTGGCCAATCCCGATTGGCTTGTCGAGATCGAAGTCACCGCCGTTCGGCCTTGACCACCAGGGCCGCGCCTGTCCGGCGCGGCTTGGGTTGCGGGTTCATTGTAGGTCAGCCGTTAACCACCTTGCCGCCATTGATATGAATGGTCTGGCCACTGACATAGGACGAGTCCTCGCAGGCCAGATAGACATAAGCCGGACCCAGTTCGGAAGGCTGGCCGCAGCGGCCCATGGGCATCTGGCTGCCGAAGTCTTCGAGCATCTGCGGGTCGTGCTTGCCGAACGACGGCGGCTGCAGCGGCGTCCAGATCGGGCCTGGCGCGATCTGGTTGACGCGGATCTCGCGCTCGATCAACTGCTGTGACAGCGCCCGGGTGAAGCCGTCGATCGCGCCCTTGGTCGAGGTGTAGTCGACCAGCAGCGGGTGACCGATAAAGGAGTTGATCGAGGTGGTGTTGATGATCGAGGCGCCGGCCTGCAGATGGGGCAGGGCGGCACGGGTGAGATAGAAGTAGCCGTGGATGTTGGTGGCGAAGGTCTTCTCCCACTGCTCGTCGGTGATGTCCTCGAGGCGGGTCTGGACCTCCTGGCGGCCGGCATTGTTGACCAGCACGTCCAGCCGGCCGAAGGCCTTCACGGTTTGTTCGACGGCATCGTTGCAGTGGCGGCTGTCGCGGATGTCGCCAGCGATCAACAGGCAGCGCTGGTCTTCGGCCTCCACCATCCGCTGGGCGTTTTCGGCGTCCTCGTGTTCGTCGAGATACATGATCGCGACGTCCGCACCTTCACGAGCGAAGTGCACCGCTGCCGCGCGACCGATGCCGCTGTCGCCGCCACTGATCAGCGCGACCTTTCCGGCCAGCTTGCCACTGCCCTTGTAGCTGTCGCGGATGAACTCGGCCTGCGGGTGCATTTCGGTTTCGCGACCGGGTAGGCGGTCCTGCTGCTGAGCGGGAATTTTCGGGTAAGCCATACGTACTCCAGTCCTGAAATGGGTTCTGTAGGTACGGCTGGCGCTCGCCTGGAAAGTTTCGCCAGGATGCCGAACGGAAGTCAGGCAGCGGCAGAGCGCAGTGACGAACCACCGGCAGCGCCGACGCCATCGCGGCCGCTCGTCGTGGCGCACGTTTGCGACCTGACATCAGTGGATGGCGGGCGTAGAATCCGCGCCGCTTCGACTGTCCCGTCCCTCACTCCATCCGCTCCCGCTGCCTTCCTGCTCGCTTCGCGCGTGCGGGCCGCGTGCGTCATGGTATTCGGGCAGGAACCGTCGCCCTTACACCCTCATTCGTTGCGCTTTGCTTCGACTGAATCGATACCAGACCCACTTCTCCATGAACGAATCGCAAAGCTCCCCGGCCGGGAGCTGGCTCAGCGTTATCGCACTGGCGCTGGCCGCCTTCATCTTCAACACCACCGAGTTCGTCCCTGTGGCGCTGCTCAGCGACATTGGCCGATCGTTCGACATGCCGCCATCCCAGGTCGGGCTGATGCTGACCATTTACGCCTGGGTGGTTGCGCTGATGTCGCTGCCGATGATGCTGCTGACGCGCAATTTCGAGCGCCGCACGCTGCTCATCCTGGTCTTTGTGGTGTTCATCGGCAGCCATCTGGTTTCGAGCGTGGCGTCTAGCTACGGCATGCTGATGCTCAGCCGGATCGGCATCGCCCTGGCGCACGCGGTGTTCTGGTCGATCACCGCATCGCTGGCGGTGCGTGTCGCGCCCGCAGGCAAGCAGGCGCAAGCCCTGGGCCTGCTGGCGACCGGCAGTGCGCTGGCGATGGTGCTGGGCATCCCGCTGGGGCGCGTGCTGGGCGAGGCGCTGGACTGGCGCACCACCTCCCTGGCCATCGGCGTGATCGCCGCGCTGGTGGCGGTCGTCCTGGCGCGGACGCTGCCATCGCTGCCGAGCCAGAATTCCGGTTCGTTGCGCAGCCTGCCGGTGCTGTTCAAACGCCCTGCGCTGTTGACCGCCTATGCGCTGACCGCGTTGGTCATCACCGCGCAGTTCACCGCCTACACCTACATCGAGCCCTTTGCGCAAACCGTCGCGCACCTGAGCGGCGACATGACCACCGTCCTGCTGTTGCTCTTCGGCGGTGCCGGTCTGCTCGGTTCGTTGCTGTTCAGCCGATACAGCGCGCGCTATCCGAGGGGCTTTCTGATCGCGGCGATCGCGGTCATGGCGATCTGTCTGCTGCTGTTGCTGCCGGCCTCGCGCGCGAGTTCGCTGCTCGGTGCGGTGGTGGTGATCTGGGGTATCGCCGGGATGTGCTTTGGCCTGGCCGTGCAATCGAAGGTACTGAACCTGGCTTCGGACGCGACCGATGTTGCCATGGCCATGTTCTCCGGCATCTACAACGTCGGAATCGGCGGCGGCGCCTTGCTCGGCAGTCTCGTTGTCAGCCATCTGGGGTTGCGTGAGATTGGCGTGGCTGCCGGCTTGCTCGCGGTCGCCGGCCTGTTGCTTTGCAGCCTTGCGACCTATCGCTTAGCCAGGCCTGCCAGCGGCACGGCGGTGTAGCTGGGCTACGTGTGATCCGCTGCCGAGTTTGGTTGTTGCGGTGGGATCAGCAGGCTTTCGCAGAGTTAGCTTGGAAAGCTGTGGCTATTCATCCGTAGCGGTGCTTTCGAAAGATGCCTGCGGTGTGCTGTGGGCGGCCTGGGTGCGTGCGATATCCAATGCTGCACGCTCCAGGCAGCGGCCGATTACCCGGTCACGATGCTGGTTGCTGCGGATGCCATCCAACAGGGCTAGAGCCACATATGTAACCGTGGCTAACGCCAGCACGAATACGATGCCTTTTCCGGCAATCCAGGTATCGGTCAGCTTGATGACGTCCGTCGACAGACTGACGATCGCCGAAACCAGCATGACGATGACGAGATTCTGGGAGACCCAGCGTTCCTGAGGTGGTGGGCCGGCGATCTCGGCGATGCGCGCCAACTCCTGAATGCTCGCCGCGTTGAACCCGCGCTCTACAAGGGTATTTCGGAACAGTGCGTAGCGCAGCAGTTCTTCGCGGCGTAGAAAACCGTAGCGGTTCAGCGTTTCACGGGCATAGATATCCCGGTAGTACCACGCGCAATAGCGCTCCCGGGCCAGCAGCATGCCAAACAGAGCAAGCAGTGCGCCGGCCATGGCAGCCAACCCCTGCAAAGGTGACTGGCTATTGAGCAAGGTCCCAACCAGCAATATGCCGACAGCGATCGTCAGCGCCCAGGAAGGCCAGACCATGCGCAGCCCGCCATGCGTGAAGCTCGCCGTGAACACGCCGGGTTGGCATTGTCGATAGAGCGAGCGGATCTCTGCCCATGTCGCAAGTACAGTCACGGCAGCGCCCCCCGGATGTATGGACGTCAGGCGTGCGGCTTGTTGCGGATGGTCTTCATCAGATCGTCCGGCGTGATGTGCCCGACCACGCTGCTGCCGCTGCCCGGCAGCGGCAGGTCGAGGATGTGGCCCTTCATCTTGCCGACCACGTGCATCTCGCAGGGCTTGCAGTCGAAGGTCAGGGTCAGCACTTCATCGCCATGCACCAGCTGCATCGGGGCGACCTTGGTGCGCACACCGGTTACGCCCTTGGCCTGCTTCGGGCAGAGGTTGAAGGAGAAGCGCAGGCAGTGCTTGGTGATCATCACCGGCACCTCGCCGGTTTCCTCGTGGGCCTCGTAGGCCGCATCGATCAGCTGCACGCCGTAGCGGTGGTAGAAGGAGCGGGCCTTCTCGTTGTAGACGTTATAGAGAAACGACAGGTGCGACTCCGGGTAGACCGGCGGCGGCACGCTGACTGGCTTGCGGCCGCCGCGCGGACGGATGGCTTCGCGCGCTTCGCCCAGCGCCTCGATGGCTTCGCGGCGCAGCGCCTTGAGTTGCGAGTTGGGGATGAAGAAGGCCTGCGGTGCATCCACTTCGACTTCTTCGGCGTGGTAGATGGTGGTGCCGAGCTGGCTCAGCAGATCGGCGATCTGGCCGGGCACCTGCTCGGGCTTCTTCGCTTCGCCGAACGGGCCGGGCAGGGTGGCCGTGGCATAGGCGCCTTCCTCGCTGGTGACGTGCAGCTCCAGCTCATCGGCGCGCAATTTTGCCAGCCAACGTACACCGATGCGGCGCTCGGCGGAGGTCTTCTGCAGCGCGTTCTGCCAGTTGTGGTCCAGGTTGCGATTGAGCGGATGGTTCGGGCGCACCTGACGCATGGCGGCGGGCATTTCGTTGGGTTCGACGCGGTACTCGTAGCGCGACTGACCATCTTCCTCGAACTGCTTCAGCGGCTCGACCACGCTGGCGCGGAAACCCACCACCTCGCGCTTGATCAGCACGTTGAGGCCGTCACCGTTGGACAGCGGCTCGCGGGTCTGCACGGTCAGATCATGCTTGCCGACCTTGAGTACTTCGCCGACGGCGAGGCCGGTGAAGGTCGGCGAATCGAAGGCGCCGATGTCGATCTTGCGGTCGGTGACGAAGTAGTCGGTGCTGCCGCGGTGGAAGGTCTTGTCCGGGTCCGGCACGAAGAAGTGATCGGTGCGGCCGCTGGAGGCGCGGGCCAGGTCAGGGCGTTCGGCGAGGATGCCGTCCAGGCGCTGACGGTAGTAAGCGGTGATGTTCTTCACGTAGCTCACATCCTTGTAGCGCCCCTCAATCTTGAACGAACGCACGCCGGCGTCGACCAGGGCGCTAAGGTTGGCGCTCTGGTTGTTGTCCTTCATCGACAGCAGATGCTTTTCGAAGGCCACCACGCGGCCCTGATCGTCCTTCAGCGTGTAGGGCAGGCGGCAGGCCTGGGAGCAGTCGCCGCGGTTGGCGCTGCGCCCGGTCTGCGCGTGGCTGATGTTGCACTGCCCGGAAAACGCCACGCACAGCGCGCCGTGGATGAAGAACTCCAGGGTCGAATCCACTTCATCGTAAATCGCGCGGATTTCCTGCAGGTTCAGCTCGCGGGCGAGAACCAGCTGCGAGAAGCCGGCCTTGTCGAGGAACTTGGCCCGTTCCAGCGTGCGGATGTCGGTCTGGGTGCTGGCATGAATCTCGATGGGCGGAATATCCAGCTCCATGATGCCCATGTCCTGCACGATCAACGCATCGACGCCGATCTCGTACAGCTGGTGGATCAGCGTGCGCGCGGTTTCCAGCTCGTCGTCGTGCAGGATGGTGTTGATGGTGACGAACACCCGCGCATGAAACAGGTGGGCGAATTTCACCAGCTCGGCAATGTCCGCCACGCTGTTCTCGGCGTTGTGCCGCGCACCGAAGCTCGGGCCGCCGATATACACCGCATCGGCGCCATGCAGGATGGCTTCACGGGCAATGCTGGCATCCCGGGCGGGGGCGAGCAGTTCGAGATGGTGCTTGGGCAGGGACATGGCGCGGACCGGATCTGAATCGAAAGGCGCGCATTGTAATGGCTTGCGGCCGGTTTGGGACTGGCCGCCGGGCCAACCGCGGTGTGCGGGGACAAACGGCCCGCTGCTACTCAAGGTCACTCGAGCGTTTGGTAGGCGTTGCTACACCGGTGCCTGGCACGATCACCCATCGAGTCAGGCTGGCGTCGTGGCGCTGCTGTCAAAGCCCACCCAGCAGATCGTGCGCGTCGAGCAGGCGCCAGGCGATTTCCGGCTGTTTCTCCAGCCCGCGGCGTACGGCGGCGGCGATGGCGGGGCGGGTCTTGCGGCAGAGGCCGGGCTGTTCGGCGAACTCGATGGCGATGCCACGCATGCTGCGCACCTCGTTGTGGCCGGGGGCGACGGTCATGCGGATGCCGAGCTGGTCGAGCATGCGTTTCTGCACGCGCTCGAGATCGTCCAGGCTCTGCACGTTTTCCAGACGTTCGAGCAGGCGGCGTTCCTCGTGACGGGTCAGCATGAGAATGCGCACGTCGGCGCCGGCTGTTTCCAGCAGCTCGTCACGCCGGCAGGTGCAGGTGCCGGGCGGGCAGGATGGGCGGAGCGGCGGCAGGCTATTCATGGCTTTCGATCATAGCCAAGCCGGCGCAATGCGCACAGCCAGTGGCGTTGTGCCTGCCCGGTGATGACAAGTGTGGCAGCGTCGCGCACCATGGCGCTTCATTTCTGCGCCGGGTGCGCCTCGTTCCGTCAGGGATTTAGCTGGAGAACTGTCATGCGTGTTCTGTCATCCGTCCTGCTGATCGCAACCTTGTGCGTTGCTGGCGCTGCTGTGGCCGAGGAGGCCCGCCTGGTCGAGGCGATCAATGCCTACCGTGGTGAAGTGCAGCGCTGTGGCGACAAGGCGAGCGAAGAGCTGCCGCCGCTTACCGCCGACTCGCGCCTGAATCTGCCGGTCGATGGCGCAGGCGACCTGCAGAAGGCACTGTCCCGCGCGGGCTATCCGATGGTGACGGTGCAGGCGATCACGCTGTCCGGCCCGCGGGATGCCCAGGCCGCGATGCAGGCGCTGCGCGAGAGCTTCTGTCGGGTGATCCTCGATCCGCAGTTCGCCGATATCGGTGTGAGCCGCAACGGCCGTGACTGGCGCATCGTGGTGGCGCGGCCGTTGCTCGATGGTCGTCTGGGTGACTGGCAGGCCGAAGGGCAGAAGCTGCTGGAGCAGATCAACACGGCCCGCGCCTCCGCCCGCCGTTGCGGTAAGCAGGACTTCGCCGCAGCCGGGCCGCTCAGCTGGAACGAGACGCTGGGCAGCACCGCCGAAGCCCACAGCCGGGCCATGGCCAACGGCAACTTCTTCAGCCATCTGAGCGAAGATGGCCGCACCCCCGGCGACCGCGCCGAGCTGGCGGGTTACGCCGGCAGGCAGGTTGGCGAGAACATTGCCGCGGCGCTGCCGACTGCCCGCAAGGTGCTGGACGGCTGGCTGGCCAGCCCCGGTCATTGCGCCAATCTGATGAATCCGCAGTTCAGCGAGCTTGGCGCGGCCTACGCGGTCGATCCGCAGAGCGACGCGGCCATCTACTGGACGGCGATGTTCGGCGCGCCTTGAGCAGTCGTTCAGCGACCACCGCCAAGCCGCTTTCGGCTCGACTGTTGAGCGATCCGGCCGAGCGCGCTGTCAGACGAACCTGTTCCCATCACCAGGGTTGCCCTTGACCGATATCCCTACCCCCGAGCAACTGCCCGCCGTGCTGGCGGGCCCGCTATTGCGGCGTCTCGAGCCTGGCCTTGTGACGTTCTGGCTGGTCGGCTCACGGCCGCTCGAGCTGTCGCTGATTCTCGAAAGCCCGGCGGGCGGACTGCAAAAATCTGTGTCGCTCGATGAGCTGAGCTGCCAGCGCCTGCCGATCGGCAAGCACGCGGTATTGCATCTAATCGAGTTCGTGCCGGACGCACCGCTGCCAACCGATTGCCTGATCGAATACGACCTGCGCATCCACGATGGTGCAGGGGAGCAGGGCATCGCCGGCTGGGCGCCGCATCTGCTCTACGACGGCGCGACGCGGCCGAGCTTCGTCATCAAGTCGCGGCTCGATCGTGTGCTGCATGGTTCCTGCCGCAAGCCGCACCACGCCGCAGCAGATGGCTTGCTGTGTGTCGACGAACTGCTGAGCGACGCGCTGGACAAGCCGGCCGAGCGACCGGCCGTGCTGTTGATGACGGGCGACCAGGTCTATGCCGATGATGTCGCGGGGCCGATGCTGGTGGCGATCCACGCATTGGTGCGCCGGCTGGGGCTTTATGGCGAGCAGCTCGAAGGCGCGGTGGTGAACAATAGCGATGAGCTGATGGCCCATCCGGCCAGCTATTACCGTCGCGAGCAGCTGTTGCCCGCATTCAAGTCCAACGAGGCGTTGCGCGAGCGGTTCTTCGGTGGCGTGGAAAAGCCGGTGTTCACCACCGCCAACGGGCAGAACCACCTGATCAGCCTGGGCGAGGTCATGGCGATGTACCTGCTCGTCTGGTCGCCGACACCCTGGTCGCTGATCGCCCCGCAGATGCCCGCGCTGGAGCCAGCCGAGGCCGAGCGTTACCGGAGTGAAGAGGCCTGCCTGCAAGGTTTTATCGCGGGACTGCCGAAGGTGGCCCGCGCCCTGGCTCATATGCCGTCGTTGATGATCTTCGACGACCACGACATCACCGACGACTGGAATCTCTCCGCGCGCTGGGAAGAGACTGCCTACGGCCATCCGCTGTCGCGGCGCATCATTGGCAACGCGCTGCTCGCCTATCTGCTGTGTCAGGCCTGGGGCAACGATCCGACGCGTTTCGCCGAGTTGCTGCTGCCGGTGCGTGAGCTGCTGGCGACGGCGAACGATGGCTGGCTGGATTGCGCGGCGCAGGATCAGCTGATCGATACGCTGTTCAGGCTCGACGGCTGGGGCTACGAGCTGCCTACCGATCCGCCGCTGGTGGTGCTCGACACGCGCACCCGGCGCTGGCGCAGCGAGCGCAACCTCAGTCGACCGTCCGGCCTGATGGACTGGGAGGCGCTGAGCGAATTCCAGCAGAACATTCTCGACAAGCCGTCGGTACTGATCGTCTCGCCGGCACCGATGTTCGGCGTCAAGCTGATCGAGGCGGTGCAGCGCGTGTTCAGCTGGGCCGGCCAGCCGTTGCTGGTCGATGCGGAGAACTGGATGGCCCATCGCGGCGCCGCCCACGTGATGATGAATATCTTCCGCCACACGCGAACGCCGGGTAACTACGTGGTGCTGTCCGGGGACGTGCACTATTCCTTCGTCTACGAAGTGCACATTCGCGGTCGCGATACCGCACCTCAGCTGTGGCAGATCACCAGCAGCGGCGTGAAGAACGAATTTCCGCGGCGCCTGCTGGACTGGTTCGACCGCCTCAACCGCTGGCTCTACGCACCCTGGTCGCCGCTGAACTGGCTGACCAAGCGCCGCCGGCTGGAAGTCGTGCCGCGGGTGCCGGACCGCAGCAATGCCGGCGAACGGCTTTGGAACGGCTCGGGTATCGGCCTGCTGCTGCTCGACGAGCAGGGCAGGCCGCGCGAGATCCTTCAGCTGAATGCCGACGGAAGCGCCCCGGTGACGTTTCTCGCCGAGCGCACTCGCTCGCGCAGCGGGGCATAGCTGCGCGTGCACCCCGGGATTACGCGCGGTGCTCCGCATCGCTGACCGCCATCCTTTCGGATCGCAGCTCTTCCAGGGCTTGGCGGGTGATCTGCACCGCCGCGCTGATCGAGAGCAACGCCATGATCGTCGCCACGATCAGGTCGGGCCAGCCGGCACCGGTGCCGAATACGCCGAGCGCTGCCAGCATGACGGCGAGATTGCCCAGCGCATCGTTGCGGCTGCATAGCCACACGCTGCGCATGTTGCTGTCGCCTTCGCGGTAGGCGTAGAGCATGGCGGCCACCGCGATATTGGCCAGCAGCGCGATCACGCCGACGACGCCCATGGTCGAGGCATGCGGCACGCTGCCATCGACGAAATTGCCAATCGCGACCACCAGGATGAACACGCCGAACAGGCCCATGGTCAGCGCCTTGGCCAGCGACGCCCGCGCCCGCATCACCACGCCCAGGCCCAGCACGAACAGGCTGACGCCGTAGTTGGCCGCATCGCCGAAGAAATCCAGCGAGTCCGCCAGCAGCGATACCGACCCCGAGCGCACGCCTGCGCCGATCTCGACACCGAACATCGCCAGGTTGATCAGCAGCGCAATCCAGAGAATGCGCCGATAGCGTCCGCGTGCCGCCGTGGTGGCGCAGCCGCCGCTGCAACAATTTCCCGCCATGACATCGCCTCCAGTTGTCGATGGCGCTACGCTAAACCCTGTAGCCACTACAGGGTCAAGCGATGCCACTCACCATCGGCAAACTCAGCAAGGCCACGGCAGTGAACGTGGAGACCATCCGCTATTACGAGCGCATCGGGCTGCTGGCGGCGCCGTCGCGCACCGAATCCGGCTATCGCACTTTCAGCGAGCAGGACGCCGCGCGGCTGCGTTTCATCAAGCGTGGGCGGGAGCTGGGGTTTTCCCTCGACGAGATCCGCACCATGGTCGAGCTGGCCGACCAGCCCGAGCATGCTTGCACCGATGTCGATCGCCTGGTGCAGACGCATCTGGTCGAAGTGCGCCAGCGCATCGCCGATCTGCAGCGGCTCGAAGCGGAGCTGCAGCGCCTGGCGGGCTGCAGCGAATCGTCGGTCCGCGAGTGCCGTATCATCGAAACCCTGACGGGAGTGCGTCGGCCGTAGGTCCGCGGTTGCGCGACTCGGTGCGCACGCACCGCACATCGAGATGTCCAGCGCTGACGAAACGCACGGTCTGCCTTCGGGTTCCAAGGCAATGTCACCAAAGCCCATTGTTGCCAGAGGACAGCTGCCATGATCGATCCAGACGACCCGCTCAAGGATGGCTTGACCCCGCCGGATTATGACGAGTACGGCGATGTGCCGGACTCGGGCGAAAACGATTCAGGCACCGATTCGAACGACCAACCGGAAGCCGATCAGAGCCCGCTCGGCTAGACGCCGGCCAGGCGTGACCTCGCGTGAATGTTCATCCACTGGACAATTCGACCCGCCCGGCCTAAAAAGGCGCGCTGCGCCGAGAGGCGTGAGCGCCAAGCGGCAGCAGCGTGTTTTCCAGAGCCAGGTGAATCGTGAGAAAGAAAAAGCCCGTAGACCCCGTCCGCCAAGCCCAGAAGAACCGCGCCCATCGCATCGGCTGGCTGATTGCCCTGGCTGGCATCGTGGTGGGTTTCGCGCTGGTGATGATGAAATCGGCATAGCCAGTACGTGCCGGCGGTTTCCGTAGCCGCTCACGACGCTGCTGAAAAGCACAGTGCTTTACGAGTGCGGCCGTGTGCAGCAGACAGCCCGCGGCTGACAGCACGGGCTGCCGGCACCGAATTATCGCGAGAGGAATACCATGCCAACCTACGACTACCGTTGCGAAGCCAATGGCCAGGTTTATGAAGTTCGCCATGCCATGGCGCTACGGCCGAAAACCTGGGGCGAACTGCGCGCGGCCGGCGCGCTGGCCGAAGATTCGAACATTCCGGACGACGCGCCGGTGACCAAACTGATGACGGCTGCCGGGGTGGTCAACAGCCGCGTATTGAAGAATCCGGAAGCGCCGGCATGTGCCCGCGGGGGCTGTGCCGGCAACTGCCGCTGAGTTCAGCCGCGGACATGGATGCGGCGTCGCTAGGGTGGAAAACGGCGAAGCCTTTTCCACGCGGTTTCCCCGGGTTGTTTCGTTAGTAACGCATCTCCAGCGTGACCCGGGTCGGTTCGCCGGCGGGCACCTCGAATGCGCTGTCCTCGAAGGACGGCGGGCCCATCACCTTGGGATTGTTCGACAGCCCGTAGCCTTCCGTTGGGATCATGCCGAAGCGGCGGTCCAGCTCGCCGTTGCCGTTCTCGTCATGGTAGGCCAGCACCGCGTAGCGTCCGGGCGGCAGGTCCTTGAACACCAGGGTCACGGCTCCCTGCTCGGCCTTGGCCTTCTGCGCGGCGAACGCCTGGTCGTCCTTGCGGAAGGTTTTCGCGCTGGAATATACCGCTACGGCCACCTGGCCCTTATCGTGTTGCAGGCCGTCGAGGGTGAGCTGCAGTTCCTCGGCATAGGCCGAGGGGACCAAGAGTGCGAGGGCAGCGCCCAGAATCGGAAGTGCTTTCATGCTGTGCTCTTGAAGTCGAGGATGCGGAAATCGCCGGATTCCAACGTGGCCGGCGACGCTTGGAGTCGATCGCCGCCATCTTCAGCGAACAAGCGAAGCGTTGTCCACGTGCGGCGTGTAGCGCATCCATCGTTCGATCAGAACTGCGGCCCGGAGCGGGTGTTGTTGCCCTTGGCCAGGCGGTCGTAGAGCACCACGTTGACCGTCGCGGCGAGGTTCATGCAGCCATTGGTGGGGATGTACACCACGTCCTCGCACCAGTCTCGGATTTCCTTGCTCAGCGAGCCGTCCTCGGCGCCGAAGATATACAGCGCGCGGTCCGGGTGGGTGTACTCGGGCAGCGAGCGGGCGCCTTCGACCAGCTCCACCGCAACCGGCACGCAGCCGAGCGGGAGAATCTTGCGCAGATCGTCGATGTTGATCAGCGGAATGTCCTGGTGGACCTTCTTGGTATCGGTGACGAAGTCCTTGGCGCGGTCGTAGCGGGTGCCGGTGTAGAACACCGAAGCGGCGCCATAGCAGCCTGCGGCACGCATGATCGCCCCCACGTTGGACGGCGATTTCGGGTTGCTCAGGCCGATGCAGGCATAGCGTTTGTTGCTCACGGAAGGGGACTCGCGCGGAAAACGCGCGAGTATACGGGACGGTTTGGTCGGCAAAGGTTTTTTAGCGCTGCGCGACCGGGTCAGGGAATGAGCTTGCTCGCCCGCAGCCTGGCGAAGACATCGAAGAACGCCTCATCGCTGGCCTGGTAATCCAGAAAGCCGAGCTTGCGACTCTTCGACATATCCGTCACCACCTCGATCGGGCGGCCCAGATCGGCATCGGTGTGCCACGGCGAGATAAGCGTGCCGATGTCCGCCGCGGCGAGACCGTACTGCTTCGCCATGTCGCTCCAGATTGCCGCGTCGCCCGCCATCTGCTGCTCCAACGGGGCCGGGCCATCGAACGGCGCGGCGTCGATGCCGAACCACTCGGCAATGCGCGACCACATCCATTTCCAGCGAAACACATCGCCATTGACGACGTTGAAGGCCTGGTTGGCGGCTGCCGGCGTGCTGGCGGCCCAGTGCAGGTGCCTGGCGAGCTGAGCGGCGTCGGTCATGTCGGTCATGCTGTTCCACTGCACGTCCGAGCCCGGAAAGCGGAAAGGCCGCCCCGTGTGGCGGCAGATGGAGGCGTACACGGCCAGCGTGGTGGCCATGTTCATCGCATTGCCGACGGCGATGCCGGTGATGGTGTGCGGCCGATGCACGCTCCAGCTGAAGCCGTCCCGCTCAGCGGCGGCGAACACCTCATCTTCCTGGGCGTAATAGAAATTCTCGACATCCAGCCGCCCCTGTTCCTCGCGGAACGGCGTCTGCGGCAGCGCGCCCTTGCCGTAGGCCTCAAACGGGCCAAGGTAATGCTTGAGCCCGGTGACCAGCGCCACGTGGCGCAGCGTACCAGCCGGCCGGACGGCTTCGAGCAGGTTGCGTACCATCTGCGCATTGACGCGGATATTCTCCGCCTCGCTGGCCTGGCGCGCCCAGGTGGTGAGGAAGACGTGAGTGGGCGAAACGCCGGCCAGCGCCGAGGCGAGCGCCTTGGGGTCCAGCAGGTCGGCGCTGATCGGCGTGACACCCGCCTCGGTGTTCGGCCGGCGAGCCAGTCCGGCAACGTTCCAGCCTTCATCGGCCAGCAGGCGCGACAGCGCGCTGCCGACAATGCCGCTCGCGCCGACCACCAGTGCTTGATTTGTCATGTACAGACCCCCACAAAGCGAAACAGGCCTGCACCTTACCCACTCGAAAACGCCGATCCAAGTCGGCACCAAATGGTGACCATCCCCCATGCAACCGGGCTCAGACGAAGAACAATGGCGTGAAGACTGCGCGCCAAGACGCGTGCTCGAGCTCTTCTCCACCAAGTGGACCAGCATGATTCTGCACACGCTGCATGCCCGGCACGATGGCACCGCACGTAGCGGCGCGTTGCATCGCAGTCTGCCTGGCATCTCGAAGAAAATGCTGATCCAGACGCTGCGCGAACTGGAGCAAAGCGGCCTGATCGAGCGCCACACGCTCGATTCGGTGCCGCCGGCGGTGAGCTATGCGCTTTCGCCGCTGGGGCAACTGATGGTCGAGCCCATCGAACTGATCTATGACTGGGCAAGGCAGAACTCCGCCGCGCTGGATCAGTTGCAGCCAAGAAGCACGTCGCGCAGGCGGGGCTAGATCGCGTTGACGATCTGCTCGCGCAGCCATTGATGGGCAGGGTCGCGATGGGCGCGTTCATGCCAGAGCATGGCCATTTTGTAGCCTGGAATCTCCAGCGGCGCTTCGACGACCTGCAGTGCGACACCCTGAACCAGCCGTTCGGGCAGCATGGCCACCAGGTCGGTGCTTTCCAGTACCGAGCGCAGGAACAGGAAATGCGGCACCGACAGCACCACGCGCCGTTGCAGGCCATGCGTGGCCAGGGCACTGTCGGTGGCACCGTGAAAGCCGCCGCCATCCGGCGAGACGATCACCTGATCCAGCGCGCAGAACTGCTCTAGCGTCGGCCGTCGCCGCAGGCGCGGATGCCCGGCACGGCCGGCCAGCACGTAGCGCTCGGTGAACAGAACGCGGCGGCGCAGGTTGGATGGCGATCCGTCGACGGTGTGCAAGGCGAGGTCGATATCACCCTGTTCTGCCTGGCGGGCGATGCGCGAAGGCTGCATCTCGACCACGGCTATGCGGGTGCTCGGTGCGGCGGACCGCAGGCCGGCCAGAGCGGGTAGCACAATCGCGGACTCGCCATAGTCGCTGGCTGCGATGCGCCAGACGTTCTGCGCGGCGCCAGGGTCGAACGGGCTGGCTGGCGCGACGGCTTGCTCCAGCGCCTCCAGCGCCAGGCGCAAGGGCTCGCGCAATTCTTCTGCGCGTGCAGTCGGGCGCATGCCTCGCGGCCCAGGTATCAGCAGAGGATCGTCGAAAATGTCGCGCAGCTTGGCTAGGTGCACGCTCACCGAGGGCTGGGAAAAATTCAGGCGCTCTGCGGCGCGGGTGACATTGTGCTCGGCCAGCAACACGTCCAGGGTCACCAGCAGATTCAGATCAAGACGTCTGAGATTATTCACGGCAATACCTGGCATGTGGGTTATTCATTTCAAACATACCTTGGCAGGCCACATTCTGCAGCCGTCCCGCTACGGAGGTTTGCCATGAATGTTCTGCTTGTTTATGCCCATCCCGAACCGCGCTCGTTGAATGGCGCGTTGAAGGAGTTCGCCGTACAACGCCTGCAGGCGGCTGGCCATCAGGTCCAGGTTTCCGACTTGTATGCCATGGGCTGGAAGGCCGCGATCGACGCTGGCGACAGCCTGGATCGCGATCCCGAAGCGCGTTTCGATGCATCCGAGGATTCCCGACGCGCGTTCGCCAGTGGCCGGCAGAGTTCTGACATCGCGGCCGAGCAGGACAAGCTGCGCTGGGCGGATACGCTGATCCTGCAGTTCCCGCTCTGGTGGTTTTCGATGCCGGCGATCCTCAAGGGCTGGGTCGACCGGGTATATGCCTACGGTTTCGCTTATGGCGTCGGTGAGCATTCGGACGCGCGCTGGGGCGATCGCTACGGCGAGGGTTCGATGGCGGGCAAACGGGCGACGCTGATCGTGACTACCGGTGGCTGGGAATCACACTACAGCCCGCGGGGAATCAACGGGCCCATCGAGGACCTGCTGTTCCCCATCCATCACGGCATCCTGCATTACCCGGGCTTCGATGTGCTGCCACCGTTTCTGGTGCACCGCACCAGCCGCATCGACCGGGCCCGATTCGACACACTCCGCGACGAACTGGGCAAGCGCCTGGACCACCTCTGGCTCACTGAGCCCATCGCCTATCGCAAACAGAACGGCGGCGACTACGACATTCCGGCGCTAACGCTCAGGGCCGACGTGGCGCCAGCGCAGGTCGGCTTTGCCGCGCATGTCGAACAGCCGTAACAGCTCCAGGGGCAGGGGCGTGCTTTGTCGTTACGTCGTCAGAGTTCCTTGGCGAACCGTTCGACCGCACTGACCACCTGCTTGGCGGCGTCCTGAATCTCGATGATCACCGCACCGGCCTGGTTGGCCAGCCCCAGACCCTGCACCGCCTGTTCGCGGCTGGCGAACATGTTGCGCACGGCCTCGTCGGCCAGCGCCTGGTTCTGTTGCACCACATTGACGATCTCGTCGGTAGCGGTGCTCGTGCGCGCGGCCAGTTGCCGAACCTCGTCGGCCACCACCGCGAAACCGCGACCCTGGTCGCCAGCCCTGGCGGCCTCGATGGCCGCGTTCAACGCCAGCAGGTTGGTCTGTGCGGCGATGCCGCCAATGGTCTGGACGATGGAGCTGATCAGCAGCGACTGCTTGCCGAGCGCCTCGATGCCATCGGTGGCGGACTGCACCTGGTCGGTGATCTTCTGCATCGTCACCAGGGTGTCCTTCACCACGCTGGCGCCGCGCTCGGCACTGACGTCGGTCTGCAGCGAAATGTCGTAGGCAACGCCCGCGGCTTGCCGCACTTCTGCCTCACGCATGACCTGATCGGTCACCACGTTGGCGAACTTGACCACCTTGTAGAGGTTGCCTTCGGTGTCGTGCACCGGGTTGTAGGTCGCCTCCAGCCAAACCTCGTGGCCGTGGCGGTCGACACGCTTGAAGCGGTCGGCGACGTACTCGCCGCGGTTGAGTTTCTGCCAGAACGCCTTGTAATCCGCCGAAGCGGCATCTTCCGGCGCGCAGAACAGACTGTGATGTTTGCCTTTGAGCTCTGCGAGCGAATAGCCCATGGTCTGGAGAAACTGCTCGTTGGCCGTGACCACCGTTCCGTCCAGATTGAACTGGATAACCGCGGTCGAGCGCAGCAGGGCGGTGATAAATGCCTCGTTCTCCTTCGCCCGGTACACGGCCTCGCTTATGTCGCTGCCGAAACCCTGAATATGCGAAAGCTTCCCGTCGGCCGTTGCGATCGGATACCAATGGATCTTCAACCAGGCGAGGCTGCCGTCGGCGCGCAGGTACCGATAGTCGTCGCTGACCGGCTCGAGCTTGGCCACCGCGGCGCGAAAGTTGTGAAAGCAGGGCAGGTTCTTCACATAGGGCGGAACGATCTCGGCCAGGGGCCGGCCCTGGAGATGCCCGTGTGAGTAACCCAAGGTACGGGCGAATCGATCATTGAACGCGCAGATCTTGAAGTCGGTATCCAGCGTGACCGACAGCATGTCACCGTTCATCTTGCCCATGAGCTGGCGCAGGATTGCCAGCTCGGCATCCTTGGCTTCCAAATCCTTTTTCAAGCGGTTGTTAAACATGCAGGGCATCCAATCGATCTAGTTGTGCTTCCGATATCGGCGAAGAGTGCGGGCGCTTGAGCGACTTCGTGTCGCGCCAGCGAAAGCCGTTGAACCGACGCGGTGCGTGCCGAAGCGAGTGAAAGGGTGCGATTACCATGCGTTTGTCTTCGCCCCACATGTGATGTGAGCCGTCATCGCCCTCAGAGCTGATCGGCAACTGCCTTCTTGTCGATCACCGACCACACGTTGCGGATCTTTCCCTCGAGGAACTCGTAGAAGACGTTTTCGGTAAAGACCACTCTCTTGCCATTCACAGCAAAGCCAAACAGTTCGCCTGTGGGCGTGCAATCGAACCGCAGCTGTGCCGCCACATGGGGCGGCTCGACGATGAGCAGCCCGATGTTGAACTGCAGATCGGGGATCGCCCGAACGTCGCCGTCGAGCATCTGGCGATAGCCGTCCAGCCCGACGAACTGGCCGTTGTAGTGCACCTCGTCATCGACGAAGCGCTCCAGCTCCGCCCAGCGCCTGCCGTTCAGACAGGCGATGTAGCCTCGGTAGCAATCAGCGATCTCGTCGCCAGTCATGATCGTTCCCCGCAAAGAAAGTCCGGTAGTCAGGCTAGCGACTGGCTCGATATACGCCAGCCGCATCGACCGGCCGCACTGGCTGAGGTTATCTGCTCGGCACCGATTACCTGGTCAGTCGAGCACCACGGCGTGGCCCTCCAGAGGATTGATGTCGCCTTTGATCAAGGATTCGGCCAGCGCCTGTGCGGACTCCAGACCAGCGTGTTCGTGCACCTGCATCCAGGGCTGCTGCGCATCGCTCACCCGAGCGATGAAGGCCAGCTGCGCCTCGTTGAAGCGGCGGGTCACCTCGGCGGGGCCCCAGTCGGCGTTGCGTTTCTTGATCTGATAAGGCGCGAAGTAGGGCTGTGGCTGCGGACCGGCCAGCGTTGCGTCCGTCTTTCTGTATTCGTGGTTCTGGGCTGACCCGGCGAAGCAGTCGTACACCAGGGCATCCTTGAAATGGCTGTGGATCTGCCGGCGTAGATCGGCGCTGCCGGAGAAGTCGACGTAGAGCGTGGGCACGCTCGGGTCCAGCGAAGCGAGCTGGTCGTAGCCCAAGGCCTGATGGTAGCAACCCAGGCTTTGCACGAAGTCCGTGTTGCCGGCGGAAGTCAGCCCGATCAGCTGCACGGCCGGGTTGTCCTGCAGGCAGAACGCCGTGCCGTACGCGGTCTTGCTCGAGGCGCTCGACATCAGGATCTGGCGCGCGCCGAAGAAGGCGTTGTCGTCGAGGAAATCGGCCAGCATGAAGGAGGTGATGAACAGCGGCCGCAGCAGCATCTGGTAGTTTTCGCTGCCGGCACGATAGGCGGCGTCGCTGCTGATGCGCTGGTACTGGTTGTAGGCCGAGGTGAGTTCGAGTCGGTGTTCGGCGCCGTCGTAGAAACCGCGCTCGGAGACGCGCACCGGCTGCATCACGACATGGCTGGCTATCGGCCAGAAGCCATAGAAGCGTTCGCCCTTCGCCAGGCCATCGACGGTGCTCTCCACGACTTCGGCGAAGCCCCACGCCGGCATGTGGAACCACTCGCTATCGCCGGTGGGGTAGAAGTCCCAATAGCGCAGGTGAGGTGTCTCGCCGAATGCGGCGTAGGTGACATTGTTCGTGGTCAGTGCCAGCCGGCTGATACGCAGCAGGGCTTCGCCGGCTTTCAGCTCCGGCATCGGTCGGTTCTGAATGCGGGTCTGCTGCATGTCTTTCTTGTTGTTCTGCAACTGGCGGATGACGCTCATCGATGGCACCTTGGGTTCGTAAATGGACGGCTTCGACTCTATCCCTTTCGTTTCACCGCCGGGTTCGGATTTCATGAGCACACGATTGCCGAGCGCCAAGCCGCTCAAACGGCCGACTCAGCAGCGCGCCAAGGCCACCGTTCAGGCGATTTTCGACACCTATGTTCGGATATGGCAGCGCGACGGCTGGGCTCGATTGACGACCCGTGCGGTCGCACTCGAAGCCGGCGTGGCCATCGGCACCCTGTACGACTACTTCCCCAGCAAGCACGCCCTGCACTCGGGCTACGTGCGCTATTGCGTCGAGCAGCTGCTGGAGGCCATCGACGCGCAAGCGGTAGCGCCAACCGCGCTTGCCTGGCCCGAGCGCATCCGCCTATTGGTACGCGCCCTTGCCGGAGTTGAGCCACAGCTGCCCTGGTTCCATCCGGACATGCTCGAACTGGAAACGCTGGTGGCCGAGCCCAAGCATCAGCGTCGGGTCTACGAGGATCTGTTGGGCGCCTGGCATCGGGTCATTGATGCGGCGACCGATCTGCCGGTACGCCCGAGCGCTGCGACGCTGGAAGCGCTGCATCTATCGGTATGGGGCGGCCGCCGCTACGCGATGCTGGTGCAACTTGAAGCGGATCGCATGACCGATTGGGCCATCTGCATGGAGCAGCTGTGCCTGCTTACGCTCAGGGGCGCGAACGAGCCGGCTTGACCTCGATTGTCCAGGGCAGACACTCGCGATGCTGGTTGGGCGGAAATTCAAGCATTGCGTCGAATTCGTGGTTCTTCGTTCGACTATCAAGGCCATCAAGGCAGATTCGCCACCAGAGGAGAACAGCCATGCCCAGCACCATCCGCCTTCACCGCGTCCTGCGAGCGACACCCGAGCGCATCTATCGCGCCTTTCTGGACCCAGACGCCAAGGCCAAATGGCTGCCGCCGAACGGCTTCACCGGCAAGGTGCACGAGATCGACGCGCGGGTAGGCGGCCGCTACAGAATGTCCTTCACGAATTTCTCCACGGGTACCAGCCACAGCTTCGCCGGACAATTCCTGGAGCTGCTGGAAAATCAGCGAATCCGTTACGAAGACACATTCGATGATCCGGGCTTGCCGGGCACGATAGAGGTGACGGTGACGCTCACCCAGGTATCCTGCGGCACCGAACTAAACATCACCCAGGCAGGCATTCCGGACGCGATCCCGGCCGAAGCCTGCTACCTCGGCTGGCAGGAGTCGCTGACGCTTTTGGCGAAGCTGGTCGAAGTGGAGATTCCGGACGAGTGACCGAGCGCCATCCGGCCCTATGGTGGTGGAGCGTCTGGGCACCCTGAGGGGGCAAGCGGTCCACCACCGTCCGGTGAATGTCCCGCATTGCGCCTGGCCACTACACAGAGGTGTGGTTGAGATATGATGCGCGCCCGCTGAAGCCCCCTCACACATCAGGTCATCATGCCCGGCGATGCTCTCTATACCGACTTGTCGGGTTACTACGACCTCATGTGCGCGGACATCGACTACCGGGCGCAAAGCCACTGTGTCCAGCGATTGCAGCAGCTGTTCGGCAACGGCGGGACTAGGCATCTGGACCTGGCTTGCGGCACGGGCCCGCACGTCCGCCATTTCATCGATGCCGGCTATACCAGCGGCGGGCTCGACATCAACCAGCCGATGCTGGACAGAGCCGCCGCGCGCTGTCCGGAAGCGCAATTTTCCCTGCAGGACATGTGTGGCTTTGCGGTCGAGCAGCCGGCCGATCTGATCACCTGCTTTCTTTACTCCATCCACTACAGCGCCGGGCTGGCCAGACTCGAGTCGTGCATCGCCAGCGCGCATGCCGCGTTGGCCCCCGGCGGGCTGTTCTGCTTCAACGCCGTGGACAAGCGCCGGATCGACAACGCGTCATTCGTCTCGCACACGGCCCGGCATGCGGGCGGCCTGTTCACCTTCAGCTCGGGTTGGCACTACCCGGGGGAAGGGGAGCAGCAACTGCTGAGGCTGCGCATCGGCAGAACCGCGGCGGATCAAAGCCAGGTATGGAACGACGAACACGCGATGGTGGCGGTGAGTTTTGCCGAGCTGAGCGAGCTGCTGGCGCCGTACTTCGAAGTGCATGTGCTCGAGCATGACTACGAGAAGATCGTGCCCTGGGACCAGGCATCCGGGAACGCGATATTTGTCTGCGTGAAGCGCTGATCCGCGAGGTTGCGTCCGGGAGCGTTCTGGGCAGTCAGTGCAGGCGTCTGGCTGACGCGTAGTTCTCCATCAGCTGGTCGGCCTGGCGCGCCAGTTGATCGAGCAGCCGGTCGCGCTGTTTCTCCGCCTCGCTCATCGCCTTGCGGCCGTTCTGCTGCACCAGGTAGCTGTAGATCTGCCGAACTTCCTTGGACTGGAAGATCGGCTCCAGATCCTGCACCGCCACCGCACCGTTCGAAGCCTCGTTACGGGTATTCATCACCACCTGCGGGCCGCGCGCCACCAGCGGCTGAAAGCCCAGCGCGCTGAAATACGGCACCTTGCCTGCAACGCACGCGACCTCGGCATGGGGATAGCGCGTCACCATCGCTTCGACCATCGCCCGGCCAATGCCCTGGCGACGATGGCCGGCGTCGACCGCCAGATAGACCAGCGCGCAGGCTTCGGGATCGTCCACAAAGGGCAAATACAGCGCGAAGCCGAGCAGGACCGTCGGTTCATCAGCATCCAGCGCCATGATCAGCTCCGGCTTGCCGGCCTGCGCGCCGTCCATGCTGTCCAGATAGCGATGCACCTCGAAGCCCACCACGTACTGATACAGCTGATACAGCGGGTTGCTGGGCTGCAGCGAAACCGGGCTGATGTCGCCGAGATAATCCACCACCATCTGCAGCACCTGGCTTTTCAGCGATTCTGGCGGCGGGGTGTCGAGGTGGGTGAGGGTGAACATGGCGGCGCTCCGGGGCGGTACGGAAAATGGCGGCATTGTACCGGGCGGCGTGCGACTGGCCAGGTGAAGCGGCATGGCGATCAGGGATACGGGATCCTGCCTGCCGCTATGTCGCGGCTGCGTCTGGCCTTCTCTTCCTCGGTTTGCGTGGCGCAGGTGCTGGCATGAGGCGAGCCGTTTCGATCACCAGGCGGCGGAGTTCGTCGGCATCGTCCAGCAGCTCGTCCGCCACCGGATAGTTCTTCGCGCCGGGGTAGGGCGGCGCTTGCGGCAAGTCTGGGGCGAGCGTCTCGGCGGCCGCCGAAGGCTTGATGAACAGGCTGTTGTCGCAGACGAACGCGACGACCTTTTCGTCCAGATAAAGGGCGTACTCGCCGAACATCTTCCTGTACGTCAGCCTGCTCCCCAGGCCGATCTGCTCCGCCACGTACAGCACGAAATCTTTGTCGCTCGCCATGTCTGCTCCGCTGTCTCGACTGGGTGCCATGCCCATGGAGCGTAGCGTGGAAAGCGAGGCCGTTTCCACGCGTTGCCCGCCTTACACCTGATTGAGCTCCACCTGCCTTGTCCGCGCATGGAGTGGGGGCGCATCGAGTGCCCCCTGCAGCTCCGTCACCAGCGCATCGACCTGGCGCAGCGCCTCGGCCACCGAGGCGGCCAACACCTCGCCACCGGTTTCCTGACCCTCGATCGCGACCTGGTGAATGCGGGTGATACCGATGAAATTCAGCGCCGTCACCAGGTTCGGCTCCAGGTGATTCATGTGCGCCATCTCCCCTCCGGGGCCAAAGCCGATGCCGCCCCGAGCGCTGAGGATGACTGCATGCCGTGGCCGGTCCGCCAGCAGCGGTACGTACGGGTCGGGCAACTTGCTTTCGTCGACCTCGACCGTCCGGCCCGGGCGCACGATCTGGTCGATCCAGGCTTTCAGCACCGCGGGCATGCCGAAGTTGTAGAGCGGCGTGCCGATGACCAATACATCGGCGGCGATCAGCTCATCGACCAGCAGGTCGCTTTCCGCCAGCGTGTCTCGCATCCACGGCTCACGGCGTTCTTCCGGCGTAAAGCTGGAGGCGATCCAGTCATGGCTGATAAAGGACGGCGGGTTCTGGCCAATATCCCGGTAGACGATGCCGTCCTGTGCGCGCCCGGCCGCCCACTGGCTGACGAAGCGGTGGGTGAGGTTACGGCTGTGGGAACCGTGCTCGTCCTTGCCGGCAAGACCGGGGCGGGCGCTGGCATCGAGGTGCAGAAGGTGCGTCATGGCGATTCTCCTCTGTGATTGAACTCATCTGTCGTTCGCGGTAAATCCAGCCTAGGGCTAGGCTGTACGAGCGACAAACGACCATTTCTTCCAACTACAGATGAGGGAAACTCAGCCATGGCGCACCGCCGGTTACCTTCGCTTTCTGCGCTACGGGCCTTCGAAGCCGCCGCCCGCCACGAGAGCGCCAAGCAGGCCGCCGAGGAGCTGTCCGTCACGGCCACGGCGATCAGCCACCAGATTCGTTCGCTGGAGGAATCCCTCGGCGTGGCGCTGTTCCTGCGCAAACCTCGGAAACTGGAACTGACCGACCCGGGGCGCGAGCTGCAACAGACGCTGGAAGTCGCGTTCGACAGCATCAGCGCTACGGTCGAGCGCCTGAGCGCGAAGCCCTGCCGCCAGGCGATCACCCTCAGCACCACACCGGCCATCGCGGTGCGCTGGCTGGTGCCCTGGGTCTGCCTGCTGCGCGATTTCCATCCGGATATCGATCTGCGCTTTCACACCTCCCATGAGCCAGTGGCGCTGGATGGCGTCACGGCGGATATCGCCATCCGCTACGGCGATGGCCGCTGGCCGGGGCTGGTGGCGGAGAAGCTGTTCGACAACACCTTCGTCCCGGTCTGCAGCCCGCACCTCGGCTTGCGGGATATAACCGAGCTGCCCAAACACCCGTTGATCCACTTCCGCGCGCAAGCCGCCTTGTCCGCGCCGATTCACTGGGCGTCGTGGCAAAAGCTCGCCAACGTGCCGGGGCTGGATGTGAGCGCCGGGCTGGTCTTCTCCGACGAAACCCACGCCATCTCCGCCGCCATCGGTGCGCAGGGTGTGGCCCTGATGAGTCGGCAGTTGATCGAGGACGAACTGAGGGAAGGACGGCTGGTGCAGCCGTTCGGGCCGGAGATGGAGGGCAAGCCGTTTCACCTTGTATACCCGGAGAGCCGGCGGGACGACCCTACGGTTCGGGCGGTGAGGGAGTGGGTAATGGGGGTGCCGGGTGGGTTGTGTGAGCTGACCGGCTAATTCGCCGCAGCGTAGTGTGGAAAACGGCGAAGCCTTTTCCACGCGTCACTTCCAGGCTACTTGCTCGGATCGTTTCCGAGTTGCTTCTGGCATTGGTTCCGCCCCGCTGGGCGGGTCCCTTTTGGCAGTCGCCCGGATGGCCGGCCCCGCCAAAAGGAACCAAAAGGGCTTGCCCCAGCATCCGGCCCTGCGCTTCGCTCCGGGTCCGTTACTCGCTTCGCTCGCCCTTCGGGCCAGCCTTCGGCTGTTACTTCGCTACGCTCCGTTTCGCTCCATCGCCATTCCAGGGGCACGCCGCGAAGGGCCATCCCTGGCCCATCGCGGCTCTCGCGGCATCCATGCCGCTCAACCCCTTCCACGGCGATTCCACTCACCCTCCTGAAAGGGGCGGTTGGTGTCGCCTGCCGGTCCGTGCAGAAGAAGCAAATAAAACCAAAGAGCTCTCGGGCGACTCGAAGTCCGTCCCCGTCAGTTGCCCGAGTGGAGGTGTTGCGTAGCAGCGTAGGGTGGAAAACGGCGAAGCCTTTTCCACGCGTCAGTCCGCATCCCTTGCGAATCCCTCCGCCTCATCACCGCACCAATCAACTGGGTAGATTCCAGCTCCGACGGCTCGATGAAAACTCGAATAGGGCCAGTCGACGACACGCTCCACCAAACCATGCTTCAACGGATTCCGATGCACGTAGTCGACGTGATGCCGGTAATCCCGTTCCTCCTGAACCAGGTGTTCCCAATAGCGCCGTTGCCAGATTCCACGCTCGCCGCGGGAGCGCTGAGTTGCCGTCAGTATCTCGGTCTTCGGCAGGCGTCGGGCGAAAGCGAACTTGATGACTTTCCAGCGCAGGGCGAAATCGGCGTCGCCATTCGGGAGCGTCCAGACGCAATGCATGTGGTCGGGCAGAACGACCCAGGCGTCGATATGAAAAGGATGCCGTGAGCGGGTGGCACGCACCGTCTCGCGGAGCAGGTCGATATGGCGGACCAGCAGGTCGCTGCGACGATTGAGCAGATTGACCGTGAAGAAATACGTGGCGCCCGGCACTTGGGCGCGGCGGTAGCGGGACATGGCGGCTCATCCTTGAGCGTTTTGTTGGCGGGAGGTCCGTATCGGTGGATAAGCAAAGCGTTATCCACCCTACGGCTACGACATCTCAACCGCCCACTCCGCCGACGCATCGACGTCGCCGGAGGTAGGGTGGAAAACGGCGAAGCCTTTTCCACGCGTCACTTCCAGGCTACCTCGCTATTCGAGAATGCTACTTACAAGTTCAGTTAGGTGGGTAAATTCACTACCAAACATCTGGGTGGTAATTTGTGTGGTGGTTACTTTGGTATATTCGGCGGCTGTGTTGGTTCGTCTGGAAATTGTGTCAGATAGCGAGTGATGGTCGATATTTACCAGCGCTTCTGAAAGAATATCTTTTGTTTCGTCAGGGCCGTTTAGCTGAAATCGAGAGGTGAGCTCATCTACTGCCTCGCTAGACGAAAGAAGCTTGTCAATCATCCAGGCCTCAGGGGGCGTGTGGCCAGGTAATCTGGTGAATACAAGGTGAAGTGAAGGATTTTTTTTGAGTTCTTCCGTTGCCCATTTTTTTATTTTTATAAAACTAACATCTCCGTCCCAAATAACTAAAGTCTTGTGTTTGTGGCCAGCCCTGTTGTGATGCGTGACGCTTGCGATAAGTTCGGAGTCCGCGCCTGTAGGGACGATGTGGACTCGGCGTCTCAAATATTGTGGTAACGCGCTTTGAATAAGACTTTTAGCAAACTCGTCTTCGCAGAATATTAAGAGTTCGGCTTGAGAGTCATTGGTCAGGCTGCTTAAGGCTGTCCTTGTTGAAGGTCGGTAATTTACGAAGTGTTCTGGTTCTCCTTTTTCAATGAATAATCTGGATTCTCTTGGTAGATTGTCAATTATATATTCAGAGTGGCTAGAGATTATGATTTGGATTTTCTTGTCTAATGCAATTTTAGGCAGCGACTGAGCTAGCTTTTTTTGAGCGCTTGGATGAAGGCCGAGTTCAATTTCTTCAATGATAATCAAGGAGTTGGTTTCGGCTGTGTATAATGTGCTGAGCAAGTCTATGACAATATCTTCGCCCGTTCCCATGTTGAAGCTGGTGTAGCTTGCGCCGTTTCTACATGATCTCAGTTTGTATTTTGAGCTTTCTCTGGTTTCAGCAGATTCGTATTTCCGACCTAATATTTCAGATATATGGCTGATGGCGTCAGGAGTAAGTGGTTTTTGCTTGTGGCTTTTATTTTGTTTTCCGAAGTGGCCGCGTAATACGCTTTGTTCAATGGCAGGAACACAACGAGAAATCCCTATGAAATAAACAGGCCTCTTTGGGCGGCGTTCGTACCGCATCCACTTGTCGGATCTTTTTTTGATTGTTAGAGGTTGGCTGATGTTTTTGTATTTCCAGCTTATCTCTACACCGGTAATGTTTGGGTCGCTATGGCCTTTAAAGAAGAAATCTTGAAATGTATAGTATTTTCCATTTCGCGAGTTCTTAGCGGGAAAGGCAGAGGTGCCGTGAAAAGCTAAAGCGGAAAGCGAAAGTATTGTGCTTTTTCCGGCACCATTTTTACCTGAGATTACCGTCACGGGGGCATCGAAGCGGACCTTTATAGAATTTATTCCCCGCAGGCCAGAACCACCGTTTCCGTTTATTTCAATCTCTTCTAGAAAACCGGTGGGGTCTGTTGATTGCCACCACTTTATAGATTTGCGTTCCTTGTCGTTAAGTCGTTTTCCTGGCAACTCAGAGTCTCCCCAAAAAAAGCCCTAGTGATAAGGGCTTTTTGAACGATGTATTACTAATCAATCCCAGCTCAAAGCCCCGCCAGTCTGATACTCAATCACCCGCGTCTCAAAGAAGTTCTTCTCCTTCTTGAGGTCCATGATCTCGCTCATCCACGGGAACGGGTTGGTAGTGCCCGGATACTCTTCCTTCAGACCAATCTGCGTCAGGCGACGGTTGGCGATGAACTTGAGGTAGTCCTCCATCATTGCGGCGTTCATGCCGAGGACGCCACGGGGCATGGTGTCGCGGGCGTATTCGATTTCCAGTTGGGTGCCCTGGAGGATCATCTGGGTCGCTTCGTCCTTCATGTCGGCGTCCCACAGGTGCGGGTTTTCGATCTTGATCTGGTTGATCATGTCGATGCCGAAGTTCAGGTGCATGGACTCGTCACGCAGGATGTACTGGAACTGCTCGGCGGTGCCGGTCATCTTGTTGCGGCGGCCCATGGAGAGGATCTGGGTGAAGCCGCAGTAGAAGAAGATGCCTTCGAGTACGCAGTAGTAGGCGATGAGGTTGCGCAGGAACTGCTTGTCGGTCTCCGGGGTGCCGGTCTGGAAGGTCGGGTCGGAAATGGAACGGGTGTACTTGAGGCCCCAGCTGGCCTTTTTCGCGACGCTCGGGATCTCGTGGTACATGTTGAAGATCTCGCCTTCATCCATGCCCAGCGATTCGATGCAGTACTGATAGGCGTGGGTGTGGATCGCCTCTTCGAAGGCCTGGCGCAGGATGTACTGGCGGCACTCGGGGTTGGTGATCAGGCGGTAGGTGGCCAGCACGAGGTTGTTGGCGACCAGGCTGTCGGCGGTGGAGAAGAAGCCGAGGTTGCGCTTGACGATACGGCGCTCGTCTTCGCTGAGGCCGTCCTTGCTCTTCCACAGGGCAATGTCGGCGTTCATGTTCACTTCCTGCGGCATCCAGTGGTTGGCGCAACCATCCAGATACTTCTGCCAGGCCCAGTCGTACTTGAAGGGTACGAGCTGGTTGAGGTCGGCGCGGGCGTTGATCATGCGCTTCTCGTCGACGCGCACGCGGGCCGATTCGCCTTCCAGTTCGTTGAGGCCTTCCTGGATGTCCAGGTCGTCCAGCGCGCGCTTGGCGCGGGCGATGGCCTCGGAGTCACTGGCGGCAACGGCGCGGGCTTCCTCTACCGAGCCGGCGGCGTCGTTGTCCAGCTTGGCGGCGGTCTGGCCTGCCGGCTGCGCGGCAGCGGGGGCCGGCGCGGCGGTGGTGGTGTCTTCTTCGTTGAATTCGTCCCAGCTCAGCATGTGCGATAGCTCCTGATCGGGGACCGGGGCTTGGCCGGTCGGATGTGTTTGGGTGCTTTTGGTTTGCACGCAAAAGCGGGTATTTGGTTTGGGCCGAGATAGGTCCGGCCTTTTGTATCGTCTGGTGGGGCTGCCCCTCACCCTGACCCTCTCCCCGGAGGGGCGAGGGGACGGTCGGGTGTCTGGTCCGACCGCTTGTGCTTGTCTGGAGGGTTGCCCCTCACCCTAACCCTCTCCCCAGAGGGGCGAGGGGACTGGTTTGGTGTTGGCGTCTGGCTTGTTCGATCGGTAGCCACTGCGTTGGCTTAGGGCTCCTGGCGAGCAGGAGCGGGCCGTTCTGTTTCCTTGTCGCAACAGTGGTGCGAGCGTGGAGCTGTGCGAGTGGCTGCTAGGCGGCTGCCGAGCCGGAACCCCTGAGCGTACAGCTGTACGTGATGGGGTCCGGTTTGGCGGCCAACGCCGCAGACGCCGCTCAGCTACGCGCGACTTCTGTTACTGGCAGGCTTCGCAGTCGGGGTTATCGATGGAGCAAGCCAGCGGCACCGGAGCCGGCTGCGGCTCGGCAGCCGGAGCGGCGCTGGCGGAGTTCGCCGCCTCGCTGCCACCACTGGACACGGCGTTCAGCTTGCCAGTGTTGATGGTGGACTTCTCGGTGCTGGTCGCGGCCAGGGCACGGAGGTAGTAGGTGGTCTTCAGGCCACGGTACCAGGCCATGCGGTAGGTCACGTCGAGCTTCTTGCCCGAGGCGCCGGCGATGTACAGATTCAGCGACTGCGCCTGGTCGATCCACTTCTGGCGGCGGCTGGCGGCGTCGACGATCCACTTGGTTTCCACCTCGAAGGCGGTGGCGTACATGTCTTTCAGATCCTGCGGGATGCGCTCGATCTGCTGTACGGAGCCGTCGTAGTACTTGAGGTCGTTGACCATCACCGGGTCCCACAGGCCGCGGGCCTTGAGGTCGTGGACCAGGTACGGGTTGATCACGGTGAACTCGCCGGACAGGTTCGATTTGACGTACAGGTTCTGGTACGTCGGCTCGATGGACTGCGACACGCCAACGATGTTGGAGATGGTCGCGGTCGGGGCGATGGCCATGATGTTGGAGTTGCGGATGCCTTTCTTGACGCGTTCGCGGATCGGCGCCCAATCCAGGGATTCGGTCAGGTCGACGTCGATGTACTTCTGGCCACGGGCCTCAATGAGAATCTGCTGGGAATCCAGCGGCAGGATGCCCTGGGACCACAGCGAGCCCTGGAAGCTGGAGTAGGCGCCACGCTCGTCGGCCAGGTCACAGGAGGCCTGGATGGCGAAGTAGCTGATGGCTTCCATGGACTTGTCAGCGAAGTCGATGGCGGCATCGGAACCATAGGCGATGTGCTGCAGGTACAGCGCGTCCTGGAAGCCCATGATGCCCAGGCCCACCGGGCGGTGCTTGAAGTTGGCGTTCTGCGCCTGCGGCACGCTGTAGTAGTTGATGTCGATGACGTTATCGAGCATGCGTACAGCGGTGCGCACGGTGCGCTCCAGCTTGGCGGCGTCGAGCTTGCCGTCCTTGATGTGGTTGACCAGGTTGATCGAGCCCAGGTTGCAGACGGCGATCTCGTCCTTGTTGGTGTTCAGGGTGATCTCGGTGCAGAGGTTGGAGCTGTGTACCACGCCGACGTGCTGCTGCGGGCTGCGCAGGTTGCACGGGTCCTTGAAGGTCAGCCACGGGTGGCCGGTCTCGAACAGCATCGAGAGCATCTTGCGCCACAGGTCCTTGGCCGGCAGGGTCTTGAACAGCTTGATCTTGCCGTACTTGGTCAGCTCCTCGTAGTACTCGTAACGCTCCTCGAAGGCGCGGCCGGTGAGGTCGTGCAGGTCGGGGACGTCGGACGGGGAGAACAGGGTCCAGGGGCCGTCGTCGAAGACGCGCTTCATGAACAGGTCCGGAATCCAGTTGGCGGTGTTCATGTCGTGGGTACGGCGACGGTCGTCACCGGTGTTCTTGCGCAGTTCGAGGAATTCCTCGATGTCCAGGTGCCAGGTTTCCAGGTAGGCGCAGACCGCGCCCTTGCGCTTGCCGCCCTGGTTGACCGCGACGGCGGTGTCGTTGACCACTTTCAGGAAGGGCACGACGCCCTGGGATTTGCCGTTGGTGCCCTTGATGTAGGCGCCCAGTGCGCGCACCGGGGTCCAGTCGTTGCCCAGGCCGCCGGCGAACTTGGAGAGCAGGGCGTTATCGCGGATGGCGTCGTAGATGCCGCCCAGGTCGTCCGGCACGGTGGTCAGGTAGCACGACGACAGCTGCGGACGCAGGGTGCCGGCGTTGAACAGGGTCGGCGTCGAGGCCATGTAGTCGAAGGACGACAAGAGGTTGTAGAACTCGATGGCGCGGGCTTCTTTCTGCTCTTCCTCGATGGCCAGGCCCATGGCCACGCGCATGAAGAAGATCTGCGGCAGCTCGAAGCGGACATTGTCCTTGTGGATGAAGTAGCGGTCGTACAGGGTCTGCAGGCCGAGGTAGGTGAACTGCTGGTCGCGCTCGTGGTTGAGCGCGGCGCCCAGCTTGGCCAGGTCGTAGCTCTTGAGCTTGGAATCGAGCAGTTCGAACTCGACGCCTTTCTCGATGTAGGCCGGCAGGGCCTTGGCGTAGAGGTCGGCCATCTCATGATGGGTGGCGGCTTCGGCAACGTCGAGGAAGCCCAGGGCTTCGGCACGCAGGGTGTCCGTCAGCAGACGCGCGGTGACCTGGCTGTAGTTCGGCTCGCGCTCGACCAGGGTACGGGCAGTCATCACCAGGGCGGTGTTGACGTCCTTCTCGGCCACGCCGTCGTAGAGGTTCTTCAGGGTCTCGCGCTCGATCAGCGCGCCATCGACTTCGGCCAGGCCTTCGCAGGCTTCGGTGATGATGGTCTGCAGGCGGCCCATGTCCAGCGGCTGCTGGCTGCCATCGGCGCGGGTGACGCGGATGCTCGGGTGCGGCTGGGCGATGTCGTTGGCCGCGGCGCTCTTGCGCTCCTGGCTACGGGCTTCGCGGTAGATCACGTAGTCACGCGCGACCTTCTGCTCGCCGGCGCGCATCAGGGCCAGTTCGACCTGATCCTGGATTTCTTCGATGTGGATGGTGCCACCGGAGGGCATGCGACGACGGAAGGTGGCGGTGACCTGCTCGGTCAGGCGCGCGACGGTGTCGTGAATACGCGAGGAAGCGGCAGCGTTACCGCCTTCCACTGCGAGAAAGGCCTTGGTGATGGCGACGGTGATCTTGTCGTCGGTGTAGGGGACGACGGTACCGTTGCGCTTGATCACGCGCAGCTGGCCCGGGGCGGTAGCCGCCAGATCCGGTGCATCGGCTGACAGCGGGTTCTCGCGAGTGGATGGGTTCTGCATGGGGGCTCCGGATTCTCTCTTTTAGTCGCGGTTCTGGTTCTGTCTGCGCGGGCTTCGTTGAGCCCGGGCGTCGTTACTGCATGAGCCATGCCCCGCATCGCGGTGCACGGTGGTATCGCAAGGAATAGTCCTGACTAGGCCGCTGACGAGCTAAGTCGTTGCCGGAAGGATAGTCAGGCTGGAAAAACTGTCAACACAATATGTTGTGTTTTGTCTTGGCTCCGAGCACAGCTGCTAGTTCCGCGCTTGAAGTCAGGGAGACGACTGTCGAAGGCTTGCATTAATGCTTGACCTGAAGCTGCCGACGGTGTTGCAGAGCAATGGGAGGTAGGGCGATAGCCCAGCTCTCGAAAATGTCTCGATTGTGTCAGTTGCGGTGCGCAGGCCCAATATCTAGGGGTCAAGGCGCGCTGGAGCGACAAGATAATGCTGGCTCCGGGCCAATGCAAGGCAGCCGTCTGGGATAACCTGTGGATAACGTGTGTGCGGATTGTGGGTGAAAGCGCGGCGTCCGGCCGCAGGCCGCATGGCTGCGGCGCTCGGCCGAATGCCGACGAAATACGCGCCGCCGGGCATATTTTGATGATGGTCAATGACACTACATGTTGTGTTTGCCGATGCCCGCTTTTTGTGCATCGTGCCGGGCCGGGCGTTGGGTACAATGCGCGCTGTTCGTTTGTGGCCTGACGGTCTGACAGGGGGCGGGGATGGAGCAAGAGACGTGGCGGATTCTCATCGTCGAGGACGATCGACGGCTGGCCGAGCTGACGCAGGAATACCTGCAGAGCAGTGGCGGCTTCGAGGTGTCGATCGAATCGGATGGCGCCTGCGCCGCCGAGCGCATCATCGAGGAGCGCCCGGATCTGGTGGTGCTCGATCTGATGCTGCCCGGGGAGGATGGCCTGTCGATCTGCCGGCGGGTGCGTGACCGCTACGATGGCCCGATCCTCATGCTCACCGCGCGGGCCGACGATCTGGATCAGGTGTTGGGGCTGGAAACCGGCGCCGACGACTATGTCTGCAAGCCGGTGCGTCCGCGTCTGTTGCTGGCGCGCATCCGCGCCTTGCTGCGTCGTCAGCCACCGGAGGCGCCGGCCAATGCCAAGCGCCTGCAGTTCGGTCCGTTGGTGATCGACAGCGCGTTGCGCGAAGCCTGGTTGCGTGAACAGCAGATCGAACTGACCGGCGCCGAGTTCGACCTGCTCTGGCTGCTGACCTCCAACCCCGGACGCATTCTTTCCCGTGAAGAAATCTTCGCCGAGCTGCGCGGCATCGAATACGACGGTCAGGACCGCTCCATCGATGTGCGTATTTCGCGTATCCGCCCCAAGATCGGTGACGATCCCGATCATCCGCGGCTGATCAAGACCGTGCGCGGCAAGGGCTATCTGTTCGTTTCCGAAGCTGCCGTGGCGATGGTGTAGCGCCGCCGCCCATGAACTCGATCTTCCTGCGCATCTATGGCGGCATGCTGGGGGTGCTGGTGCTGGTGGCGCTGCTCGGCGCCGGCGGCCTGCACCTGCTCAACCAGTACCGCGCGGACGATCACCGCGAGCGCCTGGCCAGCGGTACCTTCCGCCTGATGGCGCACAACATGAGCAGCATGACGCCGATCGAACGGCGCCAGGCTGCGAACCTTTGGGGGCGGCTGCTGGGCATTCCGCTGCGGGTGCGCACGCTCGACGATGTCAGCCTGGAAAGCCGACTGGAGGCGCGCCTGCTGCGCGGCCAGGTGCTGGTCGAGCAGATTCGCCCGCAGAGCACCACGGTGTTCAGCCTGGTCAGCGCGCAGGATCGGCTGGTGCTCACCGGCGAGGTGGAACAGCTCAGCGAGCAGCTGGCGCGCGCGACCATCTATCTGCTGATCGACGAGCTGATCCGCTATCCCGAAGCCGAGCAGCCGCGACGCCTCGCCGAGCTGAAACAGGCGCGTGGTTTCGGCTTCGATCTGGAATTGCTGACGCGTGACAGCGCCAACCTCGATGACGACCAGCGTCGGCGGCTGGACGAGGGTGACACGGTGATGGCGCTCGCTCGCGGCGGTGATGCCGTGCGTGTGTTCGCGGCCATCGCCGGCACCGGCTGGATCATGCAGCTCGGCCCGCTGTACCAGATGAATCCCTATCCGCCGCAGTTGCTAATCTTGATCGGCCTGCTCGGCCTGTCGTTGATCGGTCTTACCGTGTACCTGCTGGTGCGCCAGCTGGAGCAGCGCCTGAGCGTGCTGGAAGGCGCGGCGACCCGCATCGCCGCGGGCAATCTGGAAACCCGCGTGCCGGACGTCGGCACCGATTCGGTCGGACGCCTGGCGGCGGCGTTCAACGGCATGGCCAGGCATCTGCAGCGTTTGCTGGCGGTGCAGCGGGAGATGGTCAGCGCGGTGGCCCATGAACTGCGCACGCCGGTCGCTCGCCTGCGTTTCGGCCTGGAAATGAGCGCCGAGGCGCAGACCGACGAAGCCCGGCGCAAGTACCTGGAAGGCATGGACGGCGACATCGACGACCTCGATGCGCTGGTCGACGAAATGCTGGTGTATTCGCGGTTGGAGCGCGGCTCGCCGACCTTGCATTTCCTGCAGGTCGACCTGGGTGCGCTGGTCGATCAGGTGATCGGTGAGCTGGCGCCGCTCCGCGCCGATGTCAGCGTCAGCCGCGGAGAATGCACAACGGCAGCCGATTGCAGCTGCTGGGCCGAGGCGGAGCCGCAGTACCTGCGCCGCGCCCTGAGCAACCTGATCACCAATGCCATGCGCCATGCCGAGAGTCGGGTGCAGGTCAGCTTCACCATCGATGGGCAAACGGTGCGGCTGGAGGTGGACGACGACGGCCCGGGCGTCCCGGAAGCGGATTGGGAAAAGGTCTTCACCCCGTTCCTGCGCCTGGACGACAGCCGTACCCGCGCCTCTGGCGGGCACGGGTTGGGCTTGTCCATCGTACGGCGGATCATCTACTGGCATGGCGGCCGCTCGCAGCTGGGGCACAGCGACCTGGGCGGCGCGCGTTTCAGCCTGGTCTGGCCGCGGCGCAGGGCGGACTGAGCAGCGGCTGGCTTAAACCAGCGCAGCTCGACCCAATCTCTCAGAGCAGTCCGAACACCTTTTTCGCCAGGCTGGTGGCCGCGGCGGCGGGGTTCTTGCGAATGCTCGCTTCCTGCTCGGCGATCACGGTGAACAGGCCATCGAGCGCCTGTTCGGTGACATAGCTTTCGATATTCGCGTAACTGCCGTTCATGCCAGCCGGCACCTTGGCGGCGACGGCGTTGTATTGCTGCGCCAGGCCGACCTGGTCGGTGGCCTGTTTGACGATGGGCAGGAATTTCGCGCGAATCTGCTCGCGGCTGGACTGGTTGAGGTACTGGGTGGCCGAGTCATCGCCACCGGCGAGAATGGCCTTGGCGTCCTGCACGGTCATCTTGCGCACGGCATCGAGCAGTAGTTGCTGGGCTTCCGGCACCGCCTTCTCGGCGGCCAGGTTCATGCTGTTCTCCAGCTGCTCGACCTGCGCACCCATGCCGAGCATCTTCAGCATCCGCGAGGCCTTGCCGATGTTGCCCGGCAGCTCGATACGCACGTCCGGATCGCTGCTGAAACCGCCAGGGCGGCCGAGCTGCTGCACGGCGACCTTGGCGCCCTGGCTCAGGGCATCCTTGAGGCCGGCGCTGGCGTCGCTCTGGGTCAGGTCGGAAAGTGAAAGAGCGAAAGCGCTGGCGGAAAGTGCCAGGCCTGCAACGAGAGTGGTGATGCGCAACATGGCGTTAACCTCATGTTCATTGAATGGTGCAGAAGCGGCGGGCTGCTAACTGCCGTATGGCCTGGCGCCGATGCTAAAGCAATGCCGGGCAAGGCGCAGGCGTTTACCAGCAGTATGGGTCAGGCAGGCGGGGGACAGGTTGTTACTGATGCGCTAAGGTTGCGGCCCCGTCGTTATGGAGCCGACTCGCATGATCCGTCCCTTTCGCCCCGATGACCTGGAGCCGGTGCTGGCGATCTGGCTGGCTGCATCGATCCGCGCCCATGACTTCATCGCCCCGGCGTTCTGGGCGTCGAAGCTGGATGACATGCGCGATATCTATCTGCCGGCGGCGCAGATCTGGGTCGATGAGCGTGAAGGCGAGGTGCTGGGATTCGTCGCGCTGGTCGGGAACGCACTGGCGGCGATCTTCGTGGCGCCGAGCGTCCAGGGCGGTGGTATCGGCTCGGCGCTGATCGAGCAGGCCAAGACCGTGCGTGAGCGGCTCGAGCTGACGGTCTACAGCGCCAATTCCGCCAGCGTCGCCTTCTATCGCCGACATGGCTTTGCCGTGATCAGCGAACAGTTAGACCCGCACACCGGCCATCCTGAACTGGCGATGGCCTGGCAGCGGGACTGACCGCGTCAGGCGGCCTCGGGAGGCGTCGAATCGGAATCGTCGTGATGACGTTCCAGTGCCACCTGACGGATCGACAGGCGAATCTCCGCCGGTAGCACGCGCTTGGCTGCGCCCTCGGCCAGTTCCGCGAGCTTTTCGTGATAGCCGAGGCGGCCGTTTTCGTCCGGGCTGACCACGCCCTGTTCCTGCATGCTCTGGATGAAATGGCGGAACAGCGCCTTGTCGAAGAACTCCGGCGCGTTCAGCCCATGCAGGATTGACAGGCGCTGGGCCATGACCGTGCAGAGGTTTTCCAGCTCCTCGGCGCTCAGGCTGTGTTGGCCACTGTTGAGCAGCAGCGAGGTGGCCATGTAGAAGCGCTGCAGGGTTTGCACCACGACGCGAGCGAGAAGAGTGAGCAGGACGAACTGCCGCGAGCTCGGGGCCGGGCGCACGTAGTGGTTGCCGTCCACCTTGAGCAGGCCGCGCTCGACGAAGGCCGCCAGCCACTGGTCGACCACGGCTTCAAGTTCCTCGACTTCCCAGCGCATGAACAGCTCGGCACGCAGGTACGGGTACAGCGCCTCGGTGAAGCGCTGGATCTGCTCGCGGCTGATGCGCGAGCTGCTCTGGAAGAAGCTCGCCAGCAGTGCCGGCAACGCGAAGATGTGCATCACGTTGTTGCGGTAGTAGGTCATCAGGACGGCGTTCTGCTCGTCCAGATAGAGGATGTTGCCCAGCGCGTCCTTCTGCTCGGCAAGCAGGTCGAGGCTCTTCACGTAGGCGATCAGTGCGTTGCCGTCGCCTTCCGGCAGCGTGGTGTGCGGCGAGTAGGGCACCGCACGTAACAGCGCCTGATAGAGATCGAGAATCCGCGCCAGGGATTGCTGGTCCAGGGCCTGGCGGCTGGTGGAGAGCATCGCCAGCGCCACCAGGTTGACCGGATTGACCGCCGCCGCCTCGTTCAGGCGCTGGGCGATGCGCTCGGCCAGGCGATTGGTGGCGTCGTTCAGCCATTCGGGACGGTAGTCCGGCGCGTAGGTCTGCTGGCGCCAGCCGGGCTGCTCCTGGTCGAGGAATTCGTTGAGCTTGAGCGGTTCGCCGAAGTTGACCCAGACCTGGCCGAAGCGCTGCTTGAGCGCACCGATGACCTTGAAGATGTCGAAGATCGATTCCTTCTTCTTCGCCGCGCCGCGCAGTTCACCCAGGTAGGTGCGGCCTTCCAGCACGCGCTCGTAGCCGATGTAGACCGGCACGAACAGGATCGGCAGGCGTGACGAGCGCACGTAGCTGCGCAGGGTCAGGGCCAGCATGCCGGTCTTGGGTTGCAGCATGCGGCCGGTGCGCGAACGGCCGCCCTCGACGAAATACTCGACGGGGAAGCCGCGGGTGAACAGGTTGTGCAGGTATTCGTTGAACACCGAGGTATACAGCGGGTTGCCCTTGAACGAGCGGCGCATGAAGAAGGCGCCACCGCGGCGCAGCAGGCTACCAATGACTGGCATGTTGAGGTTGATGCCGGCGGCGATGTGCGGCGGCGTCAGGCCGTTGCGGAACAGCAGGTAGGACAGCAGCAGGTAGTCGATATGGCTGCGATGGCAGGGGACGTAGATCACCTCGTAGCCGCGCACGGCTTCCTGCAGTGGCTCGATATGGTTGACGCGGATGCCGTCGTAGATCTTGTTCCAGAACCAGGACAGCACCACTTCGAGGAAGCGCACGGCGGTGTAGGCGTAGTCCGAGGCCACCTCGTTGCCGTAGCGCAGCGCCCTGGCTTCGGCCCGCTCGATGGAAATGTTCTCGCGTTCGGCCTCGTCGCGAATCGCCTGCCGGACCTGCGGTGCGTGGACCAGGCCCTTGACCAGATTGCGCCGGTGCGACAGGTCGGGGCCGATCACGGCGGTCTTCTGGTTGCGGAAGTGCACGCGCAGCATGCGATGGACCATGCGCAGGGTGCGCTCGTGGCCCTTGTTCAGCGCGATCAGCTCGTTGAGCTGGATCGGTGCGGAGAACTGCACGCGGGTCTTGCGCCCCAGAACCAGGATGCTGAGCAGTTTGCGCAGGCGCCCGGTGACCGCCCAGCTGTCGGCGAACAGCAGCTTCCAGGCGCTGGTCTCGCGATTCGGCGACTGCCCCCAGAACACGCTGACCGGGATGATCTGCGCGTTTTCCACCGCGTTGTGCTCCAGTGCGCCGACCAGCCGGACCAGCGTTGGCGGCGCCACCAGACGCGTGCGTCGGCCAAACCAGCTCGTTGCCGGATTGAGAAAGAAGAACGCGGCCGGCTCGACGTGGTCGCCCACCGCCACATCGGCCACCGGGCGTGGTAACCCGGCCTTGCTGCACTCGACGTCCAGCACCGCGAGATCGCTCAGCGAGGGTTGCTGCAGCACGTAGAACACCGGCTTGCTGCGGTCCAGCTTGAGGGTGAAGGCAGACTGGTTGATGGTCTCCGAGCGCACCCAGAAGTACAGCACGCGGCGCAATACGGAGAAGATCAGACGGCGAAGGGGGGAGCGAGTCATACGGCAGATTCGGCTATGGAAGGGGCAATGCCCTCGAAGGCGGCAAGTGTGCCGCAAGCGGGGAGGGGGGGCAAAACTCTCTGCCGGCGAACCGTCAGCGATTGGCAGGGCTACTCGACGCCCGGATTCTCTGCGCAGACCTAACGCGGACACTGGAGTGTGAGGCGTAAATGGGGCGATAGGATGCGCTGTTTGAGGCTGCGCCTATCGTGCCGATAGGGAAATTCCATACGCGCCATTTCAGCCGCAGTCCGGGTAACTGGAAGCCGCTTGGTTGCTGCGCTGGCGCCGCTTTCAGCCTCGTTCCTGCAGCCCTGAAAACGCCGTTCTGGCCTTTTGTTCGTTCATGAGCTCGGTGCTAGGTTGTTTCAAGCGGCGCCTGATCGCGTCATCGACAACCGTGAGGAGCAGAACATGAACGAAGAGACTGGCGAAAAGACGGGTGGTGGTTGCCCATTCGGTCATCGCGCTGGTGCGCCCCGCAAACGCCCGAGCAACCGGGACTGGTGGCCTGAAGCGCTGAGCCTCACATCGCTCAACCAGCACTCACCGCGTTCCAATCCATACGGTGGCGATTTCGACTACGCCGCCGCATTCAACTCCCTCGATCTCGACGCTGTGATTGCCGATCTTCACCAGGTGATGACCGATTCCCAGGACTGGTGGCCGGCGGATTTCGGCCATTACGGCGGGCTGTTCATTCGTCTGGCCTGGCACAGCGCCGGGACCTATCGGATCACCGATGGCCGCGGTGGCGCCGGTGGTGGACAGCAGCGTTTCGCACCGCTCAACAGCTGGCCGGACAACGCCTCGCTGGACAAGGCCCGGCGCCTGCTCTGGCCGATCAAGCAGAAATACGGGCGCAAACTGTCGTGGGCCGACCTCTACGTGCTCACGGGCAACGTGGCGTTGGAGTCCATGGGTTTCAAGACCTTTGGTTTCGCCGGCGGCCGTGCGGATACTTGGGAGCCGGAAGAACTCTTCTGGGGCCCCGAAGGCACCTGGCTGGGTGATGAGCGTTACAGCGGCGAGAGGCAATTGCATCCGGGGCTGGGCGCGGTGCAGATGGGTTTGATCTACGTGAACCCGGAAGGCCCCAACGGCAATCCCGACCCCAAAGCCTCGGCCATCGATATCCGCGAAACCTTCGCCCGCATGGCGATGAACGACTATGAAACCGTGGCGCTGATCGCTGGCGGCCACACCTTTGGCAAAACCCACGGCGCGGGCGACCCCTCGCTGTTAGGGCCGGATCCGGAAGGCGCCGTTATCGAAGACCAGGGCTTGGGTTGGCGCAGCAGATTCCAGACCGGTGCCGGTGCAGGCGCCATTACCTCGGGCCTGGAAGTCATCTGGAGTCAAACCCCGACGCAGTGGTCCAACTACTTCTTCGAGAACCTGTTCAACTTCGAATGGGAGCTGACCCAGAGCCCGGCTGGCGCGCATCAGTGGGAAGCCAAGGACGCACCGGAAATCATTCCAGACCCCTTCGACCCGAACAAAAAGCGCAAGCCGACCATGCTCACCTCGGACCTGGCGCTGCGTTTCGATCCTGAGTACGAAAAGATCTCCCGTCACTTCCTTGAGAACCCGGACGAGTTCGCCGATGCCTTTGCCAAGGCCTGGTTCAAGCTGACGCACCGCGACATGGGTCCCATCGGCCGCTACCTCGGGCCACTGGTGCCACAGGAAAAGCTGATCTGGCAGGACCCGATTCCCGAACGTGACCACCCGGTGATCGACGAGGCGGACATCGCCGCGCTGAAGCAGCATCTGCTCGGTATGGGCTTTTCCGTGTCCGAGCTGGTGTCGGTAGCCTGGGCTTCGGCCGCCACCTATCGCGGATCGGACAAGCGCGGAGGTGCCAACGGTGCTCGTATCCGCTTCGCGCCGCAGAAGGATTGGGAGATCAACAACCCGCCCCTGCTGGATCGCGTGCTGCAGAAAATCGGCGAGATCCAGAACGCGTTCAACGCCTCGGCCAGCGGGGGCAAAAAGGTCTCCATGGCGGACCTGATCGTGCTCGCCGGCTGCGCCGCCATCGAGAAAGCGGCACAGGACGGCGGCGTGGCCGTCACCGTGCCCTTCACGCCAGGGCGGATGGATGCGCTCGAAGAGTGGACCGATGGGCCCTCGTTCGAAGCGCTGCAGCCGGTCGCCGATGGCTTCCGCAACTACTACCACGAGTCGCACTTCATGGCGCCCGAGGAAGCGCTGGTCGACAAGGCCCACCTGCTACGCCTGAGCGCACCGGAAATGACCGTGCTGGTCGGCGGCATGCGTGTGTTGGGCACCAACGCGGACGGCGGTCAGGAGGGCGTCTTCACCAAGCGTGTGGGCACGCTTTCGAACGACTTTTTCGTCAACCTGCTGAGCATGCAGAACGAGTGGGTCGCGACTGAGCACAAGAACCGCTTCCAGGGCCTCGACCGCAAGACCCGCCAGCCCACCTGGACCGCCACCCGCGTGGACCTCATCTTCGGCGCGCAATCGGAACTGCGTGCCCAGGCCGAGGTATACGGCATGGCCGACGGCAACGAGAAGTTCGTGCAGGACTTCGTCAAAGCCTGGGACAAGGTAATGAACGTGGACCGGCTCGATATCGGCAAGCCCGCCGATAATTTCAGCCAGAAGCTCTCAGCCTAGAGCTCGCGGCGGCGCCATCAGGCGCCGCCACGGGGCGGCTGCTGCTTTCGAGCCTGCCATTTGGTTCGGGCTCGGGAGCCGACATAGGCACCGACGAGAAAGACCAGGGAGCACAGCAGCACGAACACCAGCCCGACGGGGAGCAATGGCCCTGTCGGCAACCAGCCGAGCAGATACAGAACCTGCCCGGCCACACAGCCTGCGTAGAGCGGCCACAAGGGTTTCGGCGAAACGGAGCCACACAATCCGCCGCCCAGGACCAGCGCTACGGTGTAGTACAGGCCGCCGGCATCCCAGGGCTCGACGTGGCCCGTCAGCAGCGGCGACAGGCTCCAGATCGCCGCACCGGCCAACGTGGCGAGAAGAAACGAACACAACACGGATCGCTTCATGCTCGGCCGGTCGGATACAGCCGCCATGCCGCGGCGTTATTGCGCATCGACCGTTGACCGCGTCGAGTACCAGGCGTGAATCAGCCCGGCCTGGTAGAACAGGACGGGGTCGGTGAAACCGCCGGATTCGATGATGGCTGCGACCCGCTCGCGAGGCAGCACCGCCACATCGCGGGAGTAGGCTGCGCGCATCTGCTCCACACCGGCGGCCGGGATGCCAGCCACGGTCATCATGTTCATCCAGGTTTCGAGCAGGGCCGTGTATTCGGCCGAGGCGGTATCCGATGCCAGGTCGGAGCTGGCCAGGCGTGCGCCCGGGCGAAGCCGGCTAGCGATGGCACGGAAAAACTCCGCACGGGCCCCAGGCTCCAGAATGAATTGCGACACCAGAAAGCACGTCGCGGCATCGAAGGCGTCCTGCTCCGGCAGCGACTGCAGATAGCCCTCATGAAACTGGCAGCGCTCGGCGTAGCCGCCCTCGATCGCCTTGTTGCGGCACACCTCGAGCATTGCACCGGAGGGCTCGACGGCGGTGAAGCTCCAGCGCGGGAAGCGCTTGGCCAGATAGGCGATCTCTTCGCCGGTGCCGGCACCGACGCACAGAACCCGGGCATCGGCTGGAAGGTCGGCAAACACGGCTTCCAGAAGGAAATGCAGGGCCTCGCGAATCGGCGCGGTTCTCGCCCAGCGCTCGTCGTAGCTGGTTGCCTGCTGGTCGAAGATGGCCTTGATTTCATCGTTGCGCATGGCGGATTTCCCAGGAGGTTGTTCAGGATGGGCGCCTAGGCGCATCACCCGGGTTGCTGCTGAGTTGCTTCAGTCCGCCGGCAGAATGCCTTTGGCTCGCAATGCGTTCAGGGCGATCTGCTGACGCAACGGCAGGTCCCTGACGGTTCGGGTGTCCAGGTTCAAGGCGAACAGCCAGGTATTCTCACCAGTCTCCACGTAGCCGATGTACCAGCCGGTGCCTGGCGTGCTGCGGGCGGCCCAGCCGGTCTTGGCGTAAAGACGATAGTCCTTGGCGGCTTCGGTGAGCATCACCGTCTTCAGGGTGTCGTAACTGCTGGTGCGGTACGGCAGGCTGCGCGCGGTCACGCGTTTGAGCAGCTCGATCTGTTGCTCGGCGCTGATGGTCAGCGAGCCATCCAGCCAGAACTCGGTACCGTTGAAGGGCTCGCGCAGCTGACCGTAATGCGCCTGGCGGATGTGTGGCGGATAGTCTGCCGCACCCACCCGCCGCGCCAGCCACTGATAGCACCAGACGCAACTGACCTGGAAGGCGCTCTTCAGCGTCTGGTCTCGGTTCCAGTCCTCGATCTCGTAACGGGTGTTGTCCCACGGGATGATCTCGTCGGCGCCGGCGATGGCGCCTTCCTCCAGCGCGATCAGCGTGTTCAGCACCTTGAATGTGGATGCGGCGGTGAACGGCTGCTTCGCGCGGGCTTCGTTGTGAACGTAGCGCTGGCCGGTTTCAGCCGATTCGATCACCAGTGTTCCGTCCACGCCAGCCTCGTCGAACAGCCGGGCGATATCGGCATCTTCCGCATGAGCGAAGCCGGAAAAGCCGAGGAACAGAAGCGCGAGGAACAGCTGAGGCATTGAAGAATATCCGTAGGGAGGGGGTGAGGGTCCGGCTATGCGCGTGCCGTTCTAACAGGGTTTCCAGCGAAGTCCAGCCAATCGTGAATGAACGGTCATTCAGCTGCAGCCAACTGCGCCGCAAAGCGTTCGCGATCCAGTCGATACAGGCAGTGCCGGCGAAGCGGATGGCCGACGGGCACTCCTGGATGCTCGAACTCCTCCGTTTCACGCATGCCGAGGCGCTCCATCAGCGCACGTGAGCGCCGGTTCTCGATAGCGGTGAAGGACAGGATTTCGGAAAGATCGAGCGTGCCGAACCCTGTCTTTAGCGCGGCCCACGCCGCCTCGCTGGCCAATCCCTGGCCCCAGTAATCAGCCGCCAGGCGCCAACCTATTTCCACGCACGGCGAGAACGGCAAGGTTGCCGACGGCGTATGCAGACCGACGAAGCCGATGAATGCGCCGCTGGCTTTCAGCTCGACGGCCCAGAACCCCCAGCCGCGTTCTTCGATCAGCGCCTGGCAGCGGTCAGCCATTGCATCGCTCTCGGCCCGGCTGAGCAGGGCGGGGAAGTGCCGCATGACCCTGGGGTCCGCATTCATCGTGGCGAACGGTGCGCGATCGGCTGGCTTCCATTGCCGCAGAAGCAGGTGCTTTGTCTGGAGGTCGCTCAGAACTGTCATCACAGGCCGTTCAATCCAGGGGTGTTCGCACCTTCCGCACGCTATCAGCGGCGTTCAGCAGATGCCTGGCGACCGCTTCATAGGCGGGCAAGGAAGTAGGGTCATTTGCCGCGTTGCTCGCCACTGGATGGCTGGCGAATCGTGCGATCACCATCTCCGCCAGCGGATCTACATAAAGCGATTGCCCGTGGACCCCGCGGGCCATGAAAGCGCCATGCTCGTTATGGCTGACCCACCACATGTTGCGGTAGCTCCAGCCGGGTAGCAGTCGATAACCGGCTTTCGCAAAGTCGTCTCGATTTGCTCCACCACGGATATCTGCCACGACTTCCGCTGGCAGGATCTGAGTGCCGTTGTATCTACCTTCATTGCGCATCATCTCGCCAAAGCGCACAAGGTCGCGCAGGCTGGCATTCAGGCCGCCACCGGCAAACGGCGTGCCGATGGAGTCTACCGACATGTAGGCAACCTGTTCTGCGCCCAAGCGGCTCCAGATGCGCTCCGACAACAGCTGTGCGACGTTCCGCCCGCTCACTCGCGCGATTACCCAGCCCAGAGCGTCGGAGTTTGCGGTGCGGTAATGAAAGGCCTCGCCATGACGACCTTGCGGTTTGACCGTTTGCAGAAATTCGTAATAGGTCCGTGGCCCCTGGTAATCAGCGGGTTTCGGCAGCGGATTGCCGGCGGCGGCGTGCGCCCATACTTCGGCCTTGGGGTCCGCATAATCCTCGCTGAAGTGAATGCCGGTGGTCATATCCATCAGCTGACGTACGCTGGCATCGCCAAAACCCGACGCTGCCAGCTCGGGAACGTAATCAGCGACCAGACGTTCGGGATCCAGCTTTTCTTCGGCCACAAGAAGCGCCGCCAATGTACCGGTGAAGGTTTTCGTAATCGACATGGCAGCATGCTGTCCTTCCGGCTTCAATACGCCGAAATAGCGCTCGTACACCAGTTTCCCTCGGTGAAGGATGATGATGCCGTCGGTGTAATTGGCTTGCAGCGATTGCTGCCAGGTCATTGGCTCGCCCCCACCAAGAGGGACGAATGTCAGCGCATCGATCTCGTTGCTTGGCTGGTGCTCGACTAGTGAAGACTCACCTAGGCCGCGTGAGACATTGACGGTAGGCATCAGCTGTCGAAAGTTGGCGACGCTCCAGCGCATCTGCGGGAAGCGAAAATAACTGCCATCCTCGAAGCGCAGGATTCGATCAGCCGGTGGCGGCGAGCCAACCATCCATCCCATTGCAGCTGGATCACTGGTTTGTGCGTCTGGAAACTCCGCAGGCTCACTGGCGTACGCTGAGCACGCCATGGCGCCAAACAAACAGCAGAGATGTACTTTCGCTAGCTCTCTGGACCTGCGTAGTTTCATGGTTTGTCCTTGCTAATGGCTTGGCGTGTCGCGGCATGCCGGCCTGGAAGTCTCTCAATCTCTGCCGGCATTTTGGGCGTCTGCGATCCGTGCGGCATGGTCTTATAGCGAATTGCGCGCAGAGCGGTGATGAACAGCGTAGTCCTCTCAGTCTAGGGACTGGTTGCATTCGTCGGGTTGCTGTTCTTATAGTGCCGCCGGCATTTTTGCAGGACCTGGCTCGGGTCGCGCGGCGGCACGCCAGGGCCTTTGGTGCACTGGTGAGAGTCCATGATCGAAATAAGCAACCTGACCAAGCGTTTTGCCCAGCACACCGCGGTCGACGACCTGTCATTCCAGGTCCAGCGCGGCGAGGTGCTGGGATTTCTCGGCCCGAATGGTGCCGGCAAGTCCACCACTATGAAGATGCTGACCGGCTTTCTCGCGCCGACGTCGGGCACGGCGAGCATCCTCGGCCACGACATTCGCACCCAGACCCTGCAGGCCCAGCGGCAGATCGGTTATCTGCCCGAAGGCGCGCCCTGCTACGGCGACATGACGGTGCGCGGTTTTCTCGAGTTCATCGCTGAAGTCCGCGGCTTCCGTGGTGCGGACAAGCGTCAGCGGGTCGAAGCCGCGGTCGCCCAGGTGGAGCTGGAGAACGTGCTGGGGCAGTCCATCGAGACGCTGTCCAAGGGCTTCAAGCGTCGCGTCGGCCTGGCCCAGGCGATCCTGCACGACCCGCAGGTGCTGATCCTCGACGAGCCCACCGATGGCCTCGATCCGAACCAGAAACACCAGGTACGTCAGCTGATCCAGGGGCTGGCGCAGGACAAGATTGTCATCATCTCCACGCATATCCTCGAAGAGGTCAGTGCGGTCTGCACCCGCGCGGTGGTCATCGCCCAGGGCCGACTGGTGGCCGACAGCACGCCGCTGGAGCTGGAGAGCCGGTCGAAATATCACCAGGCCGTCACGCTGGTCAGCGACGGTCCGCTGGACGACGTTGCCCTGGCCGCGTTGCCCGGCGTGGCCGGTGTCGAATTCAACGAGCCCGAGCACAGCCTGACGTTGCTGGCGCAGCCGGGGCAGGTGATTTTCCCGCAGGTCAGTGCGCTGATCGCCCAGCATGGCTGGGTGGTGAAGGAGCTGGACGTGGAACGCGGCCGGTTGGATGAGGTGTTCCGTAACCTGACTCGCGGGGAGTCGCTATGACCCAGTTGCCGGTTATCTTCAAGCGCGAGCTGGGCAGCTATTTCGCCACGCCGCTGGCCTACGTGTTCATTGTGATCTTCCTGGTGCTCTCCGGGGTGTTCACCTTCTACCTGGGCGGTTTCTACGAGCGCGGCCAGGCCGACCTCACGCCGTTCTTCAGCTTCCATACCTGGCTGTACCTGTTCCTGGTGCCGGCGATCGCCATGCGCCTGTGGGCGGAGGAGCGCAAGTCCGGCTCGATCGAGCTCTTGATGACGCTGCCGATCACCCGCTTCGAGGCGGTTACCGGCAAGTTCCTCGCCGCCTGGGTATTCGCTGGCATCGCGCTGCTGCTGACCTTCCCGATGGTCATCACCGTCAATTACCTGGGCGAGCCGGACAACGGTGTGATCGTCGCTGGTTATTTCGGCAGCTGGCTGCTGGCGGGTGCGTTTCTGGCGATCGGCTCGTGCATGTCGGCGCTGGCGAAGAACCAGGTGATCGCCTTCATCCTCGCGGTGGCGGTGTGTTTCCTGTTCATCGTCAGCGGCCTGCCGATGGTGCTGGATGCCTTCGCCTGGGCGCCGCAGTGGCTGATCGATGCGGTGGCTTCGCTGAGCTTCCTGATCCGTTTCGATTCCATCAGCAAGGGTGTGATCGACCTGCGTGACCTGCTGTATTTCGTCACGCTGATCGTCGCCTGGCTGGCTGCCACTGCCGTGGTCGTCGATCTGAAGAAAGCCGCCTGAGGGAACAGACATGAAACGAGTCATCTATTCCGGTGCCGGGCTGCTGCTGATCGCACTGGCATTTCTGCTGTTCAACGGCGTGTCCGGCATGCTGCTGACCAATGCGCGGCTCGATCTGACCGAGCAGAAGCTCTACACCATCTCCGAGGGCACCGAGCGCATTCTTGACGGCCTGCAGGAACCGATCGAACTGCACTTCTTCTACTCGGACGAGACCTCCAAGGAGCTGGTGGCGCTGCGCAACTACGCGCGTCGCGTCGAGGAGATGCTCAAGGCCTACGAGCGGGCCTCCGCTGGCAAGCTCAAGCTGCATGTGATCGACCCGCAGCCGTTCTCCGAAGAGGAGGACCGCGCCGCCGAGTTCGGCCTGCAGGCGGTGCCGCTCAACCAGGGCGGCGACAAGATCTACTTCGGCCTCGCCGGCACCAATGCCGAGGGCAGCACGCAGATCATTCCGTTCTTCCCGCTGGATCAGGAAGAGTTTCTCGAGTACGAGATCAGCCGCCTGGTGCAGGGCCTGGCTAGTGGCGAGCTGCCGGTGGTCGGCGTGCTCTCAGGGTTGCAGCTGACCGGCGGTTTCGACATGCGGACTCAGCAGGCGACGCCGCCGTGGATGGTGCTGGAGGAAGTCCGCCAGCTGTTCCATATCGAAAGCCTGCGCCGCGATGTGGACATGATCCCGACCAACGTCTCGGTGTTGCTGCTGATTCACCCGAAGGATCTGCCTGAGCAGACGCTGTACGCCATCGACCAGTTCGTCCTGCGTGGCGGCAAGCTGCTGGTATTCGTCGATCCGCACAGCGAGGCCGATCCGGGCATGGGCATCGGTCCGGGAGAATTCGGCGAGGAGCGTGCGTCCGACCTCGAGCCACTGTTCAAGGCCTGGGGCGTGCGCATGGTGCCGCAACAGGCGCTGGTCGATGCAGCCTACGCGATGTCGGTTGGCGTCGGTGCGGAGCGCCGTCCGGTGCGCCACGCAGGCTGGTTGAGCCTGCCGCGCAACGCGCTGGATCAGGATGACGTGACCACCGCCGCGCTGGAAAACATCACCATCGCCAGTGCCGGCATTCTCGAGCCGCTGGAGGACGCGACGACGCGCTTCACGCCGCTGTTCGGCAGTTCCGACTACGCCATGCCGGTGGAGGCCGAGCGCTTCGCCACGCTGGACAACCCGGAAACCCTGCTGCTTGGCCTCGAGCCGACCGGCGAGCGCTACACCCTGGCGGCGCGCATCCAGGGGCCGGCGAAAACTGCCTTTCCGGACGGCATCGAAGGCCGTGAAGAGGGCATCAAGGAAAGCCAGAACATCAACGTGATCGCCGTCGCCGATACCGATCTGCTGAGTGATCGCATGTGGGTGCAGGTGCAGGACTTCTTCGGCCAGCGCGTTCCGCAGCCGTGGGCGGACAACGGCGCGTTCGTGATCAATGCGCTGGACAACCTTTCCGGCACCGATGCGCTGATCAGCGTGCGTTCGCGTGGTCGCTTCACCCGTCCGTTCGTGATGGTAGAAACCTTGCAGCGCGAGGCCGAAGATCGTTTCCGCGAGAAGGAAGAAGTGCTGCAGCAGCGCCTGGCTGATACCGAGCAGCAACTGGCCGAGCTGCAGAGTCCGGACCCGGAGCAGGCGCTGGAGCTGACGGCTGAGCAGGAGCAGGCGTTGCGTCAGTTCCAGCAGGAGAAGGTGCGTATCCGCAAGGAGTTGCGTGAGGTGCGCTACCAGCTCAATGCCGATATCGAAGCGCTGGGGCGTACGCTGAAGTTCGCCAACATCGCTCTGGTGCCCTTGCTGCTGACCCTGGGCGTGCTCGCCTTGTGGCTATGGCGCCGCCGCCGGAGCGCCTGAACAGAGCACCCGTTCCGGCATTGGCCGGGGCGGGTGAGGGTGTCAAATCCGCAGCGGAAAAAAGAGGCTGACAGCGAAAATCGTTGTTTTATACTCCGGCTACGGTCGCGTTCGAGTCGCATTTGCGCCGGAGCCGAATGCACGAAGGCCTGACCGTCGACCCCTCTTCCGAGGAATAACAAAAAGCGAGTTGGAGAAGTGGTAATGGCTGAGCGCGAGACCGGAACCGTCAAGTGGTTCAACGATGCAAAAGGCTATGGATTCATTCAGCGGGGTAATGGCGCCGACGTGTTCGTGCATTACCGCGCGATCCGTGGCGACGGCCACCGCTCGCTGGCCGAAGGGCAGCAGGTGGAGTTTTCGGTAACCCAGGGTCAGAAGGGCCTGCAGGCCGAAGACGTCGCCGGCGTGTAACTTCGGTTGCACAATGACAAAGCCCGTCCAAGTGACGGGCTTTGTTTTGCTATCCGGTGGTTTCGGTCCACCACGGATGAGCGATACGGCCGATGCCGATCAGCCCGTCCGCCATACGATTTCCTCTTCACCGTCATCGCTGATGCGGATCCAACGGTCGGCCTCTTCAACGGCTTCCTCTTCCTGCCAGCCGCCTGGCGCGCAACGGATTTCCACGCCCAGCGCCTGATGCGCCGCGCGTGCACAGGCCAGGTCATCGGTCCAGGGCGTGGCGTCGCTTTCCAAGAGCAGGCAGTGCCATTTGCCGACCGCCTTGGGCAGCCAGGTCACTGGAATCCCGGCGGCGTTGCACTTGAAGGTCTGGCCTTTCTGCTGCCAGGCGGAGCAGGGGCCGATGGCCTCGGCCAGCCACTCGCCGACGGCTTCCTGGCTGGCATCCCTGAGGTAGATCTCGATATCGGGTTGACGCATGGGCGACTGCCTTCTGTGTTGTGCCTTGGCCTGCCTCGCATGCTATCGAGGCGTTTGCCTTAGGAAATTCGTTCGATCCAGTCGTAGCGTATCGCAACCCGCACCGCCAGCGGCGTGTCGATGACGGCGGCGCGCCGCTCGGCGCTGGCGCGCCAGCCGTGCGGGGTCATCGCCAGGAGGTCGGCGCGGGCCTGGGCGTCGTCCAGCTGCAGTTCATAGCTGAGGGTTTCGCTGTGGGTCAGGCGCATGCCGTCCGGAATGAGCGACAGGTGCTTCTCGTCGTCGTAGTCGCGTACCTCGTCGTAGAGCCGCGCGCGCAGCTCCCAGAGGTGCTCGCGGGTCGGGCCCATGCGCAGCAGTCCGCCGCCGGGCGGGAGCAGGCGGCGCGCTTCCTGCCAGTCCAGCGGGCTGAACACGCTGGCCAGCAGGTCGCAGCTGGCATCGGCCAGCGGCACGCGGGCCATGCTCGCCACCAGCCACTCGAGTTGCGGGGCGCGTTTGCAGGCGCGCTTGATCGCCTCGCGGGAGATGTCCAGTGCATAGCCTTCTGCATCCGGCAGCGCGGCGGCCAGTTGGGCTGTGTAGTAGCCCTCGCCACAGCCGATGTCCAGCCAGCGTTGCGGCGCGCGCTTGGCGGCCAGCTCGGCGAGGCGTCGGGCCAGCGGCGCATAGTGACCGCCATCGAGAAAGCGCCGGCGCGCCTCGACCATGGCCTGGTTGTCGCCCGGATCACGGCTGTTCTTGTGCTGCACGGGCAGCAGGTTCAGGTAGCCCTGGCGCGCGCGGTCGAAACGGTGATTGGCCGGGCAGGCCACGCCGTTTTCCACCGCGTTGAGCGGCGCCTGGCAGATCGGGCAGATCAGCATGCCAGCAGGTTCACCAGGGTCTGGTAGTAGATGTCGGTCAGCACATCGAGATCCCTGGCCAGGATGTGCTCGTCGACCTGGTGGATGGTGGCATTGACCGGGCCGAGCTCGACCACCTGGGTACCCAGGGTGGCGATAAAGCGTCCGTCCGAGGTGCCGCCGCTGGTGGACGGCATGGTTTCGCGGCCGGTGACGCTGCGGATCGCCTTGGCCACGCCGTCGAGCAGGTCACCCGGCTCGGTGAGGAACGGCAGGCCGGACAGCGCCCAGTCGATGCTCCAGTCCAGACCGTGCTTGTCGAGGATCGCCGCGGTGCGTTGCTGCAAGCCTTCGACGGTCGACTCGGTGGAAAAGCGGAAGTTGAATACCGCTTCCAGCGTGCCGGGGATGACGTTGGTGGCGCCGGTGCCAGCGTTCAGGTTGGAGATCTGGAAGCTGGTCGGCGGGAAGAACGCATTGCCATCGTCCCAGTGTTCGGCAGCCAGCTCGGCCAGTGCCGGCGCGGCCAGGTGGATCGGGTTCTTCGCCAGATGAGGGTAGGCCACATGGCCCTGCTGACCGCGAACGGTGAGCGTGCCGCCCAGCGAGCCGCGGCGACCATTCTTCACCACGTCGCCCACCAGGCTGGTGCTCGAGGGTTCGCCGACGATGCACCAGTCCAGGCGCTGGCCGCGCTCGCGCAGGCGCTCGACCACCGCCTTGGTGCCATGGTGCGCCGGGCCTTCTTCATCGCTGGTGATCAGGAAGGCGATCTGCCCCTTGTGGTCCGGATGGTCGGCGGTGAAGCGTTCCACTGCCACGACCATGGCGGCCAGGCTGCCTTTCATGTCTGCCGCGCCGCGACCGTGGAGAATGCCCTGCTCGTCGATGCGCGCACTGAACGGCGGGTTCTGCCAGGCCTGCAGCGGGCCGGTGGGAACCACGTCGGTATGGCCGGCGAAGCACAGCACCGGGCCTTCGTTGCCGCGAATGGCCCAGAAGTTCTCCACGTCCTCGATGTGCATCGGCTCGATGGCGAAGCCGCAAGCCGCCAGGCGCTGGCTCATCAGCTGCTGGCAGCCTTCGTCCAGCGGCGTCACGGAGGGGCGGTTGATCAGCTCGCAGGCCAGTTCGAGGGTCGGGGAGAGGGCGGGGGCGGTCATCACGGCTCCGGTACGGCGGGGAAAGGGCGCCATATTAAAGCAAAGCCGGGGCTGCGGTGACGGCCGGATGCAGTGGTCGGCACGCGGCGAGGTCTTATAATCGCCAGGTTTTTCTCCGGGGAGTCGGCATGTCTATCGATGAACAGCGTTTCGGCGGCATTGCCCGTCTGTATGGCCGGCTCGGTCTGGAGCGGCTGGCGGCGGCTCATGTGGCGGTGGTCGGCATCGGCGGTGTCGGCTCGTGGGCGGCCGAGGCGCTGGCACGCAGCGGCGTCGGCGAGATCAGCCTGTTCGACCTGGACGATGTGTGCATCACCAATACCAACCGGCAGATCCATGCGCTGGAGGGTGCGGTGGGCAAGCCGAAGGTGGACGAAATGGCCGCGCGCATCCGTGCCATCAACCCGGCATGTCGGGTTCATGCCGTGCCCGACTTCGTCACCCGCGAAACCATGGCCGAGTACATCACAGAAGGCTTGGACTGCGTCATCGACTGCATCGACAGCGTGCCGGCCAAGGCGGCGCTGATCGCCTGGTGCAAGCGCCGCAAGATCCAGATCATCGCGACCGGCGGGGCGGGCGGGCAGGTGGACCCGACGCAGATTCAGGTCGCCGATCTGAACAAGACCTTCAACGATCCGCTGGCGGCCAAGGTGCGCTCGCTGCTGCGTCGCGAATACAACTTCTCGCGCACGCCGGGGCGCACCTACAGCGTGCCCTGTGTGTTCTCCACGGAGCAGTTGCGCTACCCGAAGCCGGACGGCGGCGTCTGCCAGAGCAAGAGTTTCGTTGGCGAAGGCGTCAAGCTCGACTGCGCTGGAGGGTTCGGTGCGGTCACCATGGTCACTGCTAGTTTCGGCATGGTGGCGGCGGCGAAGGCGGTCGACAAGCTGGTCGCCGGTGCACGTCGGCCGAGCGAACGTAATGTGTTAGCCATGACAGCTAATTCTGCTGGCCCCTAGTTGTGTCAGGCGCCGGTTTCAGCACTGCTACCTCCTGACTTTCTCGAATTCGCATCTGACGGAAGTTCGTCATTCCTGTCGGCGATAGTTCTGATAGGGCGCGCCTGGTTCGATTTTTCGGCTTGTCTTATGTGCCTGCGGCGTGTCTAGCACTCGGGTTGCAGGAAGTTCCGTTGACTTAAAATATTAATAAAACAGCAAGCGCTCTGTAATGCGGGGCTCCCATACTCCGCTTCGATCAAACCAACCAAGCTTACGTCACTTGTAAACGGCGTTGATTAAATCCCAATGGAGCTCTGGAGCTTTCTGATGAAGAAGAAGTTGATTGCGGTTGTTGTGAGTGCTGCGGCCGTAATGCCTGTTCTGGCTGCGGCAGACGTCAATATCTACGGTCGTGTGCATGTTTCCACCGACTTCCTGGACGATGGTGCCGACTACTCCGAGACCAATATTTCAAGTAACTCTTCGCGCCTGGGTTTCAAGGGTGATCATCAGATCAATCCTGACCTGAAAGCATTCTTCCAGGTGGAGCAGCAGATCAACTTCACTACCGGTAGCGGAGATTCTGACAGTACCAACTTCGCCACTCGCGATACATTCGTAGGTTTGGCAGGTGATTTTGGCTCCGTACAGCTGGGACGTTTCGATAGTCCTTTCAAAGTGGCGCGCGGTCCGGCCAACCTCTTCGGTGATCAGGTCGGTGACATGCGCAACCTGACTCGTGTTGGCAATGCCCGATTCGACGAGCGATATGACAACACAGTTCAGTACACCACACCGAGTTTTGGCGGCTTCAACGCAGTGCTCGCCTATTCCGTACATGAAGGGCAGTGGGTCGAAGAAAACGAAGATTCCGACGGCATCAGCGTTGCGCTGAACTACGTTGGTGGTCCGCTCGAGGCATCCCTGGCGTATGAAACCGTGGAGGAAGACACCTCCCGTGGCGAGCGTGATGGCATTCGTGCTGCCGCTGCCTACAAGTTGACCGACGAATTCAAACTCGTCGGCTTCTATCAGACCGTCGACTACGATGGCTTCGAAGGTACCTCCGCAGCCCTGCGTGACCAGCTCTCTTCGAAGACCTATGGTCTGGGTGGCGAATTTAAGGTTGCCTCCAATACAGCTCTCAAGGCCATGTGGATGACTCGAGACGCCGATGCATCCAACTATGACGCCGATATGTGGGTAGTCGGCGTAGAGCACAAGTTGGACAAGGCTGTTCGTGTCTATGCCAACTACGCCGTCCTTGATAATGACGACAATGTCGCGCTGACTCCATGGAGCCAGGCTCGCTCCGCCAATCCGACTGGTCAGTCTATCAACGATGGCGTGAACGAAGCCCTCGGCGAAAAAGCGTCCGGACTTTCTGTCGGTCTGCGTTACGACTTCTAATCTTCTATAAGATCGGAAATATTAAGCCGGGACGCTCAGTTTAGGGTGCCCCGGTTTTTTTGTAATCAAAGTGAGATATTTCACTTCTACTGTGGCTCTCTACCTGCAGTGTCGCAGGGTTGCCAGCTCTGGTGGATAACCAGCTTAGCCCGCTTATTCTGTTCAAGGAGTCTCCATGCGTTGTATTTTCTGGGTTGCCGTTGTCGGCCTGTTATCGGGTTGTGCACAACAGTCCCACGTGAAGTTGTACCCCGGCTCCGAGCTGCCAAAGGCGCAAGTAGTGGTGGTTGAAGTACCCGATACTCTTGAAGTGATGAGCATCAATGGCCAAGAGCTGCCTTTGGCTAACTCGCGGTTCGGCACAAAGAACAAAACGCTGCATCTGCAGCCCGGTAAATATCGTATCAATGCCTACTACAAGAACGGCTTTGATATCGGCGGAGGCCTGAGTCACGAAATCGTCCGCACGCGCGGAGCGGTGTACAGCCTGGATGGTCGTGCTGGTGACGTCTGGAAGCTGGAATACAACGAGCCGGCCAACTTGCAAGAAGCTCGCGCGATGAAGGACACTTTCGCCGGCTGGTCGAAGAACCAGCTCACCGGCGAACGCATCGAGACGACAGTCGGAGCAGAACCGACTTCCGCTGTGAACCAGCTTCTGGGCGGTAACTCCAGCGCGGTTGCGCAGACCACTGTCGAGCCGCTCGATAGCGCGCAGACCCACTCGAATGTTGGCGTACCTGTCCCATCTCGAGCAGCACCGTCCCAGACCTTGCCTCACAGCGACGCGACGCTCAACACACTGCAGCAATTGTGGCTGATGCTAAGCCCGGAAAGCCGTAAGGCATTCCTCGACTGGACTCAGCAGTAAGCCGAGTGCGTGCATTTGCACTTACAGAGCAGGTTCGCAGGTAACCCGTCTGAAACGTGCATCCGGTAAATTCCCGTGTGTATGCTCCTTTGCCCCGTCGCTTGACGGGGTTTTTTATGCGCTTTTTTTCATAGCGCAGGTGAGCCAGACTGGTCGGCATGCACATTCAGACCATTTCCAGAATCGCCGAGCTTGCTTCCATAGCATGGGACGCCATGCTGTCCGACACTCAACCCTTTGTCCGTCACGCCTTTTTATCCACCCTGGAAGATAGTGGCAGTGTGGGAGGGCGCAGCGGCTGGCAGCCAGCGCATTTGGTCCTACGCGACCCGCACGGCGAATTGCGCGCAGCACTTCCGCTGTACCGCAAGAGCCACTCGTACGGTGAGTATGTTTTCGACTGGGCCTGGGCTGACGCATGCCAGCGCGCCGGTATCGGTTATTACCCGAAGTTGCTCTGTGCAGTGCCGTTCACGCCAGTCGCCGGTGGTCGCCTGCTGGGCGACGCGGAAGGAGCGGGCCTCTTGATCGATGCGCTCACCGAGGGACTGGATCGAAACGAAACGTCTGGATTGCACATCAACTTCACCGAGCCTGCCGCCGACCGTCTTGTCGCAGGCCGGGAAGGCTGGCTGGAACGCATCGGCTGTCAGTTTCACTGGCACAACCGCGGCTATCGTGATTTTCAGGACTTCCTCGATGCGCTGACGTCGCGCAAACGCAAGCAGATGCGCAAGGAGCGAGAGCAGGTCACGGCTCAAGGCATCTCGTTCGAATGGCGAGAAGGGCACGAGCTCAGCGAGGCGGAATGGGATTTCGTGTATGCCTGTTACGCCAATACTTACCACGTACGCGGCCAGACGCCGTACCTCACGCGTATTTTCTTCAGCCTGCTGGCCGAGCGCATGCCAGAGGCGATCCGCGTCGTATTGGCTGTTCAGGGCGTAAGGCCTGTCGCCATGGCGTTCAGCCTGTGTGACGACAGCGGACTATACGGCCGATACTGGGGCTGCCTGGCGGAGTTTGACCGTCTGCACTTCGAGACCTGTTTTTACCAGGGCATCGACCAGGCCATTGCGGACGGCCTGCAGCGCTTCGATGCCGGCGCGCAGGGCGAGCACAAGCTGATCCGGGGCTTCGAACCGGTGATCACGCGCTCCTGGCATTACCTGCAGCACCCCGGTTTGCGAGCCGCGGTGACGGATTTTCTGCAGCAGGAGCGCGTCGGTGTGCTGGCCTATGCCGAGGCGGCGCGGCAGGCGCTGCCGTACCGGCAGGCCGGCAGCTAGCCACTTGCGTCAGGCGTGGGACGCGGCGCTGTTTTCCTCGTGGATATCCAGCATGCGCTGCAATTCGCTGCGCAGCAGCGGATCCTGGCAGCCTGGCAGATACTCGCGCAGCTTACGGATCACCCATTGCTGACCCTTGTCGATGAACGGCAGACGTTCATCCAGCGACTCGATCGCCATCGCCTTGCCGTAGAAGGCGCCGGTGTCCTTGTTGGGCTCCACGCCCAGATGCTGAAGGCAGTTGAGCAGCAGCTTGCAGCTCTCGATCTCGCCCTGGCGAATCTGCTCGAGCAGCTGCCGCTGTTCCGGGTCAGTGGCCTGTTGCAGCGATTCGCCGGCAACCTTGGCGCCCGCGCGTTCGGCGCTGAGCAGGTCCTGCAGCAGCTGGGCTTCGCCTTCCGGGGTGTTCAGTGGGCTTTGTGGTTCGGTCATGTCGCGATCTCCTGTCGGTTGAGGGTTTCGCACGCTGGCGGCAGCCGGGTATGTGCCGGCAGAAATGAAAAGGGCCGGTGAACCGGCCCTTCGGGGATCAGAGCTTCTTCGCGGTGATGATCTTCACCGGAGTCAGTGGCACGTTCTGCATCATGGCGCGGTTGCCTGTGGGGACCTGGGCGATCTGGTCGACGACCTCCATGCCGCGCACCACCTTGCCGAACACCGCGTAGCCGAAATCGCGGCTGCCGTGGTCGAGGAAGTCGTTGTCGCGGTGGTTGATGAAGAATTGACTGGTCGCCGAGTTGACGTTCTGCGTACGGGCCATGGCCACGGTGCCGCGCACGTTGTGCAGGCCGTTGTCGGCCTCGTTCTTGATCGGCGCCTTGGTGGGCTTCTGGTTCAGCCCTTCGCCGAAGCCGCCACCCTGGATCATGAAGCCTGGGATGACGCGGTGAAACACGGTGCCGTCGTAGAAACCGCTATCGACGTAGGCGATGAAGTTCTCGACGCTGATCGGTGCCTTTTCCGCCTCGAGTTCCAGTTCGATTTCACCCAGGCTGGTGGTCAGCAGCACGCGAGGATTTTCGGCAGCGAACAGGTTGCCGGCCAGCAGAACGGTGCAGGCGGCGAGGGCGATGCGTTTCAACATGATGTAGTTCCTGATGTTGGGGATGCTGTCAGCCGGCCAGGGTTGTGGCCTGCCCCGCATCGTACGTCTTGATCAGCTCGATGAGAATCCGGGTAGCCGGTCCGAGCGGTCTGTCATGGTTAGTGTAGAGATAGAAGGAGGGGCGGCGAATGCTGCCTTGGACCAATGGCAGCGGCTTGAGTACACCTTCGGCCAGTTCGCGGCTGATCAGGTGGCGCGGTAGCCAGGCGAAGCCTAGGCCGCTGCTGACGAACGCCACGGAGGTCGCCAGGCTTCCGACTGTCCAGCGTTGTTCCGCACCCAGCCAACCGGCATCACGCGGCTGCCGCAGGCCGGTGTCGCGAACCACGATCTGCATCTGGCTCTGCAGGTCCTGCACGCTGAGCTTGCGTCCCAGTTGATGCAGGGCGTGGTCGGCATGGGCGACGGCGACGAACTCCACGGTGCTGAGCTCGCTGCCCAGATAGCCAGTGATGTCCAGGCCGCTGATGGCCAGATCCGCCGTGCCGTCCTTGAGCACTTCTTCCACGCCGGACAATACCTCCTCGCGCAGCCGAACCCGGCAGCCACGGCTCTTGGGCATGAAGTCGCTGAGGGCGCGGATCAGCTTGGCGCTGGGGTAGGCGGCGTCGACCACCAGCCGCACCTCGGCTTCCCAACCCTGCTCCATGTGGTGCGCCAGCTCTTCCAGCTGGCTGGCCTGGGTGACCAGCTGTCGCGAGCGGCGCAGCAGCACCTCACCGGCCTCGGTCAGCACCGCCTTGCGCCCGTCGATGCGTAGCAGCGGCACGCCGAGCTGCTCCTGCATGCGCGCCACGGTGTAGCTGACCGACGATTGCGAACGATGCAGCGCTTCGGCCGCCTGGGCGAAGCCGCCGTGGTCGATGACCGCCTGCAGAGTGCGCCACTGATCGAGGGTCACACGGGGTACTTTCATTCCTTCGGTTCCTTTAGCAAGGTCTGTTACGCTGGCCCTTCTGTCGAGGAGCCCCGTCAAATGAAAACAATCGGTTACCTGCTCTTTGCCCTGTTGCCAGTCGCGGCCAGCGCCGCCACCTATCCCGTGGACATCGATCAGCAGCTCAACGGCGCCGAAGTCACCGTAACGCCGCAGGTCATCGACCGCGATCTGGCCGGCCTGCTGCTGCACAACTACGGGGAGACGGCGGCCGTGTGTACGGCCGTGTTCCAGAACGGCCCGGAAGCACCGCGCACCCGACGCACGGAGCTGCAACCCGGTGAGCGCAAGGCGCTGACGTCGAAATTCAAGCGCGACGTGATCCGGCTGCGCATCAAGCTGACCTGCCAGCCAGAGTAGGACGCTAGGCTGCCCTCATTGCGCGGGCTGCCTGAACGCGAACCGATCAATCCAGTATGTTCTCGAGTATTTCGTAAACGATGCCCGTGGCGATGGCGACCAGAACCACGTCGCGGCCGATCTGTTTCCACTCGTAGCCTTCGTAGCGCGGCAGATGTCCCAGCAGGCGGCTGTCCATGTTCTTGGCGATGCCCGGCGGTAGCGGCTTGCCGCGCGCCAGATTCTTCTGGATGCCCGGTGGCAGAGACGAGACCGGCGCTAGCAGATCGCGATGACTACGCAGGGTGATGCGGACCGAACCGATGTCCACCGACGGACCCTGGTAGCGATGCGGCTGCTGTGCCGAAGGCTGATGCTGTTGTGCGCGGTCGGGCTTGCCCTTGCCAGGGTGATCACTGTTCGGCTGCGCTGCGCCGGCAGCGGCGTATAACGCCAGTGAAAGCGCGCCAGTCAGCAGTACCACTCGCTTTTTGGACATCATGCGAACCTCTTGGGTATTAAGCCGCTTCTATTTCCTCAGCTTAGCCTGTGTTTGCCTGGGAAAACATGGCGACCGTTACAGAACGCGCCTTTGCCCGGCAGACGAGTTACCCTATGCCATTGTTTTTTTCGACCTCCGAGGTAGCTCCCTTGTTTGACCAATTCGCCCTGCACGAACGCCTGCTAAAGGCTGTCGCCGAACTCAAATTCGTCGAGCCGACTCCAGTGCAGGTGGCGGCCATTCCGCCGGCGCTGGAAGGGCGTGACCTGCGGGTGACGGCACAGACTGGCAGCGGCAAGACCGCCGCCTTCGTACTGCCGATGCTCAATCGGCTGATTGGCGATGCCGTGGTGCGCACCGATGTTCGGGCGCTGATTCTGTTGCCGACCCGAGAGCTGGCGCAGCAGACACTGAAGGAGGTCGAGCGTTTCTCGCAATTCACCTTCATCAAGTCGGCGATGATTACCGGTGGCGAGGACTTCAAGGTCCAGGCCGCAGTCATGCGCAAGGTGCCGGACATTCTCATCGGCACGCCTGGGCGCATGATCGAGCACCTGAATGCCGGCACGCTGGTTCTCAAGGATGTCGAGATGCTGATCCTCGACGAAGCCGACCGCATGCTCGACATGGGCTTTGCCGAGGACGTGCAGCGTCTGGTCGGCGAGTGCGCCAAACGCCAGCAGACGCTGCTGTTTTCCGCGACCAGTGGCGGCGCCGCGCTGCGCGAGATGACCGCCAGCGTGCTGCGCGATCCGCTGCACCTGCAGCTCAACCGGGTCAGCGAACTCAACGAAGGCACCCGTCAGCAGATCATCACTGCCGAAAACACCGAACATAAGGAAAAGTTGGTGCACTGGCTGCTCGCCAACGAGACGTACAAGAAGGCAGTGATCTTCACCAACACCCGCGTACAGGCCGACCGCCTCTACGGCCGGCTCGTTGCCGAGGGCGTGAAGGCGTTCGTGCTGCATGGCGACAAGGACCAGAAAGACCGCAAGCTGGCGATCGACCGGGTCAAGGAAGGCGGCGTCAAGGTGCTGGTCGCGACCGACGTGGCGGCGCGCGGGCTGGACATCGAAGGGCTGGATCTGGTGATCAACTTCGACATGCCGCGCTCGGGTGACGAATACGTGCACCGTATTGGTCGTACGGGGCGCGCCGGTGGCGAAGGGCTGGCGATCTCGCTGATTTGTCACAACGACTGGAACCTGATGTCCAGCATCGAGCGTTATCTCAAGCAGCGTTTCGAGCGGCGGGTAATCAAGGGGCTGAAAGGCAGCTACATGGGCCCGAAGAACCTTAAAGCGTCGGGCAAGGCAGCTGGCACCAAGAAGAAAAAGATCGAAAAGAAGAAAGGCACCGAGAAAAAATCCAAACCCGCCGGCAAGCGCCCGAACGGTGCCAAGCGCGAATCACCGTCGCCGGTGGTGAGCCAGGATGGAATGGCCCCGCTCAAGCGCAAGAAGCCGACGGCCGAGTAACCGTCGGCCTTCAGGCTCAGCGCTGAGCGTCAGCCGGCATATCTGCCTCGCGTTCCGCTTCCTCGATCTGCTTCAGGCGCTTGTCATAGGCCTCGCACTCGTCGCCCAACTGGTCGGCGGTGCGCTTGGCTTCCATCTGGCGAATCTCCTCATTTATCTCCTTGGCGCGCTCCGGATTGCTCTCGGTGAGCTGGTTGACGCGCTCAGCCAGCTGTTCGGCCTTGGCATTCACTTCGTCCGGGGTGCACGCGGCGTGCGCAGTCGGGCTGGCCAGCGCGGCGGCGGTCAGGGCAATCATCAGCAGTTTCATGGCTCGCTCCTCGTTCAATCGGTCTGAACGGTGGATCGCAGCGCAGCCGCTTTAGTTCAGACAACGAACCGGTCGCCATGGTGAACGGTCCCAATCAGTAGGCGCCTCATTCGGAGGCGAACATCTGCTGAGGGAGAACGACCATGAGCTATAACTGGGGCCTTATCCAGCGCCTGTTGCATGAAGTTCAACGCGGCGCCAATGACAGTTTCAAGCCACGCCACTACGCCGAAGAACATGCGACGCAGATGGAAAGTGAAGGTCAGCCGATGCCGAATCTGGACAGCCTGCGTGCCGAAGCGGCTGACTACGAAAGTCTGCTATTCGAAGGTGGCTTCATCGTTTCGCGGCCCGAGGAAGAGGGCGGCAATGGCGAGAACTTCGTCCTGACCGAGCGCGGCTCGCGCTTGCTGGCGATCCTCGATGATCCGCAGCAGACGCAGCGCCAGCACCTGGCGAACAAGGGCGATGCGGCGCTGGTGCCGGAAGTGTTCGACGAGATGGCGGCCGGTCGCCCATGACCGGCGTTCTCGTTACAGGCGAAAGCCATCGGCGATGTAGCCGGCGAGCGTTTCGCTGACCGGCGACTGCTGCTGCGGGTTGCGCAGCAGCACGATGCTGGTCTGAGGCAGGCGCGGCAGGCCCTCCTTTTCACCGAGTATCTGCAGATCGGCAGGAATCAGGCTCTGCAGCTGTGCGGTCAGCGCCAATCCTGCACCCACGATCGCCATGATCGCCGACAGGCTCGGGCTGCTATAGGCGATCCGGTACTCGATTTCCCGCGCATCCAGCGCGTTGCATACCCAGGCGCGACAGAAGCAATCGGTATTGAACGTTGCCAGCGGCAGGGGGCGATGCTCATGCAGGTCGAAGCCCGGGGCGGCGGCCCAGACGACGTGCTCCTGGCGCAGCAACTGGCCAATCTCGGTGCCCGGTTCGCGGGTGACGATGCTCAGGTCCAGATCCCGTCGCTGCAACAACTGGGTCGATGGTTCGCAATGCACCTCGACCTGCACCAGCGGATACGCCTGGGCGAAGCGCGAAAGAATGCCGGGTAGAAAACGCATGACGTAATCGTCCGGCGTGCCGATGCGCACCGCGCCGACCATGTGTGGCTGGCGCAGGGTGGTCATGACTTCGCCGTGCAGTTTGAGAATGCGCCGCGCGTAGCCCAGCAGTATCTGGCCCTCGGCAGTAAACCTGACCTGCCGACCGTTGCGCTCGAATAGCGGACGCTGCAACACATCCTCTTCCAGGCGTTTCATCTGCATGCTCACCGCCGACTGGGTGCGGTTTACCGCGGCTGCGGCACGGGTGAAGCCACCGTGGTCAGCGATGGCCACGAAGCTGCGCAGCAGCTCGGTGTCGATATTCGGGTAGTTGGCCATTCATCAATCCTCGAGATGCAAGGCATCAGGAACATTCGTTGGATTGATCTTAATCCGGGCGCGAGACTGACGCCAACTCAACTGGAGGGCGTCGTGATGAACATGCACAAAGTCGCTTTGCAATCTTGCCATCTGCCGAAGGCACTTCGGGCACCCGCGCCGGGATTGCTGCTGCAGGCCTGGCACAAGCTGCGCCGCTGGAACGAACTGGCACGTCAACGGCGCCAGCTGGCCGCGCTCGGTGACGAGATGCTCAAGGACATCGGCCGCAGCCGTGCCGACATCGAATGGGAAGCGAACCGGCCGTTCTGGGACGACCCTGATCGTCAGTGACCCAGCACCAGCTTTTGAATCCCCAGCGACAGGCTGACGGTGACCAACATGAGCGCGAACAGGCGCTGCAGCAGACTGCTGTTGAGGTATTGCGCCAAGCGGTTGCCGGCCAGCACGCCGAAGGCACCGCCCAGCGCCAGGCCGCCGAGCAGCGGTAGTGGTGGCTCGGCATCGGTAAGGTAGAGCAGGAAACCACCGCCGCTGACGACGGCGATCACCGCCATCGATGTGGCCATGGCGCTGAGCAGCGATAGCGAAGTAAACCAGAGCAGCGCCGGGACGATGAGAAAGCCGCCGCCGACACCCATCAGCCCGGAGAGCAGTCCAACGCCAACGCCGATGCCCAGCAGCGCCAGCTGTCGATCCTCGACGTTCTCCTTGGCCGGCAGGTTGGCGCCGCGCCACATGCGCCAGGCGGACCACAGCACCAACAGGCAGAAACCGATGATCAGTGCGCGCTCCGGTATGAACTGCCCGAGCCATTGACCGGCAGCGTTGCCCGGCAAGCCGCAGACAGCCAGCAGCATGACCGGGCGCCAGGCGACCTGGCCGAGCCGCGCCCGCGGAATCGCGCCGATGAGTGCGGACATGGCCACCGCACCGAGGCTGACGCCGATGGCATCGCGCAATGGCAGGTGCAGGCTGAGTAGCAGGGGCAGGGCGACCAACGAGCCACCGGCGCCGGTGAGGCCAAGCAAGAGGCCGAGAATGAGGCCGATGCCCAGTGCTTCCAGCAGTAGAACGTCCATCAGGCAAAGCTGCCGGATGCCAGGGGAATGGTAGGGACCGTATCGGTTTGCATGCGTGCTCCGTCGTCAGCGTTCCATCGTCCATCGTTGGTACGCTCGCGCTGGCGCGCGTTCCTTGGATGAACGGCGGGTCGCAGCGGTGCCACGCACCCGCCGACGGAGTGTAAGGCCTATCAGCGTGGCAGGGCACGGCTGAGGGTGAAGGCGCCGCGCAGATCGCCCTCGCGAAACCCGCGGGCCTGATCCTGCGGGTAGTGCCGGTCGATCAGCTCCACCAGCTCCGGCTTGATCTTTTCGCCGTGACAACCCAGGCAGGCCTCAGCGGTGCCGATCGCCTGCATGTAGCGGTACTCGCCTGCCACTATCTCACCATGCTTGAGCTGTTCGATCGGTTCACCTGCAGCCGAACGCTTGGCGAACTGCTCCAGCACCGAGCGCTCCCAGGTGTCTGGCGCGTTGTCCGGATTGCGCAGCTTCAGCGCGGTGCGGCCTACCTTCCAGGGCGCCTGGCTATGCTGGCTGGCGATTTCCGGCGCGAGAAGACGGCATGCCTTGACGGCTTCCGCCGGGCCACCGTCTGCCATCGCCTGCTTGACCGTGCCAAGCAACTGCTGCTGGAACGGTGGAATCAGGCTGGCAGCCTCGCCGCGCAGCTGCTCGGTATCGACGTCAGGCGCGGCGTGGGCCTGCAATGCAAACCAGCCGAGCGTCAGCAAAGACAGTGATTTCATGATTCCTCCCAGGATGTGAAATATAGTGGGGGGAGTATCCGTGCGGGCGACGCACGATGCAAGTCACAGCCTGCGGTAGGCAGCGGCTCGGGCATCGGAGCGTCTCAGGTGCCGCGAATCAGCTTGCGTAGCAGGAAACGATTGGGGTGGCAGGCTTCGGCGACGTCCCGAGGCAGCGGCAACGGTTCGTCATCCAGCCAGGCGGCCAGCAGCTCGCCGGACAGCGGGGCGCTGATCATTCCGCGCGAGCCATGTGCGGTATTGACGTAGAGCCCGTCGAGCCACGGACAGGGCGCGTGCAGCGACTGACGGGCGTTCTTGCCCAACGCCGCATAGGTTTCGGCGAAGGCCTCGGGCTCGGCCAGTGGCCCGATCAGCGGCAGATAGTCCGGGCTGGTACAGCGAAATGCCACGCGCCCGTCCAGCTCCTCGGTACGTTGCGGGTCCGCCTGCAGACGCTGGTACAGATCCGCTGAAATCTGCTCGAGCATTTCCAGATTCGCCTGGTGTTCGGCGACGCTGGGGGTATCGTCGGTCTGCTGGAAGTTGAAGCTGGCACCCAGCGTGTGCGTGCCATCTCGGGGTGGCGCGACGTAGCCCTTGGCGCACAGCACGGTGCGCAGCTGGCCGCTCTGGGTGTTTGCCGGCAGGCAGGAAATCTGCCCGCGAATACGCTTGAGCGGCAGCCAGGCGCTCTGGCTGAAGCGCGCGGCGTCCGCCGCGCCGGTCAGGACCACCACGGGCGCTTCGGCCAACAATGCTTGGCCGCCCAGCACCTGCCAGGATTGCCCGTTGCGGCGCAATTCGAGCGCTTCATGATGCCTGTGCAGCTCGATTCCCGGTCGCCGCAGCAGCCATTGGCATAGCGCTGGTGGGTTGGCCCAGCCGGCTTCGGGGTAGAACAATCCGCCCTCGGGCAGGGCCACTCCTGCCAGTGCCTCGGCGGCTTCGCGCGAAAGCGGATGGACCAGCGAGGCCGGGAAGGCTGCCGCCAGCTCGGCCTGGCGTTCGCGCTCCTTTTCGTCGTAGATCAGTTGCAGTACGCCGCATGCCTGCCAGTCCTGGCCTGCTTGCAGATTGCTCAGCAACCGGCGCGTGTAGCTGAAGCCGCTGACCACCAGCCGCGACAGCGCGGTGCCGTGGGCAGAAAGCTTGAGGTAGAGCACGCCTTGCGGGTTGCCCGAGCCTTCCTGTGCCGCCGCGGCGTGGCGCTCGAGGACCGTCACCTTCCAGCCGCGGGCGGCCAGCGATGCAGCCGTCGCGCAGCCGGCCAGGCCGGCGCCGACGATTACCGCGTGACGTTCGGCCGTCGTATAGCCCGGGCGAGCGAACCAGGGCTTGTCCGAAATGCTGACGTTGGCGGCTCGCAGGCGCCCGCGCAGAATCTCGCGTTTGTGGCCGTAGCCGGGCACCCGCTGCATGTCGAAGCCGGCCTCGATCAGGCCGCGCCGCACAAAGCCGGCGCTGGTGAACGTGCCCAGCGTTGCGTCGGGCGCGGAAAGCCTGGCCAGCTCGGCGAACAGTATCGGTTGCCACATCTGCGGATTCTTCGCCGGGGCAAAACCGTCGAGGAACCAGGCATCGACCTGCGCATCCAGGCTCGGCAGGCATTCGAGCACGTCGCCGATCAGCAGGGTCAGCACGACGCGGCCGCCAGCGAAGACGAAACGCTGATAGCCCGGATTCAGCGCCACGTACTGTTGCAGCAGTTGCTCAGACTGCTCTCGCAGCTCTGGCCACAGCGCCAGTGCGCGCTGCAGGTCCTCGCGGGTCAGCGGGTGTTTTTCGACGCTGATGAAGTGCAGCCGCGCCTGCGGGTGGGCTACGCGCCCGAACAGATGCCACGCACAAAGAAAGTTCAGCCCGGTACCGAAGCCGGTCTCACCAATCACCAGGCGCTGGTTGTCCTGTAGCGCGGCGAAGCGTTGGGGCAGATCGTTCTGCGTGAGGAACACATGTTCGGTCTCGGCCATGCCGCTGGCGCGGGAGAAGTACACGTCGCCGTACTGGCGGGACTGCGGCAGACCGTTCTCGTCCCAGTCGAGCTCGGCATGCTGGAAGGCGTCGGAAGCGGGGTGGTCGTTCATGGTGGTTCCTGAAAGGACGGTGCAACGCGATGGGCGTCGCCGGGCGCAGATGAAGCACCCGGCACGGTCGATCAGCTGTCGACCTGGATTTCCTGCTCCAGGCGGCTGATGGCGGCGTCCAGCTCGTCGAGCGCGGCCTCGCTGTCCGGATGGTTCTGCTTGAGCAGGGTCTCGCTCTGCTGACAGGCGTTGCGCAACTGCGGCACGCCGCAATAACGGGTGGCGCCATGCAGGCGGTGTACGCGCTCGATCAACGCCTGGCGATCTCCTGCCTGGCGGGCTTCGCGAATGGTTCGGCGGTCGCCTTCCAGTGACTGCAGCAGCATGCCGAGCATGTCATCGGCGAGATCGGCCTTGCCTGCCGCCAGGCGCAGGCCTTCTTCCTCATCCAGCACTTTCAGGCTCGGTTCAGCCTGCTGCGGCGGCTCCGCTGCACGTTGCGGCTGGCTGCGTAGGGCCAGGCCGGTCCACTTCAGCACCACCTGGGCGAGCTGCCGGTCGCTGATCGGCTTGGTCAGGTAGTCGTCCATGCCGCTCTGCAGCAGCGAGCGTTTCTCGTTCGCCAGTGCATGAGCCGTGAGCGCGATGATCGGTAACGGCGCGCTGTTGTTGGTGTGCTCCCAGTGGCGAATGGCTTCGGTGGCCTGTCGGCCGTCCATGCCGGGCATTTGCACGTCCATAAGGATCAGGTCGAACGCATGCTGCTTGACCGCTTCCAGCGCGGCGTGGCCGTTATCCACCGCAACGACTTCGGCGCCCATATCGCCGAGCAGCGTTTTTACCAGCAGCAGGTTGGCCGGATTGTCATCCACGCAAAGCACACGCGCCGGCCGGTCGGGCGCCGCTGCGGTGGGTTCCGGGTAGCTTTGGTTGGGGCGTACCAGCGCCACCAGTACGCGTTGCAGCTTGCGCGTGCAGGCGGGTTTGCCCTGCAGCTGGGTATAGCTGTGGGCTTCCGGGAGGGCGTCGTGGTAGTGGCCCTGCTCGGTGGTCGGGCACAGCACCACGCATTTGCAGCCGAGCGCCTCGATTTCCATCAGGCGCCGGCTGAGCGCGTCCGGCTCGATTTCGCGGCCGGTGACGCCGAGCACGGCGAGGTCGATCAGCTGGCTGCCCTGGCGCTGAGCGCTGATGGTTTCCTGCATCTGGTCGAGGGTATCGAAGGTATGCACTTCGAGGCCGAGGCTTTCCAGCTGATGCTGCAATGCCTGGCGGGCCAGTGGGTGCTGCTCCAGCAATGCGATCCGCCGGCCCTGCAAGGCCGGGTGCGGCAGGTCTTCGATGTCGTCGCGTGCCTTCGGCAGGCTGAGGCTGATCCAGAACTCGGAGCCTTCGTCGGGGATGCTGTCGACACCGATCTCGCCGCCCATCTGCTCGATCAGTCGTTTGGAAATGACCAGTCCAAGGCCGGTACCGCCTGGCTGGCGCGACATGGAGTTGTCCGCCTGACTGAAGGCCTGGAACAGCGCGCGCAGGTCCTGATCGGTCAGGCCGATGCCGGTGTCCTGCACGCTGATGCGCAGCTGGGCGCGATCGGTATTGTCGTCCTCGACCATGGCGCGGACGGCGATGGTGCCTTCGTTGGTGAACTTGATGGCGTTGCTGATCAGATTGGTCAGCACCTGTTTGAGGCGCAGCGGATCGCCCAGCAGCGACAGCGGCGTGTCGCGATAGACCAGGCTGACCAGCTCCAGATGCTTGGTGTGTGCAGCTGGGGCGAGGATGGTCAGTGTGTCCTCGATCAGATCACGGAGGTTGAACGGGACACTGTCGAGCACCAGCTTGCCGGCCTCGATCTTGGAGAAGTCGAGAATCTCGTTGATGATTCCGAGCAGGCTGTCGGCGGACTGCTCGATGGTGCCCAGATAATCCTGCTGGCGCGGAGTGAGGTCGCTTTTCTGCAGCAGCTGGGTGAAGCCGAGGATGCCGTTCAGTGGCGTGCGGATCTCGTGGCTCATGTTGGCGAGGAATTCGGATTTGATCCGGCTGGCCTCCAGGGCCTCCTTGCGCGCCAGATCCAGTTCGATGTTCTGGATCTCGATGGTTTCCAGGTTCTGCTGCACATCCTCGGTGGCCTGGTCGATGCTCTGCTGCAGTTCTTCACGGGCGCTGAGCAGTGCTTCGGCCATGCGGTTGATGCCGGACGCGAGCTCGTCCATTTCATGGCTGCCCAATGGTGGCAGGCGGGTTTCCAGGTGGCCGTCCTTGAGCTGCGCGACGGCGCCTTTGACACGCTGCAGCGGCAGGCTGATGGCGCGGCTCATGCGTAGAGCCAGCAGGGCGGTGATGATCAGGCCGGCACTCACCAGAAACAGGCTGGTCAGCAGGCTGCGATAGCCACGCAGCAGGGTGTTGTGGTGCGACAGTTCCAGCTCCAGCCAGCCGATCAGCTTTTCGTCCGGCCCGCGGGTTTCGTCGGCGAGGTTGAGGTGGCGGCTGAGCACCGGCATGAGGATGCGCGTGTGGTCCATGCTGCTGACGCGGGTCAGGCTCTCCGGATCGCCCGGCGGTGGCGGGGTCAGCATTCGCGGGCCGGCGTGTACGCGTTGAACGCGTTCGGGATCGAGAATGGTCACGGCGCGGACGTCGGCCTGATCCAGAACCTGGGTCAGGATGCGCTGCAGGCGTTTGTCGTAGCCCAGATTCATGGCGGGCGCGGCCAGTGGCGCCAGCTGCTCGGCGATGAGCTGGCCGCGCTCGTCGAGCTGGTGGCGCATCTCGGACAGCTGCATCCAGGTGAAGTAGGCACCGAGCACCACCGCCAGCAAGGTGCTGGGCAGCAGCGTCAACATCAGCACGCGGCCACGAATTCCTAGGTCTTTCAGCACAGTCCGTCCACCGATCCTGATTGCAGCGCGCTAGTGTAGCGACTCGGCTCGGTGGAATCTGCACGCCAGGTCTAGCTGTGGCGTCGCAGCCTCAGTCGAGGCCGCGGATTTCCTTGCCGTTGAAGTCCGGCAGTTTCCAGTGGAAGGTCATCGCCAGGACGCGGAACAGGAAGCCGCTGCCCAATGCTGCCAGAGTGGCCAGCGTGGTATTGATCTCCAGCCACAGCATGCCGACGTAGAAGACACCGGTGAACAGCGCGACGGTGGCGTACAGCTCGCGCTGCAGAACCATCGGCACCTGGTTGCACAACACGTCGCGCATCAGCCCGCCGAAGATGCCGGTGATCACGCCAGCCAGTACGACGATGGACGGGTGTGCGCCCATGCCCATCGCCACATCGCAGCCGATCACGGTGAACGCTACCAGGCCGAGGCCATCCACCAGCAGGAAGACCATGCGCAGGTGATGCAGGTGGCGGGCGATGAAGCCGGTGACGATCGCCGCGCCGATGGTGAAGGTCAGATACTCCGGGTGAGCGATCCAGCCGACCGGATAATGACCGAGCAGCACGTCCCGCGCGGTGCCGCCACCCAGCGCCGTCACGGTGCCGAGAAGGCAGATGCCGAACAGGTCCATGCCGCGGCGCATACCCATGATGGCGCCGGACATCGCTTCGGCCGTGATGGCAATCAGGTAGATGGTGTGCAGCAGTTCCACGACGATACTCCGGAGGGGCTGGCTGCACGCCAGTTGGGCGCTGCAGCGAGGGATGCGCGATTATGGAGCAATGATGGCTAAATTTGTCGTGGCTAAGTATTTTTAGGCCATCCAAACATTTTCTTAATCGGCAGGTCGCATGAATCTCGATCCGAAGCAGACCGAAGCGTTTCGCACGGTGATCCGTACTGGCAGCTTCGAACAGGCTGCGCAGCGCCTGCACCTGACGCCACCGGCGATTTCACAGCGGGTGCGCGCACTGGAGAGTGCGCTGGGCAGCGCCTTGGTTGTGCGCAGTCGACCCTGCCGACCCACCGAAACCGGTCAGCGCCTGCTGCAGTACCTCAAACGCGCCACCCTGCTCGAGGCCGATCTGCTGGCGGACCTCGCCGAGCGCAGCGATGCGCCACTGGTCGTGGTCGCGGCGCTCAATGCCGACAGCCTGGGCACCTGGTTCTTTCCGGCGCTGGCCGAGGTGCTGATCCGCGAGCGGGTCTTGCTTGATCTCACCGTCGAGGACCAGGATCACACCTACAGCCTGCTGGAGACGGGTCTGGCGATCGGTTGCATCAGCACCGAGCCCAAGCCGATGCGTGGCTGCACGGCCAGCCCGCTGGGCAGCATGCGCTACCGACTGGTGGCATCCAGCGAGTTCCGGCAGAAGCATTTTGCCAATGGGCTCACCCGCAACGCCGCGCGCAAGGCGCCGGTGGTCGCCTACACGCGCAAGGACACCCTGCAGTCGTCGTTCCTGCTGCGCCGCTTCGGGCTGCCGGAGGGCGCCTATCCCTGCCATTTCGTCCCCGGTGCCGAACCGCATTTCAGCGCGATTCGCTACGGGCTGGGGTACGGGATGGTGCCGGAACTGTTGCTGCATGATGCGTTGCAGACTGGCGAGGTGGTCGATCTGGCGGCCGACGAACCGCTGGAAATTGCCCTCTACTGGCACACCTGGAAGGTGCAATCACCGCGTATGGAGCACCTTTCGCGACAGATCATCGAAGCGGCGCCGAAGATCCTTGCGCGGCCATAGCCTGATCGGGAGGGGCGGCGGGTGAGCCGATGTCGTGGCGGACAGGCAGAGACGGTCTGCCCGTCGTCGAGCGTTGCCGGTATCATGGCAACCTTTTCCGCTGCCGTGCGACGCCATGACTACACACTATCCGACCATTGCCGATTGCATCGGCAACACCCCGCTGGTTCGCCTGCAGCGGCTGCCGGGTAAGACCAGCAACACCATTCTGGTCAAGCTCGAGGGCAACAATCCGGCCGGTTCGGTCAAGGACCGCCCGGCGCTGTCGATGATCAACCGTGCCGAGATGCGCGGCGACATCCAGCCCGGCGATACCCTGATCGAGGCGACCTCCGGCAATACCGGGATCGCCCTGGCCATGGCGGCGGCGATCAAGGGCTACCGGATGGTCCTGATCATGCCGGACAACTCCACGGCCGAGCGCAAGGCGGCGATGACCGCCTATGGCGCCGAGCTGATCCTGGTCAGCAAGGAAGAGGGCATGGAGGGTGCCCGCGACCTGGCGTTGAAGATGCAGGCTGAAGGTCGCGGCAAGGTGCTCGATCAGTTCGCCAATGGCGACAACCCGGAAGCGCACTACAACAGCACGGGGCCGGAGCTCTGGCGGCAGACTCACGGCAGCATCACCCATTTCATCAGCTCCATGGGTACCACCGGAACCATCATGGGCGTCTCGCGCTACCTCAAGGAGCAGAACGCCGCGGTGCAGATCGTCGGCCTACAGCCGATGGAGGGGGCGGCCATCCCCGGCATCCGCCGCTGGCCGCAGGAATACCTGCCGAAGATCTATCAGGCCGAGCGCGTCGACCGCGTCGTCGACATGTCGCAGGCCGAGGCCGAGCAGGTCATGCGCCGTCTGGCCCGCGAAGAAGGCATCTTCTGTGGCGTGTCCTCCGGTGGCGCCGTTGCCGCGGCGTTGCGTCTGTCGCAAGAGGTCGAGAACGCGGTGATCGTGGCGATTATCTGTGATCGTGGCGACCGCTATCTGTCGACCGGTGTGTATGACGCGCCCAATTGACTCGCGCATCAGCGGCGCGCTCCCATGCGCCGCATTGCGTCGCCCATGACATTTTCAACGAACACAACAGCGCAGGTTTCAGCTGATGGCCAAACGTAGCGGCGCTCTGCGCTTTCAACCTAGCGGCGGCGAGCGCAAGCCCCAGGTGCCGGTCGGCAAGAAGCAGCGCCTGATTATCGAGCGACTGGCCAATGATGGGCGCGGCATTGCCTTCATCGAGGGGCGCACCTGGTTCGTCGAAGGCGCGCTGGCTGGCGAAGAGGTCGAGGCGCGCGTGCTGGCTGGGCGCAGTCAGATCGTCGAAGCGCGCTGCGAGCGCGTGCTCCAGGCCAGTGCGCAGCGTCGGGCCGAACCCTGTCCGCATGCTCGCCGATGTGGCGGCTGCAACCTGCAGCATGTGCCCGTCGCCGATCAGCTTGCGCTGAAACAGCACACGCTCGCCGAGCAGTTCGCGCGGGTGGCCGATCTGCAGCCGGAGGTATGGGCCGAGCCGCTGGTGGGACCGGCTTTCGGCTATCGCCGTCGCGCTCGGTTGGCAGTGCGCTGGGACGTCAAGCGCAAGCATCTGGACATCGGTTTCCGCGCCAGCGCCAGCCAGGAAATCGTCTCCATCAGTGAATGCCCGGTTCTGGTACAGCCCTTGCAATCGCTGCTGCCGGCATTGCTGGCTGCATTGCGTGATCTGAGCAAGCCGCAGGTTATCGGCCACGTCGAACTCTTCAGTGGTACGGCCGAGGCGGTGCTGATCCGCCACACCGCAGCCTTGTCGGAAACAGACGTGGCACGTTTGCGCAGCTTCGCCACCGTCAATGGAGCGCAGCTCTGGTGGCAGGGCGAAGGTGAGCCTGAATCGGATGATCCCGCGGCGACGCTGGGTTACCGACTGGATGCCTGGGATCTGGAGCTGGCCTGGCGTCCGGGCGATTTCGTCCAGGTCAACGCGCCGGTCAATGATGCGATGGTCGCTCAGGCTCTGGAATGGCTGGACGCCGGCCAGGATGAGACAGTGCTTGATCTGTTCTGCGGGCTAGGCAATTTCAGCCTGCCGCTGGCGCGCTCGGGCGCTCAAGTAGTGGGTGTCGAGGGTGTCGAGACGATGGTTACGCGGGCGCAGGAAAATGCCCGTCGCAATGCTCTGGCGCACGCGCACTTTTATCGGGCCGACTTGTCGAAGCCGCTGGCTGACGCACCCTGGGCGCGCAATGATTTTGCCGCGGTGCTGCTCGATCCGCCGCGCGACGGCGCGCTGGAAATCGTTCGACAAATGTCGAAGCTGAAGGCGCGGCGCGTGGTCTATGTTTCATGCAATCCGGCCACCTTGGCGCGCGATGCGCGCGAGCTGGCCAGCCAGGGATATCGCCTGAAGCGTGCGGGTGTGCTGGACATGTTCCCGCAGACCGCCCACGTCGAGGCCATGGCGTTGTTCGAGCGGGGTTAGCGCTCGACGCTGCATTCTTGACAGGCGAATTGCCTGTGGTTCAACCGACCGGCACGCAGAATGCCGGCGTTCATGGCGCATTAGCTGCGCAGAAGGGAAGGTTTAGATGGTACAGGTCAGAGCGCTTCAGCCGATCAATACGGACGGTAGTATCAACCTGGATGGCTGGCTCGATCATGTGCTGGGGATGGACCCGGCACTCGACCGCGCGGCTCTTAAGGAGGCCTGCGAGTTTGCCCGCGAGGCGGAACAGCAGGCCAATGCGGCGCAGAACCTCTGGAGTGAAGGCACCTCCAGCTACCAGATCGGCCTCGAGATCGCCGAGATACTCGCCGACCTCAAGCTGGACCAGGACAGCCTGGTCGCCGCCGTTATCTACCGTGGCGTGCGCGAAGGCAAGATCCAGCTGGCCGATGTGAACCAGCGTTTCGGCCCGGTGGTGGCCAAGCTGGTCGAAGGCGTGCTTCGCATGGCGGCGATCAGCGCCAGTCTCAACCCACGCGAATCGCTCGTGCTCGGCTCCCAGGCGCAGGTGGAAAACCTGCGCAAGATGCTGGTGGCCATGGTCGATGACGTGCGCGTCGCGCTGATCAAGCTGGCCGAACGCACCTGTGCCATTCGCGCGGTGAAGCTGGCCGACGACGAGAAGCGCCAGCGCGTCGCCCGCGAAGTCTTCGACATCTACGCGCCGCTGGCCCATCGCCTGGGCATCGGCCATATCAAGTGGGAGCTGGAGGACCTGTCTTTCCGCTACCTCGAGCCCGAGCAGTACAAGCAGATCGCCCAGCTCTTGCACGAGCGTCGCCTCGATCGCGAACAGTACATCCAGAACGTCGTGCAGCAGCTCAGGGACGAACTGACTGCGACCGGCATTCAGCCCGACATCGACGGGCGTGCCAAGCACATCTATTCCATCTGGCGAAAGATGCAGAAGAAAGGCCTGCAGTTCAGCCAGATCTACGACGTTCGCGCCGTTCGCGTGCTGGTGCCGGAAGTTCGCGATTGCTACACCGCGCTGGGGATCGTGCATACCCTGTGGCGGCACATTCCGAAGGAGTTCGACGACTACATCGCCAACCCCAAGGAGAACGGCTATCGCTCGCTGCACACCGCGGTGATCGGCCCGGAGGGCAAGGTGCTGGAGGTGCAGATTCGCACCCACGCCATGCACGAAGAGGCCGAGCTGGGCGTCTGCGCGCACTGGCGCTACAAGGGCACCGATGTCAATTCCGGCTCCGACCATTACGAGGAGAAGATCGCCTGGTTGCGTCAGGTGCTCGAATGGCACGAAGAGCTCGGCGACATCGGTGGCCTGGCCGACCAGCTGCGGGTGGATATCGAGCCTGATCGAGTTTACGTGTTCACCCCGGACGGCCATGCCATCGATCTGCCCAAGGGCGCCACGCCGCTGGACTTCGCCTATCGAGTGCATACCGAGATCGGCCACAACTGTCGCGGTGCCAAGATCAACGGGCGCATCGTGCCGCTCAACTACAGCCTGCAGACCGGCGAGCAGGTGGAGATCATCACCAGCAAGCACGGCTCGCCGAGCCGCGACTGGCTGAACCCGAACCTGGGCTACATCACCACCTCACGCTCGCGGGCGAAGATCGTCCACTGGTTCAAACTGCAGGCTCGTGACCAGAACGTCGCCGCCGGCAAGGCGCTGCTGGAGCGCGAACTGGGACGTCTGGATCTGCCGCCGGTGGACTTCGACAAGCTGGCTGAAAAGGCCAACCTGAAGAACGCCGAGGACATGTTCGCGGCGCTTGGCGCGGGTGACCTGCGCCTGGCGCACCTGGTCAACATGGCGCAACAGCTGGTCGAGCCGGAGCGCGGTTACGACCAGCTGGAGCTGATTCCGCGGCGCTCGGCGCCGTACAAGCCGGGCAAGCGCGGCGACGTGCAGATCCAGGGCGTCGGCAACCTGCTGACGCAGATGGCCGGCTGCTGCCAGCCGCTGCCGGGCGATCCCATCGTCGGTTACATCACCCAGGGCCGCGGTGTCAGTATCCACCGTCAGGACTGCCCGTCCGTGCTGCAACTGGCCGGGCGCGAGCCGGAGCGGATCATCCAGGTCAGCTGGGGGCCGGTACCGGAGAAGACCTATCCGGTGGAAATCATGATCCGCGCCTACGACCGCGCCGGCTTGCTGCGTGACATCTCGCAGATGCTGCTCAACGAGCGCATCAACGTGCTGTCGATGAACACCCGCTCGAACAAGGAAGACAGCACCGCGCAGATGACGCTGACCATCGAGATTCCCGGGCTGAACGCGCTGGGTCGCCTGCTCAGCCGTATTTCGCAGTTGCCGAACATCATCGAAGCCAAGCGCCAAAGAGCGACGTAAGGCTCAGCACAGAGGCGGCGCCAACCGCGCCATGGTGGATGGGTGAAGCGTCATCCACCCTACGATGCAATACGGGTTTTTTTGGGGCGTTTGGCCCGTGACCGAACCGTAGGGTGGATGTCGCTTTTTACATCCACCGTGATGTCATCAGCGTCCCTCACCAGCCCTCGATTCGCTGAGGAATCCTATGTACCAACTCAACGATCTCCTGCACCTGATGGCCCGGCTGCGCGATCCGCAGCATGGCTGCCCTTGGGATTTGCAGCAGAATTACGCGAGCATCGTGCCGCATACGCTGGAAGAGGCCTACGAGGTGGCCGATGCCATCGAGAGCGGCGACTTCGATCATCTGCCCGGCGAGCTGGGGGACCTGCTGTTCCAGGTCGTCTACTACAGCCAGCTGGCCCGGGAGGAAGGGCGCTTCGAGTTCGCCACGGTGGTCGATGCCATCACCCGCAAGCTGATCCGTCGCCACCCCCACGTGTTCCCCGATGGCGATCTGTATGGCTCGCCGGAGCTGCCGCGCCTCGATGAAGCGGCGATCAAGCAGCGCTGGGAGGAGATCAAGGCCGAAGAGCGTGCCGAGAAAGCCGCCGCACCTGAACAATTGTCCCTGCTCGATGACGTGCCCAGCGCGCTGCCGGCGCTCAGTCGGGCCGCGAAACTGCAGAAGCGTGCGGCGCAGGTCGGTTTCGACTGGCCCGAGGCGCTGCCGGTGGTGGACAAGGTGCGCGAGGAACTCGGCGAAGTGCTGGAGGCAATGAGCGAGAACGATCCGCAGGCCATTGCCGAAGAGCTGGGTGATCTGCTGTTCGTTGTGGTCAACCTGGCGCGGCATCTCAAGGTCGATCCGGAGAACGCCTTGCGTGCCGCGAATGGCAAGTTCGAGCGGCGTTTTCGCTTCATCGAGCAGGCCTTGCGTGAAGCGGGGCGGCCAATCGAGAACTGCGATCTCGAAGAGCTTGACGCGCTCTGGGGCGAGGCGAAGAAGGCCGAACGATCGCCGTCCTGCGCCTAACTGCACTTTCCGGGTGGATGTGGCTTTTCACATCCACCACAATGCCGCTCGGTGGGCGGCCGAAGCGTCCACCCGCGTCCCACTTGAACTCACGACGAGACGAGCCGAAACATGAGTCTTTCCCTCCGTGATCAGCTGCTCAAAGCCGGGCTGGTCAACGAAAAGCAGGCCAAGCAGGCCGTCAAGCAGAAGCAGAAGCAGCAGCGCCTGGAGAAGAAAGGCCAGGTCGAGAAGGACGATTCGCAGCGCGAAGCGGCACTGAAGGCGCAGGCGGAAAAGATCGCCCGCGATCAGGAGCTCAACCGCCAGCAGCAGCAAAAGGCCGAACAGAAGGCCCGTACAGCGCAGATCAAGCAGTTGATCGAGACCAGCCGTCTGCCGAAGCTGACCACCGAGGATTACTACAACTTCGTCGACGACAAGAAGGTCAAGCGGCTGTCGGTGAACAAGCTGATGCGTGAAAAGCTGGCCAGCGGCTCGCTGGCAATCGTTCGTCATGGCGGCGGCTACGAAGTGATCCCGCGTGAAGCGGCGCTTAAGATTCAGGAGCGCGACCCGCAGCGGGTGGTGCAGCTCAACATCCGCACCGAAGAGCCGGATGCCGACGATCCCTACGCCGCCTATCAGGTGCCGGACGACCTGATGTGGTAGTCCGCTGGGGCAGGTCGGCCGCCCGACGGAAGGTTGGATAGAAAGCGCCTGCCCCGACCTCTACTACAGACCAGCCCGCAGCTGCGGGTTAATGCAGTGGAGGACGTTATGGACGCTCGATCGAATCGCTATTTCCACGCCGCCGAAACCGATGGCTGGCACGCCGCCGGCATTCCGGGTGATCCGGAGGAGCCAGGCGTTCCCACCCAGCCGTCCGAGCCCGGCGAGCCCACCGTGCCTGACCAGCCACCGCCAGCGCCGGTGGCATAAGCCGGTCGACTGTCCCTTTCTTGCGTGACGGCGTCGCAGCGCTCCGGCGCCGCGATGACGTCTTACTCGCCGAACGGGTAAGTATCCGGTACGACGCTCGCATCGATGTCCTGCGGGCCGATGGGCGTCACCGCCTGCGTCTGGTCGAACCAGATCAACGCATCGAACTGCTCGGCAAGGATGGCGCGGAAGTAGTGACTCTGTCGCTCGGTCAGCGGCCGGTAGATGACGCCAATCGCACGCTCAAGCCGTGGATGGCTGAGCGCCTTGCGAAATTCGCTGCGATCATTGCGCCAGTCGGTCAGCGAGGCCGGCACGCCGGCGCGCAGAAAGAGCTGCTCCCAGCTGTCCGACCGTGACGGGATGACCTGCTTGATTTGCATCGGTTCGTCCCAGTTGGCCGCCGCGGCCACCTCGCCGCGATCGGTTGCCATGCCGATCAGCACTGCATCGCGACCGAAGGCGGTGCGGCAGAGTTCGCCGATGTTGAACTCGCCACCCCAGCCCATCGAAGTCGCCGCAGCATTGCCGATATGCGAGTTGTGCGCCCAGATTACCGCTTTCGCGTTTGCCCCGCGGTGGTCGAGCAGAGCCCGCAGGGTGTCGAACATGTGGCGGTCGCGCAGATTCCAGGATTCTGTCGAGCCGCGGTACATCGCCCGGTAGTAACTCTCCGCGGCAAGTACCACCCGCGCGTTGCGCTCGGCGTTGAAGAAGCGTTCACCATCCTGGCCAATATATTCGAGACGCTGGGCGAGCAGGGCCTGCAGCTGTTCGATCACTGCCTTTTCGCAGGTTGGCTGGCCGAGCATGACGTTTCGACCGTAGTCGGCCGGGTCTTCCTGCCAGGGGCTCAGACAGCCATAGCGCTGGCGCGCATCCGCCGCGGCTTCAGGGTCGGTGTGGTCAAGGTAACGCAGCACCTCGCGGATCGAGCGGCCTAGGCTGTAGACGTCCAGGCCGCGAAACTCGACGCGCCGTGCGGCATCAAGTGCAGCATTGTGCTTGTGCAGCCAGCGGACAAAAGCGTCGACTTCGCGATTGCGCCACATCCAGGTCGGGAAGCGTTTGAAGGCATCCTCTGTCCAGGCGACCGATTCACGCTGGCGACAGTAGCAGTCGATTCGCGCGGCATCGGGCCAATCCGCCTCGACCGCGACGATGGAAAAACCATGGCGCTCGATCAGGCGCCGGGTGATCGCGGCCCGGGCGCGGTAGAACTCGGAGGTGCCGTGGCTGGCTTCACCGATCAGCACCACCCGAGCGTCGGCGAAGCGTTCGAATGCATCGGCGAAGCGCGGGCCATCCAGAGCGGGCAGCGGTTCGGCGTGCTGGCGCAGTAAGCTCACCAAATGCTCTTCGGACGGTTCGGTAATGCGTAGAGGCGAGGCATTCATATTCCCGACTCCATGGTGTTTGCATACGGATGACCGGGGCGTCCGCATGGTTGTTCCTGGCAATTCAATTAAAGCTGCTAACTTTGAAGTGAGGGACCGAACTGCCGACGCCGGATGGGTCTAAAAACTTACAAAAACCAAAATGGGCGTTATTACGTCCACACGGGTTTCTTTAAGGCGAGGGGCACTTTCATGACGACTTGGATCATTGCGTACAACAAAGACGGCAACACCGCGACATTGAAGATCGACTCGGCGCACCAGCCGGATATCGATGAGGCTGTGGAACTGGTGAGTCGCAAGGCAGAAGAGCTGTATCCGGATCAGGAGATCGAGCACGAGCACGAGCCCGATCTGGAGGACACCCCGGCCACACGCCTGGCCGAGCGTTATGGCATCACCATCACGGGCATATCCCAGGCCTGACCGGCGCAGGGCGTCTCAGCGGCCAGACCTCTCCATCCCCGATCACATAAATCTGCCAGTTGTCTTCGGCTGCCACCGTCATCGTTCCGGTGAAGTTGCCGAAGGCCGGCAGCAGGCTGAGCCGCGCTCCGATGCAGAAGCAAGGCAGGCGCAGGCGCTGGCGGCCGCGGCCATGTAGCTGAAAGGCTGGATGTACGTGGCCAGCGAGTACGTGATGGGTCGGATGCGGGTCCGGCTCATGCTGCAGGGCATAGGGGCCGAGCAGTAACGGCTCGCTGACTACGCTTATGTCTAACTCGCGCGGTGGGTCGCCGGCACGGCGGTCGTGGTTGCCACGCACCAGCGTAATTTCCAGTTGCGCATGTTGCGCACGCCATTCGGCCAGACGGGCCAGCGTGGATGGTGCACGGGACTCCGGCGCGTGCAGGAAATCACCGAGAAAGATCAGTTGGCGGCAGGCGTACCGCGCCAGCAGATCGTCCAGCTGGCGCAGGTTGGCATCGGTCGTGCCGTGGGGCACGGGCTGGCCCAGGCGCCGGTAGGCTGCGGCCTTGCCGAAATGTATATCTGCTATCAGCAACGCCTGCTGCTCAGGCCAGTAGACGGCCTTTTCCGCAAGCAACCAGAGCGTACTGCCGGCCAGTTCGATGGGCTGGTAAGGATTCATATGAGACATGGGCGTGCTGAGGCTAGCGTCATGGGGCGCGTTTCGGCTTCCTGAGGCGTGGCGTGCCGTCCTTGGTCTGCCGCGCTTTGCGCTTGGGCGCGGTTTCACGTTCGACCATGATGCTGGCATTCGCCTCAGGCTGATAGCCGCCGGGACCAGCCGCCTTGTCCAGCTCGGCGACCATGCGGCGGATGCGGTCGGCCAGTTTTTCCGAACTCATGCTTTCGCGAAAGCGTTCGACCATCAAAGGAAATGCAAGCGGCGTGGTGCGTCTGACCTGATGGATGTCCAGTTGGCGCCCTTGCAGCCGGTTCATGGTCTGCTCCAGCCGCTCGACCTCCAGCTCCTGCCGCAGCACTTCTTCCTCGGCCTGGGTAAGTAGCAGGTTAGCCGGGTCGTATTGGCGGAACACGTCGAAGAACAGGCCGCTGGATGCCTGCAGCTGGCGCGCGCTCTTCTGCGCGCCGGGATATCCGGAGAAAACCAGCCCCGCGATGCGCGCGATCTCCCGGAAGCGCCGGCGTGCCAGTTCGCCGGCGTTGAGACTGGCGAGCACGTCCTGCAGCAGATTTTTCTGGCTGAACAGTTCGGGCGTCAGCCATTTCAGCCAGTCCACCTCGGTCGCAGAAAGCAGTTCGAAACCGTAGTCGTTGACCGCAATCGAAAAGGTCAGCGGCTGCTGCTGGCCCATGCGCCAGGCCAGCAGGCTTGCGAGGCCCAAGTGCACGTGGCGACCGGCGAAAGGGTAGAGGAAGAGGTGCCGGCCCTCGCGGGACTTCATCACCTCGGCCAGTAACGTGGTTTCGGTGGGCAGCGCAGACCAGTCCATCTGTACACGGAGCAGGGGCTCGACCAGGCGCATCTCGTCGCTTTCGAAACGGCCACGCGAGGCGGCGCCGAGTTGTTCCACAACCGCATCGGCCAGTTCGCTCGATAGCGGCATACGGCCGCCGTTCCAGCGGGGCACGGCGGCCTTCTTACCCGTGGCGCGGCTGACGTACGCGGTCATGTTCTCGACCCGCACCAGCTCCAGCAAACGGCCGCCGAAGAGGAAGTTGTCGCCCGGGCGCAGGCGCGCAATGAAGCCTTCCTCGATAGTGCCCAGCGAGCGGCCGCTGCCGCCCTTGGCCCAGAACTTCACCGTCAGGCTGGCATCGCTGACGATGGTGCCGATGCTCATGCGATGGCGCAGCGCCACACGGCGGCTCGGTACTTTCCACAGCCCGGTGTCGTCCGGCTCGACACGCTGGTAATCCGGGTAGGCGGTCAGGGAATGTCCGCCGTGGCGTACGAAGGCCAGCGCCCATTGCCAGTGATCGTCAGTGAGATCGCGGTACGACCAGGCCTGCCTAACCTCATCGAACAATTCTTCCGGACGAAACCCACCGCCCAGCGCCATGCTCACCAGGTGCTGCACCAGTACGTCCAGTGGTCGATGGGGCGCGCTGCGGGCTTCGATGCGGCGTTCGGCGATCGCGATCTGGGCGGCAGCGGCTTCCACGACTTCGACGCTGTGTGTAGGCACCAGCGTGACGCGGGAGGTCCGGCCCGGCGCATGCCCGGAGCGACCGGCCCGCTGCATCAGCCGCGCCACGCCCTTGGGTGAGCCGATCTGCAAAATACGTTCGACCGGCAGGAAATCCACGCCCAGATCCAGGCTGGAGGTGCAGACCACGGCCTTGAGCGCGCCCTGCTTGAGGCCCAGTTCGACCCAGTCGCGCACCTCGCGTGCCAGCGAGCCGTGGTGCAGCGCGATCAGCCCGGCCCAGTCCGGCCGCGCATTCAGCAGCGCCTGATACCAGATTTCCGACTGCGAACGGGTATTGGTGAACACGAGGGTGGTCGCAGCCGAGTCGATCTCTTCGACCACCTGCGGCAGCATGCGCAGCCCGAGATGGCCGGCCCAGGGGAAGCGTTCGATGCTCGGCGGCAGCAAGGTATCGACGTGCAGGTCCTTGTCGACCCGACCTTGCACCAGCTTGCCGCGCTCCGGATGCAACAACACCTCCAGCGCATGGGGCTGGTTGCCAAGGGTCGCCGACAGCCCCCACACGATGAGCTTCGGCATCCACTGACGAAGCCGCGCCAGCGCCAGTTGCAACTGCACGCCGCGCTTGTTGCCCAGCAGCTCATGCCACTCGTCCACCACCAGCATGCGCAGGCCCGCAAAGGCCTGGCGTGCGTCGGCGCGGGTCAGCAGCAGGGTCAGACTTTCCGGCGTGGTCACCAGCGCGCTGGGTAGCCGTCTTCCCTGGCGCGCGCGTTCTGAACTGCTGGTGTCGCCGGTACGCAGGCCGATGCTCCAGTTGATCTCGAGGTCTTCTAGCGGTGCTTGCAGCGCGCGCGCGGTATCGGCCGCCAGAGCGCGCATCGGGGTGATCCAGAGCACCGTCAAAGGCGCTGGCTTGTCCGTCGCGGTGGAAGAGGGTGCCTTGGTTGCAAAGCGATTCAGGGCTCCGAGCCAGACGGCGTAGGTCTTGCCGGAGCCGGTGGTGGCGTGCAGCAGCCCCGATTCGTCATGGCCTATCGCTTGCCACACCTCCTGCTGGAACGGGAAGGGTTGCCAGGCACGGCTGGAAAACCAGCCCGCAGCGAGGCTCTCGGCCCCGTCCTTCACCCCCTCTCCCGGAAGGAGAGGGGAGTGATCGTGTGGCTGCTCGGCATCTTCGTCTGGTATGGCTCCGGTCTTGCTCCCTCTGAGGGGAGAGGGCTGGGGTGCGGGCTGGCTCACGTCGGGGTCGCCTAACGCCTCCCTCACCCCCGGCCCCTCTCCCGGAGGGAGAGGGGGGCGATCGCGCGGTTGCTCAGCATTCTCGCCTGGCGCTGCTCCGCTCTTGCTCCCTCTCCCTCTGGGAGAGGGTTGGGGTGAGGGCTGAGCGGGTGCCGAGTGCCTTGGTTTCATCCCAGCAATTCCCGCAGGGTGGTCAGGGTATCCGCCTCAGCCACAGGCTTGTCGAGGCGCCAGCGCAGCATGCGCGGAAAGCGCACGGCGATGCCGCTCTTGTGTCGGCTGCTGGCCGCGATGCCTTCGAAGCCCAGCTCGAACACCAACGTCGGCGTCACGCTGCGAACGGGGCCGAACTTCTCCACGGTTGTCTTGCGCACGATGGCGTCGACTTTGCGCATTTCCTCGTCGGTGAGGCCGGAATACGCCTTGGCGAAGGGCACCAGCTTGCGCTCCGGATCGCCCGGCTCGCCGTCCCAGACGGCAAAGGTGTAATCGGTATAGAGGCTGGCGCGGCGGCCATGACCGCGCTGGGCATAGATCAGCACGGCATCGACGGAGTACGGGTCGATCTTCCATTTCCACCAGACGCCGACGTCCTTGGTCCGACCGACGCCGTACTGGGCGGCGCGCGCCTTGATCATCATGCCTTCCACGCCCAGCGCGCGGGAGGCTTCGCGCTGGCGGGCCAGGTCCTGCCAATCCGCTCCGCTCACCAGTGGCGAAAGCATGAGCCTGGGATTGGCGCACCGGCCGACCACAGTTTCGAGCTGTTGCCGCCGATCGCGGTGGGCGCGCTGGCGCCAGTCGTCGCCTTGCCATTCCAGCAGGTCGTAGGCGAGCACCGCGACGGGCGCGTCAGCCAGCACTTTCGCCGTGAGATTCTTGCGGCCGATACGCTGCTGCAGCAGCGAGAAGGATTGCACGCCGAAGCGTTCGGCTGTCTCTGAATCATCGCTATCGGAATGTTCGAAAAGATTGGTCGTAGGCTCGCCGGGGGCGTGCTTCCAGACCAGGATCTCGCCGTCGATCACAGTACCGTCCGGCAGTTCGCTGGCCAGCTCGCAGAGTTCCGGGAAGCGCTCGCTGACCAGCTCTTCGCCCCGCGACCACACCCAGATCTGCCCGTCGCGCTTGACCAGCTGGGCGCGGATGCCGTCCCACTTCCATTCGACGAACCAGTTCTCCGGCGCGCTGAGCAGGGTGTCGAACTCCTCGACCGGGGCCTGCAGCGGATGGGCGAGAAAGAAGGGGTAGGGCTGGCCGCCGCGCTGCGCATGTTCGTGTTCGGACTCGTCGGCAATCAGCGCGAGGTAGCCTTCGGCGCTGGGACGGTGCGACAGGTCGGTATAGCCAACCAGCCGCTGCGCGACCCGTTTCGGATCGAGATCGACCAGCGAGGCCAGCGCACGAGTGACCAGCAATTTCGACACGCCCACACGAAAGGCGCCAGTGATCAGCTTGATGCAGACCATCAGGCTGAGCCGGTCCAGCTGCGCCCATAGTGCCGGCAAGCGCTCGGCCAGCTCCTCTGGTGGCAGGCCGCGCAATGGCAGCAGCTTGTCCTGCATCCATACGGCGAGGCCGTCGTCGGAGCTGTGCTCGGCCTCGGGCATCAACAGCGAGATGGTCTCGGCCATGTCGCCGACCGCCTGGTAGCTTTCCTCGAACAGCCATTCCGGCAAGCCAGATGCCTGCATGGCGGTTTCGCGCAGTACGCGGGTCGGGACCAGCTGGCGCGGTCTACCGCCGGCGAGGAAGTAGACGGCCCAGGCGGCGTCGGCCGGATCGGCCTCGCGGAAATAGTCGCGCATTGCCACGAGCTTGGCGTTGCTCGAGGTGGTCGCGTCGAGGCGGCTATAGAGGGTGGCGAAGGCTTTCATGCGGCGCCTTCGTACCGGTGTGGTGCGGCCGGTTTGCGCGCAAGCTCGCTCCTACAAGGCGGGGTGGTGATCCGCCTAGTCATTCGGCCTCCTGGGTGTTCGCATCGTCTTCCTCGCCATACTCGGTCTCGAATGCCTGCGCATCGAGCCCGCGCATCTCACGCAGATAACGGACCAGAATCGGAACGGAACCGTGGGTGACCATCACCCGCTCGGCGCCGGTCTGCTCGATGGCCCAGAGCAGGCCCGGCCAGTCGGCGTGATCGGAGAGCACGAAGCCGCGGTCGACCCCGCGTCGACGACGGGTGCCGCGCAACATCATCCAGCCGCTGGCGAAGGCATCGGCATAGTCACCGAAACGACGCATCCATGTGCTCCCGCCAGCTGACGGCGGCGCGAGGATGATGGCCTGCTTCAGCCGAGGGTCGCCCTTTTTCAGGTCGCCGGCATAAATGGTCGGTGGAAGATAGACACCGCCTTCGCGATAGACCTTGTTCAGTGGCTCCACAGCGCCATGGACGACGATGGTGCCGATGTTCTCATCCAATCCGTGAAGGATGCGCTGCGCCTTGCCGAAGGCATAGCAGAACAGCACCGAGGCTCGCCCGGCCGCGGCGTTGGCGCGCCACCAGTCATTGATGTCGCGGAATACCTCGGCCTGGGACGGCCATTTGTAGATCGGCAAACCGAAGGTCGATTCGGTAATGAAGGTGTGGCAGCGCACCGGCTCGAACGGGGCGCAGGTGCCGTCCGGCTCGACCTTGTAGTCGCCTGAGGCCACCCAGACCTCGCCCTTGTATTCCAGTCGCACCTGAGCCGAGCCGAGCACATGGCCGGCCGGGTGGAAGCTGAGCTTTACGCCGTGATGTTCGATGGATTCCCCATAAGCCAGCGTTTGCAGCGGCATATCGGCGGCGATGCGTGAACGCAGAATGCCTTCGCTGTCGCTTGAAGCCAGGTAATGGCCCATGCCCCAGCGCGCGTGGTCGCCGTGGGCGTGGGTGATGACGGCGCGATCGACCGGACGCCAGGGATCGATGTAGAAATCACCGGGTGGGCAGTAGAGGCCTTCGGGACGAGCAACGACAAGATCCATGACGACTGGCAGTTCGATGGGCTTGCAGGGTTGGAGCCCGGCGAGGCGTTTGGAGTTCGCTCGCCAGACTATGGCAGGGGCAGGCCCGTTCAATGAACGGGCTGCAGGGCTGGTCGGAAATCAGCGGATTCGTCCTTCCTGCAACTGCAGGTTCTCCTTGGCGAAGTCGTCCACGTCGATGACTTTGCGCCGTGCGAGTTCTGCCATCTGCAGCTGCTCGGCCTCCACGGCATCTATGACGCCGGCAGCCAGCGCGGCATCGATCAAACTTTCGCCAGCGGCCGGCATGACCGCGCCGGACTTGAGCGCCTTGGCCAGCTTCTTCGCTGCGTCCTGGCTGGTGGCGAGGATTTCGAAAGCGTGCTTCAGCGCGCCGAGCGGCTGCTCGGGATCCTGCGGGCGGTACATGCCATCGAGGATGCGCTCCAAAGCCGGATCGCCTTCCGAGCGGCCGAGGAGGGCGGCGACCTCGGCGTCCAGAACGTCGGACGGCCCCTTGTGACGCGCACCGAAGGGGAACACCAACGCATGCAGCAGGTGCCCGAGAATGCGGTTGGGGAAGTTGGCCAGCACGTCCTGCAGGGCGGATTCGGCCTTTTCCAGACAATCCTCCAGCGCCCAGCGCAGCAGCGGCTCCTGTTCGGTCGGATGACCGAGATCATGGAACTGCTTGAGCGCTGCGGATGCGAGATAGAGATGGCTGAGCACGTCGCCCAGACGCGCGGAAAGCCGCTCGCGACGCTTGAGCTCGCCACCGAGCAGCATCATCGACAGATCGGCCAGCATCGCGAATGCCGCGGCGATGCGATTGAGCGCGCGGAAGTAGGGTTGCGTGACGCTCGTCCCCGGCACACGCCCCATCAGACCGAAGCTCAGACCCAGCAGCAGGGTACTGGCCGTGTTGCTGACGGCGAAGCCGATGTGTTGCATCAACAGGTCATCGAATTTCACAACAGCGGCTTCACGATCCGGCTCGTGGACCAGCTCCATTTCGCGCAGCACGAACGGATGGCAGCGGATTGCGCCCTGGCCGAAGATCATCAGGTTGCGCGAGAGGATGTTGGCACCTTCCACGGTGATGGAGATCGGCGCCGACAGCCACAGGCGTCCGAGGTAATTGTTCGGGCCGAGGATGATGCCCTTGCCGCCGTGGATATCCATGGCGTCGGTGATGCAGGCACGGCCGCGTTCGGTGAGGTGGTACTTCAGAACCGCCGAGAGCACCGAGGGCTTTTCGCCCAGGTCGACGGCGTTGGCTGTGAGAATACGCGCCGCGTCCATCAGCCAGGCGTTGCCGCCGATGCGCGCCAGCGGCTCCTGAATGCCTTCGAAGGCGGCCAACGGCACGTTGAACTGCTCGCGGACTTGCGCATAGCGACCGCTTACGTAGCTGCAGACCTTGGCGGCGCTGGTGCCGGTCGCCGGCAGGGAGATCGAGCGGCCGACCGACAGGCAGTTCATCAGCATCATCCAGCCTTTGCCGATCATGTCTCGGCCGCCGATGATCGCATCCAGCGGCACGAAGACATCCTTGCCCCAGTTCGGCCCGTTCATGAAGGCCGCACCCAGCGGCAGGTGGCGACGGCCGATGTCCACGCCGGGAGTGTCGGTGGGGATCAGCGCCAGGCTGATGCCGAGTTCCTCCTCATCGCCCAGCAAGTGATCCGGATCGTAGGTCTTGAAGGCCACGCCGAGCAGGGTCGCCACCGGGCCGAGGGTGATGTAGCGCTTCTCCCAGTTCAGCCGCAGACCGAGCACTTCTTCGCCCTGCCACTGGCCGCGGCAGATCACGCCGCTGTCGTTCATGGCGCCGGCGTCGGAGCCGGCATATGGGCCGGTGAGGGCAAAGCAGGGAATGTCGGTGCCATTGGCCAGGCGCGGCAGGTAGTGGTTGCGCTGCTCATCGGTGCCGTAGTGCATCAGCAGCTCGGCCGGACCGAGAGAGTTGGGCACCATCACGGTACTGGCCAGGTCACCGCTGCGGGTAGCGAGTTTCATCACGATCTGCGAGTGGGCGTAGGCGGAGAAGCCCTTGCCGCCGTATTCCTTGGGGATGATCAGGGCGAAGAAGCCTTCGGCCTTGATGTAGTCCCAGGCGGCGGGCGGCAGGTCCATGCGCTGGGCGATATCCCATTCGCTGACCAGGGCGCAGAGGGTTTCGGTAGGGCCGTCGAGGAAGGCCTGCTCTTCATCCGTGAGGCGCGCCTTCGGATAGCCGAGCAGGGTGTCCCAGTCCGGCCGGCCGCTAAAGAGTTCGCCGTCCCACCAGACGGTGCCGGCGTCGATGGCGTCGCGCTCGGTGGCGGAAATCGGCGGTAGCACCTTCTTGAACCAGTCGAACATCGGCCCGCTGAAGTACTTGCGGCGCACGTCTGCGACCAATAGAGGCACCGCAATGGCGATCAAGGCGAGCCAGAGCAGGAATACCACCACCCCGGAGGTGTCGGCAGCGGTCATGAAGACCAGGTAGGTGGCGACGATCACCAGTGCCGGCACCGGCGACAGGCGCAGGTGGGCGATTACGGCAATGCCGAGCAGTAGAACCAGCAACCAGAGCAGCGTCATGAGTCTTATCCTTTCAGGTTCGAACAGCTTCCGTCTTCAGCATAGGCGCTTGCGCCGCTGCAGCGAAGGGACGAGGTGGCGCCGCCGGCCAACGGGCGGCGACGGGGGATGGTTCAGCTCGGCCGGGCGCCGAGCATTTGCGTGTCGGCATCGTCGGCGTTCTGGTTGGCTGCCGGCTTTTCCTGCGGCACGCCGGCAACATTGATTTCCGGCAATCGCCCACCGATGAATTCGATGCTGCGGGTGGGGAAGGCGAACTGCACGTCCATGTCGCGAATGCCCTGCAGCAGGGCGAGGTTGATCTCCTGCTGGGTGTCCATGTACTTGTTGTAGTCCGAGACCTGCATGATGTAGACGACCTCGAAGGTCAGCTGACTATCGTCGAAGCCGAGGAAATGCGCGCGGTCGAACTTCGCCACTTCGATGCCTTCGATGATGCGCTTCACCAGTGCCGTCACCTCTTTCACCTTTTCGGTTGGCGTGTCATAGGTGATGCCGAACTTGAAGACGATCCGCCGTGTGTTCATGCGCTTGTAGTTGTGCACGATCTGCCGCAACAGGTCGGCGTTGGATACAACCACCTGTTCGCCGCTGAGGGCGCGAATGCGCGTGGTTTTCAGGCCGATGTGCTCGATGTTGCCGGCCACCTCGCCGAATACCACGAAGTCACCGATCTCGAACGGCTTGTCCACGCCGATGGACAGCGAGGCGAAGATGTCGCTGAGCAGCGTCTGTACTGCCAGGGCGATGGCGATACCGCCAACCCCGAGGCTGGCGATCATGGCGGTGATGTCGACACCCAGGTTGGCGAGGATCGATAGCAGCATCATGGTCCAGACCACGATACGGATCATGATGCCGATGATGGTGGTGGTGACCGGATTGCGAGCCTTGCCGTCGCGGGTCAGGCTCTCCATCCACAGGCGCACACCGGTGTCCATCCACAGCGCGAACTGGAACGCGAGGGCGATGAACCAGCCGTGGGACATTGTCGATTCCCAGCGAGGCGACAGTTCGACCGTCTTCAGTGCGATCAGCAGTGAGAACGCCAGGATCAGCAGATTGCTGGTGCGTGAAAGCAGTTCGGCGGTGATGCCGAGGAACTTGGTCTTGGACCCGGTGGCGAGTTTGTTGAGGCGCCTGGTGACGATCCCGAGGATGGTGCGCAGAACCAGGTAGCTGACGATGGTGATCCCCAGCACGATCGCCAGGTTGATCCAGAGTGTCTCGTTGAGCAGGGCGTCCCAGTTCATCCATATCCTCCGATAAGGGTGCGTATGATGCAGCGAAGGCCACGTTTTTCAGTGGCCCTCGCTGCTCATAAGTTCCCTATGTCGGCGGCGGTATGGGTGGTGCTGGCGGACTCGGTGGTTGCGTTGGTGCTATCAGTCGCTCGGTAAGGCAGTGGCGAGCTCGTCGTAGCCGCCGGCGTTAATGACCTGTGTGTAGCCGAGCTTCTCGAGCACGTCCTGCGCTTCGGAGGCGCGTCGGCCGCTGCGGCAGTAGAGCACGACCGGGGTGTCCTTTTCCGGGGCCAGCGTTCCGATCCGCTCGGCGATATCCGGAGTCTCGATGCGAACCGCGCCGGGTAGCGCTCCTTCGGCGAACTCGTCAGCAGTCCTTACATCGATCAGTACGGTGTCGGCTCGCTGCAGCATCTGCAGGGCGGTGGGCTGATCGATCTCGCCAGCCGATGCGTGCAGGCTCAGAGCCAGCAGTAGGGAAAGAATCGGGGCGCGCATGGGAACTCCTCGCAGCGCGCCGGTGGCGCGCTCAGCTGAATATACGGGTCAGGTTGGGCAGGATGAGAATCACTGCCGTGGCAATGACGATCAGTGTCGCCTGCCGAAATTTCTTCTGCTTGAGCATGACATGGCCTTTTATTCTTGTGTGTAGCGATTATCGCCTTGCCGAAGGGGCGGAGACGGTACGTGACCGCGGTTTCCAGAATCCGACGCCGGTAAACGAGACGTGCCGGACATTCGCCCAGACTCAAGACAAAGCAATTTCCGCACCAGCGAACGCTTCCAGCGATGGAGCTGGTCGCTTCTTTTGGTTGTCTTCCGTTTTACACCGCATCGGAGGACAAACAATGAACAAGCCGAAGTTTCCGCTAGTACTGTTACTCACCGCCATTTCCAGCGCAGCATTGGCGCAGCAGGAGGGCATGACGCTGCAGCAGGAGCGTGACCAGATGGGTGCCGATTTGGAAGAAAATCGCCAGCAGATCGGTCGCGATATCAACCGTATCCGTGAGCCGGGCACCACTCGGGAGCAGACGCCTGGTATCAACCGAGGGGGCGTGCAGAGTGATGCGTACAACCCCCGACCCAACGTTCCGGGTGCCACGAACCCGCCGACCGGGACCGGTTTGCCGAGTCCGCAGAACAATGTCCGCCAGCCGAACGGTGGCGTGGGCGCGAATCCTGCTCCGGGCACCACCCAGCCGCAGACCGCTCCGGGTGGTGCCAATGGAAACGCCAATCAGGGCGGCGTCACACCGCCGGGTGGAATCGGAACAGGTAGCGGTAACGGTGCAGGCGGAGCCAGCAGCGGCGGTGCGGCCAGCGGCGGCGCAACGGGTGGCGCCGCCGGCCAGCGTTGAGTCGGCCGGCGTTCAGCTGGTGGTGTCGCCGCTGCTCAGAAGTCTCAGGGTGGCCGGATCGGGCTGACCGTCAAAGAAGGCTTGCAGCGCCTGCTCGAACTGGGCGGAGTCTGGCGCTACATGGGCGAAGAGGGTCATGCAGGAGTGAAACTTCAGGTCGTCTGGGCTTCCCAGAATCTGCTGTGCGCTTTTGTGGTGATGCCCTAGCATCGCCTCGGTGCAGGCCAGCAGACGTGCCCCCAGCAGCGGATGCTGCAGATAGGCTTCAGCCTCGGCTCGGCCCGAAATCGCGTAGCGCTGTGCCATGGCGCTGCGACCAAGCCCCTGCAGCTGCGGAAAGATGAACCACATCCAGTGCGTACGTTTGCGCCCGCTGCGCAGTTCTGCCAGCGCCTGCGGATACTGGAGTTGTTGCGCGTCGACGAAGCGCTGCAGGTGGTCGGGATCGGCCATGGAAGTGATTGCGGCATGAAAGAACTGCGAGCAATCTGCAACAGGGCAGGCGGCACGGCAATCGCTGACGGACGTATGGTGCCCTCGGATCGGGGCTCTCGAACGCAAAAAACCCCTGACTTCGGGGAAGTCAGGGGTTTTGCTTGAATCGAATATGGCGGTGAGGAAGGGATTCGAACCCTTGATACGATTTCTCGTATACACACTTTCCAGGCGTGCTCCTTCAACCGCTCGGACACCTCACCGGATCGACGGAGGTTCATGTCCGTCGAGGCGCGCTAATGTAATCGAACCCTGTGCCTTTGGCAAAAACTTTTTTAGCTTATTCATGCGCTTAACAAATTCGTCTCGCTCAGGTGACAGGCTGCACGTTCCGCTAGACTCCTGATTGCAGCCTTGGTCGATGCCTGGGTTATTTTGAAGAAGAAGCCGAGCGGAGCTCACCTGTTCCATGAAACTGACAAGCAAGTCAGGCAAGCATATCGATACCTTGCTGGTGCCGACCCGGCGTCGGGTTGCTGTCGCCCGCCTGGAATTGGGTATGTACGTCTGCGAGCTGGATCGGCCGTGGAATGAAACGAACTTTGCGTTCCAGGGTTTTCCGCTGCTGAAGCCCGCCGAGATACGCGCGCTACTCAACTGTTGCGAGTATGTCTACGTCGACGATACGCGCAGAGTTCGCTTGCAGCACGATACGCCGGTTCCGGTCGTCGGGCCGCGTGTTCGCAAGCCGATAGAGCGACCGCAGCACGCGCTTTCGACCGAGGTGGAAGAGGCCCGCGCAGCCTATCTGGATGGCTCCCGCCTGATCGAACAGGTACTGGCCGACGTGCAGCATGGACGAGTGATCGACACCCGCGCATGCCATGGCGCCGTCAAGCGCAACCTGGCCAGCATGCTGCGCAATGAAAGCGCCATGCTCTGGCTGGTCCGGCTGAAGAACAAGGATCTCTACACCAGCCTGCACTGCTTGTCGGTGTCGATCATGGCGATGGGCTTCGGCAATCATCTCGGTCTGCAGGACGACAAACTCCAGCTGCTGGGCATGGCGGGGCTGCTGCACGACGTCGGCAAAATGCGCATCGATCCGGAGATTCTCAACAAGCCCGGAAAGCTCACCGCGCAGGAGTTCGAGGTGATCAAGCGGCATCCGGTCTTCGGCCTGGAAGCGCTGCGGGCGCAACCCGGTATTCCGGAGGCTGCACTGCACGCTGCGTATGGCCATCACGAGCGACTCGATGGCACTGGATATCCGCTGGGTTCGGGGCCGGCGCAGATTTCCTACATGACGCGCATCATCACCATTGTCGACGCCTTCGACGCCATTACCAGCCACAGGGCCTACGATTGCGCGCGCCCGGTGCAATCGGCTTTCGAGATCCTGCGCAGTGCCAGCGGCAGGCAGTTCGACGAGGATCTGGTGCGCGAATTCATCCGCTGGCTGGGGGCGTTCCCGGTGGGTACGCTCGTCGAGTTGCATACCGGGGAGGTCGCCGTGGTAGTGGAAAAACATCGGCAATACCAACTCCGCCCCCGTGTTGTGGTGCTGCGCGATGCCGCCAAGCAGCGCTGCACGCCGCGTTATCTGGATCTGGCGCAGATCACCGTGGACGAGGAGGGTGCGCCTTACCGGATATCCGTCGGTCTGCCGGATGGCTCTTTCGGGCTTCATCTCGCCGACCCCGAGCTACAGGCCATCCTGCACCCCGAGACACTGGCCGACTTCGAATCGAGCTGATCCTTCTGTACAGATACGTTTCGGTGCGGCTTTGACGCCTCTGGCGTGACCGGCCGGTCGGTCATCGCGCTTTACCTGAGCCTGAGCGCTGGGTAACGTCTGCCCACTTTAAAAACAAGGAATCTCGTCATGAGTGAGCTGGTCTCCTACCAATTCGAAGACGGCGTTGCCACGCTGACGCTGTGCAATGGCAAGGTCAACGCCCTTTCGCCTGCCGTGTTCGAGGCGCTCAATGCGGCGCTGGACCGCGCCGAGCAGGACCGGGCCATCGTCATCCTCACCGGCCAGCCCGGCATCCTTTCCGGTGGCTACGACCTCAAGGTCATGACCTCCAGCCCGCAGAACGCCATGGCACTGGTCGCCACCGGCTCGACCTTCTCCCGCCGCATGCTGGCGCATCCATTCCCGATCATCGTCGCCTGCCCGGGGCACGCCATCGCGAAGGGCGCTTTCCTGCTCTTGTCGTCGGATTACCGCATCGGGGTCGAGGGCCCTTTCCATATCGGCCTCAACGAGGTGCAGATCGGCATGACCATGCACCACGCTGGTATCGAGCTGGCACGTGATCGCCTGCGCAAGTCGGCATTCCATCGCTCGGTGATCAATGGCGAGATGTTCGACCCGGCAGGCGCAGTGGATGCCGGCTTCCTCGACAAGGTAGTGCCAGCCGGTGAGCTGCTGGCGGTGGCCAAGGCGGCTGCCGAGCAGCTTAAAAAGATCAACATGGTGGCGCACAAGAACACCAAGCTGAAAGTGCGCAAGGCGCTGCTGGAGACGCTGGACCAGGCGATAGCCCTGGATCAGCAGCACTTCGGCTGACCCGGCAGGCCCACTGCGCGAGAGAATTTCCGTTCGAGTGCGCACGAGGGCCGGCCCTGCGTTTACACTGCGCAAGTGACGCCCCGCCGATGGCGGGGCGTTTTCATTTCTCATTCAGTGTCGCCTCGCAGGAGAGCCCCGATGTCCGCCCCGCACACCCCGGTAGAACGCGCCGATTTCGACCAGGTCATTGTTCCCACTTTCGCCCCCGCTGCCTTCGTACCGGTGCGTGGTCTGGGCTCGCGAGTATGGGATCAGAGCGGTCGAGAACTGGTGGACTTCGCTGGCGGCATCGCGGTCAACGCCCTGGGCCATGCCCATCCGGCCATGATCGCGGCACTGACGGAGCAGGCTGGCAAGCTCTGGCACATCTCCAACATCTATACCAACGAGCCGGCGCTGCGCCTGGCCAAGAAGCTGGTGGCGGCGACCTTCGCCGACCGCGCCTTCTTCTGCAATTCCGGTGCAGAGGCCAACGAGGCGGCGTTCAAGCTGGCCCGTCGCTATGCCCATGATGCGTACGGCCCGCAGAAATTCGAGATCATCTCGGCGCTCAACAGCTTCCACGGCCGCACCCTGTTCACCGTCACGGTGGGCGGGCAGTCGAAGTACTCCGATGGCTTCGGGCCGAAGATCGAAGGCATTACTCACGTGCCTTACAACGACCTCGAAGCGCTGAAGGCGGCGATCTCCGACAAGACCTGTGCCGTGGTGCTCGAACCGATCCAGGGCGAGAGCGGCATCCTGCCGGGCGAACAGGCGTACCTGGAAGGCGCACGCCAGCTGTGCAACGAGCACAACGCGCTGCTGATCTTCGATGAGGTGCAGACCGGTCTGGGCCGTACCGGTGAGCTGTTCGCCTACATGCACTATGGCGTCACGCCGGACATTCTGACCAACGCCAAGAGCCTTGGTGGCGGCTTCCCGATCGGTGCGATGCTGACCACCAACGAGATCGCCGCCCATTTCAGCGTCGGTACCCACGGCACCACGTACGGCGGCAATCCGCTGGCCTGCGCGGTGGCCGAGACGGTGCTGGATATCGTCAACACCCCGGAGGTGCTGGAGGGCGTCAAGGCCCGCCACGAGCGCTTCAAGGCCAGGCTGTTGCAGATCGGTGAGCGCTACGGCGTTTTCAGCCAGGTCCGCGGCCGTGGCCTGTTGATCGGCTGCGTGCTCTCGGATGCCTGGAAAGGCAAGGCCGGTGCATTCTGGGCCGCGGCGGAGAAGGAGGCGCTGATGGTGCTGCAGGCAGGGCCGGACGTGGTTCGTCTGGCGCCGAGTCTGATCATCGACGAAGCTGACATAGACGAGGGGCTGGATCGTTTCGAGCGCGCCATCGCGACGCTGACCCAGGCCTGATCAATCCTGCGCGGTGCCGAAGGGCATCGCGCCTCTACCAAACGAGAGCACACTCAATGAGCGATAGCCTGCAACTGGTTCTGGAAGACGTCGACGGAACCCAACTGGAAACCTCCTGCACCCGCTTCGCGGTCGTCTGGCAGGGGCGCGAGGTATGGATTCAACAGGTCGGCAACGGTCAGTTGATGATCGGTGTGGACGTCGAGGACGGAGACACCGAGTATGCCAATCTGGTGCTGCGTCCGTTGGCGACCAATCTGGTCAGCCTGCAGCTGGAAATGGAGCCGGTCGAGGCCGATGACGACGAGCACGTCCACGGCCCTGACTGCAATCACTGACGGCAGACCGGCATGCTCGCTATCGGCAAGCTGCTGGAACTGACCCTCGCCGGGCGCGAGCCCTGCGAGAAAGTCCAGCTCACCCCGCGCGGGGTGAAGCTGCACTGGCTGGCCGAGGGCGCGCTGCTGGTATCGCCGCCGAGCGGCCAGGATCAAGGCGTCGACCTGGTCCTGTCGGCCGGCATACACGGCAATGAACTCATCCCCATACATGTCCTGGATCGCCTGATCCGTGCGCTCGCACGGGGCGATGTGCAGCCCCGTGCGCGACTGTTGCTGCTGTTCGCCAATCCTGCAGCGATGCGTCGTATGGTTCGGTACATCGAACATGACCTTAACCGTCTCTTTCTCGGTGCCCATGCTGATGTATGGGGCGGCGAAGCCATTCGTGCGTCAGAGCTTGAGGCATTGGTCGGAGGCTTCTTCAGCGTGTCCGGACGCCAGCGCCGGCACTATGACCTGCACTCAGCGATGCGCCCGTCGCGTCTCGCCCAGTTTGCGATCTGCCCTTGGCGCGAGGGAGGGGGCGCACAACCCAATGCGTTGGCGCGACTGCATGCTCTGGCAATCGACGGAGTCCTGTTGCAGCGCCAGCCCAACTCTACCTTCAGTGCCATGACCGCCACGCTTCATGGCGCCGAGGCGTTTACCTTGGAGCTTGCCGAAGGCAAGGACCAGGCCCTGCCGCCGGCAATGCTGCAGTTCGAGCAGGGGCTGATCGCAATGATCGAGGGGCGCGAGTTGTCTGCGGGTGCAGAGGCGCAACCGCAGCTGCTGAGTATTTCTCGAGAGATCATCAAGCGCAGCTCGCGGTTTCGGCTGTGTCTACCCGCTGACATTGAGAACTTTGCGCCATTGCCGCTTGGCAGCCTGCTTGCTGAGGACGACGGCATGCGCTGGGTGGTCGATGAGCCGGACGCGCGCATTCTTTTCCCCATGGCCGATGTTGCCGAAGGACAGCGTGCTGCATTGATCGTTGTGCCATTGGAGCAGTCCGACACGTAGCACTGAGGCGCTCGCTCCGGAAACGGGCGGTTGCAATTGGTCACTTGCGCCCTTATCTAGCTTCACTCCCTTCGCGTTGTGTGCACCTTCTTATGAGTACTGCTCTGTCCATCCGGCAGTTGACCAAGACCTACGGCAACGGCTTCCAGGCCCTCAAGGGTATCGATCTGGACGTGGCCGAAGGCGACTTCTTCGCCTTGCTCGGGCCCAATGGCGCCGGCAAGTCCACCACCATCGGCATCCTCTCCACCCTGGTGAACAAGAGCGGCGGCACGGTCAACGTGTTCGGTCACGATCTGGATCGCGACCCGTCCGGGCTCAAGCGCTGCCTGGGCGTGGTGCCGCAGGAATTCAACTTCAACCAGTTCGAGAAAGCCTTCGACATCCTGGTCACCCAGGCCGGCTACTACGGCATCCCGGCGAAGATTGCCAAGGAGCGCGCGGAGCGCTATCTCAACCAGCTGGGGTTGTGGGACAAGCGTGATGTTTCCTCGCGGATGCTCTCCGGCGGCATGAAGCGCCGCCTGATGATCGCCCGGGCGCTGATTCATCAGCCGCGGCTGTTGATTCTCGACGAGCCCACCGCGGGTGTGGATATCGAGCTGCGCCGCTCGATGTGGTCTTTCCTCACCGAGCTCAATCGTGAAGGCATCACCATCATCCTCACCACCCACTATCTGGAGGAGGCCGAACAGCTGTGCCGCAACATCGGCATCATCGACCATGGCCAGATCGTCAAGAACACCAGCATGCGCGAGCTGCTCTCGCAGCTGCACGTGGAAACCTTTCTGCTGGACCTCAAGGAGTCGCAACTGGTCGCGCCGGAGCTGGGCAGCTATCCGGCGCAGTTGATCGATCATCACACCCTCGAGGTGCAGGTGGAGAAGAGCCAGGGCGTGACCGAACTGTTCCGTCTGCTCAGCGCTCAGGGCATCGAGGTGCTGAGTCTGCGCAACAAGACCAACCGACTGGAGGAGCTGTTCGTGTCGCTGGTGGAGAACAACCTGAAGGTGAAGTCATGAGCGGCGAACTTCGTCCCAGCCTGGTCGCGCTGCAGACCATCGTCCAGCGCGAGATCCGTCGCTATACACGCATCTGGCCGCAGACGCTGCTGCCCCCGGCGATCACCATGGTGCTGTACTTCGTCATCTTCGGCAGCCTGATCGGTGCGCGGATTGGGGACATGGGCGGCTTCAGCTACATGGATTACATCGTGCCGGGGCTGATCATGATGTCGGTGATCACCAACTCGTACAGCAACGTCGTATCGAGTTTCTTCAGCACCAAGTTCCAGCGCTCCATCGAGGAACTGCTGGTCTCGCCGGTGTCGCCGCATGTGATCGTCATTGGTTTTGCCCTGGGTGGTATCACCCGCGGGCTGGCGGTTGCGGTAATCGTCACGCTGCTGTCGATGTTCTTCACCGATCTGCAGGTGCACCACCTGGGCGTGACGGTGCTGGTGATCACCCTGACGGCGAGTATCTTCGCCCTGGGTGGCTTCATCAACGCGGTGTTTGCGCGCAACTTCGACGATATCTCGATCATCCCGACCTTCGTGCTGACGCCGCTGACCTACCTGGGCGGGGTGTTCTACTCGATCAACCTGCTGTCGCCGTTCTGGCAGACGCTGTCGCTGGCCAACCCGGTGTTGCACATGGTCAACGCTTTCCGTTACGGCATCCTCGGCGTATCCGATATCCGCATCGGTGTGGCGATCAGCTTCATGCTGGTGGCGGTGGCGGCGCTCTATCTGGTCTCCGTCGGACTGCTCAAGAGTGGACGCGGGATGCGCCAATAGACCTCCGACCGTTCGGCGGCTGCGCCGATGCCGCTGAAAAGAACGCCGCGAAGCGCTAAACTTCGCGGCGTTTCTCGTTCAGGTCCATTCCCCATGCAGCATCCCGCCGAACATTCCCCGCTGGGCAAGTCCAGTGACTACGTCGCCACCTACAGCCCGCACCTACTGTTTCCGATTCCGCGCGCGCCGAAGTGGGCCGAGCTTGGTCTCACCGCCGAGACGCTGCCCTACCAGGGCGTGGATCTGTGGAATTGCTACGAACTGTCATGGTTGCTGCCTTCCGGCAAGCCGGTGGTGGCGATCGGTGAATTCGAGATTCCGGCGGACTCGCCGAGCATCATCGAATCCAAGTCGTTCAAGCTCTATCTGAACTCGCTGAACCAGTCGGTGTTCGAGTCGCGGGAAGCGCTGGCCGAGGTGATGAGCAGCGATCTTTCCGCGGCAGCCGGCAAGCCGGTGAAGGTGCGCCTGCGCACGCTGGATGAGGTGGCGGCCGAGGGTGTTGCGACGCTGCCGGGGCGCTGCGTCGACGATCTGGATGTGACCATCGAGCATTACGACCATCCTCAACCGGGACTGTTGGCCTGTGATGCCGGGCATATGGTCGAGGAGTCGCTGCACAGCCATTTGCTCAAGTCCAACTGCCCGGTGACCGGTCAGCCGGACTGGGGCAGCGTAGTCGTCGAGTACCGCGGCGCGGCGTTGCAGGCGGAGAGCCTGTTGGCCTATCTGGTGAGCTTCCGTCAGCATGCCGACTTTCACGAGCAATGCGTGGAGCGCATCTTTCTCGATCTGCAGCGTTTGCTGCAGCCGGAGAAGCTGACCGTCTATGCGCGTTACGTGCGCCGTGGCGGGCTGGACATCAATCCGTACCGCAGTACCGAGGCGATGGTCGTGGACAATCGCCGTCTGGTGCGCCAGTAACGCAGCGAGTCAGGGTCGCAGCGCGACCCGTGACCTGCTTCAGATGCCCATGTTGGCCAGGGTCTGCATGATGTTGCGCAGCGTCATGGCCATGCTTGGGTGGCTGACCTCGAAGCGCTCGACGGCCAGGTTGACGCCATCCACCAGCGAGTCGTTGTGGTCGGTGCTGCCCTGCGTCGCCAGGCGAACTTCGATGTCCTGGGCGATCGCTTGCAGCGAAGCCCGCTCCTCATCGGTCAGCGGCGTGTCCTGGGCCAGTTGATAACGCAGTTCTTCGAGCTGCGACTGCAGATCATGTTCCGGCATTTTGCTTCCCTCTCATGGGTTTACGGGCGGCGTGTAATGAACGTCGATAGCTGAAGGTTAAACCAGTGGCCAGGCCTTGTCTGTGCCTTTACCGGCGCTGACGCAAGCTCCGGACTGTGCCACGAAAGCCGAACATCCGGCTGACTGCCGAAAACAGGATGTTCACTCTATACTGCGCGGTCTGCGTCGGTGCGACGCATGCACCAAATACCTAAGGGAGAGAAAAGTGATGCCCAAGATCGCTACGGCCTGGATCGCCGTGCTCAAGGCCAGTTTCGTCGCTACGATCGCCACGCTTGGCGCAGCGCCAGCGTTAGCGGCCGAAGAAGATCCGTGGGAAGGCGTCAACCGCGCGGTGTTTCGTTTCAATGACACCGTTGACACCTACACCCTCAAGCCCTTGGCCCAGGGCTACCAGAAAGTGACGCCGAGCTTCCTCGAGGACGGCATCGGCAATGTGTTCAGTAATCTCGGTGATGTGGTGGTGCTGACCAACGACCTGCTGCAGGGCAAGGTCCGCGATGCCGGCATCGACACCAGTCGCGTCCTGTTCAATACCACATTTGGCGTGCTCGGTTTCTTCGACGTTGCCACCCGTATGGGGCTACACAAGAACGATGAGGACTTCGGCCAGACGCTGGGTGCCTGGGGGCTGGGAAGTGGGCCGTATGTCGTGCTGCCGCTGCTTGGGCCAAGCACGGTGCGTGATGCCGTCGGCCGGGTGCCGGATTCCTTCCTCGAACCGTATCCGCACATGGATCATGTGCCGACCCGCAACGTGACGCGGGGTGTGGACCTGATCGATACGCGCGCAGGACTGCTGTCAGCCGAGAAGATGATTCAGGGTGATCGCTACATCTTCGTACGCAACGCCTACCTTCAGAATCGCGAATTCCGGGTCAACGACGGGGAAGTCGAAGACGACTTCTGAAGCCTGGCCGCATTTGCTGCGGCCATCGCTGGAGCAGGGTCAGGACATCGAGAGGATTGCCAGGCCCAGGCTCTGCCGGCCATCGTCGAGCTGGCTGACGCGTACGACTTCTGTCTGCGCGTCCAGTCCTTTCAGTTCGCTGTGCTCGGATGGAATGAGTACGCGGACCTTGTCGCCCATGCGTAGTTGGGCGCTGGCCAGAACCTGCATGCCGGTACTGGAGAGGTCGATACAGGTCCCGCTCAGTTTTGTATCGCCATGTTCCAGCGCAACGGTGGTTTCGATCTGCATTCGGATGAAATCGCGTTTTTCACTGTAATCGCGGTCTTTCTGGCTCATGGTTTCAACCTTTTATATATGGCTCGCGGCATTCTTATAGCTCCCCTCAATTCGACCTGTAAAGGCGCCAGCCGGTCGGCTTGAAACCCCGATCGTATGGGAGTACCGTCTGCGCCTTGAAACGAACCCAAGCCCGGCGTCATGCGGGGCCAATGTTTTCGCCAATCATCCTGGCGACCCCGCCTGGTAGGAACATGCATAAACCAAGCGCGACGCTGCTGATCATAGATGACGACGATGTGGTTCGAGCCAGTCTGGCTGCCTATCTGGATGACAGTGGTTTTCGTGTCTTGCAGGCCGGCAATGGCCCGCAGGGCATGGAGCTCTTCGAGTCGGAGCAGCCCGATCTGGTGATCTGCGATCTGCGCATGCCGCAGATGGATGGCCTTGAGCTGATCCGTCAGATCAGTGAGCGCCAGCTCGACCTCCCCGTGATCGTGGTTTCCGGTGCCGGCGTGATGAGCGACGCGGTGGAGGCCCTGCGCTTGGGCGCTGCCGACTACCTGATCAAGCCTCTCGAAGACCTGGCGATGCTTGAGCATTCGGTACGCCGGGCGCTGGACCGTTCTCGTTTGCGGCTGGAAAATCGCCGCTATCGTGAACAGCTCGAGACGGCCAATCGTGATTTGCAAGCCAGCCTGCACCTGTTGCAGGAAGATCAGGACGCCGGTCGTCAGGTTCAGATGAACATGCTGCCAGTGACGCCCTGGAGCGTCGATGGCTTCGACTTCGCCCACCAGATCATCCCGTCCCTGTACCTGTCCGGTGACTTCGTCGACTATTTCCGCGTGGATGAGCGGCGCATCGGTTTCTACCTCGCCGATGTTTCCGGCCATGGTGCCTCCTCGGCGTTCGTGACCGTGCTGCTCAAGTTCATGACGACCCGACTGCTGTACGAGTCGCGCCGTGGCGGCACGCTGCGCGAGTTCAAACCGTCGGAAGTGCTAGATCACATCAACCGCGGGCTGATCAATTGCAAGCTGGGCAAGCACGTGACCATGCTGGGCGGCGTTATCGATCAGGAGCATGACGTGCTGCACTACAGCATTGGCGGTCATCTGCCTATGCCGGTGCTGTACACGGGAGAGGGCGCGCACTATCTCGAAGGGCGCGGGTTGCCGGTCGGGTTGTTCGTCGAGGCGACCTATCAGAATTTCGAGCTGAAGCTGCCCGAGACCTTCAGCTTGACCTTGCTCTCCGACGGCATTCTGGACCTTTTGCCCGGCGACACACTCAAAGAAAAAGAGTCCGCGCTGCCCGGTCTGATTACCGATGCCGGTGGCACGCTGGATGGATTACGTCGAGTCTTCGGGTTGGCCGAGCTGGCTGACATGCCCGACGATATCGCCTTGCTGGTGTTGAGCAGGAACCTTGCATGAGTACTGGTAGAATCCAGTTCGCCGAGATGGATGGCACCTTTGTTCTGAAGTTCATAGGTGAAATCCGTTTAACGCTCTGTTCGGCGCTGGATGCAACGATCGAGAAGATCTTCTCGTCGCGCAATTTTTCTTCGATTGTCATTGATCTGACCGAAAGCCGAAGCATTGACAGCACCACCTTGGGCCTCTTGGCCAAGCTGTCGATACTGTCGCGGCAGAAGGTGGGTATGTTGCCGACGCTGGTCACCACCCACCCGGACATCACCCGGCTGTTGCAGTCTATGGGCTTCGATCAGGTGTTCAATATCGTCGATACGCCGTTGCCATGCCCGGAATGCCTGGCCGATCTGCCATCGCAGGATCAGTCCGAAGAGGTGGTGAAGGCCAAGGTGCTTGAGGCTCACCGCATCCTGATGAGCCTCAACGAATCCAACCGCGAGGCCTTTCATGACCTCGTCACCGCACTGGAGCGGTCCTGATCAGGCCAGCTTGGCCAGCAGGGCTTCGAGTTTCTCCTGGTCCCGCGCGAACTGACGGATGCCTTCGGCAAGCTTTTCGGTCGCCATCGCATCCTCGTTCAGGCCCCAGCGGAAGCTCTTTTCATCCAGACTGATACGCGCTTCTGACTCGCGGCCGGGCTGCAGTTTGCGTTCCAGCGCGCCGCTGGCTGCGGCCAGGTCGCCGAGCAGTTCGGGGCTGATGGTCAGCCGATCGCAACCGGCCAGTGCCTCGATCTGTCCGACATTGCGGAAGCTCGCGCCCATCACTACTGTCTTGTATCCGTGAGCCTTGTAGTAGTCGTAGATGCGGCTGACCGATTGCACGCCCGGATCTTCCGCGCCTTGGTAATCACGGCCTTCGTGCTTCTTGTACCAGTCATAGATGCGGCCAACGAACGGCGAGATCAGGAAGACGCCGGCCTCGGCGCATGCCACGGCCTGGGTGAAGGAGAACAGCAGGGTAAGGTTGGTCTGGATGCCGGCTTTCTCCAGCTGTTCGGCTGCGCGGATGCCTTCCCAGGTCGAAGCGATCTTGATCAGAACGCGCTCGCGGCTGATGCCAGCCTGCTCGTAAAGGCCGATCAGGCGCTCACCGCGCTGGACCATGGCTTGAGTGTCGAACGACAATCGCGCATCGACCTCGGTGGAGATGCGCCCGGGGATCAGTTCCAGAATCTGCTTGCCTACAGCGACGGCGAACAGGTCGCACGCCAGACCGATGTCGCCGTGGCACTGCTTCATCGCGTTCGCCAGGTCATCGGCATAACGCGGCATGGCCGCTGCCTTGAGCAGCAGTGAAGGATTGGTGGTGGCGTCCACCGGTTTCAGGCGAGCAATGGCGTCGATGTCGCCTGTATCGGCGACGACAGTGGTGAACTGCTTGAGTTGTTCCAGCTTGGAAGTCATGTAAGAGGGGCTCCGTCCTGTGAGTGGCATGACCTTACCCGAGCCAGTCAGCCCGCTCAACGAGCGGGTGGACCCGGATGCGCCTGGCCTTTGATCGAAATGCCGGGGTTGCGTTCCTTGCGTGCGGAGCCTTCAGTGCCCTTCGAGCAGCGCCACCGCCTGATCGAGCAGCGCCAGAGGGTCGCTCGTCTTGTGGATGTCCACCGAAAGCAACTGGCGAAAGCGCCGTGCGCCGGGAAAACCCTGGCCTAGTCCGAGGACATGGCGGGTGATGTGATGCATCGCGCCACCTTCGCTCAGGTGCTGCTCGATATAAGGCCGCATGTCGCGCAATGCCTGTGCCCGGCTGATCACCGGCGCCTCGCTACCGAACAGCTCCTGGTCTACGCGGGCCAGCAGATAGGGGTTGTGGTAGGCCTCGCGCCCCAGCATGACGCCATCGAAGGTTTGCAGGTGCGCGCGGCACTCGTCCAGCGTCTTGATACCGCCGTTGAGGATGATCTCGAGGTCCGGGAAGTCCTGTTTCAGCTGTGCGGCGATGTCGTAACGCAATGGCGGCACTTCGCGGTTCTGCTTCGGTGACAGACCTTCGAGGATGGCGATGCGCGCGTGCACGGTGAAACTGCGGCATCCGGCGTCGCGTACCTGACCGACGAAATCGCCCAGCTCGGCATAGCTGTCGCGTCCATTGATACCGATGCGGTGCTTGACGGTGACCTCGATATCCACTGCATCGCGCATTGCCTTTACGCAATCGGCCACCAGTTGCGGGTGGCCCATCAGGCAGGCGCCGATCATGTTGTTCTGCACCCGATCGCTGGGGCAGCCGACGTTGAGGTTAACCTCGTCATAACCCGCGGCTTCGGCAAGCTTGGCGCAGGCTGCCAGATCGCTCGGCACGCTGCCGCCGAGCTGCAGCGCCAGTGGGTGCTCAGTCTCGTCATACCGCAGAAACCGCTGCGCATCGCCATGCAGCAGCGCGCCGGTGGTGACCATCTCGGTGTAGAGCAACGCGTGTTGCGAAAGCTGGCGCAGGAAGTACCTACAGTGCCTATCAGTCCAATCCATCATGGGTGCGACGGAGAACTTTCTACTTGCAACAGACTGATTCGAACGAGGACTTTGCACTATCGGGCCGGATAACTTGGAGACTCGGTGCAGGCGCACACGAGCGGTAAATGGGGGCGGCATTATACAGGATGCTGCCCATGGGCCAGCGCCCGGCTTGCAAGCCTGTCGTCCGGTTCGGATCAGTGGCGGCTGCCTTTTCCAGGTGCCCGTCTTGCGGTCCAGCCAAAAACCGTGCGGTCACCGAACGACGGGGTGTCGTTCGTTGGTCGAATCTCCTATGCTCGAACGAAGCGATAGTCTTGACGCAGATCAAGCCTGAGCATGCATGTGCGTGGCAGGAATCGCCGCCGGCGTCGTTGACGATGGACCGGCCGACTATAAGAACAATGCGAGTGTCTGGTGATGGAACGACTGCTGAACGAAAAAAGCAGGATCTTCGAGCATGCCGATCCGCATGCCGTTTCGGACTACGTCAATCAGCACGTGGGGGCGCACTGCATTCGTCTGCCGCGCACGGGCAGCCCGCAGGCGAGCCTGAGCCACTGCAAGTTCGGCAAACTCGACCTCTGCCAGATCAGTTATGGCGGCAGCGTTCACGTCACTTCGCCGGCGCTCGAGACCATCTACCACCTGCAGCTGCTGCAGCGCGGCCATTGTCTGTGGCGCGGCCGGGGCCAGGAGCACTATTTCACCCCCGGCGAGCTGCTGCTGATCAATCCGGACGATCCGGTCGACCTGACCTATTCGGAAGACTGCGAGAAACTCATCGTCAAACTGCCGGCCTCCTTTTTGGAGAAGGCCTGTAGCGAAAACCAGTGGCAGGCTCCGGCGGAGGGGATTCGCTTCGGCAGCAACCGCCACGCGCTCAGCGAACTCGATGGGTTTGGCAGCCTGCTTGGATTGATCTGCCAGGAGGCGGGGTCCGAGCAGAGCATTCCGCAGATTCAGGAGCAGTACAGCCGGATCATCGCCAGCAAGCTGCTCTGCAGCCTGGCCAGCAACATCCGCCGCGATCCGTTTGGCGACAGTTGCCCGTCCTTCGGGCGGATTGCCGACTATATAGATGAGCATCTGAAGCGGGACATATCCGTCGAGCAGTTGGCCGAGCTGGCCAACATGAGCCTGCGCTCGCTCTATCTGCTGTTCGAGCGCAAGGTCGGCACCACGCCGAAGTCGTACATCCGTCAGCGCAAGCTGGAGCAGATCCATGGCCGGCTGAGCGATTCTTCGGCCAAGGTGCGCAACATCACCGAAATCGCCATGGACTACGGCTTCATGCACCTGGGGCGTTTCTCGGAAAGCTACAAGAGCACCTTCGGCGAGCTACCTTCGGATACGTTGCGCCGCCATCACTGAGTCCCCTTGAGTCGCTGCCGGTCCGACGGAAGCGGCTCTTTTTTCCTTTCTTGCCACTGCGCATTCGCTGCTCGTCACCCCCGCGTGACGCGCGGGCGGCGTCCTGCGTGCCTGCGTCAATCTGTCCGCTTGCGCTTTGCAGAAAACGGATAAAGGTCCTGCAGGAAACGGATTTTGATGCCGTCTCCCGCGCCGTAGCCTTCATCACGTAGACACAATAACAATGGAGGCCCCGGCCATGTCCCTGGGATTCGACTACCTTGATTCGCTGCTAGAAGAAGATAAAGAGAAGGGCGTCTTTCGCTGCAAGCGCGAGATGTTCACCGACCCTAGGTTGTTCGATCTGGAGATGAAGCACATCTTCGAGGGCAACTGGCTGTACCTCGCTCACGAGAGCCAGATCCCCGAGAAGAACGACTACTACACCACCCAGATGGGTCGTCAACCGATCTTCATCGCCCGCAACAAGGATGGCGAACTCAACGCCTTCATCAATGCCTGCAGCCATCGCGGCGCCATGCTCTGTCGCTTCAAGAGCGGCAACAAGGCGACCTACACCTGCCCGTTCCATGGTTGGACGTTCAACAACTCCGGCAAGCTGCTGAAGGTCAAGGACCCGAAGGAAGCCGGCTACCCAGACAGCTTCAACTGCGACGGCTCCCACGATCTGAAGAAGATCGCCCGCTTCGAGTCCTATCGCGGCTTCCTCTTCGGCAGCTTGCGTGAGGATGTGGCGCCGCTGGAAGACTTCCTCGGCGAATCGAAGAAGATCATCGATATGGTCGTCGACCAGTCGCCGGACGGCATCGAAGTGCTACGCGGCTCGTCCACCTATGTCTACGAAGGCAACTGGAAGCTGCAGGCCGAAAACGGCGCCGACGGCTACCACGTCACCGCCGTGCACTGGAACTACGCCGCCACTCAGCAGCAGCGCAAGCTGAAAGAGGCCGGCGACGACATCCGCGCCATGAGCGCCGGCGGCTGGGGCAAGATCGGCGGTGGTTTCTACTCGTTCGAGAACGGCCACCTGCTGCTCTGGACCCGCTGGGACAATCCTGAAGACCGCCCGCTATATGCCCGCCGTGACGAGATGATCGCCGAGGTCGGCCAGGCGCGGACCGACTGGATGATCGAGAACTCGCGCAACCTCTGCCTCTACCCGAACCTGTACCTGATGGACCAGTTCGGCTCGCAGCTGCGCATCGCCAAGCCGATCTCCGTCGACAGGACCGAAGTCACCATCTACTGCATCGCACCCAAGGGCGAGAGCGCCGAAGCCCGCGCCCGCCGCATCCGCCAGTACGAAGACTTCTTCAACGTCAGCGGCATGGCCACGCCGGATGACCTAGAAGAGTTCCGCGCTTGCCAGCAAGGCTTTGCCGGTAGGGCGATGGAATGGAACGACATGTCCCGCGGGGCCAACCACTGGATCGACGGCGCCGACGAGGGCGCGCAGGAGATCGACCTGCATCCGCTGATGAGCGGCGTGCGCACCGAGGATGAAGGCCTGTTCGTGCTGCAGCACCACTACTGGCAGCAGCAGATGATCAAGGCGGTGCAGCAAGAGCAGGACCAGCTGATCCACGTGGAGGGCGCGTGATGACTCTCTCCTACGAAACCGCGCGCGACTTTCTCTACCGCGAAGCGCGCTATCTGGATGACAAGGACTGGGACGCCTGGCTCGAACTCTATGCGCCGGACGCCACCTTCTGGATGCCGGCCTGGGATGACCGCGACCAGCTGACCCAGGACCCGATGAGCGAAATTTCGCTGATCTGGTACGGCAACCGCAGCGGCCTCGAAGACCGGGTGTTCCGCATCCGCACCGAGCGCTCCAGCGCAACCATTCCGGATACCCGCACGAGCCACAACATCAGCAACCTCGAGTTGCTCGAGCAGGCCGACGGCGTCTGCAAGCTGCGCTTCAACTGGCACACGATGAGCTTTCGCTACAAGACGGTCGACCACTTCTACGGCACCAGCTTCTACACCCTTGATACGCGCGGCGAGAACCCGCTGATCAAGGCCAAGAAAGTCGTGCTGAAGAACGACTACATCCGCCAGATGATCGACGTGTACCACCTCTGAGGGCGCCGCCATGACTCACAAGATCGCATTGAACTTCGAAGACGGCGTCACCCGTTTCATCGACGCCAACTTAGGCGAAACCGTCGCCGATGCCGCCTACCGCCAAGGCATCAACGTGCCGCTGGATTGCCGGGACGGTGCCTGCGGAGCCTGCAAGTGCTTTGCCGAAAGCGGTCGCTACGACCTCGGCGAGGATTACATCGAGGACGCGCTGAGCGAAGCCGAAGCCGAGCAGGGTTACGTGCTGACCTGCCAGATGCGCGCCGAAAGTGACTGCGTGATTCGCGTGCCGGCCGCTTCTGACATCTGCAAGACCCAGCAGGCCAACTACCAGGCTGCGATCAGCAATGTGCGCCAGCTGTCCGAGAGCACCATTGCGTTGTCGATCAAGGGCGAATCGCTGAACCAGCTGGCGTTCCTGCCCGGGCAGTACGTCAATCTGCAGGTGCCTGGCAGCGATCAGACCCGCGCCTACTCCTTCAGCTCGCTGCAGAAGGATGGCGAAGTCAGCTTCCTGATCCGCAACGTGCCGGGCGGGCTGATGAGCAGCTTCCTGACGAACCTTGCCAAGGCTGGCGACAGCGTCAAACTGGCCGGGCCGCTCGGTGCCTTCTATCTGCGCGAGATCAAGCGGCCATTGTTATTACTGGCCGGCGGCACCGGCCTCGCGCCGTTCACTGCGATGCTGGAGAAGATCGCCGAACAGGGTAGCGAACATCCGCTGCACCTCATCTACGGCGTCACCCATGACCACGACCTGGTGGAGATGGAGAAGCTCGAGGCCTTCGCTGCGCTCATCCCCAACTTCACTTACAGCGCCTGCGTCGCCAGCCCGGACAGCGCCTATCCACAGAAGGGTTACGTGACCCAGCACATCGAGCCCAGGCACCTCAACGACGGTGAAGTGGACATCTACCTCTGCGGTCCGCCTCCGATGGTCGAGGCGGTCAGCGGCTTCATTCGTGAGCAAGGGCTGGAGCCTGCGAATTTCTACTACGAGAAGTTTGCCGCCAGCGCCTGAGGGCAAGGTTTTCTGTAGGAGCGAGAGGGGCGCTGAGCCTCGCTCGCGAATGGGCTGGCACGCCGCCAACCGTCTGGATCACCGCACCAAAGAGCTTCGCGAGCAAGCTCGCTCCTACAAGGCCTGGGTGCGCTGGCTTCGAGCAAGTCGAGGAAAGGTAGATGAACACACGTTTTCAGAACAAGGTTGCCGTCATCACCGGCGCGGCCCAGGGCATCGGCCGGCGTGTGGCCGAGCGCATGGGCGAAGAGGGTGGACGGCTGATTCTGGTCGACCGCTCCGAGCTGGTCCACGAACTGGCCGATGAGCTGGGGGCTACGGGCGTCGAGGTGCTGACGCTCACCGCCGATCTCGAGCAATTTGCCGACTGCCATCGCGTCATGAACGCGGCGAAGGCCCGCTTCGGCCGCCTCGATATCTTGGTCAACAACGTCGGCGGCACCATCTGGGCCAAGCCCTTCGAGCATTACCAGGAACATGAGATCGAGGCCGAAGTGCGTCGCTCGCTGTTCCCCACGCTGTGGTGTTGTCACGCCGCGCTGCCGCACATGCTGGAGCAGGGCGCGGGCGCCATCGTCAACGTCTCCTCGATTGCCACGCGCAGCCTGAATCGCGTGCCCTATGGCGCGGCCAAGGGCGGGGTGAATGCGCTGACTGCGTGCCTGGCCTTCGAGAACGCCCAGCGCGGCATTCGCGTCAACGCCACCGCGCCGGGCGGCACCGAGGCGCCGCCGCGGCGCATTCCGCGCAACAGTGCCGAGCAGACTGAGCAGGAAAAGCTCTGGTACCAGCAGATCGTCGATCAGACCGTCGATTCAACCCTGATGAAGCGCTACGGGACGATCGACGAGCAGGCCGGCGCGATCCTTTTCCTGGCATCGGACGACGCGTCCTACATCACCGGCGTGACCCTGCCGGTGGGTGGTGGCGATCTCGGCTGAATCACATAGACCGGCCTGTCCGGACAACGCCAAGGCACCTCGGCGGCGCGGTGATTCACCGCTGCGGCCGACCGCGACTAACAAAAACAATAGAGAGTCTTGCCATGCGAAAAGTAGATGTTCACGAAATCATCGATAACGCGCGCTTCAGCCGCTTCCATTGGCTCGTCATGTGCCTCTGCGCACTGCTGCTGATCTTCGACGGCTACGACCTGTTCATCTATGGCGTAGTGCTGCCGGTGATCATGAAGGAATGGGGGCTGACCCCGCTGGAAGCTGGTGCCCTGGGTAGTTACGCGCTGTTCGGGATGATGTTCGGCGCGTTGGTCTTCGGCACCCTGGCCGACCGCATCGGCCGCAAGAAGGGCATCGCCATCTGTTTCGTGCTCTTCAGCAGCGCTACCGTGCTCAACGGCTTCGCCAGCACACCCACCGAGTTCGGCATCTTCCGCTTTCTCGCCGGCCTCGGCTGCGGCGGGTTGATGCCCAATGTGGTGGCGCTGATGAATGAATACGCGCCGAAGAAACTGCGTAGCACGCTGGTGGCGGTCATGTTCAGCGGTTACTCGCTGGGTGGCATGCTTTCGGCCGGCCTCGGAATCTACATGCTGCCGCGTTTCGGCTGGGAAGCGATGTTCTTCGCCGCCGCGGTCCCGCTGCTGTTGTTGTCGGTGATCCTCTGGTATCTGCCGGAGTCGGTTGGCTTCCTGGTCCGCCAGGGCCGCGCTGAGCAGGCCCGGGCGTTGCTGAACAAGGTCGACCCGAGCCGCCAACTGACCGCGGCCGATGAACTGGTGATGACTGATGTGAAGGGCAAGAGCGCTTCGGTGCTTGAGCTGTTTCGCGACGGTCGTGGCGTGCGCACCTTCTCCCTGTGGCTGGCGTTCTTCTGCTGCCTGCTGATGGTTTACGCGCTGGGTTCATGGCTGCCGAAACTGATGGCCAACGCCGGTTACAGCCTGGGCTCCAGCCTGTCGTTCCTGCTGGCGCTGAACTTCGGGGGGATGGCTGGCGCGATTCTCGGCGGCTGGCTGGGCGATCGCTACAACCTGTCCAAGGTAGTGGTGGTGTTCTTCGCCGTGTCGGTGGCCTCGATCAGCCTGCTGGGCTTCAAGACGCCGATGCCGGTGCTGTACACCTTGATCTTCATCGCGGGCGCCACGGTGATCGGCACGCAGATCCTGCTGTACGCGACCGCTGCACAGTTCTATGGCCTGTCGATCCGCTCCACCGGGCTTGGCTGGGCCTCGGGAATCGGCCGCAACGGCGCCATCGTCGGCCCGCTGCTGGGTGGTGCGCTGCTGGGCATCAACCTGCCGCTGCAGCTCAACTTCATGGCCTTCGCCGTACCGGGCGTCGTCGCCGCACTGGCCATGACCGCCTTCGCCATCTCCAGCAAGCGCAGCCCGGAAGCCGCACCAATCGTGCTGTCGGCGGCCAAGGCGTGAACCCTGACATTGGTAAATCGGATATCCATATGAGCCTCATCCTGATCGAAAGCATCCAGGCAATCGTCGTCGACCTGCCGACCATTCGCCCGCACAAGCTGGCGATGCACACCATGCAGCAGCAAACGCTGGTGATTATCCGTGTGCAGTGCAGCGACGGCATTGAAGGCATCGGCGAGTCGACCACCATCGGTGGGCTGGCCTACGGCAATGAGAGCCCGGAGAGCATCAAGCAGAACATCGACAGCCACCTCGGCCCGCTGCTGGTGGGCCAGGATGCAGCGAATATCAACACGGCCATGCTGCGGCTGGACAAGGCCGCCAAGGGCAATACGTTCGCCAAGTCCGGCCTGGAAAGCGCGCTGCTGGACGCTCAGGGAAAGCGCCTCGGCCTACCGGTCAGCGAGCTCCTTGGCGGCCGCGTGCGCGACAGCCTGGAAGTCGCCTGGACCCTGGCCAGCGGTGACACTGCGAGAGACATCGAGGAGGCCGAGCGCATGCTCGATATCCGCCGCCATCGCATCTTCAAGCTGAAGATCGGCGCTGGCGAAGTGAATGCCGACCTCAAGCACGTCATCGCCATCAAGCAGGCCCTCGGCGAGCGCGCCAGTGTGCGCGTCGACGTCAACCAGGCGTGGGACGAGTCGGTAGCGCTGCGTGCCTGTCGGATCCTCGGCGACAACGGCATCGACCTGATCGAACAGCCAATCTCGCGGATCAACCGCGGCGGACAGATCAGGCTCAACCAGCGCAGCCCGGCACCGATCATGGCCGACGAATCCATCGAGAGCGTCGAAGATGCCTTCAGCCTGGCCGCCGACGGCGCCGCAAGCATCTTCGCCCTGAAGATCGCCAAGAACGGCGGCCCGCGTGCCGTATTGCGCACCGCGCAGATCGCCGAGGCAGCCGGTATCGCGCTGTATGGCGGCACCATGCTCGAAGGCGCCATCGGCACCCTGGCCTCGGCGCATGCCTTCGTCACCCTCAATAAGTTGACCTGGGGCACCGAGCTGTTCGGCCCGCTGCTGCTCACCGAAGAAATCGTCGCCGAGCCGCCGGTCTACCGCGACTTCCATCTGGAAGTGCCGCGCACGCCGGGCCTTGGCCTGACCCTGGATGAAGAGCGCCTGGCGTTCTTCAGTCGCACGTAACCGGAGGCTGAACCGATGCTGTTCCACGTAAAGATGATCGTAAAACTGCCCGTCGATATGGACCCCGGCAAGGCGTTCAAGCTGAAGGCTGACGAGAAGGAACTGGCCCAGGGCCTGATGCGTGAAGGCAAGTGGCGGCACCTCTGGCGCATCGCCGGCCAGTACGCCAACTACAGCGTGTTCGATGTGGCCAGCGTTCAGGAACTGCACGACACCCTGATGCAGCTGCCGCTGTTCCCCTACATGGAGATCGAGGTCAATCCGCTGTGCCGGCATCCGTCCTCGATTCGTGAAGACGACAGCTGATCGAACCTGAAAAAGGCCGGTGTGCGCCGGCCAATCAACCCGCGTCACCACAACTACAAGACGAGGCCTGAGCCATGACTGTGAAAATCTCCCATTCCCCGGAAATCCAGAAGTTCTTCAAGGAAGCCAGCGGCTTCAACAATGACGAAGGCAGCCGCCGCATGAAGACGGTGGTCAACCGCATCCTGATCGATACCGCGAAGATCATCGAGGATCTGGAAATCACGCAGGATGAGTTCTGGAAAGCGGTGGACTACCTGAATCGTCTGGGCGGCCGCCACGAGGCAGGGCTGCTGGTCGCTGGTCTCGGTCTGGAGCATTTTCTCGATTTGCTGGAGGATGCCAAGGACGAACAGCATGGCCTGACTGGCGGCACGCCGCGCACCATCGAAGGCCCGCTGTATGTGGCCGGCGCGCCGATCGCTCAGGGCGTGACACGCATGGACGACGGCAGCGAGGATGATGTTGCCACGACGATGTTCCTGCAGGGTCGCGTCACCGGCCCGGACGGCAAGCCACTTGCCGGTGCGGTAGTCGACCTGTGGCACGCAAACACCAAGGGCAACTATTCCTACTTCGACAAGAGCCAGTCCGACTACAACCTGCGGCGCCGCATCGTCACTGACGAGAACGGCTGTTACCGCGCGCGCAGCATCGTGCCTTCCGGCTATGGCTGCTCGCCCGACGGTCCGACCCAGGAGGTGCTCGACACCCTCGGCCGCCACGGCCAGCGTCCGGCGCACATCCACTTCTTCATCTCCGCGCCGGGCTATCGCCATCTGACTACCCAGATCAACCTGGCCGGCGACAAGTACTTGTGGGACGACTTCGCTTACGCAACTCGCGACGGGCTGGTCGGTGACATTCACTTCATCGATGACGCCGAAGCCGCACGCAGCCGCGGTGTGCAAGGCCGCTTCGCCGAGGTCGACTTCGACTTCCAGCTGCAGAAAGCGCCCGCGCCGAAGGCCGAACAGCGCAGCTCGCGTCCGCGGGCTTTGCAGGAGGCGTAAGGCAGGCATGTCGGCGCCAGCCACGGATGGCTCTGCCGCGCCAACAATTAATGCGGTGCGGCGTGTCCCGCTGCGTTGTCGAGCCACTGAAACGATACACCTACAACAAGAGCCGTCCGGACACACTGTCACGGATAGCCAAGCCTGACTTGCGAGGCTTCATGAAGACGCTACTCAGAGATTGTTCGCTTTCTGCCGTGGTTGCAGGATTCATCGCGACGGTGATCTCGTACGCCGGTCCCCTGGTGATCATCTTCCAGGCAGCCAAGGCGGGTGGGTTGCCCCAAGACGTACTGTCGTCATGGGTCTGGACGATCTCCATCGGCAGCGGCGTGCTCGGCATTCTGCTAAGCCTGCGCTACAAAGTGCCGATCATCATTGCCTGGTCCGCGCCGGGCTCGGCGCTACTGGTCACCATGCTGCCCGACATCACGCTGAATGAGGCTGTCGGCGCCTATGTCGTCACCAGCGTGGTGGTGCTGTTGGTAGGCCTATCAGGTGCATTCGACCGCATCATCAACCGCCTGCCGGCCGCGATTGCTGCAGGCATGCTCGCGGGGATCCTGTTCCGCTTCGGGACTGGCCTTTTCATCTCCATAAAGGAACAGCCCTGGCTGGTGCTGGCGATGTTTGCCACCTATCTGGCGTTCAAGCGGGCCTTGCCTCGCTACTCGGTGCTCGCGGTGCTGGTTGTCGGCGTAACGATCACCGTCGCCTCTGGCGAATTGCAAAGCGAGGCCCTGGTGATCGGCTTGGCGACGCCGACTTGGATTGCCCCCGAGTTCAGTTGGCAGGTGATGCTGAATATCGCCTTTCCGCTGGTGATGGTGGCGCTGACCGGGCAATTCGTTCCGGGCATGGCTGTTCTGCGCAACGACGGCTACAGCACGCCGGCCAGTCCGTTGATCAGCAGCAGCGCATTGGGTTCGTTGCTGCTGGCGCCCTTCGGTTGCCACGGGCTGAACCTTGCTGCAATCACGGCGGCGATCTGCACGGGCCGGGAAGCTCACGAGAATCCGGCGAAGCGTTACGTTGCGGGCGTATCGGGCGGTGTCTTCTATCTGCTGCTCGGGGTATTCGGTGCGACGCTGGTCTCCATCTTCACCGCGTTTCCCCCGGCTCTGATCGCAGCCTTGGCCGGTCTGGCACTACTGGCCGCAATTGGCGGCGCGCTGAGTGCCGCGATGGCAATCCCCGCAGACCGTGAGGCTGCCTTGATCACCTTTCTGGTGACGGCATCCGGAATGTCGTTCCTCGACCTGTCCGCGGCGTTCTGGGGGCTGATCTTCGGCGTTGCAGCCCATCTCTTCTTGACGCTTCGCCCCGTAGCGGCAAATCCCGCGGAGGAGCGACAGCCGGCCCGCTGACCTCGATTTTCGCGGCGCGACAACCGAGTAACCCAACACGTAGTCCTCCCCGGCACCTCGCCGGAGAGGTGGCTGCGTGCATCCAGAAAACAACAACAAGAGACGAATACCATGCAGAAACGATCAATCTCGAGACTTGCTCTGACCATTGCTGCCGCTTCCGCCGTGCAGTACGTGCATGCCGAGGCCGGTGGGTTCATGGAGGATGCGACTGCCACGCTACAGGCACGCAACTACTACTTCAGCCGCGATTTCTCGGATATCGAGGGGCTAAATCAGCAGTCGAAGGCGGAGGAGTGGGGGCAGGGATTCATTCTCAACTTCAAGTCCGGCTATACGCACGGCACGGTTGGGGTAGGCGTCGATGCAATCGGGATGCTGGGAGTAAAGCTCGACAGCAGTCCTGATCGGGCGGGGACGGGGCTCTTGCCGGTGGCTGATGATGGCCGGGGAGCGGATGATTACAGCCGCCTGGGTGCTGCGCTGAAAGTGCGAGTCTCGAGCACTGAATTGCGGATTGGCGAGCTACAGCCAAATCTCCCGGTGTTGACCTTCAGCGACATTCGCCTGCTACCGCCTACTTATCAGGGCGTCAGTTTCGTTTCCAACGAGATCGCCGGCCTTACCTTGCATGGTGGACACCTGCGCTCGACCAGCCTTCGCAATGAAGCGGGTGATGACCGGATGCGTGCGATGCTGGGGCGCACCCCGCAAGCGGGGTTCAGCGATGCATTCAACTATGCTGGCGGCGATTATGCGTTCAACGCCAAGCGAACGTCGCTGAGTGCCTGGTACGCTCAGCTTGAAGACATATATAACCAGCGCTTTTTCGGTCTGAAGCACAGCGAGACACTGGGCAGCTGGACGCTTGGCGCCAACCTGGGATTCTATGACTCGCAGGAAGATGGCAGCAAGCTTGCGGGAGAGGTTGATAATCGGGCGTTCTATTCGCTGTTATCTGCCAGGCAAGGCGGCCACACATTCTATGTCGGCTACCAGGCAATGTTCGGGGACAGTGCGTTTCCTCGGGTTTTCGCCAACGTAACGCCGCTCGGCAACGAGGTGCCAACCTACGAGTTCGCCGAAAAGGATGAGCGTTCCTGGCAGGCGCGGTACGACTACGATTTCGCCGCGGTCGGCGTTCCGGGTCTGCTTGCAACGGTGCGCTATATCGCGAGCGATAACGTCGATACGGACCGGGGCTTCGAGGGTACCGCTCATGAACGCGACCTGGACGTCAGCTATACGATTCAAAGCGGTCCTTTGAAGAACGTCGGCATTCGTATCCGCAATGTTGCAGCACGCTCTAACTACCGCAGTGACATTGATGAGAACCGGTTAATCCTCAGCTATACATTGGCGCTGTTCTGAATAGCAGATCGCTACCGCGGCAGACATAGGAGGGGGCAGCCAGACAAATCTGGCCTAAGTGGAAATAAACGGTTGACGTTGATTTTCAGGCTCCTATAATGCGCACCACTTCCGGCGCAGTCCTTAAGCAAAACCTGTTTTAAATCAAAAGGTTAGCGAAATAAAAGGGTTGCACGGATGGCGGATTCGAGTAGAATGCGCCGGGCTGGCAGGGTGGTGGTTGAATCCTGTTGGCGGCTTCGGTCGGGTTGATCGGAAGCGGTTGAAAGAGGTGGTTGACAGCGGATTTTAACGCTGTATGATTCGCCTCCCGCTGATGAGGGACGCAAGTTGACCTGAAGCGCAAGCGGTTGAGAAGAAAGAAAAACTTCTTCAAAAACAGCTTGACAGGTAACAAGGCTGCTGTAGAATG
>NZ_RHQM01000006.1 GCF_003935375.1 Stutzerimonas xanthomarina
GGCTCTGGCTCTGGCTCTGGGAATATTTCGGCTTCGACTGGCCGCTCGGGCAATACATCCGGGGCATCGATTGCAGGTTGTTCGATTTCGGCCTCAGGCTGCTCGGCGTGCGGCAGGCTGTCTTCCTGCGGTTCGGCGGCAGGCGGCTCGGCCACCGGCTGCTGCGGTTTCTTGCGCAGCCAGCCGAACAGGCCTTTCTTTTCGCCGGGCTCGGCCGGTGTCTTCTTGTCGTCGTTGGAACCAAACATGGAGAAGGTATTCTCAAGGATGCGATACGCCGACAGCCACGCTGCCGGCCAAACGGGCTCTATCCTAGCACCTCGCAAAGCGGGTGCGCTAAGCACGGGTTCCGGCATCAGGGCCGGTTCGGCTGCGGATATCCCGGCTTTGCCTGATTCGCACGCGCCAGTACCATGGCTGCCGTGTTGCCGCCCTGCCAGTCTGCCGTGGCGGACACCAACTGGACGAGTCCCGACTATGCCTCTGATGTTACGCCGCGCCGCCGCCCTGCTGCTCGGAGCGCTTTATCTGCCCCTGCTGGCAGCAGCAGACAACCAGCCCACCCACGAGTTCTTCCTCGACAACGGCCTGAAAGTGATCGTGCGTGAGGATCATCGTGCGCCGGTGGTGGTATCCCAGCTCTGGTACAAGGTTGGCTCCAGCTACGAGACGGCTGGCCAGACCGGCCTCTCCCACGCGCTGGAACACATGATGTTCAAGGGCAGCCGCAAGCTCGATGCCGGCGAAGCCTCGCGCATCCTGCGTGAGCTGGGCGCCGAGGAAAACGCCTTCACCAGCGACGACTACACCGCCTATTACCAAGTCCTGGCACGTGACCGCCTGGCCGTTGCGTTCGAGCTCGAAGCCGATCGCCTGGCCAGCCTCAAGCTGCCGCCAGACGAGTTCGCCCGCGAGATCGAAGTGATCAAGGAAGAGCGCCGCCTGCGCACCGATGACAAGCCGAGCTCGCTGGCCTACGAGCGCTTCAAGACCATCGCCTACCCCGCCAGCGGCTATCGCAACCCGACCATCGGCTGGATGGCCGACCTCAACCGCATGCAGGCCGACGAGCTGCGCGCCTGGTACGAGCAGTGGTACGCGCCGAACAACGCTACCCTGGTGGTGGTCGGCGACGTGACCGCCGATGAGGTCCGCGGACTGGCCGAGCGCTTCTTCGGCGACATCGAGAAACGCGAAGTGCCAGCAGCCAAGCGGCCACTGGAACTGGCCGAGCCGGGCGAGCGGCGCCTCAAGCTGCACGTGAAGACCCAGCTGCCGACGCTGCTCATGGCCTTCAACGCACCGAGCCTGGCGACCGAGGAGAACGCCCGCCAAGTGCACGCGCTGCGGTTGATTTCCGCCCTGCTCGACGGCGGCTACAGCGCGCGCCTGCCGGAGCGGCTGGAGCGCGGTGAAGAACTGGTGACCAGCGCTTCGGCCTGGTACGACGCCTATGCCCGCGGCGACAGCCTGTTCGTCCTCAGCGCCGCGCCGAACATGCAGAAGGGCCGCACGCTGGAAGAAGTCGAAGCCGGCCTGTGGCAGGAACTCGATGCGCTCAAGCAGACACCGCCCTCGGCGAACGAACTCGAGCGCGTGCGTGCGCAGGTCATCGCCGGCCTGGTCTACGAGCGCGATTCCATCACCCAGCAGGCCACCACCATCGGCAAGCTGGAAACCGTCGGCCTGTCCTGGCGCCTGATGGACGAGGAGCTAAGCGCGCTGGAAGTGGTCACGCCCGAGGACATCCAGCAGGCCGCCAGCACCTATTTCACCCGCTCCCGCCTGAGCGTCGCCCATGTTCTGCCCGAGGAAGCCCGTGATGAGTGATTGCAAAGTGCTGCGCAACGGCCTGTTCGGCCTGCTGCTGGCAGCCGGTTTCGGCCTGGCGGGCTGCGATGAAGGCTCCACCGCCCTGCCACAACCCGGCGAGCCGGCGAAGCAGGATGTCGCCCGCGAGGCGACCCAGCCTGCCGTGCCGACCGCAACGCCGGAAAAACCTCGTCTGGAGTCGCTCGCCGAGCTAGGCGATCAACCCCTGGCCCGGCGCAAGCTGGACATTCAGAGCTGGCAGACCGCCGAAGGCGCCAAGGTACTGTTCGTCGAAGCCCGCGAGCTGCCGATGTTCGACCTGCGCCTGACCTTCTCCGCCGGCAGCAGCCAGGACGGCGACGTACCCGGCCTGGCACTGCTGACGAACGCCATGCTCAACGAGGGTGTCGAGGGCAAGGACGTCGGCGCCATCGCCCGCGGCTTCGAAGGCCTCGGTGCGGACTTCGGCAACGGTTCCTACCGCGACATGGCAGTGGTCAGCCTGCGCAGCCTCAGTGCGCCGGACAAGCGCGAGCCGGCCCTGGCGCTGTTCAATCAGGTCCTCGGCCAACCGAGCTTCCCCGAGGACTCGCTGCAACGGATCAAGAATCAGCTGCTGGCCGGCTTCGAATTCCAGAAGCAGAACCCCGGCAAGCTCGCTAGCCTCGAGCTGTTCGAGCAGCTCTATGGCGATCACCCCTACGCCCACCCCAGCGAAGGTACCCCCGAGTCGGTGCCGGCGATCAGCGTCGCGCAGCTGCGCGACTTCCACGCCCGCGCCTATGCGGCAGGCAACGCGGTGATCGCGCTGGTCGGCGACCTCTCCCGCGAAGAGGCCGAGGCCCTGGCAGCCGGCGTCTCGGCCGCCCTGCCGGAAGGCCCGGCGCTGCCAACGACGCCGACACCCGAGGCTCCGGTTGCCGGCAAGCACCACATCGACTTCCCCTCCAACCAGAGCCATCTGATGCTGGCCCAGCTCGGCATTCCGCGCGGTCACCCCGATTACGCGGCGCTCTATCTGGGTAACCAGATTCTCGGAGGCGGCGGCTTCGGCACGCGGCTGATGGAAGAAGTGCGCGAAAAGCGCGGCCTGACCTACGGCATCTATTCCGGCTTCAGCCCGATGCGTGCCGAAGGGCCGTTCATGATCAGCATGCAGACCCGCGCCGAACTCACCGATGGCGCATTGGATCTGGTGCAGCAGCTGGTCCGCGACTATCTCGCCGAAGGGCCGACCGAGGCCGAGCTGGAGCGCAGCAAGCGCGAGATCGCCGGCAGTTTCCCGCTGTCTACCGCAAGCAATGCCGACATCGTCGGTCAGTTGGGCAGCATCGGCTTCTACGACCTGCCGCTGACCTACCTGGAGGATTTCATGGGCGAGGTGCAGGCGCTGACAGTCGAGCAGGTCAAGACTGCGATGAACAAGCATCTGCAGCAAGACGCCTTCGTCATCGTCACCGCCGGCCCCAGCGTCGAGCAGCAACCGCTGCCGCCGCCTACCGATAAACCAGTCGAACAGCCCAGCGGCGTTCCGGAGCACTGATGGCCAATCCACCCATTCGCCCCAACGCCCACGGCGGCCAGGGCCAGTTGCGCATCATCGGCGGCGAGTGGCGCTCGCGCCGCTTCAGCTTCCCCGATGCCGAAGGCCTGCGGCCGACGCCGGACCGGGTGCGCGAAACCCTGTTCAACTGGCTGGCACCCTACCTATCCGGCGCGCGGGTGCTCGATCCGTTCACCGGCAGCGGCGCGATCTATCTGGAAGCCCTGTCGCGCGGCGCCAGCATGGCCCTGGCGCTGGACGTGAACGCCAACGCCATCGCCAGCCTGCGCAAGCATCTGGACACGCTGAACTGCGGCCACGGCCAGCTACTGCAGAGCGATGCCCTGCGCTATCTGGAAACCCAGACGCCGACCGCCTTCGACCTGGTATTCCTCGACCCGCCGTTCAACAAGAATCTGTTGCAACCGGCCTGCGAGCTGCTGGAGACAAAGGGTTGGCTGGCCGAGCACGCCTGGGTCTACACCGAAAGCGAGGCACTGCCGTCCAGCCTCGGCCTGCCGGGGAACTGGCGACTGCATCGGGAGAAGCAGGCTGGCAAGGTGCACTACGCGCTGTGGGAGCGCAGCGCACCGTCCGACGCCGCGGCGAGCTGAAACCGAAGGTATCAGTAGAAGTCGACGGTCTGGCCGTTGCAATCAAAGGCCAGAAAGCGGCCGATATTGCCGGTCTCGATAGCGCTGACCATCATCTTCAGTGGCTGCTCGGCCTCGTCGGCGTTCGGCGTGATACCGGCCTGGCCGGGCAGCGCCGCGGCGAATAGCAGATCCCAGGCCACGCCCGTGCGCTCGGACTCTTCACGCAGCGCGGCGAAGTCGCTCAGCTCCTCGGGCAGCTTGTCGACGCAGAGCACCGGTTTCAGCGAGCCGCCGGCATTTTCCTCGAAGCGCTGGCGCTCGGCCTCGGTGGCATCCTCGGGCAGTTCGGCGCTGACGAAGACGAACAGCAGGCGCTGGGGTTCGCGCTCATGGCGCGCGGCAGCCAGCAGTTGATCGAAGGGTGTAAGCGTCATGGGCAGGGTTCCGGATAAGACTATCGCGTCACTCTCCACCCCTTGGGCGGCGCTGACCATATCCCCAAAGACATAAGTCGCCAGGCGGCCAGCATCATTCAACGCCTGCATCGTGCTTTTCTTCCCGCCGCCAACGCTCTAACGTCGGAGCAAACGAGGAACCCGAGCGACCGTGTCCGAAACCTTCCAACCCGCCTGGTGGCTTCCCGGGCCGCACTTGCAGACCTTGTGGAACCCCTTCTTTCGCAAGACGCCGCGTCTCGAACGCCGGCGTGAGCGACTGTGGCTGGCCGATGGCGATTTCATCGACCTGGACTGGCACGGCCCGCATGAAGCAGTGGCGCCGCTGGTGCTGGTGCTACACGGACTGACCGGCTCGTCTAGCTCGCTTTACGTGCTCGGCCTGCAGCAACAGCTGAGCGCACAGGGCTGGGCGAGCGTCGCGATCAACTGGCGCGGCTGCTCGGGCGAACCGAATCTGCTGCCGCGCGCCTATCATTCCGGCGCCAGCGACGACCTCGCCGAAGTCATCGGGCATCTGCAGGCCTGCCGGCCCATGGCGCCGCTGCATGCGGTCGGTTATTCGCTGGGCGGCAACGTGCTACTCAAGTACCTGGGCGAAACGGGCGCCAAGGCGCCGTTACAGAAGGCCGTGGCGGTGTCCGTGCCGTTCCGCCTGGACCAATGTGCCGATCGCATCGGCCTCGGCTTCTCCCGCGTCTACCAGGCGCATTTCATGAAGGCGATGGTGGCCTACGTGAGGGACAAACAGCAGCGCTTCCAGCGCGAGGGGCTGCTCGACCACCTCGGTGCCCTGCAGAGCCTCGGACCACTGCACGGCATGCGTACCTTCTGGGATTTCGACGGCCGCTTCACCGCGCCGCTGCACGGCTACAGCGACGCCCAGGACTATTACCGCCGTGCCTCCAGCCGCTACTACCTGCCGGCGATCACGACGCCAACCCTGCTGATCCAGGCCGAGGATGATCCCTTCGTGTTCCGCCACAGCGTGCCGGAACCGGCCGAGCTGTCCGCCACCACCGCCCTCGAGCTGCACGCCAACGGTGGCCACGTCGGTTTTGTCGAAGGCACGCCGCGTAGGCCGCGCTACTACCTGGAGCGGCGTATTCCGCAGTGGTTGGCACAAACGCCGTGAGCCCTCGCCTGCTCTAGACGCCTCGCGGGTCCGGCAGGGGATCCAGTTCGACGAAGTACTGCTGCTGCAGCGCCGCCACGGCTTCGCGGGCACCCGGAGCAACGAAGCCACTTTCCAGGGCCAGCACCTGATAGATGCCTCGACGCAGCTGTAGTTGATCCAGGCTTCCGGCTCCCGCGCCAACCGTGCCGAGGAAACGCACCCAGGAGGTAAGGACGATCCAGGCATTCAGCGCCAAGGCCTCGGCCTGGAGCGGATCCATCAGCAGAATGCCGGCATCGACGAACCCCTGATAGATCGCCCGGGCATGCCGCAGGCAACGGCCGGCGAACGCCTGGTAGCGCTGGGCGAGCTGCGGATTGGCATCCAGCAGGCCTTCCAGATCACGATGGAGAAATCGGTAATCCCACATCGCGCCCAGCAGCGCTTCGAGGTAAAGCGCCTTGTCCTGGACCTGCATTTCCCGCTCCGGCGGCAAGCGCAGGAACTGGTCGACACGCGATTCGTACTGCCCGAACAGCTCTGCGACGATCGCCTGCTTGTTGGGGAAGTGGTAGTACAGATTGCCCGGCGAGATGCCGAGATGGGCGGCGATGTGGTTGGTCGTAACGTTCCGCTCGCCCTGGGCGTTGAACAGGCCCAAGCTGGCTTGGATGATGCGGTCACGGGTCTTGGTGCGGGATGCCATGAGGCGGCGAGTTCTCGGCGGCGAAGCGAAGGAAGCAACGGTACACGCCAGCAGGCGGGTAAGCACGTCTCGTTGACAGTTTAGAGTAATTACTCTAGAAATCCTCCAGCACATCGCATCAGGAGCCCGCATGTCAGCCGAAATCCCGCAAGCGCTGGTCGCCATGGAGGCCCTGTTCGCCCGCCAGCGTTTGGCCTTCACCGCCGCACCGATGCCCTCGGAAGAGGATCGTCTGCGTTGGCTCGACGCCCTGCGCGATGTGCTGGCCGGCCATCAACCGGCGCTGATCGAGGCAATCGCTGCGGATTTCGGTCATCGTTCGGCCGACGAAACCCTGCTGGCGGAAATCATGCCCAGCCTGCACGGCATCCGTTACGCCAGCCATCACCTGCGGCGCTGGATGAAACCCTCACGCCGGCATGTCGGCCTCGCCTTCCAGCCAGCCAGCGCACGGGTGGTCTACCAGCCGCTGGGCGTGGTCGGCATCATCGTGCCGTGGAACTACCCGCTCTATCTGGCCATCGGGCCGCTGATCGGCGCGCTCGCCGCCGGCAATCGCGTGATGCTGAAAATGAGCGAATCGACGCCTGCCACCGGGCAGCTGCTCAAGGAGCTGCTGGCGCAGATCTTCCCTGAAGATCAGGTAGCGGTGGTGCTCGGCGATGTAGAGGTCGGGCAGGCCTTCGCCCGGCTGCCGTTCGATCACCTGCTGTTCACCGGTTCGACGCACATCGGCCGCGAGGTGATGCGCGCGGCAGCGGAGAACCTGACACCGGTGACCCTGGAGCTCGGTGGCAAGTCGCCAGCGATCGTCTCGGCCAGCGTCCCGTTGGCCGATGCCGCCGAGCGCATCGCCTTCGGCAAGTGCATGAACGCCGGGCAGACCTGCGTCGCGCCGGACTATGTGCTGGTGCCGCGCGAGCGTGTCGAGGGCTTCGTCGGTGCCTACCGTGAGGCGGTACAGCGTCTGTATCCGAGCCTTGCGGACAATCCCGACTACACCGCGATCATCAATGCGCGTCAGCTGACGCGACTGCAGGATTACCTCGACGATGCGCAGGCCAAGGGCGCGCATGTCGTGCCGCTGTTTGCCGAGGCGCAGCAACGGCGCATGCCGCACTGCCTGCTGCTGAACACCACCGACGACATGCGCGTGATGCAGGAGGAAATCTTCGGCCCGCTGTTGCCGATCGTGCCGTACGCCGATCTGGACGAAGCGCTGGCTTACATCAACGCACGCCCACGACCGCTGGCGCTGTACTACTTCGGCTACGACCGCAGCGAGCAGCAGCGCATGCTGCAAACCACCCACTCCGGCGGCGTGTGCCTGAACGATACCCTGCTGCACGTCGCCCAGGACGACCTCCCCTTCGGCGGCATCGGCCCCTCCGGCATGGGGCACTACCACGGCCACGAAGGCTTCCTCACCTTCAGCAAGGCCAAAGGTGTATTCATCAAGCAGCGCTTCAATGCTGCCCGGCTGATCTACCCGCCCTACGGCAAGTGGTGGCAGAGGCTGATCTATGCGCTGTTCATCCGCTGATGCGTGGCTGAGGCAATGCACGACCTGTCTCTCAATCGCCGCGGCCTGCTCAAGGTCGGACTGCTCGGCGGCGCGCTCCTGGCCGGCGGTGGCTTGCTCAGCCGGAGCATAAGCGCCTCGGCGGACGGCGCGGCGAGCGGCTTCTCCGTGCTGCGTGAAAGCGATCTGCCCATGCTGCGCCGACTAACGCCGTTGCTGCTGGAAGGCTCGGCGGCGCCCAGAGACATGCCGCAGGCCGTGCAGACCACCCTCGTCAGCCTTGACCTGGGCCTGCACCACTTGTCGCGCGCGCTGCTAAGCCAGGTACGCCAGCTGTTCGACGTACTCAGCCTGCCACTGACCCGCGGGCCGCTGACCGGAATCTGGAGCGGCTGGGAGGTAGCCTCCGATGATCAAATACGCGCGTTCCTGCAGCGCTGGCAAAACAGCTCGCTCGCCCTGCTGCGCCAGGGCCTTGCCTCGCTGCTGCAGATGATCCTCATGGCCTGGTACGCCTGCCCCGCCGCCTGGGCGCACTGCGGTTATCCCGGACCGCCGAAGGTCTGACTGACAGGAGGCATCCGTGCCCGTTCCCGACTTGTTTGCTGCAGGCCTTGCCCGTGGCTGGACCACATACGACGGCTCGCGACTGGAGGACGATCTGACCCTGGAGGCCGACGTCGCCATCGTCGGCAGCGGCGCAGGCGGCGCCACAAGTGCGGAGGTGCTGAGCGCCGCGGGCTACAAGGTGCTGCTGATCGAAGAAGGCCCGCTGCGCACCAGCAACGACTTCGACATGCAGGAAGCCAGTGCCTACCGCTCGCTCTATCAGGAAGCCATCGGCCGCACGAGCAAGGACGGCGCCATCACCATCCTGCAGGGCCGCGCGGTCGGCGGCACCACGCTGGTGAACTGGACCTCGAGCTTTCGCACACCGCCGCAAACATTGCAGCACTGGGCCAGCGAGCATGGCGTCAGCGAGCTGTCGGTCGAGGCGCTGCAACCCTGGTTCGAACGCATCGAACAGCGCCTCGGCATCGCGCCCTGGGCCGTGCCGCCGAATGCCAACAACGCGGTGTTGCAGCGCGGCTGCGAAAGCCTCGGCCAGCACTGGGCGGTGATCCCGCGCAACGTGCGTGGCTGCTGGAACCTAGGCTATTGCGGCATGGGCTGCCCGACCAACGCCAAGCAGTCGATGCTGGTCACCAGCATTCCGGCGCTGCTGGATAAGGGCGGCGCACTGCTCTACCTCGCGCGCGCCGAACGCCTGTTGATGCAGGGCGAGCGGGTCGTCGGCATGGACTGCCTGGGCATGGACGACCGCTGCGTGGAACCGAACGGGCGGCGCATCCGCGTCGTCGCCAAGCACTACATTCTCGCCGGCGGCGGCATCAACACGCCGGCGCTGCTGCTGCGCTCGCAGGCGCCCGACCCGCATCAGCGCGTCGGCAAGCGCACCTTCCTGCACCTGACCAACTTCTCCGCGGCGCAATTCGACGAGCGCATCGACGCCTTCAGCGGCGCGCCACAGTCGATCTATTCCGACCACTTCCAGTGGCGCGACGGGATTGCCGGGCCGGCGGGCTACAAGCTCGAAGTACCGCCCATCCATCCCGCGCTCGCGGCCACCCTGCTCGGCGACTTAGGCCCGGAGAATGCGCAGCGCATGGCCGAGCTGCCGCATACCCACGCGATGATCGCCCTGCAGCGCGACGGCTTTCATCAGGACAGCGCCGAGGGCACGGTCGAGCTGCGCAGCGACGGCAGCCCGGTGCTCGACTACCGCATGACCGACTATGCCTGGAACGGTATCCGCCGCGCCTTTCTGAGCATGGCCGAGATCCAGTTCGCCGCCGGTGCGCGCGCCGTGCTGCCCCTGCATGCCGACGCCCATTACGTGCGCACGCCCCGCGCCGCCCGGGAGCTGATCGAGGGTCTGGACCTTGCGCTGTATCGCACCCGTCTTGGCAGCGCCCACGTCATGGGCGGTTGCGCCATGGGTGATGACCCATGCCAGGCCGTCACCGACAGCCTCGGTCGGCACCATCAGCTGGCCAACCTGTCGATACACGACGGCTCACTGTTCCCCACCAGCATCGGCGCCAATCCCCAGCTGTCGATCTATGCGCTGTGCGCCAAACTCGCCACGGAACTGGGTGATCGCCTGCAGAAGTCCTGTGATTGACTGTCATTCACGACAGATCGCGGCATGGCATTCAGGCTTTACGCTGTCGACACCGAGCCGCTACCATCCACACCCCCACGCATGCGTCAGGACGCCGCGATGAATCGAGTGTTGTATCCGGGAACCTTCGATCCCATCACCATGGGCCACGCCGATCTGGTGGAACGCGCTTCGCGCCTGTTCGACGAGGTCATCATCGCCGTGGCGGCCAACCCGAAGAAGAACCCGCTGTTCCCGCTCGAGCAACGTGTGGCGCTGGCTCAAGAAGTCACCAAGCACCTGCCGAACGTGAAGGTCATGGGTTTCTCCACGCTGCTGGCGCACTTCGTCAAGGAGCAGCAGGCCAATATCCTGCTGCGCGGGCTGCGTGCGGTTTCGGACTTCGAGTACGAGTTCCAGCTGGCCAACATGAACCGCCAGCTGGCGCCCGATGTGGAAAGCCTTTTCCTCACGCCGTCGGAAAAGTACTCCTATATTTCCTCGACGCTGGTTCGGGAGATTGCCTCGCTCAAGGGTGACGTATCCAAATTCGTCCACCCGGCGGTGATGAGCGCGTTGCACGAGCGCTTCGGCCAGAACTGACGATGCCCGTCGGGCCGCGTCGAGTGCACGCTGGCCGGCGATGCGGCACAATTGCCCGGTCGTAATATTGCTGTGCCGTGGTTCGAGCCACGGCAGGAGTTCGCTGGATGTCCCTGAAAATCACCGATGACTGCATCAACTGCGATGTGTGCGAGCCAGAGTGCCCGAACAGCGCCATTTCCCAGGGCGAGGAAATCTACGTCATCGACCCCAACCTCTGCACCGAATGCGTCGGCCACTACGACGAGCCACAGTGCCAGCAGGTCTGCCCGGTGGACTGCATCCCGCTCGACGAGAACAACGTCGAGAGCAAGGACGAACTGATGCAGAAGTACCTGATCATCACCGGCAAGGCGTGATGTTCTCGCGGCGACCGACCCGAAGAACCCGCCTGCTCAGGGGCCTCCAGGGTTGTCTCGCCGCCCTCATGCTGCTGGCCTGCGCGGCCCAAGGCAACCCTCTTGCAAACGGCGCCGTCGCCACGGCCCATCCGCTGGCCAGTGAAGTTGGCCGGCGCATTCTCGAAGCCGGCGGCAACGCCTTCGATGCCACCGTTGCAGTCAGCGCCGCCCTGGCGGTGGTCGAGCCATACGGCTCCGGACTTGGCGGCGGCGGCTTCTTTCTGCTGCGCGAAGCCGGCGAATCCCCCCACCACAGTTTCCTCGACGCCCGCGAGCGCGCACCCGCCGCTGCCACGCCGGACCTGTACCTGCGCGAGGGCAAGATCCGGCGCGAGCTTTCGCTGAATGGCCCGCTGGCCGCGGCGATACCCGGCACGCCGGCCGCACTGGTCGAGCTCGCGGAGAAGCGCGGTCGCCTGCCCCTGAAGACCACCCTGGCGCCGGCCATCGCCTTGGCCCGCGACGGATTTGCGGTGGATTCCGTATATCGCCAGCGCGCCGGCTGGCGCCTCGCGGCGTTGCGTGACGATCCGGAGAGCGCGCGGCTGTTTCTCCACGACGGCGACCTGCCCGCCGAAGGCCATCTGCTGCGTCAGCCGGAGCTGGCGCAAACCCTGGAGCGCCTGGCCATTCACGGTCACGACGGCTTCTACCGCGGCGAGTTCGCGAAAAAATTGGTGCAAGGCGTTCGCGCCGCCGGCGGCATCTGGTCGCTGGAGGATCTGGCCGACTACCACACCGTCGAGCGCGAGCCACTGCGCTTCACCCTCGCCAATGGTCGTGAGCTGATCGGCGCGCCACCGCCGTCAGCCGGCGGCATGATCCTCGCGCAGAGCCTGGGCATTCTCGAACGCCTGTCCTGGCGCGACGCCGAACCGCTGCAACGCAGCCATCTGGTGGTCGAGGCGTTGCGCCGGGCCTATCGCGACCGCGGGCAACTGGGCGATCCGGATTTCGTCGCGTCACCACTGCGACATCTACTTTCAGACCAGTACCTGGACCAGCTCGCCAGCTCCATCGACCCTGATCGGGCCACGCCGAGCAGCGCATTGCCGCCAGCGGCACGCTGGCGCGAGGGCGAGCACACCACCCACTTCGCGGTGATTGATGCCGAAGGCAATGCGGTGGCGGCGACGCTATCGCTGAACATGATGTTCGGTGCCGCCTTCAGCGTGCCCGGCACCGGTGTGCTGCTCAATGACGAGATGGACGACTTCGCCGCCGACATCGACGGCAGCAATGCCTATGGCCTGAAGGGCAGCAGCGCAAACGCCATCTCCGGCGGCAAGCGTCCGCTGTCGAGCATGAGCCCGACTTTCATCGAAAGCGCCGAGGAGTTCGCCGCCTTCGGCACGCCCGGCGGCAGCCGCATACCGAGCATGGTGCTGCTTTCGGCACTGGCTTATTTGGAAGGCAAGCCGATGCAGGCCTGGCCGGCAGTGCCGCGCTATCACCACCAGTACCTGCCCGACGTGCTGCAGTACGAAGCCGATGCCTTCACCCCGGCGCAGCTGGACGCCCTGCGCGCGCGCGGTCACCAGCCCAGGCTGATCGAACGCGACTACGGCAACCAGCAGGTGCTCTATTGGCACAAGCCGAGCGGCACGGTCGAGGCGGCCAGCGACCCGCGCGGCATCGGCCAGGCACTGATGGTGCCGGCACGCCGCGAGCCGGTTACAGCTGCAGAATGACCGGGCCTTCGTCCTCAGCGAGCTGACGCAGCTGCCGCGTCAGCTCATGGCCCTCGCCGAGCAGCAAGGCGTTGCGCAGACTCTGAATGATGCGGCTGGCGTAGCCCAGGTCGTTCATCAGCGAACTGCTCTGCAAACCGTCCAGCTTCTGGTTGCGGATCGACTCGAACAGGCGCCGGCGAAACTCCGCATCGAACTTCGCAGCGCGCTCGTCCAGCCAGTTCAAGCGCTCGCGCCATAGCTCGTCGGGCAGCTCCGAGTGGTTGAGCGCGCGGATCTCGCGCAACGACTCCAGCAAATGCCGACGCAGCTCGACATACGCCTGGCGCGCCGCGGAGTCATCGGTGCGCAGGTAGTGTCCGAGGTTCTTCTGCAGGTGCTTGGCATCCTTGACCGCGTCCACCAGCTGCAGCGCTGCAACCTGGCAGCTCAGCCAGAACGCCTGGTGGCTCTCGTCCAGTGGCAGCTCCAGACGCCCCATGAAGGTCAGCAGATCGGAATACACGCCCTTGATATGCCGCTGATACAGCCGCTCGGCATCCAGGGCCTGGGCGTCGGGCTTCGCGTTGATCAGCGCCTCGTCAATCCGACCCTGCTGGCGCAGCTGGTCCACCGGCAGATAGGTGGCATGGCAGATCACCTCGAGACTCAGGCGCGCCAGATGCTGCAGCTCCTGCGCCACGGCGCTGGCGGCAGCATCCGCGGAGTCCAGCGCACGGTCATTCAGGTAGCGCGCGCGGGTCGGCTCCTCCGGTCGAGCAGGCGCAAGTTCGGTGATCAGCACCGTCGGTTCGACTCGCTCGGGCAACACGCGCAACAGCAGGTTTGCCAGCTGCGCCTGCCACGGCCAGAACAGCAGCACACCCATGGCATTGAACAGCGTATGGAACAGCGCCAGCTGAATCAGGCGGTTTTCAGCCAGGCCCAGCGGCGCGACCAGCCATTCGACCAGCCAGGTCAACGGCAGCAGCAGCGCGATGGCCAGCACGGCGGTAGTCACGTTGAACAGTACATGGGCCAGCGCCAGGCGCTGACCACTGCGGTTGCCGCCGAGCGAGCCGACGAACGCAGTGGTGACGCTCGTCCCGACATTCGCACCGATCGCAGTCGCCAGCGCCTGGCCGAGATCCAGCTGGCCGGTAGCCAAAGCGGTCAGCGTCAGCATCAATGTGGCATGGCTGGACTGCAGCACCACCGTGGCAAACAGGCCGATCGCGACGAACATCAGTTGCCCGGCCAGACCGCCAGCGTGGTACTGCGACAGGTCCATGCCACCGAAGGTGGAGAAACCGGTCTTGATCTGATCGATGCCGAGAAAGATGAAGGCGATGCCGAGCACGATGCGCCCGGCCGCCTTGCCCTTGTCGCCGGTGAAGCTGGCCAGCACCCCGAAAACCAGCAGCGGCAAGGCCAGCGGACTCAGGCTGACGTTCTGCCCGGCCAGTGCCAGCAGCCAGATACCCGTGGTAGAGCCGAGATTGGCGCCGAACAGAATGGCGATGCCGCCGGCAAGCTTGATCAGCCCGGTGCTGATGAAAGCGATGGTGAGCAACGAGACCAGCGTGCTGGACTGCAGCAGCATGGTGCCGCTCATGCCGAACATCAGGCCCTTGAGCGGCGTCGCCGTACTGCGCGTCAGCAGCTGTTCGAGCTTGCTACCGGCCAGTTGGCGCAGCCCCTCTTCGAGGCATTGCATGCCGAACAGGAACAGGGCGAGTCCCGCGCACAGCTCGAGCCATCCGTCACTGGCCCAGAACGACCAGGACAATATCAGCAGGCCCACGATGGGCAGAAATGTCTTGAAGAAGCGGCTGTTCAAGGAGGGGGCTTCGCGGCGCGGGATGGGAGGCGAAGCCTACTGCAGCAACACCGCGACCGGAAGGCTCAGGCCCTTGCCAGTCGCGATGCGGATGACGTCGATCAACGCTGGGCGTTGTAACCGCTGGTGGTGCAGCCCAGGCAGCGTACGAACGCCGCTTTACCCGGCTCGACGACCAGAGCCTTGCCAGCCTCGCCGACGTTGCCGCCCAAAGCGGTGAACGGCAGGCTGACAACGAAAACACCGGCGCCGATGGCAGTCGCGGCGATCAGCAGCGGGCGGGCGATGATCAGGTCACCGACCATGGAGTAGGCCTTGGGCGCTTCTACGGAGTACATCGGATCACCACTGGCGTTCTGCGGGACCGACTCCGCATGTGCCGGCAGCGCCAGCAGGCCAGTGGTCAGTGCCAAGACAGCAGCGGTAGAGCGGAACAGATTCATGGTGTGGTCCTTCAGATGTGCGAAACGCGGCAATTTTTAGTTGTGGCGGCCACTATAGCAGTGGCCGGGGCACGCTGAGCGTGAACGCCGTCAACGCATGCACAGTTCCGCTAGCCGCTCAACGCTGGCAGCGAGCGCAATACACGCTGGCGCGCTGACCGAGGCGAATCTCACGCAGCGTGCCGCCGCAGTTCTTGCAGAATTCGCCGGCCCGCCCGTAGACGAACAGCTCCTGTTGAAAATAGCCGGGCTTGCCATCGCCGCCGACGAAATCGCGCAAGGTCGTGCCGCCACGCTCGATGGCCATCGCCAGTATCCGCCGGATTTCCTCGCCGAGCTTCAGATAACGCGCTCGCGAGATGCTCCCGGCCGGCCGCCGCGGCTCGATCCCGGCGGCGCACAGTGCCTCGCTCGCATAGATGTTGCCGCCTCCCACCACTACCGCGTTGTCCATGATGAACGGCTTGACCGCCATGCTGCGCCCACGCGACAGCCTATACAGACGGTCACCGTCGAAATCCTCGCCGAGCGGCTCGGGCCCGAGACTGGCGAGCAACACATGGGCGAGCGGCTCGTGGCTCCAGAGCATCGCGCCGAAGCGCCGCGGATCGGTGTAGCGCAGCGCCTGGCCGGACTCCAGCAGGATATCGACGTGCTCGTGCTTGGCCGCCGGCAATGCCGCGTCAACCAGACGCAGGCTTCCGGACATGCCCAGATGAACGATCAGCGTGCCTCTCTCGGCCTTGATCAGCAGGTATTTGGCACGACGCTCGACGGCTTGGATCCGTTGGCCGGACAGACGCACATCGAGGTCTTCCGGGATCGGCCAGCGCAACCGCCGGTCACGCACCAGCACGCGGCTGACACGCTGACCGACAAGGTATGGCTCGATACCACGGCGGGTAGTTTCGACTTCGGGAAGTTCGGGCATGGCGGGACGTTGGATACAGCGAAGGGATGCCGACCTTAGCAGGCCGGCGCCGGGCCGTCAGCCCACGCCAAGCTCGCGGATGCTTTCCTTGAGGCAGACGAAATCGTATTCCGACAGCCCGACGTACTCGAGCACCAGCTGCGACACGCTGTCCCACTCGTGATCGTCCGGCTGCGCGCCCAACACCCGATGACAGGCGCAGATGTGCTCGGCCATCTTGAGGATCGCCAGCAGCGTCTTGATCGGCGCGTCGCGCCCCGAGTCGTCGGCGAACAGCGACAGCGCGTTATGGTGATTGGCGATGGCATCGCACAGGTGCAGCGGCAGGTTCCACGATTTGGCGGTGAAGTAGCCGACCACCGCATGGTTGGTGCTGAGCACGCGATTCTCAATATCGACGATGCGCTGGCCGTCTCCGGTGCTGGCGTAGGCCTCTTCCAGCACACTCATGTAGCCGGGGAAGCGCTTGAGCATCAGCGGGATGCCGCAATTGTGGAACAGCCCGAGGGTGTAGGCCTCATCCGGCGACTGGTAGCCGATGCGCTTGGCCAGGGTCAGGCAGGCCATGGCCACGTCCTGCGCGCTGTCCCAGAAGCGGCTGAGCGTGACGATGGTCTCGTCGCTCATCTCGCCCTTGATCGACTGCGCATTGATCAGGTTGATCACCGAGTTGCAGCCCAGCAGGTTCACCGCCTGCTGGATGGAAGCGATGCGGTTGGCCAGACCGAAATGCGGCGAGTTGACCAGCTTGAGCAGCGCCCCCGAAAGTCCCGGGTCCTGACTTATCAGCCGGGCGATGGCTTTCAGATCGGGCACCGGCATGACCTGCTCCATTTGCAGGTCGACCATGATCTGCGGTTGCGGCGGCACGCTGATGCCTTGCAGCACCCGGCGGATCTGTTCGGCGGAGAGTTCAACGGCCATGAGGGGTCGCTCGACGAGAAGGCAAAGTGCCATCGGCACGAAAGGGCGAACTTTGGCTGAGATGCGGGTCCCATTTCAAGTGACTCGCATTCGGCGAGCGTTACCGACAGACAGACGGAGGCATGCTCATGACCCAATCCCTCAACGGCAAGCGCGTGGCAATCCTGGTGACCGAAGGCTTCGAGCAGGTCGAGCTGACCGGCCCGCAGGAGGCGCTGGAGAAGGCCGGTGCGACAGCCCAGATCGTCTCCGCCAAGAATGGCGAAGTGACCGGCTGGAACCACACCACGCCGGCCAGCAAGTTTCACGTGGACAAGACCTTCGACGACCTCGATATGAATGACTATGACGCCGTGCTGCTACCCGGCGGGGTGGTCAACTCCGACACCATTCGCACCGACGAAAGCGCACAAAAACTGGTACGCGACGCCGCCGCGGCGAACAAGCCGATCGCGGTGATCTGTCACGGCGGCTGGCTGCTGATCTCGGCCGGACTGGTCAAGGGCAAGCGCATGACCAGCTGGCCGTCGCTTACCGACGACCTGAAGAACGCCGGCGCCGATTGGGTGGACCAGGAGGTGGTGGTGGACGGTCAACTGATCAGCAGCCGCAAGCCCGATGACATCCCAGCGTTCAGCCAGGCGCTGATTCAAGCCCTGTCCGCCTGACCGGTGATGCGTGGCGGGCGCTACGAGGAATTTCCGGCAGCGCCGGCGCGCGTGGCCTGCCGCTCGTTTAGAATGCCCGTCTTTTTCCCGGAGCCCCGCCGATGACCCTGCCCAGCCTGCGCCTCAAAGCCAATGCCGATCGCCGCCTGCGCGCCGGCCATCTGTGGGTCTACAGCAACGAGGTGGACACCGCGGCCACGCCGCTGGCGGGCTTCGCCGCCGGGGATCAGGCCGTGCTCGAAGCCGCCGGCGGCAAGCCGCTGGGCATCGTCGGGGTATCGCCGAACAACCTGATCTGCGCACGCCTGCTATCGCGCGATCTCAAGCACAGCCTGGATAAGTCATTGCTGGTGCATCGCATCCAGGTCGCGCTGTCGTTGCGTGATCGCCTGTTCGATCAGCCGTGCTACCGCCTGATCTATGGCGATTCCGATCTTCTGCCGGGTCTGGTGGTGGACCGCTTCCACGATCATCTGGTGGTGCAGCTGGCCTCCGCCACCATGGAGCGCAACAAGGATGCCGTGCTGGAGGCGTTGGTCCAGGTGCTCAAGCCCCGCGGCGTGCTGTGGAAGAACGACTCCAGCGCCCGCGATGCCGAAGGCCTGGAGCGTTACGTCGATACCGCGTTCGGCGTAGTGCCGGAGTGGGTCGCGCTGGAAGAGAACGGCGTGAAGTTCGAGGCGCCGGTGCTGCAGGGCCAGAAGACCGGCTGGTTCTACGACCACCGCATGAATCGCGCGCGCCTGGCGCCCTACGTGAAGGGCAAGCGCGTACTCGACCTGTTCAGCTACATCGGCGGCTGGGGCGTGCAGGCGGCGGCCTTCGGAGCCAGCGAAGTGTTCTGCGTCGACGCATCGGCCTTCGCCCTGGACGGTGTCGAGCGCAATGCCGCGCTCAATGGAGTGGCCGAGAAGATGACCTGCGTCGAGGGTGATGCCTTCGAGGCGATGAAGGAACTGAAGAACGCCGAGGAGCGCTTCGACGTGGTCATCACCGACCCGCCGGCCTTCATCAAGCGCAAGAAGGACATCAAGAACGGCGAGGCCGCCTACCGTCGCCTCAACGAAGCCGCCATGCGCCTGCTCAACAAGGACGGCATCCTGGTCAGCGCCAGCTGCTCCATGCACCTGGAAGAAGATCACCTGCAGAACATCCTGCTCGGCAGCGCACGCCATCTGGACCGCAATATCCAGCTGCTCGAACGCGGCGCCCAGGGCCCGGATCATCCGGTGCACCCGGCGATCCCGGAAACCCGCTACATCAAGAGCCTGACCTGCCGCATCCTGCCCAACAGCTGAGGGGCGGCACACGCGCCTACCGTATCGCCATGAAACCTCCGCCCGGCAGTGCGGGCGAAGGTTTCAACGTGCGGTGCTACTCGATGCCCTTGCGCTGATCGCTCCACAGCAGGCTGGTGCACAACCCGCAGAAACGTCCGTAGAAGGTGCCACGCGCACTCTCGTCGTCCATCAGGTGATAACGGAACCAGGCCGTCGTCGGTCCGCGATAGGCCCCGCCATCACCCACCGGCTCGAAGTGGCTGACATAGCGCCTTTCCCCCCAGAAGATCGGCACATTGGCGCGGGTATAGACCGGCTGCGCATTCAGATAGGGGATGGCGATCGTGTCGGCACCGCCGGACATCAGGAACATCGGCCCGCGCTGGTTGCGCTGCGACGATGAGTCATGGCCAAGACCGATGGTGTACGGCTGGATCGGCGCGGTGACCTTCACGCGATCATCCTGCCCGGCCATGATCGAGCCACCGCCGCCCTGGGAATGGCCCGATGTGGCGACCCGTCCGGTGTTCAGCACGCCGACGTAGGTGCCGTAGGTGCGATTGCTTTCCTGCACCAGGTAGTCGAGGCAGGCAAGCATGTCTCGCCCGGTGCCGGCGTTGGAGGTTTCCGCCGCGGCCACCACGAAGCCATGGCTGGCCCAGTGGGTCAGCAGCCCGGAATAGGTCGTCGGCCCGGTGCCGGTGCCATTACCCCACAGAATGATCGGGTGCCTGACACCGTTCTGGCCCAGCGTGCGTGGCCGGAACACGCGGCAGCTCGGCCCCTCGCTCTGGCTGGTGACGGCGTAGGGGCCGGAATTGTCGAAGCTCGAAACCGAGGGAAATGGTGTCCCGGGCGTATCCGGTAGGGGGGCAGCGACGGCGGTTGCGGATAGGGCCACCAGAGCAGCGGCGCTCAGGTATCGGCGTGTGAACTTGTGCATCTGCATTCCTCATTCTTATCGTTGGTATAAGGACGCCTCACTCATCACCAGCTGCCCGCTACTCCGCAAAACGGGCACTCATGGCGAGGCGACCGCTCGCTGGTCAGCGGCACGACAAGGTGCAATCACCAGCGAAACGGTCGGGAATGGACTGTAGCGAGCGATCCTTGACCCGCCAGCCAAGTGGACGGGCGGTCACGCCCGGAAAACACCTGCCAATTCGCTGGCAAAACCTCCTGCCCAGCGGCGCCGGCCGGCTGGCATGCGGTATAGCGCAGCACCGGCAATCGTCCTGCCTGGCCCGAGCACAGGAACGTGCGTAGAATCGGTGATATCTCGCCATTCACCACACGGCGACCACTGAGCCCAGGCCCTACGAGCGTCTACCCGCCTCGACCCGGCCCCTTCCGAACGCACGGTCACCCTCCGTTGCATCCGGCACAGGCGTTGCTCACCATATGCATACCTCCGATTACCTGATTAGCCGCAGGAACCGTCATGCCCGATTACCGTTCGAAAACCTCCACGCACGGCCGCAACATGGCCGGCGCCCGCGCGTTGTGGCGCGCCACCGGCATGAAGGATGAAGACTTCAAGAAGCCGATCATCGCCATCGCCAACTCCTTCACCCAGTTCGTTCCCGGTCACGTGCACCTGAAAGACATGGGCCAACTGGTCGCCCGTGAGATCGAAAAAGCCGGCGGCGTGGCCAAGGAGTTCAATACCATCGCGGTCGACGACGGCATCGCCATGGGCCACGACGGCATGCTCTACTCGCTGCCATCGCGCGAGATCATCGCCGATTCGGTGGAATACATGGTCAATGCCCATTGCGCCGACGCCATCGTCTGCATCTCCAACTGCGACAAGATCACCCCCGGCATGCTGATGGCCGCGCTGCGCCTGAACATCCCGGTGGTGTTCGTCTCCGGCGGGCCGATGGAAGCCGGCAAGACCAAACTGGCCAGCCATGGCCTGGACCTGGTCGACGCCATGGTCATCGCTGCCGATGAAAGCGCCTCGGACGAGAAGGTCGCCGAATACGAGCGCAGCGCCTGCCCGACCTGCGGTAGCTGCTCCGGCATGTTCACTGCCAACTCGATGAACTGCCTGGCCGAAGCCTTAGGGCTAGCCCTGCCCGGCAACGGCTCGACCCTCGCTACGCACAGCGACCGCGAGCAGCTGTTCCTGCGCGCCGGCCGCACCGTCGTCGAGCTGTGCCAGCGCTATTACGGCGAGGGCGACGAATCGGTCCTGCCGCGCAATATCGCCAGCCGCCGCGCGTTCGAGAATGCCATGACGCTCGATATCGCCATGGGTGGCTCGACCAACACCATCCTGCACCTGCTGGCCGCAGCTCAGGAAGCCGAGGTCGACTTCGACCTGCGCGCCATCGACGCCCTGTCGCGCAAGGTGCCGCAGCTGTGCAAGGTCGCGCCGAACATCCAGAAATACCACATGGAAGACGTGCACCGCGCCGGCGGCATTTTCTCCATTCTTGGCGAACTGGCCCGTGGCGGTCTGCTGCATACCGACGTGCCCACCGTACACAGCCGCACCATGGCTGAAGGTATCGCCCAGTGGGACATCACCCAGACCCAGGACGAAGCGGTACATACGTTCTTCAAGGCGGGCCCGGCTGGTATCCCGACGCAAACGGCATTCAGCCAGTCGACCCGCTGGGACAGCCTGGATGACGACCGCGAAAACGGCTGCATCCGCAGCGTCGAGCACGCCTATTCGCAAGAAGGCGGCCTCGCCGTGCTCTACGGCAACATCGCCCTCGATGGCTGCGTGGTGAAAACCGCGGGCGTGGACGAATCCATCCACGTCTTCGAAGGCACCGCCAAGATCTTCGAAAGCCAGGACAGCGCCGTGAAGGGCATCCTCAATGACGAAGTGAAGGCTGGCGACATCGTCATCATTCGCTACGAAGGCCCGAAGGGCGGCCCGGGCATGCAGGAAATGCTCTACCCGACCTCGTACCTGAAGTCCAAGGGACTGGGCAAGGAGTGCGCCCTGCTCACCGATGGCCGCTTCTCCGGCGGCACCTCGGGCCTGTCCATCGGCCATGCCTCGCCGGAAGCGGCTGCGGGCGGCGCCATCGGGCTGGTGCAGGACGGCGACAAGGTGCTGATCGACATTCCCAACCGCAGCATCCAGCTGCAGGTCAGCGATGAAGAACTGTCCCACCGCCGCATCGAGCAGGACAAGAAAGGCTGGAAGCCCGCCCAGCCGCGCACCCGCAAGGTGACGACGGCGCTCAAAGCCTACGCCCTGCTCGCCACCAGCGCCGACAAGGGTGCGGTGCGCAACAAGGCGATGCTGGACGGCTGATCGCCAGACTTGCTCGCTGTAAATGAAAAGCCCGACCTTCGCGTCGGGCTTTTTCATGCTGAGCAGACTATTCGGTGATTGCCGGCTCCAGCCGAATGCCGTCGATCTCCAGCGCCTTGAAGCGCGGCGCTACCACCTGCAAAGCGCCACGCTCGATCTGCTGCTTGAGGGTCTCGCCGTCGAGGGTTTGCTGATCGGTCGTGCGAAGGTGCCCGATCCATCGCCAGCCACCGGTCGCGTCATGCCCCAGTACCGTCACGATCCGCGGCCGCGCACCGCGTAGCAGCAGCACCTCGGGCTGGCTGTCGTCATCCAGATCGACGGCAAACAGGGCGCAGTCCCCGTCACAGCCCTGAGTCGCGATGGCCTGTGACAACGCGCCACCGGCATCCTCGAGAGGCTCGCCGATCCAGGGCACAGGTGCGGTGTTGGCCATGTCGTGCTCGTGTCGCCAGTTCCAGTAGCTGTCGGCCTTGTCCAGTCGCTGCAGGTCTGCCTGCAGTTGCTCCCGTCGCGCGTCTGCGAGACCAGGCTCGGCCACGCGTTGGCGCAGCTTTTCGAGATGGTCGCGACCGGGTTGCCCCAGCTGGAAGCGCAGCGCACCTAGATCGGTGCGTTCTGTCGGTACCTGCTCGTCGAGCAGGCGCTGGTACTGGTTGGCCGCGCTGAGCTGCAACGGGCTCAGCGGCGGCAGATGCATGAGCAGCAACAGTGCCACCGAAACCAGCGCCAGCAGCGGATTGCTCTGGCGCAGGCCGGCCAGCCAACCATCCCGCCGTTGCAGCACCGCTGCCATCAGCGCCAGGGCATGCAGCAGGGCAACCAGCGTCGCACCGACCGCCACCACCCGATCAGGCGTGAGCCCGTACTGGCCGATCCGCAGCCAGAGCGCGTAAATCGCAAGACCTGCCAGAAGCGGCAGGCACAGGGAGCTGGCGTCGACCAGCACGCGCAGCGCTCGCGGGTAATGCACCGCTTGCCGGCCATCCTGAATGACGCCGTTGAGCAGCGCGACATGGGCGAGCACCATGGCCAGCAGGATCGGCGTCGCGTGGCGGGTCTCCCACAACGGCTGCAGGCCGGTAAAAGGCAGGCAGACCACGAACAGCAGCAGGATCAGCACCGTCAGCGGCAGCAGGAAGCGACACATCGCCTGCAGCACATTGCGCAGCGCATCGACCAGCTGGCCGCGCTCCAGCCCGATCCACAGCCCGATGGCGACAACCGTCGCGCTGGCGATCCAGATAAAGCCGGAGGACTCGAACAGCGTTGCAAAGATCCTGATGCCGACGAGCTTGAACAGGCCGGCCCAGAGCCAGATCAGCAACCAGAACGCCGCCAGCATCAGCAGCGCCATGAACAGCAGCAGCCCGTTGTTGATGGCATGCCGGTACAGCGCGGCGTAGTCGACACGCCATCGATGATCAGCATCCCGCGCCTGGATGAAGGGTGTCAGCACATAAGCCAGGATCAGGTTGCTCCAGAGCAGCAGCGTGCCGACGGATTCACCCAGGTAATACCAGCGCGGCTGGTCGAACTGCAGTGCGAGGCCGCCCGCCAGCACGGCCGGCAACACGGCAGCGGCAAGCACCAGGCGCCAGCGCCCGGCCGCGCGCAAATTGCCCCAGAGCAGCTGCAACTGCCAGCCGCCAATCACCGTGAACGCCAGCAGTGCCGAGCACAGGACCCGCCAGCCCGTGGAGTGTGGCCACGCCTCACTAACTGCCCAAAGGACCAAACCCTGTAGCACCCCAACAGCCAGGTAGATCTTCAGTGGCCGGGCTTCGCCTGTCTGTTCCATGCATGTTCCTTTTGCCGGTGATTGCGCCGTCCGATCGCGGCGGGTTGCAGTGTGCTACCCGCCCGGATGGGCCGCAATGCGAGCGTGACAGCCCGTGATCAGGTCGCCAGTGCCTTGTGTTCGAGCAGCCCGCAGACGTGTTCGGCAATCGCCAGGCAGGCGGTCAGGCCCGGCGATTCGATGCCGAACAGGTTCACCAGGCCGGCGATACCGTGCTGCGCCGGGCCATCGATGCGAAAGTCCGCGGCCGCCTCGCCAGGCCCGCTGATCTTCGGCCGGATGCCGGTGTAGGCCGGTTGCAAGGCATCGTCCGGCAGCCCTGGCCAGTAGCGACGGATCGCGGCGTAGAAACCATTGGCCCGTTCCAGCTCGATGCAGTAGTCCAGGTCCTCGACCCACTGCACATCCGGGCCGAAACGCGCCTGACCCGCCAGGTCCAGGGTCAGGTGCACGCCGAGGCCGCCGGGCTCGGGCAGCGGATAGACCAGATGGCGAAATGGCGTGCACCCGCTCAGGCTGAAGTAGCTGCCCTTGGCGAAGAACTGCCGCGGCCGCGCGGCATCGCTCAGGCCCTGAGTGCGCGCGGCAAGTACCGGGGCGCCATGCCCAGCGCAATTCACCACGGTGCGTGCCAGCAGCTGCAGTGGATCGGCGCCGCCTACCTCGACCCGCAAACCATCGCTGGCGGCCACGATATCCGCCACCGGCGCGTTCAGCGCCAGCACCGCGCCGTGGCGCTCGGCATCGCCCAGCAGTGCCAGCATCAGCGCGTGGCTGTCGATGATGCCGGTGCTTGGCGAAAGCAGTCCAGCCACCGCCTGCAGCTGCGGTTCCAACGCCAGCACCTCGTGGCCATCCAGACGCTGCAGATCGTCAACCCCATTGGCCTGCGCGTGCCGCTGCAATTGCTCCAGCGCAGCGATCTGGGCCTCGTCGGTGGCGACGATCAGCTTGCCACAGGGGCGATAGGCCACGCCGTGGCTGTCGCAGAAATCGTAGAGCTGACGGCGCCCGGCGACGCACAGCCGGCCTTTGAGCGAGCCCTGCGGGTAGTAGATGCCGGCGTGGATGACTTCGCTGTTGCGCGCGCTGGTAGCGGTGCCGAAAGCCGCCTCGGCTTCCAGTATCAGCACCTCGCGCCCAGCCAGCGCCAGCTCGCGTGCCACCGCCAGCCCGACCACTCCCGCACCCACCACCACGCAATCCACTCGATCCATGCCAGACTCCTCGACCCGAGGGCCCCAAGCCTGCCGCAACCACAGCGGCCGGCCAAGGGTCGGATGCCCTAACAATGTCTTTTCAAGGAAAACCGGCATGCGCATCGGCCTGATCTCCGACACCCACGGCCTGCTCCGCCCGGAGGCGTTGGCGGCGCTGCAGGGTTGCGCGCAGATCATTCACGCCGGCGATATCGGCAAACCGCAGGTGCTCGACGGGCTGCGCGCCATCGCGCCGCTGGAGGCGATTCGCGGCAATATCGATATTGCTGACTGGGCGCTAGAGCTGCCCGAGCGACTGGACCTGCGCATCGGCGGTCTCAGCCTGCACGTGCTGCATGACCTCAAGCAGCTGGATATCGACCCGCTCGCCGCCGGCATCGACGTGGTGATCGCCGGCCACTCGCACAAACCGAAGGTCGAGCGGCGCAACGGCGTGCTCTACATCAACCCGGGCAGCGCCGGTCCGCGACGCTTCAGCCTGCCGATCAGCCTGGCGCTGCTGGAGTTGAACGACGGTGATGCACAGGTCGAGCTGATCAGCCTCAGCTAACGCCCATGTAGCGATCGGCGCGGTGATTGATCGCCAGCACCAGATTCAGCGCCACGGCGCCGAGTACCGACAGCAGCACCTTGTCCGCCGGCACGACGAACACCGCGGCCATGACGATCAGCGCGTCGATACCCATCTGGAAGGTGCCGGCGCGCAGGCCGAAACGCTCCTGCAGGAACAGCGCGAGGATGTTCACCCCACCAAGACTGGCGCGATGGCGGAACAGGATCAGCAGGCCGATGCCGATGGCGAACCCGCCGAACACAGCGGCGTAGACCACATTCAGCTCGGCGAAGCGCACCCACTGCGGGGTCAGTTCGGCGAACAGCGAGACCAGCCCCACCGCGCAGACGGTGCGCAGGGTGAACTGCCACCCCATGCGCCAGATCGCCAGCGCGTAGAACGGCAGGTTGAGCAGGAAGAACACTGGGCCGAACGACCAGCCGGCCAGGTACTTCAGCAGGAACGCCAGGCCCACGGTGCCGCCGGTCAGCAGCCCGGCATGGCTGTAGAAGGCAATGCCAAGGGCGACCAGCGCGGTGCCCGTGAGCAGCGCCAGGCCGTCCTCCCACAACGGGTGGCGGACGAAGATCGCGGCAACGCGCTCGGCTTCCGGGGCGTCGGATTTGTCAGGTTGCATGAGATTTCTCGTTACGACAGCGACGGGCCAGCATAGAAGCTGCGGCCCGCGAAAGATTTGGCGCCGATCAAGCGAAGAGGGTGCCGGTCAGCTCTGTTTTTGCCAGGTTTCGAAACGGTAGGCTGGTGCCTCGCCCTCAGCCGGATGTGGCTGACTTTCGACGCACTGCCACTCAGCTTCGTCGAATTCTGGAAAGAACGCATCGCCTTCGGGAGCCGCATCGATACGCGTGAGGTACAGCCGCTGCGCCTGCCCCAGCGCCTGGGCGTACAGCTGCGCACCGCCGATCAGCATCAGCTCGTCGACGCCCTGCTCACGCGCCCACTGCTCGGCACGCACCAGCGCGGCATCCAGGTCGGTGAAGGTTTCCGCGCCGTCGAGCTGCAGATCCGCCTGGCGACTGACCACCAGGTTGAGCCGCCCCGGCAGCGGACGGCCGAGCGAATCCCAGGTCTTGCGGCCCATGATGATCGGTTTGCCGAGGGTCATGGCCTTGAAATGCTTGAGATCGGCGGGCAGGTGCCAGGGCATGATGTTGTCACGCCCGATCACGTGCCGCTCAGCGAGAGCAGCGATCATGGCGAGGGGAAGGCGGGTCTGATTCATGGCGGCGAGAATATCAGAGGGCCGTGTCTTCCTGCAGCGCAGTTGGCCACATTGAGTCGAACAGAAATCGCAGCGCCAGCCGTTCGTCGGCTTCATCGCTTTGCAATACAAGGGGCAACGCAGCGTCAACGTCCGGTCATGCAAGTGGCTCAGGCTGTGACATCCAAACCGAGGAGATGCCGAAATGGCCCGCAAGACCACCGCTTCCCTTCGCCGCTGGCTGACCGCCTGCAGCCTGTTGCTACCGCTCACCGGCTTCGCTGCGCCGGATGAACACGCCGCGAAACACCAGGCTGCGCGGGGCGAGCCGACGCCGCTGGTGATCGCCCACCGCGGCGCCAGCGGCTACCTGCCGGAGCACACCCTGGCTGCCTATGCGCTGGCAGTCTTTCAGGGTGCTGATTACATCGAGCCGGACCTGGTGATGACCCGCGACGGCCAGATCGTCGCCCGTCACGACAACGAGCTGGGCCTGACCACCGACGTCTCGCAGCACCCCGAGTTTGCCGATCGCAAGCGCACCCAGCAGGTCGATGGCGTCACCCTTACCGGCTGGTTCAGCGAAGACTTCACCCTCGCCGAACTGAAGACCCTGCGCGCCATCGAGCGCATCCCGGATATCCGCCCGGGCAACACGCGCGTCGACGGCAGCCTGGAAATTCCGACCCTGCAGGAGATCATCGATCTGGTGAAAACCCTGCAGCTCAGCCAGGGCCGGCGCATCGGCCTGTACCCGGAAACCAAGCACCCGACGCACTTCCAGCAGCTTGGCCTGGCCATGGAAAAGCCACTGGTGCGCATCCTTACGCGCAACGGCTACGTCGGGCGGCAGGCGCCGGTGTATATCCAGTCGTTCGAAGTGGACAACCTCAAGACCCTCAGCCGCCTGACCCAGCTGCGCCTGGTGCAGCTGTTCAGCTCCGGCCAGCCGTATGACCAGCAGGTGCGCGGCAGCAAGCTGACCTATGCGCAGATGGCGACGTCGGCCGGGCTCAAGGATATCTCCCGCTACGCCGCCGGCGTCGGTCCGGAGAAGAGCTACATCATCCCGCGTGATGCCAACGGCAACCTCGGCACACCGACCGGCTTCGTCGCCGCCGCCCACGCCGCCGGCCTCAAGGTCCACCCGTACACCTTCCGCGCGGAAAACACCTTCCTGCCGGCCAACCTGCGCAGCAGCGACAAGCGCCAAGAACGCGGCGACAGCGAAACGGAGATCCGCGCCTTCCTCGACGCCGGTATCGACGGGCTGTTCATCGACCAGCCCGACATCGCCGTGCGCCTGCGCAACGCCGACTGACGGCCACAGCGGGGAGCCGCAACGGCTCCCCGTTTTCCCGTTCCCCACGGCAGCGGTTATCCTCAAGGCACGACCCGCCAGCGAGATGCCGTGTGATAGCCCGCCCCGCCCCTGATCTCGATACGCTCGACCGCCTCTGGCTGACCGAAGCCGCGCGCCTGCGCGAAGAGCATGCCGGGCCGCTGGACGACGACGAAGCCAACCGCCAGGCCCGTGCCCAAGGCGGTGATCTCCCCGTACTGATCGAGCAGCGTGCACTCTGGCTGGCGCGCCGTGACGGGCTGGTCGAAGCGCTCCTGCACTGGCGCCAGGGCGCACGGCTGGGTGGGTTCGCGCTGGCGCTGCTCGCGGTCTTCACCGGCGCCGGCCTGGCGTTCGCTGCACTGGGCGACGGGCAGCGACCGGTCAATGTGTTCTGGGCGCTGGGCAGCCTGCTCGGGCTGAACCTGCTGACCCTGCTCGGCTGGCTGCTCGGCCTGCTCTTCGCTGGCGACAGCGGCGGTGCGCTGGGGAGGCTGTGGCTCTGGCTGAGCGAAAAGCTCGCCCGCGACGCCCGCGCCGCGCAACTGGCACCAGCGCTGCTGAGCGTATTGCACCAGCGCCGACTAGGTCGCTGGCTGCTGGGCGTCGGCGTGCATGGCCTGTGGCTGCTGGCGATGGGCAGCGCGCTGCTTACCTTGCTCGCCCTGCTGGCAACGCGGCGCTACGGCTTCGTCTGGGAGACCACCATTCTCGGCGAAAACGCCTTCGTCGGCCTGACCCAGGCCCTCGGCGCGCTGCCGGCACTGCTCGGCTTCAGCGTGCCGGATGCCGGGCAGATCCGCGCCAGCGGCACGCTCGGCGGTGATCTGGAAGGTGCCCGCCAGCTCTGGGCCGGCTGGCTGGTTGGCGTGCTGCTGACCTATGGGCTGCTGCCGCGGCTACTGCTGGCGGGGTTCAGCCTGTGGCGCTGGCGCCGCGGCCGTGCCGCGTTGAAGCTCGACCTGAGCCTGCCGGCCTATCGCCTGCTCCGCGAACGCCTGCAGCCGCCCAGCGAGCGACTCGGTATCAGTGATGCAGCACCCGCCCAACTGCACGCTCCCAGCGCCGGCGCCCAGCTCGATGGCAGTGCCGGCGCCGTGCTGGTGGCCATCGAGCTGGACGGCAGTCGCCCCTGGCCACCGGCTCTGTCCAAGGGCATCGCCGATGCCGGCATCCTCGACGATCGCGAGGGGCGCCGACGCCTGCTCGATCAGCTCACCCGCTTTCCACCGGCGCGCCTGGCCATCGCCTGTGACCCCCGACGCTCGCCGGATCGCGGCACCCTGGCGCTGATCGGCGAGCTGTCGCGCTGCGCCGCAGCCACTCGCGTCTGGCTGCTGCAGGCGCCGCCGGGCGAGGCGCTGGACAGCGCGCGCCTGGATGACTGGCACCAGGCGCTGGACAGCCTGGGCCTGCCACATTCCACCACGACGCCGCTGGGCTGGCTGGAGAGCGGACATGACTGAAGCCCTGAAGCTCGCCGTGGTCGGCCATACCAATGTCGGCAAGACCTCGCTGCTGCGCACCCTGACCCGTGATGCAGGCTTCGGCGAGGTTTCGCACCGTCCCAGCACCACCCGCCATGTCGAAGGCGCACGGCTGTCGGTGGACGGCGAGGCGCTGCTGGAGTTGTACGACACCCCCGGCCTGGAAGATGCCATCGCCCTGCTCGATTACCTGGAACGCGTGGAGCGCCCCGGCGAACGCCTCGACGGCCCGGCGCGAACCGCACGCTTTCTCGACGGCAGCGAGGCGCGCCAGCGCTTCGAGCAGGAAGCCAAGGTGCTGCGCCAGCTGCTCGCCAGCGATGCCGGGCTCTACGTGATCGATGCCCGCGAGCCGGTACTGGCCAAGTACAAGGACGAGCTGGCGGTACTCGCCGGCTGCGGTAAGCCGCTGCTGCCGGTGCTCAACTTCGTCGCCCAGCCCGGCCATCGCGAGGAGGAATGGCGTCAGGCGCTGGCCCGCCTCGGCCTGCATGCGCTGGTGCGCTTCGACAGCGTGGCGCCCCCCGTGGACGGCGAGCGCCGGCTGTACGAAAGCCTGGCGCTGCTGCTGGAACAGGCGCGGCCCAAACTGCAGCGGCTGATCGAGGACCATGAAGCCCAGGCAGCGGCGCGCCTGGTCAGCGGCCAGCGGCTGATCGCCGAGCTGCTCGTAGACGTCGCGGCCTGCCGACGCAGCGTGGCCGCGCAGCCGGAGCTGGAGCGCGGCGCCATTCGTGACCTGCACGACGCGGTGCGTGGCCGCGAACAGCGCTGCGTCGAGGCGCTGCTGCGCCTGTATGCCTTCCGCAAGGAACAGGCTGCAGCCAGCGATCTGCCGCTGCTCGACGGCCGCTGGGGCGACGACCTGTTCAATCCGGAAACCCTCAAGCAGCTTGGCGTAAAGATCGGCAGTGGCATGGCTGCGGGCGCTGCCGCCGGTGCCGGTGTCGACCTGATGGTCGGTGGCATCACCCTCGGCGCGGCGGCATTGCTCGGCGCGATCGCCGGCGGCGGTGCGCAGACCGCGCGGCACTATGGCAATCGCCTGCTGGGCAAATTAAAGGGCCAGCGTGAACTGAGCGTCGATGACGCCGTGCTGCGCCTGCTCGCCCTGCGACAGCGCCAGCTGCTGGCCGTGCTCGCGACTCGCGGGCACGCCGCCACCGAGGCGATCCGCCTGGCCACGCCGCAGGATCAGGGCTGGCGCGAGGGCAAGCTGCCCGATGCGCTGCAGCGCTGCCGCGCCCATCCGGAGTGGTCCTCGCTCAACCCCGGCGCCCGCCTGCAGGACGGCGAGCGCCAGGCGGCGCTGGATGAGCTGCAGGCCGAACTGCGGCAGAGCTGACCGGTCTGCAGGCCCCGCCGTGCGTACGCGCTAGGCCCGGATCGGCGCACCATCACCGGCCGAGCTCGGCGCCGGCTGGCGGCCGATGCCCAGAGTGCACAGCGTTGCCAGCATGATCAGCAACCCACCCGCCCAGCCCATCGGCCCCAGCCGCTCACCCAGCCAGAGACCGGCGATGATCGCGCCGAACAGCGGTTCGGAACCCATCAGCAGCGACACCCGCGTCGCGCTGCTGCGCCCCAGCGCGCGGTTCTGCGCGAACATGGCGAACAGCGTGGCGAACAGCACCAGATACAGCGCCGCGAACCAGAACGCCGGCTCCGCCGGCAGCGCAGGCAGCTCGCCAGGCAAAGACAAGCCGAGAAGGATACAGCCGCTCGCAACGACCCCGCTCTGCACCGCAGTCAGCGCCAGTGCCGGGATTTCCCGGCCGGCCGTCAATCGCCGGGTCAGGCAGACCAGCACCGCGCGCAGCAACGCGGCGGCCAGCATCAGCGCATCGCCGAGATTCAGCGACAACTGCGGGCCGCCGGTCAGCAGCCAGACGCCCACCAGCGACAGCGCGCAGGCGAGGAACAGCGTGTTGTGCGGCCGCTGGCGCAGCAGCAGCCACTCCATGAACGGCGTGATCACCACGCACAGGCTGATCAGGAAGGCGGCATTGCTGGCGCTGGTCAGCATCACGCCCCAGGTCTCGCAGAGAAAGACCGCCAGCATCACCAGCCCCAACGGCAGACCGGGGCGCAGCGCCCGGCGGCCGACCCCGCGCAGTTGCGGCAGCAGCAGGACAAAGGTCAGGCTGAAGCGGATCGCCAGAAAACCCAGCACCGGATAGAACAGCAGCGCCTGCTTGGCCACTGCATAGCTGCTGCCCCAGATCAGCGCCACCATCAGCAGCATGCCATCGGCCAGCCACAGCCCCTGTCTCAACGTGCCTTTCATGTTCGAATCCCCGCACCAACCAGGCGCTGATTGTCGGGCCTGCCGCCACGGTCGATAATCCAGCGAAACAGCACAGGACCTGTTCCGCATGGGAACGAATGACAGCGCAGCACTGCTGCCCTACATGGCCGTGTTCGTGCGGGTGGTCGAGGCCGGCAGCTTCTCCGGCGCCGCACGCCTGCTGGGCAGCACACCGTCGGCGGTAAGCCGCCAGGTGGCCCGGCTGGAGCAGGCTCTGGCGCTGCGCCTGCTGGAACGCACGACGCGCCAGCTGCGGCTGAACGAGGCCGGGGCGGAGTTCTACCAGCATTGCCGGGATATGCTCGATGCGGCCGACGCGGCCGTCGCCATCGGCGAACGGCTGATGCGCAGCCCACGCGGGCTGGTGCGCCTGAGCGTGCCCAAGGCCTATGGCAAGTTCGTCGTCGGGCCGTTGATGCCGGCCTTTCTCCAGCGCTACCCCGAGGTCGATGTGCAGCTGCGGATCAGCGACCAGAGCCCGGACCTGATCGAGGACGGCTTCGACCTGCTGGTACTGGTCACCGACAACCCACCCGAAGGCCTGGCCGGCAAGCCACTGGGACCGGTACGCCAGCTGCTCTGCGCCAGCCCCGACTACCTGCAACGCCACGGCGAGCCGCAGCATCCGCAGGACCTGCTGCGCCACAGCTGTCTGTATCTGGGGGAAACGGTCGGGGACAATCGCTGGCACCTGCGCCGCGGCGAGCAGCAGGAAACGGTGACGGTGCGTGGCCGCTACATCAGCAACCACAGCGAAGCGCGGCTGCAGGTAGCGCTGGAACACCTGGGAATCACCTGCCTGCCGCAATTCACCGCAGCCCAGGCACTGGCCGAGGGACGCTTGCGCGAAGTGCTGCCGCAGTGGCGCTACACCGGTTCATACCAGGGCGCGGCCTGGCTGCTGTGGCGGCAGAATCATCATCTGCCACCGAAGACGCGGGCGCTGATCGATTATCTGAGCGAGGCGCTGATCCGCACCTGAGCGGCATCCGTGCGGGCGCACCGATGCCGGTGGATGGGTCGAGCCTCAACGCCAGCGGCAGCTCTGTCCGCAGATTTTGGCGCCGGGCGGACATCGCTGCCCGCCCCGCGACCGCGAATCAGCGCTCCTTCGAGCCTTCCACTTCCTCGGCCATGCGCGCCAGGCCCAGGTGGCGCACGTCGGTGCCGCGCACCAGGTAGATCACCAGTTCGGCGATGTTGCGTGCGTGGTCGCCGATGCGTTCCAGCGAGCGCAGGGCCCAGATCACGCTGAGCACGCGGGAGATCGAGCGCGGGTCTTCCATCATGTAGGTGACCAGTTCGCGCAGGGCGGTCTTGTATTCGCGGTCGACGGTCTTGTCGTACTGCGCCACCGACAGCGCGAGGTCGGCATCGAAGCGGGCAAAGGCGTCGAGCGCTTCCTGCACCATCTTGCGTACCTGGTCGCCGATGTGGCGCACCTCGACATAGCCCTTGGGCGACTCGCCTTCCTCGCACAGCTGGATGGCGCGGCGGGCGATCTTGGTCGCCTCGTCACCGATGCGCTCGAGGTCGATCACCGACTTGGAAATGCTGATGATCAGACGCAGGTCGGAGGCCGCCGGCTGACGGCGGGCGAGGATGCGCACGCACTCCTCGTCGATGTTGCGCTCCATCTGGTTGATCTGGTCATCGACGTCGCGCACCTGCTGAGCGAGGCCCGAATCAGCCTGGATCAGGGCGGTCACCGCGTCATTGACCTGCTTCTCCACCAGCCCGCCCATGGCCAGCAGGTGGCTGCGCACCTCCTCGAGCTCGGCGTTGAACTGCTGGGAAATGTGTTGGGTGTGGCTGTCTTTACTGATCATTGTTCTCGCTCCGAGGAGACTGCCGCTAGGCGGATCTGGTGCGCAGCGCACCTGGAAAAAATGAATACCACGCAAACCCGTCCGGGCTTTGGCAGAGTGTGTCAGGCAAGGAGGCGGAACGCAGACAGTACGATTTGTACGGCAAGTTCCGCCGACGCCGCCTGGCGCGATCTGACATGGCCAGACTAACCGTAGCGGCCCGTGATGTAGTCTTCCGTCTGCTTCTTTGCCGGGTTGGTGAACAGCGTATCGGTGTCGCCGTACTCGATCAGTTTGCCCATGTACATGAACGCCGTGTAGTCGGAAACCCGCGCGGCCTGCTGCATGTTGTGGGTGACGATGACGATGGTGTACTTGGCCTTCAGTTCGTAGATCAGTTCTTCGACCTTCAGCGAGGAGATCGGGTCGAGCGCCGAGCTCGGCTCGTCGAGCAGCAGCACTTCCGGCTGCACGGCGATGGTGCGGGCGATGACCAGACGCTGCTGCTGACCGCCGGAGAGGCCGAGCGCCGATTCGTGCAGACGGTCCTTCACCTCGTCCCACAGCGCAGCGCCCTTGAGCGCCCACTCGACGGTCTCGTCGAGCACGCGCTTCTGCTTGATGCCCTGGATGCGCAGGCCGTAGACGACGTTTTCGTAGATGCTCTTGGGGAACGGGTTGGGCTTCTGGAACACCATGCCTACGCGGCGACGCAGGTCGGCCACGTCTTCGCCCTTGCGGTAGATGTTGGTGCCGTCGAGGTTGATCGCACCCTCGATGCGGCAGCCGTCGACCAGGTCGTTCATGCGGTTGAAGCAACGCAGCAGGGTCGACTTGCCACAGCCGGACGGGCCGATGAAGGCAGTCACGCGCTGCTTGGGGATGTTCATCGCGACGTTGAATAGCGCCTGCTTCTGGCCGTAGTACAGGCTCAGATCGGGCACTTCGATGGCGACCTGCTCGTTGGCGAGGTTCAGGCTGCGCTTGTCGCGGCCGAGGGCCGAGATGTCGATGGAATGCGTGTTGGTTTGCATGTGCTCGCTCCGTTCGCAGCTGCCAGCTGCAAGCTACAGGCTGCAAGCCCAAGTCAGCGCCTCGTTTCTCCCGAGGCTGGTGGCTTGAGCTTGCCGCTTCAATTAATGATCCAGCGCCTTGTACTTCTCGCGCAGGTGGTTGCGGATGTAGATCGCTGTGAAGTTGAGCGCGGCGATCACCAGCACCAGCAGCAGCGCAGTCGCATACACCAGCGGTCGTGCCGCCTCGACGTTGGGGCTCTGGAAGCCGACGTCGTAGATATGGAAGCCCAGGTGCATGATCTTCTGGTCCAGATGCAGGTAGGGGTAGTTGCCATTGAGCGGCAGGTTCGGTGCCAGCTTGACAACACCGACCAGCATCAGCGGCGCCACTTCACCGGCGGCGCGGGCCACGGCAAGGATCAGGCCGGTCATCATTGCCGGGCTGGCCATTGGCAAAACCACCTTCCACAGCGTCTCCGACTTGGTCGCACCAAGGGCCAGCGAGCCTTCGCGGATCATCCGCGGGATGCGCGCCAGGCCTTCCTCGGTGGCTACGATCACCACCGGCAAGGTGAGGATTGCCAGAGTCAGCGAAGCCCACATCAGGCCCGGCGTGCCAAACACCGGTGCCGGTGCGGCTTCCGGGTAGAACAAGCGGTCCAGCGAACCGCCCAGCACGTAGACGAAGAAGCCCAGACCGAACACGCCGTATACGATCGACGGCACCCCGGCCAGGTTGTTCACCGCGATGCGGATGATCCGGGTCAGCAGGCCCTGCTTGGCGTATTCACGCAGGTAGACCGCTGCGATCACGCCGAACGGGGTGACGATCACCGCCATGATCAGGGTCATCAGCACGGTACCGAAGATCGCCGGGAACACGCCGCCCTCGGTGTTCGCCTCGCGCGGCTCGTCGCTGACGAATTCCCACAGCTTGGCGAAGTAGAACATCAGCTTCTGCGGCGTCGACATGGCATTGGGCTGGAACGCCCGCACCACCTTGCCCAGGGTGATCTCCTGCTCGCGGCCGTCGGCCGTGCGCACGGTGATGCTGTCGCGGTTGAACTGCTGCTGCAGGGCGACCAGCTTTTCTTCCAGCACCCGGTACTCGGCATCCCACTGGGCGCGCTCGGCATCCAGATCGGCCTGGGCAGCCGCGTCCAGGCGATCGTTAAGCTCCAGCTGACGGGTCTTCAGGCGCAGACGCTCGAGGCCGTGGTTGATGCGGCCGATCTCCACCTTTTCGATACGAGAGATCTGCGTGTGCAGTTCGTCGACGCGGTCGATGCGTGCCTGCAACTCGTTCCAGGCGCCTTCTCCCTCGGCGACCAGCTGGCCGGCTTCCTTCACGTTGAGCAGGTAGCCATAGAAATTGCCCCACTCACGACGCTCCAGAACCATCAGCTCGGCGGGCGTGTGCTGATTGCTCAGCCACTCTCCAACCACCCAGGAGAAATCCGCGCCGTACACCTCGCGGTTGCCGACCTTGAGCAACTCGCGAGTCATGAACTCGCCGCCTTCGACGTTCACCGGCAGGCCGCTGGCCGCCAGACGCGCGCGCGGCACCTCTTCAGCCTGGACCACCTCACCGGCCAACACGCGCATCTCGGCGCCCGGCATGCTGTAGTCGGCGACGATCACATCGGCCGGCCAGAAGTGCGCCAGACCGCGCACGGCGATGATCGCCAGCAGCCCCAGGGTCATGATCACGGCGATGGACACCGCGCCGGCGTTCATCCAGATCCAGGGTGTGCCGCGCTTGACCCAGGTGTTCAACGAATCCTTTTTCACGGATCGATACCTTCTGCGAAATCTGGTTTACAGGCTGGCGTACTTGCCACGCAGACGCTGACGAATCAGCTCGGCGAGGGTGTTCATCACGAAGGTGAACATCAGCAGTACCAGCGCGGCGAGGAAGAGCACGCGGTAATGGGTGCCGCCGACCTCGGACTCGGGCATCTCCACGGCGACGTTGGCGGCCAGGGTGCGCATGCCTTCGAAGATGTTGGCTTCCATGATCGGCGTGTTGCCGGTGGCCATCAGCACGATCATGGTTTCGCCCACGGCGCGGCCCATGCCGATCATCAGCGCGGAGAAAATGCCCGGGCTGGCAGTCAGCAGCACCACGCGGGTGAGGGTCTGCCAGGGCGTGGCGCCCAAAGCCAGCGAGCCCAGCGTCAGGCTGCGCGGCACGCTGAACACGGCGTCTTCAGCGATCGAATAGATGGTCGGGATCACCGCGAAGCCCATCGCCAGGCCGATTACCAGGGCGTTGCGCTGGTCGAACGGGATACCCATGTCATTGGACAGCCACAGGCGCATGTCACCGCCAAAGAACCAATTCTCCAGATGGCCGCTGATTTCCAGCGAGCCGAAGCCGATCAGCAGGATCACCGGGATCAGCAGCACGGCCTCCCAGCCATCCGGCACCGCGAGACGCACGGCCTGAGGCAGGCGGCTCCAGGCCCAGGCGGCGAACAGAATCCCGACCGGCATCAGCAACAGCAGGCTGAAGATGCCCGGCAGGTGGTTCTCCAGAAATGGCGCGAGGAACAGGCCGGCGAAGAAGCCAAGGATCACCGTCGGCAACGCTTCCATCAGTTCGATGATCGGCTTGACCTTGCTGCGCAGCCTGGGCGCCATGAAGTAGGCGGTGTAGAACGCCGCACAGATCGCCAGCGGGGCCGCCAGCAGCATCGCGTAGAACGCGGCCTTGAGCGTGCCGAAGGCCAGCGGCGCGAGGCTCAGCTTGGGTTCGAAGTCGCCATTGGCCGAGGTCGACTGCCAGACATAGTCCGGCTCCGGATAGCTTTCGTACCAGACCTTGCCCCACAGCGCGCTCCAGGAGATTTCCGGGTGCGGGTTGTCGATCACGAAGCGCTGCAGACCCTGCTCCGACTCCACCAGCAGGCGCGTGGCACGCGGCGACATGGCAGCCAAAGCGGCGCCTTCAGCGACCTGTTCCTTGAGCAAGGTGCGATGCGCGGTGCTGTGGAAAATGCCGATGCTGCCGGCGTCATCCAGCGCGAGGAAGCCCTTGCGGCGCTCCTCCGGCAGGATCTGGCGGATCGGGCTGCTGCCCAGCTTGAAGTTGCGTACGTTCTTCAACTCCGCCTGGCCGTCGGCGGAGCGCACCATGAACCACTGGCCGATGCCACCCTTGGAGTCGCCGATCATCAGCGATATGCCCGCCAGCAGCGGGCTGATCGTGGTGATCTCGCTGCCGTCGCCAACCAGCTTGTAGCGACCATTGAGCTGCTTGCGGCGCAGATCGAAGACATCCGCACTGGCCTTGCCGCTGATTGCGTAGAGCCACATGTGCCGCGGGTCGAGCAGCAGCTGGCGAATCGGCTCGGCCAGTTGCGGCAGATTGAGGCGTTCCTGCTCCAGCGTCACCTCGCCAGTCATCAGGTTTTCGCTGCTGGCGATGCGCTGAGCGTGCAATGCCGTGCCGGTAGCGCCGGCAACGAGCAACGTCTTGCCGTTCAGGCTGATGGCGGCCTGATCGATCGGGCGACCCTCGGGGTCGAGCTGCAGCGGCTCCTCACCGAAGGGATAAGCGAGTTCGGGGGTGATGGTCTTCTTATTGTTTGGATAGGTGACCTTGTAGTTGTGCTCGAGCACCAGCGCCTGGCCGTTATCCAGGCCCAACACCAGCCGGCGTGTGCTTGGCGTGTCCTGCCCCACCGAGACGACACGGCTGCCGGCTGGCAGCGGCAACGTCTTGCTCGACAGCAATGCACCGTCGCTCAGCCCGAAGAAGCGCACCTGCCCGTCGGAACCCAGGCGCATTGCGACCTGGTTCTGCTCCTCCACCGCCAGCAGCAGCGGCTCGCCGGCATCGGCCAACCAGGCCGGCTGCTGCGCCGCGCGGCTTTCCAGCTCGGCGCCCTGGAACATCGGCAGTACGACCTGCGCCAGGTAGAAGAAGATCAGGGTGATGGCGACCAGCACCGCCAGACCGCCGATGGACACGTACCAGCGCGCCAGGTGATCTTTCAGCGCGCGGATGCGGCGCTTGCGTTGCAGCGCCGGCGTGTTGAAGTCCAGCCGTTGCACATCGGAATTCGCGGTCATGTTTTCCATGTCGTTCATGCCAGGGCTCCTGGGCCAGAGCGGCCCTTCGGGGCGCCTAATCTAATGAAGCTGTGTGACAGAAAAATTACAGCCAGGTGACGCGACGAAGCCCGCCAGCGCGTTTCGCGTGGCGGGCATCTGCGCATGACCGGCGCGCTACGTCGCCGGCCGTCACGCGGGTCTTACAGACCCAGGTCCTGCATGGTCTTGTCGACCACCTTCTTCGGCAGCGGGATGTAGCCATCCTTGACCACGACTTCCTGGCCCTGCTTGGAGAGCACCAGCTTGAGGAACTCGGCGTCGATCGGGCTCAGCGGCTTGTTCGGCGCCTTGTTGACGTAGACGTAGAAGAAGCGCGCCAGCGGGAACTTGCCAGCCAGAGCGTTCTCTTCGTTGGCCTCGAAAGCCTCGCCACCCTTGGACAGCGGTACGGCGCGAACACTGGAGGTCTTGTAGCCGATACCCGAGTAACCAATGGCGTTCAGGGTGCTGGAGATCGACTGCACCACCGAAGCCGAGCCCGGCTGCTCGTTGACGTTCGACTTGAAGTCACCTTTACACAGGGCTTCTTCCTTGAAGTAGCCGTAGGTGCCGGATACCGAGTTGCGACCGAACAGCTGGATCGGCTTGGCCGCCCACTCGCCGGTCATACCCAGGTCGCCCCAGGTCTTGATGTCCTTCTCGCCACCGCACAGGCGGGTGCTGGAGAAGATCGCGTCGACCTGCTCGATGTCCAGCGACTTGATCGGGTTGTCCTTGTGCACGAACACCGCCAGGGCGTCGATGGCCACCGGAACGGCAGTTGGCTTGTAGCCATACTTCTCTTCGAAGGCCTGAATCTCGTTGTCCTTCATCGGGCGGCTCATCGGGCCCATGTTGGAGGTGCCTTCGGTCAGAGCGGGCGGCGCGGTGGAGGAGCCGGCAGCCTGAATCTGGATGTTGACGTTCGGATAGCTGCGCTTGAATTCCTCAGCCCACAGGGTCATCAGGTTGGCCAGGGAGTCCGAACCGACACTGGACAGGTTGCCGGAAACACCGGAAGTCTTCTGGTAGCTCGGCAGCGCCGGGTCCACAGCAGCGACCGCGCTCGCGGCGCCAACGCCAGCGGCTACAAAGGTCAGGGCCGCCATCAAACGATTCAGTTTCATACCTTGCTCCTAGCAGGTGTGTGCTCGAGTGTGTTGGAACGGGGGCCAGTATCTGCAGGCCGTGTGAACACTCTATGAAGCAAGTGTGACAATCTGATTACCAAGCGCACCGTTGACCTGGTTCGGTCGCTGTAGCGCAACACAGCCGCTATACTCGCGCCGTCGCCCGTGCCAGAGCGGGCATTTCGCGCCAGAACAACAACGCGCCGCGAGTCCGACCGAATGAAAGAATACGAACAGGAAGATCCGATCCCGCAGGGCGACCTGGCCCTGCAGCTCACCGCATTGCCGCGGGAAACCAATGGTTTTGGCGATATCTATGGCGGTTGGCTGGTGTCGCAGATGGATCTGGCCGGCACCGCGATGGCAAGCCGCGTGGCCGCCGGCCGTGTCGCCACGGTCTCCATCGATCGCATGGCGTTCATGGTTCCGGTAGCGGTTGGCGCGCAGCTGTCCTTCTATACCCAGACGCTGGAGGTCGGACGCAGCTCGATCCGCATGCTGGTGGAAGTCTGGAGCGACGATCCGCTGTCCAGCGAGTGGCGCAAGGTCACCGAAGCCGTCTTCGTATTCGTCGCCATCGACGGCAGCGGCCGCACCCGCTCGGTGCCGCCGCGCCGCTAAGCCATCCGCTAGTGAGGCTGTGGCTCGGGTCGCAGTAGCCCGGCCGCGACGGCAAAGCGATTCTTGCCACCACTCTTGGCCTGATACAGCGCGGTATCGGCGCAGTGATAGAGCTGCTCGGCCTGCTGGCCGTCCTGCAACGTGGCGATCCCAATACTGACACCCACCCGCGCCGCCGGATCATGCGGATGTCTGATATCCAGCGCGGTCAGCGCGTTGATCACCTGACGGGCGATGCGCTGTGCAGCGGCGTTGTCGCAGTTGTACAGCAGCAGTGCGAACTCCTCACCGCCAACCCGTGCCGCCTCGTCCAGCGGGCGCCGCGCGAAGCCGGCGAGCAGCTCGCCGAAGGCGCGGATCAGTGCATCGCCGGCCGGATGGCCGAAGGTGTCGTTATAGGCCTTGAAATCATCCAGATCGAGCAGCAGAAGGCTCAGCGGGCGCCGGTCTCGGCGGGCCTGGGCGATCCGCTGGGGCAGCGCGCGATCATGACTGCGCCGGTTGGCCAGACCGCTGAGCGCGTCGTGCTCGGCGACCCAGCCCAGCAGTTGACGGGTCAGAAACTGGTCGCGCTGCGAGTACTCATGAACATAGCGACTGATCGCGCCGATGATCAGCAACAGCAGGTAGTAGCTGACGGCGATCCAGTGTTCCGGCATCTGCTCGGCCGACAGGATCAGGCTAGCCATGCACACATCGGCCAGCACGATCAGCACCGCGCACAGCAGCGCCCACCAGAACGTCACGCCGAGAAAGAAGAACGACGCGACGATCAGCAGCCCGGCGCCGTAACGGAAATTCAGCTCCGCATCGAGCGTTTCGAAGCGGATGTCGATCAGCGCGGCCAGCATGCCGACCATCACCAGCAGCACCGGAAATATGCGGTTGGCCTGCGCGCGAAACCTGCGGCTGTAGAAGGTCAGCACCAGCACGACGACGCCCGGCAGAATCTGCAGGAGGCGCAACAGCGTCAGCGTTGTCAGCCAGCCGGTATCGGCAAGATCGAAGACCCGGTGTTCGCAATACAGATATCCACCGACCGCGAAGATCAACAGCAGGGCGGCGAGGCGTTGCGATAGCCGCGCATGACGATCCAGATAGCGCCGAAACTCCCTCTCCAGCTCCGGCGCAAAGCGCAGCAGACGGAACCCGCCATGCAACTGCCGGCCATAAGGCGTATCGCGGAAATCCTCGGTAGAGGCCTGGGGGGGTATGTGGCGCATCGGAAGCTCGCAGGTTCGACGCGCCATGATATCACCAAGCCACTACGCAACAGACAACCGTCCGACCGACGTAGCACCGCTGCCGCCACGCCAGCTCGAAGATGAAGGTTGCACTGAACGTTGGCAGCATCGAAGATCACACTACATGCACTGTTGGATGTATCCGTGACCGCCCTGCTACTCGCCCTCTGGCCCCTGTTCGCCCTGATCGTCGCCGGCTATTTCCTGCGCCTGCGCGCCTTTCCCAGCGCCGAATTCTGGCCCGGCGCCGAGCGCATCAACTACTTCATCCTCTTCCCCTCTCTGCTGTTCAGCAGCCTGGCCACCGCGCCGCTGGATAACCCAGCACTGCCGCGCCTGGCCGGTGCCGTGATGCTCGGCCTGGGCCTGGCCTGGATCGGGCTGCTGATCGCCAAGCGGTTGCGCGGCTGGTCTGCCGGCCGCTTCGGCGCCGTCACCCAGGGCGTGCTGCGTTTCAACACCTACCTCGGCCTGGCCGCGGTGGGCAGCCTGTTCGGCAAGGAAGGTCTGGCGTTGGCTGCGCTGATGCTGGCGCTGATGGTACCGACGGTGAACGTGATGTCGGTGTGGGCGCTGACCGCCGAGCGCGGCGTCAGCGTGCGCGGTCTGCTGCTGCCCATCGCAAAGAACCCGCTGATTCTCGCCTGTGTCGCCGGCGCGCTGGTCAATCTATCGGGCCTGGGTCTGCCCGGCGGCACCGACCGCCTGCTGAGTCTGCTCGCCGCCGCCAGCCTGCCGTTGGGCCTGCTCTGCGTCGGCGCGGCGCTCAAACCCCAGGAGCTGGGCGGGGAAATCCCGACGCTGGGCTGGAACAGCGCGGTGCGCCTGCTGGCCGTTCCGCTGCTCGCCTACGGTGTGGCGATGGTGCTCGGCCTGCCCGATATGGAAACCACCATCCTGGTGCTGTTCTTCGCCTTGCCCACCGCCCCCACTGCCTACGTGCTCACCCGCCAGCTCGGCGGCGACAGCCATCTGATGGCGGGCATCATCACCTTACAGACCCTGCTCGCGGCTGCCAGCCTGCCGCTGGTGCTGACGCTGCTGAACGGCTGATCAGCGCGCGACCTGCCCGCGTAGCAGACGCAGCAGCATCAGCGCCATGCCGACACCCAGCGCGCCGAGCACCAGCAGCGGGCCGAGATAACCGAGGGCGTCCTGCAGCCAACCGAGCAGCAGGTGCAGCCATTCGTTGTGCAACGAGGCTTCCACTGCAACGTAACCACCCTGCTCCCAGATCTGGTAGGCGGCGTACAGCGGGATCAGCGTCAGCGGCAGCAGGATCAGGCACAGCCAGTAGCCGCTGCGCCGGTACGCACCCAGCAGCCCCCATGGCAGGTAAGCGGCACGAATCAGCTGGAAGAAGCAGACGATGTAATAGACCACCAGCAGCGGGGCGAAACCGCTGGCCACGGACGGCGCGAGCCAGAGTTCACGCAGCGCCGCGGTGCTGATGAACAGGCTGAGCGTGCCCCATAGCAGAAGAAAGAAGGTTCTCATCGCAAGTCCCGGTGTCGGCTTTTGGCGAAAGCGCATCGGAACAGAATTCCGAGCGCCATACCCACAACCGCTTCACGAAACAGGCGGCGATGAGCAGCGATCATGCCGGCTTCGAGCAGGCGCGCACGGTTTAGAACAGGCTGAGCTGATCGCTTTTTGGCTCATCTGGCTTGGCCGCCGGCACTGCCTCTGTGGCTCTGGTCTGGGCGCTGGGGAGGACCAACCGTTCGGCCAATCCTGCGGCGCGCTCGGCGCGGGTATTGACCGCTTCGGCCAGCCGCGCCGGCAGCGCCCAGATCTCCACCTTGCGCTTGGCACGGGTGATGCCCGTGTAGAACAGCGAGCGCGTCAGCAGCGGGCTGGGCTGTTCCGGCAACGCCAGCAGCACCTCGGTGAACTCTGAGCCCTGGCTTTTGTGCACGGTCATGGCGAAGGCGCTGTCATGACTCGGCAACCGTGCCGGGGCAAAGCCGCGATAGCCCTCGTCGCCCTCGAAGAACACCCGCAGGCCCTGCTCGGTTTTCAGACACAAGCCGATATCGCCGTTGAACAGGCCCAGGGCGTAGTCGTTCTGCCGGACCATCACCGCGCGGCCGGGGTACCAGCGTTCGCGGGCGGGCACGCCGAGGCGACGCTTGAAGCGCGCTTCCAGCGCCTCGTTGATGCCAGTGACGCCAAAGGCGCCTTCGCGCTGGGCAGTCAGCGCGCGGAAACCGTTGAAGGCCTCGAACGCGGCAGATGGCTCGGCCTGGCGTGCAGCCTGCAGATAAGGTGAATAGCCGTGCTCCAGTCGTTCGATCAGCGCCGCGGGGCTGGGCGTCTCATTCCAGGCAAGATCGGCGCGTTTCTCCTGCAGCAACGCGACCGTGCCCTTGGCGTCGCCGCCATTGATTCGCCGCGCCAGCTCGCCGATACCGCTGGCGCCGGCGAAGCGGTGGCTGTGGGTGAGCAGCACCACCGCTTCGCCAAGGCGCGAGCGCGGCGTCTCGACCGCTACGTTCTGACCGGTAATGCGTTGCAGATCGGTCGCGGCCTGACTATCGAAACCGCGACCCTCACAAAGCTCGGCGAACACCGCACCGGCTTCCACGGCGGCCAATTGGTCCTTGTCGCCGAGCAGGATCAGCCGTGCCTTCGGCGGCAGCGCGGCGACCAGCTTGGCCATCAGCGCCAGGTCGACCATCGACGCTTCGTCCACCACCAGCACGTCCAGCGCCAGTGGATGGGCCGCGTCATGGCGCACCTTCGGGCTGTCGGCGCGGCTGCCGAGGAGGCGGTGCAGTGTGCGCGCCTCGTCCGGCAGGGCGTCCTTGACGGCATCGCTGACCGGCAGATCGGCCTTGGCGTTGCGGATCGCTTCGGCCATGCGCGCCGCGGCCTTGCCGGTGGGCGCGGCGAGGCCGATGGCCAGGCGTTCGCCGCCGGGCTGCTCGAGCAGCGCCGCCAGCAGGCGTACCACGGTGGTGGTCTTGCCGGTGCCGGGACCGCCGGAGATCACCGCCAGGCGCCGACGTACCGCCTGAGCCGCGGCGAGGCGCTGCCAATCGGGGCTTTGCTGATTGAAGGCGAACAACCGCGCCAGGCTGTCGCTCAGCTGAGCTTCATCGACATCCGGTGCGTCCACTGCGCGAGTCAGCAGCTGTTCAGTCAACTGCTGTTCATAAGCCTGGTAACGGGCGAGGTAGAGCCGTTCCCCGACCAGAATCAGCGGTGCGTAATCCCCCGGCGCACCGATCAGCGATGAGGCGTCCAGCTGCGCTCGCCAGGTCGCAAGCGGCGGCAGGCTGAAATCCTGATCCGGCCATGGCCGCTTGCCGGCTAACCGACCCAGCGGCAGGCAGACGTCGCCGGAGGACAGGGCTTCACAGCACAGCGCGGCGGCGAGCAGCACCGGCTCGGACGCATGCGGGTCGAGGCGCTGCAGGCTGGCGACGAAGGCACGCTCCAGTGGGCCGAGGGGCAGATCGGCAAGGGTCATATGTCGCTCCTGAAATGCATGAAGGCGCCGCTAAGCCCACATTCGCGGTCAAAACCGCTAAGCCGCGTCATCAATGCCCCTCCTCGAACAATCGATCCAACGCATCGAGCAGCGCATCGTCCGGCCGCGCGAAATAGACGCCGGCCTCGGGCATGCCGCGCAGGAACAGATAGAAGGCGCCACCGAGCTGTTCGCTGTGAAAATCAGCCAGGCGCTGACGGAGGAAGCGACGCAGCGCCACCAGATAGATCAGGTATTGCAGGTAGTAATGCTCGCCTGCCAACGCTTGTAACAGCCGTTCGCCGCCGTAGTAACTCGCGTCAGGCCCGAGCCAGTTGGATTTGTAATCGGCGATATACCAGCGGCCGTCGTGCTCGAAGGTCAGATCGATGAAGCCTTTGAGATAACCCTTGAGACTGTCGAATTCTAGCCGCCCCGCCGCTTCGCGCAGAGGGGCAGCCAAGCCGTTGGCCGGATCGGTTAGCAAGGTACGCAGCCGCGCCACATCCAGATCCCGCACCGGAAAGGTGAAGCCCAGTTCCGGCAGGCGCCTGGCCGACTGCAACGCGGCGAGGGTCAGGCCGGTTCCGTCCATATCGGTTTCCAGCACCTTCTGTAGATGGCTGATGGCGATCTCCTTCCACTCCAGCGGCAGGCCGTAGGCCTGCAAAGCGGGTTCGACCAACGCCTCCAGCTCGCCTTTGCCGCGCGCCCAGTCTTCGAGGATGGCGTGCAGGCAGGTACCGGCCCGTGCACCGCGGGGGAAGGCGAAGAAGCCGCTGCCCGGCTCGCCGGCATCAGGGATTGCCAGGGCGTCACGGTCCGGCGCTTCCATATGCATGCCGGCGGCCAAGCCGGAAAAGCTGCCGATGCGCCAGGCGCTGTGCAGGCTGCGATTGAGCTGCGACAGCTGCTGAGGCGGCGCCGCTCGGCCGGGGCCTTGAGCACTGGCTTCGCGTGACTCCAGCGGCAGGCAGGCCATATGGCCGTCGCTCCCCTGCACCAGTCGCTCGATGGCCAGGCGAAGGCTGCCCCCGTTGAGATCGGCCAGATGATTGCCCAGCTCGGTCAACGGTTGCTCGCCAGGCAGTTCGCGGCCGTGTAGCAGCCAGGCCAGGGCGCTGCTGTGCAGACCTTCGTCCGCTAGGCTGCCATCCTTTTTTGGTTTGCAGAGATTCACAGGCCCCCAGTGCAACCAGAGCCGGTCGCGCGCGCGAGTCAGGGCGACATAGGTCAGGCGCAGCTGCTCGGCGAAGACCTCCTGGCGGGCGCGTTCGAGGTTGTCTTCCAGCGCGTCGCTGCCGAGATCCAGCAGCGGCTGGCCATTAGCATCGTGGCAACGGGCGCTGTCGCGGTTCTTGCCGAGCAGCTTGCCGTCCCAGAGGAAGGGGCAGAACACCAGCGGGTATTCCAGGCCCTTGCTGGTGTGGATGGTGACGATCTGCACCCGCTCGGCATCGCTTTCCAGGCGCAGCAGGGCTTCTTCGCCGGCGCCTTCGCTGCCGCGCTGCAGGTTGAACCAGGCGAGCAGCGGCTCAAGACCCGGGCGCAGCAGGCTTTCGGCTTGCAACAGTTCACCCAGATGCAAGAGGTTGGTCAGCCGACGTTCGCCATCGACACGCGCCAGCAGCCGTTCGGCCACCGCCTGCTCGTCGAGCCAGGCCCGGAATACGCGCATGAACCCCTGCTGCTGCCAGAGCTGGTGATAGCGCTCGGCGGCTTCGCGCTCGGCGTCCCACTGCTGCTGATCGTCCTGGCAACGAGCGAGATCGGCAGCGCTGCGGCCCAGAAGGCGCGTGGCCAGTGCATAGCGCAGCAGCCCTTCGCGGCCGGGCTCGGCGTAGGCGGCCAGCACCGCGGCCAGCTCAGCCGCTTCCTCACTGCGCCAGACGCTGTCACGCCCGCGGCGCACGCTGGGCACACCGCGCGCCGCCAGCTCGTCGGCGATCATCCCGGCCTGGCGGTGGTTGGCCACCAGCACGGCTATATCGCCACCTTTCAGCGGAGTAAACACACCGTCCTTGTCGAAACCGGCGCGCCCTTCCGCGGCGCCTGCCAGTTGCAGGGCGATACGCCGGGCAGTGTCGCTCGCCGCCAGCTGTGCGGCTTCGCCCTTGCCCAACGGATCGTCGCCCAGCCATACCAGCGACAGCGGCGCCGCCTCGCCCTCCTCCACCAGCCGCAAGCTCGCACGCGGCTTGTCGGCCGCGCCTACTGCTGGATAGCGCAGATCAGGTTGGGCGAACGGCTGCGGGTGGTCGAACAGCTGGTTCAGCGCGGCGATCAGCTCCGGCGTCGAGCGGTAATTGGTCGGCAGGTTGAAGGGCTCGCGATCGGCCTGCTGCTTGGCCGTCATATAGGTCGCCAGATCCGCCCCGCGGAAGGCGTAGATCGCCTGTTTGGGATCGCCGACGAAACACAGCGACGCCTCGCCCGCCTTGGCATAGATGCGGTTGAAGATGGCGTACTGGATCGGGTCGGTGTCCTGGAATTCGTCGATCAGCGCCAGCGGATAGGTCATGCGCAGCGAGGCCGCCAGGTCTTCCCCGACCGGGCCTTTCAGTGCCAGATCCAGACGATTGAGCAGATCATCGAAGGCCAAAAGCCGCTGCGCCGCTTTGCGCTCGGGCAGCTCACGGTTGAGCCGCTCCAGCAGTGCGACTTGCAAGGCGATCAGCCGTTGCTTGCCCGCTGGCAATGCCTCGGCCACCTGATCGGCCAGCTCGTCCAGCGCATGGGCCAACTCGCACACCGGCGCGTCGAAGCCCTTCTTGCAGGCCTTGCTCAAGGCGCGCACGCCGAACTTGGCCGCGCCATCGGGTAGATCGAACATCACGGCCGGGTCGGCAAAATAGGCGTCGAGCTCGCTCCGCCAGGGCTCGAACTTAATGCCTTTGTGGGTGCTTTGGCTGAGCCCACCGTGGGCCTGAAGCTCGGCGATCCAGGCGGTACCCGCTTCCTTCCACAAATCGGCGGCGCGTTGCCAGGCGGCCTCGACTGGACGCAGGTCGGCGGCGACCGGCGCACCCTGCGGCTCGACGCGCAGATAGGGCTTGCCCAGATGACTACGCAAGCGCTGACGTAACCACAGCGGCGTGATCCGGCTCTTCGCCAGGAAGCGCGCCCAGGCCGGGTCGGCATCGGCCAATTCGCTGCGCCAGGCGTTGGCGAGCAGCGCGTCAATAATCTCGCGGTCATCGGCGGTCAGCTCACTGTCGAAATCGCCCCCGGCCTCGAAGGCGGCGTCCTGCAAGGCGCGCTGGCAGAAGCCGTGAATCGTGAAGATCGCCGCCTCGTCGAAGCCATGCACCGCCAGCAACAGGCGACGGCGCGAGGCTTCGTCCGGGTAGCGGGCGTGGAGGCAGTTGAGGAAATCGTCGCTGCTCGGCGTGCCTTCATAGACCGCCAGCAGGTCGGCCAGCCGCGCGCGGATGCGCTCACGTAGTTCAGCAGTGGCGGCGGTAGTGTAGGTGACCACCAGAATCTGCCCCACCGACAGCTGCCGCTCCAGCAGCAGACGCGCATAGAGCGCGGTAAGTGTCCAGGTCTTGCCGGTGCCGGCGCTGGCCTCGATCAGCGAGCGGCCGTCGAAGGGCGAGTCGAGCAGGTCGAGTTTCATGCTTCCTCCTCGTCTTCAGCGAGGGCGTCGAGGGCCGGGCCGATCAATTCCTGAGCCAGGCTTTCGAAACGCTCGTCCAGCGCATCGCGATCGCGAAAGGCCAAGGCGTTCCAAGGGTCTTCAGCCTCGGCAGCGATAGGACTGAACTCCGCTCCCAGCCAGGCTTCACGGGCGCGCTTGCGGGCGCAGTCGAGCGGTTCACTGCCGCGGGCCGGCTTGCGATAGCCCCTGGTGAAGGCATGGCTGCTACGCGGCAGCAACGGCAGCGGTTCGCGGATGGCGCAGCGATAGGCCGCCAGCCAGGGTTCGAGGAGCTGCGCGGCATTGGCCAGCGGCCCCAGCTGCCAGTCACCGGCGGGCGATAGCATCAGGCTGTGGCGCTCGATACCGGGCGTGGCGGACAGGTTGAGCAGCAGATGGCGCAGCCAGAACGGCGGCAGATCCCACTCGCCGAGGCGGCCGAGCTTCCAGCCGAACAGCCCGGCCGGGGTCACGCCGTCGAGCCAGCCATGCACGCGCACGCCGGCCAGGGTGATGTTCACCGGCAGCGGCTCGGGCACGTCGTCCGGGCGCAGTTCGAACAGGCGCGGCGCGAAGGCACGCACCGGCCCGCGCAGCTTGCCCCACAGCGCCTGGCCCAGCTCGCCCGTCGGCAGCCAGCCGGCCGCACAAACCATGCGCCGTTCGTCTTCATCGCTCCAGCCGTGTTCCATGGCCTGCAGCGACAGGCGCCGCAGGCCGTTCCAGGCCGGCATCTCCAGATCGAACGGCTCATCACTGGCGAGCGATTCCTGATCGTCAGCCAGGCGCAAACCGAGGCGTTGTTCGAGCAGAAAGCGCGCCGGATGGCGGAAGCACTGCAACAGCTGCGACGGTTCGATGGTCAGCCAGGCCTCGTCGGGCTCTGCGAGCAGGCTGGCGAACGGCTGCGGCTGGGTCTGCGGTGGCTCGGACAGACGCCCGGCGGCGCGAAACCAAGGCGAGGAGAAACCGGCGCAAAGCCCGTCGCCGAAATTGCGCGGCGAGAACGGCTGCAGCGGGTGGGCGACGAGAATTTTCTGGCTGGCCGTCTTGGGTACGGACTCGCCGGTATGCTCGGAAGCCTGTGCAACGGACAGTTCGGCGGTCATGTCCACGGCTTCCAGCACCTCGCTGAGCAGCACCGACGGTGGCAGTACGGCATTGTCGCGCGGGTCGCGGCCGACATAGGACAGGTACAACGCCTCGCGCGCCGAGAGCAGCGTCTCCAGCAGCAGGTAGCGGTCGTCGAGGCGCCGCGCACGGTCGCCGCGGCGCGGATGCCGGCCGATCAAATCGAAGCCCGACGGCGGTGTGCGCCGCGGGAAGGCGCCGTCGTCCAGGCCGAGCAGGCAGACCACGCGGAACGGCAAGCTGCGCATCGGCACCATGGTGCAGAAGGTCACCGCACCGGTTAGAAAGCCCGAGGCGCCACCACCCTGCTGCAAGGCGGCGCTGAGCTGCTGGTGCACCAGTTCTAGCTCGATGGGGCACGTCAGGTCCGCGGCCTGGGCCTGATCGCGCAACGCCGCGCAGGCTTGGGACAACAAGAGCAGCGTGTCGCCGGCTTCGCGCTCGTCGAACAGGGTGTCGATCAGCACTTGCAGGTCATCCGCCCACTCGGCCAACGGACGCGGCCGGGCGAGCTGGTCGGCCAGCGTGCCGAGCCGATCGACGAATTCCACCAGCCGCCCCAGCAACTGCCCGCGCGCGCCTTCCAGGGCATCCAGCGGCCAGTGCTCGCCGAGCAGTGGCGCGTGGTCGCCAGCCAGTTGCGGCGGCGCGGCAAAGCCCAGCAGCAGCCGGTCCAGCCCCTGGCGCCAGGTAAAGGCCGATTCGTCCGGCAGGCCGAGACGCGCTCGCTGGCTGCCGTCACGACCCCAGCGCACGCCGGCTTCGCGTAGCCAGTCGCGCAGCAGCGGCAGATCTTCGCTTTCGATCCCGGCGCGGCGGGCAATGGCCGGCTGCTCCAGCCAGGCGAGGATTTCCTCGGCGGTGAAACGGCTCTGCGCCAGCATCAGCAATTCGAGGAAGGCCTCGATCAGCGGCATTTCGGCGCGCAGGCTGCGGTCAGCGAGGCTGTAGGGAATCCGCGGGCTGCCCTCGCGTGGGGCGAACACGGCTTCGATAAAGGGCGCGTAGCGCTCGATATCCGGGGTTAGCACAACCACCTGATCGGGCGTCAGGGCCGGGTTGGCGGCGAAGCGCGCCAGCAACTGGTCATGCAGGATTTCCACCTCGCGCAGCGGCGAATGGGCGATATGCACTTCCAGCGAGCGGTCGTCCTCGGTCAGGCTGATGCGCTCATCCGGCAAGCGGGTGCGCAGGCGCAGGATGTCGTTCTGCAAGGCGTGCAGCAGGCTGTCATCGCGCAGGTCTTCGTCTTCGGAATACAGGCCGAACTCCTGGCTGCCCTCGCTGGCGGTCAGGCTGAACAGGGAATCGAAGAAGTCCCGTCCCTGCTTGCCGAGACTCGCCAGCAGCGGATGGCCGACATCGAGATACCAATCATCAGCGCCGCTCTCGGGCTGGCGCGCCAATTCACGAATATCGCGAATCTCGCCCCAGGCTTCGCGGCTCGGGTTGAGCGCGCAGACCACTACGTCGATATGTCGCGCCAGACCATCGAGCACGCGCAGGTGGTGCGGCGGCAGGCTGCTGATGCCGAACACCAGCAGGCGCTCGGGCAGGCCGGGCAACGGTTGGTCGCTGTAGAGCCGCTGCAGAAGATCGTCGAGTAACCGCGCACGGTGCGGATGGCCGTCCTTGGTCAGCTCGCGCCAGAGCAGCGCCTGCCAGCCTTCGTCCGGGCCGAGATCGAAGGTGTCGCCACGCTCCCAGGCGGCCAGCCAGTCGTCGCGATAGAGCAGGTATTGGTCGAAGACGTCGGCGATCTTGGCCGCCAGCGACAGCCGCCGGCGCTCGTCGCCACCGTCGAGGTACTGCGCCAGACGCGGCGCCAGCTCGAGATTGGCCGGCTCGCAGAGCCAGCCGTAGAGGCGCCAGGTCAGGGTGGTCGGGGAGAACGCCGACTGCTCGGGCAGGCTGCCAAGCACCGTGCGGCTCAGGTCCCAGACGAACTTGGCCGGCAGCTGAATCTCCAGCTGCATGGCGATGCCCTGCTTGCGCGCCAGTTCCAGCGTCAGCCAGCGGCCCATGCCCTGGCTCGGCACCACCACCAACGCCGGGGCGAAGGGATCGGCGAGCGGCTGGGCAAGCAGGCGCGTGGCCAGTTCGCCGAGGGTTTCCAGATCGGGAGCGTGGTAGAGGCTGAGCATGAGTGCACCGCGTGAACAGAAGTCGCTAGGTTACAGGCCGCTCTGCAGGGGAGCGAGCCGTGCACTTGAGTCTGTATCCCGGTTGCGACAACTCGTGTCGCGGCGAATCTCCTCCTTTCGCCCTGTCCTTTTGCTTCTCTCGACCAATATCAATTCCGCTGCTGCTGCCTAGCATGGGGATACGGGGCGGCCGCTTAGTCGCCCGCCATCAGGTCAGGAGTCGTTCATGAACCGGAACCGCAAGAAGCTGCTCGCCCTCTCTCTATCTGCCACGCTGGGCGCCGTGCCGCTACTGCTGCACGCACAGGAGCCAGCCCAGCAGCGGACGCTCGGCTCGGTGGAGCGCAGCCACGCCAGCCAGGCCCGCGCCCTGCTCGACCAGGCCGTGCTGACCTTCCAGGCCAAGGGCCCGGAGCAGGCATTGGCCGCCTTCAACGACCGCAACGGCGAATTCGTTCACGGCCAGTACTACATCTTCGTGCTCGGCGAGGACGGCACCATGCAGGCCAGCAGCGGCCCTTCGGCCAGCCTGGTCGGACTGAACGTCGCTGAGCTCAAGGATGCCGCCGGCAAGTCCTTTATGCGTGAAATTCTCGACAAGTCGGCCAAGCAGGACAGCGGCGAAGTCGAGTACAAGTGGCTCAACCCGGCAGACAACAAGGTCGAGAACAAGATCAGCCAGTTCCGCAAGGTCGGCGACCACGTGCTCTGCGTCGGCTATTACATCCCGCGTTCCACCGCCGAGCACGCCAAGGCGCTGCTCGAACGCGCCGTGCAGCAGGTCAAGGACAAGGGTGCCGAGGCCGCCTTCCGCAACTTCAACGACCCGCGTGGCGGCTTCGTCTTCAACGACGAGTACGTCTTCGCCATCGGCCTGGATGACGGTCGCTACCGCGCCAGCGGCAGCTCGCCGAACCTGGTGGGTGTCGATGTGCGCAACGTCAACGATGCCGCCGGCAAGCCGCTGTTCAAGGAGATGATCGAACTGGCCCGCAAGCAGGGCTCCGGCAGCGTCGACTACGTCTGGCGCAACCCCGCGACCAACGCGGTCGAGCAGAAGCACACGCTGATCCAACGGGTCGACGACGTACTGCTCGGTGTCGGCTACTACACCCGCCCCTGATCGGGCGGGCCAACCGGGCTTTGTGACGTTTCGGTGAACGTGGCCGGCAGGCCAGGGTCAATCGAGTATCCCCGGTAAAGCGCTGCGTCCTTGTGACGCAGGCTTTCGTCGTTGCTGCTCGCCGGGGCAGGAGCCCGACCGATGCTGACCCTGTTGCACCTGCTGTCGTCCATCGCCCTGCTGGTCTGGGGTACGCATATCGTGCGTACCGGGATCATGCGGGTGTATGGCTCGCACCTGCGACGGGCGCTCGGCCAGAGCATGGGCAATGCGCCGCTGGCCTTCGGTGCCGGCATCGGCGTCACCGCGCTGGTGCAGAGCAGCAATGCCACCGCGCTGCTGGCCATCTCCTTTGTCGCCCAGGGTCTGATGGCGCTGCCCACGGCGCTGGCAATCATGCTCGGCGCGGATGTCGGCACCGCGCTGATGGCCCGCGTGCTGACCCTCGATCTTTCCTGGCTGTCGCCGCTGCTGACGCTGCTCGGCGTCTGCCTGTTCCTCTCGCGCAAACAGACCCGCGTCGGCCAGATCGGTCGCGTGCTGATCGGCCTCGGGCTGATCATTCTCGCCCTGCAGTTGATCGTGCAGGCCGCCGAGCCGATCACCGAGGCGCGCGGCATGCAGGTGCTGTTCTCCTCGCTGGCCGGCGACACCCTGCTCGCGGTGCTGGTGGGCGCGCTGTTCGCCGTGCTGTCGTATTCCAGCCTCGCCGCGGTGCTGCTGACCTCGACGCTGGCCGGTGCCGGCCTGATCAGCCTGCCGGTGGCGCTGGGCCTGGTGATCGGCGCCAACATCGGCAGCGGCCTGCTCGCCTGGTTCAACGCCAGCCTGCAGCCGGCTTCGGCGCGCCGCGTGGCGCTGGGCAACCTGCTGTACAAGCTGGCCGGGCTGATCGTGCTGCCGTTCCTCGGCATGCTGGTGGCCTGGATGGACACCCTGGGTGTCAGCGCACAGACCCAGGTGATCGGCTTTCACCTGATCTACAACAGCCTGCGCTGCGTGATCCTGCTGCCCACCGTGAAGCCGATGGCGCAATTGTGTGAATACCTGCTGCCGGAGCGTGCGCTGGACAACGGCGTGGCACAGCCGCGGCACCTCGACCCCGCGGCGCTGGATACGCCAAGCCTGGCGCTGGCCAATGCGGTCCGCGAAACCCTGCGCATTGGCGACATGGTGGAGCTGATGCTGGCGCGGCTGCTGGAGGTGCTGCGCGAAGACCGACCGGAGCCCGGCGACGAGATTCGCCGCCTGGACGATGACGTCGACGCGCTCTACAGCGGCGTGAAGCTCTACCTGGCGCAGATGCCGCGCGAAGACCTCGCCGAGCAGGAGGGCCGGCGCTGGGCGGAGATCATCGAGCTGGCGATCAACCTGGAACAGGCCGGCGACATCATCGAGCACATGGTGAGCAAGGTGCAGAACCTGAAGACGTCCAAGCGTCGCTCCTTCTCCGACAGCGGCCTGGAGGAGCTCGGCCAGCTGCATGCCCAGCTGAGCACCAACCTGCGGCTGGGGTTGTCGGTTTTCATCTCCGGCGACTCCCATAGCGCCCGCCAGCTGCTGCAACAGAAGCGCCAGTTCCGCAAGCTGGAGCGCGAACTGGCGCACTCCCACGTGCAGCGCCTGCACCAGCAGGTGGTGGAAAGCATCGAGACCAGCGCAGCGCACCTGGAGCTGATCGCCGACATGAAGCGCCTCAATTCACTGTTCTGCAGCGCCGCCTATCCGGCGCTGGAAGGCCCCGGCGGCAACAAGGCGCGCACAGCCGGCGAAGCGCCACGGGAGGTGATATCCGGAGAGCCCCACCTGCCGGGACGGCCGGCCTGATCCAGAGCCACGTCGGTCAGCAAGCGCGGCGTTGCCAGAGGCGAAACAACGGCTCGGCGAGAAACATCACCAGAAACAGCCTGAGCACCTGCACCGCGGTAACCAGCGCCACCGACAGCTGCAAGGCTTCGGCGGTCAGGCACAGCTCGGTGATGCCGCCGGGCATCATGCCGAGCATCAGCGACACCTCGTCCAGCGCCGTCAGCCAGCCCAGGGCACCGCCCAGCGCGGCGGCGACCAGCATGGCCAGCAGGGTGAACAGCAGGATGCGCAACAGGAAGGCCGGCGCACTGCGGAAGAATGGCCGATCGAAATGACAGGCCAGCGAGCAGCCGATCAGCCACTGGCCGAGCGCGCCGGCCCAGCCCGGCAGGCCGATGTGCAGGTCGAACGCCACGCTGGCCAGCGCGCAGACGGTCAGCGGGCCGAGCATCCAGGGGTTGGGCTGGCCAAGGCGCTTCCAGAGCAGCGCCAGCAGACCACCGGCTGGCAGCAGCACGGCGAGCCAGGGCCAGCTCACCGGGGCCGCGGGCGGCGCCGCGACGGTCGGCAACCCCCAGGTGAACAGCGCTGGCACGATCAGCACCACCAGCAGCAGGCGCAGGCTGTGCGCCGCCGCCACGCTGGCCGCCTCGGCCTGGTGCCGGTTGGCCAGCACCACCATCTCGCTGGCGCCACCCGGCATGCTGGCGAAGAATGCAGTGGCACGGTCGCTGCCGCTGCGCAGCAGGATGAAGATGCCGATCAGCCCCAGCAGCAGGGTGCCGACGGCGCCGGCGAGGATCACGCCGAAGTGCGCCAGCACCTCGCGCATCACTTCACCGGTGAAATGCAGGCCGATGGCGCTGGCGACGATCCACTGCCCCACCTGCCGGCCGCGCGGCACTTCGCTCACCAGCCAGCCGCTGCAGCGCACGGCGATCACCGCCAGCAGCGAGCCGACCATCCACGGCAGCGGCCAGTTGGCCAGGCTCGCCAGCCAGCCGCCGAACGCACCGATCAGCGGCGTTGCCCACCAGGCCGGCAGCCGCTGGTGCATATCAGGCCTGTGCCTCGACCGCGTTGCCGCGACGACGCTTGAGGTACCAGCGCAGCCCCGGCATGGACAGCATCGCCACGGTCAGCCCCCACAGTGCCAGGGTGATCGGGCTGCCGTAGAGAATGCCCAGCTCACCGTTGGAGATCGACAGCGCACGGCGCAGGTTGTCTTCCATCATCTCGCCGAGCACAAAGCCGAGAATCAGCGCCGACAGCGGGAAGTCCAGCTTGCGCAGCAGGTAGCCGAACACGCCGAGGCCGACCATCAGCACCAGGTCGAAGGTGGTGCTGTGCACCGAATACACGCCGACCATGCTGATCACGGTGATCGCCGGCACCAGCACCCAGTTCGGCACGGCGAGCATGCGTGAGAACAGGCCGACCAGCGGGATGTTCATCACCAGCAGGATCACGTTGCCGATGAACAGCGAAGCGATCAGGCCCCAGACCACGTCCGGCTGCTGTTCGAACAGCAGCGGGCCGGGGGTGATGTTGTACAGCGTCAGCGCGCCGATCATCACCGCGGTGGTGCCTGAACCCGGCACGCCGAGGGTCAGCATGGGGATCAGCGAGCCGCAGGCCGAGGCGTTGTTGGCCGCTTCCGGCGCCGCCAGGCCGCGCAGGTCGCCATCACCGAAGCGGCCCTTGTCGCCGGCCATGCGCTTCTCGCTCATGTAGGTCATGGCGCTGGCGATGGTCGCCCCGGCGCCCGGCAGCGTGCCGATGACGAAGCCGGCCACGGCGCTGCGCACCATGGTCCAGAAGGTCAGGCAGAACTCCTTGAAGTTGAACAACAACCGGCCGCTGGCCTTCACCGCCTTCTGCCCGCTGTGGGTTTTCTCCAGCATCAGCAGGATCTCGCTGACGCTGAAGAAGCCGATCACCACGATGACGAACTGGATGCCATCGGACAGGCTGACGCTGCCGAAGGTGAAGCGGTAGACGCCGGTAGTGGAATCGACACCGACGGTGGCCAGGGCCAGGCCCATCAGCGCGGCCATCAGCGTCTTCACCGGCTTGTCGCCGACCATGCCGCCGAGACAGGCGATGGCGAAGATCATCAGCACGAAGTACTCCGCCGGGCCGAAGGCCACCGCCCACTTGGCCAGCAGCGGGGCGAACAGCACCACCCCGCAGGTGGCGATGGTGCTGCCGATAAAGGAGCTGACCGCGGACAGCGACAGCGCGATGCCCGCCTTGCCCTGGCGCGCCAGCGGGTAGCCGTCGAGGGTGGTCATCACCGCGGCGGCATCACCCGGCACGTTGAGCAGGATCGCCGAGATGCGCCCACCGTACTCGCAGCCCAGGTACACCGCGGCGAGCAGGATCAGCGCGGTCTCCGGCGGCAGGCCGAGGGCGAAGGCCAGCGGCAGCAGCAGCGCCACGCCGTTGATCGGGCCGAGGCCCGGCAAGAGGCCGACCACGGTGCCGACGAAGGCGCCGAACAGCGCCACCAGCAGATTGGTCGGTCGCGTGGCGACATCGAAGCCCTGCATCAAGAAATTCAGTGTTTCCATTTCAGCTCTCCAGCAGACGCAGCAGGCCAAGCGGCAGCGGCACGTCCAGCAGGTAATCGAACAGCCCGTAGAGCAGCACGCCAAGCAGCGCACCGCTGATCACGCTGGGCCACAGGCGACCGTTGAACAGCAAACCGAGGGCGAAACCGGCCAGGGCGGTGCTGATGACGAAACCCAGGGTTTCGAACAGCAGCGCGTAGGCCAGCAGGGCCAGCACGCACAGCACGGCGCGCTGCGCCTTGGGCCGATCGAACGCCGGCGTCGGCTCACCGTGCGGCTTGAACAGCAGCCACGCCGCACCACACGCCATCAGCAACAGCAGCAGCAGCGGGTAGGCGCGCGGCCCGACCGGGTCGTAGGCAAAGGGCGCCTCGAAGCCCCAGGCGAGCAGGGCGAGGCCGGCGCAGGCGAGCAGCCACGCCGCGGCGAAGACACGTACGTACATGACGGGATACCTCAGGGATTCGGCGATCCGGCAGCTGCCGGGTCGACCGTGCGGCCCGCGAACGCGGGCCGGTTCGCGTTACTTGACCAGGCCGAACTCGCCGGCCAGCGCCTTGTAGTCCTGCACCTGCTTCTTGACGAAGGCTTCCAGCTCATCGCCGGTCATCGACAGCGGGAACAGGTCGCGCTGTTCGCGCAGCTTGGCGAAGTCTTCGTCGGCGAGCAGGGTGTCGAACTGGGTCTTCCACCAGTTGAAGTCCTCGTCAGGCACTTCCGGCCCCATGTAGAAGCCGCGGATCACCGGCCAGCTGATGTCGTAGCCCTGTTCCCTGGCAGTAGGGATGTCGGCCAGCTTGCCCGGCAGACGCTCGTCGGAGAGCACGGCGAGGATGCGGATCTTGCCGGCGTCGAGCTGCGGGGTGACTTCGCCGAGGCCGCTGGAAGTGACCTGCACATGGCCGCCGAGCATGGCGGTGAGGGTTTCGCCGCCGCCCTCGAAGGCGACGTAGCGCAGCTTCTTCGGATCGACACCGGCAGCGCGGGCGATCAGCGCGGTCTGCATCCAGTCCTGGCCGCCTATGGTGGCGCCGGCGCCGAACACCACGCTGCCCGGGTCCTTCTTCACCGCGGCAATCAGCTCGTCGAGGTTCTGGTAGGGCGCGTCGGCACGTACCGAGATGGCGCCGTAATCAGTGCCGACCGCGGCGAGCCAGCGCACGGCGCTCTCGTCGTAGCGGCCGAACTTGCCCTGGGCGAGGTTGAGCAGCGAACCGCTGGAGAAGGCGGTGATGGTGCCGGCTTCCGCCGCACGCTGGGCGACCACCGCGTTGTAGGCCACCGCGCCGACGCCGCCGGGCATGTAGGTGACGCGCATCGGTGCTTCGAGCAGGCCGCTGTCCTTCAGGCCGCTCTGGGCCAGCTTGCAGGTCAGGTCGAAACCGCCGCCGGGCTTGGCCGGGGCGATGCACTCCGGGCGCTTGGGTTCGGCCAGCAGCTGGCTCGAGAGCAGCAGGCAGGACGACAGCAGGGCGAAACGGCTGAGTCTGGTTTTCATCGGGTAGTCCTCGCGTTCTTGTTCTGTTTACCAGATCGGCAGGCTGTAGCTGACGATCAGACGGTTCTCGTCGGCGTCGCGGGCGAAGTCGGAGCGGTACATCGCGTTGCGCCAGCGCAGCGCGACATTCTTCAGCGGGCCGCTCTGCACCACGTACTTGAACTCGAAGTCGCGTTCCCACTCGCTGCCGTTGTTGCCGCCTGAGTACTCGGCGTTGTCGCCGGAGATGTAGCGGGTCAGGAAGGTCAGCCCGGGGATGCCCAGGGCGGCGAAGTTGTAGTCGTAACGGGCCTGCCAGGAGCGCTCGTCGGCGTTGGCGAAGTCGTTGATCTGCACGAAGTTGACCAGGAAGGGGTCGCCGCCATCGATGTAGGCATAGCCGGTGTCGCCGCGCATCTGCTGGTAGCCGAGGCTGAGCTTGTGGCCGCCCAGGCTGTAGCCGAGCATGCCGTTCCAGGCCTGGTTATCGATCTTGCCGGCATTCGCCGCGCCGGTGTCGCCGCTGAGCATCACGCGCAGGTCGGCGCTCAGCGCGGAGTTGTCGCTCAGCGGCTTGTTCGCCAGCAGGCCGAAGAAGTGCTGGCGGTACACGTCATCCAGCTCGCCGTAGTAGTAGCGCCCGGTGAGGTTCTCATTGAACGCGTATTCGGCACCGGCGAAGGTCAGGTGATCGGCCTCGGCGGCGCTGGCGAAACGGCCGTTCTTGTTGTTCAGCTGCAGGTCCTGGGAGTTGGTCGAGGAGCGGTCGATCACCTTGTCCAGGCGCCCGCCGGTCAGGATCAGGTCGTCGAAATCGGTGGAGGTGACGGTGGCTCCTTCGAACACCTGCGGCAGCGTGCGGCTGTCGCTGGCCTTGACCACCGGCGTCTCGGGAATGTGCGAGCCATAGCGCAGCTCGGTCTCGGCAATCTTGGCCTTGGCGGTCAGGCCCAGGCGGCTGAACTCGTCCGGCGTGCTGCCATCGTCGTGCACCGGCAAGAGGTCGGTGCCAGCGCGGCCGCCACCGGAATCCAGCTTGACGCCGAGCATGCCCAGGGCATCGAGGCCCACGCCGACGGTGCCTTCGGTGAAGCCCGACTGGACGTCGAGGATGAAGCCCTGGGTCCATTCTTCACGCTTGGACTGGCCGCTGCCTTCGCGGAAATCGCGGTTCAGGTAGATGTTGTGGGTCTGCAGGGTCGCGCTGCTGTCTTCGATGAATGCGGCCTGGGCCATGGGTGCCAGCGAGGCGGCGGCAACGGCCAAAGCGAGACGGGCAGGAGCGGGTGAACGTCTGACGGCAGTCAGCATCGGGTATCTCCACTATTGTTTTTGTTGTGACGGCGCATGCGCCGCGCGTGGTGGTTCGAGCCACCTGCGAGCGATCCTAGGCGGTCAAGCTTTCGCCAGCCTTTCAGCGCTGAAAGCCAGCAGCGGCGTGAAAGTTCTGCCGCTACACTGGCGCTCCGTCGCCATCGCAGAGGACAGGCAATGCGAATTCTTCTGGTCGAGGACCACCCCCAGCTGGCCGAAAGCGTGGCGCAGGCAATGCGCGCCGCCGGCTGGACCGTGGACCTGCTGCACGATGGAGTCGCCGCCGACCTGGCGCTGGCCAGCGAGGACTACGCGCTGGCGATTCTCGACGTCGGCCTGCCACGGCTCGACGGCTTTCAGGTGCTGGCGCGCCTGCGCGAGCGCGGCAAGACGCTGCCGGTACTGATGCTCACCGCGCGTGGTGAGGTCAGTGATCGCGTGCACGGGCTCAACCTCGGCGCCGACGACTACCTGGCCAAGCCGTTCGAACTGTCCGAGCTGGAAGCACGGGTCAAGGCGCTGCTGCGGCGCAGCGTCGGCGGCGGCGAACGCCAGCAGCGTTGCGGCGCGCTGGTCTACGATCTGGATGCGCGGCGCTTCAGCCTGGCCGACGAGCCACTGACGCTGACCTCGCGCGAGCAGGGCGTGCTGGAAGCGCTGATCGCCCGCCCCGGTCGAGTGATGAGCAAGGATCAGCTGGCCGCCCAGGTATTCGGCCTGGACGAGGACGCCAGCGCCGACGCGATCGAGATCTACATCCACCGTCTGCGCAAGAAGCTCGAGGGCCAGCCGGTACGCATCGTCACCTTCCGCGGCCTCGGCTACATGCTCGAGGCGCTCGATGGCTGAGCCGGAGGTCGCCGGCAGCCTGCGTGCCCGGCTGCTGCGCCGGCTGGCGATCCTGCTCGCGCTGCTGCTGCTGTTCAGCGGCTGGAGTGCCTACTGGAACGGCCGCGCCGCCGCCGATACCGCCTACGACCGCACCCTGCTCGCCTCGGCCCGGGCCATCGCCGATGGCCTGGTCACCCATGAAGGCGTGCTGCGCGCCAACGTGCCCTACGTGGCGCTGGACACCTTCGCCTACGACAGCGCCGGGCGCATCTACTACGGGGTACTGGACATCCAGGGGCGCCTGGTCAGCGGCTACGAGAACCTGCCGGCGCCCGCTGCCGACGTCCCGCGCACCGACGACTACCCGGCGCTGGCGCGCTTCTACGACGGCGAGTTCCAGGGCCAGGGCGTGCGCCTGGTCAGCCTGCTGCAGCCGGTCAGCGAACCGGAGCTCAACGGCATCGCCGAGATCCGCGTGGCCGAAACCCTCGGCGCCCGCGAGCGCATGGCGCGCAGCCTGCTGACCGACACCCTGTGGCGCGTCGGCCTGCTCGCGGTTGCCGCGCTAGTGCTGGTGTGGCTGGCGGTCAGCGCTGCATTGCGACCGCTGGGCCAGCTCAGCGAGGCGGTGCAGGAGCGCGCCCCGGATGACCTGCGGCCGCTGCCGCTGATCAGCGTGCAACGCGAGCTGAGGCCGCTGGTGGCGGCGCTCAACGGATTCACCGAGCGCCTGCGCGGCCAGTTCGAACGCCAGGCGCGTTTCATCGCCGATGCCTCCCACGAGTTGCGCACGCCGCTGGCGGCGCTCAAGGCGCGGATCGAGCTGGGCCTGCGCGAAGCCGAACCGGCGGTCTGGCGCAGCACCCTGGAGGACGCCGGACAGAGCACCGACAAGGTCATTCACCTGGCCAACCAGCTGCTCTCGCTGGCGCGCATCGAAAGCGGCGCGCAATCCATCGCCGAAGGCGGCGCGCAGCGCCTGGACCTGTCGCAGCTGGCCCGCGAGCTGGGCCTGGCGATGGCCGCGCTGGCGCACAAGCGCGGCGTCGCCCTGGCGCTGGAGGCCGAGGCACCGGTATGGATCGACGGCGAGCCAACGCTGATCAGCGAACTGCTGAGCAACCTGCTGGACAACGCGCTGGCGCATACCGGCGACGGCGGCAACGTGGTGCTGCGCGTGCTTGACGGCGCCGTGCTGGAGGTGGAGGACGACGGCCCGGGTATTCCGGCCGCCGAGCGCGATCGCGTCTTCGCGCGCTTCTACCGCCGCGACACCGGCGGCCATGGTGCCGGCCTCGGGCTGGCCATCGTCGGCGAAATCGTCCGCGCCCATCGCGCCGAGATCAGCCTGGATCAGGGCGCTCTCGGCGGCCTGCTGGTGCGGGTGCGGTTCATACCGGCTGTGGAGTAACGGCCGGGTCGTCTTCGCTGATGCAGTTGCCGGGCGCCAGCACCACCTGGTCGCGACCAGCGTTCTTGGCCTGATAGAGCGCCGCATCCGCCGCCGCTAGCAGATCGGCCGGCGCGACGAGCGAGGGGGTCAGCGTGGCTACGCCAAGGCTGATGGTCAGCGCCACCGGCTGTTCGCCATGCTGCAGCTGCAGGTGCGCGATCGTGCAGCGGATCGATTCCGCCAGGGCGACGGCCTGTTCGGCGTCGAGCCCCGGCAGCAGGACGACGAACTCCTCACCGCCATAGCGCGCCGCGACGTCGCCGGCGCGCTGGCAGTGGGCAGCGAGCACTGCCGCGACTTGGCGCAGGCACTCGTCACCGAAGGGGTGGCCGTAGCTGTCGTTGACCCGCTTGAAGTGATCGATATCGGCGAGCAACACCGACAGTGGGCTGCCGGCGCGCCGCGCGCGGCGGATTTCCTCGTCCAACAGACGATCGAAACGCCGGCGGTTGGCCAGCTGGGTCAGCGAATCGGTGGTGCTCAAGCGCATCAGTTCGGCATTCGCGGCTTCCAGGCCGTGGCGGACTTCTTCCAGCGCACGGGTGCGTTCGTACACCCGCGCTTCGAGCACCTCGTTGGCGCGCAGTTGCAGGTCGAGCGCCTCCTGCTTGGCCTGCAAGCGCAGTGCGCGCTCCTCGGCCAGCGATTCCGAGGCGTGCAATGCCAGCTGCTGCGCGGCGATGCGCCGGTTGCGCTCGACGTTGATGCGCTCGGCCAGCGCCATGGATAGCAGCACGAACTCGGCGAACATGCCGATCAGCTGGCCATTCAGCGTCCAGGCATTGAGTGGCAAGGTGCCGTTGAGCGCCAGCAGGTTGACCACGGTGAAGCCGAGCAAGGTGCTCCAGGCGATGCTGAACAGCCGCGCGGACGGATTGCCGCGCATCCACAGGTTGAGCGTCACGGCCATGGTCACGACGCAGTGCAGCAGCGCGACGCTGTCCATGAACAGATAGCGCGCCAGGGTCGGTGCCAGCAGCAGCATGAGCACCGCCACACCCCAGTAGCCGGTCAGGCTGACGGACACCGCCCAGACCCAGCCGCCATAGCGGCGTATGCCGAGAAAGCGCAAGGCGAACAGCATCGGCGTGAAGAAGCACAGCGCCGCGGAAAGGCCGTAGAAGCGTGCCGACAGCTCGGGGATTTCCGGCCAGAGGTAGAGCTGGCCGAAGCCGGTAATGGTCAGCACGTAGAACACCGCGCTGAGCAGGTAAAGCACGTAGAGGAAGTAGCTGCCGTCGCGGGTGAAGATCAGCAGGCTGCAGTTGTACAGCACGATCACCAGGATGCCGCCGAAGAACAGGCTGACCAGCGTGACGTCGCGAAGCTTGCCCTCGATCAGCTGCTTTTCGTCGATCAGCTCCAGCGGCAGGGCGAGGGTTTCCCTGGCCTGCAGCTGCAGATAGACCACCGCTCGCTCGCCCGGCGGCAGCTCGAGTGGGTAGACGAAGTGATGATCGGCCAGCGGTCGGCTGCTCAGTGCCACGGCATCCCCGGCCAGCATGGATTGCCCCCAGCCGTCGCTGTCTGGGTAATACAGGCGCACCGCGACGCGGTCGAGCACCGGCCATTTCAGCAGCAGATACCAGCGCTTCGCGGCGTCGCCCGTGTTATGCAGCCGGAGGCGCAGCCAGGCACCGTCGCGCTGTTTGCCAAGGTTGGGTTTGTTCAGCCGCTGCCAGGGCAGATCGGCTGCGGCGATATGGGTGAAATCCGCGTCCGGCCTGCCCAGCAGGTATTCCACTGCGCCGACCTGCAGCGTCGCCGCCCCCCTCGTCTGCAGCACCGGCGATGGCTCAGCCGCCATCGCGTTGCCGGTCCAGGGCAGCAACGTCAGGCAGGCGACCATCAGCAGTAAGGCGCGCATCATGTGAATGCCTCGTCGGCGCGGCACTTGGCCAGCGAAGTGCCAGCCAACCGGCGTCATTTAATAAGCGCCGACGAGTGCATGATGCCACCCTGATATCAGCCTGTCCCGTGCAGGCGACAGACTGCAGCAATCACGCCCGCCGCCGCGCCCAGAACTGTTGCACCAGCTCGAGCATGCCATCGGCCAGCTGGGCGACGCCGCAGGCGCTGCGCTGGCTGTGCAGACCGGTCGCAACGTGATTGTCCGAGCTGCCGCGGATGCTGACGATGCTCTGGGTGATCTCCTCGCTGGCCGAGCTTTGCTGATCCACCGCTGCGGCAATCTGGCTGCTCATGGCGCTGATCTCGTTGACCCGGCTGTTGATGCCGCCGAGCGAATGTTCGGCCTGGTCGGCATGGCTGACGCTGTGCTGCGCCTGCTCGCGGCTACGCTGCATGACGTCCACGGCCTGGCGCGCACCGGCCTGCAGCGAGCCGATCATGCTCTGGATATCGGTGGTCGCGCTGGATGTGCGCGATGCCAGCTGACGCACCTCGTCAGCCACCACAGCGAAGCCGCGGCCCTGATCGCCGGCACGCGCCGCTTCGATGGCGGCATTGAGCGCGAGCAGGTTGGTCTGCTCGGCAATGCTGTGAATCACCTCGAGCACGCGGCTGATTTCCTGGCTGTGGCTTTCGAGCTGGTGAATGACTTCGGCGGCCTGCTGGATGTCACCGGCCAGCCGCGTGATGCTGCTGCCGGTCAGGCCGACGATCTCCCGGCCGCTGGCCGCTTCGCTGTCCGCGCGGGCCGCCACTTCGGCCGTGCGCTGCGCGTTGAGGGCGACTTCCTGCACGCTGGCGGTCATCTGCCGAATCGCCGTGGCAATCAGATCGGTTTCCTGCTGCTGGCGCGAGGCGCTTTCGGTACTGCCATGCATGGCACCGAGCAGGTCGCGGGCGTGGCTGCTGAGCTGGCGGCTGCAGTCGGCGATGCGCCCGACCATGGCTCCGGCTTCGGTTTCCAGCATCTTCATGGCAAAGGCTATCTCGCCGATCTCGTCGCGGCGTCCGGTGTAGATCAACTGGCTGACCGGGTTGTGGCCGATGCGCCGCGCCTGTTGCGCCAGCTGCGTCAGCGGCGCGAGTGCCAGCGCCGCCAAGCCAGTGGCCACCGCACCGCCTAGCACGACCGCGGCGGCACCGGCAGCCAGCGGCGCACCGAGCAGCAACGCGCCGAGCGCCGCGCCTGCGGCACTGCCGAGGCCAGCCAGCAGCGCTACCCGGCCACGCAACCCGAGCCGCGAAGCGCGCAGTGCGCCTGCGGCACGGCCCTCGCGCAGGCGTGCGTAAAGCGCCTCGGCGGCGCGAATCTGTTCGGGCTGCGCGCGGGTCCGCACCGACTGGTATTCGACGACCTTGCCGTCGCGGCCGACGGGTGTGGCGAACGCGCTGACCCAGTAGTGATCGCCGTTCTTGCAGCGGTTCTTGACGATGCCCATCCACGAGCGGTTCGCCTGCAGCGTCTGCCAGAGATCGGCGAACGCGGCTTCGGGCATGTCGGGGTGGCGCACGAGATTGTGCGGCTCACCGAGCAGCTCGTCTTCGCTGAAGCCGGAAATCGCCACGAAATCCGGATTGGCGTAAGTGATGGTGCCGTTCAGGTTGGTGGTGGACAGGATGTTCGCCGTCTCGCCGACCGTGACTTCGCTGTCGTTGACGGGAAGGTTGGTGCGCATAAACAGATCTTCCTTGGAAATGGGGTCTGAGTACGCGAGGCAGGTTCGGCGCCGCTTCTGTTGGCAGCGCTCGCATGGATGCGGCGGACATCCTTGTACAGGAGGCCGGTTACGGTTTGGCGATCAGCGCTCGTCCTTCTCTCCCGTGTCGGTTTCCAGTTGCTCGAGCAGTTCAATCAGGCGCCGGCGCAGCTGGCCGAGCTCGCGCGATTTGAACGAGCGTCGCGTGCGTTCCAGTACCTGAATGGTTTCTTCCAGCGCAGTGCGCAGCGTCTCTTCGGTCAGCATTGATTCATCTTTTCGTGCAAGCACATGCAGGTTGAGTGCCGATCTCTGTCAGGGCGCGCCTTGCAGCGAAACGAGCCCAAAAAAAAAGGCGCCAGCCGTGGTGCACCCCCAAGGGAATGTCACGGCTGGCGCCTTAGCTATCAGGTCCGGTTGTCCTGAGCGGTAAAGCAGCTTTCGCAGCATGCGAAACTAGTGGCATTTTGCCTTTACGCGCGCAGCGTAACAAGCCCGGCGCAGACGGCGTAGGCAACATGCCGCGCCCTCTCCAGCACGCACCATTTCGGGGCATCGGCAGGCCTTCAGCCGCGCCGCCGCGTCCAGAATTGCTGCACCAACATCTCCATGCTGCTCGCCAGCTCGGCGACGCCCGACGCGCTCTGCCGGCTGCGCAGGCCGCTCTCCACATGCTGATCGGAGCCGCCGCGAATGCTGACGATGTTCTGGTTGATGTTCTCGCTGACCGCGCTCTGCTGCTCGACGGCCGCGGCGATCTGTATGCTCATCGCGCTGATCTCGTTGACCCGGCTGTTGATGCCCTGCAGCGAGCGCGCCGCCTGGGCCGCATGTTCGACGCTCTGCATGGCCTGCTCGCGGCTGCGCTGCATGACCTCCACCGCCTGCCGTGCCCCGCCCTGCAGCGCGCCGATCATGCTGTTGATCTCCTGGGTCGACTGCTGGGTCCGCGATGCCAGGCTGCGTACTTCATCGGCGACCACGGCAAAGCCACGGCCCTGCTCGCCGGCCCGCGCCGCCTCGATGGCGGCGTTCCGCGCCAGCAGGTTGGTCTGCTCGGCGATGCCGCGAATGACGTCGAGCACCTTGGTGATGTCATTGCTGTGCGCCTCCAGCTCATGAATCACGTCGCCGGCCTGCTGGATGTCCTGCGCCAGTCGGCCGATGGCCGCCCCGGTACGGTTGACCACCTCGGTGCCGGTCGCCGCTTCGCTGTCCGCGCGGCTGGCTGCCTCGGCGGTGCGCTGGGCGTTGCTTGCCACTTCCTGCACGCTGACCGCCATCTGGTTGATCGCCGTGGCGACCTGATCGGTTTCGCTTTGCTGGCGTGCAGCGCTCTGCGTGCTGCTGTCCATCGCACCGAGCAGTTCGTGGGCATGCTGGCTGAGTTGACGCGAGGCATCACCGATACGGCCGACCATGGCGCCGGCCTCGGTTTCCAGCATCTTCATGGCAAAGGCGATCTGGCCGAATTCATCACGCCGGCCGGCATAGACCAGCTGCCCCACCGGGTTGTCACCGACCCTGCGTGCCTGCTCGGCGAGGCGCTGCAGCGGTGCCAGCGCGACATAGGCCATTGCACCTGCGCCCAGCACGGCGGCAGCGGCGGTGACCAGTGCAGCGATCAGACCCGCTCCAGCCAGCAGCGCGCCGACCACGCACGGCGCGGCACCCAGCGCCGCCAGAAGCGCGACGCGACTGCGGGCGCTCAGCGGTGCACGACGCAACGCAGGCGGCGGACGCTTGTTGCGCAACTGCGCGTACAGCTGCTCGGCGGCTGCGATCTGAGCCGGCGCGGGCTTGGTGCGTACCGATTGGTATTCGACGACCCGACCGTTGCGGCTGATCGGCGTGACGAACGCGCTGACCCAGTAGTGATCGCCGTTCTTGCAGCGGTTTTTCACCATACCCATCCATGAGCTACCGCCGCGTACGCTCGACCACAGGTCGGCGAAGGCCTCGGTGGGCATGTCCGGGTGGCGGACGATGTTGTGGTGCTGACCAAGCAGCTCGCTTTCCTCGAAGACGCTGATCTTGATGAAGTCCGGATTCACATAGGTGATGTCACCGTTGAGATCCGTGGTGGAGAGAATATTGGCGGTGTCGCTGATGGAAACGTCGCGGCCAGTGACCGGCAGGTTCATGCGCATGGTGGTCTCGTGAACAAGGCAAAGCGTGTTGTTCTTCTCCGCCACGGACGTCTCGGTCGATGCACCTTTTCAGTACCCCGTGCAGTCCCTGCCAATATCGCCACCCTGCGGTGATCGCTCCTTGCTGCGGACGGCCCAGCGGGTCGTTTGTATCGGTTTTTTTAGCGCCGAAGACGGGCACGAAAAAAGCGCCAGCATTGATCCACCCCTCTGGATGGCCCCTGATGGCGCTTCAGTCGGCAGGCCCGTGGTCCTGTCCGATCAGCAAGTCTCCTCGCCTGGAGACTGATGTAAGATTGATATCATCGATCTCGACTAGCAATGCGACTGAAGTCCTACTCCGCCGGTCGGCTTTTACACAGGCATGGCAGTAGGCCACTAACACTGTACAGATAATACATGCTGTACAGCATGCGTACATAAAAATATGGCGCCGCTCGCGCAACCCTTCTGTCGTCATCCGGTCCTAGCATTGGGGCGCAACGCTTGCCCGGATCGACATGGCAGGTCCGCAGGCTGTTACCAACGCGGTCGCCTGCTAGACTCAAGTTCCGCGCAGACTCACAAGGGATGCCGGGAATCCGAAAACAACCAAAAAGGAGTGCATCCATGAAAGGCAAATCCTTGGCATGGATCTTTACCGCTGCTCTGGCGGGAACCGGCCTGAGCGCAGTGGCACAGGCGCAAGAGAAGTTCGTCACCATCGGCACGGGTGGCCAGACCGGCGTTTATTACGTTGCCGGGCAATCGATCTGCCGCTTCGTCAACCGCAACGCGGAAAACATCAAGTGCAACGCGCCGGCGAGCGGCGGCGGCGTGGCCAACGTCAACGGCCTGCGCAGCGGTGAGTTCAACTTCGGCATCATGCAGTCGGACCATCAGTACAAGGCGATGGAAGGCGTGGCGCCGTTCGAGAAAGAAGGCAAGATGGACGACATCCGTGCCGTCTTCTCGCTGCAGAGCGAAGTCTTCACCGTGCTGGCGCGTCGCGACGCCAACATCAAGGGCCTGGATGATCTGAAGGGCAAGCGCGTCAACATCGGCAACCCCGGTTCTGGCCAGCGCGACACCCTCGAAGAAATCATGAAGGAAAAGGGCTGGGACAAGTCGGCCTTCTCCCTCGCCGCCGAACTGAAGCCGGCCGAACAGGCCAGCGCTCTGGGCGACAACAACATCGACGCCATGACCTACTTCGTCGGTCATCCGAATGGCGCCATCCAGGAAGCCACCACCACCGTCGATGCAGTTCTGGTGCCGATCACCGGCCCGGAAATCGACAAGCTGCTGGCTGCCAAGAGCTACTACACCAAGGCTGAGATCCCTGGCGGCCTGTACAAGGGCAACGACCAGCCGACGCAGTCCATCGGTGGCAAAGCCGTGCTGTCCACTACTGCCAAGGTCGATGCCGAAGTGGTCTACCAGCTGGTGAAGTCGGTGTTCGAGAACATCGAGCGCTTCCAGCGTCTGCACCCGGCATTCAAGGATCTCAAGCCGGAAGAGATGATCGAAGTCGGCCTGAGCGCGCCGCTGCATGAAGGCGCCGAGCGTTACTACAAGGAACGCGGCTGGCTGTAAGGCTCAGCGGGGCCGCGTCGCGGATGCGGCCCTGAACGTCGATGCCTTAGCCGAAAACCCGTGCGCCGTATGGCCACGGGTTTTCGCGGTTCCGTTACCTGAAAAAACAGGCCTCAATTCATGCAAGACAAACAACTGTCCACCGAGGAACTGATCGCCCAGGATGTCGGTGCGCGCTTGCCCGAAGGCCCGATGGCCGCGGTCATCGCCGGGCTGGCGCTGCTCTGGTCGCTGTTCCAGCTGTGGATCGCCTCGCCGCTGCCCTTCGTACTCGGGTTCGGCGTGCTGAACGACACCGAGACCCGCTCGATCCACCTGGCATTCGCGCTGCTGCTGGCATTTCTGGCCTACCCGGCCTTCAAGAGATCGCCCAGGGACCGCGTACCGCTGTTCGACATCGCCCTGGGGCTGATCGCTGCCTCCACCGCCGCCTACCTGTTCATCGTTTACGAACAACTGGCGCAGCGCCCCGGCAACCTGACCACCATGGACCTGATCACGGCCTGCCTCGGCATTCCGCTACTGCTGGAAGCCACGCGCCGCGCACTCGGCCCGCCACTGGCGATCATTGCCCTGGTGTTCCTCGTCTATAGCGTCGCCGGCCCCTGGATGCCCGGCCTGCTGGCCCATCGCGGGGTGAGCTTCACCGCGCTGGCCAACCACCAGTGGATCACCACCGAAGGCGTGTTCGGTATCGCCCTGGGGGTTTCCACCAGTTTCGTCTTTCTTTTCGTACTGTTCGGCGCACTGCTCGAACGTGCCGGCGCTGGCCACTATTTCATCCAGCTGGCGTTCAGCATGCTCGGGCATTTCCGCGGCGGTCCGGCCAAGGCCGCGGTCGTGGCCTCCGGTATGACCGGCCTGATTTCCGGCTCGTCGATCGCCAATGTGGTGACCACCGGTACCTTCACCATCCCGATGATGAAGCGCACCGGTTTCTCGGCCGAGAAGGCCGGTGCGGTGGAAGTCGCCTCATCGGTGAACGGCCAGATCATGCCGCCGGTGATGGGCGCCGCGGCATTCCTGATGGTCGAATACGTCGGCATCCCCTATGTCGAGGTGATCAAACACGCGTTCCTTCCCGCGTTGATCTCCTATATCGCGCTGGTCTACATCGTCCATCTCGAGTCGCTCAAACTCGGCCTCACCGCATTGCCGCGGGCCAACGTCGCCAAGCCGTGGATGCAGCGCCTGATTGGTTTCGCCTTCGGCGCGGCGCTGATTTCCGGCCTGTCCCTGGGCGTCTATTACGGTCTTGGCTGGCTGAAACCGGCACTTGGCGATTCCGCGCTTTGGGTCATCGGCGCGTTACTGGCATTGGTCTATCTGGGCCTGCTGAAGATTGCCGCAAGCAATCCGCCACTGCCCCATGAAGACCCTGATGCCCCGCTCGAGCATCTGCCGGAGACGCGTCCGGTGCTGCTTTCCGGCCTGCACTTCCTGCTGCCGGTGGTGGTGCTGGTCTGGTGCCTGATGATCGAACGGCTGTCTCCCGGCCTGTCGGCATTCTGGGGCTCGGTGATGCTGGTGATCATCCTGCTCACCCAGCGGCCGCTGCTGTCGATGCTGCGCAAGGACGGCACCCACGAGCACGGCACCTTCATGGATGGTGTCGTCGATCTGCGCGAGGGCCTGATCGCCGGTGCGCGCAACATGATCGGCATCGGTATCGCCACAGCGGCGGCGGGCATCATCGTCGGCGCGGTATCGCAGACTGGAGTCGGTCTGGTGCTGGCCGATCTGGTCGAGCTGCTGTCGATGGGCAACCTGCTGCTGATGCTGTTGCTCACGGCCTTCCTCAGCCTGATCCTCGGCATGGGCCTGCCGACCACCGCCAACTACATCGTGGTGTCCAGCCTGCTGGCGCCGGTGATCGTGGCGCTGGGGCAGCAGAATGGTCTGATCGTGCCGCTGATCGCGGTGCACCTGTTCGTCTTCTACTTCGGCATCATGGCCGACGTCACGCCACCGGTGGGCCTGGCATCGTTCGCTGCCGCGGCGGTGTCCAAGGGCGATCCGATCAAGACCGGTATCACCGCCTTCTACTACAGCCTGCGCACGGCGGCTCTGCCGTTCCTGTTCATCTTCAACACCGACCTGCTGCTGATCGACGTGGACTTCTGGCACGGCGTGCTGATCTTTGTCGTGGCGACCATCGCCATGCTGATCTTCGCCGCCGGCACCCAGGGTTACTTCCTGGTGCGCAGCCGCTGGTATGAAAGCCTGTTTCTGCTGCTGGTGGCCTTCACCCTGTTTCGCCCGGGATTCTGGATGGACATCATCCACGACCCCTATCGCGACATCGAGCCAGCCGCGCTGGTCGAGACGCTGGAACGGGTGGAAGAAGACAGTCAGCTGCGCCTGCGCGTGCTGGGTGAGGATGACGTGGGCGACCCGCGCGAGTTCGTCGTACTGCTGGCAATCCCTGACGGCGAAAGCGGTGAGGAAAAGCTCGAGAAGATCGGCCTGATGACTTACGAGGACGATGGCAAGGTGCTGATCGATAGCGTGACCTTCGGCAGCCCGGCCGCCGAGGCGGGCCTGGAGTTCGACCAGCAGATCCTGCGCGTTCGCGCACCGACCGATCGCTGGCCGAAGGAATTCATGTGGATTCCGGGCTTCCTGCTGTTCGGGTTGATCGTCTGGATGCAGCGGCGCCGCCGCCAGCGCTGACTGCAGTCGCTGCAAGACAAACCCCGGCCACAGGACATGTGGTCGGGGTTTCTTTTTTTAAGCGCTATAAACGCCCGTCAGATTCGGAGCCGGGCAGTGCGCGGCTTCGGCTCAGCCGAAGAACCAGTAGCACACGGCAATCGCGGCGATGATGCCGGCCAGATCCGCCACTATCGCGCAGCCCACCGCATGGCGCGCGCGCTGGATGCCTACCGCGCCAAAGTACACCGCCAGCACATAGAAGGTCGTCTCGGTACTGCCCTGTACCGTCGCCGCCACCAGTGCCGGGAAGCTGTCCACGCCCTGACTCTGCATGGTCTCGATCAGCATCGCTCGCGCCGCACTGCCGGAAAACGGTTTGACCAGCGCAGTCGGCAGGGCATCGACGAAGCGTGTGTCCCAGCCCAGCGCCTCCACCATCCAGCGAATGCCTTCCAGACCGAAATCCAGCACGCCGGAGGCGCGCAGAGCGCCGATCGCGCAGAGCATGGCGATCAGGTAGGGCAACAGGCTCTTGGCGACATCGAAGCCCTCCTGCGCCCCCTCGACGAACGCCTCATACACCGGCACCTTGCGCAGCGCACCGACGGCCAGAAAGGCGATGATCAGACCGAACAGGGTCAGATTGCCCAGCAACGACGACAACGACGCCAATGCCGTTGCCGACAGCCCAGCCAACAGCGCCATGAAGCCACCGAGCAGCAGCGCACCGGGGACGAAGTAGGCCAGCACCACTGGGTCCCACAGGCGCAGCCGCTGCACCAGTGCCACCGCCAACAGGCCGGCCAGCGAAGACGCACTGGTCGCCAGGAGGATCGGCAGAAAGACCAGGGTCGGGTCTTCCGCGCCCTGCTGTACGCGGTACATGAAGATCGACACCGGCAATAGCGTCAGCGACGAGGTGTTGAGCACCAGAAACAGGATCTGCGCATTGCTGGCCACGGTCGGCAGCGGATTGAGCTCCTGCAGCGCGCGCATCGCCTTGAGACCGATTGGCGTCGCGGCGTTGTCCAGGCCGAGGCCGTTGGCGGCGAAGTTCAGGGTGATCAGCCCCAGCGCCGGATGGCCTGCCGGCACTTCGGGCATCAAGCGGCGGAACAATGGCCCGAGCAGACGCGCGAGGAGTTCGATGAGCCCGGCCTTTTCCGCGATGCGCAGAAACCCCAGCCACAGCGTTAAGGTGCCGAACAGCACGATCATCACTTCTACGGCCAGCTTGGCCATGGCGAACAGGCTTTCCACCAGCGCGGCGAACACTGCAGGGTCGCCACCGATCAGCCAGCGCCCGAGGGCGGCAACCGCGGCGATCAGAAAAAAGCCCAGCCAGAGGCCGTTGAGCATGTCGTTCTCCCGTCGAAAGCTGGACGCGATGATAGCGGTGCGCGCGCGCACGGGTCATCCGCAGATCAGTAGACGGCAAGAGGAAAACGATGAGGTAGAGGGACTGCGAGATGAATGGAGAGACTGCGAAAGACGATGAAGCAGATCGGACATTTGTTGCTGCATGCCGGGAGCGATTGCGCTCCCGGCCGCAGCTTCACAGAACCCGGTCCGATTAGGAGGTACTCCCTGTACCTCTAGGTCGCTCCGCGATGCAGAACAACCCGACCCCCTGGTTCCCCCCGCTGAGGGGTGAAGCGCGCGGAGCGGTTAGACCCGCGCGCTCTGGATCACCTTCGAAAGCCGAACATGACCCGGCGAAATTGGCTTCCTATGCCACTGAAACTCCTCAATCAGCCGCCCTTGCGGGCGGCCATCGATTGCATCACACGCGTGGTCCGCGGCCGCGGCCAAAGATCAGCGACGCTACGAACAGAACCAGGAAAACCACGAACAGGATCTTGGCGATACCCGTTGCAGTGCCGGCGATACCACCGAAGCCCAGTACCGCAGCGATGATGGCGATGATCAGGAAGGTAATGGCCCAACTCAGCATGGTGTGACTCCTCTTGTTTCAGGAACGGTTCTCAGCGGATCGGTAAGTCCGATCGGCATCGAGTGTGTAAAGCATCCTTGCTGATTCGCTTGCACGTCCCCTTCGTTGCTCAGAATACCCAGCGCTGGTCAGAAGGCGCCTGGCGATAGTCGATGGTCTGCGGCTCTTGGCCGGTCCGCATGAGCTCAATAGGTTGAGCGTCATACATGCCGATTCGTTCCGCTGAATTCTGTTGCGCCTGGCTGAGCGGTTGCGACAGCGGGCGCTCGGCACCCATGATCAGCATGACTACCGCAGCAGAGAGGAACCCCTTGCTGGCCAATGAAAAGCGGGCTTGGCGATTCATCCTCAACTCCTTCTAAGCGTGGCGACGTCGTTTCGTTGAAGGGGATATTGCAGGCGCCGTGCCAGCCCGCATTACAATTTAAAATTCTTATAAATCAATTAGTTAGAGATTATGCCCAGCGTCCTGGCAACTCAATTTGCATGAGCGCCCCAGCAATGCCGGGCGTTTTGCACGAACGCTCAATGCCTAGCTTCCTTGAGGTGGCGTATGCGCTCATGACAGGCACGCAGCTTCGGCAGCTCGATGGCGAGCAGCGCTTTGATATCCGGCTCGGCGTCTCCTACAGCACCCTCGAAGGCATGCAGAATGTTCGCTTCCGTCTGCTCCAGCTGGTCGACATAGGCGGTGTCGTGGTCGCCGATGCGTGATCGAGCGTCGGCATAGAGCTCCCGCATGCGGCCGGTCAGCGTCCCGCCCTGCGACGGGTGCTCATGGTTGGCTGCAACCTTCACGCTAAGGGCCTGGATGATCTGCGTCTTGGCCTGCGCCAGATCGCGAAACAGGTGCTGCAGCTCGACGTCCTTTACTTCGTCGGCGGCATGCTGGTAGAAACGCTGCCCGTCGCGGGTGATCTCAATGAGCTCATTGAGCTGATTCATGGACTGATTCATGACACCTCCTGCATGGATGCAACAGATTCGCCACACGCCCGCTCGGCGAGAAGTGACGCCCTGTGTTCAGGGTCGCAAGCCGCATGCCAGGCTGGCGCAAGCGCCAGCGGTAACCAAATCAGCCACTTGGGCGACGCCACTGAAGGCGTCGGAGTGCAGCATGCAGGAAAGCCTTGCCAATACCGTGCAACTTGCAAGACTTTTCATAGACTAAGGTCTCGCCAGCAACGCAACGGCGCCGCCAGGTGCCCGACACACCATAATCCGAAGCATTTTTCAGCGACCGATTCGCCTTTTGATGGGGAGCATCCATGGACCAAACGACGGACAACGGCGGACGCATCCTCCTGGTGGATGACGAAGCGGCGATCCTGCGCACCTTCCGTTACTGCCTGGAGGACCGCGGCTACACGGTCATGACAGCGGCCAGTGCGGCACAGGCCGAGGCCATTCTGCAGCGTCAGGTGTTCGACCTGTGCTTCCTCGACCTGAGACTTGGCGAAGACAATGGCCTGGACGTGCTGCAGCAGATGCGCCTGCTCGCGCCCTGGATGCGCGTGGTGATCGTCACCGCCCATTCGGCCGTGGACACCGCCGTGGACGCCATGCAGGCCGGCGCCGCGGATTACCTGCTCAAGCCATGCAGCCCGGAACAGCTTCGCCTGTCCGCCGCCAAGCAGCTGGAAGTCCGCCAGATGGCGGCCCGACTGGAAGCGCTGGAAGGCGAGATGAAGCAACGCAGCGACGCCCTCGGCTCGCACAGCCCGGCGATGATGGCCGTGCTGGAAACCGCGCGGCAGGTGGCAGACACCGACGCCAACATTCTCATCCTTGGCGAATCGGGTACCGGCAAGGGCGAACTGGCGCGTGCCATCCACACCTGGAGCCGGCGCTCGAAGAAGGCCTTCGTCACCATCAACTGCCCGTCGCTGTCCGCCGACCTGATGGAAAGCGAGCTGTTCGGGCACAACCGCGGCGCCTTCACCGGCGCGACGGAGAGCACGCTGGGCCGGGTCAACCAGGCCGACGGCGGCACGCTGTTCCTCGACGAGATCGGTGACTTCCCGCTGGCGCTGCAACCCAAGCTGCTGCGCTTCATCCAGGACAAGGAGTACGAGCGGGTCGGCGACCCGGTCACCCGCCGCGCCGATGTGCGCATCCTCGCGGCGACCAACCTGAACCTCGAAGAAATGGTGCGCGAGGGCAAGTTCCGCGAGGACCTGCTGTATCGCCTCAATGTCATCACCCTCAACCTGCCGCCCATGCGCGAGCGCCCCGAGGACGTGCTGACCCTGGCCGAACGCTTCCTTGCCTCGTTCGTGAAGAACTATGGCCGCCCTGCGCGCGGTTTCAGCGATGCAGCGGTTGCCGCACTGAAGACCTACCGCTGGCCGGGCAACGTGCGTGAACTGCGCAACGTGGTGGAACGGGCGAGCATCATTTGCCCGCAGCAGATGATCGAGGTCAGCCACCTCGGGCTGGGCGAACAGGTAGGCAGCAACGCGCCACGCATCGGTGAGCCGCTCAGCCTGGAGGCGCTGGAGAAAGCGCATATCGCCGGCGTGTTGAGCACCAGCGATACTCTCGATCAGGCCGCGCGCATCCTGGGTATCGACGCCTCGACCCTCTACCGAAAACGCAAGCAGTACGGCCTATGAAACTCCAGATGAAGCTGCGGACCCGCCTGTTTCTCGGCTTCTCCGCGCTGATGACGGTTGCGCTGCTGGGCCTGCTGCTGGCGCTGGTCAGCGTCATGCAGATGGCCAAGAGCCAGGAACAGCTGATCCGCAATAACTTCGCCATCATCGAGATCAACCAGCAGCTGCGGCAGACGCTGGGCAACCACCTGATCGTGATGCTCACCGACAGCGGTCGCAGTGAAGCGCTGGAACCGCTGAGCCAATCGTTTCAGCAGACGCTCGAACGCGGCATCGCCGAAGCCAGCGACGAGAGCGATCGGCAGGCATTCCAGGCCGTCGCCAGCGCCTACGCCAGCTTCCTGCAGCAGGTCGATGCCGCCCGCAACCAGAACCTGACGCTGCTGGAAGACAATCCGCTCAGCCAGGCCTTCAATCAGGTGCGCAGCCTGATGACCGACATGCAGCGCACGGCGTACGACAAGATCCGCGACACCGAGCTGCGCAGCCGTGACCGGGCGTCGCTGCTCGCCGGCCTGCTGGGCCTGACGGCGATCGCGGTACTGCTGATCGGCTTCATCACCGCACACAGCTTCGCCCGCCGCTTCGGCGAACCGATCGAACGGCTGTCCGCCGCCGCCGACCAGATCGGCCGCGGCGACTTCAACATTTCCCTGCCGACGCCGCACATCGCGGAGCTGTCCTCGCTGAGCCGCCGCTTCGGCCTGATGGCTCAGGCGCTGCACGAGTTCAAGCAGACCAACGTGGAGGCGCTGGTCAACGGCCAGCAGCGTCTGCAGGCACTGCTCGATAGCATCGACGACGGCCTGCTGATCGTCGACCGCGACGGACGCCTGGAGCACGCCAACCCGGTCGCCCAGCGGCAGCTGGCCTGGGAGAACGAGCACCTTGGCTCGACCCTCGGCGAGGCGCTCGGCTACCCGGACCTGGACAATGCCGCGCGGCAGGTGCTGGACGACAAACCACTGTCCGACCCACCCGAAGACCTGATCATCGAGGCGGACGGCGAACGCCGCCTGCTGGCCTGGCGCATCAGCCCGGTGAGCCACCACGACGGAAGCATCAGCGGTGCGGTCATGGTGCTGCACGACGTCACCGATCAGCGCACCTTCGAACGGGTGCGCAACGAGTTCGTGCTGCGGGCCTCCCATGAGCTGCGCACGCCGGTCACCGGCATGCAGATGGCCTTCAGCCTGCTGCGCGAACGCCTGCGCTACCCGGCCGGCAGCCGCGAGTCGGACCTGTTCGACACCGTACACGAGGAAATGCAGCGACTGGTCCGGCTGATCAATGACCTGCTCAACTTCTCGCGCTATCAGAGTGGCCAGCAGAAGCTGGAGCTGGAGCAGTGCCACATCCCCGAGCTGCTCGAGGCCGCGCGTCAACGCTTCGAGGTCAACGCCGCCGAACAGGAGGTTCAGCTCAAGCTGGAGTTGCAGCAGCCGCTGCCGACGCTGATGCTCGACCGCCAGCAGATCGAGCGGGTGATGGACAACCTGCTGAGCAATGCCCTGCGCCACACGCCCAAGGGCGGCGAGGTTCGGCTGCTGGCGCGGCACCACGGCGAGCGGATGATCCTCAGCGTCGAGGACAACGGCGAAGGCATTCCCTACAGCCAGCAGGCGCGCATCTTCGAGCCGTTCGTGCAGATCGGTCGCCGCCGTGGCGGTGCCGGACTGGGCCTTGCCTTATGCAAGGAAATCGCTCAGCTGCATGGTGGGCGTATCGGCGTGCATTCACGGATCGGCCACGGCACCATCTTCTACGTTGCGCTGCCGATCTGACAGCGCCATCGAGGAGGCCACATGCCGAGCCTGAACCCCAGCCCCGAACAGCTCGCCGACTTCGCTGCGACGATGCCTTCGGGCGTGCCGATCCTGATGCTCAACCTGCTGCGCTATAACGACCAGGCGACCTATCCGTCAGGTAGTCAGCACAGTCCGTGCAGTGGTCGCGAGGCCTACGCCCGCTACAGCCGCGTGGCACTGGCCAAGGTGCAGGCCAGCGGTGGCGCGGTGGAAGTCAGGACCAAGGCCCATGCCGCGCTGATCGCCCCGCCGGACGAGCAGTGGGACGACATACTGCTGGTCAGCTATCCATCCAAGGAAGCCTTCCTGGCGATGATCGGCGACAGCGACTATCAGGCTGCAGCCGAGCACCGTAGCGCCGCGCTGGCCGACTCGAGACTGATCGGCACCACCCGCTACTGAGTCAGCGCCCCCGCCTGGTTGCCGAGCACCTGCAGCATCGCGGCAGTCTCGGCATCGGGTTCGCCGTCAAAGCGAGCCGGGCGGTATTTCATCTGGAACGCAGCGATCACGTTGCGCGTCTCGTCGTCCAGATGGCCGTGGCGCGGCACCCGGTAACCCTGCGCCGCCAATGCATCCTGGAACCAGGTGATCGTCGGCAGCCCGGCCGATGCATAGCGCATCCGCTCGGCCGCCACCGCATCGGCGTCGGGCCAGGGCAGCAGCCCCTCCTCGGCCAGGCGTTTCCAGGGGAACAGCGGCCCCGGATCGACCTTGCGCTGCGGAGCGATGTCGCTGTGGCCGATGATGGCGCCCGGCTTGAGATCGTGGCGCGCCATGATGTCCTTGAGCAACACCACCAGCGCGTCAATCTGCTCCTCGGAGTACGGATACCAGAGCCGGCGCCCGTCGGCGCTTTCCGCGTAGCCGCGGTTGACCAGCTCGATGCCGATCGATGTGGCGTTGAGCCAGGTGCGCCCGTTCCACTCACTCTCGCCGGCATGCCAGGCGCGGCGGTTTTCATCCACCAGGCGGTAGATGGTCGCCGGCGATTCGCCGATCAGGTAGTGGCTGCTGACGTCGCGGCCGCTAAGCAGCTGCAGCGAACGGGGCAGGTCGGTCGAGGTGTAATGCAGGATGATGAACTGGGCGCGGCTGTCGTGGCCGGTCGAGCTGTAGCTGGTATCGATGCGCGGACCACTGGCGCAACCGGCCAGCAGCAGGAGCATCAGGACGGCGGGGATGGTTTTCATCGGGACGACCTCTGTGTCGACGGCGAAATGACGCAGATGAGCAGTAGCCCGTTGCGCGGGGCTCCGCTCATGTCGGTGCGGTGAGGGTCGTGATTATACCGGCCGATCGGGACCGGGCCAGGGCAGCCGGTCAGGCCGCCTCGACGCGATTGCGCCCCGAATCCTTGGCCCGGTAGAGCGCGCTGTCGGCACGCTCGAAGGCACGCTCGGTGCTGTCACCTTCGCTGAACGCGGTCAGGCCGGCCGAGAGCGTGATGGCAACGCGCTCGCCCTTGAAATGGAACGGACAGCTGCCGATCGACTCACGCAGCGACTCCATCAGCTGCAGCCCTGCCTCATAGGGCGTGTTGGGCAGCAGCACGACGAACTCCTCGCCACCGAAGCGGGCGATGAAATCGGTCTTGCGCAAACGCTTGTGCAGCTCGGTGCCAATGATCTTCAGCACCCGATCACCAGCCAGGTGACCGTAGCCATCGTTGACCCGCTTGAAGTGATCGACGTCCAGCACGGCCAGCAGCAGGTCGCCGCCGTAACGTTGCCAGCGGGCGAACTCGAGCTCCAGGCGCTCGTTCCATGCCGCCCGGTTGGGCAGGCCGGTCAGCGGATCCTGCAGCGCTTTCTGACGCTGCTCCTCCAGGTGCCCGCGCAGGCCGCGTGCTGCCTGTTCGAGGCTGCCGACCCGGCTGACCAACTGCTGCAGGCGCTCACCGAGCTTCTGTTCCTGCTCGCTACGCTGTTGCCGGTAGGTGTCCACCGTGGTCAGCAGGCCATCCAGGCGCGCCTCGACCACCTGCTTCAGGCTGGTCAGATCCTTGGCCTGGCGCATGCTGTCCTGCAACCCGCCGACCTGTTCTCGCAACTCCGCATCCAGCGCCTGAGCGGCGTCGCGTCCTTCGTTATGCCCCTGGTGCGCGGCGAGGAGATTTTCCTGCATCGCAGTCAGGCGCTCGTTGAGCGTTTGCAGGTAGTTTTCGAAATCCCGCTGGCCCTGGTCGCTGAAGGCGATCATCAGCATCGCGAGATCGTCCAGCACCGGCACCAGCTCATACCAGTTCAAGCCGTGCTGGATGCGCGCCCGCAGGGTCTGCAGTTGCGGCTGGTGCTGTTCCGGCAGATGAAGGCTGTCCAGCAGGCTGCCGAGGGTCGCCTCCACGCGGTCCGCGACGACGCTGAACGCGGGCTCCGGCGAATCCGGAAGGGCATATGCAGCAGCGTTCTGCTCCGCCTCGGTTTCCGCGATAGCTTCTTCGGCGGCCGGTGCCTCGGCCGGCGTCTTGGCAAGCGGCATGTCCTCGAGCAGCGGCGCAGCCTGAACGGCAGGCTTGGGCAGTCCTAGCGCTTCCACTACTACCGGGCCAGCGTCGACCTCATTGACTGCGGCGGGCGGCGGGGTTTCCTCACCCCGCTCGGCTGCAGGCGGCGCCAGCCGCACGTCCCGCCCGCCAAACAGGCGCTTCAGAAAACCGCTATGCTGCGGCGCCGCCAGCCCCTGCAGATCCAGCACCTGGCCCTGCAGGTCACTCAGCTCGCCGAGCAGCACCGGCAGCTCACGCAGCCTGGCGGCACGCTGGTCCAGCTCCTTGGCAAATCGCTTGAGCGGCTTGCGCAGCTCCGCCGGCACCGACATGCCCAGTAGCTGGGAGACCAGCCGATGCAAAGCCTCGGTCAGGCGAACGGCCCGTTCCTGGCGGTGGCGTTCGGATTCCAGCACAGCCTTCTCCAGGCGCGGCACCAACTGGCTGAGCCCCTCATCCAGATCGCCGTCGCGGAGGATCTCTCGCATTTCGTGCAGGCAGCGCTCGACCGCGGGATCGGCACCCTCCACCGCCAGGCTGCTACGCACCAGGCTGCGCCGCAGCAGATCGACGCGCTGCTCCCAGCGCGCCTCGAGCTGCTCCTGCCGCTCGGCGAGCTGAAGATACTTTTCCTTCCAGCGTTCGACTTCTTCGCTCATTTCGTTTCTTGTACCTGTACCGGCAGGGAATCGGCCTGAAGCGAGTCCGGCAAACGGATCTCCACTGCCACCGGCAGATGGTCGGAGATCGGCAGCGCCAGCACATCGACGCGTTCCAGCGTCAGGCTCGGGCTTAGCAGAATATGGTCCAGACAGCGTTGCGGTCGCCAGCTCGGGAAGGTCGCTTCGATCTGCGGCGCGAGCAGGCCGAGATCACGCAGCGGCGAATTTTCCAGCAGATCATTGGCGTGGGTATTCATGTCGCCCATCAACACCTGATGCCGATAGCCGCCAATCAGCTCGCGGATATAGGCCAGCTGACGCGTCCGCGCCCCGCCTCCCAGGGCCAGGTGCATCATCACCACCACCAGCGCGTCCGGTCCCTCGCCGAAACGCAGCAGAATCGCCCCGCGCCCCGAAGGGCCAGGCAGCGGGTGATCTTCCAGGCCTTGTGGTTCGAGCCGGCTGAGGACGCCGTTGCTGTGCTGGGCGAAACGCCCGAGATTGCGATTGAGCTGCTGATACCAGTAGGGAAAGGCGCCCAGATGGGCGAGGTGCTCGACCTGATTGACGTAACCGGAGCGCAGGCTGCCACCGTCGGCTTCCTGCAGGGCGACCAGGTCATAGTTACCCAGTACTTCGCCGATGCGCTGCAGGTTGCTGGCGCGACCGGGATGCGGCAGCAAATGCTGCCAGCTGCGCGTCAGGTAGTGGTGGTAGCGCTCGGTGCTGATGCCAACCTGGATGTTGAAGCTAAGCAGCCTTAGCCGCCCATCGGCGGGCAGCCCGCTACTGGCCGGGCACTGCGAATTGACACGCGCCTTGCCTGGGCCGGCAAGGCGCGGAGCGCTCCAACGGCGCAGCATCGCGGGTTACCGCGCTGCGCGTTCTTTTTCGATGAGGAAGTCCGCCACCTGCAGCGTACGCTCCGGGCCGCCAGACGAGCCGAGGTCGAAGCGGTACTTGCCGTTGACGATCATCACCGGTACGCCGGTGATCTGATAAGCCATGCCGAGCTTCTTCGCCTGCTCAACCCTGCCACGTACACCAAAAGAGTTGTAGGCCTTGAGAAACGCCTGCTTGTCGATGCCCTGACCGGCGAGGAAGTCAGCCATTTCCTCGGGGGTGGCGAGCTTCTTGCGCTCCTGGTGATAGGCGGCAAACACCGCGTCATGCACCTTCGGCTCGACACCCATGGATTCCAAGGCGATGAACAGCTGCCCATGCGCATTCCAGATGCCACCGAACATGGCCGGAATACGCTTGAACTGGACGTCATCCGGCAGCTGTTCGGCCCAGGGCTTGATCACCGGTTCGAACTGATAGCAGTGCGGACAGCCATACCAGAACAGCTCGACCACCTCGATCTTGCTCGGGTCGGCAACGGGGACCGGGCTGCTCAGCTCGACATATTCCTTGCCGGCCTGAAACTCCGCTGCCTGGGCTGCGACACCGAACAGGCTCGCAGCGGCAAAAAGGGCAGTGAGTAGGAAATTGCGCATGAAATACTCCTGTTTACGACGGACCGATGGCGCAACAGGCTGCAGCAAAACGTCAGGACTCGCCAGCGTTTTTCATCCGCGCGTGTAAAGCCGTGACGAAGATTGTGTAGCCAGGCGTGAAAACGCAAAAGGGCGCCGGAGCCAACGGCCCCGACGCCCTTCTGTTCAACCTGCCGCTGTTATCAGTGCAGGCCCTGGATGTAGCTGGACAACGCTTCGATGTCCTTGTTGCTCAGCTTGGCGGCGACGCCACGCATGATCATGGTGTCGCCGTCGTTGGTGCGATTGCCTTCGCGGAAGTCGGTCAGCTGCTTGGCGGTGTACGCCGCGTGCTGCCCACCCAGCTTGGGGAAGCCAGCCAGGTCGTTACCGACGCCGTTGGGTGCGTGGCAACCGGTGCACGCCGGCATGCCCTGATCGAGCTTGCCACCACGGAACAGTTTCTCGCCCTGCTTTGCCAGAGCCGGATCGGCGTAACCAACACTGCCCTTCTGGCTGGAGAAATAGGCGGCGATGTCTTCCAGATCCTGATCACTCAGCGGGTCCAGCATGCCGGTCATTTCCAACACCTTGCGACCTACGCCTTCCGGGGCACCCGGTGTGCTGCCAGCCTTGATGTCCTGCAGTTGCTTGAGCAGGTAACGCTCACCCTGGCCAGCCAGTTTCGGGAAATTCGGCGCCGGGCTGTTGCCATCGACACCGTGGCACGCACCACACACTGCAACTTTGCCCTGACCAGCTTCGGCGTCTCCAGCCGCGTGGGCCATACCGGTGATGCCAAGGGTCAACAGCAGACTCACGAGTACTTTGTTCATCAGCTAATCCAACTACGGCTAAGGGTTTGAAAGGAATTCATCGGGTCGCGCACGGCCATCGAACCGGGGCGACGCTCGTTATAGTGGCACGCTGGGCATCCGCATTGCGGTGGTAACTACCGCCGCACCGGCGTCCGGATCAGGCTGAACACCACACGTGGCCCGATATCAGGCCAAAGCGCACATAAAAACTGCGGCATTATATACTCCCGTTTCTGAAACGGAAACGAACCATTGCCGCACCCGCGTGCACTCACCGGAACGACCATGCTACCGAAAAACCCGATTCTCGGCCTTTGCCAACAGGCCACCTTCATGATCAGCGCCGCCAAGGTCGATCAGTGCCCGGCCGACGAGGGTCTGGAAGTAGCCTTTGCCGGCCGTTCCAACGCAGGCAAGTCGAGCGCGCTGAACACCCTGACTCATGCCAACCTGGCGCGCACTTCGAAGACCCCGGGCCGCACCCAGCTGCTCAACTTCTTCCGCCTCGATGACGAACGCCGACTGGTCGACCTGCCCGGCTACGGCTACGCCAAGGTGCCGATCCCGCTCAAGCAGCACTGGCAGCGCCACCTGGAAGCCTACCTGGGCAGCCGCGAGAGCCTGGCCGGCGTGTTCCTGATGATGGATATCCGCCATCCGCTGACCGAGTTCGACCGCATGATGCTGGACTGGGCGAGCGCCAGCCAGATGCCCTTGCACATCCTGTTGACCAAGTCCGACAAGCTGGCCTTCGGCGCCGCGAAAAACGCGTTGCTGGCAATCCAGCGCGATATCCACAAAGGCTGGGGCGCCGATGTCAGCGTCCAGCTGTTCTCGGCACCGAAGCGGCAGGGGGTCGAGGAAGCGCAGCTGGTGCTGGCGAACTGGTTGGGAATGCTGGACGAGGCAGCCGAAGACGAGCACGTGCCTGAGGCATAGAGTGGGTCAGGCGTTGCCGACTCCTGCAGCCCTGGGCCGGAACTCCGGTGGATGTAAAAAGCGACATCCACCCTACGAAGTCCGGCACCAATCGCTAAACCACCCGAATTTCAACGCACCAATCGCCTCGCAGAAGCAGGAAAGGCGCCAGGAATCGACGCCCACCCGGCCCTCAGCGCAACTCAGTCGCGATAGGCATCCACCGGCACGCAGGCGCAGAACAGGTTGCGATCGCCGTAGACGTTGTCCACCCGGTTCACCGCCGGCCAGTATTTGTGGACACGAGCGTGGGCGCTCGGCGTTACCGCCTCGGCGATGCTGTACGGCCGATCCCACTCGCCGATCACGTCAGCCAGCGTATGCGGCGCGCGCACCAGCGGATTGTTGTCCGCCGGCCACTCACCACCCTGGACCTTGGCGATCTCCGCGCGGATGCTCAGCATCGCTTCGACGAAGCGATCCAGCTCGGCTTTCGACTCGCTCTCGGTGGGCTCGATCATCAACGTGCCGGGCACCGGGAAGGACATGGTCGGCGCGTGGAAGCCGTAGTCCATCAGGCGCTTGGCGACGTCTTCCTCGCTGATTCCGGTCTCGGCCTTGAGCGGGCGCAGGTCGAGGATGCACTCGTGGGCGACGCGGCCGTTGCGCCCGGCGTAGAGCACTGGGAAGGCGTCGCCCAGGCGATTGGCCAGGTAGTTGGCGCCGAGAATCGCGACTTCCGTGGCGTCGCGCAGCTGCGGGCCCATCATGACAATGTACATCCAGCTGATCGGCAGGATGCTCGCGCTGCCCCAGGGCGCCGCGCTGACCGCGCCGTTGCCCGGCTGTGGGCCTTCCAGTTCGACCACTGGGTGATTGGCCACGAATGGCGCCAGGTGCGCCTTCACGCCGATCGGCCCCATGCCTGGGCCGCCGCCGCCATGGGGGATACAAAAGGTCTTGTGCAGGTTCATGTGCGAGACGTCGGCGCCGATGTCCGCCGGCCGCGCCAGGCCGACCTGGGCGTTGAGGTTGGCGCCGTCCATGTAGACCTGGCCGCCCTGGGCGTGGATCGCCGCGCAGATCTCGCGCACGTTTTCTTCGTAGACGCCATGGGTCGACGGATAGGTGATCATCAGGCAGGACAGCCGGTCACCGGCTTCGGCGGCCTTGCGCTTGAGGTCTTCCAGATCGACGTTGCCGCCCTTGTCGCACTCGACGATGACCACACGCATGCTGACCATCTGCGCCGAGGCGGGGTTGGTGCCATGGGCCGAGGACGGGATCAGACAGATGTCGCGCTGCCCTTCGCCACGGCTCTCGTGGTACTTGCGGATCGCGACCAAGCCGGCGTATTCGCCCTGGGCACCGGAGTTCGGCTGCATGCTGATCGCGTCGAAGCCGGTGATCGCACAGAGCCAGGCTTCCAGCTCTTCGATCATCAGCTTGTAACCCTGGGCCTGACCGCGCGGAACGAACGGATGCAGGTTGGCGAATTCGGCCCAGGTGATCGGGATCATCTCGCTGGTGGCGTTGAGCTTCATGGTGCAGGAGCCGAGCGGGATCATCGCCTGGTTCAGCGCCAGGTCCTTGTTTTCCAGCTGCTTGAGGTAGCGCAGCATCTCGGTTTCGCTGTGGTGCGTGTTGAATACCGGGTGGCTGAGGTAGTTGCTCTCGCGCAGCAACGCCTCAGGGATTCCGCCCGGCAGCTCGCTGGCATCCAGCGTAGCGATGTCGAGGCCGTGATCAGCACCGAGGAAAATCGCCAGGAGCTGTTCAACGGTGCGCTCGTCGCAGGTCTCGTCGAGGCTGACGCCCAGCCGGCCGCGGCCGAGGATGCGCAGGTTGATCTGCGCCGCTTCGGCGCTTTCGATGATCGCGGTCTGCGCGCCACCAACCTCAAGGGTCAGGGTGTCGAAGAAATGCTGGTTGAGGCGAACGATGCCCTTCTGTTCCAGGCCGGCAGCGAGAATGGCGGTCAGCCGGTGGACGCGCTGGGCGATGCGCTTGAGGCCCTGCGGGCCGTGATAGACGGCATAGAAGCCGGCGATATTGGCCAGCAGCACCTGGGCGGTGCAGATGTTGGAGTTGGCCTTCTCGCGGCGGATGTGCTGCTCGCGGGTCTGCAGCGCCATGCGCAGCGCGGTGTTGCCGCGGGCGTCCTTGGACACGCCGATGATGCGGCCCGGCATGCCGCGCTTGAACTCGTCGCGGCTGGCGAAATAGGCCGCGTGCGGGCCACCGTAGCCCATCGGCACGCCGAAGCGCTGGGTCGAGCCGAGCACCACGTCGGCGCCCAGTTCGCCCGGCGGGGTCAGCAGCAGAAGGCTGAGCAGATCGGCGGCGACGCAGGCCAGCGCCTGCTGCGCATGCAGCTGCTCAATGGCCGGACGCAGGTCGCGAATCTCGCCATGGGTATCCGGGTACTGCAACAGCGCGCCGAACACTTCCTGTCCGGCCAGCTCGGCCAGCGTGCCGACCACCAGCTCGAAACCGAACGCCTCGGCGCGGGTCTGCACCACGGAGAGCGTCTGCGGATGGCAGTTCTCCTCGACGAAGAAGCGGTTGCTCTTGCTCTTGGCCATGCGCCGGGCCAGGGTCATGGCCTCCGCCGCTGCGGTGCCTTCATCCAGCAGCGAAGCATTGGCCAGATCGAGCCCGGTGAGATCGATGATCATCTGCTGATAGTTGAGCAGCGCTTCCAGACGGCCCTGGGCGATTTCCGGCTGATAGGGCGTGTAGGCGGTGTACCAACCCGGGTTCTCCAGCACGTTGCGCAGGATCACCGGCGGGGTGATGGTGCCGTGGTAACCCATGCCGATCAGGCTGGTCCAGAGCTGATTCTGCTCCGCATACCCACGCAGCTTGGCCAGCGCGGCCTGCTCGTCCAGCGCCGGCGGCAGGTTCAGCTCGGCCTGCAGGCGGATCGCCGGCGGCACGGTCTGCTCGATCAGCTGTTCGCGGCTGCTCAGGCCCAGGGCGTCGAGCATGGCCTGCTGTTCGCCCTGATCCGGGCCGAGGTGACGGCGCAGGAAGGCATCGGGTTGCTGGAGTTGGGAAAGGCTCGGCATATACGGCATGGTCGCTACTCTCGGAAAAACAAAAGCCCCGACAGAGCGGGGCTTTTGCGGATGATGCTTAGGCGTCGGCGTCGCAGGCGGCCTGGTAACCGGCCGCGTCGAGCAGCTTGTCCAGCTCCGACGTATCGCTCGGCTGCAGGCGGAAGAACCAGCTGCCGTAAGGGTCGCTGTTGACCAGCTCGGGCGAATCGGCAAGCGCCTCGTTGGCCGCGATCACCTCGCCGGCCACCGGCGCATAGATGTCGGACGCGGCTTTCACCGATTCGACCACACCGGCTTCCTGGCCGGCATTGAGCTGGCGCCCGACCTCGGGCAGCTCGACGTAGACCACATCCCCCAGCGCTTCCTGGGCGTGATCGGAGATACCGACGGTGATGCTGCCGTCCGCTTCGAGACGGGCCCACTCGTGGCTGGCGGCGTAACGCAGATCGCTGGGGATATTGCTCATTGTTGGGTCCTCAAGGCTGTTGACAGCAGTCGCGCAAAACAGTCGGTCGAATTTACACCAGTACCTTGCCGTGGCGCACGAATGTCGGCTGCACGACCCGCACCGGATACCACTTGCCACGAATCTCCACTTCCGCGCGCTCGGCGGTCCCGGCCGGCACGCGGGCCAGGGCGATGGACTTGCCAAGCGTAGGAGAAAAACTGCCGCTGGTGATCTCGCCGTCGCCGACGCCATTCACCCGCACCAGCTGATGAGCACGCAGTACGCCGCGCTCCTCCAGCACCAGGCCGACCAGCTTGGGCAGGTCGTCACGTGCCCGCTGCTGCTCCAGAGCGGCACGGCCGACGAAGTCGCGCTCGGCCGGCTCCCATGCCACGGTCCAGCCCATGTTGGCAGCCAGTGGCGATACGTCTTCAGTCATGTCCTGGCCGTACAGGTTGAGGCCTGCCTCCAGACGCAGGGTGTCGCGCGCACCGAGGCCGATCGGCGGGATGCCGGCGCCGACCAGCTCGCTGAGGAAGTCCGGCGCCTGCTCCGCGGGCAGGATGATTTCCAGGCCATCTTCGCCGGTATAGCCGGTACGCCCGATGAACCAGTCGCCATCGGCCATGCCCTGGAACGGCTTGAGATCATGGATCAGCCCGGCCCGCGCCTGGCTCACCAGCTCGGACGTACGCGCGCGCGCATGCGGCCCCTGGATGGCCAGCATGGCCAGCTCGGGGCGCTCCCTGACCTCGACGGCGAAGCCGACCGTCTGGGCCTGCATCCACGCCAGATCCTTGTCGCGGGTGCTGGCATTGACCACCAGGCGATAACCCCAGTCGGTCAGGTAGACGATGAGGTCATCGATCACCCCGCCGCGCTCGTTGAGCATCGCGGTGTAAAGCGCCCGACCGGTGCTTTTCAGGCGTGCCACGTCGTTGGCCAGCAAGCGCTGCAGATAGTCGCGGGCCTGCTCGCCGGAGACATCGACCACGGTCATGTGCGAGACGTCGAACACCCCGCAGTCACGACGAACCTGATGATGTTCTTCTACTTGGGAGCCGTAATGCAGTGGCATGTCCCAGCCACCGAAGTCGACCATCTTGGCACCGAGCGCAAGGTGCTGATCGTAGAGGGGAGTACGCTGACCCATGGGTTTCTCCTTCCGGGCAGGTCGCCGAATCGGCATTGGAAAAGTCAGTAAAGCCGGGCCCTGCGGGGGTCGGCGACTTTCGAATGGCGCGCATTGTAGCCCCAAGGTGGCAGCAGGTCACGGCGGATCAGCCGGCAGGAGACTGGAGGTCGAATCGCAGCTCGCAGTAGCGCGGCTGCGTCGCTCAACACCCTGCCGCCAGAGCTGCGTGACTAGCCAGGGCGCCGCGCCGAACGGCGGATCAGCAGCACCACCGGCAGCAGTCCGACCAGCACCAGGGTCAGAGCCGGGAGCGACGCGCGGGCCCATTCGCCTTCACTGGTCATTTCGAAGATGCGCACGGCCAGGGTATCCCAGCCGAATGGCCGCATCAGCAAGGTCGCCGGCATTTCCTTGAGCACGTCGACGAATACCAGCAGTGCCGCGCTCAGCGTGCCCGGCAGCAGCAACGGCAGGTAGACCCGGAAGAACAGCGCCGGGCCACCGACACCCAGGCTGCGTGATGCCTGCGGCAGCGAGGGGCGAATCCGCGCCAGGGCGTTTTCCAGCGGGCCGAAGGCAACCGCCATGAAGCGGATCAGATAGGCCAGCAGCAACGCGCCGAGGCTGCCGAGCAGGATCGGCTTGCCGCCTGCGCCCAACCAGCTCGACAGCGGAATGACCAGGTGCCGGTCGAGGTAACTGAACGCCAGCATGATCGAAACCGCCAGTACCGAACCCGGCAAGGCATAGCCGAGATTGGCCAGGCTCACCGCGCTGCGTATCGAGCGCACCGGCGCCTGACGTCGGGCGAAGGCCAGCAGCAGCGCCACGCTCACAGTGATCAGCGCGGCGATAGCACCGAGATAGAGCGTGTGCAGGATCATACCGGCGTAACGCTCGTCGAGATCGAAGCGACCGCGCTGCCAGAGCCAGGCCAGCAGCTGCAACAGCGGGATGATGAACGCGCAGAGAAATACCAGGCCGCACCAGGCGCTGGCCGCAAACGCCTTCACACCGGTCAGCCGATACAGCGCCGCGGAGCGCGCTCGCTCATTGGCCGGTCGCGCAGCACCGCGCGCCCGGCGCTCGCCGTAGAGCACCAGCATCACCGCCAGCAACAACAGGCTGGCCAGCTGGGTGGCGCTGGTCAGACTGAAGAAGCCGTACCAGGTCTTGTAGATCGCAGTGGTGAAGGTATCGAAGTTGAACACCGACACCGCACCGAAGTCAGCCAGGGTTTCCATCATTGCCAGAGCCAGGCCGGCACCGATCGCCGGTCGCGCCATCGGCAGCGCCACGCGCCAGAAAGCCTGCCAGGGCGACTGGCCGAGCACCCGCGCCGCTTCCATCAGTCCCTTGCCCTGAGCGAGAAAGGCCGAGCGCGCCAGCAGATAGACATAAGGGTAGAACACCAGCACCAGCACCGTGATCACACCGCCCGTGGAGCGCACCCGCGGAAAGCGGATGCCGCTACCGAACCACTCGCGCGCCAGGGTTTGCACCGGACCGGCGAAATCGAGCAGCCCGATGAAGACGAACGCCAACACATAGGCAGGAATCGCGAACGGCAGCATCAGCGCCCAATCCAGCCAGCGGCGTCCGGGAAATTCGCACAATGCCGTCAGCCAGGCGAGGCTGACGCCGAGCACCACCACGCCGATGCCCACGCCGAGAACCAGCGTCAGGGTATTGCCCAGCAGACGCGGCATCTGCGTGTCCCACAGGTGCGACCAGATCTCGGTATCGATACTGCTCCAGCTGAACAGCAGGATGCTCAGTGGCAGCAACACCAGGGCTGCGACAGCAAACGTGATGGGATACCAGCGGCGCTCGACGGGATGGGACACTCAAGCCTCGACAGCAAAAAAGACGACGCCCCGGACCAGGCCGGGGCGCCGAGTATAACCGCAGCGGTGAACGTGGCGGCCGGAGCTGCACGTCACCGCTGCAAGCGCGGAGGGCTGATCAGTTCCAGCCGGCGCGATCCATCAGCTTGATGGCTTCGGCCTGGCGCTTGCCGGCCACTTCCACCGGAATGGTGTCGGCCTTGAACTCGCCCCATGCCGCTACTTCGGCAGACGGCTTCACGCTCGGGTTGGCCGGGTACTCCATGTTGATGTCGGCGAAGATGCTCTGCGCCTCTTCGCTGGTCATCCACTCCACCAGCTTGCGCGCGGCGTCCGCGTTCGGTGCGTGCTTGGTCAGGCCGATGCCCGACAGGTTGACGTGCACGCCGCGGTCTTCCTGGTTCGGCCAGAACAGCTTGGCCTTGAGCTGCGGGTTCTGCGCGTGCAGGCGACCGAAGTAGTAGGTGTTGACGATGCCGGCATCGCATTGTCCGGCGTCGACGGCCTGCACCAGCGCCGTGTCGTCGGCGAAGACGTCGGTGGCGAGATTGCCGACCCAGCCCTTGATGATCTCTTCAGTCTTCTCGGCGCCGTGAGTCTCGATCATGGTCGCGGTCAGCGACTGGTTGTACACCTTCTTGCTGGTGCGCAGGCACAGGCGGCCGTCCCAACGCTCGTCGGCCAGCGCCTCGTAAGTGCTCAGCTCGCCGTCCTTGACCCGCTCCGGCGAGTAGACGATGGTCCGTGCGCGCAGCGACAGGCCGGTCCAGGCGTCGTTGGAGGAACGATACTGGGCCGGGATGTTGTCCTTGACCACCTGAGAGTTCAGCGGCTGCAGGATGCCCATTTCCTCGGCTTGCCAGAGGTTGCCGCCATCGACGGTGAGCAGAAGGTCCGCCGGGGTGTTCGCGCCTTCGGCCTTGATGCGGGCCATCAGCGGGGCTTCCTTGTCGGTGATGAACTTGATCGCTACACCGGTCTTCTCGGTGTAGGCGTCGAACACCGGCTTGATCAGCTCATCGATACGCGAGGAGTAGACCACTACTTCGTCGGCAGCCTGGACGGCACCCGACAGCGCCGTCAGCGCCAGGGCGGCGAGTAAACCTTTGCTTGCCTGCATGGAACAGCCTCTTGTTGGTGAGTTGGAACAGAGGCTGAATAGTAGTGAATGTTATTTACCTTCTCAATGCGACAAATCGTGCAGGTAATGTTTTGTAAATATCAATCTGACATCAGGGCTTGGCGAGTTCCGGCAGATCGCCGCTCAATCCGAGCGCCTGACGAACGAACAGCGCCTTCGCCTCCGGTAGCGCCTGTACGGCCTTGAGACCGGTATTGCGCAGCCAGCGCAGCGGCAGTGGATCAGCCTGGAACAGCCGTTCGAAGCCTTCCATGGCTGCCATCATCGCCAAGTTGTGCGGCATGCGCCGACGCTCGAAGCGGCTCAGCACCTGCACATCGGCCACCCGCTCACCGCGGGCAATCGCCGCCTTGAGCACTTCCGCAAGCACGGCAGCATCCAGCAGGCCAAGATTCACGCCCTGCCCCGCCAACGGATGAATGGTGTGTGCGGCATCGCCGATCAACGCCAGGCCCGGCTGCACATAGCATTTGGCATGGCGTTGGCGCAGCGGGATGCACAGCCGCGGATCGACCTCGAGCACTTCGCCCAGGCGCTCCTCGAAGGCTCGACCAAGCGCCGTTCGGAATGCCGCGTCATCCAGCGCTATGAGCCGCTTGGCTTCGGCTTCAGTAACCGACCAGACAATCGAGCACCAGTGCCGGTCGCCATCGCGCTCGAGCGGCAGAAACGCCAGGGGGCCGTCATCGGTGAAGCGCTGCCAGGCCGTACGCTGGTGCGGCTCGCTGCAACGCACACTGGTGACGATGGCCTGATGCAGATAATCCCATTCGCGGGTTTCGCAACCAGCCAGGCGGCGAATCGCCGAGTTGGCGCCATCCGCCGCAATCAGCAGGGGCGTACGCAACTCGCGGCCGTCGACCAGCGTCAGCTGCCAACCGTCAGGGGTGCGCGCCAGCTGCTCGACGCGCGCGTCGCCGATCAGCTGCAGTCCGCCGCGGCGCTGCATCGCGTCCAGCAGCGCATCCTGCACCACACGGTTTTCGACAATATGCCCGAGCACTTCGGCATGTACGGTCTCGGCGGAAAAATGAATCTGCCCGGTGCCCGAGCCGTCCCATACGTGCATGTCGGTGTAGGGGCTCGCGCGGCGCGCGGCGATGCCCGGCCAGGCACCGACCCGCTGCAGGATGCGCTGGCTGGCTGCGGACAGCGCACTGACCCGCGGTTCGAAGCCGCCCTGCGGATCGAAGTCGACGACCTCGAGCGGGCTCGCATCGAGCACGACGATCTTCAGCCCGCAACCTTCGAGGGCGAGTGCCAGGGTACTGCCGACCATGCCGGCACCCACGATGATCAGATCCGCTTGCATCACTTCTCTCCTGGCTGCCGCGCCCGCGGCTTGAGTCGTATGTAGAGGGTCTTCTGCACCCGTGCCACCAGCGTGCCCTCGCCGTCGCGCACTTCGACATGCATTCTGGGTAGGTACTTGCTGCCGTCGGCCGTGTGCGCGCGGATCTCATCCAGCAGCCTGTCGCTGATGGCGAATTCGGCGTAGACCGCGCCGCGCCCGGGGCTGACGAATTCTATGTTGGCCGCCTTGTCCCAGACGATGTAGTCGCGCCCGAGACTCTCCATCAGCATCAGCACGAAGAACGGGTCGACCATCGAATACAGCGAGCCGCCGAACTGCGTACCGACATAATTGCGGTTGTACCAGCGCAGCACCATCTTGACCTGAACCAGGCGCATATCCGCGCTGATGTGCCGCACCCGAACACCGGCTCCGATGTATGGCGGGTAGAAATTCATGGCCCAGCGCAGAAACCGCGCCTTGCGCGCCAAACGGGAGCCGCTCATGCCGAGTCCTTTTGGTTGCCGCTTTTCAGCCAGCGCGAGTGCCCAGGCCCATCGCCTGGCGCGCAAACCAACGCTTGGCGGCGGGCATGAGGTCCAGCCCGAGCAGACCGAGATTGCGTCCGGCCGCGACCAGCCGACCGGAATCACCGAACAGCCGGGTGACCTGATCGGAGAAACCGACTGTCACGCGCTGATCGAAGCGCTGCCTGCGGGCGTACTCCTGCAGCGCCGCCAGGTCACCCAACGCGGCGTCGCTGCGCAGCAAAGCGACGCTCAGTGCCTCCACATCACGCAGCGACAGGTTGTAGCCCTGCCCGGCGATCGGGTGCAGGCTGTGCGCCGCGTTGCCGAGCACCACCAGCCCCGAACGTACCTGTTCTTCGGCCTCGATCAGCGTCAGCGGATACAGATGCCGGGCACCGACCTGCTGCAACGCGCCCAGGCGATAGCCGAAGGCCTCCTGCAGTTCGCCGAGGAAAACCGCCTCGTGTGCCTGCGCCAGGCGCGCGGCATCGACCTGGGAGCGCGTCCATACCAGCGCACAACGATCATCCTGCAGCGGCAGCAGCGCCATCGGGCCATCTTCGGTGAAGCGCTCGAACGCCAGACCGCCGTGCGGTTTGCCTGGCGTGATGTTGGCGATGAGCGCGGTCTGGCCGTACGGCCGACGCGACACCTGGATGCCAAGCTGCTCGCGCAGCCCGGAGCGGCCACCATCTGCGAGCACGGTGAGGTCGCACTCCAGCTGCTGACCATCGGTAAAACTCAACCGGTAACCGGTGGCGCCGGGCTCCAGTCGCTCGACCTCGGCCGGACAGTGGCGGACCACCACCTGATCATCCAGCGCCTGCCACAGGCAATGCCCGATCCAGGCGTTCTCCACCACGTAACCCAGCGCCTCGACGCCTTCGCGTGTGCAATCGAGGCGTGCCGCCCCGAAACTGCCGCGCTCCGACACATGAATGCGCAGAATCGGCTCGGCGCGTTCGGCGATGCGCTCCCATAGGCCCAGGCGCTGGTAGATCAGCCGAGTGCCGTAGGACAGCGCCGTGGAGCGCGCGTCATAGCTGGGCTGGTACTCGTGGCCGGGCTCGAACGGCTCGATCAGATGGATGCGCCAGCCGCGCGCCCGGGCGCCGTCCTGCAAGGCCAGCGCGAGACTGGCACCAACCAGCCCGCCACCGATGATCGCCAAGCTCTGCATGTCAGGCGACCTGCTCGCGAGCGGCGGCCATCAGCGCCTCGATTTCGGCGACGCTCTTCGGCACGCCACCAGTGAGGATTTCGCAGCCGGCCCGGGTCACCACCACGTCGTCCTCGATGCGCACGCCGATGCCGCGCCACTTCTTCGCCACGTTCTGATTGTCCACGGCGATATAGATGCCCGGCTCGACGGTCATCGACATGCCCGGCTCGAGCACGCGCCACTCGCCGCCGATCTTGTAGTCGCCGACGTCATGCACGTCCATGCCCAGCCAGTGCCCGGCGCGGTGCATGTAGAAGGGTTTGTAGGCCTCGCTTGCGATCAGTTCGTCGACCTCGCCCTGCAGCAGGCCCAGCTCGACCAGCCCGGCGGTGATCACCCGTACGGTGGCCTCGTGGGCCTCGTTCCAGTGCTTGCCGGGTGCGATGTGCTTGAAAGCCTCTTCGTTGGCCTTGAGCACCAGTTCGTAAATGGCCTTCTGCTCGGGCGAGAAGCGGCCGTTGACCGGAAAGGTGCGGGTAATGTCGCTGGCGTAGCAGTCGATTTCGCAACCGGCGTCGATCAGCACGAGGTCGCCATCCTTCAGCGGCGCATCGTTCTCGCGGTAATGCAGGATGCAGGCATTGCGACCCGCGGCGACGATGCTGCCGTAAGCGGGCATCTTCGCCCCGCCCTTACGGAACTCGTAATCCAGCTCGGCTTCCAGGTGGTACTCGAACAGGCCCGCGCGGCTGGCCTGCATGGCACGGATATGTGCACGGGCGGAAATCTCCGCGGCATGCTTCATCACCTTCACTTCGTTACTCGACTTGTACAGACGCATGTCGTGCAGCAAGTGATCGAGCGCGACGAACTCGCTGGGCGGCTGCGCGCCCTGGCGCGCCTTGGCGCGAATGGTCTTGATCCACTCCATCAGCCGATGATCGAAGGCTTCGTTGGTGCCGATGGCGTAGTAGACACGGTCGCGGCCTTCGATCAGCCCGGGGAGGATGTCGTCGATGTCGCCGATGGGAAAGGCATCGTCGGCACCGTATTCACTTATCGCGCCGTCCTGCCCGGCACGCAGGCCATCCCACAGCTCGCGTTCGGGGTCGCGTTCGCGGCAGAACAGCACGTATTCGCCATGCTCACGCCCGGGAATCAGCGCGATCACCGCCTCCGGTTCGGGGAAGCCGGACAGGTACTGAAAGTCGCTGTCCTGGCGGTAGACATGCTCGACATCGCGGTTGCGGATATACATCGGCGCCGCCGGCAGGATGGCGATGCTGTTGGGTTCCATCTGCTCCATCAGCGCCTTGCGCCGACGGGCGTATTCCGATTTCGGGATGCGAGTCATGAGCGGAACGATTTCCTCAATGCAGGGAAGGTTTCGGAGCAGCAGGTACAGGCTTGGCGCACTCGGTGAACAGCAGCAACGGCGCCACGCGCAGGTACTCCATCACTTCCATGTAATCGGTCTCGCCGTCTTCGGACTCTTCGAGCGAGTCCTGAATCTGCGCGATGGCCGAGAGATCCTGCAGTACTTCCATGGCCTCGGCGCTCAGCGCGCGGTCGCCAGCGGTCAGACCGAAGCCGGCGAGAAAGCCCTGGCACCACTGGCCCAGCGCGACAGCGCGCTCGGCCAGCGGCGCATCATCGCTGGGCAGCAGCAGAACGACGGCGATGTCGTCGCCGGCGAGCTCACCCTTGACCATCTCCTGCAGGCCGATCAAGGCCTGACGGATATTGTCCTGCGGCGCTTCGCCAAGCAGGTCCGAGGCATCGGTCAGCCAGGGTTCGACATCGAAGCCGGCACCGGCGCAGCTGCGCCCGAGCAACAGGCCATGCAATTCGGCAGGAGAAACAGTTTGCGGTGCGCCAGCCAGAAGTGTGGCGAAAGCGGCATATGGGGAATTCTGAATGGACATGGCGGCTAGGCGCACGATGGCGCAATGACTAGAATGAAGGCTTCGTATCCTAGCACCGGCGGCCGCGGCAAGACCATCGAAGCCCCCGGGCATCGCCTCCGTCTTCACTCAGTGCCCCAACAGGAATCCCATGGAAGACGCCGATCTGAAAGCGCTGACCACCAAGCTGGAGCAGCTGATTCAGCGCATCGAACAGCTCAAGGCGCAGAACCACCTGCTACTGGCCAACGAGCGGAACTGGCGTGAAGAGCGCGCTCATCTGATCGAAAAGAACGAAATGGCCCGCTTGAAGGTCGAATCAATGATTTCGCGCCTGAAAGCCCTGGAGCAGGACTCATGACCCAGCCGAACACCGTCACCGTGCACATCATGGACAAGGAATATTGCATTGCCTGTCCGCCAGAGGAACGCAGCAATCTGGAAGGCGCGGCCCGCTATCTGGATCGCAAGATGCGCGAGATCCGCAGCAGCGGCAAAGTCATCGGCGCCGACCGCGTTGCGGTGATGGCCGCGCTGAACATCACCCACGAACTGCTACACAAGCATGATCGCCTGGATGCCGAAGCCAACAGCGCGCGCGAGCACGTACGCATGCTGCTGGAGCGCGTCGACAGCGCACTGGCCACCGACCCGAACCCTTCCGGCAACTGATCAACGGCAGCCGGTTTGCGTTATACTCCGCCCAACTCCCTGGCATGTTCGCCAGTCGGCGATGACCCTCTCCCGATAAGCAACACCATGGAGGCTACACGTGGTGCCGGTGTGCATGTCCGCCTGACGGAAAGCCTTAAGGTACTCTGTAGTCGCCACCTTGAACTCTCGGGTTCAAGGGCCTACGCTGGCAGCGGCATGCTGGGGAGCCACTTCTGATGATCGTAGCCGAAGGCCTTTCGCGCCCGGCGCTACGCCGCAAGCTGCGCCACGCTCGACGCCAACTGACACCCGCCCAGCAGCGCCTGGCCGCTCGCCATCTCTATCGGCAGCTGGCTCAGCATCCCTGGTTTCGGCGCGCCCGGCATATCGCCCTGTACCTGCCCAATGATGGCGAAATCGATCCGCGCCTATTGCTGCAAGCGGCTCAGCGCCGCGGCAAGGCAACCTATCTTCCGGTACTCAACCCCTGGCCACGTACGCGCATGGTGTTCCAGCGCATCGAGCCCGGCGAACAGCTGCGCCGCAACCGCTTCGGCATTCCGGAACCCGTGATCCGGGCCGCTCGGCAACGCCGTGTCTGGGCGCTGGACCTGCTGCTCATGCCACTGGTGGGCTTCGACGGAAAGGGCGGACGGCTTGGCATGGGTGGCGGCTTCTATGATCGCAGCCTGGCGTATCGCGCCATGCGCAAAAAAAGTCACAAACCGACATTGTTGGGACTGGCTCATGAATGTCAGCGCGTCGATCGACTGCCGCTGGAGAGCTGGGATGTAGCGCTTCAGGCTACGGTGACGGACCAGGGTTGGTACGCCGGATGATGGAAAGCCGCGTCCATGCGGCACGAGGTCATCGCTGCTGAGCCTGCTGCACCTGAATGACCGGGGCCATGCCGGCCGCGCCATCGTGCTGATCCCACAGACTCTGCGTATAGCCCGTGGTGACTACGCCGAGACCAAAGATAAAGACCAAAATCCACAGAATATCGGGCTTACGTTTCATTTGTGTTCGCCTCCCCCTACCAGGCGAAATGCTTGCGTCGAGTCGATGTGTTTTCGTTCTAGGACTCGATAGGCCACCTTACAGCTGCGGCATTTTCCGTGAAGCGTCGGCACCGCGCAAACAGGTATTGCAGCCGATTGTCGGAGATTTTGCCATCATGGTCTGATCGAACCGTCTGATAGGAGAGCAAGGTTCATGCCTTACTGGTTAATGAAGTCCGAACCCGACGAATTTTCCATCTGGGACCTGAAAAAAATGGGTCACGGACGCTGGGATGGTGTACGCAACTACCAGGCGAGAAACTTCATGCGCCAGATGCAGGAAGGCGATCAGTTCTTCTTATATCACTCCAGTTGCGCCGAGCCAGGAATCGCCGGCATCGGCAGGATCAGTCGCAGCGCCTATCCCGATCCCACTGCCCTCGACCCTGCCAGCCCCTATCACGATGCCAAGGCTCGCGATGATGCAAATCCGTGGAGCGCGGTCGATGTCGAGTTCGTCGACGCCTTTGCGACACCGTTGAAATTGGCGCGCCTGAAAACCGAGCCAGCACTGCACGAACTGGCACTGGTGAAGAAAGGAAGCCGCCTGTCGGTGATGCCGGTCAGCGAAGACGAATGGCAGGCGATCCTGGCGATGCGCTGAGCTACTGGATGATCAGATTGTTGAACAGCAGATCATCCACCAGCGGTTTGCCTTCTTCCTGCTCCAGCACCTCGCGCACCTGGCGCAAGGCTTCCTGACGCAGCTGTTCCTTGGCTTCGGGGCCGCTCAGCGTCTCGTCGGTCTGCTGGGAAAACAGCATCACCAGCTGATGACGAATCAGCGGCTCGTGATGCTTGACCCGATCCTCCACCTCCTTGCTGGAGATACGCAGCGCAACATCGGCCTTGTAGTACTTCAGTCGCTCGCCGGAGCCGTAGTTGCCAACCATCGCAGGCGTCAGCGCGTAATAGAGTGTCTGCGTGGCGGCGGCGTCTTCGGCCGGCTCCTCAGCCAGCGCGGGCCCAGCCAGGGCGAGGCAGAAAAACATCGAGATGAGGTATTTCACGCGGTACTGCTCCAAGGGATTCCTGCGCCAGCATAACCAGTCGCCGCGGCCCACCCAAGCCTATCGCGCAACCGCCTGCCACTTATACGCCGCCATTACAGTGAACGATGCTGATTGCCTCGCCACGCAGCGCTCCTAGACTGGAAAGTCCTGAGCAGTCGAGCCATCCCATGTCGGGCGGCAAGCGTCCGACCAGTCGAACAAGGAAAAGCGATGAAAGCCGTCCTGTGCAAAAGCTTCGGCCCGCCCGAAAGCCTGGTTGTCGAAGATGCCCCCTCCCCTCAGATCAAGCCGAGCGAGATCCTGCTCGACGTGCATGCCGCCGGGGTGAATTTCCCTGACACGCTGATGATCGAGGGCAGGTATCAGTTCGAGCCGCCGTTCCCGTTCTCGCCCGGCGGCGAGGCGGCCGGCGTCATCGCCGCGGTCGGCGAGAAGGTCAGCCACCTCAAGGTCGGCGACCGGGTCATGGCGCTCACTGGCTGGGGCAGCTTCGCCGAGCAGGTTGCGGTGGCCGGCAGCAACGCGCTGCCGATTCCGCCGAGCATGGACTTCGACACCGCCGCCGCCTTCAGCATGACCTACGGCACCTCGATGCATGCGCTTACCCAGCGCGCCAATCTGCAACCTGGAGAGACTCTGCTGGTGCTGGGCGCTTCCGGTGGTGTCGGCCTGGCTGCCGTGGAAATCGGCAAGGCCATGGGCGCGCGAGTCATCGCCGCCGCCTCCAGCGCCGAAAAGCTGGAGGTGGCGAAGAATGCCGGCGCCGACGAGCTGATCAACTACAGCGAAGTCAGCCTGAAGGAGCGCCTGAAGGAACTCACCGGCGGCCAGGGTGTGGATGTCATCTACGATCCGGTGGGCGGCAAGCTGTTCGAGGAAGCCTTCCGCAGCATCGCCTGGAACGGCCGCATGCTGGTGGTGGGTTTCGCCGCCGGTGGCGACATTCCGGCGTTGCCGGCCAACCTGCCGCTGCTCAAGGGTGCCGCACTGATCGGCGTGTTCTGGGGCGCCTTCGCCCAGCGTCAACCGCAGGACAACGCCGCGAATTTCCGTCAGCTGTTCGCCTGGCATGCAGAAGGCAAGCTCAAGCCGCTGGTATCGCAACGCTTTGCGCTGGAAGAGGCTGGCCAGGCTATCGCCACGCTGGGGCAGCGCAAGGCGGTCGGCAAGCTGGTGGTGCAGGTGCGCTAATGCGCAGAAGGGAAATGCAGGAAGCGTCAGACGCTTCCTGCATGATCCGCATGGATCAGTGGGCGGTGCTGGGGGCTTCGCCGGCGCTCTGCATGCGCGCCATTTCCTGGGCGTAGAGTGCGTCGAAGTTCACCGGAGCCAGCATCAGCGCCGGGAACGAACCGCGGGTCACCAGGCTGTCCAGCGCCTCACGGGCGTAAGGGAAGAGGATGTTCGGGCAGAACGCGCCAAGGGTGTGGCTCATCGCAGCCGCTTCCAGACCCTTGATCAGGAAGATCCCGGCCTGCTGCACTTCGGCAATGAACGCAACTTCTTCGCCGGTCTTCACGGTGACCGAAAGGGTCAGCACGACTTCATGGAAGTCGCCCTCAAGCGCCTTCTGCTTGGTGTTCAGGTCCAGCGCGACACTCGGATTCCATTCCTGACGGAAAATTTCCGGGCTCTTCGGCGCTTCAAAGGACAGGTCGCGGACGTAGATGCGCTGCAGGGAGAACTGCGCGCCCTGTTCGTTCTGCGACGCTGCGCCGCCGTTGTTAGCTTGTTCGGTCATTTCTGCAACCTTCTATCCAGTTGTGCGTGTCGTTTGAATTGTTCGCAGACCCGCGTTGCCGGCCTCAAGCCTGCAGCAACGGGTCGAGACGTCCGGCGCGCTCCAGAGCGTGGAGCTCATCGCAGCCGCCGACGTGCTTGTCGCCGATCCATATCTGCGGCACCGAGGTGCGTCCGGCCTTGCTGGCCATCTCGGCGCGCAGGGACGGGTTGCCATCCACGGGAACTTCCTCGTAGGCGACACCCTTGCGATCGAGCAGCGCCTTGGCGCGGATACAGAACGGGCACCAGGCGGTGGTATAGATGACGACGTTGGGCATGATTACTTGACCACTGGCAGATTGTCGCCGCGCCAGCTGGAAATCCCTCCCGACAACTTGGCGGCGGTGAAGCCTGCCTTCTGCAGCTCACGGCAGGCCGTTCCGGCGTGCTGCCCCATGGCATCGACCACGATGATGGTCTTGGCCTTGTGCTTTTCCAGCTCGCCTGTGCGGCTGACCAGCTTCTCGTAGGGAATGTTCAATGCATCGACGATATGACCGGCGTCGAACTCCTTCTTGACGCGCACGTCCAACACCACGCCCTCGCCACTGTTGACCAGTGCCGTCAGTTCGCGATTGCTCAGGCTCTTGCCACCCTTGCGGGTCTCGGTGATGAACAGAAGGATCAACAGCACCACGAACAGGCTGCTGAGTACATAGTGGTTAGAGACAAATTCAATCAGGTTAGCGAGCATCAACGGGTACCCGGACGATAAAATGCGGGCCAGTATACACAGCCCCTCCTACCGGCTGAACCCTGATGATTCGTGACCTCGCCCCGGCCAGCCAGTAGACTGGCTGCCCTTTTCCGCCCCCGTGCAAGGAGCCCGAAAGCATGTCCGTCGCCCCCACCGCCACGCCCAAACCCCTGGTACTGATCATTCTCGATGGCTTCGGGCACAGCGACAGCCCGGACTTCAACGCCATCCACGCCGCCCGCAAGCCAGTCTACGATCGCCTGCTGGCCAGCCAGCCGCACGGATTGATCTCTGGCAGCGGCATGGATGTCGGTCTGCCGGACGGGCAGATGGGCAACTCCGAGGTCGGCCATATGAACCTGGGCGCCGGGCGTGTGGTGTATCAGGACTTCACCCGGGTGACCAAGGCGATCCGCGACGGCGAGTTCTTTGCCAACCCGACCATCTGTGCCGCCGTCGACAAGGCCGCGGGGGCCGGCAAGGCGGTGCACATCCTCGGCCTGCTTTCCGACGGTGGCGTGCACAGCCATCAGGATCATCTGGTCGCCATGGCCGAGCTGGCGGCCCAGCGCGGCGCCGAGAAGATCTACCTGCATGCCTTCCTCGACGGCCGCGACACCCCACCGAAGAGCGCACAGCACTCCATCGAACTGCTTCAGGCCACCTTCACCCGCCTGGGCAAGGGCCGTATCGCCAGCCTGATCGGCCGCTACTTCGCCATGGACCGCGACAACCGCTGGGACCGCGTGCAGCAGGCCTACGAGCTGATCGTCGACGGCAAGGCGGAGTACCGCTCCGACTACGCCGTGGATGGCCTGATCGCCGCCTACGAGCGTGGCGAAAGCGACGAATTCGTCAAGGCGACCACTATCGGCGAACCGGTGCGCGTCGAGGATGGCGACGCCGTGGTGTTCATGAACTTCCGTGCCGACCGCGCCCGCGAGCTGACCCGTTGCTTCGTCGAACCCGGCTTCAATGAATTCGAACGCGCCCGGGTGCCGCAACTGGCCGAGTTCGTCATGCTCACCCAGTACGCCGCGAGCATTCCCGCGCCGGCAGCCTTCGCCCCGGAAGCACTGACCAACGTGCTCGGCGAGTACCTGGCCAACAACGGCAAGACCCAGCTACGCATCGCCGAAACCGAGAAATACGCCCACGTCACTTTCTTCTTCTCCGGCGGCCGCGAAGAGCCCTTCCCCGGCGAAGAGCGCATTCTGATCCCCTCGCCTCAGGTCGCCACCTACGACCTGAAACCCGAGATGAGCGCGCCCGAGGTCACCGATCGTATCGTCGATGCCATCGAAAACCAGCGCTACGACGTTATCGTGGTCAACTACGCCAACGGCGACATGGTCGGTCATACCGGCGTGTTCGATGCCGCGGTCAAGGCGGTGGAATGCCTGGACAGCTGCGTCGGGCGGATCGTCGAGGCGCTGTACAAGGTCGGCGGCGAAGCGCTGCTGACCGCCGACCACGGCAACGTCGAACAGATGGAAGACGTCATGACCGGCCAGGCGCACACCGCGCATACCTGTGAGCCAGTGCCTTTCATCTATATAGGCAAGCGCAACGTCTCGATCCGCGAAGGCGGCGTGCTGGCCGATGTCGCGCCAACCATGCTGACCCTGCTCGGCATGCCGGTACCGCCAGAGATGACCGGTCGCTCGATCGTCGAGCTGAGCTGATCGAGCCGGGCGGGAAGCGGCTGGCGCCAGCCGCCGTTTCCCGCTACAGGCTTCAAGCTTCCAGCTTGCTTTTTAGGCATACTACGTCGGTCATAACGCTCGGTTGACGCCCTCCAATGCCTCGTACCTTTCTCGCCCTCGCCTTCCTCTGCCTGCTCGGCCCCGCCGTGGCGGACGAACGTGCCGCAGCGCGGCAGCAGATCGAAGCCGCTCGCCAGGACATCGCCGAACTGCAGAAACTGCTCAAGCAGATCGAGCAGGAGAAATCCGGCGTTCAGAAGCAGCTGAAGACCACCGAAAGCGAGATGGGTCAGCTGGAAAAGCAGGTCGACACCCTGCAGCAGGAGATCGACCGCAGCGAGGCCGAGCTGGAACGCCTGAACGAGGAGAAAACCACCCTCGAAGGCGCACGTCTGGAGCAGCAGCGCCTGATCGGGCTGCAGGCCCGCGCCGCCTATCAGAATGGGAGGCAGGAATATCTCAAGCTGCTGCTCAACCAGCAGAACCCGGAAAAATTCAGCCGCACCATTACCTATTACGACTACCTGAACAAGGCGCGCCTCGAACAGCTCGACAGCTTCAACGAGACCCTGCGCCAACTGGCTGGAGTCGAGACTGACATCGAAGCGCAGCAGAACCTTCTGGCGGAAAAGAAGGACGGCCTGCTGGAGCGGCGCGAGCAACTCGCCGAGGTGCGCAAGGAGCGCCAGCAAACGCTGGCCAAGCTCAACAGCGACCTGTCCAGCCGCGAACAGAAGCTGCAGGCCCGCCGTCAGGAGCAGGCCCAGTTCGAACGGGTACTCAAGACCATCGAGGAAACCCTGGCCCGCCAGGCTCGCGAAGCCGAGGAAGCCCGGCAACGCGAACTGCTTGCCGAGCGCCAGCGTCAGGAGCAACAACAATCCCGGCCCGGCGCCAGCACTGCGCCGAACGGCCCGTTGGTTTCCAGTGCCGGCGGCAACTTCGGCGGCCCGTTCGCCAAGGCCAAGGGCAAACTGCCATGGCCGGTGGATGGACGTCTCGTCGCCCGCTATGGCACTCCGCGCGGCGGCGACGCTCGAACCAAGTGGGACGGCGTACTGATCGGCGCCAGCGTCGGTACTCAGGTCCGCGCCGTCCATGGCGGACGCGTAGTGTTCGCCGACTGGCTGCGCGGCGCTGGACTGCTGGTAATCCTCGACCATGGCAATGGTTATCTGAGCCTGTATGGCCACAACCAGAGCCTGCTGCGCGACGCCGGCGATATCGTCAAGGCCGGTGACGCAATTGCCACGGTAGGCACCAGCGGCGGCCAGGAAACTGCCGCACTGTATTTCGCCATTCGCCAGCAGGGGCGCCCCAGCGATCCTGCCCAATGGTGCCGCGCGCAAGGTTAGCGAGCAGCGGCGTTCGGTCCTGCCGAGCCGCCCGCACCACCAAGCGCGCCCTCTCATAATTGGAGTTCGACATGTTGCACCTGCGCCGTTTCGCCCGCCCATCCACGCTCGCCCTGGCCGTATTGCTGGGGATGCAGGGCGGCGCATGGGCCCAGCAGCCCATGGAGGAGGCCGCGGCGCCAAGTGCCAGTGCCAAAGCCCCGCTGCCGCTGGAGGAACTGCGCACCTTTGCCGAGGTACTGGACCGCATCAAGGCTGCCTATGTCGAACCAGTGGATGACAAGACCCTTCTGGAAAATGCCATCAAAGGCATGCTCAGCAATCTCGATCCTCATTCCGCCTATCTCGAGCCCGAAGCGTTCGCCGAGCTGCAGGAAAGCACCAGCGGCGAATTCGGTGGTCTCGGCATCGAAGTCGGCATGGAAGACGGCTTCATCAAGGTCGTTTCGCCGATCGACGATACCCCGGCGTCCAAGGCCGGCATCGAAGCCGGCGACCTGATCGTCAAGATCGACGGCCAGCCGACCAAGGGGCTGTCGATGATGGACGCCATCGGCAAGATGCGCGGCAAGCCGGGCAGCAGCATCAGCCTGACGCTGGTGCGCGAAGGCGGCCAGCCGTTCGACGTGAAGCTGACCCGCGCGGTCATCAAGGTGCGCAGCGTCCGCAGCCAGATCCTGGAGCCGGGCTACGGCTACCTGCGCGTCACTCAGTTCCAGGTCAACTCCGGCGAGGAAGTGGGCAAGGCGCTGGCGAAGCTGAAGAAGGACAACGACGGCAAGAAGCTCAACGGCCTGGTCCTCGACCTGCGCAACAACCCCGGTGGCGTGCTGCAGGCGGCTGTCGAGATTTCCGACCACTTCCTGACCAAGGGCCTGATCGTCTACACCGAGGGGCGCATCGCCAATTCCGAGCTGCGCTTCAACGCCGACCCGGCCGATGCCAGCGAAGGCGTACCGCTGGTGGTGCTGATCAACGGCGGCAGCGCCTCGGCCTCTGAGATCGTCGCGGGCGCGCTGCAGGATCACAAGCGCGGTGTGGTGATGGGCACCGACAGCTTCGGCAAGGGCTCGGTACAGACCGTGCTGCCGCTGAACAACGATCGTGCACTGAAGCTGACTACCGCCCTGTACTACACCCCCAACGGCCGCTCGATCCAGGCCCAGGGCATCGAGCCGGACATCAAGGTCGAGCGTGCCAAGCTGACCCGCGAGCAGGCCGCCGATGGCTTCCGCGAGGCCGATCTTGCTGGCCACCTGGGCAACGGCAACGGCGGTCCGGACCGTCCCACCGCCACCCAGATCGCCAGCGACTCGCCGCGCCCGCAGGACGATGACTACCAGCTCGGTCAGGCCCTGAATCTGCTCAAGGGATTGAACCTCACCCGCGGCCAGTGAAGATGTCAGGCTGGGTAGCAGGGCTGGCACTGCTGGTGTTGCTCGCCAGCCAGGCGCTGTATGCCAGCGAGCCCGCAGCCACGCCGGACCATGTCCCGCGACCGCGGTTGACCCTGATAATCGACGACCTCGGGCAGAACCAGGCACGCGACCGCCGCGTGCTGCAACTGCCGGGGCCGGTCGCGCTGGCGATCCTTCCCGACACCCGCCATGCAGCCGACCTGGCCGAGCAGGCCCATCGCGCCGGCAAAACGGTCATGCTGCACATGCCGATGGCGCCTGCCCAAGGCCGTTTCGCCTGGCATCCCCAACTACCTCATGACGAACTGGCGCGCCGTCTCGACGCAGCGCTTGCGGCGGTACCGCATGCCAGCGGGCTGAACAACCACATGGGCAGCGCCATGACCGATCAGATACAGGCCATGACCTGGCTGATGGGCGAACTGCAGCGCCGCCACCTGTTCTTTCTCGACAGCCGCACCAGCCCGCGCACCGTGGCCGCCGCCAGCGCCCAACGCACGGCACTGGCCAGCCTGTCGCGGGACATCTTTCTCGATGACGATCCTTCACCGTCCGCGGTAGCCGAACGCTTTCACGCGGCAGTCGCGCTGGCGCGCAAGCAAGGCTCGGTCGTCATCATCGGTCATCCCCACGAGAGCACGCTGGCCGTGCTCGAACGCGAACTGCCGCGACTCTCGGCGCAGGGCATCGAATGGGTCGATGTCGGGCAGATGATCGCCACCCGCAGCAACCGCGCGATGGCCGCCCATGGTCGTGGCGGCGTCTACCGCTGAGCTTCAGAGATAGCGGCGCAGCATCGCATCCACCGTGCCCTCGGCACGCATCGCATCCAGCGCCCGCTGCAGACGCTCAACCACCTCGTCCGGTGTCGCCCGGTTGAGCGCGAGGAACAGCCGCGCTTCATTGAAACGCAGCACCGGTTTCAGGCCGGTCACACCTTCCTGCTTGGCCAGGTAGGGTCCGACCGGATCGGCGGTGGCCCAGACGTCGATCTGACCCTTGAGCAGCTTGCCGATGTTCTCCTGATCACGCAGCGAGTTGATCGGCGCCAGGCCCTTGCCCTCCAGATGCTGGCTGACCGCATCGTTCTTGTAGGCACCGATGCGCAGGTCGCGTGCCTGCTCCAGTCCGGTCAGGCGCAGAGGACTGTCGGCGGGCGCCAGCAGCACCCAGCTGATGCTCGCCAACGGGCCGACCCATTTGAACTGCTGCTCGCGCTCGGCCGTGAAGGTGGTGGAGAACAGCCCCTGATCCGGCTGTTCGAGCACCTGCTTGTAGATGCGATCCCAGGGAAAGCGCAGGGTCAGCTCGTAGCGGATATTCGTGCGGCGGAACATCTCGCGCACGATGTCGGCGTTGATGCCGTGGATGCGCGCGTCGGCGGCGTAGTTCTTGCCGTCCTCGGCCATGTTGAATGGTGGAAAATTCTCGGTCAGCAGCACGACTCGGTAGTCGTCAGGCAGCGCGGCGTGCGCATGAGCGCAGAGCAGCAGCAAGACGACGGCAATGATTCGCTTGAACATGGATCGCTCCCTTCTTCTCGATTCCCTGGCCCACCCCTCCGCGAGCCAGAGCCGGGGGCTGTACCAAAGCAAGATGCGAACCAGCGAAGCGCCACGGCGCCAGCGGCTGAGCGCCCGCTGAATCAGGGAAGCGTGCATGCGCCACGACCGCGCGAGCAGGAGGATCGGTGCACGCTACTGGCGCACCGCCATCACTCGAGAAAGTCGGCGCAGAAGATGCGCCGACCTGGGAAGGCTCAGAGGTAGCGCGCGTTGATCTCGTCGATCACACCTTCGCTACGCATCTGGTCGAGCGCTTTCTGCAGCTTCTGCACCGTCTCATCGGCGACCTGCTTGTTCAGCGCCAGGTACAGCTCGGCACTGTCGAAACGCAGCACGCGCTTGAGTCCGGTCACGCCGTCCTGGCGGGCGAGGTAGCGGCCAGCGGGATCACCAGTGGCCCACAGGTCGATCTTGCCGTCGATCAGCTTCTTCACGTTCTCCTGATCGCGCAGGGCGAGCTGCGGCTGCAGCCCCTGACCGTCCAGGTGCTCGGCAATGGCATCACCCTTGTAGGCGCCGATGTTGTACTGGCGCGCCTGATCCAGACTGGTCAGGTTGATCGGGCTGTCGCCACGAGCCAGCAACACCCAGTCGTCCGGCCCGATCGGACCAACCCACTTGAACAGCTCTTCGCGCTCGGGCAGGCGCGCCGTGACGAAAACCCCGTAGTTCGGCTGCTCCAGCGCCATGCCGTAGATGCGCTCCCAGGGGAAGCGCAGCGTCAAGGTGTAGTCGATGCCGGCACGCTTGAACATCTCGCGCACGATGTCCGCGGCGATCCCGGTGATGTGCTCGTCACGCGCGAAGTTCTTGCCATCGTCCGCCATGTTGTAGGGCGGGAAATTCTCGGTCAGCAGATTGATCTTGTCTGGCGCCTGAGCGTGCGCCAGCGTAGCGCCCAGCAGCAAAGCTGCGGCGATGGTAGAGATTGTCTTGCGCATGTGTGTACCCCCTGAGTACTTATCCGCAACAACCGCGGACGTGTCCATGTTTCGAGAGCGAAGCCTTTCGCTCTGCCGGCAACGCGATCAGCGCATCACGATGCCGCGGGCGGCCAGATAGGCCTTGGCTTCCGGAATCGTGTATTCGCCGAAGTGGAAGATGCTCGCGGCTAGCACCGCATCGGCCTTGCCTTCGAGAATGCCGTCGGCCAGGTGCTGCAGATTGCCGACGCCACCGGAGGCGATCACCGGGATGCACAGCGCTTCGCTGATGGCCCGGGTGACGCCCAGGTCGTAGCCGCTCTTCACGCCGTCCTGATCCATGCTGGTCAGCAGGATTTCGCCAGCGCCGAGGTCTTCCATCTTCTTCGCCCAGGCCACCGCATCCAGGCCGGTGGGCTTGCGCCCGCCATGGGTGAAGATTTCCCAGCGACCCGGCTCGCCCGGCGCGGAGACCTTCTTGGCGTCGATGGCGACGACGATGCATTGCGAGCCGAAACGGTCCGCGGCCTCGCCAACGAAGTCCGGATTGAACACCGCGGCGGTATTGATCGAGACCTTGTCGGCGCCGGCATTGAGCAGGTTGCGGATGTCCTGCACGCTGCGCACGCCGCCGCCGACGGTCAGCGGGATGAACACCTGGCTGGCCATGCGCTCGACGGTGTGCAGAGTGGTGTCACGGTTGTCGACGCTGGCGGTGATGTCGAGGAAGGTGATCTCGTCGGCGCCCTGCTCGTCGTAGCGGCGGGCGATTTCCACCGGGTCGCCGGCGTCGCGAATGTTCTCGAACTGGACGCCCTTGACCACGCGGCCGTTGTCCACGTCGAGGCAGGGAATGATGCGTTTGGCCAGGGCCATGGCTTTCTCCGAAAGCGGCTTCTTCAAGCCGCAGGCTTCAAGCTGCAGGTAGCGTGTAGGGTGGATCGCGCTTCACCGATCCACCGCAGTTCAGCGAATCACTCGTCCTTGTACTTCAGGTCGCAGAGCGCCTGCGCTTCGGCGACGTCGAGCGTGCCTTCGTAGATCGCCCGGCCGGTGATGGCGCCGACGATACCCGGCGTGTTGGTATCGAGCAGCTTCTGGATGTCGCCGATGTTATGGATGCCGCCGGAGGCGATCACCGGGATGCGGCTGGCGCTGGCCAGCGCCACGGTGGCCTCGACGTTGCAGCCCTGCATCATGCCGTCCTTGGCGATGTCGGTATAGACGATGGCCGAGACGCCATCAGCCTCGAAGCGGCGGGCCAGGTCGGTGGCCTGAACGCTGCTGACCTCGGCCCAGCCATCGGTGGCGACGAAGCCATCCTTCGCATCCAGACCAACGATCACCTTTCCCGGAAAGGCGCGGCAGGCCTCGGTGACGAACTCAGGCTCTTTGACCGCCTTGGTACCGATGATCACGTAGCTGACGCCAGCGCGCACGTAGTGCTCGATGGTTTCCAGGGTACGGATGCCGCCACCGATCTGGATCGGCAGGTTCGGATAACGCTTGGCGATCGCCGTGACCACCTCGCCGTTGACCGGCTGGCCTTCGAAGGCGCCGTTGAGGTCGACCAGGTGCAGACGACGGCAGCCGGCCTGGACCCACTTGGCAGCCATGGCCACCGGGTCGTCGGAGAACACCGTGGCGTCGTCCATCAGGCCCTGGCGCAGACGCACGCAGGCACCGTCCTTCAGATCGATAGCGGGAATAATCAGCATGGCTTGAACCTGTTCAAATCAAGTGTCGGTTAAGGGTCAGCTCTTCTCGAGCGCCCACAAGTCGCTTTCGATGCTCTCGAACCGTTCCTTCAGGTGGCTCTGCACGTCGAAGATCGCCTTGTTGTAATACAGCGGCGCGATTTCCCGGGCGAACAGATCGAGCACTTCCTGCGCCTCGAACGAGCCCAGCTCGAGTTCGAAGCGGTCTTGCAGAAAGCGCTTGATGACCTGTTGCGCCGCCTGCTCCTGAGCGGCATCCAGCGTCAAAACCGGCGGCTTGAGCTTGGCCCAGCTCATTTACCAGCGACCATCCCAGGCGGCGAAGTTCTGCAGGAGCTGCAGGCCGTGGGTGTGGCTCTTCTCCGGATGGAACTGCACGGCGAAGCGCGAGCCATCGGCCAGCGCGGCGGCGAAGTCGTTGCCGTAATGGCCGCGACCGACCACCTGGCGCGGATTGCCGGCCTCGATGTAGTAGCTGTGCACGAAATAGAAGCGCCCATTGTCCGGAATCGCGTGCCAGAGCGGGTGGTCGACCACCTGCTTGACCTCGTTCCAGCCCATGTGCGGCACCTTCAGGTGCTCGCCGTCCTCGTGCAGGTCCTTGCCGAAGAAGCGCACCTGACCGGGGAACAGGCCGATGCAATCGACGCCGTCGTTTTCTTCGCTGCGCTCCATCAGCGCCTGCATGCCGACGCAGATGCCGAGAAAGGGGCGATCCTGGCTGACTTCACGAACCAGTTCGTCGAAGCCCAGCCGGCGGATCTCGGCCATGCAGTCGCGAATCGCGCCGACGCCGGGAAACACCACGCGGTCGGCCTCACGGATGACCTGCGCATCGCTGGTGATCAGCACGCGGCCAGCGCCGACGTGTTCCAGCGCCTTGGCCACCGAGTGCAGGTTGCCCATGCCGTAGTCGATGACGGCAACGGTCTGCATTACAGGCACCCTTTGGTGGACGGCATCTGCCCGGCCATGCGCGGATCGAGTTCGACGGCCATGCGCAGTGCGCGGCCGAAGGCCTTGAACACGGTCTCGATCTGGTGGTGGGTATTGATGCCGCGCAGGTTGTCGATGTGCAGGGTCACCAAGGCGTGATTGACGAAGCCCTGGAAGAATTCCTGGAACAGGTCGACGTCGAACTTGCCGACCACCGCGCGGGTGTAGGGCACATTCATGGTCAGCCCCGGGCGCCCGGAGAAGTCGATCACCACGCGCGACAGCGCCTCGTCCAGCGGTACGTAGGAATGCCCGTAGCGGGTCATGCCCTTCTTGTCGCCGATGGCCTTGGTAAAGGCCTGGCCGAGGGTGATGCCGACGTCCTCGACGGTGTGGTGGTCATCGATGTGCAGGTCGCCGTTGCACTCGATATCCAAGTCGATCAGCCCGTGACGGGCGATCTGGTCGAGCATGTGCTCCAGGAAGGGCACGCCGATGGCGAAGCGCGCCTTGCCGGTGCCATCCAGATTGATGGTGACCTTGACCTGGGTTTCCAGGGTGTTGCGCTCTACGTAAGCCGTACGTTCGGACATCAACAGCTCCGCTGATCGTGGGCGAAAAGGGGCACATTATAGGCGCAAACGCCGCAGCACGGATACGCGCCGGGCTTACTGGACTGCATCTTGCAGGAACCTGCGTGTCAACCTGCGGAGGTGCCGCCCCATGCACGGACGGAAAATGCCTGCGACCCTGCGCTTCATGCTGGCGTCCCGGCGCAGCGAACTGCTCGGCCTGGAGGATCTGGCGCGCACCTGCGAACTGGTCACCCGCATCAGCCAACTGGTACACGCGCTGCAGAAGGAGCGCGGCTACTCGAACATCTACCTCAGCGGCAACGCCGCCCATCAGCGCCAGCAGCTGGACGTGCTCAGTCTGGAAGCCGAGGCGCTGGAGCGCGAGGTGCGCCTGGATCTGGATCGCATCGACCTGGACGCCGTCAGCAGTGCGGACAAGACCCGGCTGTTTACCCGCATCGCCTATGCCTTGCACAGCCTCGACGAGCTGCCGGCTCTGCGCCGGCGCATCCGCGAGCACGCCATCAGCATGCAGGACGCCACGGCAACACTGGTGCGGCTGATCGGCGGGCTGCTGGCAGTGGTGTTTGAGGCGGCCGACACCGCCGCCGACCCGGACATCACCCGCTGCCTGGTGGCGCTATTCAATTTCATGCAGGGCAAGGAACTGGCCGGCCAGGAGCGTGCGCTCGGGGTGGTCGGCTTCGCCAGCGGCTATTTCCGCGCGGACATGCTGGAGCGCCTGGAGCACCTGCTCGAAGGCCAGGAGCGCTGCTTCGCCACCTTCAGCCGCTTCGCCAGCCCGGCAGCGCAGGCGCTATGGCAAGCGCTGTGCGCCAGCGAGACGAACATCAAAGCCTGCCGCCTGCGTGACATCGCCCGCCGTACCAGCCCTGGCGCGGCGGTCGAACCGCAGCTGTGCGAGCTCTGGTTCGAGCTGCACACGCACCGCATCGACGCGATGAAGCAGGTCGAAACGCGCCTGGAGCAGGATCTGTTGCAACAGTGCCGGTACAGCATCGAGCGTATCCGCAAGGACCTGCAGAGCCATCGCAAGCTGCTCGACGGCATCGCCGACATGCACGCCGCCGCCGAGCAGGCCAAGCTGTTCAGTGTGCAGGCCAGCGATCTCGACGCGCCACCGCCGGACGGCATGACCGCGATGGTGGCGCGCTCGACCCTGGAACTCTTGCTAACCCAGAGCGTGCGCCTGCAGGGTCTCAATGAAGAATTGCGCGAGGCGCGTCAGGCGCTGGACGAGCGCAAACAGGTGGAGCGGGCCAAGCAGCAGCTGATGCGCCAGCAGGGCTTCTCCGAAGGCGAGGCCTACGGCTGGCTGCGTCAGGCGGCAATGAATCAGGGCCTGCGCCTGGAGGAGGTCGCCCAGCGCCTGCTGGCACTGGCACAGCCCGCCGAGCGCGCCCCGGCCCGCACCCTGGGCCAGCGCTCCAGGCACTGAAAACAGGCACGCCGCACCATCTGCACAGCATGCCTGCCCCGCGGATGTGCATGCGCCGCCAGTCCCGCAGGATCGCCAAGCGCAATTCATCTTGATCAAGCCAATCACGGAACTGGTCGCGCTCTGTTTGCGCCCCTCCGCAAGTGCTTGATTCGATGGAAACCTCCCGGCGATTCGATGCCGCGGCAGCACCCGTTCCGCGCCGCCTGAGCAGTTCTGGCACAGCTTTCGCAAAGCTCAGGCAAGGCCGGATCCTTCGGCTTTCACAACTCCTCATCAGGACAACGGTGTCCACGCTCTCCGGCTCCAGCCGGGCGGTGTGGCGCCGTTTTTTTTCGCCCAAAGGAAAACCCGACCATGACCGAAAAGCCGAACAACGACCAGCCCAGCAGCGTAACGCTGGCCTCGCGCCGCAGCTTTCTCAAGCACTCGATCATTGCCGCCAGCGGCGTCGCCCTGTTCGGCGGCATGTCCCTGGGCATGCGTTCGGCCGCCTGGGCTGCAGGTGGTGATGTGGAGACCAGCAAGGCCACGCTCGGCTTTATCGCCCTGACCGACGCCGCGCCGCTGTTCGTCGCCGCCGAGAAGGGCTTCTTCGCCAAATACGGGATGACCGAGGTCGAGGTACTCAAGCAGTCCTCCTGGGGCACCACCCGCGACAACCTGGTGCTCGGCTCGGCGAAGAACGGTATCGACGGCGCGCACATCCTCACGCCGATGCCCTACCTGATCAGCGCCGGCATCGTCACGCCGAACAACCAGCCGGTGGCCATGTCGATCCTCGCGCGGCTGAACCTGTCCGGTCAGTGCATTTCGGTCGGCGAGGAATATCGCGACCTGAAGATCGGCCTCGACAGCACCCCGTTCAAGGCCGCACTGGAAGCGAAGAAGGCCAGCGGCAAGAAAGTCAGCGCAGCGATGACCTTCCCCGGCGGCACCCATGACCTGTGGATGCGCTACTGGCTGGCGGCAGGTGGCATCGACCCGAATGCCGACATCAACACCATCGTCGTGCCGCCGGCGCAGATGGTCGCCAACATGAAGGTCGGCAGCATGGACACCTTCTGCGTATGCGAGCCGTGGAACGCCCAGCTGATCAACCAGAAGATCGGCTACACCGCCAACACCACCGGCGAGCTGTGGCACAACCACCCGGAGAAGGCCTTCGCCCTGCGCAGCGACTACGTGGCCGCCAACCCCAACGCGGCCAAGGCGCTGACCATGGCGATCATGGAAGCCCAGCAGTTCTGCGAGAAACCGGAGAACAAGGAAGAAGTGGCGAAGATCTGCTCGCAGCGCAAGTGGATCGGCGCGCCCTACAAGGACATCGTCGACCGCATGAAGGGCAACTTCGCCTACGGCACCGGCAAGGTGATCGAGAACCATCCCGAGCAGATGCGCTACTGGGACGACCACGCCTCCTACCCGTTCCAGAGCCACGACCTCTGGTTCCTGACCGAGAACAAGCGCTGGGGCTACCTGCCGGCCGACTTCGACAGCCAGGCGCTGATCGCCAAGGTCAACCGCGAAGACATCTGGCGCGCCGCCGCCGGCGAGCTGAACCTGCCCGCCGAACTGATCCCGACCTCCACCTCCCGCGGCGTGGAGAAGTTCTTCGACGGCAAGGTATTCGACCCCGAGAACCCGCAAGCCTACCTGGACAGCCTGACCATCAAGGCCATGGCCTGATAACCGCAACCCGCGAGGAAAAGCCCATGAATGCCAACGTCAAACTGCAGCCCGCCACCGCCGAGCCGGTATCGATCGTCCGCCCTTCCCGGCTCGCCGCACTGGCTCGGCGCAGCGGCCGCTATGCGGTGCAGCAGCTGGTGCCACCCCTGGTGATTTTGCTGGTACTCGGCTTGATCTGGGAGATGCTCTGCTCCGGCGCAGACGCCGCGCTGCCGCCGCCCTCGCAGGTGGTCGCGGAAACCTGGGAGCTGATCATCGATCCGTTCTACGACAACGGCGGTAATGACGTGGGCCTGGCCTGGCAACTACTGGCGAGCCTGCAGCGGGTTGCGGTGGGCTATATGCTGGCGGTGGTCGCCGGCGTCGGCCTCGGCGTGCTGATTGGCCAGTCGGACTGGGCCATGCGCGGTCTCGATCCGATCTTCCAGGTGCTACGCACCGTGCCGCCACTGGCCTGGCTGCCGCTGTCGCTGGCGGGTTTCCAGGACAGCCACCCCTCGGCGCTGTTCGTCATCTTCATCACCGCGATCTGGCCGATCATCATCAATACCGCGGTAGGCATCCGCAACATCCCACAGGACTACCGCAACGTCGCCCAAGTGCTGCAGCTCAACGGTTTCGAGTACTTCAAGACCATCATGCTGCCGGCCGCCGCGCCTTACATCTTCACCGGCCTGCGTATCGGCGTCGGCCTGTCGTGGCTGGCGATCATCGCCGCGGAGATGCTCATCGGCGGCGTCGGCATCGGCTTCTTCATCTGGGATGCGTGGAACGCCTCGCGCATCAGCGACATCATCCTCGCGCTCGTCTACATCGGCGTGGTCGGCTTCGTGCTCGATCGCCTGGTGGCCTTCGTCGGCCAGCGCATCACCCGCGGCATTCCGGCCAACTGAGGAGCAACGCCATGAGCTATCTCTCCATCGAACACCTGGACAAGAGTTTCGTGCGCGGCAACCTTGCCTCGCAGGTGCTCAAGGACATCAACCTGAACATCGCCAAGGGCGAGTTCATCTCCATCATCGGCCACTCCGGCTGCGGCAAGTCGACGGTGCTGAACATCGTCGCCGGCCTGCTCGACCCCAGCCTCGGCGGCGTGATCCTCGACGGCAAGGAAGTCCGCGGGCCGGGCCCGGATCGCAGCATGGTGTTCCAGAACCACTCGCTGCTGCCCTGGCTGACCGTCTACGAAAACGTCGAGGTGGCGGTGAACAAGCTGTTCAAGCGCAGTATGAACAAGCGCGAACGGCGCGAGTGGATCGAGCACAACCTAGCGCTGGTAAACATGAGCCACGCGCTGAACAAGTATCCGCAGGAAATTTCCGGCGGCATGAAGCAGCGCGTCGGCATCGCCCGTGCACTGGCGATGAAGCCCAAGGTGTTGCTGCTCGACGAGCCCTTCGGCGCACTCGATGCACTGACCCGCGCGCACCTGCAGGACGAGGTGATGAAGATCCAGAAGGACCTGGGCAACACCATGATGATGATCACCCATGATGTCGACGAAGCCGTGCTGCTCTCCGACCGCATCGTGATGATGACCAACGGCCCCTCGGCGACCATCGGCGAAATCCTCGAGGTGAAACTGCCGCGCCCACGCGACCGCATCGCCCTGGCCGACGACCCGGAGTACAACCACTATCGCCGTGCGGTGCTGAGCTTTCTTCACGAGCGCCATCGCCTGCACTGAGCGAACGCGCCAACCGCCGCCGTCTCGTGCGCTGGCGGCGGTTCGGCGTATCCTTGCCGGCACTTCTGCTCAGCCGTCGCAAGGTCGCCATGCCCGTCTACGTCGAATCCGTCACCCAGCCCAGCCCGCAGGATTTAACCGATCTGGCGAAAATCTACGCCGACGCCCCCGAATGGCTGCTGACGCCCTATGCCAGCGCCGAAGCGCTGATCGATGCGGCGCTGGCCGATGGCAGCCTGATCGCAGGCCGCTTCAATGACCGTCTGCTCGGCGCCGCCCTGCTGCGGCGCGGCGACGAAGCCTGGCGCCTGTCGCACCTGTGCGTACGCAAGGTCACCCGCAAGCGCGGCGTCGGCCGCCGGCTGCTGGAAGAAACCCAGCGCCTGGCCAGTGAAGCCGGCAAGCCGTTGCGCCTTGCCGCACCCGCCGGTCATCTGGAAGCCAGCGCCCTGGCCGCGCGAACGCATCTGCCGCTGGATTCGCTCTAAGTCGCCCACGCGATATCCGCTGCGCCCTGCCTGATCCGCCGACGGGGCGCGCTTGCCGCCCGCCGCGGCCAGCTGCGGAACCCGCACCCGCAACGGCACTCCAACGCCGACCGTGTTCCCGACAAGTGCAGGCACGGGGCTATACTCGGCACTTTTCAGATCGTTCATCTACAAGGACTCGTCCATGAAATCGCTCGGCAAAATCCTGGGGCTGGTCTTTCTCGGGCTGTTGCTGATCGTCGTGGCGGCGGGCTTCGCCCTGACCCACCTATTCGATCCCAACGACTACAAGGACGAGATCCGCGACCTGGCACGCAGCAAGGCCGGCCTCGAACTGGACATCAAAGGTGACATCGGCTGGAGCCTGTTCCCCTGGCTCGGCCTGGAGCTGCACGAGACCACCCTGGCCAGCGCACAGACACCCGAGCAGCCGTTCGCCGACCTGCGCATGCTCGGCCTGTCGGTGCGGGTAATGCCGCTGCTGAGCCGCGAAGTGCAGATGAGCGACATCACCGTCAACGGCCTCAACCTGACCCTGAGCCGTGACGAACAGGGCCGTGGCAACTGGGAGGGCGTTGGCCAGCCGGCCAGGCAGGCCGAACAACCCGCGCCAGCCGCCGAGGCCAGCGAACCACCGGCCGAACCGGATGCAGCCCCCGCTTCGCGCAGCAAGCCACTGACCCTGGACATCGACAGCCTGACCGTCAGCGATGCCCGCGTTACCTACAGCGACGCCAAGACCGGCCAGCAGTACAGCGCCGAAAGCATCGAGCTCACGACCGGCGCGATTCGCGAAGGCAGCCCGATCCCTCTCAAGCTCAACGCCTTCTTCGGCAGCAACAAGCCGGTGATGCGAGCGCGCACTGAATTGCAGGGCGCGCTGCGTTTCGACAACCAGCTCAAGCGCTACCAGTTCGAGGACATGCGCCTGTCCGGCGAGGCTTCCGGCGAGCCGCTGCAAGGGCAGACATTGACCTTCAGCGCCCAGGGCCAGCTGCTGGTCGATCTCGCCGCGCAGATCGCCGAATGGAACAGCCTCAAGTTCACCGCCAACCAGTTGCGCGGGCTGGGCGAGCTGAAGGCACGCGATCTGGACAAGGAACCGAAGATCAGCGGCGCCCTGACCGTCGCGCAGTTCAACCTGCGTGAATTCCTTCAGGGCACCGGCCAGCAGCTGCCGGCCATGGCTGACGCTGCCGCACTGAGCAAGGCCGAACTGGTCAGTCGCCTGAGCGGTACGCCGAACAGCCTGGCGCTGGAAGAACTGACCCTGAAGCTCGACGACAGCACCTTCACCGGCCGCCTCGCCGTCAGTGACTTCGCCCGCCAGGCGCTGCGTGTCGACCTCAAGGGCGACCGCTTCAATCTGGATCGCTACCTGCCGCCGCCGAGCAAGGAGCAGGCGGCCGAGGCAGCGCGCAAGAGCGAGGTCAAGAGCACCCAGGCCAGCGCAATCGGCAGCGGCACCACACCACTGCCGAACGCTCCGACCCAGCAGGCCTGGAGCGAAGCTTCGGTGTTGCCGGTGGATCAGCTGCGCAAGCTCGACACCGAGGTCAACCTGGCCATCGGCAGCCTGACCGCAATGAAGATCCCGCTGGACGGCTTCAACCTCAAGGCTCGTACCCGCAACGGCCTGCTGACCCTGCAGGAAGTGCGCGGCGGGCTGTATGGCGGACGCCTGGATGGCTCGGCCAGCCTCGACGTACGCCCGGCACTGCCATTGCTGACCGTGCAGAACCGTTTCAATGGCGTACCGGTCGAGCGCCTGCTGGAAAGCCAGGGCGAGGACGTGGTGGTCAAGGGGCTGCTCAACCTGGATGCCGACCTGCGCACCCAGGGCAACAGCGAGAAGGCCTGGATCGACAACCTCAACGGCAAGGTCGGCTTCATCATCGACAACGGCGTGCTGGTGGATGCCAACCTCGAGCAGCAGCTGTGCCGCGCCATCGCCACGCTCAATCGCAAGCCGCTCGCCAGCGACCCACGCAGCAAGGACACGCCGTTCCGCGAACTCAAAGGCAACCTGACGCTGCGCAACGGCGTGGCCAGCAACCCCGACCTCAAGGCCAGCATTCCGGGCCTGACCGTCAACGGTAACGGCGATGTCGATCTGCGCGTGCTGGGCATGGACTACCGCGTCGGCATCGTCATCGAAGGCGACAAGGGCGCCATGCCGGACCCGGCCTGCCAGGTCAACGAGCGCTACGTCGGCATCGAATGGCCGCTGCGCTGCCGCGGCCCGCTGGAGCTGGGCGCCAAGGCCTGCCGCTTCGACAACGACGCCCTGGGCAAGGTCGCAGCGCGGCTGGCCGGCGAGAAGCTCAACGAAAAGATCGAAGAGAAGCTCGGCGACAAGGTCAGCCCCGAGCTCAAGGACGCGCTCAAAGGCCTGTTCAAACGATGAGCCCCGAGCAGTTCGGCGCGGCGGTCCTCGACTGGTTCGACCGCCACGGCCGCAAGGATCTGCCCTGGCAGCAGAACATCACGCCGTACCGGGTGTGGGTGTCGGAGATCATGCTGCAGCAGACCCAGGTCAGCACCGTGCTCGGTTACTTCGACCGCTTCATGGAGGCGCTGCCCAGCGTCGAGGCGCTCGCCGCCGCCGAGGAAGATGAGGTGCTGCACCTGTGGACCGGGCTCGGCTACTACAGTCGCGCACGCAATCTGCACAAGACCGCGAAACTCATCGTGGCCGAATACGGCGGCGTGTTTCCGGCGGATGTCGACCAGCTCGCCGAATTACCGGGCATTGGCCGCTCCACGGCCGGCGCCATCGCCAGCATCAGCCTGGGCCTGCGCGCGCCGATCCTCGACGGCAACGTCAAGCGCGTGCTGGCCCGCTACGTTGCGCAGGACGGCTATCCCGGCGAGCCGAAGGTGGCCCGCCAGCTGTGGGAGGTGGCCGAGCGTTTCACCCCGCAGCAGCGCGTCAACCATTACACCCAGGCGATGATGGATCTCGGCGCCACGCTGTGCACGCGCAGCCGCCCGAGCTGCCTGCTCTGCCCGCTCAGGGACGGCTGCCGCGCCCATCTGCTCGGGCGCGAAACCGACTTCCCGGTACCCAAGCCACGCAAGGCGCTGCCGCAGAAACGCACACTGATGCCGCTGCTGGCCAATCGCGACGGCGCCATCCTGCTCTATCGGCGCCCGTCGACGGGCCTGTGGGGTGGGCTCTGGAGCCTGCCGGAACTGGACGACCTCGCCGCCCTCGACCCACTCGCCGCGCGGCATGCGCTGCAGCTCGAGGATCGCCGCGAGCTGCCAGGCCTAACCCACACATTCAGCCATTTCCAATTGGCTATCGAGCCCTGGCTGATCAGGGTCAAGTCCGCGCCCGACGCCGTGGCCGAGGCCGACTGGCTCTGGTATAACCTCGCCACCCCGCCGCGCCTCGGCCTTGCCGCGCCAGTAAAGACACTGCTCAAGCGCGCCGCCGCTGAATTGAATGCAGGAGAAAACACATGACCCGCACCGTGAACTGCCGCAAGTACAACGAAGAACTCCCCGGCCTCGAGCGCCCGCCGTTTCCAGGCCAGAAAGGCGAAGACATCTACAACAACATTTCCAAGCAGGCCTGGGACGACTGGCAGAAGCACCAGACCATGCTGATCAACGAACGCCGGCTGAACATGATGAACGCCGAAGACCGCAAGTTCCTTCAGGGCGAGATGGACAAGTTCTTCTCCGGCGAAGATTACGCCAAGGCCGAAGGCTACGTGCCGCCGAGCGAATGACCGTCGGCTGCGCTAAGCGCCCGTCCGGATTAAATATTTTTCCGGACCACGCTTGACAGGCAAAAGCCAAATCCGTCTAATAGCGCCCCGTTGCCCAGGTAGCTCAGTCGGTAGAGCAGGGGATTGAAAATCCCCGTGTCGGCGGTTCGATTCCGTCCCTGGGCACCACTAATACCGAGAACCCCAAGCGAAATTAACCTCCTTGGGGTTTTTTATTGCCTGCGATTTGTGCCAGCGGCCCGCTATGATCCAGCCGGCACTTCACGGAATAGCTGCCCGCCATGTTTGAACAGGCTTTCAAGAACATCGATGACATCCTGCACAAGGATGCTGGCTGCACCAGCGAGCTCGACTACACCGAGCAAACCTCCTGGTTGCTTTTTCTCAAATATCTCGATGCGCTGGAGCAGGAAAAAGCCCTGGAAGCCGAGCTTGAGGGCAAGTACTACCTGTACATCCTCGACCCTGAATATCGCTGGGAGCGTTGGGCGGCGCCCAAGACCGCGAATGGCCAGATCGACCATAACAGCGCCCTGACCGGCGATGACCTCAAGGATTTCGTCAATACCAAGCTGTTCCCCTACCTGCATGGCTTCAAGCAGAAGGCCGAAGGGCCGGACACCATCCAGTACAAGATTGGCGAGATATTCGGCGAGCTGAAGAACCGCATCCAGAGCGGTTACAACCTCCGCGAAGTGCTGGAGATCGTCGACGGCCTGCGCTTTGGCTCGCAGACCGAGAAACACGAGCTCTCGCACCTCTATGAAGTCAAGATCAGAAACATGGGCAACGCCGGGCGCAACGGCGGCGAGTACTACACCCCGCGCCCGCTGATCCGCGCCATGATCAAGGTGGTCAATCCGCACATCGGGCAGCGTATCTACGACGGCGCGGTCGGCTCGGCAGGCTTTCTCTGCGAAGCCTTCGATTACCTCAGCAGCCAGCCGAACCTGACCACTCGCCAGCAGGAAACCCTGCAAAAGCACACCTTCTACGGCAAGGAGAAAAAGAGCCTCGCCTACGTCATCGCCATCATGAACATGATCCTGCATGGCATCGAAGCACCGAACATCATCCACACCAACACCCTGACGGAAAACCTCAGCGACATTCAGGACAAGGACCGTTTCGACATCGTGCTGGCCAATCCGCCGTTCGGTGGCAAGGAACGCAAGGAGGTCCAGCAGAACTTCCCGATTAAGACCGGCGAAACCGCTTTCCTGTTTCTCCAGCACTTCATCAAGATCCTCAAGGCCGGCGGCCACGGCGCGGTGGTCATCAAGAACACCTTCCTCAGCAACAGCGACAACGCCTCGGTCAGCCTGCGCAAGCTGCTGCTGGAAAGCTGCAACCTGCACACCGTGCTTGACTGCCCGAGCGGAACCTTCCAGGGCGCAGGCGTGAAGACCGTCGTGCTGTTCTTCACCAAGGGCTCGCCGACGCGCAAGGTCTGGTACTACCAGCTGGAACCCGGCCGCAATATGGGCAAGACCAACCCGCTGGCCGACGCTGACCTCGCTGAATTTATCGAGCTGCAAATGACCTTTGCCGACTCACCCAAGAGCTGGAGTCTGGGCATGGCGGACATTGACAGGACGAGCTACGACCTATCGGTGAAAAGCCCCAACAACGCTCAAGACGTAACCTTTCGCAGTCCGCAGGAAATCTTGGACGAGATTGCGGCGCTGGATGCCGAGAGCCAGGAAGTGCTAGCGAATATCAGGAGGATTCTGTGAAACGCGGCTGGGTCACTAAGCCTCTCGGTGAAGTGTGCACGCTTCAGCGGGGCTTCGATTTACCAACACCACAACGCATCGCAGGCCCATTTCCGCTAGTGAGTTCTAGCGGCATTATTGATACGCACGCTGAAGGGCCTGTTAAAGGACCAGGCATCGTTACAGGACGAAGCGGAAGCATTGGAAAAATTTTCTTCATCACCGATGATTTTTGGCCGCTCAATACCACGCTTTATGTTCGAAACTTCCATGGAAATGACCCCCAATTCATTTTTTACTTACTGAATAAATTTGATCTCAAGAGATTTGTTGGCGGCGCAGGCGTACCGACACTCAATAGAAATGATGTCCACAGCGAATCTGTTTTCATCCCGGAAGCCATTCCAGAACAGCAGCGAATTGTCGCCATTCTCGACGAATCCTTTGACAACATTGCCAAGGCCCGCGCCAATGCCGAAAAGAAACTGCGAAACACCCGCGAGCTGTTTGAAAGCCATGTGCATTCTGCTTTCGCGAAACGCGTTGCGAACTGGCGAGTTAAAACGCTGAATCAGATCGCCACAAATCTGGATAACAAACGCATCCCGATTACCAAAAGGGATCGCAAGCCGGGCAATTATCCATACTACGGGGCATCCGGAATTGTTGATTATGTAGCTGAATACATTTTCGACGGCGACACGCTGTTGATTTCCGAAGACGGTGCCAACCTTATTGCGCGCTCAACGCCAATCGCCTTCCCCGCCTCGGGTAAGTACTGGGTCAATAACCACGCCCATATCTTGAAATTTGAGGACATGGCCACTCAGCGTTTTGTGGAGTTCTATCTCGAAAGTATCAAGCTGGACAAATATATAACCGGCGCAGCCCAGCCCAAGCTCAACCAAAAAGCCTTAAACTCCATCCCGATACCGATACCTGATTCAGTGGCCGATCAGATGCTTGTTGTAACCGCACTTGAGCAGGTGGCCGCCGAAACCCAACGCCTCGAATCCATCTACCAACAGAAAATCGCCGCCCTCGACGAATTGAAGCAATCACTGCTACACCAGGCCTTCAGCGGCCAGCTATAACTGCATCGAAGCACGGAGCACACGATGGATAACACTCAGCAGGAACTGGTGATCTTTCAGGAAGCGGGCCAGCCGGTCGAGGTTCGGTTGGATGCCGGGCGCGATACGGTATGGATGACTCAGCGACAGATGGCGGAGTTGTTCGAAACCACGCCCGAGAACGTGCTGATGCACCTGAAAAACATCTTTCGAGCGGAAGAGTTGGCTGAAGGCGCAACTACTAAGGATTTCTTAGCAGTTCGAACCGAAGGCAAGCGACAGGTCCAGCGGCAGCTCAAACACTACAACCTCGACGCCATTATCTCGGTGGGCTATCGGGTCAGCTCCAAACGTGCCGTGTCATTCCGTCAATGGGCTACACGCTTGCTGCGCGAACACCTCACCCAGGGCTACACCCTCAATCGTCAACGCTTCGAAGCCAATGCCCTGGAGCTGGAAGCCGCACTGCAGATGGTGAGAAAGGCGGCGCAAAGCCCCGAGCTACTTAGCGACACCGGCCGAGGGCTGGTGGACATCGTTACCCGTTATGCGCAGACCTTCCTGTTGCTTCAGCGGTATGACGAAGGCCTGCTGACCGACCCGCCCACCATCGCCGGCGGCGCGTTGCCTACGCTGGATGAAGCCCGCCAGGCACTGGCTGGTCTGAAAGCCGAGCTGATGGCCCGCGGCGAAGCTACAGAGCTGTTCGCCCTGGAACGCGGCGACGGATTGGCCGGCCTGCTGGGCAATCTGGATCAGACGGTTTTCGGCGAGCCGGCCTACCCCAGCGTGGAGGCCAAGGCGGCGCATCTGCTGTACTTCGTGATCAAGAATCACCCGTTCGCTGACGGCAACAAACGCAGCGGGGCGTTTCTGTTCGTAGACTTTCTCAACCGCAATGGGCGCTTGCTGGACGCTACCAACCAGCCAGTGATCAACGATATCGGCCTTGCTGCCCTCGCTTTGCTCGTAGCGGAGTCAGACCCGGCGCAGAAAGACACGCTGATTCGCCTGATCATGAATATGCTCGCGGGCTGATCCGCCTTCTAAACCCACGCCGCCGAGGGTTATGCTCCAGGCATGATGCCAAAAGGATATTGCCGTGAACGAAGCTGAAACCCGCGCCGAACATATCGACCCCGCGTTGCGTGAAGCCGGCTGGGGCGTGGTCGATGGCAGCCGCGTACAGCGCGAGTTTCAAATCACTCATGGCCGCATCCAGGGTGCGGGGCAACGCGGCAAGGCGGAGATCGCCGATTACGTGCTGGTATACCGCAACACTCAGCTGGCCGTGATCGAGGCGAAAGCCTGGGACAAGCACTACACAGAGGGCGCAGCCCAGGCCAAATGCTATGCCAGGAAGCTGGCGATCCGCTTCACCTACGCAACCAATGGCCAGCGTATCTACGCCATCGACATGCTCACCGGAGCCGAAGGCGATTTGCTCAGCTTCCCCACGCCGGAAGAACTTTGGAACCTGACCTTTGCCGAGCACAACGAATGGCGCGAGCGCTTCGCCGCCATTCCGTTCGAAGACAAAGGCGGTACCTGGGGTGCGCGCTACTATCAGGACATTGCGATCAAGCGAGTGCTGGAAGCAATCGCAGCGCAGCAGTCGCGCATCCTGCTGACACTGGCAACCGGTACAGGCAAGACCTTTATCGCCTTTCAGCTGGCCTGGAAATTGTTCAAAAGTCGCTGGAATCTCAAGCGCGATGCCCAGCGTCAGCCACGCATCCTGTTCCTGGCAGACCGCAACATCCTTGCGGATCAGGCTTACAACTCGTTTTCGGCCTTCAGCGAAGACGCGCTGGTGCGCATCGCCCCGGACGAAATTCGCAAAAAGGGCAAGGTGCCGAAGAACGGCAGCATCTTTTTCACCATTTTCCAGACCTTCATGAGCGGGCCGAACGGCACGCCTTACTTTGGCGAGTACCCGGCGGATTTCTTCGATTTCATCATCATCGATGAATGCCACCGTGGCGGTGCCAACGACGAGGGCAACTGGCGCGGCATCCTTGAGTACTTCGCACCGGCAGTTCAACTGGGCCTGACCGCCACGCCCAAGCGCAAGGACAATGTCGACACCTATGCCTACTTCGGCGAGCCGGTGTATGTGTATTCGCTAAAGGAGGGCATCAACGACGGCTTCCTCACGCCATTTAAGGTCAAGCAGATCGCTACGACGCTTGATGAGTATGTGTATGTGCCAGGCGACGGAATAGTCGTCCAAGGCGAGGTAGAGGCGGGACGGCGCTATCTCGAGGCGGACTTCAATCGAGTCATCAAGATTCCAGAGCGGGAAGCCTATCGGGTCAAGTTGTTCATGGAGCAGATCGCGCCGAACGAGAAGACGCTGGTGTTCTGCGCCACCCAACAGCATGCGCTGGAAGTACGTGACCTGATCAACCAGATGAAGCGCAGCAGCGAGCCGGACTACTGTGTGCGGGTGACCGCCGATGATGGTGCGCGAGGGGAAGAACACCTGCGGCATTTTCAGGATAACGAGAAGACCATACCGACCGTTCTCACGACCTCGCAGAAACTCTCCACCGGCGTGGATGCGCGTAACGTCCGCAATATCGTGCTGATGCGGCCAGTGACCAACATGATTGAGTTCAAGCAGATCATCGGTCGTGGTACGCGTTTATTCGATGGCAAGGATTACTTCACCATCTATGACTTCGTGAAGGCTCATCACCTGTTCAGTGACCCCGAGTGGGATGGCGAACCGATAGAACCTGCCGAAACCAAAGCTGTCGGCACCGGAGAGAACAGAGGTGGCTATGAGAGCGAACCCAGGCCGCCCAAGCCGCCGCGCGATCCACGCCCGGACGTGATCGAGGTTCGACTCAGCAACGGCTCGGTGCGCCGCATCAAGAGCATGATGGCGACGCTGTACCTCGGCGCCGATGGCAAACCGATGTCTGCTGCGCAGTTCCTGGAAAGCCTGTTCGGCAATCTGCCGGAATTTTTCAACGATGAGGACGAGCTACGCGGGCTATGGAGCGCCCCGGATACTCGCACTTCGCTCCTGCAAGGCCTGGCTGAACGCGGCTTTAGCAACGAGGTATTGCACGAAATGCAGCGCATCATCGACGCCGAGCATAGTGATCTGTTTGATGTGCTGACGTACGTCGCCTTCTCCATCGAACCGCAGACTCGAGAAGAGCGCGCCAGCAGAGCTCGCAGCACGCTGCATGGGCAATTCACTGACAAGCAAGAAGCCTTTCTTGACTTCGTGCTGTCGCAATACGTGAAGGAGGGTGTGGAGGAATTGGGGCCGGAAAAGCTCTCCCCTTTGCTGAAGCTTCGCTACAAGAATGCGATTAACGATGCAGTTGCAGATCTGGGTAGGCCGGAACTGATCAAGAGTCTGTTTTTCGGCTTCCAGAAGCATCTTTATGATGGTGCGCAAGGGAGCAGTGCCCAAACTTAGCGACGCATCAACGTGATATTCCTCTGCGCTCTCGGCGAGCTGGCAAGCCTCAACGGGGCCACTGCAGAAGTGTCCCTCGGCGAATCGCCGCACGTGCCACGCATGCCCGGCCAGGCCTTATCACTTCATCACTCCGACTCCATTCTGCGCTAGGCTGCTGCTAACGGAGCGGGCCAGAGCGGGATGTTGCCTGGCCGCGTCGAACTGCCAAGGAATGCTGCACAGCGCAAGGAGCCGAACGGTGCACAGGATTCTCTCGATTCTGCTGATATGGCTGTTGTCGAACGCCGCCCCGGCCGGCGCGGCGCAGTGGCGTTTCGTGACCGAAGACTTCCCGCCGTTCACCTATCCGGATGACGCCCCGGCCAGCGAAACCGCAGGCGTTGCTGCGGCCGGCCCGTTTGTAGAGGTGGTACATGCGATCTGCGCACGCTTGCAGCACCAATGCACGATCACCCTGTATCCCTGGCAGCGCGCATTTCGCCTGGCCGAACAGGGACAGGTGGACGGAATATTCACACTGACACCTTCACCGCAGCGCGAGCAGATGTTCCACATCAGCCGGATGCTGGTCACTTCTCGTTACAGTGTTTTCGCCCAGGCCGAGAGCAGCTTCGTCTTCAACCAACCAGGTGATGTGGCGGGCCGGCTGGTTGGCGTCTATGGCCCATCCGGCACGTCTTACGTGCTGTCCGAGCGCCTCAAGTCGGTGCCCGACGTACGCCTGCACCTGACTACCGACAATCGCCGACTGCTGCGCATGCTGCAGTCCGGGCGCTTCGGTGTGGACGGCCTGGCAGTGCTCAATCAGGATGTTGCCTGGCACCTGATCGAGGAGGAGCGACTTGCCGATGTGCGCGAGGCTGGCGAAATGGGCCCGATCAGCTATGGCATCGGTCTTTCGCGCAAGACGGTGAGCGCGGCACAGTTCGAGGCGTTCGAGCAGGCGCTGGACGCGGCAATAGCCGATGGCACGGTGCCGAAGATCCTGCGCCGGCACCAACTCGAAGCCGCCTTCTGAGCGTTACGCGCGCCATGGCAAGGCGGCGGTTCGGCGTATTTCTCGCCATGCGTGATCGGCCGCCATTTCGCCAACGCTGACGGTTCATCTGAGACCTGGCGCCGATCAGGGCAGCGACCAGCCTGTTACCCTCGCCCGCCCCGAACCGCATGGATGCCCTCATGCTGCGCTACCTGCTTGCCGCCCTGCTCATAACTGCCATGCCTGCCTCTGCCGAATCGGTCGACTGCCGGGTGATCGGCATCGCCGATGGCAACACCTTCAGCTGCCGGACCAACGTGGGTGAACGGTTCAGGGTCCGGATGGCGGAAATCGACACCCCGGAGCTCAAGCAACCCTACGGCAGCCAGGCCCGGCAAGCGCTCTCCGACCACATCTTCGGCAAGAACGTGACGCTCGTAGTCAAGGGCCGCGATGACCTCGGTCGGACCCTGGCGCGAGTCAGCGTTGGCAACATCGACGTCAATTCGGAGATGGTCAGGTCTGGCACGGCCTGGGCGTATCGCGGTCACCTTGACGACCGCTCGCTGCTCGATCTGGAGGCGGTCGCCCGCGAGTTCAGGCGCGGCCTGTGGTCATTGCACAAGACCGAACAGCAACCGCCATGGGAATGGCGCGAGCAGATGCGCAAGACCCGCTAGCCCGGGGTGCTCGCATCGATCGACGCCACTCGCCAGGAAGTCCGGCCTGCTGCGCTGGCTACCCTGATTAGGGGGTCGCGCCGCGGACGGCGACACGCTAGCCTGCAAGGGCGTGGAGCGTATTGCCGCTCTGCCGATCGCCTGGAGCTTGCAGCATGCCCACTCGATGGATTGCGATAGTCGTCGGCCTGGCACTCATGGGAAATTGCCAAGCCGATGAGCTGCGCTTCGTCACCGAGGACTTCCCGCCGTTCAGCTATGCCACGGCGGCCACCGGCACCGAGGACCGTGCAGCCGGGCCTTTCGTCGAGATCGTTGCAGCCGTCTGCGCGCGGCTACGAATCGACTGTCCGGTGCAGCTGCTGCCCTGGCGACGCGCACTGGCGCTGGCCGAGGACGGTGAAGCGCAGGGGATCTTCACCGTGATCCGCTCACCGGATCGCGAGCGCGCGTTCCACCTCACCCGCATGCTCGTCACCTCCCGCTATGGGGTCTATGCACGGTCGGCGAGCCGCTTCGTCTTCCATCGCCCCGAGGACCTGGCGGGACGCAGTGTCGCCGTGTATGGGCCCTCCGGAACCTCCTTCTTGCTCGGTCAGCATCTGGCTGAGGTCGGCGACGTGACGCTGATTCTGGAGGCGGATAACCGGCGGCTGCTGCGCATGCTGGAGGCCGGCAGGTTCGGCGAACAGGGCGTCGCCGTGGTCAATCAGGACGTCGCCTGGCATCTGATCGATCAGGAAAGGCTCGCCAATATTCATGAGGCAGGCGAGCTGCAACCGGTGTCCTACGCGATCGGCCTTTCCCGCGCCGCGGTCAGCGAAGCCGAATTCGAACGTTTCAACGACGCGCTCGAGGCGCTGATCGCCGACGGCAGCGTTGCGGCCATCCTGCGGCACCACGGCCTGGAGCCCGCGTTCTAGATTAAGGCGCTGCCGGTCAATCTGCACCTCGCCGATCTTTTCGCTGAATCATTCTGCGCTTCGGACCGTCTACCCCAAAGGCAGCGTTCGGGCAATCCGGAGGTTTCGCCGCGTACATCCCGCTCATCACCCGCGCAAACGGAGGCTGACCGTCCATGGACGCCGCCAAGAAAATACCCAAGGCCATCATTCTGTTCCCCGTGTTCATTCCAGCAGTGATCGTCACACTGCTGCTGGTGATCGGAACCATCAGCAATCCGGAACTGGCCGGTGAAGTGTTCAGCTCGACGCTAGCGTTCATCACGACCAACTTCGGCTGGTTCTACATGCTCTCGGTGGCCTTTTTCCTGGTGTTCATCGTCGGCATCGCCATGACGCCCTGGGGCAGCATCAAGCTGGGCCCGGATCACGCCGAGCCGCAATATAGCTTTCCAGCCTGGTTCGCCATGCTCTTTTCCGCCGGCTACGGCATCGCCCTGCTGTTCTTCGGCGTGGCCGAACCCGTGCTGCACTACGCCTCGCCACCCGCCGGAGCCGGAGAAACCGTCGACGCGGCCAAGCAGGCGATGCAAATTGCCTTCTTCCACTGGGGCTTTCATATCTGGGCCATCTACGGACTGACCGGTCTGGTGCTGGCGTACTTCTCGTTCCGCCACGGCCTGCCGCTGTCGATGCGCTCGGCGCTGTACCCGATCATCGGCGAACGCATCTACGGGCCGATCGGCCATGTGGTGGATGTCTTCGCGATTCTCGGCACGCTGTTCGGCATCGCCACCACGCTGGGCCTGTCCGTCACCCAGATCAACGCGGGCATCAACTACCTCTGGCCGTCGATACCGATCAGCATCAACGTGCAGATCATCGCCATTGCGATCATCACCGGCCTGGCGATCTGCTCGGTGGTCGCCGGTCTGGACAAGGGCGTGAAAAACCTGTCGCTGTTGAACATGATCCTAGCGATCGGCCTGATGCTCTTCGTGTTTCTGGTCGGGCCTACCATTTTCATCCTCGAAACGTTTCTGCAGAACACCGGCAGCTATCTGAACAACATCATCGAGCGCACCTTCAACCTGCAGGCCTACAGCCGCAGCGACTGGATCGGCAACTGGACGCTGTTCATCTTTGGATGGACCATCGCCTGGTCGCCCTTCGTCGGCCTGTTTATCGCCAAGATCAGCCGCGGCAGGACCATTCGCCAGTTCGTCTTCGGCGTGATGTTCGTGCCGACCATCTTCACCTTCCTCTGGTTTTCGGTATTCGGCGACACGGCGCTGCACATGATCATGGTCGAAGGCTACACCTCGCTGATCTCGGATGTGCAGGCGGACAACGCCATCGCGCTGTTCAAACTGTTCGAACTGCTACCGATGACGTCCATCGCCTCGTTCCTGGCGGTGGTGCTGATCATCACCTTCTTCGTTACCTCGTCGGACTCCGGCTCCCTGGTCATCGACTCGCTGGCCGCCGGCGGCGCGCTGCACACGCCGGTCTGGCAGCGTGTGTTCTGGGCCAGCATCGAGGGCGTAGTTGCGTCCGCCCTGCTCCTGGCCGGCGGCCTCAGCGCGCTGCAGACGATGACCATCGCCAGCGCGCTGCCCTTCGCAATCATCATGATGATCGCCGCGCTGGGCATGTGGCGCGCTCTGGTGATCGAAGGCCACCACGAAACCAGCCTGCAAAGCCACATGCAGGGCAGCCGGCTGGCGAGTAACGCCGGTCCCGGCCTGTGGAAGAAGCGCCTGGCGGGGATGGTCAGCTTTCCCAGCAGGGAACAGGTCGACGACTTCATGAGCACCACGGTACTGAAAGCCATGCGCCGCGTGCAGCGCGAACTCAGTGGCCAGGAATGGGCTGCCGAAGTGCACACCGATGAAGCCCACTCGCGGCTCTACCTGGAGGTCATCAAGGACGACCAGGTGGACTTCATCTACGAGATTCGTGCGGTCGGTTACGCCATGCCGGCGTTCGCGCTGACCGAAGGGCCGGAGGCCGACGAGCAGTACTACCGTGCCGAGGTGTTCCTGCGCCGCGGCGGCCAGCATTACGATGTTTACGGATACGACCAGGCGGACATCATCAGCGACATACTCGACCAGTTCGAAAAGTACCTGCACTTCCTGCACATCTCGCCGGGCAGCTTGCCGTGGAAGATGGCCGAGCACGACGAAATGCTCTCCGACGACCAAAACACGCCCAAGCCGGAAGCGAGCTGAGACCGTGGCCGCTTCGGGCCGCACGGAAGCGGACCGAGCCTGCCGTTTACGCAAGGCACCGGAGTGTGCCTGCGCGTACAGCGCCGATTTCATCTATATAGATAGGGGCGCATCGGCGGGCAGCGAAACGTGACCGATTGGTCACACCGCTCAACGCCGCATCGCGCTTGGCGCATGCCGCATCGCATGCTAGGTTTGCGCCTCGCCAGGACGGCGAGCAGTTCGCGCGGAGCGCACCATCAGATATCTAGACCATGGCGGCCTTCGCCGGTCTGTAAGAGGACCCCTCATGGCCGAGGCCATCCCTGCACTGGAAATCCGCAATCTGCACAAGCGCTACGGCGATCTGGAAGTTCTCAAAGGCATTTCGCTGACCGCCCGCGATGGCGATGTGATTTCCATCCTCGGCTCTTCAGGCTCCGGAAAATCCACCTTTCTGCGCTGCATCAACCTGCTGGAAAACCCCCACGAGGGCGAGATTCTGGTGGCCGGCGAGCAGCTCAAGCTCAAGCGCGACAAGCAGGGCGACCTGGTCGCCGCCGACGGCAAGCAGCTCAATCGGATTCGCAGCGAACTGGGTTTCGTGTTCCAGAACTTCAACCTCTGGCCGCACATGACCATCCTCGACAACATCATCGAGGCACCGCGCCGCGTGCTCGGCCAGAGCAAGGCCGAAGCCACCGAGGTGGCCGAGGCGCTGTTGGCCAAGGTCGGAATTGCCGACAAACGCCACGTCTATCCCAATCAGCTTTCCGGCGGTCAACAGCAGCGCGCGGCCATTGCGCGGACGCTGGCGATGCAGCCCAAGGTGATCCTGTTCGACGAGCCGACCTCGGCACTCGATCCGGAAATGGTACAAGAAGTGCTTGCAGTGATCCGGTCGCTCGCCGAAGAAGGCCGCACCATGCTGCTCGTCACCCATGAGATGAATTTCGCCAAGCAGGTATCCAGCGAAGTGGTATTCCTCCACCAGGGCTTGGTCGAGGAGCAAGGAACGCCCGAGCAGGTATTTGACAATCCTCAATCGGCGCGCTGTAAACAATTCATGTCCAGCCATCGCTAATGGAGCAACACCGCATGAAGAGCTATAAGAAGATCCTGCTGACCGCTGCTGCATCGTTGATCATCGGCACCCAGGCATTCGCCGCGGAAAAACTACGGATTGGTACCGAAGGCGCCTACCCGCCCTTCAACCTGATCGATGCCAGCGGCAAGGTGGTCGGTTTCGACCTCGACATCGCCCACGCCCTCTGCGCCAAGATGCAAACCGAATGCGAAGTGGTCACCTCGGACTGGGACGGCATCATCCCGGCGCTGAATGCCGGCAAGTTCGACTTCCTCGCCGCCTCGATGTCGGTGACCGAAGAGCGCAAGAACGCAGTGGACTTCACCGACCACTACTACACCAACAAGCTGCAGTTCGTGGCACCCAAGTCCACCGACTTCAAGACCGACAAGGGCTACCTGGACGGTAAGGTGATCGGCGCCCAGCGCGCGACCATTGCCGGCACCTGGCTGGAAGACAACCTGGACGGCGTGGTCGACATCAAGCTCTACGACACCCAGGAAAACGCCTACCTGGACCTGGCCTCCGGCCGCGTCGACGGCATCCTGGCCGACACCTTCGTGCAGTGGGAATGGCTCAAGAGCGATGCTGGCAAGGGCTTCGAGTTCAAGGGCGAGCCGGTATTCGATGACGACAAGATCGCCATCGCCGTGCGCAAGGGCAACGACGAGCTGCGTGAGAAGCTGAACAAGGCGCTGGCCGAGATCATCGCTGACGGCACCTACAAGCAGATCAACGACAAGTACTTCCCGTTCAGCATTTACTGATCCAACCGAGCCGAAGCCCGGTCGCCTGAAACTGGCCGACCGGGCTTCGGTGTTTGAGCTTCTATGATTCCTGACCTTCACGGATTCGGTCCGGCGCTTATCGCCGGCACCTGGATGACCATTCAACTGGCCCTCGCCTCCCTGGCGCTGGGGCTGGTGCTCGGTCTGCTCGGCGCTCTCGCCAAGACCTCGCCCTACAGCGCGCTGCGCTGGCTCGGCGGCACCTACTCGACCATCGTGCGCGGCGTACCCGAACTGCTCTGGGTGTTGCTGATCTATTTCGGCACCATCAGCATGATTCGCGGTATCGGCGAGCTGTTCGGCATCGAGAACCTGGCCCTCAGCCCGTTCGCCGCCGGCACCATCGCCCTTGGTCTGTGCTTCGGCGCCTACGCCACCGAAGTCTTCCGCGGGGCGCTGCTGGCCATTCCCAAGGGACACCGTGAGGCTGGCCTGGCCCTGGGGCTGGGCAAACGGCGGATCTTCACGCGGCTGATCCTGCCGCAGATGTGGCGCCTGGCGCTGCCGGGTCTGGGCAATCTGTTCATGATCCTGATGAAGGACACGGCACTGGTATCCGTCATCGGCCTGGAAGAGATCATGCGCCGCTCGCAGATCGCCGTGACCGCCAGCAAGGAGCCTTTCACCTTCTTCCTGGTCGCCGCCTTCATCTACCTTTGCCTGACCATCGTCGCCATGATCGGCATGCATTTTCTTGAAAAACGTGCCGGCCGCGGCTTCGTGCGGAGCGCAGCATGACCTGGGAAATCTTCATCAAGTGGCTACCGAGCTTCATCGAAGGCGCCTGGCTGACCCTGCAACTGGTCGGTGTTTCGGTCGTCGCCGGACTGATCCTCGCCATGCCGCTGGGCATCGCCCGCTCCTCCCGCCTGCTGGCCATACGCGCGCTGCCCTATGGCTACATCTTCTTCTTCCGCGGCACCCCGCTGCTGGTGCAACTGTTCCTGGTCTACTACGGCATGGCGCAGTTCGAGGTGGTGCGCCAAAGCGCGCTCTGGCCGTTTCTGCGTGACCCGTACTGGTGCGCGATCATCACCATGACGCTGCACACCGCCGCCTATATCGCCGAGATCATCCGTGGTGCGATCCAGAACGTGCCGCCGGGTGAAGTCGAAGCCGCACGGGCGCTGGGCATGTCACGGGCGCAGGCGCTGCTGCACATCATCCTGCCACGCGCCACGCGTATCGGCCTGCCGGCCTACAGCAACGAAGTGATCCTGATGCTCAAGGCCAGCGCCCTGGCCAGCACCATCACGCTGCTGGAACTGACCGGCATGGCGCGCAAGATCGCCGCCCGCACCTACCTGCACGAGGAAATGTTCCTCACCGCCGGCCTGATCTATCTGCTGATCGCCTTCGTGCTGATGCAGGGCTTCAAACTGCTGGAGCGCTGGCTGCGGGTCGACGCCTGCCAGGGACGCTGATTCCCGCACTGCCTCCTTGCGCAAGGAGGCAGTGACCCTTTCTGAATCCCGCCTTCACTCTGCGGTCAGACGCAGATCCCGAACCCTTACGAGATTCCCCATGCCTGTCGATATCCAACGCATCGAAATGAACCAGCTCGCCTGCTGGCGAGTACGCCGCGGTGAGGACGAACTGCTGATCGCCGAACAGGGCGCGCAGATCCTCAGCTATCGCCAGGGCGATGCGCCGCCGATCATCTGGCTCAGCGAGGAGGCCGCCTTCGAACAGGGCCAATCGGTACGCGGAGGCGTACCCGTGAGTTGGCCGTGGTTCGGCGATCTGGCGCGCAACCCACAAGAGGTCCAGGCGAGCTACCACGGCGAGCAACCCGCGCCCTTCCACGGCTTGGTGCGCGCCCTGCCCTGGCAATTGCGGAAGCAGCACGGCGAAGGCGATACGGCGACTCTCGAGTTCCACTGCCCGCAGGCGCTCGACGCACTGCCGGGCTGGCCGCACCGGGTCGAACTGACACTGCAGATCCGCCTGGCCGACGAACTGGAGCTCAGCCTCAGCAGCCGCAACGTCGGCACGGAGGCAGTCACGATCAGCCAGGCCCTGCACAGCTACTTCGCCGTCAGCGACATCCATCAGGTTCGCGTCGAAGGCCTGGCCGGCTGCCCCTACATCGATACGCTGCTGGATTGGCAGCAGCGCCAGCAGCAGAACGGAGACCTGGCGTTCAACGGCGAAACCGACCGCATCTACTTGCAGCTCCCGACGACCCTGAAGCTCATCGACCCGGCATGGAAACGCAGCATCCAGCTGACCACCCGAGGCTCGCGATCAGCGGTGCTGTGGAACCCCTGGATCGACAAGGCCAAGCGCCTGTCCAGCTTCGCCGACGACGCCTGGCAGCGCATGGCCTGCATCGAGACAGCCAACGTGCTGGACGACGCCGTGGTCTTGCAGCCGGGCCAGCAGCACCTGTTGGGCGTATCCGTCACCGCAATCCCCGCGCGCTGAATAGTCGCTTAGTCATGCAGTACCAGCTGTCTAGGAGCTGACTCCGCGAACGGATGTGCGGGGTAACCGTTCGGCAGCCAAACGCTGGCGGCCGATGAACGGACGAGGATTAAGCCCGCCGAAGTGACAAAATGACATCACAGCTGCGCCTGCAGCCTTTCGATGATCAGAGTCACTCACATGCCCGCCAATCGCCGCTATTCCATCATTCTCGAACACTCCGGGCAGGTCCTGCTGGAGCAGGCCTCGCTTGAGCAGGTCGAGGCGTTCTGGGATGTCAATGACGAAACCTATTTCGGCTTGCGTATCGAGGACGCCCAGAGCGAACACGCACGCGTGTACGTCACGGACGAGATTCCGGAAGACGAAGAACTCGCCCTGCCCTGATCGCCTGCACTGCTCCGCTTTCGCGCCCCGCCTGAGTACGAGTTCGGCATAATCGTCTGCCCGACCGCGGAGCAACGGCCATGCAGATCGACGAAGAACTGACCCTGAAGAAGCTGGAAGTGTTTCTGGCCTTCATGCGCAGCGGCAATCTGGGCAAGGCCGCGGTGGAGCTGAACACCAGCAACGTCAGCGTGCACCGCGCCATTCACTCCCTGGAAAGCGCTCTGCGCTGCCCGCTGTTCAAGCACGAGGGGCGCAACCTGATCCCGCTGGAAAGCGCCTATGTGCTGGAAGAGCGCGCCCAGCAGCTGATCAAGGACGTGCTCGAGACGGTGCGCCAGACCCGCGAGGCCGCCGGCTTCTCGGCCGAGCGCTTCAAGCTCGGCGCGCTGTATTCGCTGACGGTGAAGACCGTGCCGCAGCTGATCATGGGCCTGAAGCTGCGCCGCAGCGAGCTCAACATCGACCTGATCCTCGGCTCCAACGTCGACCTGCTCTACAAGCTGAAGAACATGGAGCTCGACGCCATTCTGGTGTCGCTCAACGAAAGCGTGGCCGATCCGGACTGTGCCCAGGTGCAGCTGTTTTCCGACGACATCTTCCTCGCCGCGCCGGCCGACTCGCCCTTCGCCAACCAGAGCGAGGTGGACCTCAGCGACCTGCGCGACGCCACTTTCATCACGCTGTCCCAGGGTTTCGCCACCCATCAGGACGGCAACCGGGTGTTCCAGCTAGCGGGTTTCGAGCCGAAGGTGGCGATGCAGGTAAACGATATCTTCACCCTGCTGAGCATGGTCAATTCGGGCGTGGGCTACGCGCTGCTGCCGGGGCGCGTGGGCATGGTCTACGAATCGCAGGTGCGGCTGATCCCGCTGCAGGCGCGTTATCACCTGCAGCAGCATATCGGCGTGGTATTCCTCAAGGCCAAGGAGCGCGACCCCAACCTGCTGGCGCTGCTCGCCGAATGCCGGATGTACAGCCTGAAACACCCGAGCTGAAGCAGCGTCCGCATGCGGCCGAGCGGGACGGGAAGATGATTAGATGGCGCCGCAGTGGTGGAAGAGGCTTCGCCGTCTTCCACCCTACGGCCGACTGCGTTATGCGACAGCTGTCTGCCCGGACGCGACCGGAGTCGGGCGGCCCAGACTTTGCGCCACGACGTCACCGACCATGTCCGCGGTGATCGCGCTCAGCGTCCAGCCCAGGTGCCCGTGGCCGGTGTTGTAGAACACGCAGGGCGAACTGCCACGGCCGACCTTGGGCATCATGTTCGGCATCATCGGCCGCAGGCCGGCCCAGGGCACTACGCTGCGGGTGTTGACGCCGGGGAAGCACTGGTTGACCCAGTCCACCAGCGGTCGGATGCGATCGGCACGGATGTCGCGGTTGTAGCCGTTGAACTCGGCGGTGCCGGCGACGCGGAAGCGGTCGTCGCCGAGGCGGCTGCTGACCAGCTTGGTTTCGTCGTCGAGCAGGCTGACGATGGGTGCCGAGGCGCGGCTGACTTCGTCGGTCAGGTTGACGGTGATCGAGTAGCCCTTGACCGGATAGATGTTCACCCGGTCGCCGAGTTGTGCGGCCAGCCCGCGGCTGGCGGTGCCGGCGCAGATCACCAGGCCGTCGAAATCCAGCCGCTCGCCACCGGCAACGCCGCCCAGCGTCACGGTCGCGCGCTTGCCGTCAGTGGCCACCGCCTGCACGTCCTCGCCATACAAACAACGCACCCCGAGCCGCTCGATCGCCGTGGCCAGGCCATGGGTGAACTTGTGGATGTCGCCGGTGGAATCGCACTCGGTGAAGTATCCACCGTAGTAGGTGCCGGCTAGGGTCGGTTCGATGGCGCGCATCTCTTCCGGCGTCACACTGCGCCGCGGCAGGCCGCCTTCGGCAAGCAGGCGCGAGACCAGCCCGGCATGCTCGAAACCGGCCTTGTCGCGGTAGATGTGCAGGATGCCCTTCTTCTTCAGGTCGAAGTCGATGCCTTCGGCCTCGGCCCAGGCAAAAAGGTGCTCGCGCGCGGCGATGGCCAGGCGTGCGGTTTCGATGGTGTTCTGCCGGTAGTTGGGGATCGAGCCGATGAACTCGGCGAACCAGGACAGCTTGTGCCAACTAGGCTTGGGATTGACCAGCAGCGGCGCATCGCTCTTGAGCATCCACTTGAGGCCCTTGACGATGGTCGACCAGTGGTTCCAGACCTCGGCATTGGAGGCCGACAGCTGGCCGCCGTTGGCGAACGAGGTTTCCATCGCCGCGTAGCGGTGCTTTTCCAGCAGGGTGACCGAGAAGCCGCGCTTGGCCAGGGCATAGGCGGTGGTGACGCCGGTGATACCGCCACCGATGACTGCGATTGTTTTCATTGTTGTCGCTCCAGAACGTCAGAGGGTCATAGCCCGTGCGCCCAACGCGCGGCGGGCGCCCCCTCTGTTCTGGACCTGAGAGATTCACGAGCGCGTGACGGCTCGCTTGCTCCTTCGGTGCGCCCGGCGACGAAAACCGGGCGGCTCTTCAGAGTGTCAGCAGTGATAGCGGTCCTTTTGCCTGAGAGTTTCCGGGGCGGTTGCTCCTTCGGCGCTGCCATGCGGCAGTCTCTCCCGCAATCACATCGATTCGCGTCAGCGCCGCTTGCGGCATTCTGTCGCGATTCGATGCCTACCCTGCCAGAAAATGCGAGCGCTGTAACCCCCACGTTCAGATGACGTGGACGGGAGAATCGAGGCATCCATGGAACGCGCTGCGGAACCGCGCTCGCCTGGAGCGACAGGACCGAGCCCGGCCGCTCACCGGCGCAGCGGTTAGCCCAACAATCCGCGCATGACGAAGAACAGCAGCGATGGCCCGAGCAGGCAGCCCAGCGCGGTGTAGAACGCCGCAGTCAGGCAGCCGTAAGGCACCAGGCGGGCATCGGTGGCCGCCAGGCCGCCGGCCACACCGCTGGAGGTGCCGATCAGGCCGCCGAAGATCACCGCGGCACGGGGGTTGTTCAGGCCGATCATCGGCGCCACGAACGGCGTCGCGATCATCACCAGAATCGCCTTGACCAGGCCTGCGGCGATCGACAGCGCCATGACTTCGGAGCTGGCGCCAATCGCCGCGCCGGTGACCGGGCCGACGATGTAGGTCACAGCGCCCGTGCCGATGGTGGTCAGGCTGACCGCGTCGGTGTAGCCGAACGCCATGGCCACCGCGACACCGGCGATGAAGGAGGAGAACACGCCGACGAACAGCGCCAGCACACCCACCAGACCGGCGCGCTTGAGCTCCTCGACGCTGACGCCGAAACCGGTGGCGACGATGGCGAAATCACGCAGCATGGCGCCGCCGAGCAGGCCGATGCCGGAGAACAGCGCGATATCCACCAGGCCCTTCTGCCCGCCGGTCACCACGCCGCCGATGTACGACAGCAACAGGCCGATGAGGATGGCGACCGCCGAGCCGTGCAGGCGGCCGTTGGTGAGCTTGTCCGACAGCCAGTAGGAGATCCACATGGTCGCGCCGATGATGGCGAAGCCGCTGATCAGGCCGTAGCCGGAGATCACTTTCATCAGAGATTCGTACATGGATCAACCCCCCGTGGTCAGTGGCTTGGCTTCATCGGCTTCAAGCTTTTTTCGGCCGATCCGGTCGAGCACCGGCACCAGCGCGAAGGCCACTGCGACAGCCGCCACACCGGCGAGAATGGCCATCGGGCCGCCGCTGAGGGCGCCATAGACGTTCTGTTGTGCCGCCATCGCGACCACGATCGGGATGTACACGGCACTCCAGAATTTCACCCCCTGTTCGGTCTCCATGTTGAACAGGCCGCGCTTCTTCAGGTAGCTGCCGAGCAGGATCAGCAGGACCATGGCGATACCCACGCCGCCGACGTTTGCCGGTACGCCCAGCAGCTTGCCCAGCAGCTCGCCGGCGAAAATGCCGGTGAGGGTACACAAGGCCAGGAAGGCCACACCAAAGATGATCATTGTTCTTGTCCTTTTTGGTTGCGCCGCCTGCAGAGGGCTTGGCGCGTGTTGTCGAGGTAGTTGTTTTTATCCATCGATCAGCCGCGAGTAAGGCTTGCTCGCGCTGAATGTGCACGCGGTCTATCGGCTCTGGCTGCCCTCCTGACGCAGCAAGGCGTCCAGTGTGTCGAGCCGGGCGCCGTCGAATGCGGCCAGCGTACCCTGTTCGAAAACCCGTCGTGCCAGGCCGGTCAGTACCGAGCCCGGGGGCAGTTCGATATGCAGACGCACGCCGCGTTCGTAGGCGGTGCGCAGGGTGCCGTGCCAGTCGACGACGCGGCACATGTTGAAGGCCAGGTCGTCGCGCAGACGCTCGATATCGAATATCGGGCGTGCGGACGAGCTGCTCAGATAGCGAACTTGCGGAGCGCGCAGGCTGACGTCGGCGAAGGCTTCGGCCAGCTGCCGCGCCGGCTGCTCGAGCAGCACGCAATGCGACGGCACGCTCATCGCCAGGCGCCGCGCACAGGAGGCGCCGAGGGCCTTGGCGCGGGCGGCGACCGCGGCCATGGCGGCGTCGCTGCCGGCGATGACGAGCTGGTTGTCGGCGTTGATATTGGCCAGGTAGGCGGGCTCCGCGGCCTCCGTCAGCAGGCCCTCGACAGTGCCCAGCGACAGGCCGAGGATGGCGGTCATGCCGTAGCCCTGTGGGTAGGCCCGCTGCATCAGCTCGCCACGCAGCGAGACCAGCCGCACCGCATCGCGATAGTCCAGCGCCCCGGCGACCACCGCTGCGGCATAGGCGCCGATGGACAGCCCGGCGACATAGTCCGGCCGCTGGCCATCGCGCATCAGCAGCCGCGCTCCGGCGACACCGGCGATCAGCAGGCAAAGCTGCACGGCACGGGTCGATTGCAACGCGTCGGCCGAATCAAGCAGCAGCGCATCCTCACCCAGCACCGCACTGGCCTGCGTCAGGCATTCGTGCACTTCGGGCTCCTGCGGCAGGCGCTGGAGCATGCCGGGTTTCTGCGCGCCCTGGCCGGGAAAGGCGAACAGGCTGCTCATGCCGCACGCCCCGCTTGCCAGGGATCGCCGACCAGCCGGGGGCCGTCCGCGGTCTTGACCAGCACCCGCGCGCCGTCACCGGCCCATTCCCTGAGCGCCACACCGCCCAGCGGGGTCTCCAGCTGCAGGTCGACGCGGCAGGCGCGGCGTTCCAGCAGCTGCAGCAACGGGCGCGCCTCGCTGCGTGGCAGCGGATGCTCGGTTCTGAGCAGCAGATCGAGATCGCTGTCTGGATGCGCCGTCGGGAGTCCGGTGGCGAGCTGAAAGCCCGCCGAGCCGGTGACGCCCCATACATACCCCAGCGCATCGAGCAACGGGCGTAGCTCGGCCAGCACGCGGAACACCGGCAGATCCTCACTGGCCTGACGAGCGAGCAGATCTTCCGGCGCCAGCCGATGACCAACCTCCTCAACCGGCATCAGCGCGGCCAGGCGTTGATCACGCGTCGCCCCGCGCAACCCGACCGCCACCTGCCCAGGCGCGATGACGGCACGCCGCACCACCACCGGCTGGCCAGCCGCGAGCACAGCGACCGCCCAGGCGGGCGCATCGGCCGGCAGTTGCTCGGGACGCATGCCCCAGAGCAGGTCGTGGGGGCGGGGAGTGTCGTGCATCTACAGCCTCCTCGTGATTGTTGTTGTCGAGTCGCTGATGGGTTCGGCGGATACCGTCGCTCAGGTGTTCGCTACCACTGCGCGCGCAACAGCTCGCGCACCCGCGACGACGCCTCGCGGTTCGGCGCACCGAGTCGGCCGCGCAGGTCGCTGCTGCTGCCGATGTCCGCCACGGCCTTGTCCAGGCAGTCGCGCACCCGCTGCAGGTCGTCCGCCGAGGGCTGCTCGATGCTGTCCACCGAGAGGGTTTCCCAGAGCAGGCCGAGGGTCGCGTAGTTGTCGATGTCGTAGGCCATCGGCGGCACCGATTCGGCCAGCGCTTCCAGCTCCTCGACGCTGCGCAGGGTGATGCGCGCCGCGGCGGCCTTGCCCATGGCATGCACCATCACGCCCGGATCGCGCAGGGCGATGATCCGCTGGGCCTGATAACCGTGGGCGAGAAAGGCGCCGGACATGGCCTTGCCCACCAGCAACGCGATCACCGGATGCCCGGCCAGCCGCGCACGGGCATAGCCGTCCACGGCACCGGCTAGCGCCTGGTGAATGCCCAGCGCCTCCTCGCGGCGGCCATAGGCCTGGCTCGGCACGTCGACCACGGCAACCAGCACACGCTTGTCGGCCTTGTCGCGATCGGCTTCGATGACCTCGTCGACCGCCTGACCCAGCGCCCAGCCTTCCAACAGGCCGACCTCGCCGTTGCGGGCACGCGGGAAGGGATTCTCGGCATCCGGCACCACGGCGATATAGCGGGCGGCGCGATTACCGAGGGTGCCATCGACCACCTTCACCGAGGCCGGATAGCCCGCCAGTGCCTGACCGCCGGCCAGGGCTTGCAACCAGTTCAGTCCACGGCTCATTGGGCATCTCCTTCGTAGAGGGTTCGCACGGCGGCGGCATCGAGCTGCGTGCGGGTGTCGACATCGGCCAGGCGCTGGAGGAACCAGGCGTGGCGGCGGCTGCGTGGCTGCAGCGGCTTACCGAGGGCGAACAGCTCATGCAGCTGCGCGCGGATGGCGTCGGTGTCGTCGGCCACGTAGGCGTCCACCAGCCCCGAGGCATAGCGCTGCTCGCCGCCAGTCAGGCTCCAGATGAACGGGCGGTCGCGGGAGTCGTACTCGTCGAGGCCGGCTTCCTGCTCGATCACCTGCGGGCCGTTGAGGCCGATGCGCGCTTCGCGGGTGGCCACCAGGTAGCTGCACAGGCCCGAGGCGATGCCCATGCCGCCGAAGCAGCCGACGGAACCGGCGACCACGCCGATCACCGGCTGGTAGTCGCGCAGTTCGACGATGGCCGCCTGGATTTCGGCGATGGCAGCCAGGCCCAGGTTGGCTTCCTGCAGACGCACGCCACCGGTTTCCAGCAGGAGCACGGCGCGGGTCGGGATGCCCTTGCGGTTGTCTTCGGCAGCCAGTTCCAGCGCACCGGCAATCTTCGCGCCGCCGACCTCGCCCATGCTGCCGCCCTGGAAGGCGCCTTCGATGGCGGCGATCACCGCCGGCTGGCCGTCAATGGTGCCTTTGGCCACCACCACGCCGTCGTCGGCCTGGGTGACGATGCCCTGCTTCGGCAGCCAGGGCGAGGTGACGCGGTCGAACGGATCGAGCAGTTCGCGGAAGCTGCCGTCATCCAGCAGTGCGCGGGCACGCTGGCGCGCACCGAGCTCGACGAAGCTGCGCGACTCAAGTAAACGGGCCACGGTGTTAGCGGACACATCAGTCATGGCCGACCTCCTCCAGTCCCTGCTCCAGGCGCAGACGCACTACGCCGGGCGTGGCCCCAAAATCGTGAATATCGATGTTCAGTGCCGGCAGGTTCTGCTCGCGGAACATCCGCTCGAACAGGCTCTTCCAGCGCTGCTCGGCACCATTGACCGAGGTGACCACCTGGATCGCCAGCTTGCCGGCCTGGCCGGGTTCCAGCAGCACTTCCAGATCGCCCGAGCCGACCACGCCGACCAGAGCCTTGCCGCGGGCGGGTTGCCCGGCGGCGAATTCGAAAGACAGGGTTTCCATGTTCAGTAGCTCCCAGTCGGCGCCGACGCGGCGGGCGCCAGACGGTCGAGGAATAAGGTGGCGGCAAGCAGGTCGGCGGCACCGCCCGGCGAGGCACGCAGCGACAACATCTCGCCTTCCAGTGCTCGCAGCTGGCGGCGCCCGGCGAGGCTGGCGCAACCGCCGGCAGCCAGTACGGCACGGGCGCCCTGCTGCATCCGGGTCAGGCCGTCGAGGCCGGCGCGGTGCAGCACGCAGGTGTCGCTGAGCTCGGTCATGATCGCCAGCAACGCATCGAGCCGGGCGTTCTGCTCGCCGGCCCCGCCGCGGCGACTTACCAGCAGCTGCGGTAGGCCCTGTTCGATGACGGCAGGAAAGCCATGCTGCGCCTGCTCCCGTGCACCGAGCACACCATAGGTACGGCAGACTCGCGCGCCGTGGCTGTCGGACGTGACCGGTACGGCCGAGTCGCTCAAACGGGCCAGTGCCGCGGCCGTTGCCGCAACGCCTCGGGCGTCAGGCGCGTCGGCTTCCAGCGCCGCCGCCGCACTGAGCAGCCCCAGCGCCCAGATCGCCCCTCGATGGGTATTTACGCCACCCGTCACGCGGAGCATGTCGGCTTCGCCGTCGCGGCCCAGCTGGCCGAGGGTTTCGCGCAAGGGCTGGCCAACTTCGCCAATTTCCTGCGCCGCTTCGGCCATCGCCTTGAACGCCGGCCACAGCGCATGGGCCGAGGCGTGCATCAGCCCCAGATGCAGATCGCTGTGCGCGCCACTGCCGCGTCGGTCGACCAGCCCCGGCTTGGGCGACAGGTCGGCCTCATCGACCAGCGCCTGCACCGCCAGATCGGCCAGGCGCTCGGCCGCGGTCGGCGCCTGTCGTGCAATGAGTGCGCTCATCACCAGCTCCTGAACTTGGCAGGCGGGTTGTAGAGGCCGCCGGACCACTCCACCAGCTCGGCGATGCTCTTAGCAGCGAGCAGTTCGCGGGTGGCGTCGTTGCGGCGGATGCCGAGGTCTTCCGGCAGGGCGATCAGCCCTTCGCGGCGCATGCGCTCGGTGTCCTTCGGGTTGTGCCGCAGGCCGATGCTGGTGACGCCGGCCACCGCGGCGATCATCGCCTGGCGTTCCTCCAGCGAGCGGGCCTTGTACAGGTAGGCGATGCCTTCCTCGGTGAGCAGGTGGGTGACGTCGTCGCCGTAGATCATGATCGGCGCCAGCGGCATGCCGCTCTTCTTCGCCACCTCGACCGCGTCGAGCTGTTCGACAAAGGTGGGTTTGCCACCCTCCTGGAAGGTCTCGACCATCTGCACCACGAGCTTCTTGCCGCGCTCGAGCATGGTCACCGGGGCTTCGCCACCGGGCATGGCCATATCGAGCCAGGCCGGGGTCGGGTGGCGGCGACCGCGCGGGTCGTGGCCCATGTTCGGCGCACCACCGAAACCGGCCAGACGACCGCGGGTGACGGTGGAGGAATGCCCGTCGCCATCGACTTGCAGGGTGGCGCCGATAAACAGGTCCACGGCGTACTGCCCGGCCAACTGACACATCATGCGGTTGGAGCGCATGGAGCCGTCGCGGCCGGTGAAGAACACGTCCGGGCGCTGAGCGATGTAGTTCTCCATGCCCAGCTCGGTGCCGAAGCAATGCACGCTCTCGACCCAGCCAGTCTCGATCGCCGGGATCAGCGTCGGGTGCGGGTTGAGCGTCCAGTTGCGGCAGATCTTGCCTTTCAGGCCGAGGGATTCGCCGTAGGTCGGCAGGATCAGCTCGATGGCTGCGGTGTTGAAACCGATGCCGTGGTTGAGCGACTGCACGTTGTGTTTTTCGTAGATGCCGCGGATCGCCATCATCGCCATCAGCACGTGCACCGGCTTGATATGGCGCGGGTCGCGGGTGAACAGCGGCTCGATGTAGAAGGGCTTGTCCGCCACCACGACGAAATCGACCCAGCTCGCCGGGATGTCCACGCGCGGCAGTTCGTCGACGATCTCGTTGACCTGGACGATGACGATGCCGTCGCTGAAGGCGGTCGGCTCGACCAGCGCCGGGGTGTCTTCGGTGCTGGGGCCGGTGTAGATGTTGCCGTGGCGATCGGCCTGGAAGCCGGCCACCAGCGCGACGTTGGGGATCAGGTCCACCAAGAGGCGCGAGTAGAGTTCGATGTAGGTGTGGATGGCGCCGACTTCCAGCAGGCCGTCCTCGAGCAGCTGGCTGATGCGCAGGCTCTGCGGGCCGGCGAAGGAAAAGTCGAGCTTGCGCGCGATCTGCCGCTCGAACAGATCCAGGTGCTCGGCGCGGCTGACGCTCGGCATGATCATGTGCAGGTCGTGCAGCTTGCCGGGGTCGGCCTTGGCCAGGGAGCGGGAGAGGAAGTCCGCCTGCTTCTGGTTGTTGCCCTCGAGCACCACCCGGTCGCCAGGGGCGATCAGCAGTTCCAGGGCCTCGACGATCCGCTCGCTGGGCAGTACCACGCCATCGGCGAGGCTCTGCACATGATCGAGACGACGGGCTTTTTCAGCGCGACGACGCGACCACTGCGGCGGTGGGGAGATTGTTGTTGTCATGGCGACTCCACAGGTTTTCCGCTTTGTGGAGCGCACAGTAGGGAGGTGACCGAGGGGTCATCAATCAAGCAGCAGGCGCGACCGTTACGCTTGGGTTAACGATATGTCTGAACGGCCGGTTTGCGGAGGTGCAGCAGGCGCGGCGCATGGCGCGCCACGCCTGCTGGAGGCGGTTACTTGTCGCGATCGATATTGAACGGCGACCAGGCCTGGCGCGTCGGCATCACTTCCAGGCGGTTGATGTTGATGTGATCCGGCAGGGTCGCGACGTAGAAGATCTGCTCGGCGATGTCCTCGGCGGTCAGCGGCGTGGTGCCGCGGTAGAGCCGGTCGCTGGCGTCCTGATCGCCCTTGGTGCGCACCAGGGTGAATTCGGTTTCGGCCATGCCCGGCGCGATGTCGGTGACGCGCACGCCGGTGCCGAGCAGGTCGCAGCGCAGGTTGTAGCCGAACTGCTCGACGAAGGCCTTGGTCGCACCGTAGACGTGGCCGCCCGGATACGGCCAGTGGCCGGCCACCGAGCCGATGTTGACGATGCTGGCGCCCTTGCCGGTGGCGATCAGCGTCGGCAGCAGGGCGTGGGTGACGTTGACCAGGCCGGTGATGTTGGTGTCGATCATGGTGTGCCAGTCAGCGAGGTCGACCTGCTGCGCCGGCTGCGGCGCCAGCGCCAGGCCGGCATTGTTGACCAGGCAATCGATCTGGCGGAATTCGGTCGGCAGCTGCTCGACCACCTCCTTCACCGCGCCAGCATGGCGCACGTCGAGGGTGGCGATATGCACCGGCACCTTCGCCGACAGCTCGGTCTGCAGCTCTTCCAGGCGCTCGCTGCGCCGCCCGGTGAGGACCAGCGCCCAGCCGGCCTCGGCGAAGCGGCGGGCAGTGGCGCGGCCGAAGCCGGAGGTGGCGCCGGTGATGAATACGATCTTCTGTTTCATGCTCTTCCTCTTTTCTGACAGGCCCGACCGTCGTGTAGGCGACGCGGCAGCTCGCTGACCAGCTTAGGGGCGCGCGCCGCGAAGGCAAAGCCTTGCGTGCGCCGACTGACCGCTGCGCTGACCGTCGAAGCTTCACCGAATGGTCATCGCAGGTTCACGGACGCTTAGCGGGACTGCAACAGAGCATGACTACCTTCTCGTCTAGACAAGTTGGCCGACCTCCCCGGCCGCGCAGACGAGAGGGCAAGACATGAATGCGGCTATTCGAGTCGAGCGACTCAACAAGACCTTCGCCGGCAAGCAGGCGCTGTTCGACCTGGGTCTGGCGATACAGCCGGGCGAGATGGTGGCGCTGATCGGCGCGTCCGGTTCCGGCAAATCCACGCTGTTGCGCCATCTGGCCGGCCTGGCCTGCTGCGACCGCTCCGCCGGCGGACGCATCGAGGTGCTCGGCCGCGAGGTGCAGGCCACCGGTCGCCTGCACGGCGAGGTACGCCGCCTGCGCGCCGACATCGGCTACATCTTCCAGCAGTTCAATCTGGTCACCCGCCTCAGCGTGCTGGACAACGTCCTGCTCGGCTTTCTCGGGCGCATGCCGCGCTGGCGCGGATCGCTGGGCATGTTCAGCGACGAGCAGAAGCGCCAGGCCATGGCCGCACTGGAGCGCGTCGGCCTGGCCGAGCGCGCCGCGCAGCGCGCCTCGACGCTCTCCGGCGGCCAGCAGCAGCGGGTGGCGATCGCCCGTGCGCTGACCCAGCAGGCCGAGGTGATCCTCGCCGACGAACCGATCGCCTCGCTCGACCCGGAGTCGGCGCGCAAGGTCATGGAAATCCTCGCCGACATCAACCGCCAGGACGGCAAGACCGTGGTGGTGACCCTGCATCAGGTCGATTACGCCCTGCGCTACTGCTCCCGCGCCGTGGCGCTCAAGGGCGGCCGCATCCATTACGACGGCCCCTCGGCGGCGCTCAGTGACCGCCTGCTCAACGACCTCTACGGCGCCGATCTGGACGCCAGCCTGCTGTTCTCCGACCGCGCCCGCGCCGCCGAGCCGCGCCAGCTGCAGCTGGTCAACGGCTGAGCCGCCGCCACCCGACAACCAACGCCACACCCCAGGAGTGATCTCCATGTTGAAACGCTTCAGCCGCGCCCTCGCTGCCTCCACGCTGCTCGCCGGTGCGATGTTCGGTACCGCGCAGGCCGCCGAGACCATCACCTTCGGCATCATCTCCACCGAGTCCTCGCAGAACCTGCGCAGCGTCTGGGACCCCTTCCTCGCCGACATGAGCAAGCAGACCGGCTACGAGGTGAAGGCCTTCTTCGCCCCCGATTACGCCGGGGTGATCCAGGGCATGCGCTTCGACAAGGTCGACCTGGCCTGGTACGGCAACAAGTCGGCGATGGAAGCGGTGGACCGTGCCGGCGGCGAAATCTTCGCCCAGACCGTCGCCGCCAACGGCAACCCCGGCTACTACAGCCATCTGATCGTGCACAAAGACAGCGCGCTGAACTCGGTCGAGGACGTGCTGAAGAACGCCAAGAGCCTGACCTTCGCCAACGGCGACCCGAACTCCACCTCCGGCTACCTGGTGCCCGGCTACTACGTGTTCGCCAAGAACAAGGTCGACGCCAGCCAGGCCTTCAAGCGCAGCCTCAACGGCAGCCATGAAGTGAACGCACTGTCGGTGGCGAACAAGCAGGTCGATGTCGGCACCTTCAACAGCGAAGGCATGGAGCGCCTGGAGATCACCGCGCCGGACAAGGCCGCGCAACTGAAGATCGTCTGGACCTCGCCGCTGATCCCGGCCGACCCGCTGGTATGGCGCAAGAGCCTGAGCGACGAGCAGAAGAACCGGCTGCGCGAGTTCTTCATGAGCTACGGCGCCAAGCCGGCCGAGAAGGAAATCCTCGCCGCGCTGCAGTGGGCACCGTTCCGCGCCTCCGACAACGATCAGCTGCTGCCGATCCGCCAGCTGGAACTGTTCAAGAAGCGCAGCGAAGTCGCCGCCGACAGCAAGCTCTCCGACAGCGACCGCCAGGCACAGCTGCAGGGCATCGACCAGGAGCTGGCCAAGCTGGAGCAGCGCATGGCCGAGCGCGAGCAGAAGAACGCCGCCGCCAAGGCCAGCTGAGCAACGCCGGGCGTGGCGCGCTGGCGCCACGCTCCCGTCCGCGCCGTTTTTGAGAACCGAACATGACCACTCTTAGCACCACACCGCCACTGGCGGGCAACGACAAGCGCAGCTGGCTGCGCCTGTTCGGCTGGGGCCTGTGCCTGGCCGTGCTGGCCTGGTCCTGGCAGGGCGCGGAGATGAATCCGCTGCTGCTGATCCGCGACAGCGCCAACATGGCGACCTTCGCCGCCGACTTCTTCCCGCCGGATTTCAGCAACTGGCAGCTGTACCTCAAGGAGATGGTCACCACGGTGCACATCGCCCTCTGGGGCACGCTGCTGGCGATCGTCTGCGCCATCCCGCTGGGCATTCTCAGTGCCGAGAACATCGTGCCCTGGTGGGTCTACCAGCCGGTGCGCCGGCTGATGGATGCCTGCCGTTCGATCAACGAGATGGTCTTCGCCATGCTCTTCGTCGTTGCCGTCGGCCTCGGCCCCTTCGCCGGCGTGCTGGCGCTGTGGATCAGCACCACCGGCGTCCTCGCCAAGCTGTTCGCTGAAGCCGTGGAAGCCATCGAGCCGGGCCCCGTGGAAGGCGTGCGCGCCACCGGAGCCAGTGCGCTGCAGGAAGTCATCTTCGGGGTGATTCCGCAGGTGCTGCCGCTGTGGATTTCCTACTCGCTGTACCGCTTCGAATCCAACGTACGCTCGGCCACGGTGGTCGGCATGGTCGGCGCCGGTGGCATCGGCGTGATCCTCTGGGAAGCCATCCGCGGTTTCCAGTTCGGCCAGACCGCCGCCCTACTGCTGATCATCATCGCCGTGGTGAGCCTGATCGACCTGCTCTCCCAGCGCCTGCGCAAGCTCTTCATCTGACGGAGTGAGGGCCAGCGCGGCCTTCGAAAAAACCATGCAGTTGTCTAGACAACCCAGCGAACCGCTCTACCTCGAACTGGCCCAGGTGCTGCGCGGCGAGTTGCGCCACTACCGCATCGGCGACTTCCTCCCCGGCGAGATGCAGCTGGCGCGCCGCTTCGCGGTCAACCGCCACACCCTGCGCCGCGCCGTCGACGAGCTGGTACAGGAAGGCCGCCTGCTGCGCCGCCAGGGCAAGGGCACCCAGGTGCTGCGACGCCCGCTGGTGTATCCGCTGCAGGCCGATAGTGCCTACAGCGATGCGCTCGCCGCCCTCGGCGTGCGCACCGAAGCGCGCCTGCTCGCACGTCGCCAGCTCAGCGCCAGCGCCGAGGAAGCGCGCCACCTGCAACTGGCCGAGGGCGCTGCGCTGATCGAGCTGAGCACCCTGCGCCTGCTCGACGGCGAGCCGGTCAGCCTGATCCGCCACCGCTACTGCGCCAGCCACGCCGAACGCCTCGCCGACTACCAGGGCGGCTCGCTGCGCCGCTACCTCGGCGAACGCGGCCTGCCGCTGACGCGCCGTTTCAGCCTGATCGGCGCACGCCTGGCCGATCGCGACGAGGCCGCACAGCTGCTGATGCCCCTGCGCATGCCGCTGCTGTCGGTGTTCACCCTGTCCTGCGATGCCGCCGGGCGACCGGTGGAGATCGCCCTCTCGGCCAGCCGTTCCGACCGCTTTCAGTACCAGGTCGCCACCTGATGGAGAACCCCATGCACACCCGCGAACAATCCCCCCGCCAGCGCTGGATGGCCGTGCTGGCACGCGCCAGCGCTGCCGAACTGGCGCCTTTCGAGCGCGCCCTGCGCGACTGCACCTACCAGCTGATCCGCCCTGCGGAAATCGGCATGACCCTGGTGCGCGGCCGCATGGGCGGCACCGGCGCGCCGTTCAACCTCGGCGAGATGAGCGTCACCCGCTGCGTGGTGCGCCTGGCCGATGGCAGCACCGGCTACAGCTACCGTGCCGGCCGCGACAAGCGCCAGGCCGAGCTCGCCGCCCTCGCCGATGCCCATCTGCAGGGCGCCCAGCAGAGCCGCTGGCTGAATGAACTGATCGAACCGCTGGCCGCCGCGCAGGCCCGACGCGCCGCGCAAAAGGCTGCCGAAACCGCCACTACCCGCGTGGAGTTCTTCACGCTGCTGCGAGGAGAAGACTGATGAATCGCGCCCCATCCGACCTGTTGCAGCCCGCCTTCGCCGACCCGGTGCTGGACGCGCAGAAGTGCTTCCGCGCCGCGCTCAAGGCCTTGTCCGAGCCGGGCACGCGGCAGCCGCTGGTCAGCGTCGCCGCCATCGAGCCGCTGCAGGCCGCCGGCTACGCGCTGTGCCTGAGCCTGCTGGATAACGACACACCGCTGTGGCTGGCGCCAGCCTTCGACACCCCGGCGATCCGCGCCAACCTGGCCTTCCACTGTGGCTGCCCGATCGTCGAGGCACGCGAGGAGGCGATGTTCGCCCTGCTCGACGCCGCCGCGCTGGACGACCTCTCCGGCTTCTACGCCGGCAGCGAGCGCTACCCGGACCAGTCCTGCACGCTGCTGATCCAGCTCGACCGTCTCGACCGCGGCCCGGCGCTGAGCTGGCAGGGCCCGGGAATCGACGGCAGCCGCCTGGTCGGCCTGCCGCTGAAACCGGCGTTCTGGCAGCAGCGCGCCGCACGCAACGACTTCCCGCGCGGGCTCGACGCGCTGTTCTGCGCCGAAGGCGAAGTGCTCGGCCTGCCGCGCAGCACCCGCATCGGCGATTCGCTGCAGGAGGTGGCCTGATGTACGTCGCGGTCAAGGGTGGCGAACAGGCCATCGACAACGCCCACGCGCTGCTGGCGAAGAAGCGCCGCGGCGACACCGCTATCGCCGAACTCGCCGTCGAACAGATTCGCCAGCAGCTGCCGCTCGCCGTGGCGCGGGTGATGAGCGAAGGCTCGCTGTATGACGAGGAACTCGCCGCGCTGGCGATCAAGCAGGCCGCCGGCGATCTGGTCGAGGCGATCTTCCTCCTGCGCGCCTACCGCACCACGCTGCCGCGCTTCGCCGAAAGCCTGCCGCTGGACACCGGCGCCATGCAGCTAAGCCGGCGCATCTCGGCGACCTTCAAGGACGTGCCCGGCGGCCAGCTGCTCGGCCCGACCTTCGACTACACCCACCGCCTGCTCGATTTCGCCCTGCTCGCCGAAGGCCAACACCCCGGCCCGCCGGTGGATGAAAACACCACGCTGAGCAACTGCCCGCGGGTACTCGGCCTGCTCGGCGAGGAAGGCCTGATGACGCCGGAAATCGACCGCGGCGAGCCGGTGCCGGACCTCACCCGCGAGCCGCTGGAGCTGCCGACGAGCCGCGCCGAACGCCTGCAGGCACTGGCGCGCGGCGACGAGGGCTTTCTGCTGGCGCTGGGCTATTCGACCCAGCGCGGCTACGGCCGCAACCACCCGTTCGCCGGCGAGATTCGCATCGGCACCGCCGAGGTCTGGATCGAGCCGCAGGAGCTGGGTTTCCCGGTCTGCCTCGGCGAGATCGAGCTGACCGAGTGCGAGATGGTCAACCAGTTCGTCGGCGAGAGCGCCGAGCAGGCGCAGTTCACCCGCGGCTACGGCCTGGCCTTCGGCTACGCCGAGCGCAAGGCGATGGGCATGGCGCTGGTCGACCGCGCGCTGCGTGCCGGCGAGTACGGCGAGGAGGTGCAGGGCCCGGCGCAGCAGGAGGAATTCGTCCTGATGCACTGCGACAACGTCGAGGCCGCCGGTTTCGTCTCGCACCTGAAGTTGCCCCACTACGTCGACTTCCAGTCCGAGCTGGAGCTGATCCGCAAGCTGCGCCAGCCGCAGGCCGAGCAGACCGAAGCCGACGCCGAGACGCCAGCGAAGGAGAAACGCGCATGAATGCCCAGGCCATTCCCGCCAGCGAGGCGGGCTACAACTTCGCCTACCTCGACGAGCAGACCAAGCGCATGATCCGCCGCGCACTGCTCAAGGCGGTCGCCATACCCGGCTATCAGGTGCCCTTCGGTGGCCGCGAGATGCCGCTGCCCTACGGCTGGGGCACCGGCGGCATGCAGCTGACCGCGGCCATTCTCGGCGCCGACGACGTGCTCAAGGTGATCGACCAGGGCGCCGACGACACCACCAACGCGGTGTCGATCCGCCGCTTCTTCGCCCGCACCGCCGGGGTCGCCACCACCGAACGCACACCCGCGGCGACGGTGATCCAGACCCGCCACCGCATCCCTGAAACCCCGCTCGCCGCCGGGCAGATCATGGTCTATCAGGTGCCGATCCCCGAGCCGCTGCGCTTCATCGAGCCGTCGGAAACCGAGACGCGCACCATGCACGCGCTGGGCGACTACGGCGTGATGCACGTGAAGCTCTACGAGGACATCGCCACCTTCGGCCACATCGCCACCAGCTACGCCTACCCGGTGACGGTGGACGGGTGCTACGTGATGGACCCGTCGCCGATTCCCAAATTCGACAACCCCAAGCTGGACCGCAGCCCGGCGCTGATGCTGTTCGGCGCCGGCCGCGAGAAGCGCCTCTATGCCGTACCGCCGTACACCCGCGTGGTCAGCCTGGATTTCGAGGATCACCCGTTCCAGATCCAGCAATGGGAACAGTGCTGCGCCATCTGTGGCAGTAGCGATTCCTACCTCGACGAGCTGATCGTCGACGACGCCGGCAGCAAGCAGTTCGTCTGCTCGGATACCGACTATTGCGCGCAGCGCGCCCAGCAACAGGAGAGCCGCCCATGAGCGCCGCCGAACAACTGCTGCCCGCCCCGAGCATCGGCACCGAGCCGCTGTTCGCGGTACGCGACCTGACCCGCCTGTACGGCCCGGACAAGGGCTGCCAGGGCGTCTCCTTCGACCTTTACCCCGGCGAGGTGCTGGGCATCGTCGGCGAGTCCGGCTCGGGCAAGTCCACCCTGCTCTCGCTGCTCTGCGGCCGCTGCCCGCCGGATCGCGGCAGCGTGCAGTACCGCGACGGCGCCGGCGACTGGCTCGACCTCTACGCCGCCAGCGAGGCCGAGCGGCGCACGCTGCTGCGCACCGAGTGGGGCTTCGTCGAACAGAACCCGCGCGACGGCCTGCGCATGGGCGTTTCCGCCGGCGCCAACATCGGCGAGCGGCTGATGGCCCAGGGCGTCAGGCATTACGGTCAGCTGCGCGCCGCCGGGCTGGATTGGCTGCAGCAGGTGGAGATCGACCCGGCGCGCATCGACGACCTGCCGCGGACCTTCTCCGGCGGCATGCAGCAGCGTCTGCAGATCGCCCGCAATCTGGTTTCCAGTCCGAAGCTGGTGTTCATGGACGAACCCACCGGTGGCCTCGACGTGTCGGTGCAGGCACGCCTGCTCGACCTCCTGCGCGGGCTGGTGCGCGAGCTGGATCTGGCGGTGGTGATCGTGACCCACGACCTCGCCGTGGCACGCCTCCTGGCCGACCGGCTGATGGTGATGCGCCGCTCGCGGGTGGTGGAGGCCGGCCTGACCGACCAGATCCTCGACGACCCGCAGCATCCCTATACGCAGCTGCTGGTGTCCTCGGTGCTGCAGCCATGAAGGAATCCGCCATGAACACGCTGATCGAGGTCCGCGACCTCGCCAAGACTTTCACCCTGCACCAGCAGCACGGCGTCAGCCTGCAGGTGCTGCGCGGGCTGAACTTCACCGTCGCCGCTGGCGAATGCCTGGTGCTGCACGGTCAGTCCGGCGCCGGCAAGTCGACCCTGTTGCGCACGCTGTACGGCAACTACCTGCCCGCCGCCGGCAGCATCCGCATCCGCCACGCCGGCGACTGGCTGGAGCTGGTCGGCGCCGAACCACGCCAGGTACTCGCCGTGCGCCGGCAGACGCTGGGCTATGTCAGCCAGTTCCTGCGGGTGATCCCGCGGGTGCCGGCGCTGGAGGTGGTGATGGAACCGGCACTGGCGCGCGGCTGGAGCCGTGCCGAAGCCGAGGCGCGGGCCAAGGCGCTGCTGACCCGGCTGAACATTCCCGAGCGGCTCTGGCAGCTGGCCCCCGGCACCTTTTCCGGCGGCGAGCAGCAGCGGGTCAACCTGGCGCGCGGCTTCATGGTGAGCTGGCCGGTGATGCTGCTCGACGAACCCACTGCCTCGCTGGACGAAGCCAACGCCGCCGTGGTGCTGGAACTGATCGACGAAGCCAAGACCGCCGGCAGCGCGCTGATCGGCATCTTCCATGACCGCGCGATCCGCGAGGCGGTCGCCGACCGTTACCTGGACATGACGCAGGAGGACCTGGCCCATGCCAGCTGAACAGATACTCAGCAACGCCCGCCTGGTGCTGGCCGATCAGCTGATCCACGGCAGCCTGCTGATCCGCGACGGCCTGATCGCCGACATCAGCGCAGGCGCCAGCAGCCTGCCAGAGGCGCAGGATCTGGACGGCGCCCTGCTGCTGCCGGGGCTGGTGGAACTGCACACCGACAACCTGGAAAAGCACATGAGCCCGCGCCCCGGCGTGGACTGGCCGTCCGCCTCGGCAGTGCTGACCCATGACGCGCAGATCGTCGCCGCCGGCATCACCACGGTGTTCGATGCGCTGTCGATCGGCGACATCAATCCCAAGGGCAAGCGCATGCAGCAACTCGGCGTGATGCTTGAGGCCATCGCCGAGGCCGAAGCCGCCGGACAGACCCGCGCCGAACACCGCCTGCACCTGCGCTGCGAAGTCAGCCACCCGCAGTGCCTGGAGCTGTTCCGCGAGCTGGTCGAGCAGCCGCTGGTGCAGCTGGTCTCGGTGATGGACCACGCGCCGGGCCAGCGCCAGTTCGCGCGCATGGAGAAGTACCGCGAGTACTACATGGGCAAGTACCACCTGAGCCCGGCGGAGATGGATGCCTTCGTCACCGAGCAGCTGGCCAACTCGGCGCGGCACGGCGACCAGCAGCGCGCCGCCATCGTCGACATCTGCCGCAGCCGCGACCTGGCGCTGGCCAGCCACGACGACGCGACCCTGGAGCACGTTAGCGAGTCGGCGGACTACGGCATGGCCATCGCCGAATTCCCGACCACCTTCGAGGCAGCCGAGGCCAGCCACGCACGCGGGCTGAAGGTACTGATGGGCGCGCCGAACATCGTCCGTGGCGGCTCGCACTCGGGCAATATCGCCGCTGCCGATCTGGCCCGACGCGGCGTGCTGGACATCCTCTCCAGCGACTACTACCCGGCCAGCCTGCTGCAGGCCGCGCTGGGCCTGGCCGAGCAGGACAACGCCTACGACCTGCCGCGCGCCATCGCCACCATCAGCCTGGCGCCGGCACGCGCGGCCGGGCTGGATGATCGCGGCGAGATCACCGTCGGGCTGCGCGCCGACCTGGTCCAGGCGCAGGTGCACAAGGGCCAGCCGGTGATCGGCCAGGTCTGGCGCCAGGGCCGGAGGGTGTTCTGATGCGTCGACCACAGCCTGTCGAGCGCGCCGCCCCTGCAACCGCGGCGGGCTCTATACTGCCCGCCCACCCTCGGCTTTCGACCCTCGGGAGTAACCTGATGCAAGGCCGTTTGATCTACCTGACCGGGCCATCCGGCGCCGGCAAGGACAGTCTGCTCGATGCCGCACGCGCAGCGCTCGCCGAGCGTGGCGTGCGCATCGCCCAGCGGGTCATCACCCGCTCGGCCGAGGCCATCGGTGAAGCCGCGCATTCGGTGAGCGCCGAGCAGTTCGAACGCATGGAGGCCGAGCAGGCCTTTGCTCTCAGCTGGCGCGCCAACGGGCTGGCCTATGGCATACCCGCCGAAATCGACGCCTGGCTGGCGGCCGGCGAGGATGTGCTGGTCAATGGCTCGCGTGGTTATCTGCCCGAGGCGCGCAGGCGCTACCCGGATCTGCTGGCGGTGCTGCTGACCGTCGAACAGGACGTGCTGCGCGAGCGCCTGCTGACCCGCGGCCGGGAGACGCCCGAGCAGATCGAGGCGCGCCTGGCGCGCAACGCGCTGTTCAGCGGCGAGCTGGACGACTACATCCGCCTGGACAATTCCGCCTCGCTGGAGCGCAGCGTCGAGCGCCTGCTGCAGCTGCTCGACGAGCACCGTCAATGCGGCTGACCCTGCTCGGCACCGGCGGCGCCGCGCAGGTGCCGGTGTACAACTGCGCCTGTCCGGCCTGCCGTGCCGCGCAGCTCGACCCGAGCCGACGCCGCCGTGCCTGCTCGGCGCTGGTGGACTGTGGCGGCCAGCGCTGGCTGCTCGACAGCGGCCTGCCGGACCTCTGCGAGCGCTTCGCCCCGGGCAGCTTCAGCGGCATCCTGCAGACCCATTACCACGCCGATCATGCCCAGGGCTTGCTGCAACTGCGCTGGGGCACCGGGCTGCACATTCCGGTGCTCGGCCCGGACGACGCAGAGGGCCTCGCCGACCTCTACAAACACCCCGGCATCCTCGATTTCAGCGAACCATTCGCCGCCTTCGAACAACGCATGCTCGGCACGCTGCGCGTCACGGCGCTGCCACTGGTGCACTCGAAACCCACCTTCGGTTACCTGCTGGAAGGACACAGCCGCTGCATCGCCTACCTCACCGACACCGTCGGCCTGCCGGACAGCACGCGCGAACTGCTGCAGGACACCGCGCTGGACGTGCTGGTGCTGGACTGCTCGACACCACCGCGCGATACGCCACCGCGTAACCACAACGACCTGACCCGCGCATTGCAGAGCATCGAGGAGCTGCAGCCGGCGCAAGCCGTGCTGACCCATATCGGCCACGAGCTGGATGCCTGGTTCATGCAGGCGTCACGGAAACTGCCGGACAACGTATGCCTGGCATACGACGGGATGACGCTCTAGCGCTTAGGAGAGAAACCGAGCTTGCGGCTTCCATCGTCCAGCAGCGGACGAAACACCGAGCCGCCTGCTCGCAACGCCTGGAAAACGCTGCGCGGTCTTCCACCCTACCGATGGCGATGGCGATGGCGATGGCGATGGCGATGGCGATGGCGATGGGATCGTAGGGTGGATAACGCGAAGCTTATCCACCATGGGTCCGTAGCATGGCGAAACGTCGGGCAGGGCCTCGACGCGTGGAAAACGCTTCGCGGTTTTCCACCCTACGGCCATGAAGCATGGAGCGGATTCCGGGCTGACGTCGGCTCAGCGCCCCGGCTGCGGGCGGAAACCCGGCACGCTGCCCGGGCGTTCGACCCGCGCAGCCGGCATGCTGCAATTGAGGTCACGGAACGGGCGGCCGTCGAGCTTCTGCCAGCCATCGCCCGGCGAGGTCTGGCGGCAGATGATGGTGCCGTCCAGCTTGCTCTGCCATTGGTAATAGGGCGCCGGCGCGGCGCTGGCAGCAATGGGCAGGAACAGACTGAGGGCGAGCAGGAAAATGCGCATGGCGGACTTCGGCAGTGCGATGGCGCCACTCTAACCCTTCGCCCGCGCTACGCAAGCACCGTCCGGCGCGCTCAGAACCAGACCCGCGCCGCCTCTCGCAGGAAGATTTCCACGGTCTTCGGCCCGACGCCCTCGAACGCCAGCAGCCGCTTCTCCACCCCGTCGCGCGTCTCACCGAGCTCACGCAGGCGACCCAGCCTGCCGTCGTACTCGGTCAGCAGCTGGTCGCCGAGCTTCAGCAGGCGCGCGGCAGTGGACTCGTCGTAGCGCACGTAGCGCGCCTGGCCGAGCAGCTGGACCAACCGACGCTGGCCACAGTCACGCAGCTTGTGCGGCGTGTCGAGCCGGTTGCGCTCCACCAGTACCCGGTAGGCCTCGGCGGCGATGTCGCGCTGGATGCGCTTGCCGAATAGAAAGCTGGCGACGAACCACTTGAACAGCTCCGCCTCGCCGCGGGTCACGTCGATTCCCAGATCCTCTGCGCCTATTTCTGCAGTCATACCGCCTCCGCGTTCGCTCACTCATTCGAAGGCCGCGACGGACAGGGGTTCGCACTGCAATGAGCGGGTTTCCGCCCACACCCCAACAACAATAGGCGGATTCTTGCCGATGACCCATCCAAGGATGCCGGCAAAGGCCGACCCAGAGCGTCGCGACAGACTGGCACGGCTTCTGCTAATGGCAATGTGCTCGATGCGATTCCAACGACAAGAAGAGCTACCAGCGATATCCATCCTCCGGACCTCTCCGGTGTCATCGCCCCTCTGCTTGTTCGTCTGGCGCGTTCCCGAACGCGGCATCGTCTATCGTCAACATGCTGCGTCAACCAATAAAAACGAAACGGAGATCCACCATGAGACTGACCAAACGCCTGGGCCTGCTCGCTGCCGCTGCGGCCTTCACTGCCAGCACCGCGGCCGTCGCTGCGCCGACCTTCATCAACATCCTCACCGGCGGCACCAGCGGTGTGTACTACCCGATCGGCGTGGCCCTGTCGCAGCAGTACAACAAGATCGATGGCGCCAAGACTTCGGTGCAGGCCACCAAGGCTTCGGTGGAAAACCTCAACCTGCTGCAGGCCGGCCGTGGCGAACTGGCCTTCTCCCTGGGTGACTCGGTTGCCGACGCCTGGAACGGTGTCGAGGACGCCGGCTTCAAGGCTCCGCTCAAGCGCCTGCGCGCCATCGCCGGTACCTACAACAACTACATCCAGATCGTTGCCAGCGAAGAATCCGGCATCAAGACCCTGGAAGACCTCAAGGGCAAGCGCATCTCCGTCGGCGCGCCGAAGTCCGGCACCGAGCTGAATGCTCGCGCGATCTTCAAGGCCGCCGGCCTGGACTACAAGGACATGGGCCGCGTCGAGTTCCTGCCCTACGCCGAGTCGGTCGAGCTGATCAAGAACCGCCAGCTGGACGCCACCCTGCAGTCCTCGGGCCTGGGCATGGCCGCCATCCGCGACCTGGCCAGCACCATGCCGGTGACCTTCGTCGAGATTCCGGCCGCCGTGGTCGAGAAGATCGAGAGCGACGCCTACCTGCCCGGCGTGATCCCGGCCGGTACCTACGACGGTCAGGATGCCGACGTTCCGACCGTGGCCATCACCAACATCCTGGTCAGCCACGAGAAGGTCTCCGATGAAGTGGCCTACCAGATGACCAAACTGATGTTCGACAACCTCTCGTCCCTGGGCAACGCCCACTCCGCCGCCAAGGACATCAAGCTGGAAAACGCCACCAAGAACCTGCCGATTCCGCTGCACCCGGGTGCCGAGCGCTTCTACAAGGAAGCCGGGGTTCTCAAGTAACCCAGCGCTGACAGACGGGCGGAGCGGGCCCTGCGGCCTGCTCCAGCCCGCATCCTTGTAGCAGCAGGCTTGCCCGCGTTGCCTCGTTGGCAAGCCTGCTTCTACAGGCCCCCACCTTGCAGTGAGAGAGTGATACCCATGAGCGAAAGCCAAGGGCTGCACGCCAGCCCCAGCGAATGGCCGAGGGCGCTGTTCTACGTCGCCCTGCTGTTCTCCATCTATCAGATCGTCACCGCCGCCTTTCACCCGGTGTCCAGCCAGGTGCTGCGTGCCGGTCACGTCGGTTTCCTGTTGCTGCTGGTGTTCCTCTGCTATCCGGCCCGCGGCAACGGCAAGCCGTTCCAGCCAGTGGCCTGGCTGCTTGGCCTGGCCGGTTTCGCGACCTTTTTCTACCAGTGGTATTTCGAGGCGGACCTGATCCAGCGCTCCGGCGACATGACCACCACCGACATGGTGGTCGGCCTGACGCTGATTGTGCTGGTCTTCGAGGCCGCTCGCCGGGTGATGGGCATCGCCCTGCCGATCATCTGCGGGCTGTTCCTCGCCTACGGCCTGCTCGGCGAATACCTGCCCGGTGATCTCGCCCACCGTGGCTATTACCTGGACCAGATCGTCAACCAGCTGTCGTTCGGCACCGAAGGCCTGTACGGCACGCCGACCTACGTTTCGGCGACCTACATCTTCCTGTTCATCCTGTTCGGCTCGTTCCTCGAGCAGGCGGGGATGATCAAGCTGTTCACCGACTTCGCCATGGGCCTGTTCGGCCACAAGCTCGGCGGCCCGGCCAAGGTGTCGGTGGTGTCCTCGGCATTGATGGGCACCATCACCGGCTCCGGCGTGGCCAACGTGGTCACCACCGGCCAGTTCACCATTCCGCTGATGAAGCGCTTCGGCTATCGCCCGGCGTTCGCCGGTGGCGTAGAAGCCACCTCGTCGATGGGCAGCCAGATCATGCCGCCGGTGATGGGCGCAGTGGCGTTCATCATGGCCGAAACCATCAACGTACCCTTCGTCGAGATCGCCAAGGCCGCGCTGATTCCGGCCCTGCTGTACTTCGGCTCGGTGTTCTGGATGGTCCATCTGGAAGCCAAGCGCGCCGGCCTCAAAGGCCTGCCGAAAGACGAGTGCCCGAGTGCCTGGGCTGCGGTCAAGGAACGCTGGTACCTGCTGATCCCGCTACTGGTACTGGTCTGGCTGCTGTTCTCCGGACGCACGCCGATGTTCGCCGGCACCATCGGCCTGGCGCTGACGGCGATCGTCATCCTCGGTTCGGCAATCATCCTCAAGGTGTCGTCGTTCGGCCTGCGCATCGCCTTCTGGATAGCCCTCGGCCTGCTCTGCGCCGGTTTCTTCCAGCTCGGCATCGGGGTGATCTTCGGCGTCATCGCGGCTCTGGTGGCCGTATGCTGGTTCATCAAGGGCGGTCGCGACACCCTGGTCATCTGCCTGCACGCGCTGGTCGAAGGCGCGCGCCATGCAGTGCCGGTGGGTATCGCCTGCGCCCTGGTCGGGGTGATCATCGGCATCGTTTCGCTGACCGGCGTGGCCTCGACCTTCGCGGGGTACATCCTCGCGGTCGGCGAGAACAACCTGTTCCTTTCGCTCATCCTGACCATGCTGACCTGCCTGGTGCTGGGCATGGGCATCCCGACCATCCCCAACTACATCATCACCAGCTCGATCGCCGCACCCGCGCTGCTCGACCTGGGCGTGCCGCTGATCGTCTCGCACATGTTCGTCTTCTACTTCGGCATCATGGCCGACCTCACCCCGCCGGTGGCGCTGGCCTGCTTCGCCGCCGCGCCGATCGCCAAGGAGAAGGGCCTGAAGATCAGCATGTGGGCCATCCGCATCGCCATCGCAGGTTTCATCGTGCCGTTCATGGCGGTGTACAACCCGGCGCTGATGATGCAGGGCGGCGACTGGGGCGCCACGCTGTACATGCTGTTCAAGTCCGCCTTCGCCATCGGCCTGTGGGGCGCGGTGTTCACCGGCTACCTGCAGCGGCCCATGGCACTGTGGGAGAAGCTGCTGGGCTTCGTCGCCGGTGCGGCGATGATCCTCGCCACACCGATGAGTGACGAGATCGGCTTCGCCCTCGGCGCGATCTTCCTCGCTCAGCACATCTGGCGCGCCCGCCGCGCCGAGCGTCTGGCGGCCGCATGATCGGTCTGTGCCTGGGGTTGGCAGGCGTGGTGTGGGCCGAAGTGCCCGCCCCCGCCTTCACCCTGGCGTGGAACCACACCATCGAGAAGATCCGCTGGGAAGAGGATTACCGCGTGACGCCGGACGGGCTGCTGCTCGGCGAAGCGCGGGTCAAGGGTTCTGGTGCCGGGATGGAAATCCCGGATGACGCCGAACTGCGCGACGGGGCCTGGCACTACCAGCGCCAGATGCCTGCGTTGCCACTCCTGCGACTGGGGCGAACCCCCGAGGCAGGGGATTACCAACTGTGTTTTGACCAGCGTTGCCACGCGATGAGCGAATGGCTAGGCCCGCCACAAGCGGACCAGCCGGCGCTGGAAGTCTGGGGCTGTACCGTGCAAACGGCGAGTGTCGGGAACGATTGACCGGCTCGCCGGTGATCGTTGAGGAGGGGTGTTCGCGCAGGCGGCACCCCTTTTTCTTTGGTTCTTTTCCGGCCAGGCAAGGCTGGGTGCGTTGGATGAACGTTTTGCTTCATGGCGCCTGGCGAGTCGCCTGAAAGCTTGGTTTCGCCCTGCTGGGCGAGTCACTTTTTCCAAACGCCGAAAAAGTAACCAAAAACGCTTTGCCCCTGCATCCGGCCCTGCGCTTCGCTCCGGGTTCGTTCACTACGCCGCCGCTCCGAGGGTCGCCGTACAAGGGCCATCCATGGCCCTTTACGGCTCTCGCCGCATCCCTGCGGCTCGCCCCTCTGCGCGACGGCTCCGTTCACCCTCCTGAAGGGGCGTTTGGAGTCGCCTGGAAGGCTGTGCAAGATGAACAGATGGTCCGATTTACCCGGCGTTCAGATGTTCACTTTATGGCTCCAAAGCTCCACGTTCATATGCGCGGGCTCATCCCTCGTACTTGCATCAAGGGCGCGAACATCTGTACGGCATGCTCAGGCGGGAGCGTGGCCACCATCGTCCGCTTTACTTGGTTTCCTGTGCACACGCTATCAGGCGATGCCATTCGCCCCTTTCAGGAGGCCGAGTGGAATCGTTGCGCAGGGGAGCGAGCGGCATGGATGCCGCGAGAGGCGTAAAGGGCCATGGATGGCCCTTGTACGCCGGCCCCGGAGCGACGATGGAACGAGGGAAGTCGAGCGCAGCGAGACCCGGATGCAGGGGCAAGACTTTTTGGTTCCTTTTGGGGCGACTGCCAAAAGGAACTCGCCCAGCAGGGCGAAACCAACCTCCCAAGCACCTCGCAAATAGTCCAAAAAACACAACACCCACAGCCCAGCCCGCTCCCCAAACGCCGCATCAGCTTTTTCCAGAGCCCAGAAAAAAAGACGCACACCCCTTTCGGTGATGTGCGCCAAAGCGTCCCACTCGCACGCTATTACTTGGTCTGCATGATCAGATCCCGCCGCATCAGCGTCTTGATCTTCACCAGATGGTCGTCTTCCTGAGTCTTCGCATGAACGAAGCTATCGGCGATGTTCGGATGACCGGCCGCCTGCGCCAGTTCGATCAGCAGTTCCCAGGCGGCGTTGTCAGCCAGCTCGGCCGTCAGCAGTGCGTTCATGCACTGCGCGACGTTGGTCCGCGGATCGGTCAGCACCTGCATGATGCCCATCGCCATGACCCCGGCGACATCCGCGCTGGGCGTCTGCGCGGTGGGGTCGGCGCCGAGTTTTTCCATCGCCGCATGCACCAGCATCATGTGCTCGAACTCTTCGTCGCGGATGTGCTGCAGCACGCCCACCAGGTCGTTGCCCGAGTCCAGGTTGCGCGCCTTGGCGATCATCGCCTCATACAGGCGCACGCCGTTGCGTTCGAAGGCCAGGCGCTCGCCGAGCTTGTCAATGAACACCTCGGGGCTCTTGCCCTTCATCATGTCGAAGCTGGTCTTGAGCATGCCCTTGGCCGAGCCAGGCACCGGCACGGAGCCGATGCGGTCGGCCTCTTCGTTGCGTTCGGCACGCTCGACGAGCATGCCGCGCTCATCACCCGGCACGTCCGGGTGGATGTCGTTGACGGCATCGAGCAGGCGCTTGGTGTCCTTCGGGGACATCTGCACGCCGGTGTAATTGGTACCTACTTTCGCTGCAGTAGCCATGTTCGTCTCCTCAGGAAGCCTTGCGCATCAGTTCGCCACCCGGCGCCCACTGGTAACCCGCCGAGACGATGTCCGAGGCGAGCCCTTCCGAGGCGAGGTGGTGGCGGTAATCGAGCGAGGACTGCGGCTCCTTGGCCTTGTCCACATAGGCCGGACCGGCAGTGCGCAGGTTGACCTCGGCGGCCAGCACCTGGCGGACGAAATCGCGCTGGCTCTTGAACTCGACCATCTTCGGCAGCGGGCCGGCGAGAATCTCGGCCGGGTCGCGGCGCTCGAGCTTCTTGAACCATTCGCAGGCGACGTTGAGGTGGCCCAGCTCGTAGTCGAGGAAGCGCTCCCACATGGCCTTGATCCGCGGGTTGGTCTCCTGCTCGGCGCAGCTGGCGTACATGTAGACCTCCATCGCCTCGTGCACCAGCCACTTCTCGATATGGCTTTCGCTGGGGTCGGAGAGCGAGCCGTACTGGGTCACGTGCTGTTCTTCCACCGAGGCGATCTCGGCATACAGCTGGCGCGCCAGCGGGTCGGCGAACAGCGGGCCGATGTTCATGTAGTAGTCGTGGGTCTGATATTCCGCGCCGGTGATCAGCGCCGCGTGGATCTTGGTGATCAGCGCCGCGCTGTCCTTCTCGTAGTTGTCGCGGATATCGTTCTCCGGGTGCCGGTGGTGCTCGGACGTCTTGCGGCCGGGAACGATGTCGGTATAGCCCTGCAGGATGTTGTTGGCGTCCTTGCCCTCGAGGCGATCGAGCATCGCCGCGTAGCGATACAGGTGGTCGAAGTCTTCCAGCAGGCCGAAGCGATAGGTCTGCGCCTGGTAGGGATCGGGCTCGTTCTGCGCCACTGCGGCGGTCACCTCGATCGCCACCTGCTCGTAGGCGACCGTGGTCTCCAGCGGCGAATGGTCGGCGCCGATCAGCCAGTTGACCATGGTCGCCTGGTGCTGCTCGACGCGGCGGATTTCGGCCAGTGGCAGGCGCAGCTCCTTGTTGAAGCGCGCGATGCCGTGGCTCAGGCGCAGGGCATCGGTCTCCACGCCGTTCATGAGGATGATGCGGACACGAGTAAAGGCATCGTCGTCGAGCTTGCTGATCGGCTTGCCGGCCATTTCCTTCCATGTGAATTTCTGCTTCTCCAGTGGCGTGCCTTTGTTGTCGAAAATTCCGGAAATGGTCTCCATGGAGCCTCCGTTGTTATGCGTGGGTATCAGGCATGGGGGATCGTCGCCGTATGAATCGGCGACCTAGTAAAGAGGACCGGAGAGCTGGAGAAAGGATTCGCACCGTTCAGCGGACAGGCGTATCGCGGCCGATGAACAGCAGATCGGGGATTTTCGACGCAAGAGCCATAACGGCGCGTAACGCCCACGGCAACAGGCCGCGCCGTTTCGCTTGTTCAGTCAGTCAGTTTCGAAAGCCTGGCTTCCCGCTCGTCGGCAGGCAGTTCCGTTAGCTCCGCAACCGCCTGGTGAAAGCGCGCCCAGTCCCGCTCGCACCGCTCGAACAGAGCAGCAAAGGCCGGTACCCAGCGGTCATACAGGCCGAACGGCAACAGCGTGGCGTTGTTCAGTGGCTGGGCGAACCAGCGATCGAAGCGCCTATCGCCGGTCCACTGGCTGTCGCGCAGATGTCGATAGCGCTGACGCAGCGTTGCGAACTCGGCCTGCTTCAGCGCGCGCAACTCGGTTGTCGAGCGACCCGAGGCATACAGCTGGTCCAGCCGCCGGCGGGTATCGAGTAGCAGTTCAACCAGTTGCCGATAGCGCACCCGCGCCAGGTCATCCTGCTGCGGGAGGTCGCGGCTGGCACGCCACTGACGCAGCCCCTCGCGCTCGACGAAGGTGGCATAGGACTCGTTGAAGGCGGTGTCGCCGGGCAGATACAGCCGCTGATGGGCCAGTTCGTGGAAGATCAGCGCCGCCAGCTGCTCGTCATTGCGCCGCAGCATCGAGCTGAGCAACGGATCGGCGAACCAGCCGAGGGTGGAATAGGCCTCGACACCCGCCACATGGGTATCCAGCCCGCTCAGCCGCAGCCGCGCCGCCTCGCCGCGGGCGGCACCCTGGCGGAAGTAGCCTCGATAGGCCACGCAGCCGGCGATGGGAAAGCAGTGCTCCAGCGGCTTGACCGAGAACTCCTCGGTGGCGAACAGATTCCACACCACATAGGGCCGACCGAGTTCGGCGTAGAGCCGATAGCTGTCGTTGTCCGGAAGCGCCAGCGCCTGACTGGCGAAGCGCCGCGCCTGCAACACCTCGCCCAGCCGTTGGCGCAACGCCGCATCGCGTGAGTCATCGGCGATCAGCGCCTCGATGGGTTCGCGCTGGCGCAGCAGCTCCAGCTGGCCGGCGGCGAGCTGGCCGTAATAACTGCAACCATTCAGACAGACGGCAAGCAGCAGCGGAACCCAGCGCAGGCTGCGGCTGTCGATGGAGGCGGCGTTGGGCTTGGGCATCGGGTGTATCGCTCGGTGGTCGGGCTGGCGCCGGCGTGCGTAGCGCACCCTACAAAGGCCGTGCTGCCGATTGCAACCTGCGGCAGCCCATGGCGCCCAATCGAACCCTTGCCGGCCCATGATCACCGGCTGGAGCCTTGTACATGCGCGGTTTCCTTCTCGTCACCCTGCTCGCCAGCCTGGCCGGCTGCTCCATGTGGATGCCCAAGCCCGATCCCGGGCAGGCCTGGATCGAGCTCAACCCAAACGGCGAGACCCAGCTGCAGGCGGTCGCCGTGGACGGCAAGACGCTGGAGGACGATCGCTATTTCCAGGTACCGCCCGGCAGCCGCAAGCTGGAGATGCGCTACCGCTTCGAGGTCAATGGCGCCAACGTCGGCCCCGGCAGCAACCCGCTGCCTCGCGACTGCAAGCTGACCCTGGAATACGACAAGTTCACCGCCGGCGCGCGCTATCGCCTGGTGGCCGGCGGCTATGGCTTCCGTCCCTGGGCCAAGCTCTACGACCAGCACCAGTACGTGCTGGCCCGCGCCGAGGAAAAGGGCTGCGGCGACCTCGCCGGCCGCTGAGTCCGCGTTGAAATGCGCCGTCATCTGGCGCACCCTCGGCAGCATCGGTGAGGTGCAGCGCGTCTCACCCCGCCATTCGCCGAGGATCCAGCCATGCGTCGCGCACTCCCCCTCGCCCTGCCCGCCCTTCTCGCCCTGGCCGGCTGCGCCGGGCCATTGCCGCAACCCGACCCGAACATGGCCTGGGTCGACATGACCGCGCAGCCCAGCGATATCTTCATGTCCGACCAGCTGGACGGCAAACGCACCCCCGACGGCCGCTATTTCCAGGTCCCGCCGGGCGCCCATGAACTCGAAGCGCGCTACGAATTCGAAGTGACAGGGGGCGACTTCGGCCTATTCGGCGAAACCCACACCATTCGCTGCACCCTGGTAATCCGCTACGACGACTTCCAGCCCGGCCAGCGCTACCTGTTCCAGGCCCGCTCGCTGGGTTTCACCCCGCAAGGCTGGTTGCGCGACGAACAGCGCAACGTGCTGGTCGAGGCCGAGGCCGAGCATTGCCACTGAGCCCGCTAGCACCCGACCGCCTTACGTCATGAGGTAAACGATGTCCCGCATTGCAAACACCCGCTTCTCCGCGCTCGACCTGGCGCCGATCCGCGACGACGGCACGCCGGCGCAGGCACTGCACAACGCCCTGGCCCTGGCGCGCCACGTCGAGGGGCTTGGCTTTCAGCGCTTCTGGGTCGCCGAGCACCACAACATGGACGGCATCGCCAGCGCCGCCACTGCGGTGTTGCTCGGCTACCTGGCCGCCAACACCACGCGCATCCGTCTCGGTGCCGGTGGGGTGATGCTGCCGAATCACGCGCCGCTGGTGATCGCCGAGCAGTTCGGCACGCTGGAAGCGCTCTACCCGGGCCGCATCGACCTCGGGCTCGGTCGCGCGCCCGGCGCCGATCAGTTCACCGCCCATGCGCTGCGCCGCGACCGCATGGGCAGCGCCGACGACTTCCCGCAGGACGTCGAGGAGCTGGAGCTGCTGCTCGGTCCGCGCCAGCCCAACCAGCGCGTCATCGCCATGCCCGGCGTCGACAGCAACATACCGATCTGGCTGCTCGGCTCCAGCCTGTTCAGCGCCCAGCTGGCCGCGGCCAAGGGTCTGCCCTACGCCTTCGCCTCGCACTTCGCGCCGCGCTACATGCACCAGGCGATCAAGCTCTACCGAGAAAACTTCAAGCCTTCGGCGGTGCTCGACAAGCCCTACGTGATGCTCGGCGTACCGCTGATCGCCGCCGACAGCGACGAGCAGGCCGAGTACCTGGTGACCAGCGTCTACCAGCGCATCCTCTCGCTGATCCGCGGCCAGAGCCTGGTCCTGCGCCCGCCGGTGCAAAGCATGCAGGGCCTGTGGCTGCCGCATGAGCAGCAGGCCGTGGGCGACTTCCTCGGCCTGGCGCTGATCGGCGGCCCGGAGAAGGTTCGCGCGCGTCTCGACGTACTGCTCGAGCAAACCCAGGCCGACGAGCTGATCTTCACCTGCGACCTCTACGAAACCGCCGACCGCCATCGCGCCTTCGAAATCGTCGCCGAGCTGCGCCCGTAGAAAACCGGCCGCTGCCCTGACCGGCGGCGGCCTACGTCGGCCCTGTCGGCGAACCCTGCCGCCGGCCACCGCTCCAATGGCACACACCCCAGGGTGCAACACCGCGCCCCGCCATCGGAACACGCATGAATTTTCTCGAATGGATGGCCGTGCTCGGCGTCCTGCTGCTGATCCTCGCCCTCGCCTCGGCCTTCCTGCGCTGGCTGCCAATCACTACGTCCCTGATCTACCTCGGTTTCGGCGTGCTCATCGGCCAGCTCGGCATCGGCCTGTGGGAGATGGAATTCCTGCATATCGCCGGCTGGATGGAACACCTCACCGAAGTCGCCGTGCTGGTCTCGCTGTTCGTCAGCGGTCTCAAGCTGCGCATGCCGCTGCGGCATCCGGCGTGGAAGAGCGCCTATGTACTGGCCGGGCCGGTGATGCTCGCCTGCATCGGTGGCGTCACCCTGCTCTGCCACTACGTGTTCGGTCTGAGCTGGGGTGTCGCGGTGCTGATCGGGGCGATCCTGGCACCCACCGATCCGGTGCTGGCGAGCCTTGGTGCAGGTCAACGATGCCCGCGACAGCGACCGCCTGCGCTACGGCCTGTCCGGCGAGGCGGGCTTCAACGACGGCACCGCGTTTCCCTTCGTGGTGTTCGGTCTGATGCTCATCGCCCAGGGCCAGCTGGAGGCCGACTGGGTCGGCGAGTGGGCGCTGCACCGGCTGCTGTGGGCGGTACCGGCGGGACTGCTGATCGGCTTTCTGCTCGGCAAACTGGTCGGCCGCGTAGCCATCTACCTGCGCGCACGCCACACCGATACGGCGATGTCGCCCAACGACTCGCTGGCCCTGGCGCTGATCGCCCTGGCCTACGTCGGCGCCGAACTGGCTGGTGCCTGGGGCTTTCTCGCGGTGTTCGCCGCCGGTCTCGGCCTGCGTCACGCGGAAATCGCTGCTGCCGATGATTCGGAGACGCCGTCCGAAGAGCTGATCAACGATGCCGTGCCGCATCTTGCCGAAGGGGGTCTAGCGCCGCGCGCGCTGTCACTGGATGACCGACAGCTCGGACAACCGCGGGTCGCCGCGGGCGTGCTGATGGGCGATGTGCTGGCGTTTGGCGGACAACTGGAGCGGAGCCTGGAAGTGTTGCTGGTGACCATGCTCGGGGTGCTGGTCTCGGTGCACTGGGACTGGCGTGCAGTGCCGCTCGGCCTGGCGCTGTTCCTGCTGATTCGGCCGCTGAGCGTGATGCTGCTGATGCCGCGGCGCTACCTCGACCGCGCCCAGTGCCTGACGGCTGGCTGGTTCGGCATACGAGGCATCGGCAGCCTGTATTACCTGAGCTACGCGGTGACCCACGACCTGCTGCCAGACGAAGCGCATACGATCATCGGCCTGGTGTTATCGGTGGTAGCGCTGAGCATCGTGCTGCACGGGCTCAGCACCCAGCCTTTGCTGCGTCGCTACGAACGCAGCCGCGGCGCCGCCGACTGACCGGCGGCCGCGCGTGGCGATCAGCTGTTCTCGAGGCGGAAGCCGACCTTCATGGTCACCTGGAAGTGACCGACCTTGCCGTTCTCGACGTGGCCGCGAATCTCGCCGACCTCGAACCACTCGACGTTCTGCAGCTTGCTGCTGGCTTCGGCGATGCCGTTCTGAATCGCTTCGTCGACGCTGTTGCGCGAAGAGCCGACGATCTCAATCTTCTTGTACGTGTGATGATCCGACATAGAACTTTCCCCTTCTGGTCTGAAGAGCCTCCGCTCGGTAATGACGCGTCCTGTTGATTGAGGCCCGCAGAGCGCCCCGGAAGTTCAGCGGAGCGGTCGATCCGCCGATGGCGGGCGGCGAATCACCCTGGTGGATAACGCGCTGCTTATCCACGCGGTTCCCGGCACGATCACTCCACGCGCCGATAACGGTAATGCTGCGGCTTGAACACCTGATTGAAATGCCGCCCCAGCGAGTCGGCTTCGAGCAAGGCCTGCACCGCATCGGGCGGGACCTCTTCATAGCGGTACAGCGCGCCGCTGCTGAATTCCACTTCCAGCACCCGCTGCTCGGGGTCGTAGCCGAGCGAGCGCAGGCTGCGCGAAGACACCGCCGCACGCTTCATACCGCCGGCCCGGGTTCCTGGGTGAAGCCTTCGGCCTGCATGCGCCACAGCGCGTCGAATTCGCCGCCACGGCTGCGCAGCTCCTGCGGCGGACCGTCTTCGACGATACGGCCGTCGCGCAGCACGATGATGCGATCAAAGCTCGACAGCGTGGACAGCCGGTGCGCGACGGCTACCACGGTGCGGTTATGGACCAGGTTGTTCAGGGCTGCCTGGATCTCCGCCTCGGATTGGGTATCGAGCGCCGAGGTGGCCTCGTCGAGGATCAGGATCGGCGCGTCCTTGAGGAATGCCCGGGCGATGCCCAGGCGCTGGCGCTGGCCGCCGGAGAGCATCACGCCGCGCTCGCCGACCAGGGTGTCGTAGCCCTGCGGCAGTTCACGGATGAAACCGTCGCAGAAGGCGCTGCGCGCCGCCTCGACCACCTCTTCATCGCTGGCGTCCGGGCGCCCGTAGCGGATGTTCTCGCGGATACTGCGGTTGAACAGCGCGGTCTCCTGCGGGACCACGGCGATCTTTTCGCGCAGGCTGTCCTGGCTGACGCTGCGAATATCCTGGCCGTCGACCAGGATGCGGCCACTCTGCACGTCGTCGAGGCGCTGCAGCAGGTTGATCAGGGTCGACTTGCCGGCCCCGGACGAGCCCACCACGCCGACCTTCTGCCCTGCCGGAATGTGCAGGTCGAGATCCTCGAACACCACGCCGCGGCCCGGATAGGCGAAGCGGATGCGCTCGAAGGTGATGTCGCCTTCGGCTAGCATCAGCTGGGTATCGGTGTCCTCCAGACCGTGGGGCTGGACGATGATGCGCAGGGTGTCGTCGATGGCGCCGAGCTGCTGGGTGGCGTCCACCAGCGCCAGGGCCAGGTCACGTGAGCCGTGCAGGATACGAAAGGTCAACGCGCTGACCAGCACCACGTCACCGGCGGTGACCGAACCGCCGATCCACAGCTGGATCGCCCAGATCAGCATGCCGCCGGCCATCACCGACAGGCAGATGTCGTGCATCACACGGGCCTTTTCCAGGTACATCCAGCTGCGTCGCTGGGCACGGGCCTCGTAGCCGATCTCATGGGCCAGGCGTTCGGCCTCGCGGTCGCGGGCGGAAAAGGCCTTGATCGTCCAGACGTTGGAGACCGCGTCCACCAGCTCGCCGCCGACCCGCGCCGATTGCGCGGCGAAACGCTGATGCTTGGCGCGGCCGCGGATACCGAAGCCGATGATCAGCGCGGCGACAATGGCGACGAAGACGATCAGCGCCACCGCCATCTGCCAGCCGACGGTGAACAGCACCACCACGGCGCCGAGAAAGTCGACGATCGGCGGCACGATCTTCCACGCCAGCCCGCCATAGATCGAACCGGCCGCGGCCCCGAGGGCGGAGATGCGATTGCCCAGCGAGCCGGCGAAATGCTCGGTGAAATAGCGCATCGGGTGGCCGGTCAGGTGCTTGAACAGGTCGACGCGGATGTCCACCACGCTGGCCACCACGGTGCGACAACCGAGCCAGCCGCCGAGGCGCCAGAACACGTTCTCGGTGACGATCAGGCCGATGAACAGCCCCAACGGCCACCAGACGTTGGCCGACGCGCGATCCGCCGTGCCCTGCGCCATGGCGTCGACCAGCAGCTTCATGCCGTACTGCACCGCCACTGCGCAGCTGGCGGCGCCAATGATCAGCGCCAGCAGGCCACCGAAATGCCAGGGCCGGGCACAAATGTAATGCCAGAGAAAGGCGACCGGGCGGCTCGGCAACGGCAGCTCGTCCGCCTGCACCTGCGGCAACCCGGTCGCCTGGTTCATGGTGTGGCTTCGGCGAACCGCGGGGCGGGGCTGGACTGGCTGAAACGCATCTGCTGCAGGCGCAGCTCGTCGGCCAGGCCCTCATGCACGCAGCGCTTGCCATTTTCGTCGGGGAAACCGAGCAGCCCGACCGGGCAGTGGCGCTCGTCGGTCCAGCCCGGATAGTCGAGCACCGGATACAGGCAGATGCCCTCCACCGGCACCCCGGCCTGCATCGCCAGACCCGCCTGCTCGCTGACATAGCGCAGCCAGTCCCCGCGCACGTCGCCTTCGGCGCCGGTTTCGGCTATCAGCAACGGCCTCCCATAACGCTGATGGATTTCCCGCAGGATGCCCTTGAATGGTCGGTAATCCGGGTTGTCGCGCTCGATGGTACGGCCATCACCGTGGTACCACTGGTTGTTCGAGTAGTAGTTGATGCCGAGCACGTCGAGGTACTCCGGCGCGCCGCCAAGCCCCGGCCATTGCTCGCCGCAGAGCATGTCCCAGGCCTCGAACTGCGACTGGCGGAAGCGCTCGGCGTCGCGCTGTGGGCCGGGCCGGTCGTTGCCCGCGACCACATGGATGGCCGGATCGACCTGGACGAAACGCGCCCGCGGCTCGACCGCGCGGATCGCCTGCATCGCGGCGATGGTGGCGCGCACCAGTTGGTGCTTGAGCTCGAAGCCACGGCCGCGGGCCATGGGATTGAAATAGGCCTCGTCGCCACCGGCCCAGGCCCAGAAGGAGATCTCGTTGAGCGGCGCATAGAACGGTACCTCGCCGGTCTCGTCCTTGATCAGCTGCGCCGCCGCCGCGGCATAGCGGGCGAAGCGCTCGACGAACTGCGGCCGCCAGATGTCGATGTCGTCCGGCCAGCCGTAATGGCACAGATCCCAGATCACCTGGGTACCCTGGCGCTGCGCCGCCTGCAGCATGGGCAGGAAGCTCGACCAGTCATATTGCCCCGGCTGGCGCTCGATCAGGTGCCAGCGCAGACCGTCGCGCACGCTGTGCAGGCCGTGGCGGTGCAGCTCGGCATAGTCGTGCGCGGCCCAACGGTCGTGCCCGGTCGCGGCAATCAGATCGAGACGTCGGCCGTCGCTGCGCCGGTGGTTCGAACACTCGAAACCACCAAGGAAGAAACTCTTGAACAGGGAGGGGTGGTGCATCGTCTACCTCATGGATGACTCGGTGGCTGCCCGCGTGGCCGAAGACTCGCCGGCGCGCGGCGAGACTCAGGCATAGCCGCCGCTGCGCTTCAGCCGAGTTGCTCGGGCACCGCTTGCGGCTGCGTTGCCAGCTCGGCTTCCTCGATGCGCTTGTACAGCGCCAGCGCCTGCCCGACCACCTGATCCATGTTGTAGTACTTGTAGGTGCCGAGGCGGCCGACGAAGGTCACGCCGGGCGTCTGGTCCGCCAGCTGCTGATAGCGCTTGTACAGCTCGGCGTTCTCCGGCCGCGGGATCGGGTAGTAGGGATCGCCCTCCGCCGAGGGGTACTCGTAGGTGATGCTGGTCTTCGGATGGGCCTGCCCGGTGAGGTGCTTGTACTCGCTGATGCGCGTGTAGGGCACATCCTCGCTCGGGTAGTTGACCGTACCTACCGCCTGGAACTGCGCCTGCTCGAGCTGCTTGTGCTCGAATTTCAGCGAGCGGTACGGCAGCTTGCCGAAGCGGTAATCGAAGTATTCATCGATGGGGCCGCAGAAGATCAGGTGGTCGTACTGAACCTCGTCGCGGATCTCGCGGTAGTCCGTGTTGATCATCACCTTGATGTTCGGATGCGCGAGCATCTTCTCGAACATCTTGGTGTAGCCGTACTTGGGCATCTGCTGGAAGGTATCGGTGAAGTAGCGGTCGTCGGTGTTGGTGCGCGTGGGGATGCGCGAAGTCACCGACTTGTCCAGCTGCGACGGGTCCAGTCCCCACTGCCTGCGGGTGTAGCCGCGGAAGAACTTCTGGTACAGCTCGCGGCCGATGCCGTTGATCACCACGTCTTCGCTGGTCTGGATGTTCTCCACCGGCTCGGCACGGCTGGCGAGGAAATCTGCCGCTTCCTCTTCGGTGGTCATGTTCAGACCGTAGAGCCTGTTCAGCGTGGTCATGTTGATCGGGATTGGTACTTCCTGCCCGTCCACTTGCGCCAGCACGCGATGCTCATAGGGGCGCCACTCGGTGAACTGCGAGAGGTAGTCGACGATGCGCTGGGCGTTGGTGTGGAAGATGTGCGGGCCGTAGCGATGGATCAGCACGCCGGATTCGTCGTGATAGTCGTAGGCGTTGCCGGCGATGTGCGGGCGCCGGTCGACCACCAGTACGCGCTTGTTCAAGCCCCTGGCCAGCCGCTCGGCGAGCACGCTGCCGGCGAAACCGGCACCGACGATCAGGTAATCGAAGCCACGCCTGCGCGCCTGCGGCTCTTCACCGGCACCACCGCCGAGACGTTCCGGGTTGCTGTCTTGCGGGGTCATATCGCGCATTGCATCTTCTCCTTCATCAGGCTCCAGGTGTGGTCCCAGGACATATCACCGAGGATCTCGTCGGCCTTGGCCAACAGCGCATCGCGGTCCTCGGCATCGGCCAGGGCGGCTTCTGTCGCGGCGACGAACGCCTCGGCACTGTCGGCGATGCGCACGATGCCGGTGTCACCGTAGGTGCGCACCACGTCGGTGATCGGCGTGGACACCACCGGGCAACCGCCGGCGAGGTATTCGGGGGTCTTGGTCGGGCTGATGAAGCGGGTCGATTCGTTCAGCGCGAACGGCATGATCGCCACGTCCCAGCCCGACAGGTATTGCGGCAGCTCGTCGTAGGTCTTGCCGCCGAGGTAGTGGATGTTGTCGCGGCGCGGCAGCTCGGCTGGGTCGATCTTGACCACCGGGCCGATCAGCACGATCTGCCATTCCGGCTTCATCCGCGCCACCTGCTCGATCAGCTCGAGATCGAGACGCTCATCGATCACCCCGTAGAACCCGAGGCGCGGATGGGGAATCTCCGCCTGGTCGTCCGGGTCGTGCTGCGGCCGGCGCGCGGCGGCGAAATGCTCGACATCCACGCTGCTGGGGAGCGGATGCGCATTGTCGTGACGCTGGCGCTTGGCTTCATAGAGGCTGTAGCCGCCGGTAAAGACCAGATTGGCGCGACACATCAACTCCACTTCGCGCTCGATCAGCTGCGGTGGCGCACCGCGAAAGGCCGAGAGTTCGTCCATGCAGTCGTAGACGATCAGGTTCGGTGCCAGATGATCGGAGAACGCCAGGCTCATCGGCGTGTAGTACCAGAGCATCAGCTCGCTGACGCCGAGCTTCTCCAGGTAGCCATCGAGCAACTGGCGTTGCACGCGGATCGCCTCGTCCCCCTCGCAACCGGCGGGCAGCCGCGGGATCAGCACCTGCACGCCGTTCTCTTCGGGTCGCACTTCCAGCCAGGGTTCGGCGTCCTCGGTGGGAATGGGTTCTTCGTGGAAGAGCACGTTGTAGTCGCGGGCGAAGCGCGACATCAGGTGCTGCGGGCGCTGGTAGACGAAGCTCCAGCGCAGATGCGAGAGGCACAGCAGCGTCGGGATCTGGTCGTCGAAGGCCACTTCGGCCGGCGCCTTCTGCGCGTTGCGGGATTTACCGATGTCGTACTGGAACGGGCCGGCCCAACTCATGTAGCACCTCATTTCGGTAGCCGTGCCCGGGCGTTCCTGCCCACTCACCATGCCACGTCGATGCCAGCGCTGCCCTGCGTAAGGCGTGTCATCGCGCCACGACTACGAGCCGTCAGATGCCCTGCAACCCGCGTCGTCCGCCGGTAGTGGACGGCAATCGGCGGTTCGGGTTCCCGCCAATCATCCGATAGCGCAGCCCGTCGGCCGTCCGGCGGCTGGATGGAACTCGCCAGAACCTTGCCCCGTCCGTATCAACAGGACGCCTTAACACCGGCACCGGAACCACGCGCGCAGCTCGTCGTCGCCGTCCCGTTCCGTTTCGCCGATTCCAGATTACGGAGACTCATGCAGCGCCATTCACTGGCCAGCCGCAGTGTCCCGAGCGTGTCGAAAAGACAGCGAATGCGGAGGTAGACAGATGATTCTGGTAACAGGAGGGGCCGGCTACATCGGCTCACACGCGGTGCTCGAACTGCTGCAGGCCGGGCATGAAGTGCTGGTGCTGGACAATCTGTGCAACAGCTCGCAGGCCGCTCTGGACCGAGTCGAGCAGCTCGCCGGGCGACCGCTGCAGTTCGTCAGGGGCGATGTGCGCAACCGCTCGCTGCTCAAGGCGCTGTTCGCTGCCTACCCGGTCAGCGCGGTCATGCACTTCGCCGGGCTCAAGGCGGTTGGCGAAAGCGTGCGCGAGCCGCTGCGCTACTACGAAACCAACGTCGGCGGCAGCATCGCGCTGTGCCAGGCGATGGCCGAAGCCGGCGTGTTCAAGCTGGTGTTCAGCTCCTCGGCGACGGTCTACGGTGAATCGCCGGTGATGCCGATCACCGAGGACCGCCCCACCGGAGTGCCGACCAACCCCTACGGCCAGTCCAAGCTGATGGCCGAGAACGTGCTCAAGGGCCTGGCCGATTCCGACCCGCGCTGGTCGATCGGCCTGCTGCGCTACTTCAACCCCATCGGCGCCCACGAGTCCGGGCTGATCGGCGAAGACCCCAACGGCGTACCGAACAACCTGCTGCCCTACATGCTGCAGGTCGCGGTCGGTCGTCGAAAGCAACTGAACGTCTATGGCAACGACTACCCGACCCCGGACGGCACCGGCGTGCGTGACTACATTCACGTGGTCGATCTGGCCAAGGGGCACCTGAAAGCGCTGGAGCGACTGCAGCTGATTCATGGTGTTTCCACGTGGAACCTCGGCACCGGCAAGGGCCACTCGGTACACGAGATGATCACCGCCTTCGAGGAAGTCACCGGGCGCCCCCTGCCCCACGTGATCAAGCCACGCCGCAGCGGCGACATCGCCCAGTGCTGGTCGGACCCGACCAAGGCCGAACAGGAACTCGGCTGGCGCGCCGAGAAAGACCTGACCACCATGCTCGCCGATGCCTGGCGCTGGCAGAGCCGCAATCCGCGCGGTTACGCCGAGGAAAAAGTCGCCGCCGCAGAGATCGCTTCGCAGACCGCCCTGGCCAGCTGAGCCCCGGTCGTGCGGCGAATCGTGCCGCACGACCAATCGCCCGGACGGCGAAGTCCGCCTATCGCCGGTCGATCTGATGACCAGCGCCGGACAAGGACATCGCCGGCTCATCACCGCTCCACTGCAAGCGGTTGTCGATGCCATCCAGGGTGACCTGCGCCGGGCCGTCGAACACCAGTTCCAGCTCGTGATCAGCGCCTAATACCTCAACGATTGCCGTCTGGCCTCGGCCAAGGATGGTGGTACGGATCTGGTTCTTGTTGGTGTCCACGGTCAGACGGTCGACGGACTTCGCCGTTACGCTGTTTCCGATGCCCGACACTTCCAGCGCAGACGCCTTTTCCAGGCTGATCTCATGGTCTGTCCCGTAGACCTGCACCACACCACAGTCCCCGGTAAGGCTGATCTTGTTGGCATTACCGGAGATGGCCACGTCCTTGCCAAGGCAGGGCACATCCCGTGACAGCTCGATGCCATCCAGTTCGATCGGTTGAGCATGGGCAGCGGCCGCCAACAGTAGGCCGGCCGCGAGCATCGCAGCAGAAGCGCAAGCATTCATTCGCTAAGTCCTTTCTAGGCAGAAGAAGGCATCGGAGAAAACCGCTGCGATCATTGATCGCTCCGCTGCCGTGCGGCGTAGGACTCGATGGCGACGACCGAGTTCAAGCGGCCGCGCGCGCGCGGTCAGGGCGAGTTGCGTCATGCAGCACGCGCAAGTAACCACCCGCTGTTCGCGCCCGAAGCGATCTGCGCTTTCCAATCGCCGCATTCATGCCACCGAACGAACCGCGTCCAAACGATCTCCGCTCTGTGGGAGCGATCTCGATCATGAATAGCCACGCCGATGCTTCCGCCTGGCTCTTTATCCGGGCTTCTGCGCACCGCGCAACTCGTCCCGCAGCCACGCCGCCAGGCGTTCGGCACGCCGATCCAGCCGCCGTGCCGGCACCCAGAGCGCCAGGCGGGCGCTGGTTTCGACGAAACCCCAGGGCGCGAGCAGCCGCCCCGATTTCAGATCGTCGGCGACCAGCTGCTGCGGTGCGATGGCCACGCCCAGCCCGGCCAGTGCCGCTTCCAGGAGGAAGTACAGGTGCTCGAAGCTCTGCCCGAGGCGCAGCTGCGTGGGGTCCAGTTGCTGCCGGCGCGCCCAGCTCGGCCAGGCCTGCGGGCGCGAGGCGGTATGCAACAGCGCTTCGTCGAGCAACGCCGCGGGCGGTGCGCTGCGCAGTTCGGCACAGCGCGGATGGTAGGGGCTGAGTACCGGGCCGATGCGCTCGACGGCCAGCTCGAACACCTGCATGTCCGCTGGCCACGGCGGCTCGGCGTACCACAGCGTGGCATCCAGCCCCGGTTTGCGTGGATCCAGCTCGCCCTCGCTGGCAGACAGCTGCAGACGCAACTCGGGCAGGTCGCGATTGAGCCGGTCCAGCCGCGGGATGAACCAGCGCGCCAGCAGGCTGCCGGGACAACCGAGAACGAACGGCGCCTCGGCCGTCTGCCGCTGCAGCTCGGCACAGGTGCTGCGCAGGCGCTCGAAGGCCTCGCTGGCGGCATCGCGCAAGCGCACCCCGGCATCGGTGAGTTTTACGCCACGACCTTCCTTGATGAAAAGGCCTATGCCCAGCTGCTCCTCGAGCTGCTTGACCTGCCGACTGACGGCCCCGTGGGTGACATGCAGCTCGCGCGCCGCTTCGCTGACACTACCCAGGCGGGCGGCCGATTCGAAGGCACGCAGGGCATTGAGAGCGGGAAGATCCTGAGCCATAAGTGTGAGTTTTCCTGACAGGTCGTGGCGATCTTATCGCTTTTAACCCGGCGCCCATAGCCGTACCCTGAGGCCATCGCATCATCCGTCGCCTGTGGCAGCGGTCTTGACCGCGAATGCGCCGAAACGCGTTCGGGACAAGTACCCGAGCACCGGCCCGGCAACCGTTACAGGAGCCTCACATGACGTCATACCGCAGCGGTCCCGACGACCGCGGCCTGTTCGGCCGCTTCGGCGGCCAGTTCGTCGCCGAAACCCTGATGCCGCTGATCAACCAGCTGGCCGCCGAATACGAGAAGGCCAAGAGCGATCCGGCCTTCCTCGAGGAGCTGGCCTATTTCCAGCGTGACTACATCGGCCGCGCCAGCCCGCTGTACTTCGCCGAGCGTCTGACCGAGCAGTTCGGCGGCGCGAAGATCTACCTCAAGCGCGAAGACCTGAACCACACCGGCGCGCACAAGATCAACAACTGCATCGGCCAGATCCTGCTGGCCAAGCGCATGGGCAAGCAGCGCATCATCGCCGAGACCGGCGCCGGCATGCACGGCGTGGCCACCGCCACCGTGGCCGCGCGCTTCGGCATGCAGTGCGTGGTCTACATGGGCACCACCGACATCGAGCGCCAGCAGGCCAACGTCTTCCGCATGAAGCTCCTGGGCGCCGAGGTGATCCCGGTTACCGCCGGCACCGGCACGCTGAAGGACGCGATGAACGAGGCCCTGCGCGACTGGGTGACCAACGTCCACAACACCTTCTACCTGATCGGCACCGCCGCCGGCCCACACCCCTACCCGGCCATGGTGCGCGACTTCCAATCGGTGATCGGCAACGAGGTTCGCGAGCAGATCATGCAGAAGGAAGGCCGCCTGCCCGACTCGCTGGTCGCCTGCATCGGTGGCGGCTCCAACGCCATCGGCCTGTTCCACCCGTTCCTCGATGACGAGTCCGTGCAGATCGTCGGCGTCGAAGCGGCCGGCCACGGCATCGACACCGGCAAACACGCCGCCAGCATGGCCGGTGGCGCACCGGGTGTGCTGCACGGCAACCGCACCTTCCTGCTGCAGGACGCCGACGGTCAGATCACCGATGCGCATTCTATTTCCGCCGGCCTCGACTACCCAGGCGTCGGCCCGGAGCACGCCTGGTTGCACGAGATCAAGCGCGTCGAATACGTGCCATGCACCGACGACGAAGCGTTGAAAGCTTTCCACCTGTGCTGCCGACTGGAAGGCATCATCCCCGCGCTGGAATCGGCCCACGCCCTGGCCGAAGCCTTCAAGCGCGCGGCGAAGCTGCCCAGGGAGCACCTGATGGTGGTCAACCTCTCCGGCCGCGGCGACAAGGACATGCAAACCGTCATGCACCACTACGACGAACAGGAAGAACATATATGAGCTCGGTGAACTCCCGTCTGCAGTCGCGCTTCGCACAGCTGAAGCAGGAAAACCGCGCCGCGCTGGTGACCTTCGTGACCGCCGGTGACCCGGACTACGCCACCTCGCTCGCCATCCTCAAGGGCCTGCCGGATGCCGGCGCCGACGTCATCGAGCTGGGCATGCCGTTCACCGACCCGATGGCCGACGGCCCGGCGATCCAGCTGGCCAACATCCGCGCCCTGGCAGCCAAGCAGAACCTGCCGAAGACGTTGCAGATGGTCCGTGAATTCCGCGAAACCAACAGCAGCACCCCGCTGGTTCTGATGGGCTACTACAACCCGATCTTCGCCTATGGCGTCGAGCGCTTCGTCAGCGATGCGAAAGAAGCCGGTGTCGACGGCCTGATCGTCGTCGACCTGCCGCCGGAGCATAACGACGAACTCTGCGACCCGGCCCAGAGCGCCGGCATCGACTTCATCCGCCTGACCACCCCGACCACCGACGACCAGCGCCTGCCGGTCGTGCTCAACGGCAGCTCGGGCTTCGTCTACTACGTCTCGGTGGCCGGCGTGACCGGTGCAGGTTCCGCCACCCTGGAACACGTCGAGGAAGCGGTAGCGCGCCTCAAGCGCCACACTGACCTGCCGGTGTGCGTCGGCTTCGGCATCCGCACGCCGGAACAAGCCGCCGCCATCGCACGGCTGACCGAAGGCGTGGTGGTGGGCTCGGCGCTGATCGACCAGATCGCTGGGGCCAAGAGCCCGGAAGACGCGGTGGAAGGTGTGCTCGGCCTGTGCCGCCAGCTCAGCGCCGGAGTACGCGGCGCCCGCGGTTGAGGCTTTAGTGCGGTAACCGAAAAGCCGCTGTACCCGTGAGAGGGCAGCGGCTTTTTCGTTCGTGTACGGGCGTTCGTTGCCTCAGGAACGGCCTATCCGGTGGGCTTCAAGCCACCACGGCGCCGCATCTATCACCACTGCTTTTCTGCAAGACCACTCACTCATTGCCTACAGGCGTCAGACATGGACATCAACGACCTCCCCTTCGGCACTACCGACTGGGCGACTATTGAACCCACCCTGCATCCAGGCGAAACCGGCAGCGCTTACTGGCGCACCCGCCAGTTTGGCCCCATCCGCGTGCGCATGGTCGAGTACACCCCGGGTTATCTGGCCGACCACTGGTGCAGCAAGGGCCATATCCTGCTGTGCCTGGAAGGCGAACTGCACACCGAGCTGCCTGATGGGCGCCGCTTCATCCTTACGCCGGGCATGAGCTACCAGGTCGCCGACGGCGCCGAGCCGCATCGCTCATCTACCGAAGTGGGGGCAAAGCTTTTCGTGGTGGATTGATTGCGTCGCCTCTGCAACCTGAGGCGCACGACGCGGGATCAGTGCCTGCGATGCAGATGCGCGGTGGACGAGCGCACCGCCATCGACAGCAGAGGCGCCCCATCGCTCGGTTCAGCCTTTCTTTTTCTTCTTTTTCAGCGCCTTCAACCGCTGCCCCGCGCGCTCCACGACGGCCTTTTTGTCCGGGCGCTTCATGCGTTTCCATTTGCGGATCTCGTCCTTGGTGCGGCCGCAGCTGGTACAGAGTTCGTCCGTGAGCTTGCAGACGGAAATGCACGGATTCTCGACGTCCTTGCCCATGGTCAGTGCCGTGTCGTGGCGTTGCGGGCCAGGCGGCGTTGCCAGTCACCGCCATCGTCGCGCTTGCAGGCTTCCTCGCTGTCGAAGCGCACCGGTGCAATCAGGGCATCCATGTCCACACCCGCCTCAGCGAGTGCCGCTCGGGTAAGCGCCTGCATGCGTGCGCCCTGACCTTGGCCAATCGCCAGAGCGCGCTGCGCCTCCGTGACGAATACCCAGGTGACCTGCAGGCTCTCGGGAAAGCGCGCGTAATCGACCTCATGGGTGAGCCAGCTGAATCCGACGATCTCCGCCTTGCCCGCCTCGCAGGCCTGGCTAAGACAACTGGCAAGTTGCCGTTCCATACGGGTCTGGTCGCGTTTGCTGAGGGACATCGTGAAGTCCTGTTACGGTTTGGCCCCGAGCCGAAGGGACAGTAAGCAGGAGTCTAACGCGACCCCTGCATGCCGGACCGTCGGCACTGCTTGCTGGAAGTACCGCTGATCGATTACTGACTATGGTTGCCACGCTCGCAGCAATCTCACACAACGAGGCTCTAGCGTGTGCTGTAGGCATTCGCGAAGGAAGACCCTGGCCGCTACAGCTTGCGGTAGCGGCGGCACTGCTGAACGACGTATTTGCGCACATGCTGCACCTTCGCCCAAGCCACCTCATCCATGCCAACCGTCTGCAGTTCAGCTTGCAACTCGGCGCTATTGGCAGCTGGCTCGAGCAGATCCAGCATTTGCCGCAGCTCCCGCAGTACGAACGGCGGCGCGAGGCCCATGTGGCGCGCCAGCTCTTCCCAATCGGCTCTGCGCAGCTGCTGCGGATGGAAGTTACCGCCGACCGCGAAACCAAGACTGGGGCTGTATGGCAGCACCATCGTACATACCAGGTCATAGGCCGGCGCCAATGACCAGCGCCCCTTGGCGTCTTGTAACAGCGAAATGTTCTTGGCATGGCCATCGCTGTTGCCGGCCAGCACGTTGAATATCTGCCAGCGCAGCAGCTGGCGCACCTGCAGCGCAGGCATGGCCGTCACCGCGCGCAACAGGTCTGCGCAGGCAGCCAGCGTCGGGCCGCCCTCTTCCTGGTACTTGAGCCGCCGCGGATAGCCAAGCGCCTGGCACATGTCCTCCTGGTGCACACGCTCGATCTGGTTATCCACTCGCTCACGATCGTAACGAGTCACAGCAAGATAGTGAGCCTTCCCTGCCTGACCTGCGTGCGAGTCGGGAACCACAAGCCCAACGATCCGAGCCAGGCGGTTCATATAGAGTTCGTTGAAAACCAACGCCGGCTTTAGCGAGAACTTGATCAGATGCGAAGAAGCGGCGGCGCCGCGCGGGAGGTAGAGCTGGCCGCCTTCGAGGATTACGGGAATCTTGTCCTGGGCGCCGGCAAGCGAAAGCCGTGTCGCCTTGCCCGGCTGAAATAAGGCGTAGCGCTCCTTACCCTGCGCCCAGCGCGCCAGCTGATTGGGGTCGATCGGCTCCTGGCCAGATTCGATCAACGCATCGGCCCGCTCCGGGTCAACAATGCGCAACGCACCGGCACAATCACCACCGATGGCGGCCAACAGCGAAAAGTCGTCATCGGCGATCCCAAGCCGGTTCACCAGTAACTGCCGCGAAGCTTCTTCGGGAAGCAGATTGGCAAACCAGTTGTGTGCCGTGCCGAGCGTTGGCGCAAACACACCGGTTGCAAGCGGCAAGCTATTGGAGATTGCAAACCGCGCTGCTTCGCTATAACGAAAACCCATGCTGCGGCCATCGTCACCCAGCCAAAGCTCACCGATACGGCAATCACCCCGGTAGACGCCGAGCAGTCCGCTCACAGGTCGCTCCCGTCACGTCTAGCCGCCAACAGCTCGATGCCAAGCGTATGACACACGTTCAGCACCCGCCCGAACGAACAGCTCTCGCGGCCATTTTCCAGCTCGCTCAGAAAGCGCACGCTCACGCCACATAGGCCGGCAGCGTCCACCAGACGCAGCCCCTGACCCTTGCGGGTGCGCTGGATCATCTTGCCCAGCTCGGCCATTGATATAAATGCGGTAGGTCCACCCATTTTCCCGTTCCGTACAATTTGTCCTTCGGGAACAGCTCACTTCCGCTTTTTTCCCAATAGGGAAAATACTCTCCACTGCTGGCCGGTGCACTGGTTTTTTTACCGATCGGGAAAAAAATTTCTAGTTCGTCTTAAAAAACCCCTCGCAGAACAAACCATCGCCCATCGATGACCAATATCGACCCGCTTGATTTCGACAGCGCTGGCCGAGGGCGTAGCATGCCCTGCACATCCCCAGAGCCACCGAGGAGATTGTTCATGCCTGATACCCCTTACGTCCCGCCGAAGGTCTGGACCCACGACGCGCCCTCGGGCGGCAAGTTCGCCAGTATCAATGCCCCCACCGCCGGCGCGCGGCAGGAGAAGGCCTTGCCGGTGGGCAAACATCCGCTGCAGCTTTACTCGCTGGCCACGCCCAATGGCGTGAAGGTCTCGATCATGCTCGAGGAGCTGCTCGCCGCCGGCCACAGCGGCGCCGAGTACGACGCCTGGCTGATCAACATCGGTGAGGGCGATCAGTTCGGCAGCGGCTTCGTCGAGATCAATCCCAACTCGAAGATCCCCGCGCTGGCCGATCACAGCGTCGCAGGCAAACCGCTACGGGTGTTCGAGTCCGGCTCGATCCTGGTCTACCTGGCGGAGAAGTTCGGTGCCTTCCTGCCCACGGAAATCCGTGCGCGTACTGAGACGCTGAACTGGCTGTTCTGGCAGATGGGTTCGGCGCCCTTCCTCGGCGGCGGCTTCGGCCATTTCTATGCCTACGCGCCGGAGAAGTACGAGTACCCGATCAACCGCTACGCCATGGAGGTCAAGCGCCAGCTCGACGTGCTCGACCGCCAGTTGGCGGAGAACCGCTACGTGGCCGGTGACGACTACAGCATCGCCGACATGGCGATCTGGCCCTGGTACGGCGTGCTCGCGCGGGGCGAGCTGTACGACGCTGGCGAATTCCTTTCCGTGCAGGACTACAAGCACGTCCAGCGCTGGGCCGCGGAAGTCGCCGAGCGCCCGGCCGTGATCCGCGGGCGCAAGGTCAATCGCACCTGGGGCGATGAATCCGAACAGGCCCCCGAGCGCCACAGCGCTGCCGACCTCGACTGAACCGCAACCGGATCGGGCGGTGGAAGGCGCGAAGCCTTTCCACCGCCTGCTATCTTGCCCAGGCAGGCTGCCCGGCCCCGGCCGAGGGGGCCTGCTTCAAAGCTCCCTAATCGCCGCGCAGTCCTCCGCGCAGCGACTGCACTGCCCTCCTCCGACCGCTGATCCTCCACGCTGAACTATGCCGATGCGCTCCGACCCAATGTCTATGAGCGCCGCGAAACCCGCGACCGGCGCGGCCTCGCCAGCACTCGGGCCGCCATCATCGCGACACGCGCAGCGCTCACATCCCGGTTGTTCAACACAACGTGAGGTGGATCATGAGACATACACTGGTAGCAGCGTTCGCAACGCTGACCGACGCCAACCGCACCCGCGGCGATTTGATGTCGCGGGGCATAGCGCGGGAACAGATTCACGCCATTGGTGCCGAGAGCGCCGATATCCATGCCTACGATGCGCCCTACACCACCACTCCCGACGTCCCGGTGGATCGTACGCATCACGAATCCAAGGTCACGCATTTCTTCAAATCGCTGTTCGGCCATGAACCGCACGAAACGCACCGCCACTACGCCACCGCCTATCCAGATGCCGTACGCCGCGGTGCCCTGGTGATCGCTGTGGATGTCGACGATGAAGATCAGCTGGCCAAGGCGCGCGATGCCCTGGAATACAACGGTGCCATCGACATCAACGAGCGCGGCGGCAGCGGCGCAGTCGAAGGCTATCCAGGCCCGAGCAGCCCCTATGCTGGCGCGACCGGCGGCGACAGCCACCTCGACAAGCACTTCAGCGCAACCGGCACGGCAACCGCTGGCAGCGACCGCCCTCTGAGTGGCGCGCACACCGGCGACGGTGCCCACATCGGCAATACAACCGCGCCCGGCGCCGATCCGACCGATTACAACGACCGCAGCTCGGCCGACACCGGTCGCTATGACATCGGCGGCGCGGCCAAGCGCGCCGGCACCGACTACCCGGACACCACCGCTACCACGGCACCCACCGGTGCCGGCGCGACCGGCCACGGCAGCAGCCCGGACACGCCGGAAGTGGCACCCGGCGTCGGCACCCGTGACGCCGGCCTCTGCCGCGACCGTATCTGCGTGATCCAGCGGCCGAGCTGACCGCTGCTGCGCAGTACCACGGGCCGCATCACGCGGCCCGTTTTATGTCATGTCCCGGCCGGGCGGCCGCACCCTGACGACGCGCAATCCATCACGGCCATAGCCTGCTGCGACGATTGGCGCAGGACCGGACTGCTGAGTGCTGGATGCGCCTGGCGTATTCTGGCGCTTCAGGCGGCCCGAGCGCTGCCAAGCATGCAGAGGACCACGCCATGCCAACGCTGAGAACCGTCTCGTCCTGCCTGATGCTCTGCCTTGCCGCTTCGAGTGTCTGGGCTGCGCAGCCGGCCATGGAGCAGACGGAAGGCGACTCGAAGAGCGCCTTCGTCCTGCATGAAGGCGGCAACATGCACACCGACCAGGCGGCCCTGCGCGAGCGTCGCGCCAAGGCGTACGAAGTGGAGTTGCGCGAAGCCCACGACGAGCTGATGGCCGCCAAATACGCCATCACCCAGAAATACCTGGCCAAGCTGCCGGCCCATGAGCGCGAAGCCATGCAGGCCGAAGTGGCCGCGCAACACGCCACCTTCGCCTACCGCTACCCCGAAGCCCACGCGCGCTTGCTGCAGAGCAATCCGCACAAGACCGAGATCAGCCAGGACTGACGGGCCCCGAGGGCAACCCGCGCAGGGTGGAAAACGGCAACGCCTTTTCCACGCGCCTGCATCACCGCACCCCACGAAACGCGAAGAGTTCACGGCTTCCTAGCGCCCGTGCCGCCCCGCGCCCAACGCCCGCAGCAGCCCGGCTCGGCCAATCACCAACGCCAGACATTCCTCCGCCGCACCCAGCGCCGCATTGACCAGCGGCCTCGGCTGATAGGGCTTGCGCAGGCTCAGCCCGACCTTGGATGCGACCAGCGCCGCCGTCGCACCAAGCAACGCCGGCACCAGCACCGGCTCGCGACGGACACCCGCCAACGCCGCCGCGCTGACGCCGCCGGACAGCGCACGAAACATCATCGATGGCGCGATGGTGCGATCCGGCGCGAAGGGCATCTTGTCGCCGATCATCTCGCTGGCCGCGAGCGTTGGCAGAAAGGTCTGCGCGGTGTCCGACGTCAGCAGTTGCGCGGCCTCCCCCGCCCCGGCGAGATCATCGCGCTCGCTCAACGCCCGGCTGACCAGCGTCGGCGCCAGCATGCTGCGCATGCCCGTCACCGCCCCGATCGCCAGGGCGGCCCATAACAGATTGCTCGAAGTCGACATCGTCAGATCTCCCGGTGGTTACCAATACCGACCGGGCGCCCGCCGCACGCGTTCGGCGGCTCAGCGCAGACGGCGACGGATGACAGCCCCGCCGTCGTAACCACTGGGAGAACCCATAAACCAGCACGCCGAGGCCGAAGCCCATCTGCGCCAGCAGCAGCGCGCGAATGGCGAAGGTGTAACTGATCACCCGGCTCTGCCCCCGGGCATCGGTGGCGAACAGCCGGTAACTCTCGGGAAACTCGGCTTCCATCTCCTTCAGCGCCGCGATGGTCAGCTCCAGCAGCTGCCGGCTGCGCGCATCCACCAGCCAGAACACCTGCGCCAGCAGCATGGTGAAGGCGCCCAGCAGGATCAGCAGCCCCGGTGAGAAGCCCCGCTGCAGCGCCGCCAGCACACCGCCATCGGCGAATATCGCCAGCACCACGAAGAAGTTGAAGCCCCGCAGGCGCTGCTCGGCATTGAGTTTGAAGTGCGCCCAGACAAACTCTCGACCATCCATGCGCTTCTCCTCCGATGCACCAACCCAACACAGTGGCTGACGCCCTCACTCCGCATCCACGGGCGTCACCGTCGATAAGCCGAAGGCCAGCGTGATGCTGTTGCAGGGGTGACTGCGAACCCTCAGGCCGGATCGACCAGGTCTTGCCATTCCTCGTGTCGCTCGATGTAGCTGGCGATGAACTCGCACTGCGGCACCACCCGCTTGTCGCGCCGACGTGCATCCTCCAGCGCGGCCTTAGCCAGCACACTGCCCAGCCCCTGCCCGGACAGGCTGGGGTCGACCTCGGTATGGGTAAAGACCATCCGCTCGCCCTGCTCGTTGTACTCGGCAAAGCCGAGCGGCTGGCCGTCGACCAGCAACTCATAGCGCTGCTGCGCGGCATCGTGGCGGACGGTGGCTTGTCGATCGCTCATGGTGGGCTCCCTCTCGGTTAATGACTGCGGCTAGAGGTACGAGTGGGCGCTGTGTATGAGGGTTCAGATGACGCGACGACGAACCGGAATGCACCGTGCGCGTTGCTCAGGGCCTTGCAAGCCCGCACCGTGCCACCGCTCCAGTGGTAGCGGTGGCAAGGGCGTTTGGTAACTGATAGAAGCTTGGCAGAGCAGGCAGGCCTTGAAGCTGGCGCTAGCCTCGTTCGCCGCTCGTTTGGATTTCAGCGTGACCGCCCGACACGACGATTGCCTGGTTGTTGCTGAATGGTCGGAGATCCAGCGCATCCCCATGCTCTTTCAGCACCTGCTCGACAGCCTCGTCAAACGGCGCATTTCGGTAATGCGGCAGTGGATAGAAATCGACCAACCCCAGGGCTGTATATGACTCCAGCTCAGGCGCGGCAGTGACGTCGTCCAGCGCCCGAATATAGTCAATGCTCGGAGCGAGTATCGCGGAGCCGGCGGATTCGCCGATATAGCACTTCCCGGCCCTGACCTGTTCCGCGATTAACCTGTCCGCGCCCTTGCGCTTCAGCTCCTGCAGCAGAAAGAAGGTGTTGCCGCCGGACACATAGATGTAATCGCCACGTTCGAGCTTGCTGACGATCTCGTCCTGAGTTGCAGTTGAAACCTCGAGTTCATCAATCACCAGACCGGCTTCGACAAGCGCCTCCCTGGCCGCAACAAGGTAGGAATTGACCTCCTCGGCAAGGCTTGCCGTAGGAATCAACGTAACCGTCCTGCCGCTGCACTCGCCTCCGGTGAACCTGACAAACAAATCCACGACCTCAGCAAAGGAGGATGTCAGGAAGATATTCATGGTCACCTCTGCGCTCGATTGGATTTGGGCTCGCAAGCCCGCCCCGCTTCTTGAGAAAACGGCCGGATAGCTGATACAGACCTGCTGCGCTGCGTGGGAGTGCCGCGAGTGCGCCATACTCCGACCGCCTGCACGAACTCACCCGCTACCGATCCCACGCCCGTTCGAATCAATCCACCCCGACAAACCCACCGGTCTGGTGCTGCCACAGCCGCGCATAGAGACCGCCGCGGGCGATCAGCTCGGCATGGGTGCCGGTCTCGATCACCTGGCCCCCGTCGATCACCACCAGCCGATCCATGCGCGCGATGGTCGACAGCCGGTGGGCGATGGCGATCACCGTCTTGCCTTCCATCAGGGTATCCAGGCTCTCCTGAATCGCCGCCTCGACCTCCGAATCCAGCGCCGAGGTGGCTTCGTCGAGCACCAGGATCGGCGCGTCCTTGAGCAGCACCCGGGCGATGGCGATGCGTTGGCGTTGCCCGCCGGAGAGCTTCACGCCGCGCTCGCCGACCATCGCCTCGAAGCCCTTGCCGCCCTGGCTATCGTCCAGAGTCTCTATGAACGCGTCCGCGCGGGCCTTGCGTGCCGCGGCCCAGAGTTCCTCTTCCGTGGCGTCGGGCTTGCCGTAGCGCAGGTTGTCGCGGATCGAACGGTGCAGCAGCGAGGTGTCCTGGGTGACCACGCCGATATTGGCGCGCAGGCTTTCCTGGCTGACCTCGGCGACGTTCTGCCCATCGATAAGGATGCGCCCGCTTTCCAGGTCATAAAGGCGCAGTAGCAGGTTGACCAGCGTCGACTTGCCCGCACCCGACGGCCCGACCAGGCCGATCTTCTCGCCCGGACGAATGTCGATGCTCAGGCCACTGATCACCCCGCCCTGCTTGCCGTAGTGGAAATGGACATCCTCGAAGCGCACGCCGCCCTGCTCCACCTGCAGCGGCCTGGCGTCCTCGGGGTCAAGCACATCGCGCGGCCTGACGATGCTCTTCATGCCGTCCTGCACGGTGCCGACGTTCTCGAAGATGCCGTTGACCACCCACATGATCCACTCGGCCATGTTGTTGATGCGGATCACCAGGCCCAGCGCCAGGGCGATGGCGCCTGTGGTGATCAGCGCCTCGCTCCACAGCCACAGCGCCAGCGCGCCGGTGCCGACGATCAACAGGCCGTTCATGCAGGTGATGAGGAAATCCAGGCTGGTGATCACGCGCGACTGCAGGCGGAACTTGCCAAGCAGCTCCTGCATCGCCTCGCGGGCGTAGCTCTCCTCCTCCCGCGAATGGGCGAACAGCTTGAGCGTGGCGACGTTGCTGTAACCATCCACCACCCGCCCCATCACCTTCGAACGCGCCGCGGACGCCGCCGCCGAGCGCGCGCGGATACGCGGCACGAAGTACCAGAGTGCGGCGCTGTAGCCGACGATCCACAGCAGCAAGGGCACGATCAGGCGCAGGTCAGCAGCGGCGAACAGATACAGCGCGCTGCCGGCATAGACCACCACATGCCAGAGCGCATCGATCACCTGCATGGCCGAATCGCGCAGCGACGGCCCGGTCTGCATCACCCGCTGGGCGATGCGCCCAGCGAAATCGTTCTGGAAGAAGTTCAGGCTCTGCTTGAGCACGTAGCGATGGTTCTGCCAGCGGATCAGATTGGTCAGCCCCGGGTTGATCGCCTGATGCGTCAGCAGGTTGTGCAGGCCGAACACCAGCGGCCGGATGACCAACGCCACCGCCGCCATCCACAGCAACTCGTTGCGGTGCTCGGCAAAGAAGGTCCGCGCGTCATCGGTCGCCTGGGCCATATCGATCAACTGGCCGAGAAAACTGAACAGCGCCACCTCGATCAGCGCCGCGAAAAAGCCCACCACCAGCACGGCCGTCATCAGCGGCCAGACCTGCTTCAGGTAATGGGCATAGAAGCGCAGCATCCCGGCCGGCGGCGCGACGTCCGGGCTGGGTTTGAAGACATCGATCAGGTTTTCGAAACGGCGGAACAGCATGGGGAAGTCTGCTTCGTGGCGAGGTGGGCGAACGTCGTTCGCAAATACGACCGCGCAGGCGCGGCATCCCGGTTGGACGCCCGGAGCCCCAGAGCGTTTCGCCAACCATATAACCGGCCCGTCGATTCGCATCGGTGGACAAGCAGAGCGTTGTCCACCCTACGCCACTCGGCCTCCTCTGCCGACACCGTGCATGCGTAGTTACGTCCGGGCTACCTCGCTAAAGCCGCATTCAGCGGCTTGTCCGCTGCAATGCTTTGTTATGCGAATTACCAACCTGCCGCACAAGCTTTAATCCTATGAATTACCTTGTCGCGAAACTCACCATGTCCATGCGTTGCTCTCGGGTGGGCAATTCTAAAGCATATGGCATCGGCTGCCTCAAACTCCCAGAATTTTCTAGAGATTACTTCTTTATTTCGATAACCACCAAAATTGTCATTTAATAATTGTTTTATTACTGGATCAATATCAGCGAAGCCAGCCGCAAAGATCACAACATCTGGCTTAAGGTGTTTGATCTGTATTTCAAGCAGCTCTTTTGATATGGATGTTATTTCTTCAAGCTCACTTTTCGGGCGTGTTCTAGGGCTTTTCTTGTTGTAGTCCCACGCAAACAAGTTTGCATAGATAATGGCTTTAGGATCAAGTTCAAGTTCCTTCGCCAGTCGGAAAAAGTACTGCTTAAATCGGCTTCGCGTTTTTGTTATGACTTTTCCGTCCTTGCTCACTGGAAGATGTTTTTTATAACGTTCAGTCGCTTCACGCACAAGCTCGAAAATTTTTTCATTTTTGACAAAATCAGCGACTCGATTAATCTTATTCTTGTTGTTATCAGTGTTCCATCCGGCAGTCTCCCGACCAACAAGCATAATTTTTAGATTTGAACTCCAATACTCATCAAATGGAACCGGTAAAAAAACACCAGAATATTTGTCCTCTTCAAGATTGAATGAGTCAATATTAAGAGCTCTCAAGATGGTTGCGTAATCATTAAATAATGCATCCATTAAGAAAGCTTCGTAGAACCATCTGAAAGCCATTCAATATTCAGGCAACCATCACCAAAACGAACAATACCTTCCTTTTTGGGTAGCTCACTATATTGACCTCGATACTCTATAAAATTATCAAGCAATTCAATGAGGTGTACTTTAAAGCCTGACTCAGTGGCCTCCTCAAAAATGTCGTCCTCAATCTTCCAACGAGTAATGCTCAAACGATCTTCATTATCTTCCGCACAAAAAATCACTTCACCGGTTGCTTTCACAATCTCAGGGTATTGCTTGGCCAGCATAGTAAGGCGAGTGGTTTCAAAGCCTTGGTCAAAGTTTGGCATATTGTTTCCTTTAACTCGTTATCTTCCAGCTTACGATATCTGGGCGACAGATTGCGTTGTGAAGGCGCATAACGTTTGGTTAAGGGGCCGGCTTTAGCCGGTCCCGAGTGAGCGAAGCGAACGGCTTGAACCACTAGTTAGGTTGCAGACTGCACAGGAATGCTTGCAGCAATCTCAATGAACCAGTCGGAGTCTATTTCGCAGAGTTTTCCGCCGAGGAATAGATTGCTTTTGTTAAAACTTTGAATCTCTCTTGGAGAGCTGGCCGGGTCTTTGGCGAGACACATAACCATATAGCACTTTGCGCCATCTTGAATGAGCTTTATGTGTTCTAGGCGCTCCATGTAGCCAAGATTATCTTGGCCTTCGCCGTATTTTTGAAGGTGAGAAAGCTGCATGTAGTGCGCGCCTTCATGCTTTACTTTTCGATCCTGCCAAACTCGCAATATGACCGTGCCATCTTCGCGGACTCCGCCCCAAGACCAGCGTGAGTTCTTTAGCGGGGCACCAATTTTTGCGAAGAACTGAGTCAGGCTCACGGTGATATTCCTTCTGCTACCTAATGTTTGGTTAAGGGGCCGGCTTTAGCCGGTCCCGAGTGAGCGAAGCGAACGACTTGAACCAGTAGTTAGGTTACTCAAGCGGCGCCCTGAATTGGTGGAGTGGTGATTTTGCATATACGCACACTGATGACTCTACTAAGCCTTGATGGAGAGGGTGTCCGAATTTTTGTGTAACCGGCTCATGAGCGACACTGTCGCTCCGAACCGGAGACACCATGAGCAAGACGCAACATCCCATCACCGACGAGCTGCTGGATCAGCTCCTGGCCAACTACCAGAATCCTGAAGACCTGATCGGTGCTGACGGCATCCTCAAGCAACTGACCAAGAAGCTGGTTGAGCGTGCGCTGGATGCTGAGCTGACCCACCACCTGGGCCACGATAAGCATCAGCCGGTAAGCAATCCAACTGGCAACACCCGCAACGGTTTCAGCAAGAAGAAACTCAAGGGTGAGTTCGGCGAGTTGCCCATCGAAGTGCCGCGCGACCGGCATGGCACCTTTGATCCGCAGATTGTCGAGAAGCACCAGACCCGCTGGGCGGGTTTCGACGACAAGATCCTCTCGCTGTATGCCCGCGGCATGACTGTGCGCGAGATCCAGGCGTACTTGCAGGAAATGTACGGTGCCGAGGTGTCGCCCAGCCTGATCTCCTCGGTGACCGATGCCGTAGCCGATGAAGTGAAGGCCTGGCAGTCGCGCCCGCTCGATGCGGTCTACCCCATCGTCTACCTCGACTGCATCCACACCAAGGTGCGCGAAGGCGCCGTGCGAGTGAAGGCGGTGTATCTGGCGTTGGGCATCAATCTGGCTGGCGAGAAGGAAATCCTCGGCCTATGGATCGCCCAGAACGAGGGCGCCAAGTTCTGGTTGACCGAGCTGCGTAACCGTGGCGTGCAGGACATCTTCGTCGCCTGCGTGGATGGCCTGAAGGGCTTCCCTGAGGCTATCGAAGCGGTGTTCCCGCACACCAGCGTGCAGCTGTGCATCGTGCACATGGTCAGACACAGCCTGAACTATGTGTCGTGGAAACGGCGGGCTGAAGTGGCTGCTGACCTGAAGCGAATTTACCAGTCCAGCACGGCAGACGAGGCCGAACTGCGCCTCGGTGAGTTCGAGGCCAAGTGGGATGACGACTACCTGCCGATTGGCCAGTCCTGGCGCCGCAACTGGCCACGTATCACGCCGTTCTTCGACTTCCCGCCAGAGATTCGCAAGGTGATCTACACCACCAACGCCATCGAATCGGTGAACATGAGCCTGCGCAAGATCACCAAGAATCGCGGATCGTTTCCCAGCGACGAGGCACTGCTGAAACTGTTCTACCTGGCACTACGCAACATCAGCAAGAAATGGACGATGCCAATCCGTGACTGGAAGGCGGCGCTGACGCGCTTTACGATCAGCTACGAAGACCGGCTGCCGCAGCAGTAACCCCAACCCCGGTTACACAAAATTCTGCACACCCTCGGTGCTGGCGTTCGCGCTGTTGATCGGGCTGCAGTATGTGGTCACCTAGTCCAGCGTGCGGGTGGCGTGGGTGCGGCGTACGGTGACGGGCGAGCCGGCGCTGCTGTTCTTTCGCGGGCGTTTTCTCGGCGATGCCTTGCGCGCGGCGCGGGTGACCGAGGATGAGGTGCGGGCTGCGGCGCGCAGTCAGGGGCTGGCCGCGCTGGATGGCATCGAGGCGGTGGTGCTGGAGACCGATGGCAGTTTCAGCGTGATCACCGATGGCGCCGGCGACAGCCGTTCCACGCTGGACGGGGTGAATGTGCCGGGGCCGAACGAAAAGGGCGTTTGAGGCCGTGGCACCCTTCACCGGCGGCTGATCGCCGGATCCGCCGCCGGGGGCCCGCGCCGGCCCGGTTGCCGCCGCGCGGCGCTGCCGCCAGACTCGTTGTTCCCGCCCTTCGATGCGATTCCCACCGATGAAAACCAACCTCGACGAAATGCTCGCCTTTGTCAGCGTGGTCGACAGTGGCTCGATCAGCGCCGCGGCGGCGCAGCTGGAACAGACAGCCTCGGGCGTCAGCCGGGCGTTGAGTCGGCTGGAAGAGAAGCTGGCGGTGACGCTGTTGCGCCGCACCACGCGGCGCCTCGAGCTGACCGAGGAGGGCGAGGTGTTCCTGGCGCAGGCGCGCCGCATTCTGGCCAGCGTGGAGGAGGCCGAGGAACAGATGGCGTTGCGGCGGCAGACACCGGCAGGGCGCCTGCGGGTCAACACCGCCTCGCCGTTCATGCTGCATGTGATCGCGCCGCTGATCGGCGACTTTCGCGCGCGCTACCCGCAGATCGAGCTGGAGCTGTACAGCGACGACCGCATCATTGATCTGCTGGAGCGGCGCACCGACCTGGCCATCCGCATCGGCCCGCTGTCGGATTCCAGCCTGCATGCGCGGCCGCTGTGCCACACCATGCGCCGGGTGCTGGCGAGCCCGGCCTATCTGCAGCGGCATGGCGTGCCGCAGCAGGTCGAGGACCTGGCGGATCACAGCCTGATCGGCTTTACCGAGCCGGACCGCCTCAACGATTGGCCGCTGCGCCATGCGCTGGGGGAGAGCTGGCGGATCACCCCGGCGCTGCGTGTCTCCAGCGGCGATACGGCGCGTGAACTGGCGCTGGCCGGCGAGGGGTTGGTGTGCCTGTCCGACTTCATGACCGAAAAGGATCGCCAGCGCGGCGAGCTGGTGGAGGTGCTGGCGACGCAGCGCGTCGACGTGCGCCAGCCGATCAATGCGGTGTATTACCGCAACAGCGCACTGGCCTCGCGCATCGCCTGCTTTATCGACTTTCTCAGCGAGCGCCTGGGCGCGTAGCCGGCCATGTCTCAGCCGTTGCCGAGCATCTCGCCGACCTTGCTGGCGAAGACGTCGATGGCGAAGGGCTTGGTGAGCACCGCCATGTCCGGGCCGAGAAAATCATTGGCGGCAAAGCTCTCAGCATAGCCGGTGGCGAACAGCACCTTCAGGCCGGGGCGTTGCTGGCGGGCGATGTCGGCCAGTTGCCGGCCGTTCATGCCGGGCAGGCCGACGTCGGAGATCAGCAGGTCAATGCGCTGCTCGCTCTCGGTGATGCAGAGCGCTTCGCTGGCTTCGCCGGCCTCCAGGGTTTCATAGCCCAGCTCGTTCAGCACCTCGACCACCAGCGAGCGGACCACCGGCTCATCCTCGACCACCAGGATGGTTTCGCCAGCGCCTGTGGGCGTGCGCTCAGGTTCGTGGGCGAGGGCGGTGGCTTCGCCCTGATGCACCGGCAGGTAGAGGTGCACCCGCGTGCCGATGTCCGGCTCGGACTCGATCTGGATGTAGCCCTTGGCCTGCTTGATGTAGCCATACACCATCGACAGCCCGAGCCCGGTACCCTGGCCGATCGGCTTGGTGGTGAAGAATGGCTCGAAGGCTCGCGCCATGACGTTCGGTGCCATGCCGGTGCCGGTGTCGGTGACGCAGAGCAGCACGTACTCGCCGGCGCTCATGCCGCGCTTCTTCGGATCGGGCGTGTCGCCCATGGTGAAACTGGCGGTCGACAGGGTGATGCGACCGCCGTAGGGCATGGCATCCCGCGCATTGATGACGAGGTTGATCAGCGCGCTTTCCAGCTGGTTGACGTCCATGCAGGCGGGCAGCAGCCCAGCGCTGAGGCGCGTCTCGATGGTGATGTTCTCGCCCGTGGTGCGATGCAGCAGATCCTCCAGCGAGGCCACCAGCTGGTTGACGTCGACCGGCTTGAGGTCGAGCGCCTGCTGCCGGGAGAAGGCCAGCAGCCGCTGGGTCAGCGCGGCGGCGCGCTGGGCGGACGTCACGGCGGCGCCGATGTAGCGCTCCAGCTCCAGCGGCTCGTTGCGCTGATGGCGCCGCTGCATCAGGTCGAGGCTGCCGATGATACCGGTCAGCAGGTTGTTGAAGTCGTGGGCGATGCCGCCGGTGAGCTGGCCGACGGCTTCCATCTTCTGCGCCTGGCGCAGGGCTTCTTCGGCGCGGCTGCGCTCGGCGACCTCGGTGGCCACCCGCGCTTCAAGCGTCTCGTTGAGCTGGCGCAGGCTGTTCTCGCTGACGCGCAGGGCATCTTCGACATGCCGGCGGGCGCTGATGTCGGTGCAGGCGCCGGCGACATAGGCGAGCGCTCCGCTGGCATCGCGAAAGGCCTTGGCCTTGCAGGCCAGCCAGCACTGCGCGTCGGCACGCAGCAGGCGAAACTCCGCGGTGTAGTCGTCGCCCCTGGCGTAGTGATCGAAGGCCAGCCGTACATCGGCGCGGTCTTCGGGATGAACCTGCTCGACGAAAGCATCGACGCTGGTCACCTTCAGCCCGAGCGGCAGGCGGAAGAGCTGCTCCAGCGCGCTGTCCAGGCTGAGGCTGCCATCGCTGAAGAGCCAGGTGAACGTACCGATGCCGGAACCGAGCAGCGCAGCGCGAAAGCGCTCCTCGAAGTGACTGAGACTGGCGCTGCCCTGACGCAAAACTTCCTCGGTCACGTCTTCGACCTGATGGATGATGTAGAGCACGGCGCCGTGCTCATCGAGCACCGGGACATTCAGCGGCCGCCAGTAGCGCAGTTCGAAACCGCCGCCCTGCGCTGCGGGCCGGGGGATGTCGTAGCGGGTGATCGCCATGCGGTCCGGCGTGCGGCTGCGCAGGACGCGCTCGAGCGAGTCGCGCAATACGCTGGTGCCGAACTCGGTCGGGTCGTCCGGGTTCTTGCGGAACACGTCGAATACCGGTCTGCCGATGCTTTCTTCCCTGCGCGTGTGGGTAGCGCGCAGATGCGCATCGCTTGCAGCGAGGATGGTGAAATCCTGATCAGGCGCGAGGATCAGATGCAGGTTGGGAACGGCTTCGAATATCGCCTGATAGTTGAGCGTCTGCGTCATCGGACAAGCGGGCCCTTTGAATGAAACCCCGGCAGGGCGGTTCGCCACCGGCCAGGGGCTGCATGGTTTGAATGAGCATGTGTTTTCTCGGTGCGTCAGGCCGCAATCGGCGAAGTCCCGGCTCGGCCTGGCGCATTTGTCATATTCAGCAGAGGCGGCGAGAGCGACGATGGTTCCAGCGATCTGACGGAGCGCAGGCGAATACCGAAACAGGGCGACGCGCGGGCGTTGGCAGGTGCAGATAGCGGCCGCAGGGAGATCAGGTCAGCGGTCGCGCAGCCGGCTCGGGGCAGGGCGAGGGCAGGAAGGTGTCGGGAGGTGACGGGTGATCGGAACGCCGCAAACGCCCTAAAGCGACACGGCCCTGCCCAGCGAGGTGCTGAACAGGGCCGCGGGGTTTTCTGTCACTGCGGACGCATCCGCAGGCTGACGCTTACTGGCCGAGCAGACCGGCGTTCTGCGCCGAACCGAAGGCGAAGCCGATGAATTCCTGCACGCTCATTTCGCGGCCGTTGAAGGTCACCCGGTTGTCAGCGTAATGCAGCGAGCTGACCAGGCGTTCGCCTTCCAGGCGCGACCAGCCGGTGTTCAGCGCCATGCCGCTGAACAGCTCGGTGGCGGCCTCGGTTTCCTGCTGCAGTGCCGCCTGGTCGAGCTGGCCGTCACGCGCGTTGTTCTGCACGACCAGCCCGGCGATGTCGCGCACCAGGTTCCTGTCGATGCCGGCGTCGGCCTTGAGCGAGGCGAGCATGCTGGTGATCATCGCGTCCGGGGTGAAGGCTTCTGCGCTCGGCGATTGCAGGTCGAGAACGACCGACAGCCGGGCCGCGCCGTGGGCGGTTTCGAAGCCGAACTCGTCGAGGGCCAGGGTGGGCTTGTGTTCGAGCAGCCGCAGGCCGTGGGCCTGCAGTGCCTGCTGCTGGGCGCTGGTCATGCCGGCGAAGGATTCCTGCGGGGTGGCGCTCTGGTCGAGGATGTCCTTGTAGCTCGCCACTAGGGCCTTGAGGCTGCTTTCCTCGAGGTTGCGCAGGCTGAAGACGAGGGCGAGGTTGCGGAACGTCTGGCCCTTGGCGCTGACCTCACCGATGCGGTAGCCGATGGTCTGATCGAGGCCACGGCTGCCGCGGCTCAGTGCCTCCTCGACGGAGGCCTGCTGGATGACCACGGCGGGTTCGTCGCCGGCCTTGATTTCCATGCGTTCCAGGGTGATGGCGGACGGGCCGAAGCCGAAGCCCGCGTCATAATCCTGCTTGTCGGCGCTCAGGCCGATGCCGCGCAGGCTCACCTGTACCGGCTGGCCGCTGTCGCTGCGCTGCATGTCGATGTCGACTTCCGCCAGTTCACCGTCCATGCGTACGTCGCTGCCGTCCTTGTTCGCCTCGAAGTTGAGGTTGGCCGGTGCGATGCGCACGCTGCCGTCTTCGTCCTCGATGTTCAGCGCGGCGGTGCGCAGGTCGCCGGCCTGGCCGCCGTCGTAGCCGATGGTCACGTCACCCACCAGCGGCACTTCGCCGGAGGCGGCATCGAACAGCTTCTGCGTCAGCGGCGTGCGTTCGAGTTCGAAATGGCTCTGCGCGGCGACCGGCATCAGCTGACCGCGGCTCAGACGGGAGACGGGGAAGGGGCCGTGCTCGAGGCGATCCTGCAGCAGCAGGGCGTAGTGTTCGGTGTTGCCTTCGTCGTCCGCCACTTCGATGTCGATCTGGTAACGCGCGGTGCTGGAGAGCAGGCCGCGTTCGAAGCTGAGCAGGGTGAGGCCGACCTCGGCACCGGCGCCGACGCCCATCTCGCGCAGCTTGAGGTTGGCCTGGTCGACGGCATCACGGGCGGTCGATTCGACCTGGGTGCTGGTGTAGAAGGTGGCGGCGCCGAAGAGGGCCAGGGGTACGGCAACGGCGAGTGCGAGCTTTTTCATGGAAGCATCCTGTGCGGTGGCTGGGCAGACGTCCTGTCAGCCGGTGGTTGGCAAGCGGCGGCACTCTAGCAGCGCGCAGCGGCAGGCTCCAGCGCGCCGGGGCAGAGGATGGGAAGGGTGAGAACGTGGCAGCAGATTCGGGCGGGACGACGCCTGCTGCGCCTTCGCCGCCCTGCCTGCGTGGTTAATGCATGTTGTCCGATTTCGGCATGGGTATCGCCACACTGCTTTCCACACTGCCGGCCTCGGCGTCGCCTTCCTTGTAGAAGGGTTCGATTTCCTCGCGGGCCTGTTGCCAATGCTCGCTTTCCTTGCCTTCCGGCTGGCCTTCGGCTTGCCAGATTTCATAGGCGCGCTGGCGGATTCGTTCGTCGACGTTCATGTGACAACCTCCTGGTCACGGGCTCGCGAACGCGAGCCGCTAAGCAGTGGAAAGGGGGCTGCGGTGGAGGTTCCGGCGGGGCGACGAGCGCACTTGGCCAAAACGTCGCAGGCTGGATAACGCCGCGCATGGAACCGCCGGCGCTGATGCGGTCGAAGCTCTGGATAAATGGCGCCGACTGGCGTTTCATTCGCTTCGCGCCACGCCCGCCTGGGCCGGCGTACCGCCTTTTCGCACAGGACTGACCGATGAGTATCGCCGCCAACGCAGGACGCCTGCCCGACCCGCACACCCTGACCCACCTGCCGCGCCTGGTGGCGCGCTACTACAGCGACCGCCCGGACCCGTCCGATCCGGCGCAGCAGGTGGCGTTCGGCACCTCCGGGCATCGCGGCTCCTCGCTCAAGGGCAGCTTCAACGAATGGCACATCCTCGCCACCACCCAGGCGATCTGCGATTACCGCCGCCAGGAAGGCATCGACGGCCCGCTGTTCATGGGCATGGACACCCATGCGCTGTCCGAACCGGCATTTATCTCGGCGCTGGAAGTGCTGGCAGCCAACGGCATCGAGACGCGCATCGACGCCGGCTGCCCGGAAACCAACGGCGAGCCGGGTTACACACCGACCCCGGCGATCTCCAACGCGATCCTCAGCTACAACCGCGGCCGCACCAGCGGGCTGGCCGATGGCATCGTCATCACGCCGTCGCACAACCCGCCGGGCGATGGCGGCTTCAAGTACAACCCCAGCAATGGCGGCCCGGCCGACACCGGCGTGACCAAGTGGATTCAGGAGCGCGCCAATGCGCTACTGGTCGCCGGTCTCGATGGCGTCAAGCGCATGGATTACCGCCAGGCGCTCAAGGTCGCCACCACCCAGCGCTTCGATTTCATCGACGCCTATGTCGGCGGGCTGGAGCGGGTGATCGACCTCGCGGCGATCCGCGATTCGGGCCTGACGTTCGCGGTCGACCCGCTGGGCGGCGCCGGCGTGCACTACTGGCCGCGTATCGCCGAGCGCTTCGGCCTGCCGCTGGAGGTGCTGTCCACGGTGGTCGATCCGACCTTCCGCTTCATGCGCCTGGACTGGGACGGCAAGATCCGCATGGACTGCAGCTCGCCACATGCCATGGCCGGGCTGATCGAGAACAAGGACCGCTTCGACGTGGCCTTCGCCTGCGACACCGACCATGACCGCCACGGCATCGTCACCCGCTCCGGCGGGCTGATGAACCCCAACCACTACCTGGCGGTGGCCATCGAATACCTGTTCACCCATCGCCCGGGCTGGAGCGCCGAGGCCGGCATCGGCAAGACGCTGGTGTCCTCGTCGATGATCGACCGCGTCGCCGCCGGCATCGAGCGTCGCCTGGTGGAGGTACCGGTGGGCTTCAAGTGGTTCGTCGACGGCCTGATGGATGGCAGCCTGGGCTTCGGCGGCGAGGAATCGGCCGGTGCGTCGTTCCTCGACAAGCAGGGCGGCGCCTGGTCCACCGACAAGGACGGGCTGATCCTCGGCCTGCTCGCCGCGGAGATCACCGCGGTGACCGGCAAGGACCCCAGCGAGCGCTACAAGGCACTCACCGACCGCTTCGGCGCACCGGTGTACCAGCGCATCGACGCCGCGGCCAACCGCGAGCAGAAGGCGCGTCTGGGCAAACTCTCGGCTTCGCAGGTCGGCGCCAAGGAGCTGGCCGGCCAGCCGATCACGCGCATCCTCACCGAGGCACCGGGCAACGGTGCGGCCATCGGCGGGCTGAAGGTGGAAACGGCGAACGGCTGGTTCGCCGCACGGCCGTCCGGCACCGAGGACGTGTACAAGATCTACGCCGAGAGCTTCGAAGGCGAAGCGCACCTGGCGCGCATTCAGGCCGAGGCCAAGGCGCTGGTGGATTCGGTGCTGGCCGGCTGAGGACCAAGGCCCGGCGTCAGGCGTCGGGCTCCAGCTGCTGGCGGTCACTGATATTGACCGCCAGCTGCGCGGCTTCGACGTCGTCGGTCAGGTAGCGGCTGTTGCCATTGGCATCGGTGACCCGATGGACCATGGCGATATCCGGGTGGCGCAGATGCTCGGGAATGTCGTCGCCTTCGAGCTTGGTCACGGTCACACTCATGGCTCGGCTCCTGTTGGCGGTATCTGTCTGGCATGTGACTGCGCCGCGGCCGATGCGATCCGCTGAAACCGGGCGCCGCGCATCCGACACGGCGCGAGCGCATCGCTCAGCGTGGCGCATCCAGCGCCTTTTCCACCTCGAGTTCCAGCGCATAGGCCGGCTGTTCCACGACGCGGTGGTCCAGCGTGTAGCGTCGAGCGAACTCGGCGACGCCCCAATCCAGATACTGTTCGACGTGCTTGAGCTCATGGGCCCAGAGCGCGACGTTGTCCTGCGCATCGCCGGCGTGGCGGAAGACGATGACGTCGATCAGGGTCACGGCGTTGACGTCCGGATTGCGCAGCAGGGTGTTGCCGGCATTCAGCGCCACCTCGTCGCCGACGCGGTAGCGCGCGCTTTCCAGCACGGCCAACTCGAAGAAGGGTTCGAGCTGCGAGCGGATATGCAGCGGCATCGGCTCGACGCCGCCGGCCACCAGGCGATCCCGCGATTGCTGAATCCAGTTCTGCAGCGCCAGCGCGGCCATGCGCTGCACGCGGTCGTAGACGGCCTGGGTGTCGCTTGCCGAGCCCGGCACGCAGAGGCAGCTGCCACTCAGGCAGATCGGCCGCTGGCCGGGCGGGCAGGCCGTCTGTGCCAGAGCCGGAATGCCGGCCCACAGCACGCATGCGAGCAGCAGGGAAAGGCGGCGAAGAAGCGGGGTGAACGACACGCGAAGTCCTCGAAGGCGAGGGCGAGCCCCGGGCCGGTGCGCACTATAGCCGTGCGCCCGGGGCTCGCGAAGAGGGCCTTCAGATCACCGGCGATGCCGCGCTCACCACCCGCAGGGCCAGGCCTTCATAGGGGTCGAGGTTGAAGGTCAGCTCGCAGTTCTCGGTGAGGTCACCTTCCACGCGCTCGTGGATGATGTCCACCACCGGGCCGGGCGCCACGCCGGGCAGGCAGACGGTTTCGCTGATGGTCTCGGCGCTGAAGTTCAGTGCGGTGATCTGCACGCCTTTGCCGGCCGGCAGCTCGTGAACCATGATCAGCAACCCCGGCGCCTGCACATCGGGAATCAGGATCTGCTTGCTCGCGGCGATGTCGTAGGCCTGACGCACGCTGAGGATGCGTTTGAGCTGGCAGGCGAAGGAGCCGCCGTGCTGCAGCTGCTCGGCCAGGCTGCCGTACAAGGCGCGGGCTTTCGGCAAACCTTCGGCGGACGTCGACGCCTCGGGCGCCAGGTCCGCCAGGTCATAGCCGCCACGGTTGATCCAGCGCGTGTCGCCGTCGCCCATCAGGTGCTCGACCTGCTCGGGCGCCAGCGGCAGGGCGCCGACCAGATCCCAGCCGGAGAGGGCGAACACGCCGGGCTGCATGGCATTGAACATCACCAGCAGGATATGCAGGCGCTGGATCTGCTCCACTTCGGCCGGGCCGATGGCGTCCAGATCGCGGATATTCAGCGCCGCCGCGATCACGCTCGCGGTAGTGCAAGCCACGCCGTTGGTAACGAACTTGAGGTTGTAGGGCGCATGCTCGCCGGTCAGCCGTTCGTACAGCTCCTCGCGGATCAGCTCGCGCAGGTGCCCGCCGGGCAGCGTCTGGCCCTTGTAGTGGTAGTGGTCGTAGGCGTGCAGCGTCCAGAAATGCACCAGTTCCAGGGTCAGCTCGTCGTGGTTCTGCAGTGCATGGATCAGCGAGGCCGGGTCGATGCCGAAGGCGTGCACCTCGCGCAGCATCATGCGCAGGAACTCGGTGTCGCCGGTCACCAGCGCGTGGTGATAGGCCGGACGGGTGATGAAGTCGTAGGACAGGTCGGCACCGCCGTGGGACATGGCGGCGATGTCGTCGATGGTCAGGTTCAGTTCCTGGAAGCTGAAGCCGCCGGCCTTGCGGATCGCGCCGGCGAGCAGCTGGTTGCCGGTGACCGACAGCGGATGGCCCTCGGACCAGGCGGTGCCCTCGGCCCTTCGCTCGACACCGAGAAAGCCGTTGGCATCCAGGCGCAGCATGCGGGCGCCGGCCACATCAATGGCATGCAGGGCATCGCCAATGATCAGCTGCTGGGCGGCGAACGTCGGATCGAGCCAGTTCAGCGACGGCTGGCCTTCCTTGAAGTAGTGCAGGTAGACCCAGCGCCTGACCTTGCCGTCGACCCCGGTGACTTCCCCGGTGGCGCTCCAGTCGGTGTCCTTGATGCCGGGCTCGAAGAAGATCACCCGCTGCAACTGGCCGACGATGTAGTGCTTTTCATGCAGGCGATCAACGACCGGCGGTTCGAGATTGACCGAATCGCGTCCCGGCGGCACCTCGGGCAGCAATTCCCAGTCCTCCTCGCGGATCTCCACCATGTGGTACAGCCCCGGGTAGTCGCCGTAGGCCATTTCCGCGAGGCGGAAGTCGGCGCCCTTGCCGGTGTGCGCCGGGACGATGTCGTCGATGACGATGGCGTTGTGCGCGGCGGCGACCCGGCTGAGCTGCAGCATCTGCTCTTCGGTGCCCAGCTTCGGGTCGATATCGAAGCTGATGCGGTCGAAGTTGCCATCGATGGTCGGCGTGAACTCGCGTCCGCTCAAACCACCAGAGCGCTTCATCGGACCGTTGTGGATGCCCTGCACACCCAGCTCGGAGAGCGCGCTCCACAGGCGATCGTCACCCAGCGCTTCGAGCACCGTACCGCCCTCGGGGGTGATGATGGCTGCCGGGTAGGCGGTGAACCACACCGAGCCGATGGCGCTGGCATCGCGCGGCCGCGCCTGGGCGTAGGGCCGCTGCCAGAGCCGCGCCTGGCCGGCATAGAGGCGCGACCGCTCGCGCGCCGCGTGCAACATGGACTGGTCCACCAGCCACTGGATATAGCTATCGTCTGGGGTGCTCATTCGACGTCGGTTCCCGCTGTGCTAAGGGAAATGTAGTCGTTTGAGTCGGGTGTTCCGTCATCGTTGCATCGAATCGTCCGCCGAAGTTGCCTGGGCCAGCCGCGACGACCGGGCATCCGGTGCGGCCCGTGGCCTGACGCGCCGTGGCCGACCACGCAGGCGGCGCCAGCCCAGCAGCACGCCACTGACGGCGATCGCCAGCATGCCGGTGCTGAACGCCAGCAGCAGGCCGTCGCGCAGCAGCGGCCGTTGCAGCAAGGGCAGCCAGTCCCAGCTGTGCAGCAGCTTGAACACCAAGCGCACGGCACGCCGGCGCTGGTCCAGCTGTTCGATGACGGTGCCGCTGTAGGGGTCGAGATGCAGCCAGGTCGCCGCCGGATCGTCGAAACGCACCCGCAGCATCGGCAGCCGTCGCGGTAGATGGCTGTAGAGGCTCGGTTCACTGCGGGCGTAGTAGTGGAAGTCTTCCTGTCCCAGCCATTCGAAGCGCAGCTGCTGTTCGGGCCAGGCCTGGCGGACCTCGCGTTCCAGCAGGGCGCGCTCAAGGCGTTCCTGTGCCGGCTCGGAATGGGTGGCGGGCAGGATGCGTGTTTCACCCCCGGCATCGATACCGAGCAGATAGGGCTGATCGCCGAGCACGTGCCACTGCAGCTCCACCGGTTCGATACCAGCCTCGCGGAATCGGGCCAGCGCGGAGGCCAGATCCGTATCCAGCGCCTCGGTGTTTAGCGGCGCTTGCCGCAGCGCGGCGGCATCGATGGTCGAGCGCTTCTCGAACAGCCCCCAGGGCTCCATCGACAGCATGCCGCTGACCAGCCAGACCAGCAGCGCCACGCCGACCAGCATTCCGCCAACGTGGTGCACGCGGCCAGCGCCAGCCGGGTAGGGCGAGTGCGAGCCGTTGCGGTAACGCCCGGCGAAGCGCCAGCGCAGCAGCCCGATCAGCATGCCCAGCAGCACCAGCACCGCGGCGAGCAGCGCACCGTAGACCAGCGCCACTGACCAGATCGCCTTCGGCATGACTTCGCGCAACGGGTAGAGCCAGTGCAGCCAGGCGCCCAGCAGGTTCCAGGCGCGTTCGTGGGCAGTGGCGTCGCGCACCACCAGCCCGGTATGGCTGGAGACGTACAGCAGGCGACCTTCGGCATCGTCCGCCTGCACCCGATACAGCGGGCGCTCGCGGGCCAGGGCGTGGTTGCGCGTCCAGGCATCTTCCTCGACCCGATCGAGCAAGCGCACCTCGGCGCCGTCCGCGAACTGCCGCGCGCTGGCCAGTGCCTCGGCAGCACCGATGTGCTCGATGCGCCGGCCGCTGCGCGCATCGACCGCCAGCAACGGACCGTCGCCGTAGTCCAGCAGATAGCGCGGCGAGCCTCCGGCACCCGTCAGACGCAGACTGAGCGGCGTGCGCGGGTCTGCGCTGACGGCAAGCGCTGCACCCGGTGCGATGCAGCAATCGGCACTCAGCGGCTGCAAGCGCGACAGGTGCTCCTCTGGCGTCAGCTTGGGATAAGCGACGAAGAGCATCACCACGCCGCTGACGATCCAGAGCAGCACAAACAGGCCGAGCCCGATACCCAGCCAGCGGTGCGCGAGGTACAGATAGCGCTTCATGCCGGTCAGAAGTCCAGGGTCACTGCGGCATACAGCGCGCGGCCATCACCCGGCGCATGCAGTGTCTCGGCGCCGTCGTACCAGACGTACTCGTAGTAGCGGTCGGTGAGATTCTTCAGCTGCAGGTCGACGGCCAGCTGCTCGGCCAGCTGATAGCTGGCGCCCAGGTTGAACAGCACGTAGCCGCCGTACTTGCCCTGGGTGTTCTCGCGTTCGAGGTAGTAGTCGGTCTGGCCGTTGAGCCAGGCGCTGAGCTGCAGGTCCGGCGTCGCCTGGTAGGTGCTGCCAGCCGAGTACAGCCGCTGCGGCACGTGGTCGATCTGCTGGTCCTGACTGGCCGGCAGGCTCGGATCAGCCTTCTCGATTTCCGAGAACTGCCAGGAGTGCGCCAGCCACAGATTCAGATCGCTGGCGGGGTAGAGGTTGAGCTGCGCATCGTAGCCCCAGCGCCGCGTCTGCCCGAGGTTCTCCGATTCACCGCTGGGGTCGTTGAGCCGACGCCGCACCTCGTCCGTGGCCACCTGCTCCCAGTAGGCGATGCGGCCGTCGATCCAGTGCGCCGGGCTGAACTTGATGCCGGCTTCCCAGCCATCGTTGATCGACGGCGAGAGATCGCTGGTGCGTGGCGGCACCTTGTAGGCGGCCGCGCCGGTGCCGATCTGGAAGGTCCGGCCCCAGTTGCCATACAGGCTCAGCTGCTCGATGGGGGTGTAGATCAGGCTGATTTTCGGCTGCTCGATGCTGCCGTAGTCGTTGATGGCGTAATCGTTGCCGCTCAGCTCATCGGTGAAGTCGCCCTCGATGCGGTCGACGCGAAACGCCGGGATGATCTTCAGCAATTCGACCGGCTGGATCACCGCCTGCAGGTAGGCGCCGTAGCTGTCGTAGTCGAAGCGCTGGTCGCGGGTCTGGGTCACGACCTGGCGCTCGACGGCGGTGTAGCGCTCGCTGCGGTTGCGCTGCTGCTCGGTGTCGAGCCCGCCTTCAATGGCCAGGTCATGCAGCCAGGACACGTCCGGGCGATAGGTCAGCGAGGTACGCGCGCCGTAGTGCTTTTCCTCACTGGTACGCCGCTGCTGTGGCGCCGATTGCGAGAAACGCACCCAGCGGTCGTCGTCCAGGGTGTTGAGCCAGACCTTGGTCGCCCAGCTGAGATCGCTGGCCAGCTGGCTGTCCAGATGCAGGCTGAGCTGATTCATGCGCCGCTCGCCCATGTCGCTGGATGACAGCGCGTAGGACTGACGGGGCGAGTGCCGTGCGTCCTCGCGCGACAGGTAACCCGGCTCGTCCGCCTCGGCCTCGTAATGCCGGGCGATCAGGCCAAGGCGCCAGTTGCCGGCGTCCGGCGTGTAGAACCATTTGCCGGACAGGCTGGTGCGCTCGCTGCCGGCATGGTCGCGGTAGCCATCGCTCTTCTGCTGGCCGATGAAGTAGTTCTGCGTCCAGCTGCCGCTTTCGATGCCCTTGGCCAGCTGCAGCTCCTGGGTGTCGTAGCTGCCGTAGCGCAGCCGCGCCTTGCCGTAATCGCCGCCGATGCGCGACTGCACGGCGACGTTGCCGGCGATGTTGTACAGGCCGTAGCGCGGGTCGTTGGTGCCACGCACCACCTCGATGCCGTCGATCTCCAGCGGAAACAGCATGTCCAGATAGGGCATGTTGCCGTCGTTGCTGTTGCTCGGGATGCCGTCGATCAGCAGCTTGACCGCATTGACCTCGCCCTCGCCGTTGAAGCCACGAAAGGACAGCTTGCCGGAGCTGGTGCCCTGGCCGAACTCGGTGAGCATCACCCCCGGCGTGCGACGAAACAGCTCCCAGCTGTAGAGCACCGGCTGCTGTTCGAGGATGTCGCCGCCGAGCAGATCGACCGAGCTGATCACGCTGCTGGTCGGCAGACCACCACCCGACTGGGTGGCGGTGACGGTGCTGCTGCCCAGCGACAGCGCGGAGGCGGCGGTATCGGCAAGGCTTGCCGGCAGATAAGCAGCGGCCAGCGCCGCAATAACAAGACGAGGCAGCGCAGGGCGCCGCGACAGGTGCGCAGGATGGTCGAGCATCTCGCATGTTCCTTGTGCAACAGACAGGGCCGCACGGCGAATAGCCGGCGACAGATGCCCGCACGCCGGCCATTGGCGGGTGCAGGTCAGTTCAGGCGTAGCAACGAGGAGTGACGCCAGCGGCGTCAGGCGAGGGGTGAGGCGCGCGGGTTGAGGGCTGGCCATTGTTGCCGTGGCGACGGCCGATGGGCGCCTGCTTCGACAGCGAGGACCGGGCCGCCACGAATTTCCTGCGGTAGCAGCGGTGCGGCGCCTGGCAGCGCTGCCAGGCCCATCGAGCCGGCGCAGCAGCAGCACGGCGGCATCCCGCCATGGGTTGCCGGTTCATGCTCGCCATGCTCCGCCGACCCGTGCAGTGCGTGCGACTGCTGCAGCTGTGCCTGCATCAACGGGCAATGTCCGCTCCAGCCGAGCAGCCGCTTGCTCTCTGCCGGCAACAGGCCCGACAGCGGCATGCTCAGCAGATGGATCAGCAGGGCCAGGCTGGCGAGCCAGGCGGGAAGGCGGCGGCGTGTCATCGGCGATCCGATCAGGCGCGGGTGCGAATGGCGTTCATGATAGGAACGACTCTCAGCAAAAAGAGTTGAGCAAACTCAAGAATGTTCGCTGATCGTCAGGCCTGCCGGTCAGGTTCGCTGCGCGACGCCATCGTCACGCAGCGAACGGCAGACCTCAGCGGGTCTTCAGCAGCGCTTGGGCAGCGTCCGCCGGTTGGCCGGCCAGCTGGCGCTGGGCCTGCTTCTGCTGCTTGTAGGCCAGCGCGGCGGCGGGTACCGGGGTCACGGTGCCGGTTTCCAGCCACTTCTTGAGGCGGTTGGCATCGGCCATATGGGTGTACTTGCCGAACGCATCGAGCACCACGAACGCCACCGGCCGCTGTTTCATGGTGGTGCTCATCACCAGGCAATGCCCGGCGGCATTGGTGAAACCGGTCTTGCTCAACTGGATGTCCCAGTTGTTCTTGCGCACCAGGGCGTTGGTGTTGCGAAAGCCGAGGGTGTAGTTGGGTTTGCGGAAGGCGACGGTCTTCTCGTCGGTGGTGCTGAACTGCTGGATCAGCGCGTACTGGCGGCTGGCGCGGATCAGCTTGACCAGGTCATTGGCACTGGAGACGTTGCGTTCGGACAGCCCGGTGGGCTCGACGTAGTGCGTGCGGGTCATGCCCAGCGCCCGTGCCTTGGCGTTCATCGCCTGGATGAAGGCCGAGTAGCCACCCGGATAGTGGTGGGCAAGACTGGCGGCGGCGCGGTTCTCGGAAGACATCAGGGTCAGCAGCAGCATCTCGCGGCGGCTGATCTCGCTGCCGATACGCACGCGGGAGAACACGCCCTGCATCTCCCTGGCATCGCGGATGGTCACCGGCAGCGCCTGATCCAGCGGCAGCTTGGCGTCCAGCACGACCATGGCGGTCATCAGTTTGGTCACCGAGGCGATCGGCACCACCATGTCCGGATTGCTGGAGTAGAGCACTTCGTTAGTCTTCAGATCGACCAGCAGGGCGCTGCCGGAGGCGAGCTCCTGAACGGCCGGCTTGGCGGCCTGGGCATGGATGGCCGGCAACGTGGCCAGGCAGGCGAACAGCAGATTGGCGAGGGTACGACGAAAGTTCACGATGGGTGTTTCCCCGCGATGGAAGGGCGAAATGCGCTGAATGCGACGTGGTAGACGTTTCGCCAGTATAGGGAATCGCCCGCAGACTCGCCTCTTTCCGATGAGCGGTTCGTCGGAAGAGCAGCGCCAGAGCGGCCGCGTAACGATCCGGCCGATGTTGCGCGCAAAATTCGGGCCGCACCTCTGCCTGTTTTCGGAGTCAAACAACCACACTTACCGAGGGGAGGTCCCACCATGTCCCGTTTCAGCAAAGCCACCACCCGCGAAGAAGTACAACACGAGATCGACAGCCTGATGCGCGCGCTCGATGAGCTCAAGCACGATGCCGCCCACGACTCGCGCAAGCGCCTGAGCGCACTGCGTTCGCGTGCCGAGTCACTCTGGCACGACAACGACTGGGATGAGCACTATGCCGATATCTCCCGACGCACTCGCGAAGCCAGCCGTGCTGCGCGCGAATGCGCCAAGGAGCATCCGCTGGGTACCCTGGCTCTGGCCGCGGGCGCCTTTGCCGTGATCGGCTATCTGATCACCCGTCGCTGATCGGCAGCCGTCATGCTCAATGCCGAAACGCCACGGTTGAAGTTCGCCCTGTACGGCGCTCACGACGACCTTGGCAGCGCGCTGCTGGTGGAGCTGCTCAGCCGCCAGCATGAGGCCGTGGCATTGCTCGACGACCTCAATTCGATAGCCGCCCGGCCAGGTCTGCGGACCAAGCCGGGCGATCCGTTCGATGCAGTGAGCGTCAGCGAGAGCGTGGCCGGGATGGATGCGGTGGTCTGTCTGTTTCAGACGCCGCGTCTGCCGGGTGCCGATACGGTTACCGGGGAGTCGCCCCAGCGTGATTTCTACCAGGCGGTGGAGGCGCTGTTGCTCGGTCTGGAGCGCGCCAAGGTCGAGCGCCTGCTGCTGGTTGCCGATTTCCCGGCGATCGAGCTGCAGCCAGAGGTCGAGGCTGCACTGCAACGACTGGTCAGCCATCCGCTGCGCTGGACGCTGGTAGACGCGCCGTCAGCCGGTAACCAGCTAACCATCGAGGCGCTGGCCGAAGCGGCTGGCAAGGGTGACGCCAATCCCTATCGGGAATTGCAACGCATCGCCGCCGGCATCGTCGATGAACTGGAAAATCCCCAGCACATTCATCAGCGCATTCACTTCAGCGGTTAGCTTAGCTGCCGACGCAGTTCGGCGAGCACCGGCGCCGTGTCCGGGCGTACGCCGCGCCACAGTTCAAAGGCCTCCGCCGCCTGCTCCACTAGCATGCCAAGCCCGTCGCGGGTGTCCGCACCCAGCGCTGCCGCCCACTGGCAGAACGCCGTGGGCCTGGCGGCGTACATCATGTCGTAGCAGAAGCTCTGACCCGGCCGGATCAGGCTGTCGGCCAGCGGTGGCAGTTCGCCGCCGAGGCTGGCCGAGGTGCCATTGATGATCAGGTCAACCGGTTCGGCAAGATCAGCGAAGGTGCTGGCGGACAGCGGCCCCAGTTCGGCGAATTCCTGTACCAGCTGTTCGGCCTTGCTCGGCGTGCGGTTGGCGATGATCAGCGCAGCGGGCTTTTGCGCCAGCAACGGCTCGAGTACGCCACGCACGGCCCCGCCAGCGCCGAGCAGCAAAATGCGCTGGCCAGCCAGCGCTACACCGGCGTTCAGCAGATCGCTCACCAGCCCGGCACCGTCGGTGTTGTCACCGAGCAGGCGGCCGTCTTCGAGCTTCTTCAGGGTATTCACCGCGCCGGCACGGCGGGCGCGCTCGGTGAGTTGATCGGCCATGCCATAGGCCTGTTCCTTGAACGGCACGGTGACGTTGGCCCCCTGGCCGTCCCGGAAAAATGCCTGGGCGAACCCCGGAAAGTCGTCCAGCGGCGCCAGCAGTGCCTCGTAGCAAAGCACATGGCCGGTCTGCGCGGCGAACAGGGCGTGAATCTGCGGTGATTTGCTGTGGCCGATGGGGTTGCCGAAGACGCCGTAGCGGTCCATGGGTGAATCCTTGCGGTGTGGGTGCAGATAGCAGTCGAAGGTCAGGGCTGCTCGGCGAGCCAGTCGCGGTCCTGCAGGAAGTATTCGGTCAGGCGCGCTTCCGGTGTGCCTGGCTCGGGATGCTTGTCATAGCCCCAGGCCACTTGCGGCGGCAGCGACATCAGGATGGATTCGGTACGCCCGCCCGATTGCAGACCGAACAGCGTGCCGCGGTCATATACCAGGTTGTATTCGACGTAGCGGCCGCGGCGCAGCAGCTGGAACTGCCGCTCGCGCCCACCGAACGGCGTGGCCTTGCGCCGCTGGACGATGGGCAGGTAGGCGTCGAGATAGGCATCGCCGACCGCACGCATGAAGGCGAAACTGGTGTCGAAGTCCCACTGGTTCAGGTCGTCGAAGAACAAGCCGCCGACACCACGGGGTTCGTGGCGGTGCTTGATGTGAAAATAGCGATCGCACCATTCCTTGTAGCGCGGATAGACGTCCGCACCGAACGGAGCGCAGGCATCCCGCGCGACCCGGTGCCAGTGCACGCAATCTTCTTCGGCGCCGTAGTAGGGCGTCAGGTCGAAGCCACCGCCGAACCACCAGACCGGTTCCTCGCCTTCCTTCTCGGCGATGAAGAAGCGCACGTTGGCGTGGGAGGTGGGCACATACGGATTGTGCGGGTGGATCACCAGCGACACACCAAGCGCCTCGAAGCCGCGCCCAGCCAGCTCCGGGCGATGAGCGCTGGCCGACGGCGGCAGGCTGTCGCCATGCACGTGGGAGAAGTTCACCCCGCCCTTCTCGATCAGTGCGCCGTTCTCGATCACCCGCGTCCGGCCACCGCCGCCACCGGGCCGCGTCCAGGCGTCCTCGGCGAAGCGCGCGCCGCCGTCTTCGGCCTCCAGCGCAGCGCAGATGCGGTCCTGCAGATCGAGCAGATAGGCTTTGACGGCTTCGGTCCTGTGGTTCACGAAATCACCTTGCGAATGACCGCACGCAGCCCTTGAGGCGCGGCTGGGCGGTGCTTGAAACGGGGTCGGCCGGCAAGCATAGCATTCAGCCGATTGACGAACGCAGCCCCGGCGGGTTGGATAGACGCTCTTTCAATGACCAGGAGCCAGACATGTCCCAGCGCATCCAATTCAGCCAGCACGGCGGTCCCGAAGTCCTGGAACAGGTCGATATGCCGCTCAGCGCGCCGGCTGCAGGCGAAGTGCGGGTGCGCAACCATGCCATCGGCCTGAACTTCATCGACACCTATTTCCGCGGCGGTCTGTATCAACCGCCGAGCCTGCCATCCGGGCTGGGCACCGAGGGTGCCGGTGTGGTCGATGCGGTGGGTGAGGGTGTGCAGCACCTGCAGCCGGGTGACCGGGTCGCCTATGCCACCGGCCCGCTCGGCGCCTACGGGGAACACCACACGCTGCCGGCTCGGCATCTGGTCAAACTTCCGGACTCCATCAGCTTCGAGCAGGCTGCCGCAGTCATGCTCAAGGGCCTCACCTGCCAGTACCTGCTGCGCCAGACCCACTCGCTGCAGGCCGGCGAGACGGTGCTGTTCCATGCCGCCGCCGGCGGTGTCGGATCGATCGCCTGTCAGTGGGCGCGCGCACTCGGCGCGCAGTTGATCGGGGTGGTGGGCTCGGCGGAAAAGGCCGAGCGAGCCAAGGCCCTGGGCGCCTGGGCCACCATCGATCGTACTCGCGAGGACGTGGTGCAGCGCGTGCTGGAGCTGACCGAAGGCAGGAAGTGCCCGGTGGTCTACGACTCGGTGGGCAAGAGCAGCTGGGAAATCTCGCTGGACTGCGTCGCCCCGCGCGGCCTGCTGGTCAGTTTCGGCAACGCCTCCGGGGCCGTCACCGGGGTGAACCTGGGTGTGTTGGCGCAGAAGGGCTCTCTGTTCGTCACTCGGCCAACTCTGGCCGGCTACGCTGACACGCCGGAACGTCTGCAGGCCATGGCCGATGAACTGTTCGAGATGATCGGCAGCGGCAGGATTCAGGTCGAGATCGGCCAGCGCTACCCGCTCAGCGAAGCGGCCGAAGCCCAGCGCAAACTGGCGGCGGGGGAAACCACCGGATCGACCATTCTGCTGCCCTGACGCTGCGGCGGCTGCCTTTATAGGGGCAGCCGCACAGTGCGTTTCACCGCCGGCTCAGGCCGGACGAATCACATCACCCGTGCGCAGATCGCGAATGACGCTTGGGTTACGTCGCCCACCCAGCGGACCGGCGAACACGGCATCGAGCTGACGCGGGAAATACTGCTCGACCCGCAGCCGCGAGCGCGCTGCTGGACGGCCGGCAGGGTTGGCGGACGTCGAGACCAGCGGGCCGGTCAACGCACACAGCCGCGTGACCAGTGGATGGCCGGTCACCCGCAGCGCGACGCTGTCGTGCCGCCCTGTAATCCACTCCGGCAAGCGCCCGCGATGCGGCACCAACCAGGTATTCGGCCCCGGCCAGGTAGCAGCCAGGCGGTCGAGCCAGCGCTCGGGCACATCGTCCAGCAGGAAGTCGAACTGCTCGATGCTGTCGGCGATCAGGATCAGGCCCTTCTCCACCGGCCGCTCCTTGAGCGCCAGCAGGCGCAGCACCGCCTCTTCGTCCCATGGGTCGCAACCCACGCCCCAGACCGCTTCGGTCGGGTAGGCGATCACTCCGCCGGCGCGAACCACCCGCGCCACTTGCTGCACACGCCAATCGCCGATCATGCCGACCTCTGCCTGACTGAAAAGCCGGCAGTTTACCCAAGGCATCTGCCGTCGAGCAGGGGGCTGGACGGCCGATTCGCAACAGCCTGCAACAGACCCTCCGCATTTCGAGCGCGCAAACAACAGGGCGTGAATCGGCAGGCGCACGACAGATCTGCTGTGCGACTCAGCTCCGCCTAGCGCGAGATCACCGTCCAGAATCCGTTGTCGCAGGCCACCAGCCCGTCGACTTCCAGTTCGGTCAGCTGCGCCAGCACCTGCCCCAGCGGCTGATCGAGCGCCATGGCCAGTGCTTCACTGCTGCGCGGCGCGGCCAGCAGTTCGCGTAGCAGGGGGTTGTCCGACTGCTTCGGCGCCGGGCCTTCGCCGTCGGACAACTCGACCCACTGCCAGCCACGCAGGGCCTCGAGCACATCCTCGACCGACTCCACCAGCGCCGCGCCCTGGCGAATCAGCTGATGGCAGCCTCGGGCGCCGGGATGATGGATCGAACCGGGGATCGCGTAGACCTCGCGGCCCTGCTCGGCAGCGAGTCGCGCGGTGATCAGCGAACCGCTCGACGGGCTTGCCTCGACCACCAGCACGCCCAGCGACAGGCCGCTGATGATGCGATTGCGCCGCGGAAAGTTGCTCGCCTGCGGTGGGCAATCCAGTGGCAGCTCGGACACCAGCGCACCGCCTCCGTCGACGATCTGCTGGGCGAGGCCGACGTGACGCTGCGGATACAGCCGTTCGAGACCGGTACCGAGCACCGCGACGGTCTTGCCGCCGGCGTCCAGCGCGCCCTGATGCGCCGCACCATCAATGCCCAATGCCAGCCCGCTGGTGATGACGAAGCCGGCACCGGCCAGGCTGCGGGAGAACGCTCGGGCATTGTCCAGGCCATTGCGCGAGGCGCGGCGGCTGCCGACCATCGCCAGCTGCGGTCGCTCGAGCAAGCCGGGATCACCGGAAATGAACAGTAGCGGTGGCGCATCCGGCAGTTCAGCCAGCAAGGCAGGGTAGTTCGGGTCGTCCCAGCAGAGCAGATGCCGGTCCGGCTGCTCCAGCCAGGCAAGGGTGGCACTGGCACGCTCGCGGATGTCGGCGCTGCGTCGTGGCTCGGCACAACTGGCCGGCAATCCCAGCGACCGCCAGGCACTGGCCGGCGCGCTCAACGCCGACGCGGCATCGGGAAAGGCGCTCAGCAACTTGCGCAGGCGGCGTGGGCCGAGTTCGGGCAATAGATGCAGACGCAGCCGGGCTTCCAGCTCGGCAGGGGAAATGGCAGGCATGGTGAACACTCCTTGTCTCTTTGCACCGCATCCGTGCGGTGCTGTCGCAGCATGAAAAAGCCCCGCATTCGCGGGGCTCTCTTGTTTCAGGGGTTACGGACCTTGTCGCTCACCGCCAGTGAGCGGGTGGCCTGCAGTATCAGGCCGTAGCTGAGCTTGTCGTAGGTGCGGAACACCATCAGCAGGCCGGAACGCTCGTCCGGAATCTTCACGTTCTCACCCGTCACGCGGTCACGTACGGTTTCGCCGGTCTTGTAGACCGCCAGCACGTTGCCGTCCTTCAGACCGTCGCGAGCGCCCTTGTTCAGGGTGACCACGTCAAACTGGCCGATCTGGGTAACGCCGCGCGGTACATCGAGAATCACACCGTCCACCTCCGTCTCAGGCGAGCTGGGCATGAACGTCGAGTTGACCGCACGCTCCTCGCTGGCGAACAGACGATCGCCGATGCGGGCTTCCTGGGTGGTACGGGTCAGGTGCATGGTGGCGATATCGCCTTCGACTTCGACGATGTCCACGGTGCCGATGTCATCGGCGTTGATACCGAGAAATTCGCCGGTTTCCGGATCGACATAGGTCTTGCCCTGGCGGAAGATGCCGTACGCCGGCATGTCTTCTTCGAAGCTCCCGCGGCCGTAGATGCGGTCACCCGCGCCGCTGACCACCCGCTCGGCGTTGCCGGCGACGATGTAGGGCGCACCCTGGAACTGCTCAGCGGTGTCGATGATGCGGTTGCTCAGCAGGAAGCTGTTGATCGCTTCCAGCGGAATGGTCGGGATGGCTTCGGCCATCGGCGTGGTGCGAACGGTCGGCGACAGTTTGATGGTGCCGCGCGAGGCGCCGCGGTCGAGCACCAGACGCGGCTGGCCGTCGACGTAGACCAGACTCAGGGTGTCACCGGGATAGATCAGATGAGGGTTGGCAATCTGCGGGTTGGCATGCCACAGCTCCGGCCATTTCCACGGCTCGCGGAGGAAGCGGCCGGAAATGTCCCAGAGTGTGTCGCCCTTCACCACCGTATAACGCTCCGGATGGTTGTCCTTGAGCTGCACCGCGGCCTGGGCGAGCCCGCCGACGGCCACCAGCAGCAGGGCGAGTAGTGATTTCCTCATGTGGTGAATCCCTTTATTATGTGCCTTCACGTAAAGCGCCCTAGCGCCGCGGAACCCTTTTGGATCGCGGCATTAAGCCGTTTTCCATGCTGCTCGGCATCTTAGCAGCGGCTTTTGACTTTATTCCATAAGTGCATCACAAACGCATATGGCCATTCTGAACATCCTTGAATTTCCCGATCCGCGGCTGCGCATCATCGCCAAACCGGTGGATGTGGTCGATGACGAGCTTCGTCAGCTGATCGACGACATGTTCGAGACCATGTACGAGGCTCCGGGCATCGGCCTGGCCGCGACGCAGGTCAATGTGCACAAGCGCGTGGTGGTGATGGACCTGTCCGAAGACCGGTCCGAGCCGCGAGTCTTCATCAATCCCGAATTCGAATCGCTGACCGACGAGATGGACCAGTACCAGGAAGGCTGCCTGTCGGTACCGGGCTTCTACGAGAACGTCGACCGTCCGCAGAAAGTGCGGATCAAGGCGCTGGATCGTGACGGCAAACCCTACGAGATGGTCGCCGAAGGCCTGCTCGCGGTGTGCATCCAGCATGAGTGCGATCATCTCAACGGCAAGCTGTTCGTCGACTACCTCTCCAGCCTCAAGCGCGACCGGATCAAGAAGAAGCTGGAAAAGATCCATCGCCAGCAGGCTTGATCATTCCCGAATCCCGAAGGCTTGCTACGCAAGCCTTTTTTGTTAGCGAGCCCTCATGACCCAGCCCTTGCGCATCGTTTTCGCCGGCACCCCGGAATTCGCCGCTCAACACCTGCAGGCCCTGCTCGATGCCGGCAAATCGATCGTTGCCGTCTACACCCAGCCGGATCGCCCTGCCGGTCGCGGCCAGAAGCTGATGCCCAGCCCGGTCAAGCAGCTCGCCGTGCAGCATGACATCCCTGTTTTCCAGCCGCAGACCCTACGGGACCCGGCGGCCCAGGCGGAGCTGGCAGAACTGCAGGCGGACCTGATGGTAGTGGTCGCCTATGGCCTGATCCTGCCGCAGGCGGTGCTCGACCTGCCGCGCCTGGGCTGCATCAACAGCCACGCCTCGCTGCTGCCACGCTGGCGCGGCGCCGCGCCGATCCAGCGCGCGATCGAGGCCGGTGACAGCGAGTCCGGCGTCACCGTGATGCAGATGGAGGCGGGCCTCGACACCGGGCCGATGCTGCTCAAGGTCAGCACGCCGATCAGTGACGAAGACACCGGCGGCACGCTGCACGACCGTCTCGCCACACTTGGTTCTCAGGCCGTGGTGCAAGCCGTCGACGCCCTGGCTGACGGCACGCTCGCAGGGCAAGTGCAAGACGACAGCCTCGCCACCTATGCCCACAAGCTGAGCAAGGACGAGGCGCGCATCGACTGGACTCGCCCGGCCGTCGAGCTGGAACGACTGATCCGCGCCTTCCATCCCTGGCCGATCTGTCACAGCACGCTGGCCGGCGAAACATTGAAGATCCACGCGGCACGCCTCGGCGAAGGGCAAGGCCAGCCCGGGCATATTCTCGACGCGAGCAAGGAAGGGCTGACGGTTGCCTGCGGTGAAGGCGCCCTGTCGCTGACCCGCCTGCAGCTACCGGGCGGCAAGCCGCTTAGCTTCGGCGATCTGTACAACAGCCGCCGCGAGCAGTTCGCCCCTGGCCTGGTGCTCGGTCAATGAACCCGCGCCTGGCCGCAGCCCGTGCGCTGAGTGTCGTGCTCTCGGGCAAGGCCTCGCTGGGCAGTAGCCTGCCCGAGGTACTCGGCAAGGTGGGCGCGCGCGACCGCGGCCTGACCCAGGACCTGGCCTTTGGCACCGCGCGCTGGCATCCGCGCCTGGCAGGTTTGGCCGACAAGCTGCTGCAGAAGCCATTCAAGGCAGCCGATCGCGATGTCGAAGCCCTTCTGCTGGTCGGTCTGTATCAGCTGTTCCATACCCGCATCCCGGCCCATGCCGCCATCGGCGAAACCGTCGGCTGCGTCGACAAGCTGAAGAAGCCCTGGGCCAAGGGCCTGCTCAACGCCGTGCTGCGCCGCGCCCAGCGTGAGGGCGAAGCGATGCTAGCGGAGCTGGAACACGACCCGGTGATTCGCGTTGCCCATCCGCGCTGGCTGCAGAAGGCGCTCAAGGCGGATTGGCCCGAACATTGGGAAGCCATCTGCGCGGCCAATAATGCCCATCCGCCGATGATGTTGCGGGTCAATCGCCGCCAGGTCAGCCGCGACGCCTATCTGGCTGAGTTGCAGGCCGCTGGAATCGACGCCCATCCGTGCGAGTTCAGTGAGGACGGCATTCGCCTGGTTGCGCCGTGCGACGTGCATCAGCTGCCGGGCTTTGCCGAAGGGCGGGTCAGCGTGCAGGACGAGGCCGCACAGCTGGCCGCCTCGCTGCTCGACCTGGCGCCGGGCCAGCGTGTGCTGGACGCCTGTTGCGCACCGGGTGGCAAGACCTGTCACCTGCTCGAACGCGAGCCGCAATTGGCCGGGTTGATTGCGCTGGATCTGGAACCCAAGCGTCTGGTGCGCGTTCGGGAAAACCTCGAGCGTCTGCATTTACAGGCCGAACTGGTCGCCGACGACGCCCGCGCCACCGAGCGCTGGTGGGACGGCAAGCCGTTCCAGCGCATCCTGCTCGACGCACCCTGTTCGGCCACCGGCGTGATCCGCCGCCATCCGGACATCAAGCTGACGCGCCAGGCCGATGACATCGCCCCCCTTGCCGCGCTGCAGGGCGAGATGCTCGATGCGCTGTGGCCGACCCTGGACGTCGGCGGCATCCTGCTCTATGCCACCTGCTCGGTGCTGCCGACCGAGAACCGCGAGGTGATCGGCGCCTTCCTCGAACGCACGCCCGGCGCGCGCGAATTGGACCTCCCGGGCGGCTTCGGCCTGCAGCAGCCGCATGGTCGCCAGCTGCTGCCGCAGGAGAGCGGCCACGACGGCTTCTACTATGCCAAGCTGATCAAGATCGCGGCGCAGCCACGTGGTGTCAGTGGGTGAGTCGAAACCCCGGCGCAGTGCGCGCGGGCCCAACATGGAAGCGGCGGCAAACATCCGCCTTTCAGGAGTGATCGCGTGAAGATCATCATTCTCGGCGCCGGCCAGGTCGGCGGTACCCTCGCCGAACACCTCGCCAGCGAAGCCAACGACATCACCGTGGTCGACACCGACGGCGACCGCCTGCGCGATCTCGGTGATCGCCTGGACATCCGCACCATCCAGGGCCGCGGCTCGTTCCCCACGGTGCTGCGCCAGGCTGGGGCCGACGACGCCGACATGCTGGTGGCGGTGACCAACAGCGACGAGACCAACATGGTCGCCTGCCAGGTCGCCTACACCCTGTTCCATACGCCGACCAAGATCGCCCGCGTGCGCGAAGCGGCCTACCTGGTGCGCTCCGGTCTGTTCGCCAACGAGGCGATCCCGGTCGACGTGCTGATCAGCCCTGAACAGGTGGTCACCAACTACATCAAGCGCCTGATCGAACATCCCGGCTCGCTGCAGGTGATCGACTTCGCCGAAGGCAAGGCGCAGCTGGTGGCAGTGCGCGCCTACTACGGTGGGCCACTGGTCGGCCAGGAGCTGCGCCAACTGCGCCGCCACATGCCCAACGTCGATACCCGCGTGGCCGCCATCTTCCGTCGCAACCAGGCCATCCTGCCCCGTGGCGACACGGTGATCGAGGCCGATGACGAGGTGTTCTTCATCGCCGCCAGGGGCCATATCCGTGCGGTGATGAGCGAAATGCGCCGGCTCGACGAGAACTACAAGCGCATCGTCATCGCCGGTGGCGGCCACATCGGCGAGCGGCTGGCCGAAGCGATCGAGAGCCGTTACCAGGTGAAGATCATCGAGATGAACCCGGCGCGCTGTCGCTACCTGTCGGACACGCTGGACAGCACGATCATCCTGCAGGGCAGCGCTTCCGACCGCGACCTGCTGGTCGAGGAGAACATCAGCGAGGCGGACGTGTTCCTCGCGCTGACCAACGACGACGAGGCCAACATCATGTCGTCGCTGCTGGCCAAGCGGCTGGGCGCGCGCAAGGTGATGTGCATCATCAACAACCCGGCCTACGTCGATCTGGTTCAGGGTGGCGAGATCGACATCGCCATCAGCCCGCAGCTCGCCACCATCGGTACCCTGCTGACCCACGTACGCCGCGGCGACATCGTCAGCGCCCACTCGCTGCGCCGTGGCGCGGCCGAAGCCATCGAGGTGATCGCCCACGGCGATCCGCGTTCGAGCAAGGTGATCGGGCGCCCCATCGAGCAGATCGCGCTGCCCCCGGGTACCACCATCGGCGCGGTGATTCGCGACGACCAGGTGCTGATCGCCCATGACGACACACGGATCGAGTCCGGCGACCACGTCATCCTGTTCCTCGTCGACAAGAAGCACATTCGCGACGTCGAGCGCCTGTTCCAGGCCGGCCTGACCTTCTTCTAGCGATCATTGCGGCTGCATGGACGGCCCGCCACTCGGCGGGCCGTTTCGTTTTTTCAATTACCCACGACTGCCGGCCCGATCAGCGGAAATAGACGGCATTCCCACCGATCGCCTCCATTCGATCCCGATGCCCTCCGATTTCCATTTTATGGCCAGCTTTTGTACCCTCCTGGCTTGCCGCCTGTGCGGCCTGACGATTGAGCCAAGCTATCGTCGCTCGGTTTCACCGCACCATTCGTCGTCAGAAGAGTCCCTAAATGAGCTCGAGCAATTGCCCCTCCTAGACAAATAACGATCCGATTCCTCGGGTCTCTACAAGGAACAGGAGAAACTCCATGAGGAAGAGCACCATCCCGACACGCTCCCGCCGGCTGCTGATCGGCTGCGCCGCCCTGGCCAGCATCGGTTTCGCCAGCCTGACCCAGGCCGATACCCTGGAAGACATCAAGGACAGCAGCAGCGTCCGCATCGGCTACGCCAATGAAACCCCCTTCGCCTACACCGCTCTCGACGGCAGCGTCACCGGCGAATCGCCAGAGATCGTGCGCAAGGTGTTCGAGCGCATGCAGATCGACACCATCAAACCGGTACTGACCGAGTGGGGCTCGCTGATCCCCGGCCTGCGCGCCGGGCGCTTCGACCTCATCGCAGCAGGCATGTACATCACCCCTGAACGCTGCAAGCAGGTGCTGTTCACCGATCCGCACTACCGCCTGCTCGACACCCTGCTGGTGGCCGAAGGCAACCCGAAGAACCTGCGCAGCTACGAAGACATCGCCAACAACCCAGACGTGAAGATCGCCATCATGTCCGGCACCGTGAACCTCGGTTATGCGCGCAAGGCCGGCATCAAGGATTCGCAGATTCTGCAGGTCCCGGATACCACCTCGCAGCTGCAGGCCGTGCGCGGTGGTCGCGCCGATGCCGCCATCGGCACCCAGCTGACCATGAAGGGGCTGGCGGACAAGGCCGGTGACGATGTCGAGGCCATCGCCGACTTCAAGGACGATCCAGCCCGTGCCGGTTACGGCGCGCTGGCCTTCCGTCCGCAGGACAAGGCGCTGCGTGACGCGGTCAATGCCGAACTCAAGCAGTGGCTGGGCAGCGAGGAGCATCTGAAGACCATCGAGCCGTTCGGCTTCGATCGCTCCAACATCACCGACAAGACTGCCGCCGAACTCTGCGGCGCCTGAAGCCCGTCGGGACGGCTGGTTGGCGCCGCCGACCCGCTGTCCCGCCTGTGAACGCTGACCAAGGCTGCGCCGCTGTTTGCGCAGCCTCGCTCAGCGCTCCGGAAAACCGGATAGCGCCATCATGATCGAACTGCTTCCTCTGCTGCTGCAGGGTGCCTGGGTCACCGTGAAGGTGACCTTCTTCGGCTCACTGCTGGCCATCGCCTGCGCGCTGATCGCCGCGCTGGCCCGGCTTTCGCCAGTGACGCCGTTGCGCTGGCTGGCCATCACCTATATCGAAGTCTTCCGCGGCTCGTCGCTGCTGGTGCAGCTGTTCTGGCTGTACTTCGTGCTGCCGATGCCACCGTTCAATGTCGAAATGAGCGCCTTCGCCGTGGCCGTGGTCGGTCTGGGTCTGAACATCGGCGCCTATGGGGCCGAGGTGCTGCGCGGCGCGATCCGCTCGGTACACCAGGGCCAGCACGAAGCCTGTCAGGCGCTGAACATGACGCCGCTGACACGCATGCGCCGAATCATCCTGCCGCAGGCTTTGCTCGCGGCAATTCCGCCCGGCACCAACCTGCTGATCGAGTTGCTGAAGAACACTTCGCTGGTGTCGCTGATCACCCTGTCGGATCTGGCCTTCCGCGCCCGCCAGCTGGATCAGGCGACGCTGATGACCATGGAGATCTTCGGCCTGGCGCTGGTGATCTACTTCGTCCTGGCCCAGGCGATCAACTTCGGCATGCGCCAGCTGGAACGCCGGCTGGCCCGTGGGCGGATGCGCGGAGGCCTGTCATGAATTTCTTCGACTGGCAGTTCGCCCGCGAGATCCTGCCGCGCCTGCTGGATGCCTCGCTGACCACCATCGGCATCGCCCTGGCCGGCTTCGCCATCGCCGTGGTGCTCGGCCTGTTCCTCGCCATTGGCCGCCGCAGCCGCCTGCGCTGGCTATCCTGGCCGATCACCGGGCTGATCGAGTTCATCCGCAGCACACCGCTGCTGATTCAGGTGTACTTCCTTTTCTACGTGTTCCCCAACTACGGACTCAACCTCAGCGCGATGCAGGCGGGCATCATCGGCATCGCCCTGCACTACGCCTGCTACACCGCCGAGGTGTACCGCGCCGGCCTGGACGCGGTACCCCGATCGCAATGGGAAGCCGTCACCGCACTGAACATGAAGCCCTGGACCGCCTACCGCGACGTAATCCTGCCGCAGGCGTTGCGTCCGGTGCTGCCGGCGCTGGGCAACTACCTGATCTCGATCCTCAAGGACACCCCGGTGCTGTCGGCGATCACCGTGGTGGAAATCATGCAGCGAGCCAAGAACATCGGCTCCGAGAGTTTCCGCTATCTGGAGCCGATCACCATGGTCGGCCTGTTCTTTCTCATTCTCAGCCTCGGCCTCGCCTGGTGCGTGCGCCGTCTGGAAAACCGCATGGAGCTGGCCCGATGAATACGCCGATGCAGTCCACGGACACCCTGAACCCGACGCCGCAACAACCGGAGCAGGCGCAACCTTTGGTGCGCTTCGCCGGCGTGACCAAGCGCTACGGTGAACTGACCGTGCTCGACGGGCTCGACCTGCAGATCGAGGAAGGCGAGAAGGTCGCGATCATCGGCCCCAGCGGCTCGGGCAAATCCACCCTGTTGCGGGTGCTGATGACCCTGGAAGGCATTGACGAAGGCGTGATCGAGGTCGACGGCGAGCCGCTGACGCACATGCCCGACGCCAGCGGCCAGTTGGTCCCGGCCAATGCCCGTCACCTGCGACGGGTGCGTGGCAAGGTCGGCATGGTGTTCCAGAGCTTCAACCTGTTCCCGCACATGAACGCGTTGCAGAACGTCATGGAAGCGCCGGTGCAGGTGCTCGGGCTGAGCAAGCGCGAGGCCCGCGAGCGGGCAGAGGAGCTGCTGGCCATGGTCGGCCTGGAAGACAAGTTGGAGCACTTCCCGGTGCAGCTCTCCGGCGGCCAGCAACAGCGCGTGGCCATAGCCCGCGCGCTGGCGATGCGGCCGAAGGTGATGCTGTTCGACGAAGTGACCTCGGCGCTGGACCCGGAGCTCTGCGGCGAAGTGCTCAATGTCATCCGCCGCCTCGGCGAGGCGCACAATCTGACGATGCTGATGGTGACCCACCAGATGGGCTTTGCCCGTGAGTTCGCCGATCGGGTGTGCTTCTTCCATCAGGGCCGGATTCACGAACAGGGCAGCCCGGACGAGCTGTTCAACAACCCGCGCGAGGAACGCACCCGGGAGTTTCTCAGCGCGGTCAACGAGGCCCACTGAGCCGCTTGCAACCCAGCCCACACGAAGACGGCGAAAGCCCCGGCAACAGCTAAGACCAATGGCGTATGCTGCCGCTATTGCCCGGCGGCGGCGATGCACTAAAGTGAGGAAACGCCCCGGAGCGCTGCACCGAAAAGGTCTTCAAGATGCTCGAATCGCTGGAAAAAATGCTTTCCCAAGGCATGGACAATCCGATGCTGCGTTTCGGCCTCGGCAAGGGCTACATGGATGCCGGGCAGCCGGGGCGGGCGGCGGAGCACCTGCGCCGCTGCGTCGAACTCGATCCGAAATACTCGGCTGCGTGGAAACTGCTGGGCAAGGCGCTGCAGGCCGATGGCGACAAGCCCGGCGCCCATCAGGCGTGGGAGCGAGGCATTGCCGCGGCGCACGCCCAGGGCGACAAGCAGGCGGAAAAGGAAATGACCGTGTTCCTGCGCCGGCTCGACCGGCTGACGCCGGACTGACGCGCGCTCAGTCCTCGCGCACGAACTGCAGGCCGACCCCTTCGGCATCCACCCGCATCACCACCATTCGCAGTTCCGGCGCCGGAATCGGCAGGTCCTGGACCTGGCCGGTCACCTCGTCGCCGGGATGCAGCACCACCAGCTCCGGATGCCGGACGTAGACGCCACCATCGGATAGATCACGGGTCTGCGCGAAGACCTCGCCAAAGGCCGGATGCGCAATGCGGATGCGGCACTTCATGTTGGTACGCGGATGCTGTCTCTGGTTTTGCATGCGCTCGTCCCTGTTGTTGTTGTTTGAGCCTGATCAGTACCAGCGCTTCTCGCCGGCGGGGCGTTTCTTGAAGCGCTTCATGGTCCACATGTACTGGCTGGGATAGGCGCGCACATACTTCTCGATCATTGCGCTCATCGCCGCTACGCCAGTTTCCGCATCTTCGCTGTACATCCCTTCGGGCGCGGCCTCGAGGACGACCTTGTAGCCCGAACCGTCCTCCAGACGCAACGCATGAAGGAACACCCCAACCGCCTTGCCACCGGCGAGCATGCCGGGCACGAACTTGCTGGTCAGCGCCTGGGTGGCGAAGAAGGGCACGAAGATGCCACTGCCTTCGCTCGGCTCGGGGTCCGCCGGAATACCGACCGCACCACCGCGCCGAACCTCCTTGATGACGCTGAGAATGCCTTCCCTGGTCGAGGGCGCGACGCGATTGCCCAGCTGCACACGCTGTTGGCGCAGCAGATCGTCCACCGCCTTCAGTTTCGGCGGTCGGTAGAAGATGATCGGCTTGCATTGCGCGCAGTAGAAATGATTGAGCACTTCCCAATTGCCCAGGTGACTGGTGATGCCGACCACGCCCTTGCCCGAGGCCAGCGCCGCTTGCAGCACGTCCAGGCCTTCGACTTCGCGGACCAGCTTCAGAGTCTTTTCCGCCGGCCAGATCCAGGCGCAGGCGCTTTCGGTGAAGGTCATGCCGGTTTCACGCAGGGTGCGGCCGAGCAGGGCGTCGAGTTCCGCCGGGCTCAGCTCGGGGAAGCACTTGTGCAGGTTGATTCGCGCGACGTCCCGCGAGCGGTTCGGCAGCTTCCACATCAGCCAGCCGATCATCGAGCCCAGGCCCTGGACCATGCGCCAGGGCAGTCGAGCGAACAGTCGCAGGGAGCCGACGACGATGGCACCTTTGAGCTTTTCCACACCGCACTCCGAAATTTTCAGGTTGCCTAGTCTACCTGCAACCGTCGCCAGCTTTCAGGCGCAGCGGCGGCAACGACACACATCCTGGCAGCTCAGGCGTGCAGTGTTTCAAGCATCCCGGCCAGCTCGGCGTGGCGCTCGCAATCGGTCAGGTGGTCCATGACCATGCCGCAGGCCTGCATGTAGGCGTAGCAGATGGTCGGGCCGACGAAGCTGAAGCCGGCCTTCTTAAGCGCGCGGCTCATCGCCTCGGCCTCGGGGGAGACCGCCGGCACCTGATCGATGCGCTCGAAGCGGTTGATCTTCGGCTCGCCGCCGACGAACGACCAGACGAAACCCACCGGATCCTCCAGCTGCAACCAGGCGCGGGCATTCTGCCGCGCCGCCTTGAGCTTGAGACGGTTGCGGATGATGCCGGGGTCCAGCATGCGCTCGTCGATCTCGGCATCGCTCATGCGCGCCAGGCGTTCGGCATCGAAACCGAACAGTACCTGCTGGTAGCGCTCGCGCTTGCGCAACACGGTGATCCAGGAGAGCCCGGCCTGAAAAGCTTCGAGCAAGAGGAATTCGAACAGTACCTGCGGATCGCGGGCCGGTACGCCCCATTCGCGATCGTGGTAGTCGATGTACAGCGGGTCCGTGCCGCACCAGGCGCAACGTGGCATGTGGTCTCCTTGCGCAGGCCTCGTCCGATGGCCGAAACCATCGCAAGCGCGACCATGCGGGGGGTATACTTCGAGGCTTTCTGTCGAAGCCCAGCACAGGTGAAATTTTGAGCCAGACTACGCCTGCCGTGCGCACCTTCCAAGACCTGATCCTCGCCCTGCAAAGCTACTGGGCCGAGCAGGGTTGCGTGGTCCTGCAGCCCTATGACATGGAAATGGGCGCCGGTACATTCCACACCGCCACCTTCCTGCGCGCCATTGGTCCCGAGACCTGGAACGCCGCCTATGTTCAGCCTTCGCGCCGCCCGGCCGATGGCCGCTACGGCGAAAACCCCAACCGCCTGCAGCACTATTACCAATTCCAGGTGGTGCTCAAGCCCAACCCGGACAACATCCAGGACCTGTACCTGGAGTCGCTGCGTCGCATCGGCGTCGACACCTCGGTGCACGACGTACGCTTCGTCGAGGACAACTGGGAATCGCCGACCCTCGGTGCCTGGGGCCTGGGCTGGGAAGTCTGGCTCAACGGCATGGAAGTCACTCAGTTCACCTACTTCCAGCAGGTCGGCGGCGTCGAGTGCTATCCGGTCACCGGCGAGATCACCTACGGTCTCGAGCGCCTGGCCATGTACCTACAGGGCGTCGACTCGGTCTACGACCTGATCTGGGCCGATGGCCCGTTCGGCACCGTGACCTATGGCGATGTGTTCCACCAGAACGAAGTGGAGCAGTCGACCTACAACTTCGAGCACGCCAATGTGCCGAAGCTGTTCGAACTCTTCGATTTCTACGAGAGCGAAGCCAACCGGCTGATGGCCGCCGAGCTGCCGCTGCCGGCCTACGAGATGGTGGTCAAGGCCTCGCACACCTTCAACCTGCTCGATGCCCGTCGCGCCATTTCGGTCACCGCGCGCCAGCAGTACATCCTGCGCGTGCGCAGCCTGGCGCGTTCGATCGCCCAGAGCTACCTGCTGGCCCGGGCCAAACTCGGCTTCCCCATGGCCACCCCCGAACTGCGTGACGAAATGCTGGCCAAGCTGGAGGCTGCAGAATGAGTGCACTGGATTTTCTCGTCGAACTGGGTACCGAAGAACTCCCACCGAAGGCGCTCGCCAAGCTGGCCGAAGCCTTCTGCGCCGGTATCGAGAAGGGCCTGAAGGACGCCGGCCTGGGCTTCGTCAAGACGCAGGCCTATGCTGCGCCGCGTCGCCTGGCCGTGCTGGTCGAACAGCTGGCGACCCAGCAGCCCGATCGCAGCATCAACCTCGACGGCCCGCCGATGCAGGCCGCCTTCGACGCTAACGGCGAGCCGACCCAGGCCGCCCTGGGCTTTGCCCGCAAGTGCGGCGTCGACCTCGCCGAGATCGATCGCAGCGGGCCGAAGCTCAAGTTCAGCCGTACCATCGAAGGCCAACCGGCTGCCGAACTGCTGCCGGGTATCGTCGCGACCTCGCTGAACGATCTGCCGATCCCCAAGCGCATGCGCTGGGCCGCACGCAAGGAAGAGTTCGTCCGTCCGACCCAGTGGCTGGTGATGCTCTTCGGCGAGCAGGTCATCGATTGCGAGATCCTCGCCCAGCGCGCCGGGCGCGAATCCCGCGGCCACCGCTTCCACAGCCCGGGCCAGGTGCATATTTCCAAGCCTTCCAGCTATCTGGAAGACCTGCGTGGCGCCCATGTGATCGCCGACTTCGCCGAGCGCCGCGAGCTGATCGCCAAGCGCGTCGAGCAGCTGGCTGCCGAGCAGAACGGTACGGCCATCGTGCCGCCGGCGCTGCTCGATGAAGTGACCGCGCTGGTCGAGTGGCCGGTGCCGCTGGTCTGCTCGTTCGAGGAACGCTTCCTCGAAGTGCCGCAGGAAGCGCTGATCACCACCATGCAGGACAACCAGAAGTACTTCTGCCTGCTGGACGCCAACGGCAGGCTGCTGCCGCGCTTCATCACCGTGGCGAATATCGAATCGAAGGACCCGGCGCAGATCGTTTCCGGCAACGAGAAAGTCGTACGCCCGCGCCTGACCGACGCCGAGTTCTTCTTCAAGCAGGACAAGAAGCAGAAGCTCGACAGCTTCAACGAACGCCTGAAAAACGTGGTATTCCAGGCCCAGCTCGGCACCGTGTACGACAAGGCCGAGCGCGTCTCGCGCCTGGCCGGGCTGATCGCCGAGCGTACCGGCGGCGACAAGCAGCGCGCCGCGCGCGCCGGCCTGCTCTGTAAGTGCGACCTGGCCACCGAGATGGTTGGCGAGTTTCCGGAAATGCAGGGCGTTGCCGGTTACTACTACGCGCTCAACGACGGCGAGCCGGAAGACGTGGCGCTGGCGCTGAACGAGCAGTACATGCCGCGCGGTGCCGGCGGCGAGCTGCCGAGCACACTCACTGGCGCAGCTGTGGCCGTGGCGGACAAGCTCGATACCCTGGTCGGGATCTTCGGCATCGGCATGCTGCCGACCGGCTCCAAGGACCCCTACGCCCTGCGCCGCGCCGCCCTTGGCGTACTGCGCATCCTCATCGAGAAGCAGCTGGACCTGAATCTGGTCGAGGCAGTGAACTTCGCCATCGGCCAGTTCGGTACGCAGGTCAAGTCGGCCGGCCTCGCCGATCAGGTCCTGGAGTTCATCTTCGATCGCCTGCGTGCGCGCTACGAGGACGAGGGCGTCGACGTCGCTGCCTACCTCTCGGTGCGTGCCGTGCAGCCTGGTTCGGCGCTGGACTTCGACCAGCGCGTGCAGGCCGTGCAGGCGTTCCGCACATTGCCGGAAGCGGCGTCCCTGGCTGCCGCCAACAAGCGCGTCTCCAACCTGCTGAGCAAGTTCGATGCGAAGCTGCCGGAAGCGGTAGAGCCACGCTGGTTCGACAACGCCACCGAGTTCTCGCTGTACTCGGCGATTCAGCAGGCTGAGCAGGCGGTACAACCGTTGGCCGCCGCGCGTCAGTACCGCGAAGCGCTGGAGCGTTTGGCGCACCTGCGTGGCCCGGTGGATGCGTTCTTCGAGGCGGTGCTGGTAAATGCCGAAGACGCTTCGGTACGTGCCAACCGTTATGCCTTGTTGGCCCGGCTGAGAGGACTGTTCCTTGGCGTTGCCGATATTTCCGCACTTGGCTAAGCCCGTGAAGCTGATCGTGCTGGACCGCGACGGGGTAATCAACGAGGACTCCGACGAGTACGTGAAGTCGCTGGAGGAGTGGATCCCCATTCCCGGGTCGCTGGAAGCCATCGCGCGTCTGTGCAAAGCCGGCTGGACGGTGGCGGTTGCCACCAACCAGTCCGGTGTCGCGCGCGGCAAGTTCGATCTGAGCACCCTCGGCGACATGCATTTCAAGATGCAGCAGCTGGTGATGGAGCAGGGCGGGCGCATCGACCTGATCGTGCACTGCCCACACGGCCCGGACAACGGCTGCAACTGCCGTAAGCCGAAGCCTGGAATGTTCCGCAGCATCGCCGAGCATTTCGGCCTGGCGGACCTGAAGGGCGTACCGGTGGTAGGCGACAGTCACCGCGATCTACACGCCGGCATGCTGCTCGGCGGCGTGCCTTATCTGGTCAGGACCGGCAAAGGCCTGCGCACCCTGGAGGGTACTCTGCCGCCGGGCACTCGGGTCTTCGATGACCTTGCCGCTGTTGTCGATCATCTACTCGAGAGTTCTCGATGAGCCTCCTGTTACCCGTTCGTATCGCCCTGTTCTACTTCATGCTGGCGTTCACCGCGTTCGCCTGGTGCCTGGTGAGCCTGGTGTTCGCCCCGTTCATGGCGTTCCGCGCGCGCTATCGCTTCGTGGTACAGAACTGGTGTCGCTGCGCCGTGTGGTTGGGCAAGACGCTGGTTGGCCTGCGCTACGAGGTGCATGGCGCGGAGAATGTGCCGGCGCGTCCCTGCGTGATCCTGGCCAAGCACCAGAGCACCTGGGAAACCTTCTTTCTCTCGGCCTATTTCGAGCCGCTGACTCAGGTGCTCAAGCGTGAGTTGTTGCGGGTGCCGTTCTTCGGCTGGGCGATCATGCTGCTCAAGCCGATCGCCATTGATCGCGACAACCCCAAGGCGGCGCTGCGCCAGGTCGCCAAGCAGGGTCACGAGCGTCTGGAGCAGGGCGCCTGGGTGCTGATATTCCCGGAAGGCACCCGCGTACCAGTGGGTGAGCAGGGCAAGTTCTCGCGCAGCGGCGCGGCCCTGGCAGTCAACGCCGGTCTGCCAGTGCTGCCCATCGCGCACAACGCCGGCATGTTCTGGCCGAAGGCCGGTTGGGGCAAGCGTCCCGGCACTATCCAGGTGGTGATCGGCCCGGCCATGTTCGCCGACAGCGAAAGCCCGCGGGCCATCGCCGAGCTCAATCAACGCGCCGAAGATTGGATCAACGCGCAAGTCAGCCAGCTCGAAGCTCAGGGTCGCCCGACCCTCTGATCACTACGCTGAGGCAGGGCAGGGACGCGCGCCTCAGCTTCACGAGTCCCCTATGCAGCAAATACCCAACCACCAGCTGGTCGCAGAATGGCTGCGCCTGCTGGACGGCTATCCTACCGAAGCGGCTATCGCACTGCAGGCCGTTGCCGAAGAAAAGAGCGCCGAGCTGGCCGAGCATTTCTATTCCCAGATGCTTGCCGATCCCCATTCGGCCAGCTTCCTGTCCCACGATCAGGTGAAGAACCGCCTCGGCAAATCGATGCAGAAGTGGATCGTCACGGTATGTTCGTCGACGGCCCATAGCGACCTCGACGCCGTCATCGACCTGCAGCGAAAGGTCGGCGACATCCACGCCCGCATCGAGATTCCGGTCAGCCTGGTGCTGCGCGGCTCCCGCTCGCTCAAGGGCCGCCTGCGCCAGTTGCTGGAACAGCGAGATCTCGCCGAGCCAGTGCGACGCAAAGCGGCCCGCATGGGTTCCGACCTGATCGACTTAGCGGTGGAGATCATCTGCTTCGCCTATTCCCAGTCTCACGATCGCAACTCCCGCGCCGAAGAGGCCTATCGGCTGTTCTCCGTCTCGCAGAACATCGGCGTCGAAAAAGAGCGACAGCGCGCGGCACTGCTCGATTGGGAGAATCAGCTGATGTTCGACCTGGCGATCGGCAACCTGACCGGCGCGCTGCCGCAACTGGCGGGTTCCGAGTTCGGCCTGTGGTTCCGCCACAAGGCCTCCCACGCGTTCCAGGGTTCACCGGAAAGCGCCAGTATCCTCGACTATATCGAGCGCATCGATCAGGAGCTCAAAGCCATTGGCGGGCTGCAGGACGCCAGTGCGCGGCTGGGCAAGCTGCATCAGATCCGCGAACAGACCCGCTCGATCAAGTTTTTGCTCGACAGCCTGTTCGAACAGGCCAACGACCTGGAGGCCGGCCGAGACGTGCTGACGCGGCTACTCAACCGCAAGTTCCTGCCGGTGGTGATGGCCAAGGAAGTGCTTTACGCGCGCCAGTCGAACAACACGTTCGGCGTGCTCGCCATCGATGTCGACCACTTCAAGCGCATCAACGACACCCATGGCCATGACGGCGGTGACCAGATTCTGCAGCAGGTCGGTGCGCTGCTGGCCAGCAACACCCGCGGTGGCGACTATGCGTTCCGCCTGGGCGGCGAAGAGTTCCTGCTGGTACTAGTGGACATAGATGCCAACAAGGCGTTTGCCGCGGCAGAGAAGTTGCGCGAGCGCATCGCTCGTGAGCAGTTCCGTCTATCCAATGGAGCAGTTCTGCAGGTCACCGTCAGCATCGGTATGGCAGTGCATGACGGCCATCCGGATTACGAACGTCTGCTGCAACAAGCCGATCAGGCGCTGTATCAGGCAAAACACGAAGGGCGCAATCGCTGCGTGCTTCACAGTCCGGCGCTCGCCTAGCAAACGGCACGCAATGAAAAAGGGGAGCAACCTCGCGGCTGCTCCCCTTCTTTTTGCGCTTCGATTCAGGCCGGCGCGGACGACCGGATCAG
>NZ_RHQM01000007.1 GCF_003935375.1 Stutzerimonas xanthomarina
GCGGGTTACCTGGTCGATTTTGATCGACGGCCCGCTTTCAAAAGCAGCGAGGGCTGAAGTCGACCGGAAATACAGGGCTACTTCAGACCTTCCTTAGCACAGCTGCACCTATGTCGCCTTCGCAGCCCGCTTCCGCGCTGGGACTCCATTCCAGGCGAGCCTGCTGAGCAACCAGATCAACCATCAATCGCCGGTCTAGACACCCCATCGCTTGCCCGGCCACCGCAAGCATTTCGGTTTCTGTCCAGTTTTGCACCACGTAGTCGAATACCTGTGCTTCGAGATCCTCTCCCTCGGTGTGATGCAAGATCGAGGCATAGGCTTCAATGCAGCGGGAGCTGGCCGTATCACAACGGATCTCTACTGCGTTGATACATGGGACTTGGTATCCCTTCGTAGTTTCCCATCCACCCCAAATCAGCAGGTTCCCGTTTTGATGCTCAACCTTCAGCGGAGGACGTGTGATGGAGGGAGAGGATTCGACAGTTTTCGGAACTGCGTACCAGAGCGTGGCGGAAGCAGAGAGCAATGAGGAGGCGAGGGCAATTGCGATGTATGGAGGAAATCATGGAGAAAGAAGGTCGGGTCAGGAGAGACGGAGCGGGTGTCGCACCGATTCGATGTACCAGAGGGCTATAGAGCCTTTCATCCGTGGAAGCCGCAGCCAAAAGATGCTTGACGGTTAGTAAATTTCAGTACACCAGAGCTGGACGTGTGCTGGGTTTCGACCGGGTTTCCAGAACACCTCCCCCGTGGCGTCGCGGGGGATACGGTAGACAATTTTGGTGCGCAGCGTCAGTAGTGGGCCGACTGGCTGAAGACCAATACCGAAACCCTGTTCGAGCACTGTTTCGGTGTGATCGTATTCGAAGGTTCTGCTGCCCATGGTCAGAAGTGCAGAGCCAGCAATGGGTACCCGCCCCTCGGTGTCAGTATTTTTGAAGCGCGTCTGCACAACTAGGTACCGAGAATCCGGCCAGGCTTCAGGCTCTGCGGCGCGGTTGCGGGCGCCCACGGTATCGCGTACCTCGCAGCTGTCGATGCTGATATCGAAGTGCTCGATGCGGGCGCTGTCGGGGCGGGCGAGGACAGTATTTAGATAGGACTTTAGGGCTTTGCTCTCTTTTGATCTGGGCTCGTAGATGGCGCGCACTTGGTGGCAAACCAGACTCCCAGCCAGAAGCTTTTTGCCAGCAATCCTGCCCTCAAAGTCCTTCGCGTACTCTGTCTCATCTCGTTTAATCCGGTGGGCCAAAATTCGGCGATACTGATCAGCCTCAAGGCGTGACAGCAGTTGCCTAATTTCCGGATCTTCCCGGCCTGTCGGGTTCTTATAAATGTCAGCAAACGTGCTATCGCGGCCAGCAGCCATCCGCAAGGCTGAGCTGCGCACAAGAAGTGTGCCTGCCTGGTTCAAGAGCCGCTGCTGTTGGTTGCTGACCAGTCCGATTGGCATCGCGTGCTGCTCGCACCGCTCCATTTGATTTTCGGAAGCTGCCGAGAAGGAGGTCGCAGAGAGGCAGAGAAGAAAAATTACGCTTGTGCGTCCAAGCATGCCGATCTGACCCCCTGTTTTAGAAAATAACGATAACGCATGTTAGAGCTCCATTCGATAGGGAATGCCTACTTGGCGAGCAGGGTCTAGAACATAAGGCAGCGTAAGCCGTGTGAGGTACCAAGCATGTGCGGAGGCGTGGAGGCGTGGAGGCGCGTGAGGCCGACAAGGTCTGGAAGATCTATTTTCCCAATCCGAAAGCAGCTATTCCGGTGCTGCTTGAAGAGAGCGGCCAGCTCGATTGGATCCATTGGGGCAGGAGGAAGGAAGAGCCAGGAAAAGGCCCACAGGGAGGCTGGGCAAAGCTCAGTACCGTGCAGTCTGGCGGCTGGGAGAAATACAGACCCCGCCGTGGTTTCGGCATGGTTCAGAGGTATATGGAGAAGGAAGGTCGGCCGGGAGAGAAGAATCGGACATCACACTGGTTCGATGTGCCGGAGGGTTACGCGCTAGAGTGCCTGGTCATTGGCGAAGGGGAGCAGCGAAGGGTATATGTCGTGACTACGACGCCACCTGCCGAATATGAGTGGATCCATGATCGATGGCCACTGCTGACGGTGCTGAGCGATGCTAGTTTCAGCTGAGTTGTGCTACCTCGTTAGCTATCGTTTGCGCTGCATTGTCTGATGGAAATGCTGGGATCTTAAGACAGGATTTATGATGGTTAGAGCAGCGCTAGAGATCAAGCTCAGAAAGGCAGCATCAGATCTATTTGCCGGTGATGAGCAAAGCGCGGTCGAGTGGCTGAACAAACCTGCCAAGGCGCTGAATGGCCGCAAGCCCATCGATATGACAGAAAGCGATGCTGAGCTTCGCTTAGCCCTAGATCTGGTAGGGCGTCTACAGCATGGCGTTTTTACTTGAGGAGAAGGCTAGGCCCTGGCGAGATGGCTCGAAAGGGCGTATGCCCCAGCTACTCAGGCTAGCGAAGTTTAGCCGTTAGCAACAACGCCCACATTAGGCTGCCATCGGCCAGTTGCGGACGGTCATAAATCGCTATAGCTCTACACGACTCGTTGAGGCTCCATTCTGTACTCATTCGCTGCGAGTTTCATTCTGAAGACGGGTATCCCTTTTTTTTGGGCGATGTTTGCAAGCCGCCTAATATTAGTGGCCTTCGTCATAGCCCCTATATAAATACCTGTCGGTTTTGGAACAGGCAGGTTATAGGGTTTCTCTTCCGTCGAGCCTGGAATTATTAGGCGCCACTCCTCCTCATAGGCCCAATCCTTCGCCTTGCTCATTGCCGCTAATATTGGGTACAGACCGTTCAGGCCAATACTGCTGCCAACCTCATCGTCGAACAGGAAGGACATATCCAACATTTCGCCAGTGTAAATAACAGGCCAAAGAAATCGGTAAACGGGATCAGTTATAGGGAGCAACTTAAATTCGTACTCCATAGCGAAGCCGGTATGGTCTTTCGCGTAATGCGACCACATCAGAGTGGAGTCAATCCTCGACGAAAGCGAGCATAGCTTGTAGCCATCTCTAGTCAGAGAAATCAATGATGTCTGTAACTCCGTTCGGAATCGGCCATTTCTCTCGTCAATATAATTGGCAATACGCTCACGAAGCACGTCATCAATCTGCCCTAGCTCAGCCGATGCGATAGCTCCATCAATCATGCCCCTGCCTGTCTTTGATCGAAATGGATCAACTGTCAGGGCGCTGTCGTACGGGTCGTTAAATCGACTGGCGGTGGTCAAGTGAAGGGTGTTATTCACCAAATTATCTAAAGCGTATTTAGTGATCGTTCGATATTTGTACAACTTCTTCGGAATGAAGCGGCGCTTAAATATGTTGGCCGCTTGAACATCCACATTGGCCGGATCCCGGTCAAAGAGCATTTCCTTGAGGTAGTCTTTCCACTCTTCAGACATGTAGCCGATCCTTCCAGGGTTTCGGAAAGCCTACGTGCCTCAGCCGCAATCGCCAAGCTGCCGCTTCAGCCTCCATGCCTCATTGAGGTAAAGCGCTGCTCAACCGCAGGAAAGTGAACATGTCACTGACTGCTGATGGCCGGTAGTCGCCGTTGTGAAGACGGCTTTCGGCCAGAAGTGGTCGCTCAGCCTCTACAAAACCAGGGGCGATTCACTCGACCGTAGCGGCCCATCAGCACCAAATAGTGGTCTGTCGCCGATTGTAATGCAGACCTCAAATCTTCTACGGTTCAGGGCCGGAATAAGTTGGCGAGCATCAGTTGTCGGCTGATGATCTGGAATCTTGGGGAGGCTCGATGAACGAGCAAGGTGAAGAGCTGTGGATCTGCGACCAGTGTCTGGAGGAGCCGTTCCTTTCCAGCGAGATTGCATCCACAGGCGAGATCGCGGTGTGCTCCTACTGTGAGAGTGAAGGCCAATGCTGGACGATCGAACAACTCGCGGATCGGATTGAGCAAGCATTCGCCGAACACTACGTTCGCACATCCAATGAGCCGGATGATTGGCAGCAAAGCCTACTGCGGGATAGAGAGTCGGATTACGAATGGGAGCGACACGGTGAGCCCGTTTACGATGCTATCGAAGGCGCAGCCCGAATCCCGAATGAGGCGGTTGCAGATGTACTGGAGGTTCTCGGTGAACGGCACTCTGACTTCGACACGGCGGCCATGGGAGACGAGTGCGAGTTCGACGCTGACTCGTACTATGAGCAGAAGGATTCTAGCGACGCTACCTGGCAGTATGAGTGGCGGTATTTCGAGAGAACGCTGAAAACTGAGGCCAGGTACTTTTCTCGGGCAGCTACAGAACACCTCGCAGCTGTTTTCGGGAGGATAGATCAGCTCGGCACCTTGGATGGCAAGCCGGTTGTTGTCGACGCTGGCCCCGGTACGTCGATTGCGATTCTTTTCAGAGCGCGAGTGTTCCAGTCGGAGGAGCCGCTTAAAGAGGCACTTTGCCGTCCCGATCGCCACCTGGGCTCTCCCCCCGCCCGTGCTGCGGCAGCGGGCAGAATGAATGCCCGAGGTATCTCGGTATTCTATGGGGCCACCTCTCCAGGTGTTGCTCTCGCTGAGGTTCGGCCGCCAGTGGGTAGCCAGGTCGCGCTGGCTACTTTCAGAATCATCCGCCCTCTACGCCTTCTGAATCTTTCCGCGCTTGAAAATGCGTCAGACGGTGGGAGCGTGTTCGACCCGACGCTGCTCCAACGGCTGGAGCGCGTGTCCTTTCTGCAATCGCTCGGTCGCAAGATGACGCGGCCGGTGATGCCCGATGATCAGGAGTTCGACTACCTCTCCACGCAGGCGGTGGCTGATTTCCTGGCGACCGAAAACGATCCGACGTTGGACGGCATCCTCTTCAATTCGACACAGTCAGAAGAGGGAGACAACATCGTACTGTTCCACAAGGCGTCACGCGTGAAGAGCATGGATCTACCATCAGGCGTCGAGCTGAGTGCCAGCACCATGAGTTGCGACAGTGATGGTTGGTACCCCGACTATTGCGTGCGGGAGGAAGTCCCAATGCCTGACGAGGCTGAGACTGCTCTGGCGTCAAGCCCCTGGGCTATGGCATTTCATCATATCCCTGAGGATGAGGATGTGCGCGAGGAGACGTTAGACGTCATCCCAACCTCGGTAGAAGTTCATTACGTTAAAAGAGTGAAGGTGGAATGTGATCCGCACAAGGTAGAGCGTTACCGTCGTCAGGTGAGCAAGAACGACACTTTCTGAGCGGCATACTGATGCAGTGAGTCACGGGGGATGACATGGAGCAAAAATTTAATGTGAGCCTGACAGGCAACCTTCTCAACGGCACGATGGAGGATGTAATTGAAGACCTGTCGACGTTCATCCAGGTTAAAAATAAGCGCGAAATTGAGCATCTGATTACAAGCAAGGCCACCATCAAAAAGGGCACTAACCTTACCCTCGCCAACAGGATTAAATCCCGCGTCGAGCAAGCCGGGGCTGAGTGCCTAATCGAAATCGATATCCAAGAGCCCCAAATAACCCAGCAACTCCCGACACCAGAGCCAGAACAAGCCGCAGTGGCTGCACCAGCTATCGGTAAAGCTCCACTGCCAAGTAGTAATCACCAGAAAGAAGGTACGATCCTGATAGCGATTGCCATCATCACAATGATCGCCAGCATTATCCTCTCAGACGGCTACGAGCCGGGACTTGGCCTTCTCTGGAGCCTCAACGAACAGATGACGATCCTCTCTGGCTACCCCTTCGGCTGCAAAGATGTGGTTTATACCGGAGGAGTTCCCGGCTCCTACGCATTAGAAGACCTGCCAAAAGCTAGTGGTGGGTGCGCAGAATCGTTCTATTTCGTACTCCGTACAAAGTACCTTCTGATGTTCTCTTGCCTGATACTGGCTTACGGAGTTGGCCAATACCTTGGCCACTTTAAGTCGCTTAGCCACTATTGGGCCAAGGTATGCAAATCTTAGGAGTTGTTGTTAGGAATCCCCGGTCTTTAGGCCGGGGATTATATCAATGGTTTCGCTTGATCAGTCTGAATTGCCCATTCCTTCATAGATACCTTCAAGCCACAAAGGCGGTCTGTTAAATCACTGCGGAATAGTCTGCTTTTGGCCGTTCCGAGCCTGTCGCATCAGGCAGAAGTCAGCCAAAGGCAATCACTGCTCAGCCTTCTTTTTGGCTGATAGAAAGTCGGGGATCTGGGAACGGTAACTGCGATAGAATTCAGCCAGTGGATGAGAGAATCCAGGGCGTCTAGCTGCCCACCGTTTAGCATCCCACCCACATTCAATAAGGTCAGAAGCTACAAACACAAATTCCAAAGCGTCAGTCAAAAAAGATATCAAGTCATCATAGTGCTCATACCCGAACTTGTTTGATCCATGCACAAAGTAATTTCTTGCCAAAACAGCAATTATTAATACGGAATCTAGATCCGTAAAATCATCGCCGAAGGCATTATGGACAATGCGGGATCGACTGAGAACCTTCAGCTTTAAACTTTTGCCTCCCCAGAAGGACAGTGTGCTCGAAGCTTGATCTTTTTCAGGGCCCGCCTCTAGTTTTCTGATGATGGCTTTACATTGCCTTCTTGCTTCAAGCGTCGCTGAGGATAGCTCGCCTGTTTCGGGGTAAGTTGAATCAGGCAAAATGTCGAATGCATTTGCAGCCGCGACTAATCTGTTTTCATCGTACTGCCTTCCATTTTTTTGCCAGTTTATAATTCTCAGCCTGGCAGGTAACCAGCTATTGTGTCGCAGCATCCAGTTATAAAATACTTTATAGAACTCGTCTCTGTCGAAATCTGGAGTGATCGGGATATCTCGTATATTGCTGGCTGCGTGCTTGCTTGAAAGCGGCGCATAACTCCAATGCAAGCTCATTGCTTCAGGATCTACTTGCTCCTCATCCAATCCTGAATTAATAACCCCAACATTGATTCTTTCAATTCCTTGATGCCGCCCAGCAATAACCGTTAGAAATTGCAATACTGCAACGACATCATCAAGCAGCTCGTTTAGATTTTTTGCCTCGTTAAACCTCAGTGTTGCGACAGTGGTAGCAGGACAGTCGATTCCTGAGTGGTCGCTGATCTTCGCAGAGAACTCCAGCGCGACTGATAAACGTCCAATAGATATATCGGCATCTACGCTATCTTGGATTCCTGAAAAATAAAATATCGTGGGATTATTTCCTACTGCGACCCTAGACGAAAAACTCTTCTCCAGCAAGCATTGTAGTTCTTGAGGGTCGGGATGAGTCACGCCAAATGTGCCCCGAGCGGAAAATAAAAGTCCAAGGTCGTCGGCACAGAAAGATACAGATCCAAATACCCTCTCATCCTCAAGAATATGACGCTTCCCTATAAGGGCGTAGTGAGGGAATGAACTTCTCTTGAACGAAAAGTTTGGATAGGTACCTTCGGGATTTGGCGAATCGCCGACACATTCAAATAGGCTGATTTTTTTATGATCAAGCGATTCGCCGAAAAGTGAATGAGGCTCAGGAGAGTAGGGAATTTGGCTTCGACTATGTATGATCAGTGACGTATTTTCACCATCTAGTAAAAGCTCACTTAAATACTGACCATCGTTCAGGGTAAAACAACAAAACATTTTTTCCGGCTGCGGCATGAGCATCTCCTTACTAAAGCATTAATTCCTAATCTTACTAATGCTCGCTGATTCCTCATTCTTTTACTAGTTATTAGCTCATTGTCGTCAGCTGGAAATTTTTTGATCAGGGGTGGTGACGCATGCTGGCCGCTCTAGTCAATCTCTGCCAGTGCCAACAGGCTGCTATATGTCAGAGGAGGTCGCCTGCGACCGTCCGCTCTTGGCTGTGGACTCAACCGGTCGACGCAACAGCGTGGTTAAAGCACTCGGCAGGGGTCGAGTATCCCAGAGTCTTTCTGGGGCGCTCGTTCAACTGCCGAGCGACTACATCCAGCTCATCCTGCGAGTAGAGCGAGAGATCCATTCCCTTCGGGAAGTACTGCCGTAGCAGGCCGTTGGTATTTTCATTCGTCCCTCGCTGCCAGGGATTTTGCGGATCGCAGAAATAGACCTGGATGTCCGTCGCCAGGGTAAAGCGCTTGTGAGCGGCCATTTCCTTGCCGCGATCCCAGGTCAGTGATCGGTAGAGCTCCTGAGGCAGTCGCCGGGCATTTTCGATCAGCGCGTTCACCACTGTCTCGGTATCTATTCCACCCACCTTTACCAGCATCACGTAGGGGCTGTGGCGCTCTACCAGCGTGGCAATCTGGCTGTTCTTGCTGCCGCACAACAGATCCCCTTCGCAGTGCCCTGGTACCGCATGATCCTCAACGCACGTGAGATCTCCTCGCGCTCAACCAGCGTTAGCGACAACCTGGAGCGTCGTCGCGCGGCTGGGCGGATGCCTCCTGTCTCGGCAAGTATTCGCTGGATCGAAGAGTGGTTTCGATCGAACAGCTGCGCGATCTTCAGGAGCGAATCACCTGCCTTCCAGCGATCCCACATCAACGCCTTCTGGCTTTCGGTGTAGTAGATCCGAGGTCTTTGCTTCATCTGCAACACCCTCCTGCCTACGCAGGGTTCAGTGTGTTGCGTTCACCGGTTGAGTCCACTATCCAATGCTGCTGGTCGCATCAGGCAAACCGGCCCTGAGCGACCCAAAGGAGGCCCGCGCCTGAACCGTTTACGATTGCCTGCCCTAGCTAGCAGTGCACTACGTTCACAGGGCAGCCAGACATCGCTTTCGTGCCGGTTCGTTGGGTCACTCCGGACTTTCTGATAATTCAATGTTCTCGCTTCGCGGGCCCATTGCAGCTACACCAAAGGATCAGGGGCGTATCAAAGTTGTGCTGCGCTACGCGGCGGGGCTTGAACAGGAAATTTCCATTTCAATTCCCTATTTCGCGCCTTGGCCGTTCCCGATACTGGCCCCGCACGCTAATCCTTGCGGGCATCATCAAAAAAGGAGATGGCCATGAGCCAGAAAAGCGACCAAGACAACCACGCTAACCAGCTGAACCCGAACAATGACGCCTACTGGGAGTCCCGAGGGTACGATGATCGCCCTGAGGATTGGGATGATCGAATCTGAGCAATCGGAATTGAAGGCGCCTGAGTGGCGCCTTCAATTTTCAATAGGCTTGCCCATAAGATCGCGCGCGGTTCGATACTCCGTCGCATACACGTCCATCACCGAAGCCACCAGCTCCCTCGGCCATCCAGCGCGCTGCAAATCTCGAATGATGACTGACATTGTCTCAGCGAAGCGAAGCATGCAGGCCCCCTCCCAATAAGCAGGTATGACGTCAGTCGGGAAGTCATCCCTTTCCTTGATGTGAAAATCAAAACATATCGTCACGAAGTCATGGAGCATTTGAAAGGAAGGTCGCCCTCCTTTGTGCTGAACCCAGTTCCGAAGCAAGCGGATTCGTGATTCAGCCTCCATGCCGTCATGTGCTGCCCAAAGCTTCCCGAGGTAAGTGACAGGGCCCGGTCTTTTCTTTGTTGAGCCTGCAAGGGCTGCTAATCTTTCAAGTGCGGTTTGCATGGGGTTTGACCATGACTGAGTGGTTGGGCACCAGTTCGGTATTGCCCAGGCTGCACAAATGACATTCTGCGTGCCCTCCTGCACCTCGACCTCCCAGCTGGCCACCTGCGACTCTGCGGTAAGCCACGCGGCCAGCCTGAGCAGCGCCGCTAGAGCGTCGGCTGCCATCAGTTGAGCGAGAGGTTTGCTGTGAGCAAGTTCGTCATCGGTCAGATTCGCAAGCTGGTCTGAAAATGATTGGCGGCTTACTGGGCATCCCAGCTGGGCGACCACCTCAGACGAGTCGTACGCTTTGAGCCGGTCGCGCACATTAGGCAAAGAACGAATCACTTGCCCACTGAGATCTGAGAGTGCGTAAAGCTTGTCCTTCCAATAATTCAGAACTGCGGGGTTAGAGCAACCCAATTCCAGGATGCCAAGCCAGCTTGTGATGGTAGGAACGCTAAAACCCATTTCAATCTGAGCTTTAGTAAGCTCAGTTGACTGTCGAGGAAAAGGGAGAGCCCGGATGAACTTTTCTTGTGCTCTGATCGAGCATTTCTCTGCCTCTTTCGATAGGTGCTTGAGCGCTGTTTTGCTCGTCGGGAGCCCCTTTCGTATCCCTCTGGTCGCCTCCCACATAGAACGAAGATTAACGTCTAACAAGCCGTACACCTTGTCTACAGAAGGCAGTAGTAAGGCCTCACGGATGTATACCTGCTTGTCACCAAATGCTGATAGGTATGCAGATATCTCGCTCTGGTCGAGCAGGTTGCTTTCTTGCGTCCCTACTTTCGAATCCATTCGTTTGAACCTCTAAGCGTCCAATTGGCGCGAAGCTCTAGCCTTCTTGATCGAAGTTATCGTTCCGTGCTGATAGCAGTAGGTGATAGCCCAGCATGTCTTGGATCATACTGAACGCAGCAAGAGGAGCGAGCAACCATGTCTGAACTGATCAAGCAGGCCTGCGAGCACTGGCGTTACGTAGCCCCGTTGCTGAGCAAGCCAACGAACGAGGACGACTATGATGCTCTGGTCGAGGCCTTGGATGAGTTGCTGGGCTTGGTGGACGACGATGAGGATCACCCTTTGGCTGGGCTTGCATCACGTGTCGGGGACATGATTGAAGCCTACGACGAGCTTCGTCGGCCGTTGCCGAAAGCAGGCGGGGTAGAAGTGCTGCGTTACCTGATGAAAGAGCAAGGCCTGGGCCAAGGGGATCTACCAGAGGTCGCTACCCAGTCAGTCATTTCCGAGGTGCTTGCTGGTAAACGCCAATTGAATGTGCGCCACATCCGAGCGCTTTCGGATCGTTTTTGTGTTCCTGCAGACGTCTTTTTGTAAGCCCCTAAAATGAAAAGGGCCGCGAATGCGACCCTCCCACGTAACCTACCGGTTATTGCAGCCAGCTTTCGACTTTCTCGGAACCGTACTGCTCTTTCCAAGCCTTCAGCACCTTGTGGTTGCCCCCCTTGGTCTCGACAACCTCACCAGTATCCGGGTTCTTGTAGCGTTTCAGCGTGCGCTCACGACGTGGGCCTTTAACAGGCGCCTCAACAATTTTTCCAGCTTTTGGGTCGAGCACTGCGATTACGTTACGCAGGGAGTAGCCGTAGTCAGCCAAGAGGTTGCGCAGCTTGGTTTCAAACTCAATTTCACGCTTCAGCTTTTCGTCGCCTTTGAGCGCCTCGAGGCGTTTTTGCTGCTCGGCAATTTGGGCTTGAAGCGCTTTGTATTCTGCAATTTTCGACATGGCTAATCCTAATTTCAGACTATGTGGTACGGAGGTCAATAAATAATATACAAGTTGCAACAGGCTTGCGATTTATATTAATCCTGTTCCTGCTTGTCAAAAACGAGGTCTCTCCGCAGCCTCGAGAGGCTACTCGCCAGAGATATTGCCTCGACAATCTGTAAAAGCTCTGATTGAGAGCGGGCCTTTAGTGCGTGGGTCTCGACGACGCACAGTCCTGGCGGAACGTGGTACCCGAGGTACCGATCTATTAAGGCCGCCTATGGGGCAGCTAGCGGCCCAATGAAGCCTCCCAAAGTCAGGGCCGCACTCAGTTTCCTCGACCACCTAATGATCGCGGACTATCCTCTATTGCTCCGTCATCGTCGAATTCGGTCTATTCACTGCTAGAGCTAAATTCAATTTGGAGGAATAAAATGGCTGTGTACTTTCAAGGCAGGCGTAGAATCGGAAGCTTTCTATTATCTCTTAACGATAGAAAGGCAACTCTAAACTGCGAGATCTTTGAGAAATGGGAAGACATCGACTGTAGTACAACTGCTCGCTGTGGTGCTGACGGACAGTGCGAGGTCTCGAAAACACTTGGCATAAGTGAGAAGACGGCAAGAACACTTGAAGATGTAGTCGAGAGTTCATTAGGGATAAAAGGATTTGCCGAGCTTAAAGCGCAAGCTAAAGATGTTATTGGCAAAGAGGTAAACTGGAGTCAAAGTACTACTACTACAAAGACGTTTCCTTATAAGGCGCCGAAATGCGGGAGATTTACACTCATAATCTACCAGTTAGTAAGAGAGTTTGAGTTGTCATATCATCGTCCACGGCTGTTAGGGTCAGATGAAATATGGGATCGAGTAATTCGCGAAGACACTAATACTCATGATGCATTGCCCGATGTTCTTGAATTCGATGAAATATGTAAATGCCCTAATAATGATTCTCTAAAATATGATGGTAGACTATGTTTTGATTTAGGTAACGGGAGTTTTCGTGCGCCTTATAGGATTACAGGTGATGGATTCGAAATACAAATTGTAGACAAGGTAATAACCTTTTCTTTCGATAACTACCCAGCAGGTGTGCGTGGGTTTGATCGCGGATTCTCTATCACTCTTCCTGTCGATATTGTCCCTGCACCTCTGAGGTTTCTGTCTGGAATTGAGGGCGAGACCATAGAAGCCCATGTGTCTCGGTTTAAGGAGGCGGGCGAAAAGTTAGTTTTCGATGAACTGAAGTCTCCGCCAAGTATTGTTGAACTACCTGAAATATTTATTCAACAAGAAGCAGCATATTTAAAGTCGGATAATTAGCTTTTGCTATGTGCTGCCTGCGGAATCGCTACGCGATCCGGGACACTAGGATCTTAGCTATCAACTGAAGTAATCTATGTTTGCCGGAGCAGAAAACTAAACCTTGCACCGTGAACACCATGGCTTAATCCCAAGATAGTAGTGTCACTATGCCGTTGGTGGATCACAGCAATGTGAGTAACATGCAGGCTCAGACTAAGATATGGTTGCTTAGAGTTGCCGCTTTTGGGAAAACGCTTGCATGCTTTGAAGTTTGGCCGTCGCTTCGAAACTAGGGGCGATTCAAATCAATGCTAGGATAGGAGATGCTTGTGCTTCAGGATCGGTTCGGTTCGAGCAGATTGATCCACGGACGAGCCAGCAGAGTTCGACAAGCATCGACCTGACCGCCAAAGCACTGCTCCACGGGGTGGATGAATTCAGCTGATGCGGTGTAGCGAATAGGCTTACCGTTTTGATCGGAGATATCGCCACCTACTGCCTTGAGTAGTGCGTGGCCTGCGACAACGTCATGGGGCGAGACGGGGTATAAAGAAACGCCTGCGGCCCCATCACCAGCTGCGACTCGAGCAAGCCGATAGGCGATGCTAGGCATCGGTTCGCAGATTGCGGGGGTGCATAGGATGTCGTTCTCAGCGCGCTTGGAGGCTGCCGCCGTACTGACAAACACAACCGAACCTTGAAGGACGCGATTCGCACCGCACGGCTCAATGGCTTGGCCGTTACGAAGGAGCGAGCGCATTCCCTGCTGCCACGCAATGCAGTCTGGCCCACGAGGAGTGGCAGGTGCGTAAACAACACCAAGCACCGGTTCTCCGTCCTTCAGAAGCCCAACCGAGACTGCGGAGCCAGACCGTCCAGCGAGGAAGTCTGCAGTTCCATCATTGGGGTCAACAACCCAACAATAACGATGCCCTGTCTGATGGCGCCCGGTCTCTTCTCCTACGAAATCACAGTTAAGAATCTGCTCAAGACCTCGACGCAGCATGACCTCGATCTCAACATCGACCTCGGCTTTGTAGCCGCTTCCACGAGGCCCGCCCGGTCTTCGAAGCTCAGCGAGGATGAGAGCTCCAGCTTCAATCACTAGGTCGGAAACTCGGTAAACGATCCCGGTTTCAAGCATTAGCTTTCATCTCTGGGGGAAGTTCGACCAAAGCTGTCCAGATCCTCCTGAACGTCATCAAACATGGTCTGCACTAGCCGCTCACGGCGAAGACCTGAAAGGCATCGACCGAAACATCCAGAGCAAAGTGCGACGTTGTAACCATCCCCAGAGTAGAGCGGACTCGAGACAAGAGTGCCACACGGCATGTCCTTGGTGCTCACCACAGGCGCATCGCAGACACTACAGAGTTGGATTAGTGTGCTCATAGTGCGTTCACTCGCTGTAGGGGAGGCCAGTCTCAAGCTCTCTGCAATGCAGCCTTCAGGAGCCCTGAGAACTATCCCGAATGGGTGTAAGCACTAAATTCTTACCGACAAGCTCGAGGTTTAGCTTGTCTCCAAGCCGCAATCCCATTGCCTCAAGCACCTCTGGAGGAATCTCCACGATCAAGTCACCGCTACCATCACCTGCGTCGTGGCAAACCGCAGTCCTGTTCGTGTCGCTCATGCATTGCCTCCGGTTTACGGGCGAATGCTATAGACGATGTCATCGCGCACTTTCTTGTAGCGACCAACGCCAAGCAGGACGTAAATGGTGCTCTTGGTCTCGAAAAAGCCATCGCCTTCATACCTCTGCTGCAAGGAGCTCCTCACCCAATAACCCGGTGGAAAACGTCCAGCTGAGTCTTCGACTACCTCATTAGCGTGGATAAGCCGAGCTACGAATCCGTCAGCTTCAATATGCTGACGCGCTTCATCGGACATTTCTAACTCGACGAGAGTCCATTTCTTAACTAGGCAGTACTGCTTACCGGGGTTTCTCCGATGTAACTCCTGAAGAATTTCGTCTCGACTCAAATCGGTACCGTTGATAGCGGGTGCTTTTCCCCATAGAAAATCTGCGATTTCGAGTGCTTTTTGATTTCCACTAATGTCCAAAAACTGGAGCTTCATGGTGTATTACTCGCAGTAATTTTCACGGCATCTAGTGAAGCTTTCTGGATGTCATAACAATGCTCGACTTCATCAAGCGCTGAAGTGCCATAAGCGAGGGGAGTCCTACGTGGCGCTTAAAGGTAACCACGACGTAAAGTGAGTTAACGGTCTTGATGAACCAGCGGCCATCGCTATGGCGCAGGTCGATGATGTCCGATGTTCGTATGAGATGGCCGTCGGCAAACCGCCCCGTACTTTCCCTTCGGGCATGTTGATAGCTGATCCCAACAGCGGCGTTAGCAATCACAAACGCATCTACCAGAAAGCCCGTTACCGGAACCGGGTAGTTAGCCTTCAAGGCATGGGCCAGCTGTCGTTTTGCATAAGGCGAGATCGACCGACTGGTGTTTGGAATCAAGGTCGTGCTCATCATAGGACACTGCGTCAGCTGAGGTTTGTGTAATACACGGTTTGCTGGTTTGTCAGCTCCAGAATTTCAGCTGGCGTCCGCGAAGGGTCGTAGTAGTTCTTACCTTCATGCGTCACATAGATATGGATCAGCTCGTTGTCGACTGATCTGGCTATGTCAATTTGTCTGATAGGTTCAAGCAGCCACCGTCCCGCGCCGTTCATCCACGCTGGGCTCATCAGCTGAAGCTCGCCGATGCGTGCATCAGGAGTTTTCAAGTTGGCCATTTCAAGGAAAGTAGTCAGGTCATTGGGCATGACGGTCTTTGTGTATTCAATGCCACCTTCTGTCACCTTCACCGTTGCGTGAAGCCACGGACTCGAGATTTCGCGCTCAACGAGCCTCCAGTGATGATGGTCGGGCCCATACACGGGCGCTAGGTTGTAGTAGGCGCTCTCGTGTGTTTTGAACATAGATCAATCCCCTGAAATGCGTCCTATAGGACGTAGTGCCATAGGGCGCATTCTGGCTCCATCGTTGTTTTTGTGCAACGGGAAAACAGGATGAATTACAGGCAAGCGCTAGGCACGAGCCTACGGAAAATCCGTAAAGCTCGCGGGCTGAGCCAGGAAACGTTCATGTCAATCAGCAGTCGAGCGCACATCTCTATGCTCGAACGAGGGCTTAAAGGTGTGACCATCGAGAAGATGATAGAGATTGCTGAGGTTATGGGAGTGCATCCTCTAACAGTGCTACTCGACTCGTTCAGTAGCTACGAAGGGGTAGCTCCAGAAAGACTTTTGAAACAAATTGCCCAGGAGTGCAAAGAGATTGAAACACCCGAGGCCGGGTGAGACTGGCGTGTGAGTGACAAATCTATTTCTGGTGATAGCGTTAAAAATCAGAGATTTGCCCAGAGGCGGGACGGAAGGGGCTTAGCCGCTCAGCCTGATTGAACTGTCTTGGCTATTGAGAGCGGGCTCGAGAAGACTTTGGGGCTATTGTTTTACTTTTAGCCCCTTCACGGAGTGAGCGCGTTGCTCATCCAGCGAGTTGTAATAAGTATTCTGGGTGGTACTCATGCTGTTGTGTCGAAGGTCGGCCTGGAGATCCTTCATGTCACGGTGCCGTGCATCGAAAGTGGCGGAGGTATGGCGCAACCAATGCAACGACGCCGAGCGCAGCTGATCAATCTCGTCGTCACTCCAGCCTTCTATAGACATGCGGCTCAACGAACGATCAAACAGCTCCTGTAACAGCAGTCGAATGTGGCGGTCAGAAAGCCCAGCTCGACCTTTTAGTGAGCCAATTAGAGGAGTGTTCTCATGAGCAGAGGGCAGGGGAGGAAGCCCTAGGTGTGCACGGTATCGCACCAGATAGGTGTGAATGTAGTCGTCACGGACGCTGATTTTCGCAGCTTTATTGCCTTTGCCCACCACATGAAACCACCAGTTACCCATGCTGTCGCGACGAATATCGCCCATCGTAGGCGCCCAATTATCGCGTCCGACTAGGTCGGAGACCCGCAGGTACATAGAAAACAAGGTGGCAACAATAAACAACGTCCGCTCATACAGTGCATTCTCCGCAGCCATCAGCTCAGCGGTTTCGATCACGTAGCTCCATTGCAGCTGGGTCAACGACCGGGAAGCGACATCAACCGTATTGCGTTGCTTGTAAATCGATTTTTGCTTCACTGCTCGAAACGGGTTTACCTCAGTCAGTCCCTCATCGATGGCGTGTTGGAAAAAGCTGCCACAAACAGCAAAGACCTGACCAACGGAGCCCTGGGACATCCGATAGATTCGGGAGGGAAGGGGAGCCGCCGATTCCGCCGCGATTTTTCGCTCACGCTTAGCGATGGTAAAGGTGAACGGACGCCAGTCTTGGTTGATCATAAAACTGTCCGTTTCCAGCGGCTTCCTGCCGCCTACACGTAAAAAACGTGATTTAACTACCGGGCCCACCCAGTCAGTAGGTGGGTTGAGACAGAAGTCCATGAAGGCCTCGGCATCGCGGCGCCTTAAAGCCAGAAGCGGCTTACCGGCCAATAAAAGTGACCACAAGAGGAGCCGCTCGGCGTGCGTTCGATAAGAGTTGAACGTGGCTTCGTTGCCTGCGTAGGACTTTAGAAAACCTCTGACTGCCATATATCCGTCAGTGGCCTGCAGCTCCTGAGGAAAACCCAAAAGGAAGTCGCGCACCACGGGCAGCTCATTATGCAGGTGTAGAAAGTTGAGTCCATGAAATCGCTCAAAGGTCTCGAAAAGCGGCTGTGGGCACTGGGACATACTTCGTTAATGATCCGAACGGGAAATCTAGGCTGGAGGTGGCTAGAGTGACTCTTTCAGAGCACTTCTGCAATATCCGGGTCTGGCTGTTATCGGATATTGCTTTCCAGGCACCATCGTATGTCGTCAGTAGATAATCCGCTTCGGACGAGATCTCAACCCTGGCGGTCATAGGGCTTTCGCTGAAAGCCGCGCTAAAGCCGCGCTAAAGCCGAGCTCAGGGTGCCATCTGAACGCTCATAACTTTTAATGAGCCGTTTTGAACGTGCTCGATAGATGATCCCAACTGCGGACTTTCTCTACCTTGGTGGTCAGGGCTCGCTCTGCAAGTCGCGCCATAGCCGGGCTTTGAGAAGTAATCAAGCATTTATAATTTTTATGAGCAGTTCTGGCGGCTCTCGATAGATGATCCCAGTTGAGACGAGGCTTCCGTGTCCACGGCCTTGGAGCTTCGGCTGTAAGCCGCGTCACAGCTGGGCTCAGGAGTCGCCTCAAGATTTATAATCTTTAAAGAGCCGTTTTCTACTGGGTTGAGAGAGCATCCTGATCCAGGCCTTTTTTCAACCTCGGCAGCCATCGTAAGTCCTCCAAAAGCTGCGACAGTTGTGAAGACGCGCCGTCTCGGCTGTTTATAATCTTTAATGAGCCGTTTTCGTTCGTTCTGTTGGTTATCGGATGGCTCCCGTGGCCCATTTGTAAACCCAGCGGGGATCGCTGATACCTCCGAAAGCCGCGCTACTAAAGGGTTTTGGACGCTTCTGAGCCGTTTATAATTTTTTGTGAGCCGTTTTTATAATTTTTAACGAACACTCACACTTTCGTTCGACAACGGCGATACTGTCATGTCGTCTTAGGCGTTTCGCATAATCTATATTATGTTAAGTTGCGTTTGTGGTAATGGCCGTGCTTTGCCATCGCCACCTTCTGGTCCTTTCCCTCTCTGGTTTTCGTTTAGCCACGATCAGCACGCGCTCTCTGCCGCGGGATGCTTATACTCGCCACAATTCTGCCAGGAAGTCGAACATGAGCAGCATCGAAGAACTCAACGCGCAATCGCTCAAGGGGCACTCAGGTCTCAGGCGAATCCTGAGAGCGCTGGGATACTCCATTGCAGGTATCCGTGCTGCGATTGCCGGCGAAGCTGCCTTCAGACAGCTGCTGCTGCTCAACGCTATCCTGATACCACTGGCGTTCACGCTCGACGTCAGCCGAATCGAACGCTTGTTACTAGTGATCGTGCCGTTGTTGACACTGGTGGTCGAGCTCGTCAATTCTGCGATAGAGGCAGCAATCGACCGAATCTCGCTCGAACTGCACCCGCTTTCCAAGAACGCCAAGGACATGGGCAGCGCGGCGCAACTGCTGTCGCTGGTGATGGTGACGGTCACCTGGCTGATGATTCTCTATTGAGCCTGACGCTGTAACGTCACGCTCACGCTCACGTTCGCCGATCTGCCCATCCGCTCGCTGTGTCAGCCAGCTCGCGGATAGGCAACCATGATCGTCCTGGAACTCAGTCCTTTCTGACGTTCTGATAGAGCATCAGGCGCGATGCCTCGTGCAGTCCCCGTGTCAGGGCGACGAGTCGCTGGTATTCCTCGGGATACCGGTCGGCTACGTCGACCAGAGGCTCCGGTGATGCAATTTCGTGCAGGGTCGGCTGGCTGCCGTCGTGCTGCATCTGCAGAAGAAAGTCCTTGGTCACGCCACCAATCAGCGGGAACGTGCCTTCGCGGAGCACGAGTGGAACCACGCGCTCCCCCTCAGGAGCCGGCTGCTGGATGTCGCGTCCCATCGCACCGTTGCGAAACTCCATGCCGGCCATGCCCAGTACGGTCGGTAGCAGATCGGCCAGACCCACGGCCTCTTCGATCACTCGTGGCTCCAGCAGCTTGGGCGCATGGATCAACAACGGAACGTTATTGCTCTCGAGCCCCAGCTTTTCGTATGCGGGCAGCATGTGCGGAATCTGGGCGATACGCGTGTTGTGGTCGCCAAACATGACGAAGATGGTGTTGTCATACCAGCCGCCTTCCTTCGCAATCTCCATCAGGCGGCCGATGTTGAAATCCAGAAGGCGGACCGCATTGTACTGCGCCACGCTGCGGGAGCCCGCACCTTGTACCTCTTCCAAAGGCAGATCAAGGGCTTCGAAGCCGTCGTTCTGCTTGGGTAAGGTGAACGGGCGATGATTGCCCGCCGTCTGGATATAGGCAAAGAAGGGCTTGCCCTCCCCCTGCTCTCGCAGCAGCCGGTCACTTTCCTTGAACAGGTCCAGATCGGAGATTCCCCACACATCCACCATCGGAGAGTTCCAGTGGCGCTCTTCATATAGCTGGATGTCGTCGATGCTCTGGCGGATCAGGGCATTCATATTGGCCCAGCCGGAATTGCCGCCAATCATGTAGTACTTGTCGTAACCCTGCAGCGCGTTAACGAGGCTGTGCTGACGGGTGATCAGCGGATTGCGCGTCGCGGTTTCCTGCCGGGAAACGTCTGGTACGCCGGATATGCTCGCCCACACGGTCTTCGCGGTGCCGGTCACGGGAACGTAGAAGTTCTTGAAGAACCAGCTCTGCTTGGCCAGCCGGTCGATATTGGGAGTCGGATTGAGCGGATTGCCATAGGCGCCCACTGCGGTGGTGCCCAGGGATTCGAGCATGACGAAGACGACATTCGGCCGCTTTCCATCAATCGCATAGGGCTGAACGCCCTGCTCCCGGCTGAAATTCAGCGTTTTCGCATCAGGCTGGTCGACGCCCAGGTAATGGCTGACGACATCGTAATGGGCCTCGACCTGTTCTCGGTCATACGGCTGATTGGGAACCTTCAGCGTGTCATAGAGGAAGATCACCGGATTCAGGCCAAGGGCTGCGATCTGGTTGTCGCCCGAGAAGAACGCATCGCTCCAGCGCAGTGGCACCGGGTTTTCCAGATTGATATTGTCGACGCGCCCGAGGATGGCGACGAAAACAGCCACCACCATCAGCGCACTACCCCAGATCAGCGAAAGCCGGCTGATTCGCTTTGCCGGACGATCCAGCGTGACCCGCTCGAAGCGCAGCAGCAGCCACCACACCAGAGCGGTTGTCGCCGCCCAGCCAAGGGTGATCCAGACTACTGGATAGGTTTGCCAGACCATATCGGTGGATATCTGCGCGTCCTCCAGAAAGCGCAACACGGTGGCATTGATGCGTACCCCGAGATAGGCGTAGTGGCCAAAATCGATGATGTAGACCAGTAGCACTGCACCAAGCGCCAGTGCCAGATAGAGCCGCGCCACCCAGCGAAGGACGCGGGAGCGCGTTAGGTTCCAGACCGGCAGCCACGCCAACAGCGCGATCGGCAACATCAACAGGATCGCCAGGCGAAGGTCGAAACGCAGGCCGATTCCGAGCGTTTCGGGTACGGCATCGACCGTGCCGAGCGTGCTGGGCTCCAGCCCGGAGAAACCGACGAAGAAAATCCCGCGTAATGCTGCGAGCGCAATGAACAGAATCCCGACTGCACCGAACCAGTAATGCAGGCGCCGCGACTGAAGCCAACCCATTGTCCCAACCTCGAATCTATCGAATCGTCAAATAGCACAGCCGAGCCATCACAGGTCGGCTGGAGTAATTTTCGTCACGCGGGCATTGGCTTGCGCACGAGTGCCCTGCAGGCATAGACAAGCAACGCTCCGCAGCTGAACAAGGCGATGAAGGGGTCTAGCAGATAGTCCCAGTAATTGGGCGACGGCTTGATCCCCAGGCTGAACGCCAAGGTGGCAAGGCCAAGCATGAAAGCGCCCAGCCAGTTATTGAGCAGCAGCAAGCCCAGGGCAAGCACGCCCACCACCGCGATCAGCGGGCGGGGGGCATAACCGAGTTGATAGGGGTCCAGATAGGACAGGCCCATCGTTGCCGGGTAGAGAAAAAGCGCCAGCCCCGCCATCGCGATCAACAATTGCACGCGCGCGTTCTGCGGCGGCATCGCCATCAGTCCCAAGCGCACTGCCGCGAAAAATGCCAGCGCCACCAGCGTCGTGATGGCCACGTCATCAGTGAAGCTGCGCATGTAGGCGGCCAGTGACAGACCGTCCACAGGAATGAAGCTGATCCCCAGCAGGAGGAAAAGGCGAAGCCCTTGAACCCCTCGGCCGAAGCCAAATCCAGGCGTGACGATGAAAGCGAGTAACCCGAAGGTCAGATGCGCTTGCCAGAGTTCAGGCATCAGAGCTGCTCCAGTAGCCAGGCATCATTGAAGCTGACGTGTTTGATGAATGTGTTGTTCCAGGAATAGACCAGGTGATAGAGACCGTCGGCGCTCCTGATGAAGTAGGGATACTCGTACTCGAAATCGCAGCCATGGGTCTTGCAGACACGCTTATCCAGGTTTTTCAGAAACTCGTCCACCAGCGACAGCCGCCGCGGCCCGCTGGAAAGGCGAAACTTGTCGCCGATGATTTCCCGATATACCTCCGGGGTGAACGGATTGCCCTCCGGGTCAGGTGATTCGTCCAGGTCAATCACCGGCTTCCAGAGATCGAGGCTCGAGTCGGTCTCCATCAGGCGAAGACGGAAACGTCCGTCCTCCAGATCATTCAGGGCAACCAGCAGGCCATGGTTGGGCGTGGCCACCGCTGCGAGCGCGGAATTGGGGTTGGCCGGGTCGATCGGATAAGGCTTGCTCCAGGTTCTGCCGGCATCCGCGGTGCGGCTGGCGAGCACGCGATGATGGCTGGAGCCTGCATAGCGCAGCATGGCAACGGCGTGTTGCTCGTCCATCGGCACCACTGTTGGTTGCAGTGAATCGTTGCCTTTGCTGATTCGACTTTTACCGATCACCTCGCCGTTCGGGCTGATGTACAGATACTCGGCGAACTTGCCGAGGAACTCGTGGTAGACGGGCAGCCCTATGGTGCCGTCCTGATGGAATACCGGGGCATTGCGCACCAGTGTGCTGATGTTCAAGAAGGGGGTGGTGATCAGCTGCCTGGGAGTCGACCAGGTTTTTCCCAGATCATCCGAATACATGGCGTTGATGGCGCTTCCAGCCCAGCCACCGATCGATACCGACACATAGAACAGCCACAGCCTGTTGTCGGGAGCCAGCGCAATGACCGGATTGCCGAGCTTGCGTATGTGCTTCTGGGTCGCCTTCTGGGTCGACTCGCGAGTTGCCAGGACCAGTTCGTCGCCCCACTCCGCCGCAATCGCGTCGAATCGCGCGCCGCGCACCTGAACATCCGCAGCCCCTTCGCGTGAACCGGCAAACCATACGGCCATCAGGCCACCATCCGGCAAGGAGGTCACCGAGGAGGCATGGACAAATTCGTCGAGATCGGAGGATGCGAAGCGGGTGCTGTAAAACGGCCCCTTGCTGGCGAGCGGCAGAGCATGAGAATCGGCTACAGCGAACCCGGAAACCGCTCGTTCAGGATGAAGCCACCAGGCGGTAGTGAAAATAGCTGCAAGGGCGATGACAGACAGGCAGGTGGGAAGAAATCCGAACTTTCCAGAACTCATATAAATCATGTCCGTATAAACACATGACGCGTCCTGCGCTTTGCAAGGAAACGACAAGCTCGTATGCCCCAAAAACCGTCGGGGCGTGAAAAAGAAAGTGTATTGATCGGTTGCCCTGACTTCTGATGGCCGGGAGTACCGAGCTTGTTTGAGCGGCCGCCGATCATGACCGAGCACCAGGGTCGGAGCAATCACTTGATGGAGGAAGCCGATCAGCCGCGCTTGATAAACGCTTCGCTCAGAAAAATCAGGTGCAACAGAAACCCTCGATGGCTGCAAGTGCAGGCGTCGCAATATAGTGTCACAAACACACCTGTGGCAAATTGCTGCACCCTCCTCTCCATCGCGCGGCACACAAGCCATGGCCGACCGACAAGTCGACTACCCAGACGTACCGCTGCAGGGTCAGCGGCGTAATATGGCGCATCTCAACAGAACGGGAGTTCTCTCATGCTGCTTCGCTTACTGGCCGCTGGTACTTTTGCGGCACTCTGCTTGCCTGCCCTTGCGCAGGAGCACCACCACGACCATCAGGCTTCGACACAAGCGGCCACCAGCGAGCTGGCTGTCAGCCAGGCTTGGTCGCGGGCGATGCCGCCCAGCGCTCCGACTGGCGCGGTGTACTTCATACTGGAAAATCGTGGTCAGCAGCCACAGCGCCTGATCGGCGCGCAGACCTCACGTGCCGAAAAGACCGAGCTGCACACCCATGTGCATCAGGGCGACATGATGAAGATGCAGCAGGTCGAGGCGGTCGACGTGCCCGCAGCTGGCAAGGTGGAGTTCAAGCCGGGTGGCAATCACGTGATGCTGTTCGGGCTTAAGCAGCCGCTGGTGGCTGGGGAGAGCTTCCCGGTGACACTGCAATTCGAGGACGGCGGCGAGATCACCACCGAGGTGAGCATCGAGGTAGACGCCCCGGCTGCCGGCGGTGCTGCGCCAGGGCATCATCACTGAGTGATCTGGCGCGCCGCCGCAGGCGGCCGCCAGCATGCTTTCAGATCGCCGCCGGTGTGCGCATGGTGACGAACTCTTCGGCGGCCGTCGGGTGGATGCCCAGCGTGTCGTCGAACACCTGCTTGGTGGCCCCGGCCTTCAGCGCCACGCCCAGCCCCTGCATGATCTCGCCGGCATCCGGTCCCGCCATATGGCAGCCGAGCACACGGTCGGTCTCAGCATCCACCACCAGCTTCATCAGGCTGCGCTCGAGGCTATCGGTCATGGTCAGCTTCATCGGCCGGAAACGACTTTCGAAGATCGTTACCTTGTAGCCCTGCTCGCGCGCCTCCTCCTCGGTCAGCCCGACAGTTGCCATGTTCGGCAGACTGAACACCGCGGTCGGGATGGTCGTGTAATCGACCTTGCGATATTGCTCCGGCTTGAATAGCCGCCGCGCCACGGCCATGCCCTCAGCCAGTGCGACGGGTGTCAGCTGCACGCGACCGATCACGTCGCCAATCGCCAGAATCGAAGACACCGAGGTACGGTATTCATCGTCCACGGCAATGAAACCTCGGGCATCCAGCGCTACGCCGGCCTTTTCCAGCCCCAGGTTGTCCAGCATCGGACGGCGGCCTGTCGCGTAGAAGATGCAGTCCGCTTCCAGCGTGCGGCCGTCTTCCAGCGTCGCGAGCAGGCTGCCATCGGTCTGCTTGTCGATATGCACGATGTCGGCGTTGAACTGCAGATCCACGCCCTTCTTGATCATCTCGTCCTTCAGGTGATCGCGGAGCGAGCCATCGAAACCGCGCAGGAACAATTCACCGCGATAGAGCAGCTTGGTATCGGCACCGCAGCCATGGAAGATCGAGGCGAACTCGACGGCGATATAGCCACCACCGACCACCAGCACACGTCGCGGCAAGGATTCGAGGTAGAAAGCTTCATTGGACGTGATAGCGTGCTCACGCCCCGGAATCGCCGGCACGTGGGGCCAGCCACCAGTAGCGATCAGGATGTGCTCGGCCGTGTACTGCTTGCCTTCGACTTCGACGGTATGGGCATCGACCAGGCGCGCATGCGCTTGCAGCAGGGTTACGCCGCTATCCACCAGGATGCTGCGGTAGATGCCGTTCAGTCGCTGGATTTCCCGGTCCTTGTTGGCAATCAGGGTCTTCCAGTCGAAGGTCGCGCCGTCGATGGTCCAGCCGTAGCCCTGTGCCTGGCCAATGTCTTCGGCGTAATGCGCGCCGTAGACCAGTAGCTTCTTCGGCACACAACCGACGTTGACACAGGTACCGCCCAGGTAACGGCTTTCCGCAACCGCCACCTTCGCGCCGAAACCTGCAGCGAAGCGCGCCGCACGCACGCCACCGGAACCTGCACCGATGACGAATAGATCGAAGTCGTAAGCCATGTAATGTTGTCTCCTTCTGTAGCGAACAGCATAACCCAGGCTTTCGGCCTGAATCACCGAAGGAGTGCCGCATGCGCCCTACCCTCACCCACTTGGCTCTGCACGTGCCCGATCTGGACGCCTGTATCGCGTTCTATGAGCGCTTCTGCGGCATGCACGTGTTTCACGAGCGCCCCGGAAAGGGCTCACGCATCGTCTGGATGGCGGAGCCTGGAAAAGAGCGCGAGTTCATCTTCGTGATGATGCCGGGCGGCAAGGATCGATCACTGGCGATGGACGACTACAGCCATTTCGGCTTCGCGCTGGCCAGTCGAGAGGAAGTGGATGCGGTTGCCGACCTGGCGCGCAGGGAAGGCTGTCTGATATGGGAGCCGCGCAACGAACCCTATCCGGTGGGCTACTACTGCGGTTTGCGCGATCCTGCGGGCAACTATGTCGAATTCAGCTACGGGCAGCCGCTTGGACCGGGTGCCGAGGATATGCCGGAGCCTTGAAGCAGGCCCGGAAGTGACTGGGCCACCCTTAGGTGGCCCAATTGCTTCAGAACGCCTTGCCGGTCAGGTAGAAGTGTTCGTAGCAGAAGTTGGTCGCCGCGATGTAGCCCTCGGCGCTACCGCAGTCGAAGCGCTGGCCCTTGAACTTGTATGCCAGCACGCAACCATCCTGAGCCTGGCGCATCAGCGCGTCGGTGATCTGAATCTCACCGCCCTTGCCCGGCTCGGTCTGCTCGATCAGATCGAAGATGTCCGGAGTCAGGATGTAGCGGCCGATGATCGCCATGTTGGACGGCGCATCTTCCGGCTTGGGCTTCTCGACCATGTGGCTGACGCGGTAGATATCGTCGCGGATCATCTCGCCGGCGATCACACCGTACTTGCTGGTCTCTTCCGGCGGCACTTCCTGAATGGCAACGATCGAGCAGCGGAACTGGTTGTAGAGCTTGACCATCTGCGCCAGGACCGGATCGCCATTGAGGTTGATGCAAAGGTCGTCAGCCAGGACCACGGCGAACGGCTCATCGCCGATCAGCGGGCGGCCGCTGAGAATCGCATGCCCCAAGCCCTTCATCTCCACCTGGCGGGTGTAGGAGAAGCTGCATTCGTCGATCAGGCGGCGAATACCGACCAGGTACTTTTCCTTGTCGGTGTTGCGGATCTGGTGCTCCAGCTCGTAGCTGATGTCGAAATGGTCTTCCAGCGAGCGCTTGCCACGCCCGGTGACGATCGCGATCTGGTTAAGCCCCGCCGCCAGTGCCTCTTCAACCCCGTACTGAATCAGGGGCTTGTTCACCACCGGCAGCATTTCCTTGGGCATGGCTTTGGTTGCAGGAAGAAAACGGGTGCCATATCCGGCAGCGGGAAAAAGGCATTTCTTGATCATGTGAGTCCTTGAAATAAAGGTTCCAGTCGATGCACTGCCATCGAGAACAGCAGCTGCCTTGCGGTGTTGCCCGGCCATGCCGGCGTAGAGCCTACGACCATCGTTTTGCAGCGGGGTTCGCAGCGACATTCACGCTCGATGCAGATTATGTGCCTGCCTCTCGGAGGCACTGGTTTCGCTGCTCCGGCGGGTCGCCACGCTAATGGCGGTCGGGGCGCTCTGTAAAGCCATCTGTCGGTGTTTTTTCACCGTGCCAGTGAGGCCGAATAACCGGACGCGCAACCGCGAATACCCATAGCCAATGATCATTACACCTTTGTCGCACCTTGCACCGAAAGAGAGCCGGTCGACCCATGACCTGAGTCAGGGAAATGTGCAATTGCACTGTTGTCGGTCGCCCGAAGCACTTCTCTCGTGCCGAAAAGCAATACCATAGCGCCGCCCAATAATGGCGCATGGCTATCACCTGCGGTTGGTTTCAAGAATACGCACAGCACGCCGATATCAACAGGTGACTGCCTGCTCAATGCTGCGCCGCAAGTATCGGCTGCGCAGCAGTGCTGCAATGGCAGCTGACCCCGCGTGGCAGTAGTACTAAGGAAAACCATGAACAACAGCTCCGCCTCCCGACAAATGTCCGTGCAGACAAAGATCAACCTGGCCCTGGTGCTGGTCCTGGTGGCGATCATGTCTGCCTCGTTGTTCTTCTCTGCCAGTACGGAGAAGCGGCTCGTGCTTCAAGTTGTGGAGCAGCAGACCAAGGATGCCGCCGACTCCTATTTCGATAGCATCAACACCATGATGCTGACCGGCACTATGGCTCAGCGAAAGGTGCTGCGGAACAAGATCCTCGCGCGCCCAGGCGTTATCGATGCGCGCATCATCCGCGGGGAAGAAGTCACCAAGGTGTTCGGCCCTGGCTATGACCACCAGGCCCCGGCCGACGCGCTGGATCGCCGCGCGCTGAGCGGCGAGGCGATCATCGAGGTCAACAAGCAGAACGGTGGCCGTGTGCTGACCGTCATCAATCCCATCCTGGCCCACGCGGACTACCGCGGTACCAACTGCCTGACCTGCCACCAGGTTGGCGAGAACACGGTAATGGGCGCTGTGCGCATCAGCTATGACCTCAAGGCGCTGGACCAGGAAGTCGACCGCAACATCATGATCAGCGGCGGGATTCAGTTGCTGCTGCTGTTCATCGGCGTGGTGGTCATGTGCCTGACCGTGCGCCACGTCATCATCCGCCGCATCACTGCCATGCGCCACACCATGAATACCATGGCCGAGGACGAAGACCTCAGCCTTAGCGTCGAGGTGGGTGCGAAGGACGAAATCGGCGCGATGGGCGATGCCTTCAACCGCATGATCGGCAAGTTCCGCCATAGCCTGGAGGCCGTCGCGGGCGTTACCCATCAGCTCAGTGATGTCTCCGAGCGGGTATCCCATGTTGCAGAGAAGACCCTGGCTGCCGTCAACGAACAGCGCAGCGAGACCGACATGGTCGCCTCGGCGATGAACGAGATGAGCGCGACCGTGCAGGAAGTGGCACGCAATGCCAGCCAGACCGCCACGGCATCGACCGGCGCCGACAACGAATCAAAAGCCGGCGTGAAGGTCGCCACCGAGGCACTGGACGGCATCGAAGTGCTGATCGCCGAGATCGAGAAAGCCGCCCAGGTCATCCAGCGGGTCGAGAGCGACAGCGCCAGCATCGACATGGTGCTCGGCGTGATCAACGGCATCGCCGAGCAGACCAACCTGCTGGCGCTGAACGCAGCCATCGAAGCGGCACGCGCCGGCGAACAGGGCCGCGGCTTTGCGGTGGTGGCCGATGAGGTACGTACCCTGGCTTCGCGCACGCAGAAATCCACCGAAGAAATCCAGGCCATGATCGAACAGCTGCAAAGCGGCGTTCGCAATGCGGTGCAGGCCATGAGCGAAGCACAACTGCGTGCCCGGTCGGGTTCGCAATGCGTCGAGAAAGCTGCCCAGAGTCTCGCCGTGATCGCCGACGAAGTCGGCACCATCAACGAGATGAACACCCAGATCGCAACGGCTGCCGAACAGCAGAGTGCGGTTGCCGAAGAGATCAATCGCAACATCACGACCATCAGCCGTATTGCGGACACCACTTCGGCTGACGCATCCCAGACCTCGCAGATCAGCGACGAGCTGGTGCGTCTGGCAACCGAGCTGAACCGTCTGGTCGGCCAGTTCAAGCTCTGACCACTGCGGCGCGGCCTTCCCGGCCGCGCCCGGTACGTATTTCGAATCGCCCAACGGTGCGGTTCGGAGTGCCGCCGGGGCGCTATTCTTGATCTGAGACAGTCGGCGCGCCGGACCGAATCGTCCATAATCCGCGCCCATGACCTGCCTGAGCCGGACACACCCGAGGGTGACACCGCGTTCCGCGCCGGACTCCGAATTCAACCTTAGGTAAAACGAACATGGACCAACTGCCGAGCTTCGACCGCGCCCTGGTCGAGAAATACGACCGTCCAGGTCCGCGCTACACCTCCTACCCCACGGCCCCACAGTTTCACCAGGCCTTCGCCCAGGATGATTACCGTGCCGCCGCCGCACGCAGCAATCAGGCGCAAACGCCCAAGCCGCTGTCGGTGTACATCCACATTCCGTTCTGCAAGAGCCTTTGCTACTACTGCGCCTGCAACAAGATCATCACCCACAAGACCGAGCGCGCCGTCGAGTACCTCGAATACCTCAAGCGCGAGATCGCCATGCAGGGCGAACTGTTCGATCGTTCGCGCAAGCTTACTCAGCTGCACCTTGGCGGTGGCACACCCACCTATTTCACCAGCGAGCAGCTGGCCGACCTGATGGCGTGCCTGCATCAGGCGTTCAACATGGATGACAGCGACAACCACGAATTCTCGCTGGAAGTGGACCCGCGCACCGTCACGCCCGAGCAGATCCACGGCCTGCGCAAGCTGGGCTTCAACCGCCTGAGCTTCGGCGTGCAGGATTTCGACGAACAGGTGCAGATCGCCGTCAACCGCATCCAGACCGAGGAGCAGACTCGCGAGCTGGTCCAGGCCGCCCGCGACGCACAGTTCAAGTCCATCAGCGTCGACCTGATCTACGGCCTGCCGCTGCAGACGGTGGCCAGCTTCGATACCACGCTGGACAAGATCATCGACATTCGTCCGGACCGCATCGCCGCTTACAGCTATGCCCACCTGCCGGAGCTGGTACGTGCACAGAAGCTGATACGCCCAGAGGACATGCCACCGCCGGAGCGCAAGCTCGAGCTGCTGGAACTGACCATCCAGCGCCTTACCGCCGCCGGCTACATCTATATCGGCATGGATCACTTCTCGCTGCCCGAGGACGAACTGGCCCTTGCCCGCGCCAATGGCACGCTGCAGCGCAACTTCCAGGGCTATTCGACCCACGCCGATTGCGACCTGATCGGGCTGGGCATTTCCTCCATAGGCAAGGTCGCCGATAGCTACAGCCAGAACGTCAAGGAGCTATCGCAGTATTACGCGCGCCTCAACGAGGGCATGCTGCCCGTGCAGCGCGGCTACAAGCTGAGCGACGATGACTGCCTGCGCCGTGACGTCATCGTGTCGCTGATGTGCCATAGCCGCGTCGACTACCGCCAGATCGAACAGAAGCACGGCATCGATTTTCGGGAATACTTCGCCGATTCGCTGGCAAAGCTCGCCGAACCGGTGGCCGATGGCCTGGTCGAGTTGCACGACGACGCGCTGGTTCTCTTGCCGCAGGGGCAGCTGATGATGCGCAATGTCGCCATGGCGTTCGACGCCTACCTCGGCGGCGAGCAGCGCGGTCGTTTTTCGCGCACGGTCTGAGTTCGCGACTTCACAACAGGCGGCACTCAGCCGCCTGCTGTAGCTGGTGAGACTTCCGCTGATCACCGGGCAATTGCCAAACGTCGCTCAAACTGTATAAATAGCCAGTCTTTGAGCGGGCCGCGCGCGCCCCAGCTGCAGCGGATGTACAATGCGTCAGGCCCTGGAAAATCCCTTCTACTACCTCGAAAACTTCCGGCAGGTTCTGGCCTGGGTGAGCCGTCACCACAGTGATCTGCTGGATGAAACCGAGCTGGCATTTATCGAGCGTTTCGCCCTGTTGCCGCAGCCTTCCCAGGCGCTGCTGGTGCGCATGGTGATGCGCAAGGGCATGCTGTTTCGAGCAAGCAAGCTGCGCTATCCGGAGATTGGCTGCTCGCGTCGCGCGGTAGAGCCATTGATCGATCAGGGGTGGGTCGATGCGTCTTCGGCCCTGACGCTCGAGCATCTGTTCGCTTTGCTGACCAAAGGCGAGCTGCTGCAGGTTTTCGGGGCGTCTGCATCAGCCAGCCTGCGCAAGGCCGAGCTGCTGGATAAGCTGCGCGCCGACCACCAGATGGCCAAGCCGTTTCAGGCGTGGTGCAGCCAGATCGAAGACGCGGTATTTGAGTTATGCATCGACGAGCTCTGTGAGCGCCTGCGTTTGCTGTTCTTCGGCAACATCCATCAGGACTGGTCCGAGTTCGTGCTGGCCGACCTCGGCATCTACCGTTACGAGCAGGTCGTCTTCTCGCCCAGCTCCCGCGCCTTCAACTGTCGCACCGAGCTGGATGCCTATCTGCATCTGCATCGTTGCCGCGAGCGTTTCGATACCGGTGAGTCATCGAGCGACGTGCTGGCCGACGTGCCCGATGTGCCCTATGCCAACGCCTGGCTGGAAAGCCGCCGCGGCAAGCTGCTGCTGCGTATCGGCCAGCGGTTCGAGCGCATCGGTGACCTGGCAGAAGCCCTGCGCCTGCATGCCTCCAATAGCTATCCCGGTGCTCGCGAGCGAGCGATTCGCGTGCTCGAACGCTGTGGCCAGCCTGCAGCAGCGCTGGAGCTGCTGGATCAGGCGCAGGCTGCGCCGCAGAGTGAGCACGAACTGCAGCAACTGCAGCGAATCAAGCCGCGCCTGCAGCGCAGCCTGGGTATTCCTACGCTGCGCTCACTCAACCGCAAGCCGGAGCAGCTCGACCTGATCCTGCCCCGAGCCGGCTGTAGCGTCGAGCATGCGGTGCGCGAGCACCTGTCGACACCAGACGCGCCGGTCTACTACGTCGAGAATGCCCTGGTCGGCTCGTTGTTCGGCTTGCTTTGCTGGGACGCGATCTTCGCACCGTTGCCCGGTGCGTTCTTCCACTCTTTCCACTGGGCGCCGGCCGATCTGAATCGTGCGGATTTTCATCAACGGCGCGCTGACCTGTTTGCCGCCTGCTTGGCCTGTCTCGACAGTGACGACTACCGCGACTGCATCTGGCGCACCTTCCAGGCAAAGCTCGGCATTCATAACGCGTTCGTTGCCTGGGGGCTGCTCGACGAGAAGCTGTTGACCCATGCCTTGGCGTGCATTCCCGCCGCGCATCTGAAGCTGATGTTTCAGCGCATCCTCGCCGATGTTTGCGGCAATCGTACTGGCCTGCCGGATCTCATCCAGCTGTGGCCCGAAGAAAGCCGCTACCGGATGATTGAGGTGAAAGGCCCGGGCGATCGCCTGCAGGACAACCAGAAGCGCTGGATCGATTACGCCCATCAGCACGGCCTGCCTATCGCGGTCTGTCACGTGCAGTGGGCTGAGGTCGTGGCGTGAGCTATCGGGTCGCGGTGCGCGCACTCTGCGAGTTCACCGCCAAGGTTGGCGATCTGGACCTGCGCTTCACACCCTCGCCCACCGCGCTGGAAGGCATCGCCGGCCACGCCCAAGTCAGCGCCAGGCGCGGCGAGGGCTACGAACGTGAAGTGGCTCTGGAGGGCCAATACGGAAAACTCATGGTGCGCGGCCGCGCCGATGGCTACGACCCGGCGCGGAACCGCCTGGAAGAAATCAAAACCTTCCGCGGTGATCTGGAACGTCAGCCGGCCAACCATCGGCAATTGCACTGGGCGCAGGCGAAGATCTACGGCTGGCTGCTGTGTCAGACGCGCCAGCTCGACGAGGTCGAGCTGGCACTGGTCTATTTCGACGTCGCCAGCCACAAGGAAACCCTCTTCGTCGAACGCCACGGAGCACAGAGCCTGCGCCTTTTTTTCGAAACCCAGTGTCAGGCGTTTCTCGACTGGGCCGAACAGGAACTGGCCCATCGCGACGCGCGCAATCAGGCGCTCACCGCGCTGGGTTTTCCTCATGCCGATTTCCGCACCGGCCAGCGGCAACTCGCCGAGGCGGTATACAAGGCAGCCTGTACCGGCACCACGCTCATGGCGCAAGCGCCGACCGGTATCGGCAAGACCCTGGGCACGCTGTTTCCGCAACTCAAGGCGTTTCCCGGCCAGCAGCTCGACAAGCTGTTCTTTCTCGCTGCCAAGACCTCCGGCCGGCGCCTGGCGCTGGATGCACTGCAAACGCTACAGCGCAACGGCGCGGGTGAATTGCGTGTGCTCGAGTTGATCGCACGTGACAAGGCCTGCGAGCACCCAGACAAGGCCTGTCACGGCGAATCCTGCCCGTTGGCGAAGGGTTTCTATGATCGTTTGCTCGCGGCCCGAGCAGCGGCATTGCAGCACAGCATGCTCGACCAAGCGGCCCTGCGAGAGGTCGCCCTCGCCCATCAGGTCTGCCCCTATTACCTCAGCCAGGAGCTGGCGCGCTGGGCGGACGCCGTGGTCGGCGACTACAACTACTATTTCGACATCAGCGCCCTGCTCTACGGCCTGACGCTCAACAATGGCTGGCGTATCAGCGTGCTGGTGGACGAAGCGCACAACCTGCTCGAACGCGCGCGCAGCATGTACAGCGCCGAGCTCGATCAGCGGGCCTTCGCCGGTCTCGGCGGCAAGGCGCCGGCGCCCTTGAAACGCCCGCTGGGTCGGGTACAGCGCTGCTGGAACGACCTGCATCGCGAGCAGCTGGTGGATTATCAGGTGCAGCCCGAGCTGCCGCTCAAACTGCTCGGCGCGCTGCAACAGGCTGTCAGCGCCGTCACCGATTATCTTGGCGAACAACCCGGCGGGCTGGATGCAGAGCTGCAACGGGCCTATTTCGATGCCATGCATTTCTGCCGGGTCGCTGAACTGTTCGGTGAGCACTCGTTGTTCGATATCAGCCTGTTACCCGCAACTGGCCGCGGCAAGACCAAGCGTTCGATGCTGTGCCTGCGCAATGTGGTTCCAGCGCCCTTCCTCGCGCCACGGTTAGAACAGGCTCGTTCGACGGTGCTGTTCTCGGCCACGCTCAACCCGCGCCGGTTCCAAGCCGATATGTTGGGCTTGCCCACGGGTAGCGCCTGGATCGAGGTCGAATCGCCATTCCAGGCCGATCAGCTGCGGGTGTGCCTGGCCGAGCATGTCTCGACCCGCTATCAGCACCGCCAGGCCTCGCTGGGTGCCGTGGTCGAACTGATTGCCCGTCAATATCGCGAGCGTCCCGGCAACTACCTGGCCTTCTTCAGCAGCTTCGATTACCTGCAACAGGTGACTGCCATGCTGCGCGAGCAGTGCCCGGACGTACCCTTCTGGGAGCAGACCCGCGGCATGCAGGAAGCGGCCCGCAGTGCATTTCTCGACCGATTCACCGAACACAGCAAGGGCGTCGGTTTTGCGGTGCTCGGCGGCGCATTCGCCGAAGGCATCGACCTGCCAGGCAACCGCTTGATTGGCGCTTTTATCGCCACCCTCGGCCTGCCACAGGTCAATCCGGTCAACGAGCAGTTCAAGGCACGCATTGAGCAACTATTCGGTCGCGGCCTGGGTTACGACTACACCTACCTCTATCCCGGGCTGCAGAAAGTCGTGCAGGCTGCGGGACGGGTTATCCGCACACAGAGCGATGAAGGCGTCGTGCACCTGATCGACGACCGTTTCGGCCGGTCGCAGATACGCCGCCTGCTGCCGAGCTGGTGGCAGCTTTCGCCAGTTTCCAGCGACTGAGGCCACGCAACGGCGCCGTTCGGGTTGCGTGGTGTCCGGAGGCTCGCTATAGTCCTGCGCCGCCGATTCCCCATCGGCACACTTGCTACGCAGTCTCCGCCCGGATGGCGAAATTGGTATACGCAAGAGACTTAAAATCTCTCATCCGAAAGGGTATGCGGGTTCGACCCCCGCTCCGGGCACCAGTCTTTACGCGGCTTTCAGCCTGCCAGCGTCCGTCCTGTCATTTGCGCTTTACTGACTTTCCGCAATTAGCGCTAGCGCTCCCATCGTCAGCGCACTATCTGATCAACTTCGTATCCATCGAACGCAGTTACCAGCCTGAGGGTTGGCTGAAGTTCATATCGAACTTGCCGACATCGCGCTGCCGCTCTTTTCAATGTCCAGAAAGATAGTACGCGCGCAATTGTGTCTGCAGATACATACAGTGCTATGCTGTGTCCATGGAATTAATCGAGCAATTGCCATGACTGCGACTCTTCAGGCACCCGCGTTTACCAAAGATCAGTGCGCCGCCGGCCTTCGTACTGCGGTGAACATTCTCGATAAATGGCAGGCGTCTACCGAACAGGCCTGTCGGATATTGCGTATCTCCCGCAGTACTCACGCACGGGCCAAGCTCCGCAATGCAGATTGGTCGGTCAGCCTGGACCCCGACCAGATGCAGCGCGTCAGTTTTATTCTCAACATCCACGCAGCACTTCGGCTGATCTTCGATAACCCGGAAAACACTTACGGCTTTCCGGCAATGCCCAATCACAACGAGTTCTTCAACGGGCGATCGCCACTGGAGGTAATGGCTCAGGGGGACATGATTTCCCTGTACGAGTCGTTCCGTCGTATCGACAGCCTGCGAGGCGCGCAGTGGTAGTGCCGAAAGGGCTTCCCGTGCGGGCCGATGCCCGTTGTCAGGCCTATCGGCTGGTGAACTCCAAGTATCCCCCCATCGATCTGTTCGATGACGTAGCCGACGCCGAGGAATTTGAAATCCTCTATCAGTTGCAGGCGCTGACAAACCCGAGATTGCACAACGAAACTGGCCGCCTCGAGCTGATTCCTCGGTCAGAAATACCATTCGGTATTCCGGGCTGCTCCTACGCTACGGCGCCGTTCACCCACGTGAATCCAGCCGGCTCTCGTTTCAGCGATGGCAGCTACGGCGTGTTGTATCTGGCCGACAGCATGGAAACGGCACTGGCCGAGGTGCGGTATCACCAGGAGCACTACTGGTCGAATGTCGCAGGCCTGAACTTCGAGCGGTTCGTTTTCCGCGGGTTGTCATGTCAATTCAACGAGGCCGGGCTGCTGGATGCCACGAGCGTGTCGATGTCGGATCCGATCTACGACGCGGATGATTACTTCCAGTCCCGCCAGTTCGGTCGCCTCGCCAGGCAAGAGGGATTCCCCGGGTTGCGATATCACTCGGTACGTAGCCCAGGCCGGCACTGCTGGGCACTCATGACGCCGCGGCGCGTACTGTCCATCGTTCAGACCGCACACTACGAGATGATCTGGAACGCTGGCATCACCAGCGTCAGCGCGATCACCGAAGTCTGATGCTGGCGCGTTAGCCGTCTTCTCCTCCCTGCACCGGCCATCCGATTGCGCCGTGCTGCCAAACCGCTGTAACAATCATCGCGCAGCGTCTGCTCATGGACTCCCCATGGCGCAAGGACGCTCCACCGAACTCACGACGTGAGGACGCGAACATGAGCAAGCGATCACTCGAAGAACTGGTTACCCGATCGGATATCAGTGCACTCCAGCCCATGGTGCATTGGCGCCGCGGGCGTCGTAACGGTCAGGACAAAGCCGGGCCGAACGCTGCCGCACTGATTCAGCGCGCCGCACATGATATCGGCATGCTGAGAACCGCGGTACACAGCTAAGCTCGACTCCTATCAGGCCTCGCGGACGGGTCGCAAGGCCTGTTCCAGAGCTTTTCTACGGTCTTGACGGCTGTCAATGGCAAAAATAGTAAGCAGCCTAACTTTCGCTCCGATGTCAACCAAGGAGCGGCACATGAAGAACCTGCATCCCCATCATCTGACCCCCTACCTGCTGAGTGCTGGCCTGTTATGCAGTCCGGCAGTTTTCGCTCAGGAAACCTTCAGCAGCTTGTTCACCGACGCGAAACCGATTCTGGATGTGCGCTATCGCTACGAGCACGTCGATCAGGACAACACACTTGAGCACGCCAACGCCCAGACGCTACGCACCCGGGTCGGCATTCAGACCGGCAAATGGTACGGCCTGTCGGCGCTGGTCGAGGCCGACAACGTAAGCCGCCTGGGTGATGCGGCCTACAACAGCACACGCAACGGCCAGACCGATTACTCCGTGGTAGCCGACCCCGACGGCAGCGAAATCAACCAGGCGCTGTTGCGCTACGACCACGCGTTCGGCAGCGCCATTGCCGGCCGTCAGCGCATCAATCTGGACAACCAGCGCTTCGTCGGTGGCGTCGGTTGGCGGCAGAACGAACAAACCTACGACGGTGTGCTGGGCCAGATGCAACTGCTCGACAAGCTGACCCTGACTTACGCCTACATCAACAACATCAACACGATCTTCGGCCCGGGCGACAACCGTTTCGACAATCGCACCAACCCGGCCAATATCGAAGGCCACAGCCATCTGTTCAACGCCCGCTACGCGCACTCACCGGAGCTGACGGCCACCGCCTACAGCTATCTGCTGGGACTGGACAACATCGCCACTGCACCCGCCGCTGCGCTCGGCACCCTGTCCAGCAAAACCACAGGTCTGCGTCTGAATGGTGGCCTCCACGGCATCAGCTATGCGCTTGAATATGCACGCCAGCAGGACTACGCCGGCAATCCTCAGGAGCTGAGCAGCGAGTACTACCTGGCCGAGCTGGGCTATGCCCTCAAGGGTGCGACTTTGAAAGCGGGCGTGGAAGTACTGGGTGGCGACTCGGGGCCGGGCAATCGCGCCTTCCAGACGCCGTTGGCCACCAAGCACGCCTTTCAGGGCTGGGCCGACACCTTCCTGCTGACGCCCGCGGACGGCGTGCAGGACGTCTATCTCGGCGGCACTCTGCCGCTCTTCGGCGGCACGCTGCAGGCCTGGTACCACGACTTCCGCGCCGAACGTGGTAGCGAGCAGTACGGGGAAGAGATCAACATCGGTTACAGCCGCGCCATCCCGCTGGTCAAGGGGCTGGTCGCAACGGTCAAGTACGCCGGCTACGACGCGGACGATTATTCGGTGGACACCGAGAAACTTTGGGCGCAGCTGCAGTACAGCTACTAAGCGATACGGGTCGGGCGTTCGCGCCCGACCTTCCTACTCAGCTATTGCGTGTGACGCGGCAGACGCAGCGAAATAATCGCGGCGAGCAGTACGAAGAGAGAAGACACCCACAGGCAAGCCTGTAACCCATAGGCCTGGAACACCCAGCCTGAGAGCAAGGTACCGAGCAGCCGGCCCATGGCGTTGGACATGTAGTAGAAGCCCACGTCCAGCGAAACGCCGTCTTCCTTGGCATAGCTGACAATCAGGTAGCTATGCAGCGAGGAATTCACCGCGAACAGCGCACCGAATAGCAGCAGCCCGCCGATCAGCACCCATTGGGGCGATGCACCAGTTGTCAGGCCCACAGCGATTGCCGCCGGTAGCGCCGCCAGCAGTGCGGCCCAGATGAAGGCCGCACGTCCATCCGGTACCTTGCCGCTGCGCTTGCCGGTAATGGCCGGCGCCATCGACTGGACGATGCCGTAGCCGATGATCCAGCAGGCCAGAAAGCCGCCGACCATCCAGAAGTTCCAGCCGAAGACGGTGCTCAGGTACACCGGTAGCGCGATGACGAACCAGACATCGCGCGCCCCGAAGAGAAACAGCCGCGCGGCCGACAGCACGTTGATTGCCTGGCTTTTGGAGAGGATGTCCTTGAACTTCGGTTTGGCCTTCGCCTTGCCAAGATCCTTTTTCAACAGCACCAGGCTGCTGATCCAGATCACCGCTAGCACCGCAGCCATCGCCAGGACCGCGCCGCCGAATCCCAGCAGCGTCAGCAGTGCGCCACCGAGGAAAAATCCCACTCCCTTGAGGGCATTCTTCGAGCCGGTGAGGATGGCCACCCACTTGTACAGCGTGCCCTGCTGGCTGTCGGGTACCAGGAGCTTGATCGAGCTCTTGGCCGACATCTTGTTCAGATCCTTGGCGATACCGGACAACGCCTGCGCACCCATCACCCAAGGCACCGTCAGCCACGCCGCTGGCACAGTGAGCATCAGCAGCGCCACCACCTGCATCGCCAGGCCAAGGTTCATCGTCCGGTTCAGGCCGAGTCGAGCGCCGAGATAGCCGCCAACCAGATTGGTGACAACACCGAACACCTCGTAGAACAGGAACAGCGCCGCGATCTGCAGTGGCGTGTAGCCCAACGAATGGAAATGCAGCACCACCAGCATGCGCAGCGCGCCGTCGGTGAGCGTGAACGCCCAGTAGTTACCGGTGACGATCAGGTACTGGCGCACCTCGGGGGACAGTCGGGCAAAGGCTTGCATGGTCGGTTCCGGATTGATTGAGCAGGTGTACTGCGCAGCTAGATTGGCGATGGCGTGGCATGCCGAGAAAAGAGTCGAGGATTCGAGTCACGGATTCGCCGTAGGGTGGGCTCCAGCCCACCCTCCCTGCCGTTTCCATAGCCCGCACCGCGCTCAGCGAACGCCTCTCAGCGGCATCTCACCCTGCCAGCCCCACCATGCGCGCCAGTTCCACGGTGCGGTTGGCGTAGCCCCATTCGTTGTCGTACCAGGCGTAGATCTTCACCTGAGTGCCGTTGACGACCATGGTCGACAGCGCATCGATGATCGACGAGCGCGGGTCGGTGCGGTAGTCGATGGAAACCAGCGGCCGCTCCTCATACCCGAGGATGCCCTTCAGCTCGCCCTCTGCCGCGGCCTTGAGCAGCTGGTTCACCTCAGCGGCATCGGTAGCGCGCTCCACTTCGAACACGCAATCGGTCAGCGAGGCATTGGCCAGCGGCACGCGAACGGCATGGCCGTTCAGCTTGCCGCGCAGCTCCGGGAAGATTTCAGCGATCGCCGTGGCCGAGCCGGTAGTCGTGGGAATCAGGCTCATGCCCGAGGCCCGAGCGCGGCGCAGGTCCTTATGCGGCTGATCGAGAATGCTCTGGGTATTGGTCAGGTCATGGATGGTGGTGATCGAACCGTGGCGGATGCCGAGCTGCTCATGGATCACCTTGACCACCGGCGCCAGGCAGTTGGTGGTGCAGGATGCTGCGGTGACGATGCGATGCTGCGCCGGATCGAACAGCCCATCGTTTACGCCCATGACGATGTTCAGTGCACCGGGCTCCTTCACCGGCGCGCTGACCACCACGCGTTTGACGCCCTGCTCCAGATATTGCTGCAGCACCGCCACGGTCTTCATCTTGCCGCTGGCCTCGATGACCAGATCGCAGCCCGACCAGTCGGTTTCACTGATCGCCTTGTTGGCGCTGACCTTTACCCGCTGACCGTCGATCACCAGGCAGTCGCCATCGGCGCTCGCTTCGCGCTGCCAACGTCCGTGGATGGAATCGAAGTTCAGCAGATGCGCATGGGTCGCCGCGTCGCCAGCGGGATCGTTGATCTGCACGAAGTCCAGCTCCGGCCAATCCCATGCCGCGCGCAGTGCCAGACGTCCGATGCGGCCGAAGCCGTTGATGCCAACTTTGATGCTCATGGATGACTCGCTTTTGAAAGGTGAATCAGGAAGTTCGTGGCGCAAACATGATGATCGCCATGCCTAGCATCGCCACGGCGCAGCCAAGCAGGTCCCACCAGGTCGGGCGCACGCCATCGACCAGCCACAGCCAGACCAGTGCCACGCCGACATACACGCCGCCATACGCCGCATACACGCGCCCGGCGGCGGTGGGATGCAGCGACAGCAGCCAGGCGAACAGCGCGAGGGAAAGCGCAGCCGGCAGCAGCAACCAGATACTCTTGCCCTGTTTCACCCAGAGGTACGGCAGATAGCAGCCGACGATCTCCGCTATCGCGGTAATGACGAACAGGCCAAGCGTATTCAGCATGCGAAGCCCGTCATGCGCCGAAGCGTTCGATCCAGCCGACATGGGCCGGATGCTGGATAGCCTTGGGGCGCAACGCCTGGACGCTGGCGATAGCGGTTGCGCGCGGCACGTCGCGGTCTATCAGGATGCGTGCTGCGATCAGACCCGTACGACCGGAGCCGCCCTTGCAGTGAATGGCGATGCGCTTGCCGGCATCCAGCAGTTCATTGATACGGTCTGCCGATCGCTCCCAGGCCTGGTCGAAGTCCGCCTGCGGCACCTGTTCGTCAGCCACCGGCAGGTGAAACCATTCAAGGCCGCGCTCGGTGCAGAGTTGCGGCAGCTGCGTCGCCTCGTTGCGGGCCAGCTCTTCGTCGGGCATCAAGGTGATCAGCGCGTCGGCGCCGGCCGCTTGCAGGGTCGCCAGCGCCTCGTCGACGCTGCTGCCCTTGCTGCCGGGACACGGTGTGAAGATCAGCCGACCGGCGCTGCCGGGCACATCGAGGATGTCGTAGGGATGAGACACGCGGGCGATTCCTGGAAGTCAGATGGAGCGTTGATTGACGCGACGGGACAGCGCTTCGGCTGACTCCTTGCGTTCCGAATAGCGATCGACCAGGTAGTCGGCCCGACCGCGTACCAGCAGGGTGAACTTGATCAGCTCCTCCATCACATCCACCACGCGGTCGTAGTAGGCCGAGGGCTTCATCCGGCCGGCGTCGTCGAATTCGAGAAAGGCCTTGGCCACGGAGGACTGGTTGGGGATGGTGACCATACGCATCCAGCGGCCCAGCACCCGCATCTGGTTCAGGGCGTTGAACGACTGCGAGCCGCCGCTGACCTGCATGATCGCCAGCGTCTTGCCCTGGGTCGGCCGCACCGCGCCCATGGCCAGCGGCACCCAGTCGATCTGGGCCTTGAATACCGCGCTCATCGAGCCATGCCGTTCCGGCGAGCACCACACCTGGCCCTCCGACCACTGCATCAGCTCGCGCAGTTCCTGCACCTTCGGGTGGCTATCAGGCGCATCGTCCGGCAGCGGCAATCCGGATGGATTGAAGATGCGTGTCTCCGCGCCGAAACGCTCGAGCAGGCGCGCAGCTTCCTGTACCAGCAGACGACTGTAGGAGCGCTCCCGGTTAGAGCCATAGAGCAGCAGGATGCGTGGCCTGTGTTCTGGACCTGCCGGCAGAGCAAGCTTGTCCAGGTCAGGCATATCCAGCAGATCTGGGTCGATATTGGGCAGATCGTCGTTCATTAGGCATGTCCTGCTAGGTTCAAAGTGTGCCGATGCGCGCCAGCTCGGTTCTCAGCGTAGCGGCATCCAGTTGAGCGAGCGGTAGCGCGAGAAACGCGGTGAAACGTAGCTTGAGCCTGACGAGCGTGGCATCGAACGCCGCTTTTATTTCCTCGGGGCTACCGACGCTCTCGGAAGGATCGGCAAGCCCCCAGTGCGCCTTGGTGGCCGGCCCGAAATGTACCGGGCACGCTTCGCCAGCGGCCTTGTCGCAGACGGTAATGACGAAGTCGGGATTCAGCGCCTGATGCGCGTCGCTGCTCTTGCTATACAAGCCATCAGCCGCAATGCCGGCCCGCGCCAGCGCCTCAAGCGTCAGGGGATTGATATCGCCTCGGGGTTCGCTGCCGGCGCTGAACGCGCGCATGCCGGCCGGCGCGAGATGGTTAAACAGCGCCTCGGCCAGAATGCTGCGGCAGCTGTTGGCGGTGCAGAGAAAGAGAATCTTCATGGTCGTTCTTGATTCAGGCGCATGAGCTGGCGCGTTCTGGGCGGTTGCGCATACTTTCGAGGCGCTGCACGTTATCGCCCAGCCAATTCTTGTTGGCGGCCAGGATCGGCTGCAGCATGTCGGTCACCCAGTCAGGCAGGTGCGGGTGGAGTCGGTAGTAAACCCATTGGCCCTGGCGGCGGTCTTCCAGAATTCCGCATCCGCGCAGCAGCGCCAGATGCCGCGAGATCTTTGGCTGGCTTTCATCCAGCGCACAGGTCAGCTCGCAGACACACAATTCGCCTTCACGGGCGACGAGCAACGCGATCCGCACGCGAGTCTCGTCTGCCAGGCATTTGAATACAGTGGTAGGTGTCAGGTGCTCGACCATTGATATCTTCTCAGCGCTTGCTCTTGACCAACACGAACATCTTGATCCGCTCATGTATCTCGTGAAGCGTGTGCCGGTAGGCATCCGGCTGGTCGCTGGTGGCAGGGTCTTCGAAGTTCCAGGCGATGTACTCGCCCGCACCAGGCAGTGCAAGGCATTCCAATGACGACTTATCACACAGCGTGATCACGAAATCGAACGGTTGCCCTTCCACTTCCTCCAGCGATTTGCTGTGCAAACCCACTGTCGCAACACCAAGCTGCTCGAGCGCTGCCAACGCTCGTAGATCGACCTGGGTGGGAGCGGTGCCTGCACTGAACGCCTCGAAGTGCTCCGAATCGGTATGCCGCAGCAACGCCTCGGCGAGCTGGGAGCGTGCCGAGTTGGCGACGCAGACGAACAGGACGCGTGATTCATAGGCCATGAAGCCGCCCCCCATCAGATATGCCTGGGCGAATATATTGCTTAGCGCATAAGCAAGTAAAGCTCTCTCTCTCGAGCTAGGCCAGCTATTTACTGCGCGCTGTCAAAGGCGAGTTTGTTGCGCCGGAACAAGAGGCGTATATTCCGTATCGCATATATTTATTCGAACGAATATCCGCCTTCACGGGAGCCGCTTGATGACAGCACCCAATGTTCTCGATGTCATCATCATTGGCGCAGGACAGTCCGCCCTGACGACTGCGTACTTTGTGCGCCGCACGTCGCTGTCCTACCTGCTGTTGGATGAACAGCCCAGTCCCGGCGGCGCATGGCTGCACGCCTGGGAGTCGCTGAGACTGTTCTCACCCGCCGCCTGGAGCTCGATTGCCGGCTGGCCGATGCCTGCTCCGGCCGAGCCGGGCAATCCAACGCGCAGCGATGTTATCGATTATTTGCGACGTTACGAAGATCGCTACCGGTTTCCCATTCAGCGATCGGTTCGAGTCGATACGATCAGCCGCCTCGACGATCTCTGGCGTGTGCAAGCGGGCGATCAGCATTGGCTGGCTCGCGCAGTCATCAGTGCGACGGGCACCTGGAGCAAGCCTTTCATTCCGCCTTATGAAAGGCGCGAGCTTTTTCAGGGTGCGCAGATTCACTCGGCTCACTACCGTGACCCTGGCCCCTTCGCAGGTAAACGGGTGATGGTGGTAGGCGGTGGAAACTCCGGCGCGCAGGTCCTCGCCGAGTTATCCAGAGTCAGCGAGACACGCTGGGTCACTCAGGAGCCACCTGCGTTTCTGCCCGACGATGTCGACGGCCGCGTGCTGTTCGAGCGCGCCACCGCGCGCTGGAAGGCGCAGCAGGAGGGGCGCAGCATCGACGAGCCGGCCGGCGGCTTCGGTGACATCGTCATGGTGCCGCCGGTGCGCGCAGCCCGCGAGCGTGGCCTTCTGGTGGCCGAGCGCCCCTTCGCGCGCTTCACCGAAACGGGAGTCGAGTGGGAGGATGGGCGTCGTGAGGAGCTGGACGCGGTGATCTGGTGCACAGGTTTCCGCCCGGCACTGGATCATCTTCGTGAACTCGGCATCATCGAGGCCGATGGCAAAGTACAGGTAGAAGGCACCCGTGTCGTGAAGCAACCCAATCTCTGGCTGGTGGGCTACGGCGACTGGACCGGCATGGCATCTGCCACGCTGATCGGCGTCACCCGCACGGCGCGAAGTACCGTCGATGAGCTCGTTCAGGCACTTGCCGCAAAGGACCTGCAGCGCCCCTAGCAACCACCGATGCAATCCCGATCATCATGCGAAAAGGTGTAATTAGCGATGTCCAGTCAATGTGAAGTGGCCGGGAAGAAAGCGGCCGGCGTCCCGCTCGGATTCTTCGAGCGTTATCTGACGCTCTGGGTCTTTCTCTGCATCGTTGCCGGCACCCTCCTCGGTCTGGGACTGCCCGCTGCCGCACAAGCGGTCGGCGCGCTGGAAATCGCCCATGTGAACATTCCGGTCGGCCTGCTGATCTGGGTGATGATCATCCCGATGCTGATGAAGATCGATTTCTCGGCGCTGCGGGAGGTTTATGCACAACGGGCGAGCATGGGCATCACGCTGTTCGTCAACTGGGCGGTCAAGCCATTCACCATGGCCCTGCTCGGCTGGGTATTCATAGAGCATGTCTTCGCGCCGTGGCTCCCGGCTTCCGAGCTCGATAGCTACATGGCTGGCCTGATCCTCCTGGGCGCCGCACCCTGCACGGCGATGGTTTTCGTCTGGAGCAATCTCTGCAACGGCAACGCCAATTTCACCCTGACCCAAGTGGCGCTGAACGATGTGGTAATGGTATTTGCCTTTGCGCCAATCGTCGCCCTGCTGCTCGGCGTGTCGTCGATTCCAGTGCCCTGGGATACCCTGTTGCTCTCGGTAGTGATGTACATCGTCATTCCGCTGGCCATCGCCCAGTTCATTCGCGGCAGGCTGATGAAGCGCGGTGAGCCGGCCTTTCAGGCGGCACTGGCGAAGGTGCAGCCATTTTCCATCGTGGCGTTGCTGGCGACTCTCGTCCTGCTGTTCTCCTTCCAGGGCGAAGCGATCGTGGCCCAGCCGTTGATCATCGCCATGCTCGCGGTACCGATCCTGCTGCAAACACTATTCATCGCCGGACTGGGCTACTGGCTCAACCGTCGCTTCCTGGTTCGCCATGATGTTGCCGGCCCTTCAGCGATGATCGGTGCTTCGAACTTCTTCGAACTGGCGGTTGCCGTTGCGATCGTGCTCTATGGTTTCAATTCAGGCGCGGCCCTTGCGACCGTAGTTGGCGTATTGATCGAGGTGCCGGTCATGCTCTGGCTGGTGCGCAGCATCAACCGCAGCCGTGACTGGTACAACCGGGCGTTGCCGGCTGATTGAGCTGGAACTACTCACCTTCGCTTGACCCTGATCAGCAGGGCGGCGCGCAGGCTGACTACCATCGATGCAGACGCCTGAGAGGACCACAGACATGGACAGCCCCGCACAAGAGCAGCCTGCCTCGACCAGTGACACACCACTTTCGCTGAGAGCGCACTTGGCTAACTTCTGGCGGGGCCATCCCACCGAAGCCAAAGTGCTGCTCGGAATGTGCGCGGCGTTCCTGCTGATCTTCTTCCTGCCGATGGGCCAGCCCCGTTTCGAAAACGCGGTACTGGAAGGCCTACGCCTGACGCAGTGGTACGCCCGTGAACATGTGATTCTCTGCCTGCTGCCAGCCTTCGTCATCGCGGGCGCAATGGCCGTCTACATCAGCCAGGGCGCACTGATGAAGCACCTAGGCCCGGCTTCGCCGAAGCCCGTGGCGTTCGGTGTGGCATCCATCGCCGGCACGCTGCTGGCGGTGTGCTCCTGCACCGTACTGCCGCTGTTTGGCGGCATATACAAGCGCGGTGCCGGCCTGGGTGCAGCAATCGCCTTTCTCTATTCGGGGCCGGCGATCAACGTCATGGCCATCGTGGTCACCGCCAAGGTGCTTGGCGCCGAGCTCGGGATCGCTCGAGCCGTTGGCGCCATCGTGTTCGCCTTGGTAATCGGCGCCATCATGCACCTGCTCTACCGCCGCGAGGAGGCTGCACGTGCGGCCAAAAGTGCCCGCGGTTTCGCCGGTGACGACGACGGGCACCCGCTCGGCGACATCGTCGCCTTGTTCAGCTTGATGATCGGAATTCTGGTATTCGCCAACTGGGCCAGCGCGGAGAACTCGGCCTGGATGGCCGTGCATGCCTGGAAGTGGCCAATCACCGCGACCCTCGCCATCTTGCTGGCGTCATTGCTGGTGCGTCGCTGGAACTGGTCGGTACGACCGTTGCTCATGATTGGCGCGCTGGTCGCTGCGAGCGCTCTGCTTGCGCCTCAGTGGCCGGAGCTTGCCATGGTCATAGGCATCGCGGGGTTGATGCTACAGGCCAGTCGCCAGAACGCAGCAAGCCAGGAATGGGTCGGTCAGAGCTGGGACTTCACCAAACAGATCATGCCGTTACTGCTTGGCGGGGTGCTGATCGCCGGCATGCTGCTCGGCCGCCCCGGCCACGAAGGGCTGATTCCCAGCGAGTGGGTCGTCTGGGCTGTGGGCGACAACAGCTTCACCTCCACCCTCCTCGCCTCGGTCCTCGGCGCCTTCATGTATTTTTCTACCCTGACCGAAGTACCCATCGTGGAAGGTCTGTTGGGCGCAGGAATGGGCAAGGGCCCGGCACTGGCAATCCTTCTGGCGGGGCCTGCGTTGTCGCTACCGAACATGCTGGTGATTCGTACCGTGCTCGGCACGCAGAAAACGATCGTGTACTGCTCGCTGGTAGTGGTCATGGCCACGCTCAGCGACTATCTCTATGGCCAACTGATGTGAGGACGACAATGAAACTGACTGTTTATGGGTCTGGCTGCGCCAAGTGCCAACAGCTTTCCGCCAACGCCGAAGCTGCTGCGCGGCGACTCGGCCTGGAGTTCGAGGTCGAGAAAGTCACCGACGTAAACGCCATCATCGACGCGGGCATCATGCGCACCCCTGCGCTCGCAGTTGATGAGGATATTGTCGTGGAGGGCAAGGTGCCAAGCAGCGATGAGCTTGAGCAGCTGCTGGGCTGAGTGATCTCGTCGCAATGCTGCAATGCGGCACGACTGTCGAACGGAACCGTCCTGTGCAGTTTGCGGCCTCATAGTTGAACTGTCAGGAGGAGCGAGAAGTGTCCGATTCGATGACGTACCTGGCCATAGCGGCCGCGGTAGCGCTGATAGCCGCGAATCTGCTTGCGATCATCAGCGTCTTCAAAAGTGAGCGAACCGTAGGCGCAAAGGCGCTTTGGGCAATCGGTATTGCCGTCTTCCCGATACTGGGACTGCTGTTCTGGCTGCTGGTCGGCTTGCGCCGGGCGCGCTGATCAGGGCTTCAGCCCCAACAGATACAGCGCTTTGCCCAGCACCCTTACCGAATCGGCATGTTGGCCAGCCTGATGCAGCTGCTCGCCCTCAGCACGCAACTCACGAACTTGCTGCAGCGTAGCGGCATCCTTGGGCGGATTGGTTTCGAGCTGCTCATCAATCTTGGCCATGTCGATGGGACAGTGCATCGCCAGCAGCGGCGTGCTGAACAGGACGGCAAGGGTAAAAGCTGTGAGGCGTCGCATGGCTGTTCTCCTCGCGCGAAAGGCGCTCTCGAAGTATAGATAGCCTTTACGGAGTCGCTCGTTGCCAAACTAATTGGCGTATCAAGATGCTTGGCTTTTAGCCGCGCCAAAGAAAAAGCCCCAAGCAACTAGTTGCTTGGGGCTTTTCAATATGGAGGCCGATGTCGGAATCGAACCGGCGTACACGGATTTGCAATCCGCTGCATAACCACTCTGCCAACCGGCCTCAAAACGAAGGCGCCGCATTATTACTGCGGCGCGATCTTACAAACTGGAGCGGGAAACGAGACTCGAACTCGCGACCCCGACCTTGGCAAGGTCGTGCTCTACCAACTGAGCTATTCCCGCGTTGTCTTGGTGACGGGCGCCATTCTATACGATCGAATGCTGCCGTCAACCCCTTGATTAAAAAAGTTTTTATTTCTTTTCTGAGGTGCTCAGGTGCGGCCAGGCAGCCATCAGGTAATTGATCATCGACCAAAGCGTCAGCCCCGCCGCCACGATCAACAGCGCATAACCCAGCCCGACCCAGATTGTTGGCTGCGGCGGATTGGCCAGCAGGATCACCAACGCGACCATCTGCGCAGCGGTCTTCCACTTGCCCAGGTTCGACACCGCCACCTGCGCGCGAGCGCCCAGCTCGGCCATCCATTCGCGCAAGGCCGAGACGACGATCTCCCGACCGATGATGATTGCTGCCGGCAATGTCAGCCAGAGGTTCGAATGCTCTTCGACCAGTAACACCAGCGCTACAGCGACCATCAGCTTGTCGGCCACCGGATCGAGAAAGGCACCGAACGGCGTGCTTTGCTCGAGACGGCGCGCCAGGTAGCCATCGAGCCAGTCGGTCAGCGCCGCAACGGTGAATACTGCACTCGCGGCCAGGTAGCTCCAGTAGAACGGGAGATAGAACAGCAGAATGAAGATGGGTATCAGCAGCACGCGTAGAACGGTGAGCAAGTTCGGGATATTCATCGGTACCACTGATCGGCGGAATTCGGGGACAGTTTACTCACTGTGCAGGGCGGCATAAATCGACTCGGCAAGCTTTTTACTGATGCCGGGAGCCTTGGCGATCTCGTCGAGGCTGGCTCTGCACAGTTCCTGAAGACCGCCGAAATGCGTAAGCAGTTCGCGACGGCGCTTCGGTCCGATGCCAGGGACACCTTCGAGCGTCGAGGTTCGCCGCGCTTTTCCGCGTCTGGCACGGTGGCCGGTAATGGCGAAACGGTGCGCCTCGTCGCGCACCTGCTGGATCAGGTGCAGCGCCGGCGAGTCTGCGGGAAGCGTGAACTCGTGAGCCGCATCGTTGAGGTAAAGGGTTTCCAGCCCCGGCTTGCGCGTCACACCCTTGGCCACGCCGAGCAGGATCAGATCCGGCACGGCCAGTTCTTCGAGCACTTCACGCGCCATGTTCAGCTGGCCCTTGCCGCCATCGACCAGCAGGATGTCCGGTAGCTTGCCCTCGCCCTCCGCTGCCTTGCGGAAACGCCGGGACAGCGCCTGGTGCATCGCCGCATAGTCATCGCCCGCGGTAACACCCTCGATGTTGTAGCGTCGATAGTCCGACTTCAGCGGTCCCTCCGGCCCGAAGACCACGCAGGATGCCACCGTCGCCTCGCCGCTGGAATGGCTGATGTCGAAGCATTCCAGGCGCATCGGCGGTTCGTCGAGTTCCAGCGCTTCGGCCAGCGCGTCGAACCGAGCGGACAGATGCTGACGATTGGCCAGGCGTGCAGCCATCGCCTGTTCCGCGTTGGTCAGCGCCAGCTGCTGCCAGCGCGCACGCGTGCCACGTACGCGATGGGTAATGGTCAGATCGAAGCTGCGCAGCTCGGCGATGGCACTGATCAGCGTCGGAAAGTCCTCGTGCACGGCGTTGACGATCAGCTCTCCCGGCAGATCGCGTTCGGCGGCGCCCAGGTAGTACTGCTCGAGAAACGCCTGCAGCACCTCGGCGACACTTTCCTCGATAGCCACCTGCGGGAAGAAATTCTTGCTCCCCAGCACCCGGCCGCCACGCACGGTGATCAGGTGAACGCAGGCGCCGCCCGGGCTGACCACCGCGGCGACGATATCCACGTCGCCAGTGCCGCCCTCCATGCTCTGCTGATCCTGCACGCGACGCAGGATGCCGATCTGATCGCGAATCTCGGCGGCACGCTCGAAATCGAGGTTCATCGCCGCCTTTTCCATATTGCGTGACAGCTCTTCGGCCAGCGCATTGCTACGGCCTTCGAGGAACATGACCGAATGTCGTACGTCCTCGGCGTATTCCTCCGGCTCGACCAGATTTACGCACGGCGCCTTGCAGCGCTTGATCTGGTACTGCAGGCAGGGACGTGTGCGGTTGCGGTAGTAGCTGTCTTCGCATTGGCGTACGAAGAAAGCCTTCTGCAGCAGGCTCAGGCTTTCGCGGATCGCGCCGGCGCTCGGATAGGGGCCGAAGTAGCGTCCCGGCTCCTTCTTCGCGCCCCGGTGAATACTCAGTCGTGGAAACTCACCGGCCGAGAGGAACACATAGGGATAGGACTTATCGTCCCGCAGCAGGATGTTGTAAGGCGGTCGCCATTGTTTGATCAGGGTCTGCTCGAGCAGCAGCGCCTCGGTCTCGTTGGCGGTGATGGTGGTTTCGACCTGAGCGATCTTGGCCACCAGCGCGGCGGTCTTCGGCGCCTGGCCCGTCTTGCGGAAATAGCTGGCCAGACGCTTCTTGAGATTCTTGGCCTTGCCGACGTAGAGCAGTTTGGCCTGCGCATCGAACATGCGGTAGACGCCCGGCCGGCCGCTGCAGGCGGCCAGGAACGCCGATGGGTCGAAGGTTTCGCTCATCAGTTGACGGTGTCGACCATCCCGTGGCGAACCGCCAGCAGGGCAAGCTCGACATCACTGGTAATCGACAGCTTTTCGAAGATGCGATAACGATAGGTGTTGACTGTTTTCGGCGAGAGACAGAGCTTGTCGGAGATGCTCTGCACCTTCTGGCAGTTGGCGATCATCAATGCGATCTGGATTTCCCGCTCCGAGAGCAGATCGAATGGCGATTCGCTGAGCTGCGGCTGGAAGGATTTGAGCGCCAGTTGCTGGGCGATCTGCGGGCTGATGTAGCGCTGACCACCAAATACCATGCGAATGGCCTGCACCATTTCTTCCAGCGCCGCACCTTTGGTCAGATAACCCGCCGCGCCAGCCTGCAGGAGGCGCGTCGGGAAAGGGTCTTCTTCACATATGGTCACAGCGATGACCTTCAGATCGGGATAGCTGCGCAGCAGCTTGCGGGTCGCCTCGAGGCCACCGATGCCCGGCATCTTGACGTCCATCAGCACCACATCAGGCTTCAGTTCCCGCGCCTTGCGGATGGCGTCTTCGCCGGAATCCGCCTGGCCTATCACCTGAAGACCGGAGATGTCCGCCAGCATGCGACTGATGCCCGTGCGAACCAGATCGTGGTCATCGACCACCAGCACCCTAATCAAGCAGACACCTCATTGACCGTACTAAAAGCTGGCTGGCTGCTCGCTTTTTCAGGAGCGAACTCTATCAAAAAAATCATCGGCCTGGCCGATCACGACGCAGGTAACTGATCGAGATCATAAGTCCATCCCCTCTGCCGACGAATTGCATGCTGAACGCCGATGAACGGCCAAAGTCACAAACCAGATGGCCATTTCCCTGGATTTCCCATGCTTACCCTGATCGCCGCATTGGTGCTGACGGCCACTCACATGCTGGCCGGTAGACTGAGCAAACTCCACCAGTTACCGCGTAGCCGCTGGCTATCCGCGGCCGGCGGCGTCGCCGTTGCTTACGTCTTCGTCCACCTGCTCCCCGAGCTGGCCGACGGGCAGAGGGTGATGGAGGATAGCGGGTTTCACCCGCTGCGCTACCTGGAGCACCATGCCTATCTGCTGGCACTGGTCGGCCTGGTCTGCTTCTACGGGCTCGAACGGCTGATCAAGCAGCACCGCGACGAGCGGCCTGAAGGTGCACCTTCCCACGCGGGCGTCTTCTGGCTGCACATAGGTGCGTTTGCCGGCTACAACGCACTGATCGGCCATATCCTCGCCAACCGTGATTCCGGCCAGGCGCTGGAACTGGTCTGGTACACCGTGGCCATGTCGCTGCACTTCATGGTCAACGATGTGGCCCTTCAGCATGATCACCAGGACCTGTTTGCCCGACGCGGCCGCTGGATCCTGGCGGGGGCAACCCTGATCGGCTGGGCGTTCGGCTCGGTCATCGAACTCTCGGAGCTGGGTGTGTCGGCCGTAACCGCCTTCATTGCCGGCGCGATCATCCTCAACGTCCTGAAGGAGGAGCTGCCGACGGAAAGGAACAGCCGATTCGGTGCATTCCTTCTCGGGTCGCTCGGCTACTCCTTCCTCCTATTGTTGATGTAGCCGAGCCTACCGCGCCTGTGTTCCTCTCCTGGGCCTGCGCATCAAACGATAGGCGGCCGGGATGACGAACAGCGACAGCAGCGGCGCACTCAGCATGCCGCCGACCATCGGTGCCGCGATGCGGCTCATCACTTCGCTGCCGGTGCCCGCTCCCAGCAGGATCGGCAAAAGACCGGCGACAATCACTGCAACGGTCATCGCCTTCGGGCGTACCCGCTGCACCGCACCTTCGCGGATTGCTTCGCACAGCGCGGCCTCGCCGGTCAGCCCGTCGCGCTGCTGATCGACCCAGGCGTTCTTCAGATATAGCAGCATGATCACGCCGAATTCCGCAGCGACTCCCGCCAGTGCGATGAAGCCGACGCCGGTGGCCACCGACAGGTTGTAATCCATCAGATAGAGAAACCAGACGCCGCCAGTCAGCGCGAACGGCAGGGTCAGCATGATCAGCACCGCCTCATCCAGCCGGCCAAAGGTCAGGTACAACAGGAAGAAAATGATCAGCAACGTCGCGGGCACGACCAGCTTGAGGCGCTCGTTGGCGCGCTCGAGAAACTCGAACTGTCCCGAGTAGGCCAGGCTCATGCCGGGCAACAGCTTCACCTCGGCGCTGACCGCATCGCGCAGATCGGCGACGACCGACGCGATATCCCGGCCGCGCACGTCGACGTAAACCCAACCCGCCAGCCGCGCATTCTCGCTGCGCAGCATCGGCGGACCGTCGCTTATGCGCACTCGCGCCACACTGCCCAGGGTGATCTGGCTGCCCTGCGGCGTGAGGATCGGTAGCTGCTCCAGCCGCTGGGGGGTATCGCGCCATTCACGAGGGTAGCGAACGCTGATCGGATATCGCGCAAGGCCCTCAATGGTCTCACCGACGGTTTCGCCACCGATGGCGCTGGAAACGATGGACTGCACATCGGCGATGTTCAGCCCATAGCGGGCGGCGTCCTGACGATCGATATCGATATCGACGTAACGCCCGCCGACCAGGCGCTCGGCCAGCGCCGAACTGACACCCGGCACCTTTCTGGCAACGGCCTCGACCTGCTGGCTGACACGGTCGATCTCCTCCAGATTGGCGCCGGCGATCTTCACTCCGATCGGGCTCTTGATGCCGGTGGCAAGCATGTCGATGCGATTGCGGATCGGCGGAATCCAGATATTGGTCAGGCCTGGCACCTGCACAGCCCGGTCCAGCTCGTCGATCAGCTTTTCCGGCGTCATGCCGGCACGCCACTGCTCTCGCGGTTTGAAGCGGATGGTGGTCTCGAACATCTCCAGCGGCGCCGGATCGGTCGCCGACTCGGCGCGGCCGGCCTTGCCGAACACGGTTTCGACTTCCGGAACCGTGCGGATCATGCGGTCAGTCTGTTGCAACAGCTGCGCGGCTTTCTGCGTTGACAGCCCCGGCAGCGCCGAAGGCATGTAGAGCAGATCACCCTCGTCCATCGGTGGCAGGAACTCCCCGCCCAAGCGTGACATCGGCCACAGCGTGGTAGCCAGGATCAACGCGGCTACGGCAATGGTCGATTTCGGGTGATCCAGCACCGCATTCAGCGCAGGGCGGTAGACCCGTATCAACCCGCGGTTGAGCGGATTGCGTGACTCGTCCGGCAGCTTGCCGCGAATCCAGTAGCCCATCAGCACCGGCACAAGGGTCACCGAAAGCCCCGCCGCTGCGGCCATGGCATAGGTCTTGGTAAAGGCCAGCGGGCCGAACAAACGGCCTTCCTGGGCTTCGAGGGTGAACACCGGAATGAACGACAGGGTGATGATCAGCAGACAGAAGAACAGCGCCGGGCCGACCTCCTGCGCTGCGCTGGTCATGACCTGCCAGTGCTCGTCACCCTCCAGTGTCTTGCGGGGATTGGCGTGGCGCCAGGCCTCGGCCTTCTTGTGCGCGTTCTCGATCATCACCACCGCCGCGTCGACCATCGCACCGATGGCGATGGCAATACCGCCCAGCGACATGATGTTGGCGTTGATGCCCTGATAACGCATCACGACGAAGGCGATCAATATGCCGATGGGCAGCGAGACGATCGCCACCAGCGAAGAGCGCAGGTGCCAGAGGAAGATGCCGCACACCAGTGCGACGACGACGAATTCCTCCAGCAGCTTGAAGCTGAGGTTCTCCACCGCGCGGTCGATCAGCTCGCTGCGGTCGTAGGTGGTGACGATTTCGACACCCTCGGGCAGGCTGCTTTTCAGCTCTTCGAGCTTGGCGTGCACGGCGGCCAGGGTTTCCCGCGCGTTCTTGCCGCTGCGCAGGATCACCACCCCGCCGACCGTTTCCCCATCCCCGTCGAGCTCTGCGATGCCCCGACGCATTTCCGGGCCGAGCTGGATATGCGCCACATCGCCCAGCGTGACCGGCACGCCCCTGGCGCTCAACTGCAGTGGAATCTGGCGAAAATCCTCGAGCGTCTGCAGGTAGCCGGAGGCGCGGACCATGTATTCGGTTTCGGCCAATTCGAGTACTGCGCCGCCAGTTTCCTGGTTGGCCATGCCGATCGCCTCGATGACCACCGCCTGAGTGACGGCAAGGCTGGCCATCTTCAGTGGATCGAGCACGACCTGATACTGCTTGACCATGCCACCGATGGTCGCCACCTCGGCCACGTTGGGCAGCGTGATGAGTTCGTACTTGAGGAACCAGTCCTGCAGACTGCGTAGTTGCGCGAGATCGTGCGTGCCGCTGCGGTCGACCAACGCGTACTGATAGATCCAGCCGACCCCGGTAGCGTCCGGCCCGAGAGATGGCTTGGCGCTGGCGGGCAGCCGGCTCTGCACCTGACTCAGGTACTCCAGCACCCGTGAGCGCGCCCAGTACAGATCGGTACCGTCCTCGAACAGCACATAGACGAAGCTGTCGCCGAAGAACGAATAGCCGCGCACCGTCTTTGCCCCAGGCACCGAAAGCATGGTGGTGGTCAGTGGATAGGTCACCTGGTTCTCGACGATCTGCGGCGCTTGCCCCGGATAGGGCGTGCGGATGATCACCTGCACGTCCGACAGGTCAGGCAGCGCGTCGATCGGCGTGGTACGCACTGCCCAGATGCCCACGGCAGTCATCAGCAATGTCGCCATCAGCACCAGGAACCGATTGAGGACGGACCAGCGAATCAGCGCGGCGATCATGGCTGCTTCTCCAGCGGCTGAATTCGCTCGACCAGCAGGCCCGCATCGGTTTCCCGAACGGCGAAACGGACCCGGTCTTCGACCTCGATGTCCTGCAGCAATGCCGCATCGGCCACCGCGAACGCCATGGTCATGCCGGGCATGCCAAGCGTGTGGAACGGGCCGTGTGCGATCTTCACGCGGGCATCGGCGAGCGCCATGACGCGGCCTTCGGCTTCATGCAGCGTCGGTGCCGGCTGAGCATGGTCGTGCTGCACATCACTGGCCGCGGGCGTCGCGACGATGCCGCGCAGGCTGGCTTCGGAGTCCAGCAGGAACTGGCCGGACGCAACCACCTGCTGACCTTCCTCCAGGCCGCGGAGGATGACAGTCTGGCTGCCGCTCTCCCGCCCGGTCTCGACTTCCACCGGACGATAGCGGCCGCCGGGCTCGGCCAGCATCACCAGGCTGCGACGCCCGGTTCGAATGACCGCCTCGCCGGGAATCAGCAGAACCGACGCATCGTCGCCACCGGCCAGGCTGGCCTGAGCCGTCAGCCCGGGCCGCAGCAGTCCGTCCGGATTGGGCAGCTCTACCCGCACACGCAGGGTACGGCTTGCAGCATTGGCTTCCGGCAGCACCGCGGTGATCTCACCCTCGATGAGCTGGCCCGGCAGCGCCGGCAGCCGCGCAGTGGCGCGCTGGCCGACGCGGATACCCTGGCTCTGCGCCTCTGGCACCGCCACTTCCAGCCAGACGCTGTCCAGCCCATTGATCCGCGCGAGCGGCGCACCGGCCGCAAGCGTCATCCCTTCGCGAACATCCAGCTCCTGCAGTACGCCGCCGATCGGGGTGGAAATGGTAATGGACGCGTTGACCTTGCCACTGCGCTCGAGCTGGCTGATGGTCGATGCCGGCATGCCGGCCAGACGCAGGCGCTGCCGTGCGGCCGCCAGCAGCGCTGGTTCGCCGATTCGCCGCAGGGCCAGGTATTCCTCCTGAGCGGCCGACCACTCGGGAATCAACAGGTCGGCCAGCGCTGCGCCCTTGTCCAGCACATCGCCAGGCGCATGCCGATAGACGCGCTCGACGAACCCGCCGGCTCGAGCCTGAACCAGCGCGACATCACGCGCGTTGTATTCGAGCACGCCGACCGCTTCGGTCACATTCACCAGCTGTCCGCGGCTGACGGTTGCCAGGCGAATACCAAGGTTCTGCGTGATGCCGGCATCGATACTGATGGTGGCGACATCGCCGTCCTCATTGGCGTAGCGCGGCACCAGGTCCATATCCATGAACGGTGACTTGCCGGGCTTTTCGAAACGGTGCTGCGGCACCATCGGGTCGTACCAGTACAGCACCTGGGCGTCACTCTCGACCGCGGATGCGACTGGTTCGGAAACCTGGTCATCAGAGCTGGCCAGCCAGTAGCCGGCACCCGCGCCGATCAGCGCCGTCACACCGGCCAGGGTGACGCTTGCGAGAACATTCCGGCTCATCTGGCTTCTCCGTAAGCGAAGTGCAGGCGCGCAGCCGCGATGGCTACCAGCCCCTGCAGGTCGATGTGTTCAAGGCGGGTCTCGATCAGTTCGTTGCGCGCTGTCAGCACCGCTTCCAGTTCGCTGATCCCGGCGCGATAGCCGGCCATCGCCAGCTCCACCTTTTCCTCTCCCAGCGGCAGCAGCACCTCTGCGCTGCGTTCAAGTGCGCGCTGCAAGCGATCCAGCTCGGCCAGCTCGACGTCCAGCCGCTCCACGAATTCGCGCGTCATGGCTTCGCGTTCGGCTTCCAGTTGTTCAAGCTCGGCGTAGCGGGCGGCGATCCGCGGGTTCTGCCGCGAGCGCTGAAACACCGGCAGGTCGAAACTGAACTGCAGGTTGACCATGTCGCCGTACTCGCGACCGCGCTTGAGGTAACTGACCTCCCAGCTCCAGTCGACCTGTTTCTCGGCGGTCGCCTCACGGATGCGTGCCTGCGCCACCTGGGTCATCGGCGCATAGGCGGTCAGTCGCGGGTGCTGGCCGACCCGCTGCGCCAGTTGTTCAGGGGCAATCGCCCAGCGCGGCGGTTCGCCGAACAGCGGTCGATTGCCATCGCTGCCAACCCAGCGCACCAGCGCCGCGCGTGCCTGGCGGCGCTGCTGCTCCAGTTCGTCCTGGCGATCAGCCAGTAACGCCGCCTGTTGCTTCGCCGCGACGCTGTCGGTCAGCTGCCCTCGCCCGCCGGCGATACGCGCCCGAATTGCTTCGGCGAGCAGGCGGTTCTCCTCGAACAACTGGTCGAACAGCTGGATCTTGCGTTCCACCGCGTGGGTGGCGATCCACGCCTGGGCAGTCGCCAGACGCACCCTGAGGGCTTCCACCTCGCGAGAGGCACCTGCGCGCTGGACAGACGCCTGTGCCGCATCGCTGCGTGCCTTGCGCTTGTCGCGGTTCGGAACTTCCTGCATGAGGCCAACCATGCGCATGGTCATGCCGTCCTCATCGAGGCTCCAGCGCTCGGCTCCCTCAATCGGCACGTTCTGCAGGCCCAGCAGCAGTTTCGGGTCGGGCAGCTCGCCCGCAGCGACGGCTTCGCTACGCGCGGCTTGCAGCCTCGATGCCTCGGCACGTAGCGACGGCGCCTGCTGTTGCGCGAGGCTCAGGGCATCGTCGAATGTCAGCCCGGTGGCTGCGCCGGGCAGGCCGAACGCGGCGAAAAAAACCACGCCCGCGAACGGCCGGTATTTCCCTATCAATCGGGAGATCATGGATTGGATTCCTCGGTTTCCTGCATACCGCAACGGCATGCCTACAGCGCCTCAACGCATGAGCGTGGGGCGAGTCAGGTCAGCGATGGAATCAGTAACGCGGAGGGCGCCAGACGTCGGCGTTGGAGCGGGCGGGAAAGAACTCGGGGTAATGAACTGCGAGTTGCGGCAGCGAGGCGGTCAGATGCGGCTGCGCTATGCCCGCTTGCAACATGCTGCCGGTCTTGCACTGGTGGCCGCTTTCACACAGTGGATTGCCCTCGTGCGAATGCGCATCCTCTTCCTGAGCTTCAGCCTGGTGTGCGAGATGCCCCGAGCTCTCCATGTCGCTTTGCATCTGGCACGGTTCTGCGCTCTGTTCGAGCGCAGCCATGCTGCTCACGGGGAGCGCGAGGCTGATCAACAGGACGAGTAGCAGACGCAGATGGGCTTTCATGGAGAAGAGTCTAGCCGAGCCGGCGCCCGGTAAAACTTGATCCAGATCGTGTCAGCCCGAATCCTGTCCGCCGCCATTGCCATTGCCGGCGAGCAGATGGCTGAGCACCGAACGCATCTTGCCGGGCTTGACCGGTTTGTTCAGCACCGGCACGCCGCAGCCCTGCAGCTGCTGGCGGCACTGGTCGCTGCGATCGGCAGTGATCATCACCACCGGCAGCGCCTGGTTGAAACGTCCTCGCACCGCGAGCACGACGTCCCAGCCGGTCAGCCCGTGATCCAGGTGGTAATCGGCGAGGATCGCGTCCGGCGCGACTCCATCCAGCGCCGTCATTGCGCTTTGCTCATCGATGGCAGTCACCACCGTGCAGCCCCACTGTTCGAGCAAGGCAGCCATGCTCAGCAGGATGCTCTCCTCGTTGTCGATTACCAGCAGGCGCCGCCCAGGCAACGGATCGCCCAGCTGCGGCACGACTGCCGGAGCCGCAACCCGCTCGCGGGGCATCGCTTCGGCCAGCGGCACGTCGATGCTGAACACCGAACCACGTCCCGGTTTCGAGCGCACCAGCACTTGGTAGCCGAGCATGCTGGCGATACGATCGACGATGGCCAGTCCCAGCCCTACTCCACTGCGTTTCGCGGATCGACCGATCCCGAGCTGGTTGAATTCGAGAAAGATCGACTGCAGCTCCTCCTCAGGGATGCCCCGGCCGGTGTCCCAGACCTCGATACGCAGCGCCCCGGCGCGCATGCGCGCCCCTACCAGCACGCAGCCCTGATCGGTATAACGGCAGGCATTGCTGAGGAAATTTCGCAGAATGCGCGTCAACAGGCGGAAATCGGTCTTGATAGCAACTCGCGGGATGTAGTGCTTCAACTGCAACCCTGCGGCAGCAGCGACCGACTGGAACTCCGACACCAGCGGCAGCAGGACATCGTCCAGCGAATAGATATCGATATCCGGTTTGATCGCGGCCTGATCGAGCTTGGAGATGTCGAGCAGATCGGTCAGCAGGTCTTCGGCGCCTTCCAGGGCCTGGTGGGCCCGCTCGACCAGATGCAACTCGTTCTGCGGCAGTTTGCGTTCGCGCAAGGTCGAGATCAGCAGGCGCGCGGCGTTGAGCGGCTGCAGCAGGTCGTGGCTGGCTGCGGCGAGGTACTTGTCCTTGCTCAGGTTGGCGGCTTCCGCCGCATCGCGGGCTTCACGCAGTTCACAGGTGCGCTCGGCGACGCGCTGCTCGAGCTCTTCGTTGAGCTGCAACAGGCGCAACTGCGCCAGTTTGCGCTCGGTCACGTCGGCGACAAAGCCCTCCACCAGTCCGTCTTCGTCCGGCTTGAGCAGCAGGTTCATGATCACGTAGATGGCGCTGCCGTCCTTGCGGCGCAGGCGCGTCTCGTAGCCGAACAAGCCATGCTGCTGGCTCAGGATATGGCGGATCTGCCGAAGCTCCTCCTCACCGCCGATGAATAGATGATGGGACAGATCGGTCAGCGCCCACAGCGCCTCTTCTGGGGTGTCGTAATTGAGCATGCGCGCCAAGGCGGGGTTGGCGGCCCGAATACCTTCGTGGATGCTGGCCTGGAAGATGCCGTGCACAGCATGCTCGAACAGCCATTTGTAGCGATTGCGCTCCCCTTCCAGCTCTTCCAGGCGCGCCACCAGTTCAGGGTAGTGACTCTTGCGTGCGGAATGGCTGCCGAAGCCGAGCAGTTGCGCCAGGGCCTGATGCTGGTCATCAGAGGGCTTCGGCATAGACGACCTCGACGTCCCGCTGCGTCGACGAGCGTGGATTGGTCAGGATGCAGGGGTCCTGCATCGCATGTTGCGAGAGGAACGGAATATCGGAAAGGTTCACCCCGTGCAGGCTGAGCGTTTCGCGGAAGCCGATCTGCTGCTTGAGATCAATCAGATGCTGCACCAAGCGCTCGCGAACCTGACGGTGATTCAGCCCGCGCGAATCGATGCCCAACGTTTCAGCGACCTTGCGATAGCGGTCCGGCGAGGCGTCGTAATTGAATGCGACGACATGTTCGACCAGCACGGCGTTGCAAACGCCATGGGGCAGATCGAGATAGCCGCCGAGGCTGTGGGACATGGCATGCACCGCACCGAGGATCGCGTTGGAGAAGGCCAGCCCGGCCTGCATGCTACCGAGCATGATCTGCTCGCGCAGCGCGATATCCGCCGGATTGGCGATCATCTGCGCAAGATTGCCGTTGATCAGTCGCATCGCTTCCAGCGCGTGCGGGTCGGTCAGCGGCCCATGGCCAGTCGACACGAATGCCTCGATCGCATGCACCAGCGCATCGATGCCGGTACAGGCGGAAAGGAACGGGTCCATGCTCAGCGTGGTTTCCGGGTCGATCAGCGAGACGTCCGGCACCGCCGCCTTGCTGACGATGGAGAACTTCATCCGCTCTTCCTGGTTGGAAATGATCACGAACTGCGAAACATCCGCCGAGGTCCCGGCAGTCGTTGGAATCAGGATCAGCGGTGGGCTGGGCACGCGCAGCGTATCCACCCCTTCGAATTCATAGATATGGCGCCCATGCGCCGCGACGATGCCGATGCCCTTCGCGCAGTCCATCGGGCTGCCACCGCCTACCGCGACGATCACGTTGCAGCCTTCGCTGCGATACAGCTCGGCGCCGAGCATCACCTCTTCGCAGCGAGGATTTGGGGAAACGCCAGTGAACAGGCAGTGCTCAATATTCTGCCGATCAAGGCTTGCCTGCACGTCCGCCACCCAGCCAGCCTTGACGACGCCTGGGTCAGACACCACCAGCACCTTTCGCGCACCAAAGTTGGCGGCGCAGGTGCCGACACTATGGCGGCAGCCCGCCCCAAAGATGATTTCCGGGGAGACGAATTTGCGCTGGAGGCTGATATTCGGGCTCATGACTGCGGCCTTTTTTATTTTTTGTAACAACGGGCGCAAGCCTACTGCATTGCTCGGGTAAAGCAATGCGCCTAATGCTAATGGATGGCGCGTTTTCGGGCGTGGCGGGACGGCTCATAGCAACCGTAGGTAAAAACCCAACTCATGCTCCAACGCGTCCGCGAGATTGGCTGCTTGACGAAAGCCATGGCGCTCTTCGGGGTACAGCCGGTATTCCACCTCGACGCCACGACCGCGCAAAGCCGCGACCATCGACTCGGTCTGTTCGGGCAGGACGACGGCGTCGTGCCCGCCCTGGAAGAAGATCACTGGCGCATCTATTTGCTCGGCGTTATGCAATGGCGCACGCTCTTGGAAGCGCCCTGGCACTCGCTGGGGATCGCCAATCAGCCAGTCCAGGTAGTCCCCCTCGAACTTGTGCGTAACCCGGCGCAGTGCCAGTGGGTCGCTGACGCCGTACAAACTGGCGCCACCCCGGAACAGATTGGTAGCTGCCAGCGCACTAAGCGCGGTGTAGCCACCCGCACTGGAGCCTCGAACGAACAACCGCTGCGGGTCAACCACCCCCTGCTCCACCAGCGCTCGCGCGGCTTGGCAGGCGTCTTCCACATCAATCAGGCCCCATTGCTCATGCAGGCGCTGGCGGTAGGCACGACCGAAGCCGCTGCTGCCGCGGTAATTCACGTCTGCCACGGCGAAACCGCGCTGGGTCCAGTACTGAATGCGCGGATCGAACACCGGATAGCTCGCCGAAGTCGGCCCGCCATGGACGAATACCACCAGCGGCGGCAAGGCCCCCGGCTCGCCGTGGTAGTCCGCATTGGCGGGAGGATAAAAGAAAGCATGAGCGACCTCGCCATCGCCGGTCGGATAGCGCATGGGCCGTGGGCGCGACAATTGATCGACCGCCAGCGGCTGCGCTCCGCCGGCGAGAATCTGCACCGTTCCACTGGCCCTTTCGATGGCAAGCACAGCTGGTACTCGCTCCGGGGAGCCAGCGATACAGAACACATGAGACTGATTGACGGCCAATTGGCGGCAGCGAGTGAAATCCGCTGCCAATTGGCGCCGGCTGCCATCGGCACCGTGCTCGAACAGCCAGCCATAGCCGTCGACCATATGCGTCAACAACAGGCCGCCGCCAGCCAGTGGCAGGTAGCTGGTGGTACCCAGCTGCCAGGGTGCCGGGGCGCAGTCGAAGTCCTGTGCCGCGTCCGCCTCTTTGGATGCCGTCCGCGGATGCCGAAGCAACTGGCCGTCTGCCTCATACCAAGGCTGCCAGAAGCCCAGACGGTCGCTGAGGCAATACAGCCGGCCATCGACGGCGAAGCGTGGTTGCTGCAAGGACTCGCCACCCTCCGCGCCGGCCAGACACCGTCTGCGGCCCCAACGCCCTTCGGGCAGCCGCTCAGCCACGCACAGACACGTCGTGGTCCAGGGCTGCTCCGGTCGATCCCATTCGATCCAGGCCATCCGCGCGCCGTCTGGACTGAGCACCGCAGATGCATAGAAGTCGCCTCCCTCGGCAATAACCCGACGTGCGCCATCGACCATGGAGATGCTCACCAGGCGATGCACGACGCCTCCGGCCTCATGGGATTCCTCCAGCGCCAGGATCGCATCGCTGACGGAGTCATGCTGCAGATCGCCATACCGGCGTTCAGGCGCCGCGGTCAGCGCGATTGGCGGCGCGGTCTCGGCGTCATCGGTCAGCTGCAGGTAGATCTGCTGATCTGCCTCGTTGACGAAGGCGATGCCCTGACCGGTTAGACAGAACGCGCCGCCGCCGTATTCATAGACGCGACTGCGTACCGAGAAGCCGTCCGGGGTCAGGCAGCGTGCGCTGCCGGCCTGCCAGAACCACAGCGTGCAGCGCCCTTGAACGGGGTCGTACTCGACCCAGAACAACCCCCCGTGACCGGTCCGCAGCTCGGCATAGTCCTGGCTGGCGGCCGCGGCGGCCTCGGCGCTCCAGGTGCTGGGCCAGAAACCGTAGGGCAGCACCTCGGCGGATGGGTGAAGCATGGACGAATCGTTGCGGGGCGATTTCATACCTTGAGGATGAGCTTGGAAGCCTTCTCGTTACGATGCTGCAGCTGATCGAGCCCCAACGCGCCGTGGTCTGCCTGATCGCGAGCCGCAAGTATCTTGCCGTGGTGCGCCGATTTGCTGCACACGGGATCGGCATTGGCGGCATCGCCGGTGAGCATGAAGGCCTGGCAACGGCAGCCGCCGAAGTCGCGTTCCTTCTCGTCGCAACTGCGGCAGGGTTCGGGCATCCAGTCGTAGCCGCGGAACTTGTTGAAGCCGAAGGAGTGTCGCCAGATGTGCTCGATGCTGTGCTCGCGTACGTTGGGGAATTCAACAGGCAGTTGGCGGGCACTGTGACAAGGCAACGCCGTGCCGTCCGGCGTGATATCGAGAAACAGGTTGCCCCAGCCGTTCATGCAGGCCTTCGGGCGTTCTTCGTAGTAATCGGGCGTCACGAAGATCAGCTTGCACGGATGGTTTTGGGCGGCGAGCTTGTCGCGCCACTCGTTGGTGATGCGCTCGGCACGTACCAGCTGTTCCTTGCTCGGCAGCAACCCTGCACGGTTCAGCTCCGCCCAGCCGTAGAACTGGCAGGTGGCGAGTTCGACAAAATCGGCTTCGAGCTCGATGCACAGCCGAATGATCTGGTCGATGTTGTCGATGTTGTGCCGGTGGGTGACGAAGTTGAGCACCATCGGGTAGCCGTGCTTCTTCACCGCTCTGGCCATTTCCAGTTTGTGAGCAAAGGCCTTCTTCGAGCCGGCGAGCAGGTTGTTCACTTCCTCGTCGGCAGCCTGGAAACTGATCTGGATATGGTCCAGGCCGGCCTCGGCGAAGCTGGCGATCTTCTCTTCGGTGAGGCCGATGCCGGAGGTGATCAGGTTCGTGTAATAGCCGAGTCCCCGTGCCGCCTCGATCAACTCGGCCAGGTCCTGGCGCACCAATGGTTCGCCGCCGGAAAAACCCAGCTGGGCCGCGCCCATCTCGCGTGCCTGGCGGAACACCTCGATCCACTCGGCGGTGCTCAGTTCTTCATGACTACGGGCGAAGTCCAGCGGATTGGAGCAGTACGGGCACTGCAACGGGCAACGATAGGTCAGCTCCGCCAGCAGCCAGAGCGGCGGGCCGGGCTCGTAGCCGGGTTTAGCGAAGCTCGATCCAGAACCGTTCAACGGCAACCTCCAGGAACGCAACGATATCTTCTTGAATCCCTTCGGCCTCGGGATAGCGAGCCTGCAGATCGGCAACGATCGCACCGACGCTACGCGTCCCGTCCACTTCGGTCAGCACCGCCGCAGCGCTCTCATTGAGCTTGATCATGCCTTCCGGGTAGAGCAGCACATGGCAGTTCTGCGCGGGCTCCCACTGGAAGCGGAAACCACGGCGCAACGCTGGAATCTGGGTCAGTTGAATATCGCTCATCATCATTGTCTCGCCAGTGGGCAGGTTGCTGCCTGGCCACGTGGTCATGGTCGTCAGGCGGTCCACTCTACAGGGGCCGGATGCCTCATGGGTGGGCAGGATTTGCCCACGGAACGCGTGCCTACAGGCTGATGCCCTTGTGCCAGATACGCTCGCGGGTCACGGTGTGGTACGGCGGACGATCCAGTTCGTAGGCCATGCTCATGGCGTCGAGCATGCTCCAGAGCACGTCGAGTTTGAACTGCAGGATCTCCAGCATACGCTCCTGCGCCTCGCGGGTGCGGTAGTGCTCCAGGGTGATCCGCAGACCGTGCTCGACATCGCGGCGGGCTTCCTTCAGGCGCTTGCGGAAGTAGTCGTAGCCGGAGGCATCGATCCAAGGATAGTGCTGCGGCCAGCTATCGAGGCGCGACTGGTGGATCGTCGGGGCGAAGAGCTCGGTCAGCGAGCTGCTGGCGGCCTCCTGCCAGCTGGCGCGACGGGCGAAGTTGACGTAGGCATCCACGGCGAACCTCACACCGGGCAGCACCAGTTCCTGCGACAGGACCTGCTCGCGATCCAGGCCGACGGATTCGGCGAGTCGCAACCAGGCTTCGATACCTCCCTCTTCCCCCGGCGCGCCGTCGTGATCGATGATGCGCTGGATCCACTCCCGACGGGTGTCGCGATCCGGGCAGTTGGCCATGATCGCCGCATCCTTCACCGGAATGCAAACCTGATAGTAGAAACGGTTGGCGACCCAGCCCTGAATCTGCTCGCGTGTCGCCTGCCCGGCGTACATGGCCCGGTGGAACGGGTGATGGATATGGTAGTACTCGCCCTTGGCGCGCAGCGCCTGTTCGAATTCGGCGGGGCTCATGACTGGCAGGGTCATAACGGTATTCCTTTTCTTATCGTTCTGTTCGGTATTCGGAGCGCGGTGCTTACGCAGCTACAGTTCGATGCTCATACCATCGAAGGACACTTCGATTCCATGCTCGCCGAGGATTTCGCGTTCGACGGAATCTTCATCGAGGATCGGATTGGTGTTGTTGATGTGGATGAGAATCTTGCGAACCGCGGGCATGCCGTCGAGCACCTCGATCATGCCCCCCGGGCCGCTCTGCTGCAGGTGCCCCATCTCGCTGCCGAGCTTGGTACCGACCTCGCGCACGAGCATTTCGTCATCACGCCACAGAGTGCCGTCGACCAGCAGGCAATCCGCCTGGCGCATGGTTTCCAGCAGTTCGTCGCTGACCTTGCCCAGCCCCGGCGCATAGAACAGCGTGCCACCGGTTTTGCGGTCTTTGATCAGCAGGCCGATGTTGTCACCGGGATGCGGGTCATTGCGGTGCGGCGAATATGGCGGCGCGGAGCTGCGCAACGGAATCGGCGTGATGTGCAGGTTCGGGCAACAGGGAATGGTGAAGCTGCCGGTCAGGGCGATGGGGTTCCATTTCAAGCCGCCGTTCCAGTGTTCGAGCATGTTGAACAGCGGGAACCCGGTGGTCAGATCCTGATGGACCATCTCGGTGCACCAGACCTCATGCGGGCAACCTTCACGCAGGGTCAGCAGGCCGGTGGTGTGATCGATCTGGCTGTCCAGCAGAACGATGGCACCGATGGCGGTATCGCGTGGCGCACGGGCCGGCTGCAGCGTCGGGAACGATTCCAGCTGGGCGCGGATGTCCGGCGAGGCATTACACAGAATCCAGTCGACACCGTTATCACTGATGGCGATCGACGACTGGGTACGCGCCTTCGCATTGAGCGTGCCGGCGCGCAGGCCGGAGCAGTTGGCGCAATTGCAGTTCCACTGCGGAAAACCGCCGCCCGCAGCGGAACCAAGAATACGGATGAACATGGACAGCCCCCAAAAGCGAAGCCCCGGCCGGAGCCGGGGCTGATCGATCAACGATTTGCGAAGTACATGGTGACTTCGAAACCAATACGCATGTCGGTGAAGGCGGGTTTAGTCCACATAGGTCGGTCCTCTTTTTATGGTGCCGGAAGATTCCGACAGCCCAATTAAGCCCCCTGTTCTGCCTCGAGCAGAATGGTACTTTGGAAGGAGACAGCGCCGTGCCTTGGTAGTGCCCGACAGGCGGCTGTCATTGCTGCGTTTCGTTTACCAGGTAACGCCCGGCCTTGGTGCGCTGTCAACTTGAACCCAGCGCCGACCGACCATTGGCATTACGCCAGGCCAGTTCATTGGTGATGGTCGCCATGGGTACGAACATCGTGCCGTCGAATTCGTTGAGCGGTAGTCCCTGCGCGATTCGCTGCGGCCAGTCGTTGTTCGCCAGCGCGGCCTTGCCGACCGCGACCAGGTCCACGTCTCCCTGAGTCAGCAACTTTTCTGCTTGCTCGCCCGTGACGATGCCGCCGTTGCCGATAACCGGGATCGACACGCTGCCCTTTGCGATCGCAGCGAAGCTCGGCCCGTCGGCAAACGCCGGCGCAGCGGCGTCCGGCTCGGTAACGTGTAGATAATCAAGGCCAGCATCAGCCAGTGCGCGGAAACGCTGTCGGGCTTCGTCCACCCCACCCTCCCATTTCAGCTGGCTGTCGCTCACCATGCTCTGCGACAGGCGCATGCCAACCACGAAGTCATTGCCAACCGCTGCCCGCACCGCCGCGATGACGGCCAGCGGCAAGCGCAGTCGACCGAGGTAATCGCCTCCCCAGTGATCATCGCGCCGGTTGAACTCGGCACTGATGAACTCGTGCAGCAGGTAGCCGTTCGCGCCGTGCAGTTCGACACCGTCGAAGCCGGCCTCACGGGCATGGCGCGCGGCCTGGGCAAACCCGGCGATGGCTTCCTGAATCTCGTCTTCGCTGATCTGCGCGGGCGTCGCATAGGGTCCTTCGCCACCGTAGAAGGTCAGCTGCGACCCGCCGGGCTGCACCGCCGATGGCGCAACGTGCCGGGCATGATGGATGTTGCCCTGGGTCTGCGCGCCGCCATGCATGAGCTGGGCAACGAAAGCGGCGCCAGCGTCGTGCACGGCGTCGACTATCAGCCGCCAGCTGTCCCGGTGTGCTTCCGTAGCAAGCCCCGGCTGGTTGAAGTAACCCTGGCTGTAGGCCGTATCGGTATAGATGCCTTCGCTGATGACCATGCCGAAGCCACCCTTGGCGAACGAGCCGTAGTAGTCGCGCATCAATTCATTGGCAGCACCCTCGGCTTCGGCGCTGACGCGGGTCATCGGCGCAACGGCCGCGCGATTGCGCAGCTTCAGGTGTTTTAGCGAACAGGGTTCGAGCAGTTGCGACATGGGGTTCTCCTCATCTTCGGCACAGGGCATGTTGATGGGAGGCGTATCGGCGGCGGGGAGTTCGATGCACGCGATGGCTGGTTCGCCACCGGGCAAAAAAAACGCGGCCGGAGCCGCGTTGCGATAGGAACCTTGCGCTCGGTTCGAGGGGGATTACAGCAGAAGCGGCGCAGGTCCCTGCACATGACGTGCGTAGCAAAATAAACCGGCGCGCTGGAGCTCACACGCCGGGGCCCTCATCAGAAGAATCCGAGTGGATTGATGTCGTAGCTGATCAGCAGGTTCTTGGTCTGCTGATAGTGGTCGAGCATCATCTTGTGGGTTTCACGGCCGACGCCGGACTTCTTGTAGCCACCGAACGCCGCGTGCGCCGGGTACAGGTGGTAGCAGTTGGTCCACACGCGACCGGCCTTGATGCCACGGCCCATGCGATAGGCGCGGTTGATGTCGCGCGTCCAGACGCCGGCACCCAGGCCGAACTCGGTGTCGTTGGCGATCGCCAGAGCTTCGGCTTCGTCCTTGAAGGTCGCCACACCGACCACGGGTCCGAAGATTTCTTCCTGGAACACACGCATCTTGTTGTGACCCTTGATCAGGGTCGGCTGCACGTAGTAACCGGAGGCCAGGCCGCCTTCGAGCTTCTCGGCTGCGCCGCCGGTGAGGATCTGCGCGCCTTCCTGCTGAGCGACTTCCATGTAGGAGAGGATCTTGTCGAACTGCTGCTCGGACGCCTGAGCGCCAACCATGGTGTCGGTATCCAGCGGGTTGCCACGTTTGATCGCCTTGATCTTCTTCATCACCACTTCCATGAAGGGCTCGAAGATCGATTCCTGAATCAGTGCACGCGATGGGCAGGTGCAGACCTCACCCTGGTTGAAGAACGCCAGTACCAGACCTTCAGCGGCTTTCTCGATGAACGCAGGCTCTGCATTCATGATGTCTTCGAAGAAGATGTTCGGGCTCTTGCCCCCCAGCTCTACGGTGCTCGGAATGATGTTCTCGGCGGCGCAGCGCATGATGTGCGAGCCGACCGGGGTCGAGCCGGTGAAGGCGATTTTGGCGATGCGGGTGCTGGTGGCCAGCGCCTGACCAGCTTCGCGACCGAAGCCCTGGACGATGTTCAGTACGCCCGGCGGCAGGAGGTCACCGACGACTTCGATGAATACCATGATCGACAGCGGGGTCTGCTCGGCCGGCTTGAGCACGATGCAGTTACCGGCAGCCAGGGCCGGAGCCAGTTTCCAGGCGGCCATCAGCAGCGGGAAGTTCCACGGGATGATCTGGCCGACAACACCCAGCGGCTCATGGAAGTGATAGGCCGCGGTGTGCTCGTTGATCTCGGCAGCGCTGCCTTCCTGGGCGCGGATGCAGCCGGCGAAGTAGCGGAAGTGATCCGCAGCCAGCGGCACGTCGGCGTTCAGGGTTTCACGGACGGCCTTGCCGTTGTCCCAGGTTTCAGCGACAGCGAGCTTTTCCAGGTTGGCTTCGATGCGATCGGCGATCTTCAGCAGAATCAGCGCGCGGTCCTGCACCGAGGTCTTGCCCCAGGCATCGGCAGCAGCGTGAGCGGCGTCCAGCGCCTTCTCGATATCTTCGGCGCCCGAACGCGGGAACTCGGCAATGACTTCACCATTTACCGGCGAGGTGTTGACGAAGTACTCGCCTTTGACCGGCGGGACGAATTCACCACCGATGTAATTGCCGTAGCGCGGCTTGAAGGATACGACGGCGCCTGCGGTACCGGGCTGGGCGTAGATCATGATGGGCCTCTCTTCTTCTGCTTGTCGGAGCCTGTGCCGGAAGGTGCACAGGACATGGACCGATCTTAGGCAGTGGGGTCTTCGCTCCGGTATGCACCCATGGCAGCGGAGGGCTCCTCATTTGGTAGTAGATGGCAAGGCGCAGAGGCAGCGTTGATGGCGGTTTGCGATTGGTTCGGGCAGGCCGAAGCGGGAGAAAAAAGCCGAGCAGAATAGACCTTGAATAGCACCTTAAAAATGACGCCGAACAAGGACACCGACCCACAGCGCAAATTCTCCGGCAACGCAAGAAAAGCGCGACCAAAAGGCGGCAAAACTAACCCCAAAGTCTTATTAGTCGCCGTGGCAAAGCGCCTTAGCTTCGGGGTGCGACATTGCTTTTCCTGACACCAACCAATGAGGAGATACGCCATGCAGTGGATCAATCCGGACTTCTGCGACCTGCGTCTGGGCTTCGAAGTCACTGCGTACGTCTACGTACGCTGAGCCCCTGACCGGCGTGATCGCACATGGCTTCACGCCGGTCGAGCGAGGATGGACATGATGACAACGACAAAAATTTTGCCCGCCAGCTGTTACGAGATCCGCCCGCCCTTCCTCTTTCGCTGGGAAGACTCACAGCATGCCCACGTACTGCTGTACCCCGAAGGCATCGTCAAGCTGAACGCCACCGGCGGCGAGATTCTGCAGCGCTGCGACGGCAAGACCAGCGTCGCCGAGCTGATCGACCAGCTGGCCCTCAGCTACAACGCATCCGACGTCGACACGATTCGCAACGGCGTCCTGAACTTCCTGGAGGTGTCCCATGGCAAGGGCTGGATCCGAGTTAAGGCTTGACGGCAGCGGCAACCCGGTCTGGCTGCTACTGGAGCTGACCTACCAATGCCCGTTGCAGTGCGTGTTCTGCAGTAATCCACGCAACTTTGCCGATTACCGTCAGGATGAGTTGAGCACCGCCGAGTGGATCGACGTGATGGCCCAGGCCCGCGCCATGGGTGCGATGCAGATCGGCTTCTCCGGCGGCGAGCCCACGCTGCGCAAGGACCTCGAAACGCTTGTCGCCGAGGCTGACCGCATGGGTTACTACACCAACCTGATCACTTCCGGCATTGGACTGACCGAGGCGCGCCTAGGCGCGCTGAAGGATGCCGGACTACGCCACATTCAGCTCGGTTTCCAGTCCACCGACCGTGACGTGGCACGTCAGCTGGCCGGCGTCGATGCCCTGGAGCGCAAGCTCGGCATGGCACGCCTGATCAAGTCAATGGACTTCCCCATGGTGCTCAACGTACCGATCACCCGGCAGAACATCGCTCAGGTGCCGGACATCATCGAGTTCGCCGTCGAACTGGGAGTCGAGTACCTCGAGCTGGCGAACGTGCAGTACTACAACTGGGCACTGCTCAACCGCGATGCGCTGATGCCGACCCATGCCGAGTTGCAGAGAGCCGAAGACGAGGTGCACAAGGCGCGTGAGCGTTATGGCAATCGCCTGACCATCTTCTTTGTCATCCCCGACTATTACGAAGGTCGCCCCAAGGCCTGCATGAACGGCTGGGGCGCCATTCACGTCACTATCGCGCCGAACGGCAACGTGCTGCCCTGCTCCCAGGCCAGCAACTTCAAGAACCTGACCTTCCCCAACGTGCGTCAGCAACGGCTGGAGCAGATCTGGCACGACTCGCCGGTCTTCAATCTCTACCGCGGCGACGCCTGGATGCCCGAACCCTGCCGCAGCTGTGATGACAAGGAGAAGGATTTCGGCGGCTGCCGTTGTCAGGCGCTGCTGTTGACCGGCAACGGCGCCAACACCGATCCGGCCTGCAGTAAATCCCCACATCACCAGCTGATTCGCCAGGCCGTTGAACTGGCGCAGGATGCCACGCGCCCGCAAGGCACGCTGATCGCCCGACAGGCCAGTCAGGGGGTGGAACTTGAAACTGCCCCATGACTCGTTCGGCGGCACCGTCAGCGCCGGACTCGCGCTGACGCTCGGCTGCTACCTGTTACTGCGTTACTGGCTGGTGACGTGAGCATGCAGTTGCCGATCCTCGATCTGCTGGCCCGCTATGCGCACCTACTGTTCGCACTGGTCTGGGTCGGGCACAACTATGCCAACTTCATCCAGAACCCGCGTTTCGTGCCACTGCAGAACGGCATCGACACCGCTACGCTGAACAGCGATCTGGAAGCGCGGATGAAACGTGAGCATGGCATCTTCCGCTACGCTTCAGCGGTGGTCTGGGCGTCCGGCATGCTCATGCTCTGGCAGCGCGGCTGGCTGGTCGACGCGCTGCTGCTGCAGGGCCCACTGGCGGTGATCGGTCTTGGTGCCTGGATTGGCACGCTGATGCTGCTCAACCTCTGGCTGGTGCTCTGGCCGCATCAGAAGAAGCTACTCGGCTTCGTCCCAGCGACATTGGAGGAGCGTGTGCGCTGCTCGCGGATCACCTTCCTTTCGTCGCGCAGCAACACGATCCTGTCCTTTCCCCTGCTGTTCCTCATGGCGAGTGGTAGTCATGGCCTGCATCTATTCTGAGCGGTCCGGGCACTACAATTTCGCTGCCGGCCCGGCGATGCTGCCTACCGAAGTGCTAGCGCAGATCCGCGAGGAAATGCAGGACTGGCGTGGCAGCGGACTCTCCATACTGGAGCAGCCCTTCACCAGCAGCGCCTTCAAACAGCTGATGGCTGAAACCGAAGCCGACCTGCGCGCACTACTGGAGATTCCGAGCAACTATCGCGTGCTTTTCATGCAAGGCGGCGCATCGGCTCAGCTCGGCCTGTTGCCGCTCAATCTGCTGCGCCCGGGACAAGGCGCGGACTACCTGGAAAGCGGCCACTGGGCTCGCAAGGCAATTGCCGAGGGCCGCCGTCACGCACCAGTGAACGTCATCGCCAGTGGGGCGGATCAGGACTTCACCGCCCTGCCCTCACCAGCGCACTGGCGGCTCGATCCACTCGCTGGCTACTGCCATATCACCAGCAACGAAACCGCCAATGGACTGCAACTGCAGGAGTTTCCCGCGCTCCCGGTGCCCCTGGTTGTGGACATGACGTCGGATTTCCTCACTCGCCCCGTTCCAGTCGAGCGCTTCGGAGTGATCTACGCCAGCACGCAGAAGAACCTGGGTGCAGCCGGGCTGTGCGTCGTCATCGTGCGCGACGATCTTCTGCAAGCACCGCCAGCTGGCCTCCCAGCCGCATTCAGCTATGCGGTCCAAGCCGAGCAACAGAGCCGTTTCAATACACCACCGACCTTCACCCTGTATGTCGCTGCATTGATGCTGCGCTGGATCAAGCAACGAGGCGGCGCTGAGGCGATGGCAACGGCTGCTCGACAAAAAAGCGCGCTGCTGTACCGCTACATCGACGGCAGCGATCTCTACCACTGCCCGCAGAAGGTCCAGGATCGCTCGTCGATCAATGTCTGCTTTCAACTGGCCGACGCAGGGCTGACCGAGATCTTTCTTGACCAGGCCGAACAATGCGGCCTGACCCATCTGCGCGGGCATGCTGCCTTTGGCGGTGTGCGGGCCAGCCTATACAACGCGATGCCAGTATCGGGTGTGCAACAGCTCGTGGATTTCATGGCGGACTTCGAGCAACGCCATGGATAAGCTGATGGATTGGCAAGCGCTGCGCAATCGTATCGCTCTCAATCTCACCAGCGTCGCGTGCCGCCTGAGCGCGGTGCCGCGCCACCCGGTCACGGTAATGGGGCTGGAATTCCCGACGCCGTTGGGTATTGCGGCGGGCTTCGACCGCCACGGTGCACTGGGACGGCGTGTCGAGCCGCTGGGATTCGGCTTCAACGAGATCGGCAGCCTGACAGCGGCTGCGCTCGCCCGGCTGCAGCCAATCCCGCCAGGCGATGCACGCCTAGGCGTGAATCTGACCCTGGACGCCAGATGCTCCACCGCCGAGACCTGCGCGTTGCTACGCGGTGCCTGGCGGCATGCTGACTATCTCGTGTTGAACCTGATCGGCCCGTCCAGCGCCCCGCTGCTTCATCAGGGCGCACGGTTGCACAACCTGCTGACCGCGCTTCGTGAAGAACAGCATCAGCTTAATCTGAAAGGTAAGCGTTGGGTTCCGCTGATAGCCAAGCTGCGCTGCCTTCCTGAGCAGATTCCCTTCTCGCTTGCCGGGTTGCTACTTGAGCTTGGATTTGACGGACTGCTCGCTGCCCATGACCCTGGGCCACCGGCGACGCGCGAACGTTATCTGGCCTGGCAAGACCCACAACGACAGGCGCAAGCCTGCGAACAGATCGAGGACCTGCGTCGATTCTGCGGAAATAACATGGCTTTGCTTTCGGTTGGCGGCATCCAGACCGCAAGCCATCTGCAGGCACGCATGCGTGCAGGCGCCGAACTGGTGCAGGTTCACGCGGCATTGCTCCGCCAAGGGCCTTGGCTGGGGCGCAAACTGCTCCGCTGACACTCAACAGTTTGACAGACGAAACCGAGTGGTTTCGTCTGTCAGTTGGCAGTCAGAATCTTTCGATTTCCGCCTCAGCCTGCAGCTTCTGCCGAAACGCTGCGAAGTCCTGCTGGCCGACGCGAGATGCAAGGAAGCGTCGATAATTCAGCTTCTCTTCATCGGTCAGCGCCGCTTCCGGCTCATTGACGCCGTTCAGGCGTACAACCGCGTAATCGCCGTTGCTCAGCGCCACGCCGGAATAGCTCGGCTTATCCTGCTGTTCCGGACGCGGCATGCGGAATACCGCCTGCAATAGGGCTGGTGCAACGCCTTCCTGGCTGCGCGTGGCAGCCTCTACGGGCTGCCATTGGGCGTCATCAGGCTGCTGCCCTTTACGCAGGTCCGCCAACAACTGTTCGCCCTTGGCGCGTGCCGCTTCGGCAGCCAGGCTGCGCTGAAGCTGCTGAACGATATCCTCACGCACATCCGCAAGCGGGATAGCCGCAGGCTTCAGGTGTTCCTTCACGCGCAGTGTAATGGAGGTATCGGGATCGAGCTCGATGACGCTGCTGTTGGCGCCATCCACGAGTACTTCGTCGCTGAAAGCAGCCTGGATCACCTGACGATTGGCCGTGATGCCTTCGCCACCGTCACGCCCGAAGGCTTCTGTGGTCTGCACCATCAAGCCGAGCTCCTGAGCGGGCTGGGCCAGGTCGGATGCTTCGAATGCCGAATCTTCCAGCTGCTTGCTGGTCTCGACGAAGCGCTGCTCAACCTGCTGCGCCTTGAGCTCGCGTACCAGCTGGGGCTTCAAGCTCTCGAAGGCAGGAACCTCCGGCGACTGAACACCCAGCAGCTTGATGATGTGCCAGCCGAATTCGGATTTGACCGGTGCCGAGACCTCGCCCTCATTCAAGGTATAGAGTGCATCTTCGAATGCCGGGTCATATACGCCCGGTCCGGCGAATCCAAGATCACCACCCTCGTTCGCAGAACCTGGATCCTGAGAGGCTTCCTTGGCGACCGCAGCGAAGTCGTCACCGTTCTTCACCCGGGTAGCAATTTCATCGATCTTGGCTTTGGCTTCGTCGTCGCTCAGCTCACCGCCGGTCTCGATGAGGATATGCGCAGCGCGACGCTGCTCGGCCAGATTGGCGATCTGCTTCTGATAAAGCTCCTGCAGCTCCTCGTCAGACACTTCGATCTGATCGAAGAATGACTCTTTCTTCAACTCGACATACTCGACGATGACCTGCTCAGGTGTACGGAAACGGTCAGCGTTTGCCTCGTAGTATTCCTTGATCTGTTCATCACCGACCTCAATTGCCTCCTGCTGAGCAGGCAGGGTGAGCGTGGCGAAGTCGCGAGTCTGCATTTCGAGACGCGCGAAGTTATCAACCTGCTGATCGGTAACGAACCCGGTTCCGGAGATGCCGGCACGCAGCTGTCCGATGAGCATTTCCTGCTCGAGCAGTTGGCGGAACTGGAGACGGGAATAGCCCATCTGCTGAATGACCTGATCGAAACGTGCAGCGCTGAAAGCGCCGTCAACCTGAAATTCGGGGGTTTGCAGAATCAGCTGGTCGAGCGCTTCGCTGGAGAAGGCGAAATTGGCGTTCTTGGCACTCTGCAACAGCAACATGCGATCAATCAGCGAACCGAGCGCGGAATCACGAAGCAAACGATCATCCAGCAACGAAGCATCGAAATCCTGGCCAAGCTGTTGCGCCAGCTGGCGCCGCTGCATGTTCATTGCCTGGTCAAGGTCGTAACGGGAAATCTCCTCGCCGTTGACCTCCGCGGCATTCTGGTTGTTGCTTGCGGCATTGAAGATAGCCTCGAAGCCAGTCAACGCCAGCAGCATTACGATGATGCCGATGATGGTTTTGGCTATCCAGCCTTGCGAATTGTCCCTGATGTTCTGAAGCATGCGACCCCCAGGAGTCTGCGGCGCGATCGGATGCGCAACGCGGGTGGAAACCGGATAAAAGAAAGGCGCATCCAGGGATGCGCCTTCTCGGAGCTTTTGGAGCGGTTGGGCTTATTCCCCCAAGCCAGATTGCAGCAGGCCAGGCCTGCTCGACAACCGCCCCGTGCCAGTACAGCGCGAGCTGACTGGCCGGGTAGAAAGACGCTTAGTTGACAGCGTCTTTCAGAGCCTTGCCAGCTTTGAAGCCCGGGATCTTGGCAGCAGCGATGTTGATCGGCTTGCCAGTCTGCGGGTTGCGACCAGTGCGCGCAGCGCGCTCCTTGACAGCGAAAGTACCGAAACCAACCAGTACCACGGAGTCACCAGCCTTCAGGGCACCGGTGACGGATTCGATCACTGCATCCAGCGCGCGGCCAGCAACAGCTTTTGGGATATCAGCAGATGCAGCGATGGCATCGATCAGTTCCGACTTGTTCACTCTAAGTCCCCTTATTTCTGTTGAGTCGTATCTTTAATTTTCGGGTGTAAGCAAAGCGGTGCTAGATGGCTATGACACAAGAGGCCGATTAAACAAGGGCGCCTGAAGTGTGTCAACGTGGCCTTCCAGACTAATGCGTGCTGATTCGCTCCTTGGAATCAGGCTCGCGCTTGTCGTCCTTTGCAACAATCTCGGGAGCCGCATCGGGCAAGGGCTCCGGCGCGTATTGCAGCGCAATTTGCAGGACCTCGTCAATCCACTTCACCGGTTTAATCTGCAGGTCTTGCTTAATATTTTCAGGAATCTCTTTCAGATCACGCTGATTTTCTTCCGGAATGATCACCGTCTTGATCCCACCCCGATGAGCAGCCAGAAGTTTTTCCTTCAATCCGCCAATTGCAAGCACCTGCCCGCGCAATGTTATTTCGCCGGTCATTGCGACATCTGCGCGCACCGGAATTTGAGTCAGCGCGGAAACCAGTGCAGTGCACATGCCGATACCCGCACTCGGGCCGTCTTTCGGAGTCGCACCTTCGGGCACGTGGATGTGAATGTCCTGCTTCTCGTGGAAATCGGCCGCCATGCCCAGGCTCGCGGCACGGCTGCGAACCACTGTAAGAGCCGCGGTGATCGATTCGCCCATGACCTCGCCCAGCGAGCCGGTCTTGGTCAGGCGGCCCTTTCCGGGCACCACAGCAGCCTCAATGGTCAGCAGTTCGCCGCCAACCTGGGTCCAGGCAAGGCCAGTGACCTGCCCTACCTGATCCTGTTGTTCGGCAAGCCCGTAACGGAACTTGCGAACGCCCAGGAAATGCTCAAGGGATTCGGCGTCCACGACCACGTGGAAACGCTTCTCCGCGGCATGCTCCTTCACGACCTTGCGGCATACCTTGGCCAGCTGGCGCTCCAGGCTGCGCACACCCGCCTCGCGGGTGTAGTAGCGGATGATGTCGCGAATCGCCGCCTCCTGAAACTCCAACTCGGTTTTCTTCAGGCCGTTGGCCTCGATCTGCTTGGGCGCCAGGTAACGAATGGCGATGTTGACCTTCTCGTCCTCGGTGTAGCCCGGCAGCCGGATGACCTCCATACGGTCGAGCAGCGGCGCAGGAATATTCATTGAGTTGGCGGTGCAGAGGAACATCACGTCCGAAAGATCGTAGTCGACCTCAAGGTAGTGATCGTTGAAATTGTGGTTCTGTTCGGGGTCGAGCACTTCCAGCAGAGCCGACGCCGGATCACCTCGCATGTCGCTGCCCATCTTGTCGATCTCGTCGAGCAGGAACAGGGGGTTGCGAACCCCTACCTTGGTCATCTTCTGAATCAAACGACCGGGCATAGAGCCGATGTAAGTACGGCGGTGACCTCGAATCTCGGCCTCGTCCCGTACGCCGCCCAGTGCCATGCGTACAAACTTGCGATTGGTCGAGCGTGCAATGGACTCGGCCAGCGAGGTCTTACCCACGCCCGGCGGGCCTACCAAGCACAGCACCGGCCCCTTGAGCTTCTTCACGCGCTTCTGGACGGCAAGATACTCAAGGATACGATCCTTGACCTCTTCTAGGCCGTAATGATCGGCATCCAGTACCTCTTCAGCCTTCGCCAGATCCAGGCGCACCTTGCTGGCAGCCTTCCACGGCACATTTACCAGCCAATCGATATAGGTACGAACCACTGTCGCCTCGGCCGACATCGGAGACATCTGCTTGAGCTTGTTGAGTTCGGCGTTGGCCTTGGTGTAGGCGTCTTTGCTGAGGCCGGCGTTCTCGATGCGCTTCTTCAGCTCGTCGACTTCGTTGTGGCCCTCGTCGATATCGCCGAGCTCCTTCTGAATGGCCTTCATCTGCTCATTCAAGTAGTACTCGCGCTGGCTGCGCTCCATCTGCTTCTTCACGCGACCGCGAATGCGCTTTTCGACCTGCAGCAGATCGATCTCGGCATCAAGCAGCGCAAGTACGTGTTCGACGCGCGCCGGGAGGTCGGTGATTTCGAGAATCTGCTGCTTCTGTTCGATCTTCAGCGCCATATGCGCAGCCATGGTATCGACCAGACGCGCGGGCTCATCGATGCTGCTCAGCGAGGAAAGAACCTCGGCGGGAACCTTCTTGCCCAGCTGCACGTACTGTTCGAACTGGCTGAGCAGGCTGCGCGTGAATACTTCGGATTCGCGCGCGTCGACCTCAGCTTCTTCGATCAAGGAAACTTCGGCGCGGCAGTGGTCATCCACCTCGACGAAGCGCTCGATCACACCACGTTGCTCGCCCTCGACCAGTACCTTGACGGTTCCGTCTGGCAGCTTGAGAAGCTGCAGCACGGTCGCCACCGTGCCAACACGGTACAGCGCATCTTCACCTGGATCGTCATCAGCGGGGTTCTTCTGCGCCAGCAAGAGGATCTGCTTATCGCCGGCCATGGCGGATTCGAGTGCTTCGATGGATTTTTCACGGCCAACGAAAAGCGGGATCACCATGTGCGGGTAAACCACCACATCGCGCAGCGGCAAAAGGGGCAATTCGATGGTTGTCTTCATAATTCAGCTCTACGGCGGCCATTCGGCGGTAAACGGATGGGCGATGCCCTTGCAACAAAGATGAGGGCACACACCGTAAAAAACAAGGCGGCGGACCAAATGCAAAGGGGCCCGCAGGCCCCTTTGTTCGATTACGCCTCAGGCGCCGCCTTGGCTGGCGGCTCGGTGTTCTCGTAAATCAGCAACGGCTGAGATGTGCCTTCGATCACGCTTTCATCGATGACAACCTTGCTGACCTCCTTCTGCGAAGGAATCTCGTACATCGTGTCGAGCAACACACCTTCAAGAATCGAACGCAGACCACGTGCGCCGGTCTTGCGCTCAAGAGCGCGCGAAGCGACTGCCTTGAGTGCATCCGGGCGGAACTCCAGATCCACGCCTTCGAGTTCGAAGAGCTTGGCGTACTGCTTGGTCAACGCATTCTTCGGCTCGGTCAGAATCTGGATCAGCGCAGCCTCATCGAGTTCATCGAGCGTCGCGATCACCGGCAGACGGCCAACGAACTCAGGAATCAGGCCGAACTTAACCAGATCATCAGGCTCCACGGCACGCAACGCCTCGCCGATCTTCTTGCCCGGGTCCTTACTGCGAACCTCGGCATTGAAGCCGATACCACCCTGAGTTGAACGACCCTGGATGACCTTCTCCAAACCGGCAAACGCACCACCGCAGATGAACAGGATGTTGCGCGTATCCACCTGCAGGAATTCCTGCTGCGGATGCTTGCGACCACCCTGTGGCGGGACGGACGCAACGGTGCCCTCGATCAGCTTCAGCAGTGCCTGCTGCACGCCTTCACCGGATACGTCCCGAGTAATCGACGGGTTATCGGATTTGCGGGATATCTTGTCGATTTCGTCGATGTAGACGATGCCCATCTGGGCCTTCTCAACGTCGTAATCGCACTTCTGCAAAAGCTTCTGGATAATGTTCTCGACATCCTCGCCCACATAGCCCGCCTCGGTGAGGGTAGTGGCGTCGGCGATGGTGAAGGGCACATTGAGCAGGCGTGCCAGCGTTTCGGCCAGCAACGTCTTGCCCGAGCCGGTTGGACCGATCAGCAGAATGTTGCTCTTGCCCAACTCGACTTCTTCTTTCTTGTCGCGTTGGTTCAAGCGCTTGTAGTGGTTGTAAACGGCCACCGCCAGGATCTTCTTGGCGCGCTCCTGACCAATGACGTACTGGTCGAGAATGCCGCTGATCTCCTTCGGCGCAGGCAGTTTGTGCGCGTTGCTCTCGGTCTGCGCTTCCTGCACCTCCTCGCGGATGATGTCGTTGCACAGGTCGACGCACTCGTCGCAGATGAAAACGGAGGGCCCGGCGATCAACTTGCGTACTTCATGCTGGCTTTTGCCGCAAAAAGAGCAATAGAGCAGTTTGCCGGAGTCCTCGCCGTTGCGGGTGTCAGTCATTCGATCGATCCAATCGGGAAGGCTTGAAACACAAGATGAAGGCAATCGTGGGCTTTTTCAAGCCCACGGAGCAGCCACATATCGCAGGCTGCAGGGATCAGACCGCCAGTTGGCGCTGGGTAAGAACCTGGTCGATCAAGCCGTACTTGACGGCGTCTTCACCGCTCATGAAGTTATCGCGGTCGGTATCGCGGGCAATCACTTCCATCGGCTGACCGGTATGGTGAGCCAGTACTTTGTTCAGACGCTCGCGGATGGTCAGAATCTCACGTGCGTGGATCTCGATATCCGAAGCCTGACCCTGGAAGCCGCCCAGCGGCTGGTGGATCATCATCCGCGAATGCGGCAGGCAGTAACGCTTGCCCACAGTGCCACCGGTCAACAGCAGAGCCCCCATGGAACAGGCCTGGCCGATGCAGATGGTCGACACATCCGGCTTGATGAACTGCATGGTGTCGTAAATCGACATGCCTGCAGTCACCGAGCCGCCCGGGGAGTTGATGTACAGGTGAATGTCTTTCTCGGGGTTTTCGGCCTCGAGGAACAGCATCTGCGCGACGATCAGGTTGGCCATGTAGTCTTCGACCTGGCCGACCATGAAAATCACCCGTTCCTTGAGGAGGCGGGAATAAATGTCATAGGCGCGCTCGCCGCGAGCGGACTGCTCGATCACCATCGGGACCAGGCCACCGGCGGCCTGAATGTCCGGAGCTTGCATAAATGGATTGCGGGACATGTTCCAACGATACTCCCTATGTCATGCCTCAAAAGACATAAGCCAGCACGAGGCTGGCTTATGTTTGTGCACTCGAATATATGAAGAAATCAGGCTGCTTGCGGGGCTTCCGCAGGCTTGACAGCTTCTTCGTAGGAGACCGACTTATCGGTCACTTTAGCCTGCTGCAGGACAGTATCTACAACTTGCTCTTCGAGCACAACCGAGCGAACTTCGTTCAACTGCTCGGCGTTCTTGTAGTACCAGGCGACGACCTGCTCCGGCTCCTGGTAGGCCGAGGCCATTTCCTCGATCAGCTCGCGAACGCGAGCCTCATCAGGCTTGAGCTCCTTCTGCTTGACCACTTCGGCCACGATCAGACCCAGAACAACGCGGCGCTTGGCCTGCTCCTGGAAAAGGTCGGCCGGCAGCTGCTCGGGCTTGATGTTGCCGCCAAACTGCTGAACGGCCTGCACGCGCAGACGGTTCACTTCATTGTCGATCAGCGCCTTGGGCACCTCGATCGGGTTGCCAGCGACCAGCCCTTCCATGACCTGATTCTTCACCTTGGTCTTGATGGCCTGACGCAGCTCGCGCTCCATGTTCTTTTTCACTTCAGCACGGAAGCCTTCGACGCCACCTTCCTGCACGCCGAACTGGGCGAAGAATTCATCATTCAGCTCGGGCAGTTGCGGAGCGGCGACGGCATTCACGGTGACGGTGAACTCGGCAGTCTTGCCGGCCAGGTCGAGGTTCTGATAGTCCTCGGGGAAGGTCGGGTTGATCACGCGCTCTTCGCCGGCCTTGGCGCCAACGAGCGCGTCTTCGAAACCAGGAATCATGCGACCGGAGCCCAGCACCAGCTGAGTGCCCTTGGCCGAACCGCCAGCGAAGGTCTCACCGTCAATCTTGCCGACGAAATCGATGGTCAGCTGGTCGCCGCTCTCGGCAGCGCGCTCGACGTTCTCGAAACGGGTGTTCTGCTTGCGCAGGATTTCCAGCATGTTGTCGACGTCGGCATCGGCGACTTCGGCCTGCAGGCGCTCGATCTCGATGGCCTCGAAACCGGCCACTTCGAACTCGGGGAACACTTCGAAGGTGGCGACGTATTCCAGATCCTTGCCCTTTTCGAACACTTTCGGCTCGACGGACGGCGCGCCGGCCGGGTTCAGCTTCTCGGCAACGACGGCTTCATAAAATGTCGACTGGATCAGATCGCCCAGCGCTTCCTGACGGGCGGCTTCTTCGTAACGCTGACGGATCACGCTCATCGGCACTTTGCCGGGACGGAAACCAGGGATCTTGGCACGGCTGGCGGTCTGTTGCAGACGCTTGTTGACTTCGGTCTCGATGCGCTCGACCGGCACGCCGATGGTCATGCGGCGCTCAAGAGCGGAGGTGCTTTCAACAGAAACTTGCATGGATTTTCCTCGTTGCACAGACATAAGCCGGGCGTTCCGGCCCCAGAATGGGCAAGCATTCTAGTGGCTCGATTGACATAAGTCACCCTGCCCGTCGCGCCGAGCAAAAGCCGAGCCGCGCCCGGCGAATCACTACTTACGTCAGCCCAGCCGAAAATCGAGGACATATGCTGGCCAACTATCCCTGCACCAGACGCCTCATCCAGTCGAGTAGAACGGTAGGCAGGAGCTCAGGGCGTGGTAACAGTGCATAACGGGTTGCGCCAAATATGCGCGGCAGGTAGGCGCTGGCCTGCCGGTCGATGGTCAGGCAGAACGGCGATATACCTTGCAGCACGGCTTCCAGAACCGCCTGGCGGGTGTCCTCGACTCCGTATCGCCCTTCGTAGTCATCGTTGTCGCTAGGCTTTCCATCGGACAACACCAGCAGCAGTCGACGGGCCGCCGGCTGGCACATGAGATTGGCGCTGGCGTGACGGATCGCCGCGCCGCAGCGGGTGTAATGCTCCGGCTCCAACGACGCTATGCGTAGCGCTACCTCCTGGCCATAAGCCTCCTCGAAGGTTTTGATATCGCGGACCACCACCGCTTCCCTGCCCTGCCCTGAGAATGCCTGAATCGCATAGGGCGCACCCAGGCTCTGCAGCGCGATGCTGACCAGCAACAAGGCTTCGCGCTCGACGTCTATCACGCGTCGCCCCTGGGATATCCAGCTGTCCGTCGATCCGCTGACATCGATGAGCAGCAGGATGGCCAGGTTCCGCTCCGCGCAACGCTGCATGCGGTACAGACGATCGGTCAGCCCGCTGCCAGCCCGCAGATTCGCAACCGCATCCACATAGGCATCCAGGTCCAGCTCATCGCCATCGACCTGACCGCGCAACCAGGCCCGATGGGTGCGCAACAATTCGAAGCGGCGGCGAATCCCCTCGAGCAATCCCTGATGGGACTCGAGCGTTTCCGCTACCCAGACTGGATTACCCGGCGGGGCCGTGCGTACCTGCACGAGGGCGTTCTGCTCGCGGTAATGCTGCCTGCGGTAGTCCCATTCGGGATAGGCGATGCCTCGCTGCAGAACCGAAACGCCGGGCGCAAGCGCGATAGCAGAGGCATCCGGAGGATCATCAGCCAGCAACACCTCTTTGGGTCGCCCTGGTGACGCCACCAAACGCGCCTGAGGAAGATCGCCGAGCATTTCACCGAACAGCTCCGCATCCGCATCGTCCCGATCGATGGGCCGCTGCAAGCCCATCGGGTCCTCAGCGTGGGGATGTGGCTCGTCCAGCTGGATCATCAGCGGTCCGCTTTCCTCCGATTCATCCTCATCGGGGCGCGCCTGGCGAATGTCGGGTCGTCGTTCGAGGCGCACGCTCTGCGGCGCTGCCTGAGTGGGGTCGAACGGACTCTGAGCGCCGGCGGAGTGTTGATGGTGCGGCGAAGGTGCCAACAGCATGCCGGTCCACCAATCAGCGAAGAGCGGCTCCTGACCGATGCGTCCTCCAGAGGCAGGTTCCAACCCCCATTCAGCCAACAATCGCACGGCCAGCTCGCACGACGCTTCAGGCGTAGGTGACTGCGGAACACAATCAGCTTCGCCAATCAGCAATGCACGCACGCAAGCCTCCAGAGGGCGTCGTGCCGAACCGAATGCACTCAGCGGTGGACGACGCGCGAATGCGCAGGCCCGCAATGCCTGCACCGATTCAGCAAACCCTGGCATTTCCTCCAGCAGTTCACGCTCGGCCGCTTGGACTTCAAGTAGGTGGTACAGCGCCCCGGCAAGTGGCGGGAGGCTGCGCCAGAGGCTCAGTGCACTACCGCGGCGGATGCGCATTGCCTGCTGCAAGGCCATCACTTTGTAGAGATTCGCCGCCAGTGCTCGATCAGGGATATCCAACGAGCGAGGAAGCCAGATGCTTGTGCCATCGGTTGCCGGCACTGCCGCCAATCGCTGCGGCCTGGGCGTGCGGCCGAACCAGTTGCCCAGCAAGGTCGGGCGCGCCGGCGGCTGGGCGATGCGCAGCCGATAGCTGTTGCCGAACACCGCCGACAGCAGCAGTTCCAGACGCTCCGCCACCTCGCTTAGCGATAGACTTGCCGGTGCGTCCGGCGCAGGACTGTAGCGACGCCAGAGGCGCTGGGCGAAGACCGTGGCATGCCGCGCAGCGTCGGTAAGAACCTCCTCGGCTTCGGCCATGGTCTAGATGAAGGTTCCGTCGACCAGATCGCGCATCGCTCCGACCAGGGCTTCGTCGTCCGAAAGTGGCGAGACGATTGCCGCCAGGCACGCTTCCCGAACGGGTATGCCATCGACGCAGAGTGCACCCGCGGCGATCAGCAGACGAGTACTCGGCACCTCGGCCAGGCCGCGGTCCCGCAGCGCTCGCAGCCTGCGGGCCAGCGTGACCAGGGCACGCGAAGTCGGTGCGTCGACACCACTCTCGCGCTCGACGATCTTCGCCTCCGCATCTTCGCCCGGGAAATCCAGATCCATGGCCACGAAGCGCTGGCGTGTGCTCGGCTTGAGATCCTTGAGCATGCGCTGGTAGCCCGGGTTGTAGGAGATCACCAACTGGAAGCCCGGCGCAGCCATCAGCAACTCACCGGTCTTGTCGATTGGCAGCAGGCGCCGGTGATCGGTCAAGGCATGCAAGACGACCACGGTGTCCTGGCGCGCCTCGACGACTTCATCCAGATAGCAGATGGCCCCCTCACGCACGGCGCGGGTAAGAGGGCCATCCTGCCAGACGGTACCGTCATGGCGAATAAGGAAACGCCCGATCAGGTCGCTGGCCGACAGATCATCGTGGCAAGCCACCGTGATCAGTGGCCGGTCCAGTTTCCAGGCCATATGTTCGACGAAGCGGGTCTTGCCACAGCCGGTCGGCCCTTTGAGCATGACTGCCAAGCCACGCGCATGGCAGCGCTCGAACATCGCGACTTCATTGCCGCACGGTACGTAGAACGGCTCCCCCTCGCTTGCTTTCCCCAGTGGCGGGTATTCGGGCAACGTCACGTCGGGTGTACCTCCCTCTCTGCAAGCACCGGCTCCGTATCATCCAGGACGAAGCGTGGCGTGTAACGGAAGAAGTCGTAGATGAACAGAGCAACGCCCACGGTGAACAGCGACGCGGTGGCAATGAGCATCACGAAATGGATCTGAATCTTCAGCTGTGCATCCAGATAGCCCATGCCCATGATTCGCTCCAGATAGACCTGCGCAATGCCTGCGGTGGCAAACGACAGCGTCATGCCGAACATGCCGGTGATTTGCAGCCAGAACGCCCAGTAGCCCAGCGCCGTGCCCTGCTCCCGTCGTCCGGCAGTCAGCGATGGCAAGGCATAGCTGATCATCGCCATGACGATCATTGCGTAGGCACCGTAGAACGCGGCATGGCCGTGCATCGCGGTGATTAACGTGCCATGGGTCCACTTGTTGACGCTCGGCCAGGTATGAGCCAAGCCCAGTAGCCCGGCACCGAACAGGGAGAACAGCGCACTGCCGATCGTCCAGTGCAACGCCAGCGTATTCGGGTGCGCCAGCCCCGAGCGACGCATGGCGCCGTAGGCATAGGCGGCCATGCCAACGAGCGCGAGCGGCTCAAGCGCGCTGAAAAACCCGCCAATGGGCAGCCAGTAAGTGGGTACGCCAACCCAGTAATAGTGGTGCGCCGTGCCGAGGATGCCGGCGAGAAACACCAGGCCGACGATCACGTACAGCCATTTCTCCATGACTTCCCGATCCGCACCGGACAAGCGGATCAGCAGGTAGGCCAGGAAGCCGCCCATGATCATCATCCAGACGCCCTCGACCCACAGATGAATCGTCCACCAGCGATAGAAAATGGAAACCGTGTAGTTCTCGTAATGCAGCAACGCCGGCAAGTACAGGAGTGCGGCACTGACAAAGCCGATCATCAACACTGCTTCGGTCGTGGTGAAACGCCCCGCTTTGCGGATCGTCATGCCGATGTTGTAGAGGAAGATCAGCATGCAGATGACGATGACGATCTTGTGCGGCAACGGCTGCTCGAGCAGCTTGTTGCCGGTGCCGTAGCGGAACAGGTAGCCGATGATCGCCGTGACGCCCATCAGCGTCCAAAGCACCAGCTGTACATAGGCCAGCTTGGTGCTATGCAGCTCGGCGCGCGACTCTTCCGGAATCATCCAGTAGGTCGCCCCCATGAAGCCGGTCAGTACCCAGACGATCAGCAGGTTGGTGTGAATCACCTTGGTCACATCGAAAGGCAGGATATACAACAGCGGGTCCGGCCCGATGTACTTGGTTGCCGAGAGCAGGCCGAACACCAGCTGCAGGCCGAACAACACCATCGCGACCGCGAAGTACCAGTAGGCGACCGATTGGGACTGATAGCGCATCGTAGTTTCCCCTTGAAGCGAACGTGGGTCGGCTTGGCCGTCGTGTCACTTGAGCGTTTCGAGATAGGCCGTCAGCTGATCGATCTGCTCATCCGTCAGGCTGCCGTCGTAACCGGTCGGCATGAACGAGGTGCCGTCTGCCGAATACATCGCGCCGGGAACGATGTGCGCGCTGGGTGACACGATCGACTCGCGGATATAGCCGCGCGCATCCTGCGCCTGCCCTTGGTAGTCGGGCGACGCGACGATAGCCGCCGCCCGAGTTGCAACACCGGCGAGCGTGGGGCCAGCCATATCAGCGCCGGGTGCGGTGGAGTGGCAGGCATTGCAGGCAGGCACTGCGCCTCGGAAAACCTGCTCACCCAGCGCACGCTCGTCATCCCCGGAATCCACCGGCCGGGCACCAGGCGGTAAATCACTGCGCTGCTCGCCGCCTGTCTTCAGTGTGTCTGCACCCGGCACGAAACTGCCGGTCACCAGGATCGGTCGCGGCGGCCAGCCCTGGTTGTCCACCTTGCTGACCCAGTCGAGAAAGGCGATCAGGTCACTGATTTCGTCTTCGGCCAGGTCCTGTTTCGGCATCAGACGCCGATGGATCTTCTCGTCGTAGAACTTCGAGGGATCGCGCATATAAGCCTTCAGATACGGCTCGCCGCGATGCTGGGTGATCTTCGTCAGATCGGGCGCGTAGTACGCGCCCTCGCCGAACAGCGTGTGGCAGTTGATGCAGTTGTATTTGTGCCAGACATCCATCCCGTGCTTGACCTCCGCCGTGATGCTGTCGGCATTGGTCAGCTTGGGAAACTGCCGGTGGCTATCCACCGTCAGCCCGATGAACACGAGCGTCGCCACACCGGTTGCAGCAATCGCGAAGAGCCTCGCTTGACGGTTGTTCATGGCGTGCCCTCAGACATTGATGCCTGTCCAGTGAATGAGCGTCATCGTGAATGCATAGAGCATCGCGCCGAACATCAGCGCCAGCACGACCACACTCAGGATCTTCAACGGGCCGTAGAGCTTTCGAGCCTGCATGCTTTCTCCTTCGCAGCGTTAGCTGCCGTATAAGCAAACCGCGCTCAGTGCCCGGAGTGCGGATCGATCGGTTCGGGGCTGGAGAAGATCGAGGAATCCGCGTCGCCCTTCACCGTCAGGACACCGCTCAGGCCTTTCTCGGCGCGCGACAGGGCGTGATCAACGAGGATGTATCTGCCCGGGTAATCCGCGACGAACTCGACCATGGTCGCTCCGCCGGCAGGTACGAGGGTCGTCTGCACATCCGTCAGCGGCGGACTGGTCAGCGAAGCCTGGTCGAAGACCTTGTCGAAGATTTCACCGATCACATGAAAGCTGGAGATCAGGTTGGGGCCACCGACTCCGAAGAAGATGCGCACGCTGTCGCCTGCGTTGACTTCCATCTTGTGGGTCTTGGTCAGCGCATCGGTCGCGCCGTTGAACATCATGTGTTGCGGCGTTTCACCCAGCAGCATGTCCAGCGAGAACTCATGCAGACCGCGCGCCCCCCTAGGGCTGGCGGTGTACAGCTCACCCTGCATTACATAGAACTCGTGATCGACCTTCGGCAGTCCACCCTCCGGCTCGACCAGAATCAGTCCGTACATGCCGTTACTGATGTGCTGAGCAACCATCGGAGTAGCGCAGTGATAGACGTATAGCCCCGGCTGCAATGCCTTGAAGGTGAAGGAGCGTGTTTGCCCCGGCGCCACCTGAGTAACCGCCGCACCACCACCCGGGCCCGTCACGGCGTGCAGATCAATGGAATGGATATGGGCGCTGTCAGGCTCGTTACTGAGATTAAGGGTGACGGTATCGCCCTCGCGTATCCGCACCATGGGGCCGGGCACCGTGCCGTCGAACGTCCAGAATTTGTAGGTACTCCCGTCGGCGAGGCGGCCCTCCTCCTCGGTCGTGCGAAGGTCAAGGGTGATGCTCTTCGGTTCACGGTCACCAACCGGCTCGCCTACCTGGGTTGGATCCTTGGACAAATCCTTGCCTTGTTCGACGACCGCCGCCGGTCCATCGCCCACAATCAGCTTGCCGACCATTCCCGCAGCCTTGTGGCCAGGCAGTGTGCAGTAGTACTCGAACGTCCCGCTTTTGGTCGCACGAAACACGATTCCGGTCGCTGCGCCTTTGCCGGAAATTTCGCTGGACGCAGCGTCGAATTCAGGTATGGCGATATCATGCACTGCGCCGTCGCCATTGATCAGATTGATCTGAACCACCGCACCTTCGGGCACCCGCAATTCGGGATTCACTTCGCCACGCGTCGGGCCGGACTCACTGACATAGACGAGTTTTCCATCTGCGATGTCGGTCCTAAGTGTAATCGTGACATCTGGGCGGTAACTTACATCGCTACTGGATTTCGCTTGCGCCCAAAGGACACTTGGTAAAACCAGCAACACGAGCAGCAGAACTCTAGAACAATGGCGCATGCCTGGCCCTCTTAACACCGAGTTGATCTCGATCATCAGTTTAGTCACAAGAAAACTATCCGTCGGAGTAAAAAGTTGCGGCGCACCCTATCAATTCAAAAGAAGCTTATTAAAGGCGCAGAATAATTGATTTGGTATTAATCCCAGATAGGGAAAGAATTGATTCGAGTCAAGCTTGGCGCAGGCATGGCAGCCAGCGTATACGGCGCGGAATTAATACCAGCATTGGAATGTACTTGAGTCTTGGCGACGAGGCTGCCGACAGGCGGTCAGAGGTCGTCCTCTACCGTCGATAAAGAGAGCAGACGGATAGATACCGGACTACAATCGTCAACCATTTTTAATGGGATAGCGCTAGTCCATATCCAACCGAACGCCTGCTGAGATATCAAAAACTTTTCTGTAGGTGTTCAACTGCGCGACAAGAACAATACGCACGTAACCGCTAATCTAATTTCATTGAAAATGAGCCGCTATTTATAAGCTCCCGCTTCTCTCTCTTTAAGGCGAATGAGCTCGTTTTGACAGGCGCTCCTACAGCCCTGCTATTACGGCTAACAGGCGTGATTTCGCTACATTTGCGCGCCAGAGGTTTGGGCGATAACGTTATGCCACCTTTCCCGACCATTCCGATCATGACCAAGCCCCGCTCCTGTCCGGCCCTGCAGCTGGACAACCAACTCTGCTTCGCTTTGCATTCGACCTCGTTGCTGATGACCAAGGTCTACAAGACGATGCTTCGACGGATCGGCCTAACCTATCCGCAGTACCTGGCGATGTTGGTGTTATGGGAAGGCGATGGCATCACCGTAGGTGACATCAGCGCGCGCCTGCTGACCGATCCGGGCTCGCTCACACCGCTACTGAAACGGCTTGAGGCTGAAGGCTTCATCACTCGCACTCGCCGCAGCGATGACGAACGGGTAGTAGAACTGCGCCTGACCGAGCAGGGTCGAGCATTACAGGCTGAAGCCGAATGCTTTCCGGCCAGTATCCTCAGCGCCAGCGGGCAGACCGCGGAAACGGTGGCAGCGCTAAAGACGCAAATCATCGCCCTGCGCACCGCACTGCAAAAACTCGCCTAATCCCTCCTAGCGGCCCGACGATGCTCGCTGCTGTGCCAGCGGCGGATGGCCGAAGGGCGAAAAACCTTGCGCGCAAAGTAAATCCTGACTACCTTCCTCACGGCATTTAGTTAGCGCGCAAAATAATTTCCACTACGCTAAGGAGAAAATCATGCAATCCATTCAGCCTCTCTACATAGCAACCGTTGCGGCCACCGGAGGGCGCGATGGGCGAGCCGTTTCGTCAGACGGCAACCTTGACGTCAAGTTGAGCACTCCTCGCGAGCTGGGCGGTCAGGGAGGCGACGCAACGAACCCGGAACAGCTGTTTGCGGCCGGGTATTCGGCGTGCTTCATTGGCGCCCTGAAGTTCGTCGCCGGCCAGCAGAAGCAAACGTTGCCGGCCGACACCGCGGTTACCGCCAACGTCGGTATCGGCCAGATCCCTGGCGGGTTCGGCCTCGATGTCGAGCTGCAGATCAGCCTGCCAGGCCTTGACCGGGAGCTGGCCAAAAGCCTGATCGACGCTGCACATCAGGTTTGCCCGTACTCCAATGCAACTCGCGGGAACATCGACGTCCGCCTGCTTCTGAGCTGACAGCCCTGACTGCATCGATACGTCTGGTGACCCGAAAAACGCTCTTCGGGTCATACAGTCAGGTGAGCGACCTCAGGCGCGCCCTGATCAGAGATCATCAGATTCGCAGAGCCACACCGAGGCGCAGCTCGCGGCCAGACTCGTAACTGCCACGCACACCTTCGTAGCCTGGGATACGCTCGAAATCTTCGTTACTGGCGTGATCCAGATACTGCTTGTCAAAGACGTTCTTCAGCGTCAGGTTCAGGACAAGACGTTCATCGGGCAAAGCCGCCCATTGCGCATAAAGGTCGTGCACGCCATACCCTGGTTTGTTCAGAGTGCCGACACCGGTGTGCAGTGAATCCACCGCCTGAACGAAACGGCCCTGCCAGCCCAAATTCAACCTGTCACCAACCCGGTAATCAGCGAAGCCAATCCACGTATCGCCTAGTGTGGTACCGAGACCGTTGTGTTCGTAAACGTTCAGGTCATCACCGTCCAGCTCGATATCGTTATGGTGGAAGCTCAGCCCAACGCTCAGCTGCTGCCAGTGATAAGCGCTTTGTAGCAGAACGCCGCGGCTTTTCAGCGTCCCGCCGTTCACATAGAGATTGGGCCGGCCGCTGGGATCGTAGATCGCATCGCGGATCCGCGTATCGTAGACCTTGCCAGACAGCTCCAAACCGCCCTCTCGCAATTCGAATCCCAGCTCGTTGGTGCGCGCTTTTTCGGCATCGAGATCCGCCTCGTTGGCAGCCGCGTCAAGCTTGAACGCATCGCGGACTTGCACGCCGCGAAGCGCTTGCGAGTGACCAGCGAGCAACGCAAGTTGCGGAGTTACCTGGTAGCGAAGGCTCAGATTTGGGCTGAAGCCTGCGTCGGCGAAGTCCTGCCCGTCGCGATCATCAAGGCGGTATCGATCGTAACGAACACCCATGTCCAACAGCAGCCTCTCGGTCAGCCGATAACTATCCTGGACGTAGAAACCGAGCACACTGCCCTCCTCCTGATCTAGGTCGCGATCGCCGGCAGGGCCTAGACTGGTTTTGTCGTCTCGGTAGTCAATCCCATACGTCAGACGATGAGCGCCGAATTCGCTGGTATTGCGCACATCCAACCCTGCGCTAGCGGTATCGCCGATATACAGTCCCCAGCGGCCATCCTGCTGCAGTTCTGTGGACGTGTGGTAGGTAGTCACCTCAATATCGACCAGTTCGCTTAGCGGGTTCCAGCCGTACTTCAACGTCCAGGTTTCACGCTCTGTTTCCAAAGGAAAGAGCGGATTGAAGCTGCTCGGGATCCATTGAGGTCGCTGGGAGCGTTCGCCCTCATCGGTGCGCTTCTCGTAGGACAGGCGCAGCGTCTGCTCATCGGTCAGCCGGCCGACCAGCTTGGCGAAACCTAGTTGTTGACGCGCGCCCGTGCCCAGCACATCGCGCCCGTTTCCATCTTCGTAATCGTTCTGGTCTTGATAGGTCGCCACGGCCAATGCAGACCAGCTTTCGTTGAAGCGGCCGTAAAGACTCGAACTGGTTTTGTATCCTTCAGCCCGCTGAAATAGCCACCCTTGATAAGCGCGCCTACCTGTTCGCCCTCCCGCAACAGGTCATCGGGGTCCTTGGTGACGAATCGAATCGAACCGCCCAGCGCCCCTGGCCCGGAAGTCGCGTCACCCGTTCCCGCCTGCACCTCAGCACGCTTTAGCAGTTCCGGTTCGATACCAATGCGACCGGTGTGGTGGAACGTCTGACCTGGCTGGCTGGCACCATCGATCCTGATATTGAGCAGCGTGTCCTCGAAGCCACGCAAATAGAGCTTCTGCGCGACTCCGGGACCGCCGCCAACCGAGACTTCGGGGCTGGACTCGAACACATCCTGAAGATCAGCCGCCTGAAAATGCTGAAGTTGTTCGGCCTCAACGCTGTCCTCTTGAACATGGCGCGCCGTCACTTCAACACCGTCGAGCTCAAGGGGATCGCTGGATTGAGCCTGGCAGGGCAAAGCGCTCAACAGCGCAGCGAACGATAAGGAGCCAAGTAAAGACCGCTGGCATGGACAGTGTTGCATTGGTGAACCTCGATCATTAATGCGAACGTTTCGTATTAATGATTGTCACCGGAAGGGCCGGCCTTCTGTATCACTTTTACAACTGTTACGCGGCAGAGACCTCGCGTGGCAACCGGATAGTCATGCAAAGCCCTCCTTGCTCATTATTGCGCGCAGTCAGGCAGCCGCCGATGGCGAAGACCTGGCGCTGCGCTAGAGCCAGCCCAAGACCGAATCCCGCTCGATCTGAACTCAAACGCTCAAATGGCTGGACAATGCGCTGTAACCATTGCTCTGGCACCCCAGGCCCTTCGTCGATGACCTCAAGAAGGTACGTCTGTGGATCGCAGTTCAGATGAATGCTCACCGTGCCGTCGGGTGGCGTATGTTCAAGAGCGTTGCGTACGATGTTCTCGATCGCTTGGCCAAGTGCGCGGTGGCAACTGCCAGTTAGTTCAGCCTCTACTGGAAGTTGCGTATCGATGTGGCGGTCCGGAAATTCGAAACGTGCGTCGTCGATAATGCTGTCGAGCAGATCGGTGAGATCCAGCGTCTCGTCGCGCAGCCTCAGGCGCTCGGTCTCGAGCCAGCTCAACGTCAGTGAATCCTCGACCAGCGCACGCATCGCGGTACAGTCCTGGCGGATACGCCGTAGCAGGATGGTTGGCGCTCCGCTCTGTTCAGCCAGGCTCACCGCCATCTCGATACGGGCCAGCGGCGTACGTAGTTCGTGAGACATCTCGGCCAAACGCTGGCGCTGATCAATGATCAAGCTTCCGATACGCTCAGCCATCGAGTCGAACGTCGCGGCCAGGCCCGCCAGCTCATCGCGCCGCGAGCCCAGCAACACTCCGGCCCGAGCTTCATAATCCCCTTCGCTGAAGCGACGGGTTGCTTGTTGGAGTCGATTCAGCGGTCGCATCAGATGGCGATACAGCAAAAGGCAGCCAATGACCAAGAGGATCAACGGCAGAACCAGCTCGAGCAACAGCCTCGCGGGGTACCAGTAATACCCGGGCCGCATTCGCTGCGGCAGCTGAATCAGAAAATGCCGCTGTCCACCGGCGAACGGCACGTCCATGATCGGGTTGTCCTGAAAGTAGAGGTGGATCTTCCAGGACGGGTCCCGCCCGAGACTATACTCACTGAGGAAGCGCTTAGACAATTCACTGCCTGCCAAGGCTTGCAGCTGCGGCTGGACTACCGCTGCCCAGGTTTGCTCCTGGCGCTGCACACTGCTCAGCCAGTCCCGCAGCGCCTGCTCATCGCCAGCGCGATACAACTCTTCGGCCTGCAGTGCGTACTGACGCAGGGTGCGCTGATGGTCGGCGTCAATGAAACTCATCTGTTCTTCGGCCTGACCACTAAGCCGTGCGATGACCCAGAACAACGCTACGCTACCCAGCGCCACGCCTAGGCAGAGTTTCCAGAACAGGCGCCGATTCATTGGAAACAGTAGCCACGACCGTGGAGCGTTTGCAGGCGGTCGGCTGCCACGCCTGCCTCGCTCAAACGTCGCCGTATCCGGCTGATGTGCATATCGAGGCTGCGGTCATAAACGCTGTACTCACGCTCCAGAACCACACGGTAGAGATAAGGCTTGCTGAGCACCTCCCCACGCTGAAGCAAGAATTGCCAAAGCAGCCGAAACTGCAAGGGCGTCAGCGCGAGGTCATACGAGCCGGCGCGTGCATGTAGACCGCACCGTTCGAGAACAAGTGAATCGACCTGAAGCGTCGATGGCGACGGTACGCGATGTTCCATGCTGCGAGTTCGCCGCAAGATCGCGTCGATGCGCAGCTGTAGTTCGGTCAGGTTGAATGGTTTGGACAGATAGTCATCCGCGCCGTGGCGCAGTCCGCGAATCCGTTCTTCCTCTGCTCCGCATGCGGTGAGCATGATCACCGGTGTCTGTTGTTGCTCGCGCAGCCGGCGCAGTACAGAAAGCCCATTGATGTCCGGCAGCATCACATCCAGCAGCACCAGGTCCGGTGCATTGGCCAACGCCATAGCCAGCCCGCTTTCGCCGAGCAAGCTGGAGCGCACTGCGTATCCCTGCAGCGTAACAGATCGCGGAGTTGAGCGCTGAGAACCTGATCGTCTTCTATAACCAGCACATCAGCCAGGTATCCGCCCATTGCCAGTCCCTGTTGGGTGGATGCACCCATCGCTTAAAGATAACAATTCTCATCAAGTTTAAGCGAAAGCAGTGATTGGCGAGAAGGCGGAATCGGTCCCTATGGAGGAAGCCGGTATCAGGCGCGGAAAAAAAGCACCGTCATCACGGCACCGGTGATGATCACGACCGCCCGAACGAAGCTCGAAGGGAGCCGGCGACCGACGCGTGCCATGACATAGCCGCCGACAGTCGCCGCCAGCATCATCACCAGCGCTTCGCGCCACAGGATCGCACCGCCGAATGCATATACAGACACGGCGATCGCGGTCAGTACAGACGAAACCAGATTCTTGAGCCCCTGCATCGAGTTGATGTCTCGATGGCCGAGCAAGCTGAATGCAGCGAGTAGCACGATGCCCAGACCGCCATTGAAGTAGCCGCCGTATACGCTGACAACAGCCAGAGTGAAACCCTGCACCAGTGCATTCGCCTCATTTTCGGTCGAATCGCGTTTGAACCTGCGCAATAACCAGGGCCCGAAGGCGAACAGCAGCGTCGCGATAAGCAATAGCCAAGGCACGATCGCACGGAATACGTCATCGGGCGTGGTCAGCAGCAACCCCGCCCCTACTGCACCGCCGCCGAGGCTGATGGCAACGAGCGTCCCCATCGACAGCGTTGCTGGCGGGCGCAGGTCCTCTCGATAGCCCCAGGTACTTGCAAAATAGCCAGGTAGAAGCGCGAGCGTGCCTGAGGCATTGGCCACCACAGCAGGCACGCCGGCATAAACCAATGCCGGGAACGTGAAAAAACTACCGCCACCGGCAATGGCGTTCAGCCCGCCGCCAAGAAAAGCGGCAACCAGCAGAATTGCCCACGTCGTGATCGAATGATCCATGAAAGTTCTACTCCCTTGTGTCCGCGTTTCGAGAATCGGTTTCCAGCGTACTGGCCAGCGTTTCGAGCGCCGGAGTCAATAGCTCGCTGGCCGCTATGGCCGCCTGCTCGGGACAACCGCGGGCTATGGCGTCATAGACAGCTGCGTGTGCTGCATAGGTGGGTTCCGGGAGCTGCTGCTCGCCCTCCGTCTTGGCAATGGTGTTCTGCAGACCCGCCCAGAAGAACTGATACATTTCCAACAGCGTGGCGTTGTGGCTGGCGCGGACGATGCTCAGATGAAAATCGGCATCTCGTTCGACGAACGCTTCAAGTGAGGCGTCATCGGTCCAGGTCCCTCGCGCTCCGAGAGCGTCACGTATCGTTTGCAGGTCCTCATCCGTGCGCCGCGACGCAGCCAGACGCGCAGCTTCGACCTCCAGCGCGCGTCGGACTTCGAGCTGGTCATGCAGCGCGGCGTGATCTAGGCGCTGGAGTAATCCAGACGGGTCTCGACTGGAGAGCACGAACGTCCCCGCACCCTGGCGGACCTCCAGCACCCCGGTATGAACCAGTGCTCGCACTGCCTCTCTGACGGTATTTCTGCCAACACCTAAAGAGTTGCTGAGCTGGCTTTCGGTAGGAATTCGCATACCCGGCTTCCATTCGCCAGCATTGATCTGCGACCGCATTTGCTCGATTACCCGTTCTACAAGTGACGAGCGCGAGGTGTACTGCAGCGACATATGATCACCTTCCAATTCATCCCATGTTTCAATCATAGGATGAATTTCATCCGGTACACAATTAGATGCTTCAATCGATCATTTCGTTGTCAGCCGCAGGTAGCTCGACTGCTGCTGTGAGCCGCGGCAGACAAGCGTGTTGCCCGGAGTGCAGCGAGCGCGCTGTGGTGGCTAGCAAACTTGCGAATGCGGCGAGCAGTTATCCTCGCGTTGTTGCATAGCCTGGACAGGCATAAGGGGCTATGTACAAGGCTTCCCGACAGAGCCATGCTCAGGCAGAAGCCAGCCTCGCGTACCTGCTAGCAAAGCTTGGTAAGCTGGCCGCGTTTTACTGTCATTTGGGGGTTCCGTGTTTTCGCTCAAGCGCAAAGGTGATTTCCGCCTGCAGCTGACCCGCACGCTGAAGCAGCCTGGACGGCATAAGATCGAGCTGTATCTGTTCACCCCGCACGAGAGCAACCTGTCGGCCTGGACCCTATCGGAAGAGCAGTTTTTCTTTACCACCCTGACGCACAGTTTCGGGCTGCTTGGCATGCCATCGAAGGACCGCATCAGCAAGGCTGACCAATCCTTCGTGCTGCTCTCACCGCACTACGAAATCATGTACGGCTCCTGGTTCTTCCAGTACCAGGCTTCAATGGAGCGCTTGCGCCAGCAGATGCTCACGTCCGAAGCTGTGGCAGAGCCCGTAGCGCGAGCCCTGCGGCTCAGCCAGAACTTTGCGCAACGCCTGCGCAAGTCCAGCCCGAAGCAGAGCAACCAACAGCGCTACTTCCGCCAGATGGACATCTATTTCTCGTGGCATGCCGAGCAATTCTTGCTGGAAAGCATGACCCTCGAGGGCTACGCGGCCCTCGACGAGGAACTCAAGCAATCAGTGGCGGAGTTCCTGCACCAGGAACACAGATACCGTAAGGAGCGCGAGTACCTGAGCGACTTCCACGGCACCCCGACACGCATATGGAACCGCATGGCGCTATATCACCGGCTGCTGGAGTACCCAGTACTGCTGCGTTCGAAGGTGACGCAGCTGGGCGCCGGCACTCACAAGCTGGTCAAGGCGGCGTCGACGATGCTGATCATGTCGCTCTTCACCTACTTCCTGTTCAATGCGCGCGACGCCAGCGAGAAACTCTCGCTCACTCTTCTGCTTGTGATAGCGCTGGTCTACGCCGTCCGTGATCTGCTGCGCGACGACATGATCACCGCCATCACCCGCAGACTACGCAAAGGCAAGCCGCGCTGGAAGATTCGCCTGTTCATGCCCTACACCCGCAAGTTGCTCGCGCAGCAACGGGTCTGGCTCGACTATCGCAAGCTGGCCGATCTACCGCCCCTGGTTCGGGAACACTCCGGCAAATGGGCCACCAACGAGGAGCGGCAGATCATCTGCTATCGCGTGCTGCTGAGTCTGGACAACGCAGCATTGGAACACGACGAGATTCGGGAGCGGCTCACGCTGGATTGCGAACAGCTTTGCGCGATGATCCAGGCGAGCCACAACAAGCTGTTCGCCCAGACTGAAGGCGATGATTCCGCTAGCGACGACAACAAAGGTTCAGTCCAGGCCCACCCCATCGAGAAGCAGCACGACTACAACCTGCTGCTGTTGCACACCAATCCGGGCGAGCACTTTCCATCGGCCCAGCGCTGGCGCCTGAGGCTCGGTACCAACGGTATCGTGCAATGCGAAAGCAAGAAGGCCCACTGGCCTGAACCACCTGAGCTACAACGCCCCGCATGGCATCGATTGAGTCGCCTGTGGCGGCGAGGATGATCAGTACCATCAACCTCTGCCGGTGAACACTGAACCTCCGCCGTCTGCGCTGCAAGGCATCGTGCGTAGCCTCACGTGTTACAACAGCAGATACAAAAAAGCCCCTGTTACGGGGCTTTCAGAGATTTTCGATTCTTCTTGTAAAGCTTCGAAATCATGAGATGGTGCGGACGGAGAGACTCGAACTCTCACACCTTGCGGCGCCAGAACCTAAATCTGGTGTGTCTACCAATTTCACCACGTCCGCCAAGCAGGGCTTAAACGAAAACGCCAGGCAATGCCTGGCGCTTTCTGGAATATGGGGTGGACGAAGGGGATCGAACCCTCGACACCAGGAGCCACAATCCTGTGCTCTACCAACTGAGCTACGCCCACCATATTGCATTTGCTTGTGCCAGAGCCCGAAATGGCGCACCCGGCAGGACTCGAACCTGCGACCATCCGCTTAGAAGGCGGATGCTCTATCCAGCTGAGCTACGGGCGCTTTATCTGCATTCTGTTCGGAGCGCAGACTTGAAGCTCCGGCTATTGAAGAAGTAACTCTCTTCGAAAGCCATCTTACCCAGCAGCAGGCTGTGCTCGACAAGCGGGGCGAATGTTATAGAGGCTCCAAACACTCGTCAACAGCAAATTCAAAAAAATTTCAGTTAGATAAAGGAGTTACAGGTGCCGGTAGCTGCTTCGCCTTTGCCACATCGCTGCGACATGCGAGAATACGCGCCCTTTCCAAGTCCCCTCCAATGGTTAACCAAGCGTCATGACCGCAAAACTGATCGACGGTAAAACGATTGCTGCCAACATTCGCCAACAGATCTCCGGTCGTGTTGCCGAACGCCGCGCCCAAGGGCTTCGCGCTCCCGGCCTCGCCGTAATTCTGGTGGGCAGCGACCCAGCCTCCCAGGTTTACGTGGCGCACAAGCGCAAGGATTGCGAGGAAGTGGGCTTCAATTCCGTGGCCCATGACCTGCCGAGCGATACTCGCCAGGAATATCTTCTTGCGCTGATCGATCAGCTCAACGACGACGCCTCCATCGACGGCATTCTTGTGCAACTGCCGCTGCCAAAGCACCTCGATGCTTCGCAATTGCTCGAGCGCATCCGTCCGGACAAGGATGTGGACGGCTTCCATCCCTATAACGTCGGTCGTCTCGCTCAACGCATGCCGCTGCTACGCCCCTGCACGCCAAAGGGGATCATCACGCTGCTGGAGAGCACCGGTGTCGATCTGCACGGTCTGGATGCGGTCGTCGTGGGCGCATCCAACATTGTCGGTCGCCCAATGGCGCTGGAACTGCTCTTGGCTGGCTGCACCACCACCGTGACCCATCGCTTCACCCGCAACCTCGAAGAGCACGTTCGCCGAGCTGATCTGGTCGTGGTAGCGACCGGTATCACCGGCCTGGTAAAGGGTGAGTGGATCAAGCCTGGGGCGATCGTCATCGATGTGGGCATCAACCGCCAGGCCGACGGGCGCCTGCTGGGCGACGTTGAATTCGGACCAGCCAGCGAACGCGCCGCCTGGATCACTCCGGTTCCGGGTGGAGTAGGTCCGATGACCCGAGCCTGCCTGCTGGAAAATACACTGCACGCCGCCGAACATTTGCATCGATAACTACTGCGAGTAAAACAAGAACGGCACCTTTCGGTGCCGTTTTTGATTACGCCGTCCCTTTTATTCAGCAAGACGCCATGTCGTTCCGCCTTTGCCATCCTCCAGCACCACCCCCATCGCGGTGAGCTGGTCGCGGATACGATCGGATTCGGCCCAGTTCTTTTCAGCTCGAGCCGTGAGGCGCGCAGCGATCAACGCCTCGACCTCGGAGGCATCGACCTTGCCCGCCGCACCAGCTTGCAGGAAGGCTTCAGGCTCAAGCTGCAGCACGCCCAATACGCCCGCCAGCTCCTTGAGACGTGCAGCCAACGCCGCAGCTGCGGCCAGATCAGACTCACGCAGACGGTTCACCTCACGGATCATCTCGAACAGCACCGCGCAGGCTTCCGGCGAGTTGAAGTCGTCGTTCATCGCCACGCCGAAGCGCGCGATGAACTCGTCGCCACCGCCCGGCGTCGCCTCAGGCAGGCCCTTGAGGCCGTTGTAGAAGCGCTCCAGAGCGCCCTTGGCCTCGCGCAGGCTGTCTTCGGAGTAGTTGATTGGGCTGCGATAGTGGCTGGAAACCAGCAGATAGCGCACGACCTCAGGATGGTACTTTTCCAGCACTTCCCGAATGGTGAAGAAGTTGCCCAGGCTCTTGGACATCTTCTCGCCATCGACACGCACCGCGCCGGCGTGCATCCAGGCATTGGCGTACTGCTTGCCAGTGGCTGCTTCACTTTGGGCAATCTCGTTCTCATGGTGCGGGAACACCAGGTCCGGACCACCGCCATGAATGTCGAAGGTCTCGCCTAGGCAGCAGGTCGACATCACCGAGCATTCGATATGCCAGCCCGGACGACCGGCACCCCAAGGCGAATCCCAGCTCGGTTCACCTGGCTTGGCGCCCTTCCACAGTACGAAGTCCAGCGGATCTTCCTTGGCTTCGTCCACCTCGATGCGCGCGCCGATCTTCAGGTCCTCGATCTTGCGCCGCGACAGCTTGCCGTAACCGACGAACTTGCCGACCCGGTAATAGACATCACCATTGCCCGGCGCATAAGCGAAGCCCTTGTCGATGAGCGTCTGGATCATCGTGTGCATGCCGGCGATATGGTCAGTCGCACGCGGCTCGATATCCGGACGCAGTACGTTGAGGCGGGTCTCGTCCTCGTGCATGGCGGCGATCATTCTCTCGACCAGCGCCTGGAACGGCTCGCCGTTCTCGCTGGCACGGCGGATGATCTTGTCGTCGATGTCGGTGATGTTACGCACGTAGGTCACGTCGTAGCCGCGGTGGCGCAGCCAACGGGTGACCACGTCGAACGCGACCATCACCCGTGCATGACCGATGTGGCAGAAGTCATAGACCGTCATGCCACAGACGTACATACGCACCTTGTTGCCTTCCAGCGGGCGGAACGCTTCCTTGGTCTTGGTCAGCGTGTTGTAGATCGACAGCGCCATCATTGACCCCAGGAGTCACGCAGCGTGACGGTGCGGTTGAACACGGGAGCGCCCGGCTTGCTGTCCTTCATGTCGGCGCAGAAATAGCCTTCGCGTTCAAACTGGAACCGCTCTTCAGGTTCGGCACTGGCCAGCGACGGCTCGGCACGGCACCCCTTGAGCACAACCAGCGACTCCAGATTGATGTTGTCGAGAAAGCTACCGCCCTCCTCGTCCTTTTCCGGATTGGCCGAGCGGAACAGGCGATCGTACAGACGCACCTCGCACTCGACGCTCTCGGCGGCCGGCACCCAGTGGATGACGCCCTTGACCTTGCGCCCCTCCGGATTCTTGCCGAGGGTGTTCTCGTCATAGGAACAGCGCAGCTCGACGACATTGCCCTGATCATCCTTCACGGCTTCATCGGCACGGATGACGTAGCTGCCGCGCAGGCGCACTTCGCCGTCCGGAATCAAGCGTTTGAACCCAGCCGGAGGGACTTCCTCGAAGTCGCCGGCGTCGATGTAGAGTTCCCGGCTGAATGGCAGCACCCGCACGCCCATATCCTGCTTGGGATGGCGCGGCAGCTCGAGGTTCTCGACCTGGCCTTCCGGGTAGTTGGTAATCACCACCTTGAGCGGCTTGAGCACGCACATCGCACGGGCTGCATTGGCATCAAGATCTTCGCGGATGGCGAACTCCAGCATGCCGATGTCGACGACGCCACCGGCGCGATTCACACCGATCATGTCGCAGAAATTGCGGATCGACGCCGGGGTGTAACCGCGACGACGAAAGCCAGAAAGCGTCGACATCCTCGGATCGTCCCAGCCGTTCACGTGCTTCTCATCGACCAGCTGCTTGAGCTTGCGCTTGCTGGTGATGGTGTAGTTCAGGTTGAGGCGGGCGAATTCGTACTGACGCGGCTGCGCCGGCACCGGCAAGTTGGCCAGGAACCACTCGTACAGCGGCCGGTGATCCTCGAATTCCAATGTACAGATCGAATGCGTGATGCCCTCGATGGCATCCGACTGACCATGGGTGAAATCGTAGCTGGGGTAGATGCACCACTTGTCGCCGGTCTGGTGATGGTGCGCATGGCGAATGCGATAGAGGATCGGGTCGCGCAGGTTCATGTTGGGCGAAGCCATGTCGATCTTCGCCCGCAGCGCACGGGCGCCATCCGGGAATTCACCGGCTTTCATGCGCGCGAAGAGATCGAGGTTTTCCTCCACCGACCGCTCGCGGAACGGACTGTTCTTGCCGGGCTCGGTCAGGCTGCCGCGATACTCACGCGCTTGCTCAGGCGTCAGATCACAGACATAGGCCTTGCCCGCCTTGATCAGATGGACAGCCCACTCGTGCAGCTGATCAAAATAGTTGGAGGCATAGCGCTCCTCGCCCGCCCACTGAAAGCCCAGCCATTCGACATCACTCTTGATGGCATCGATGTACTCCTGGTCTTCCTTAGCCGGGTTGGTGTCATCGAAGCGCAGGTTGCACTCGCCACCGAACTCCTTCGCCAGGCCGAAATTCAGGCAGATCGATTTGGCGTGGCCGATATGCAGATAGCCATTGGGCTCAGGCGGGAAGCGGGTGACGATCTTGGCGTGCTTGCCGGAGTCCAGGTCGGCCTGGACGATCGGACGGAGAAAGTTGCTAGCGGCGGGAGTCTCGGGCTTGCTCATGATGTCCTTAACGATCAGCGAGTGCGGCTCAGGGTAGGCCGACCAAATCAAAGCGCTTATCATAGCGGACCCGTCAACCCCCTGACAGAGCAATGCGCCCAAGGCGGCACTGCCATCAGCGCCTGACGGCATTCGGTACGACGACCCTTGCAGCGGCCTGTCCCGCACTTGGCCAGCCCCACGAAAACGGAATCTCTCCCCGATGATCAAACTGCACACCAACTACGGCGTCATCACCGTCAACCTGTTCGAAGACAAGGCACCGGAGACCACTGCCAACTTCAAGGAATACGTGAAGAGCGGCCACTACGACGGCACCATCTTCCACCGCGTGATCAGCAACTTCATGATCCAGGGCGGCGGTTTCGAGTCTGGCATGAAGCAGAAGCCGACTCGAGCCCCTATCAAGAACGAGGCCAACAACGGCCTGTCGAACAAGACCGGCACCCTGGCCATGGCCCGCACCATGGAGCCGCACTCTGCCTCCGCGCAGTTCTTCATCAACGTGAAAGACAACGACTTCCTCGACCACAGCGCGCCAACCGTTCAGGGCTGGGGTTACGCCGTATTCGGCGAGGTGACCGAAGGCATGGACGTGGTCGAGAAGATCAAGGCCGTGGCGACCACCATGAAATCCGGTCACCAGGACGTTCCAGTGGAAGACGTGGTAATCGAGAAAGCGGAAATCGTCGAGTAATCGCGAGTGATTCTGCTGATCTCCGATCTGCACCTGGAAGAGGAACGCCCGGACATTACCCGGGCGTTTCTGCATTTTCTCGCCACTCGCGCGCGCCAGGCCGAAGCGCTGTACATACTCGGCGACTTTTTTGAGGTCTGGATCGGCGACGATGCCATGACACCCTTCCAGCAATCGATCGCCGACGCGTTACGCGCCCTGAGCGAACGCGGTACGCGCATTTACCTGATGCACGGCAACCGTGACTTCATGCTGGGCAAGGGCTTCTGCCGCGCGGCGGGCTGTACGCTGCTGGGCGACCCGAGTGTGGTCGAGCTCGGCGGTGAGCGCGTCCTGCTGATGCATGGCGACAGCCTGTGCACCCGCGACGAAGGCTACATGCGGCTACGGCGTTTGCTGCGCAATCCGCTCAGCCTGTTCATCCTGCGTAATCTGCCGCTGTCCACTCGCCGAAAACTCGCGCGCAAGCTGCGCAATGAAAGTCGCGCCCAGACGCGCATGAAGGCTTCGGACATCATCGATGTCACCCCGGAGCTGATCCCTCGAGTACTCGCCGAGCATGGCGTGCGGACCCTGATCCACGGCCACACCCATCGCCCCGCAACACATGAACTGGAAGTCGACGGCCGTCCGGCGCAGCGAATCGTGCTCGGCGATTGGGACCAGCAAGGCTGGGCGTTACAGGTCGACGAGAGCGGCTTTCAGCAAGCCCCGTTCGATCTGAACTAAGCCGCCAGCGGCACGCCGCTGTGGAAGCGAAACTCGGCGTCCGGGCTTTCGATGAGCTCGCGCTCGCGTTCACGTACCCGAATGATCGCCGCATCGACATCGGCCGCATCGCCATATTGGTACGCCAGCTTGAGATAGTCCTGAAAGTGCCGCGCTTCCGACTTGAGCAGCCCGTGATAGAACTTGCCCAGCTCCTCATCCAGATGCGGCACCAACATGGCGAAACGCTCACAGGAGCGTGCCTCGATAAAGGCACCGATCACCAGCGTATCAGTCAGTCGGTACGGCTCATGATTGCGTACGAGTTCACGCAGGCCGGCTGCATAGCGTGACGACCCAACGTTCCGCAGCTGGATCTCACGTCGGCGAATGATTGCCAGTACCTGCTCGAAATGACGCAGCTCCTCACGGGCGAGGCGCGACATCTTGTTCTGCAGGTCCGGTTTGTCAACGTAGCGGAACATCAACTGGAACGCCGCACCTGCCGCCTTCTTCTCGCAGTTTCCATGATCGATGAGCATCACATCCTGATTCTGCAACGCTGCATCCACCCATGCGGCGGGTGTGGCACAACCGAGGAATTCGTTGAGATCAGGAAGCATGTCTAGCCTTGCATATTCAGGAACTTAATAAGCCGACAGTTAAATGGCACCGCCGGACACCGGACGGGCATTATTGCGAATGCCGCGCGGAGCAGCCAGCCTTGCTTGATATACATCACGGCCGGCATCGCAGGCTTGTCTATAGTTGACCAACCTGAATCTGGAAATGGAGCCGATCATGCAAGCCATTCGCTGCATCCTCGTGGTAATTGACCCGAACCAGCCGCAAGAGCTGGCACTCAAACGTGCGCGACTGATCGCAAGTGTCAGCCAGTCCCGCCTGCACCTGCTGGTGTGCGATACCAAGCACGACCACGGTGCCCACCTGACCGCACTGAGCGAACAGCTGGCTAGCGAGGGCCATCGGGTGTCCACCCAGCAGGCGTGGCACGAGAGCATCCATCAGACCATCATCAACGTGCAGCAGACCGAAGGTTGCGGGTTGGTCGTCAAGCAGCACGTGCCGGACAACCCCCTCAAGCGCGCCCTGCTCACTCCCGAGGACTGGAAGCTGCTGCGTTATTGCCCCAGCCCGGTGCTGATGGTGAAAACTGACAAGCCATGGACAGGTGGAAACATTCTCGCCGCGGTGGACGTCGGCAACGCCGATCTGGAACACCGCACGCTGCACGCGACCATCATCAATCACGGCTACGAGATCGCCAGCCTCGCCGACGGCAAGCTGCACGTCATCAGTGCGCATCCTTCAGCGATGCTTTCCGCCGCCGACCCGGCGTTCCAACTCAAGGAAACCATCGAAGCTCGGTATAGAGATGCCTGCAAGCAGTTCCAGGAAGAGTTTCAGATTCCTGACGCTCAGCTACATGTCGAGGAAGGCCCTGCCGATGCACTGATTCCGCGCGTTTGCCACCAGCTCAAGGCAGTCGTCACAGTGATCGGCACGGTGGCGAGGACCGGATTCTCTGGCGCGCTGATGGGTAACACTGCCGAGGTGGTGCTCGACACGCTGGAAAGCGATGTCCTGGTACTCAAGCCCAACGACATCATCGATCACCTCGAAGACCTGGTTCGCCACTGAGTCAGACCGCTCCGAACGAAAGCGCTGGCCCGCGGGCTTCATCAGACCCTGAAGTCGATACCTTCCGCTAGAAAGCGTGGCGCGATGTAGCGTTCGTAATGAGCCTCGGAAAGCAGGAAGAACTCCTGATCGATCGCGTCGCGCAGTTCAGGCAGCGGTCGATCACGGAATTCGGGTAGCAAAGCAACGCCATAGGCTTCGAGCTGCTGAATCAGCCGCGCACCGCGCGCGATCAACTGATAGGCCCAGCAGTAGGGAGACTGCTCCACTACAAAGCGGATCTGCCGAGCCTCCAGCTGCTGGCGCAACAGCTGAGCATCGAACACTTCGAGTTTGGCCGTCATGACCTGCGCCAGGAGGATTTCCAGACGCCGCCATACCGCCCGCTTTTCCTCTTCGCCATAGGCGTTCCAGTTAACCACCTCATGATGGAATCGCTTGCACCCACGGCAGACGATATCGCCGTACACCGTCGAGCACAGACCAATGCAAGGGGTTTTGATGCGCTGTGAGGACATGACCGAAGCAGGTTGATGGCGGGCCGAGCATCTTAGACTTTTGTCCTACCAGGGTCATCTTTGTTTAAAGCGTGGCCCCCTCTTGCGCCGCCACAAGCCCAGGCCCCGCGGGCCCGAGCGAAATCTTTTCACGCAAGCTCACGACGCCCTTGGCGGCAGCCGTCGCTGGCGCTCGACTTAACTTTTGGGGCCATTTCCAGTAGTATCGGCCCGCCGTTTTTGGCGCCACATTCCATACGAAGCTGTTTTCAAAGCGTCACGAGCACAGTTGAACCGGCTGCGTGCCGGATGCGCAGATTTATCTTTACCCTGCCCATCCGGCCTCGCCCGCCCGGCGTAAAACTTTGAAAACAGCTTCCGGATGCGCGTCCCGAAACACCCAAGGGACCAATGATGAGGGTAAAAACTGTGCTTGAAGCCTATCGCAAACACGTAGAAGAGCGTGCCGCCCAGGGCGTCGTGCCCCAGCCGCTGAACGCCGAGCAAACCGCAGGCCTGGTTGAGCTGCTGAAGAATCCGCCAGCCGGCGAAGAAGAATTCCTCGTTGACCTGATCACTAACCGCGTCCCCGCTGGCGTCGACGAAGCCGCCTACGTCAAGGCCGGCTTCCTGTCCGCCCTGGCCAAAGGTGAAACCTCCTCGCCATTGCTGAGCAAGCAGCGCGCTGTCGAACTGCTGGGCACCATGCAGGGCGGCTACAACATCGCCACTCTGGTCGAGCTGCTGGATAACGCCGAACTGGCCGCCGTTGCCGCCGAGCAACTGAAGCACACCCTGCTGATGTTCGACGCTTTCCACGACGTGGCCGAAAAGGCCAAGGCCGGTAACGAGCATGCCAAGGCTGTGATGCAGTCCTGGGCCGAAGGCGAGTGGTTCACCAACCGCCCGGCAGTTGCCGAAAAAGTTTCCCTGTCCGTATTCAAGGTCACTGGCGAAACCAACACCGACGATCTGTCGCCTGCTCCAGACGCCTGGTCGCGCCCTGACATCCCACTGCACGCGCTGGCCATGCTGAAAATGGCCCGTGAAGGCATCAACCCGGACGTACCGGGCTCGGTCGGCCCAATCAAGCAGATGGAAGAACTGAAAGCCAAGGGCTTCCCAGTTGCTTATGTCGGCGACGTGGTCGGTACCGGCTCCTCGCGCAAGTCGGCTACCAACTCCGTGCTATGGTTCTTCGGTGACGACATCCCGAACGTGCCGAACAAGCGCGCCGGTGGCTTCTGCTTCGGCACAAAGATCGCCCCGATCTTCTACAACACCATGGAAGATGCCGGTGCCCTGCCGATCGAATTCGACTGCAGCAACCTGGCCATGGGCGACGTGATCGACGTCTATCCATACGCTGGCAAGGTTTGCAAGCATGGCACCGATGAAGTCGTCACCACTTTCGAACTGAAGACCGACGTCCTGCTGGACGAAGTCCGTGCTGGCGGTCGTATTCCGCTGATCATCGGCCGCGGCCTGACCGAGAAGGCCCGCGCCGAGCTGGGTCTGGCACCGTCCACCCTGTTCAAGAAGCCGGAAGCGCCGACTGACAGTGGCAAAGGTTTCACCCTCGCGCAGAAGATGGTCGGTCGCGCCTGCGGCTTGCCGGAAGGCAAGGGCGTTCGTCCAGGCACCTACTGCGAACCGAAGATGACCACCGTCGGCTCCCAGGACACCACTGGCCCGATGACTCGCGACGAGCTGAAAGACCTGGCTTGCCTGGGCTTCTCCGCCGATCTGGTCATGCAGTCGTTCTGCCACACAGCTGCCTATCCAAAGCCGATCGACGTCAACACCCACCACACCCTGCCGGACTTCATCATGAACCGCAGCGGCGTGTCCCTGCGTCCGGGCGACGGCATCATCCACAGCTGGCTGAACCGCATGCTGCTGCCGGATACCGTTGGTACCGGTGGTGACTCGCACACCCGCTTCCCAATCGGCATCTCCTTCCCCGCCGGTTCCGGCCTGGTCGCCTTCGCCGCCGCCACTGGCGTCATGCCGCTGGACATGCCGGAATCCGTACTGGTTCGCTTCAAGGGTCAGATGCAGCCCGGCATCACCCTGCGTGACCTGGTTCATGCCATCCCCTACTACGCCATTCAGCAGGGTCTGCTGACTGTCGAGAAGAAGGGCAAGAAGAACATCTTCTCCGGTCGCATTCTCGAGATCGAAGGTCTCAACCAACTGACCGTGGAGCAGGCATTCGAGCTGTCCGACGCCTCCGCCGAGCGTTCGGCTGCCGGCTGCACCATCAAGCTGCCGGAAGAGTCGATCGCCGAGTACCTGAAGTCCAACATCACCATGCTGCGCTGGATGATCAGCGAAGGTTACGGTGATGCCCGCACCCTGGAGCGCCGCGCTCAAGCGATGGAAGCGTGGGTCGCCGATCCGAAGCTGCTGGAAGCAGATAAGGACGCCGAATACGCTGCAGTGATCGAAATCGACCTGGCCGAAGTGAAAGAGCCCGTGCTCTGCGCGCCGAACGACCCGGACGATGCCCGCCTGCTGTCCACCGTTGCTGGCGAGAAGATCGACGAAGTCTTCATCGGCTCCTGCATGACCAACATCGGCCACTTCCGCGCTGCCGGCAAGCTGCTCGACAAGGTCAAGGGTGGCATTCCGACCCGTCTGTGGCTGGCTCCGCCGACCAAGATGGACGCTCATCAGCTGACCGAGGAAGGCTACTACGGCATCTACGGCAAGGCTGGCGCGCGCATGGAAATGCCGGGCTGCTCGCTGTGCATGGGTAACCAGGCTCGCGTGCAAACCGGGTCCACTGTGGTCTCTACCTCCACTCGTAACTTCCCGAATCGTCTGGGTGACGCCACTAACGTCTACCTGGCTTCGGCAGAGCTGGCGGCAGTAGCGTCCATCACCGGCAAGCTACCGACCGTCGAGGAGTACATGGAATACGCGAAGAACATCGATAGCATGGCTGCCGATATCTATCGCTACCTGTCTTTCGACCAGATCGCCGAATTCCGTGACGCTGCGGAGAAAGCCAAGATCAAGGTCGTCGAAGTCTGATGACGCCGTAAGGCAATAAAAAACCCCGCCTCGGCGGGGTTTTTTATTGCCTCCATCGGCCGCTGCACCCTTCCAATCGGAGCGGCGACCAACGCCTGTACAGCAATGCGCACCGGCCGCACCAGCCATCACCGTGCAGCACAACCGCAGTAAGAACACCATCGAGAAAAGGGATTGCCACTAGATAGTCTTTTCCCACAGACAAAGAAAAGCCCGGACTAGCCGGGCTTTTCTAGACGTAGCTAACTCAGATTACTGAACCTGAGCTTCCACTTCTGCTTCAACGCGACGGTTGATCTGACGACCTTCCTCAGTGGCGTTGTCGGCAACCGGACGGGACTCACCGTAACCTGTGGAGTTCACGCGGCCACCCTCAACACCGTATTCGTTGACGAGAACGTTGCGCACTGCTTCGGCACGACGCTCGGACAGACGCTGGTTGTACTGGTCAGTACCAACGGAGTCAGTGTGACCTTCAACAGTGGTGTTGGTCTGCGGGTACTGCTGCATGAAGTCAGCGAGGTTCTTGATATCGCTGTAGCTTTCTTCACGAACGCGCGACTTGTCGAAATCGAACTTGACGTCCAGTTCGACACGGACCAGCTCAGGAGCAGGCTCTGGTTCGTTGTCGACAATCGGAGCCGGAGCCGGCTCTGGAGTCGGCTCGACTGCTGCAACCTCGCGAGCACCACCACCGAAGTTCAGACCGACACCAACACCAGCCATCCACTCAGCTTCGTCTGCATCGATGTTGTACATGCCGTCGACGCTGGCCTTGGCAAAGAAGTTCTCGGTGAAGTAGTACTTCAGACCGGTACCAACATTAGCGAAGGTGCTGCTGTCACGACCGCCACGAGTCGCCTGGCCGATGCTCTGATGAGCCACACCAGCGGAGACGTACGGACGCAGACCTACGCCTGGCGCGCCGAAGTGGTAGGCAGCATCCAGCGAAGTAAGGCTGCCCTTGATGTTCTTGTGGCTGCCATCGGCGCCGACCGGATCCTTGGAGGTCAGGTCATGGTATTCGCCGTAGGACAGGCCCAGGGAAACATCATCGGTAAGGAAGTAGCTGGCGCCAGCGCCATAAAGCTCGCCGTCACGCTGCACGTCACGCGAGCTATCGGTGAAATAGTGCTTACCGAACGCTTCCACCTCTACGGCGCCCTGTCCTTGGGCCAGCGCGCTGAGAGAAGTGGCGGCAACCATCGAACCGATAACGACGCCTAAGTTGTTTTTAAGTTTCATCCGTAAATCCCCATCTGGTGGTTAGAGTCAGAACAATCTAAGGAAACCGGCTGTCTGTATGCCCAAGCTGTTCGCAAGGTATAAGACAAGTTTCCAGGATTAAGTTTCAGTAGTATCGGAAAATTTTTCCCGCAGCTTATCGAGCGCACGCTTGTATCGCATCTTCGTTGCACTCAAACCCATATGCATGATGCCCGCGATTTCTTGAAACTCAAGTTCAGCAACAAAACGCAACACCAGTATCTCTCGATCGATCGGATTCACATGCACGAGCCACCGGTCGAGCCCAGTCTTCTCCTCGATTCTCGGCGCCTTCTCGTCGGATGCCTCTTCAAGCGGGTCGAGGCTGAGTGCGTCAAGCAAACGCCGCTTGCGGCGCTCCTTGCGATATTGAGTAATGCATTCATTATAAGTGATGCTATATAGCCACGTCTTGAATTTCGATTTGCCCTCGAAGTTTTTCAGCCCATATAAAACCTTGAGCATAACTTCCTGACATACATCGTCGGCGTCCCGCTCGTTCCCCAAGTAACGCGCACATACATTGAACAGTGTGCGCTGATATCGCCGCATAAGCTCTTCATATGCACGCGTTATATGAAATAGTTCGACATGAGCATGCTGCACCAGCTCTTCGTCGGTGAGCTGGCGAGGGTCGTAGCGCGATATGGACGATGGGGTTTTAGTCAAGACGCTTCGAGCCGGCAGTCGGGGGCACGGCCACCATTAAGGAAACCGGAAAAAAGGCGACGTACTTTACCAGAATCGCAAGGCTAACGGCTGCCGACGCGTTGTTCGAGCAGTACTCTGTTAGCGACAGAGGTAAGTTCGCCGTCGTCGGTCAGTAGCAATGTCTTGACCGTTCCGATTTCCTCGATCTGTCCTTCGATATCCGCCAGGCGCACGCGCTGCCCTACCTCGTAAAGCTCACGCACATAGATGCCAGCCAGTATCTGCGATACCAGCTCGCGACTGCCGAGTCCAAACGCAAGCGCAACTGCCAGGCCGACGGTGATCAGCACGATGGCGATGACATAGTTGAGGAGTTCGGTCTTGACCTCGAGCTGTCCGATCGCAACGGAGATGCTGATGATGATCACGAGCCCCTGCGCCATCCGCGCCAGGCCGTTGGCATAGTCCAGCCCGACACTCTCGGCAGCGCCACGCACCAGGCCGCTGAGCAACTGCGCCAAGAGCACGCCTGCGAGCAGAATCAGTGCCGCGCCAAAGACTTTAGGTACGTAGAGGGCCAGCATATCCAGCGTTGCCGACACTCGCTCGAGCCCCAGCGACTCAGCGGCTGAAACCAGAAAAATGAGCAGCACAAACCAGTACACGACCTTGCCGATCAGCGCGGAAACCGGAATGCGGATCCCCGCCCGCCCAAGCAGCTTGGTCAGACCGGTACCCGCCATAAGCCGGTCCAGGCCCACCTTGGCAAGCACTTTGGAAAGCAGGGTGTCGAGGAGCTTTGCAACGACGAAACCAAGCAGGACGACGACCAATGCGCCGAACAATCGGGGAATGAACGCGGCGACGGAAGCCCAAAGGGAGCTCATCGCCGACAACAGACTCTGGGTCCAGGGATCGAATTCCATGATCAATCAGCCTTATCGAACGAACAGTTAGGTGTTTCTCGGCGAGAAACCGGAGCGACATGGCCTGAGCCGCTGTTGACTGCGATCATCACGGCCTGCAGCCAGTGACCGATCAGTGCAAACAGGTCCCCGGCGCCAACCTGCCGGTTGGCCGTCTTCAACACACGGCCCAGACAAGCGTCGTCATCATGAACCGAGGGCTTGTTGAGCAGATCGCGCAGGGATTCTTCGAAGGGATCGCGCATGCAAACCTCGCTAAAGTATGTGATCTAGACGGCTTACGGTTAGGTGGGAGTCACATTCACACCCAACGCAGGCGGCGCAGTATCCACCATTGCAACAGCGCAACGCCGCCGATGAGCAGGCAGGCAACGACGAACCCGTAGGAAAACTCGGCCCCGGGAATACCACCCACATTGATCCCCAGCAGCCCAGTCAGGAAGCTGAGCGGCAGAAAAAAGCCGGTAATTATAGCCAGCAGGTACATGGTGCGGTTCATCCGCTCGCTCAGCCTGCGATGCTCCGACTCCAACACCAGATTCACGCGCTCGCGGACCATCTCGAGTTCTTCCAGATAACGGATGAGCCGGTTACTCAGCTCGTTCCAGTATTCAGTGTCATCCTCGGCAAACCAGCTCGGTTGATTACGCGTCATCTGGCCGTAGAGCTCGCGCTGCGGCAGCAGGAAGCGCCGCAGGCTCGCGGCCTGCCGGCGCAAGGAAAGCATCGAAGCATGTTCCAGGGTGTATTGCTCATCTCCCTCGAGCCGCTCTTCCACGGCGTCAATGCGCTCGGCCAGCTGAGTGACCAGATCATCGACTCGCTCGGTCATCGCCTCTGCCAGATAGAGCAGTAGTTCAGAGGTCGACTTCGGCCCCCTACCTTCCGACAGCAATCGAATCACTACTTCGGTGGAGCGCAGCGGCCGAAGGCGAAGCGAAATGACCCGCTTTTGATCGGCGAATACGCGCACGGAAACCATGTCTTCCGGCTCGGCATCGGGGTTCAGATTCACCCCCCGCAAGAACAGCAAGAGCCCTTCCTGCGGCAGCGCCAAGACGCGCGGGCGCGTGTTCTCCTCAAGCAGCACATCGCAAGCGAACCCACTGAGCCCGCTTTGCCTGCGCAGCCAATCCTGCGCCTGGGGCTGACCACGATCCCAGTGCAGCCAGATGCTCTCATTGGCCGCAAGCTGCAGCTCAGGCAGATCGCTATAGCCGATCTGGCGAGCCCCACCACTGCCATCGAGAACAAAGGCGTGGATCAGCCCGCTCTGTTCGCTTTCGGTTTCCCGCATCTATCTGTTCCGTCGCTGGTCATGAAAAGCCCGGCATCGCCGGGCTCAGGAGTGATGGCACGCACAGCCGTTAGAGCCGGCTTTACTCCGGCATGGAAAGCGGCTCAGGCGACACGATGATGCCGTTGTTATCGGCGTATACGTATTCACCGGGACGGAACGTCACACCGCAAAACGTCACCGGAACGTTGAGATCACCGATGCCGCGCTTGTCGGTCTTCATGGGATGACTGGCCAGGGCCTGAACGCCAAGCTCGGTCTGCGCGAGAACATCGACGTCACGAACGCAACCGTAGATAACCAGACCTTCCCAGCCATTGCGTGCGGCTTTCTCGGCAAGCATGTCACCCAGCAGCGCACGACGCAGCGAGCCGCCGCCGTCGACCACCAGCACCTTGCCCGTACCGTCGACGTCGACCTGGTCCTTGACTAGCGAATTGTCCTCGAAACACTTGATGGTCACGATCTCGCCACCGAAGGAATCGCGACCACCGAAGTTGCTGAACAGCGGCTCGACGACCTGCACCAGGTCCGGATAGGCATCGCACAGATCAGGCGTGACGTATTGCATGGGAAACTCCTTCTGCTTGGAAATTACGGCGACATCCAGCGTACAGCCATATAGGCGCGCATATTAGCCGCTGGACGCTCTAGGCGGAACGAAATCGCTGGAATGACGATTATCAGCGCCAACGAAAACGGGGCTGACGCCCCGTTTTTTGTTACCGACTCAACCGTCAGATCTCGCGATCGGCCAGGAAGAACCAGGTATCGAGCACCGAGTCCGGATTCAGGGAGACGCTCTCGATGCCCTGCTCCATCAGCCACTTGGCCAGATCCGGGTGATCCGAAGGACCCTGACCACAGATACCGATGTACTTGCCGGCCTTGTTGCATGCCTGGATGGCGTTGGCCAACAGCTTTTTCACCGCCGGATTACGCTCATCGAACAGGTGGGCGATGATGCCGGAGTCGCGGTCCAGGCCGAGGGTCAGCTGGGTCATGTCGTTCGAGCCGATGGAGAAGCCATCGAAGAACTCCAGGAACTCATCTGCCAGCAGCGCATTGGAAGGCAGCTCGCACATCATGATGACGCGCAGGCCATTCTCGCCGCGCTTGAGGCCGTACTTCGCCAGCAGATCGATGACCTGCGACGCTTCGCCCAGAGTGCGGACGAAAGGCACCATCAGCTCGACATTGGTCAGGCCCATCACGTCGCGGACTTTCTTCATCGCGCGGCATTCGAGCTCGAAGCAGTCACGGAACGAATCGCTGATATAGCGGGACGCACCGCGGAAGCCGAGCATCGGGTTCTCTTCTTCCGGCTCGTACAGCTTGCCGCCGATGAGATTGGCGTACTCGTTCGACTTGAAGTCCGACAGGCGCACGATGACCTTCTTCGGCCAGAACGCGGCGGCCAGGGTGCTTACGCCCTCGACCAGCTTCTCGATGTAGAAGTTGACGGGATCGTCGTAGCCGGCGATGCGCTTCTCCACGCTGCTCTTCACATCTGCAGGCAGACCGTCGAAGTTCAGCAGCGCCTTGGGGTGCACGCCGATCATGCGGTTGATGATGAACTCGAGGCGGGCCAGGCCGACGCCCTCGTTCGGCAGATGCGCGAAGTCGAAGGCACGGTCAGGGTTGCCGACGTTCATCATGATCTTGAACGGCAGTTCCGGCATGGCGTCGATGGAGTTCTGACGAATGTCGAAGCCCAGCTCGCCATCGAAGATCAGACCAGTGTCGCCTTCGGCGCAGGAAACGGTCACGCGCAGACCGTCCTTCAGCAACTCGGTGGCATTACCGCAACCCACGACCGCCGGAATCCCCAGCTCGCGGGCGATGATCGCCGCGTGGCAGGTGCGTCCACCACGGTTGGTGACGATGGCGCTGGCGCGCTTCATCACCGGTTCCCAATCCGGGTCAGTCATGTCGGAAACCAGCACGTCGCCCGGCTGAACCTTGTCCATTTCGCTGACGTCGTGGATGACCTTGACCGGGCCGGCGCCGATTCGCTGACCGATGGCACGACCTTCGACCAGCACGGTGCCTTTTTCCTTCAGCAGGTAGCGCTCCATTACATTGGCGCTGCTGCGGCTCTTAACGGTTTCCGGACGTGCCTGGACGATATACAACTGGTTGTCGTCGCCATCTTTGGCCCACTCGATGTCCATCGGACGCCCGTAGTGCTTCTCGATGGTCATGGCCTGCTTGGCGAGGTTGGTCACTTCTTCGTCGGTCAAACAGAAACGCATGCGATCAGCCTGGTCGACGTCGACCGTCTTGACCGACTTGCCGGCACTGGCTTCGGCGCCGTACACCATCTTGATTGCCTTGCTGCCCAGGTTGCGGCGCAGGATTGCCGGGCGACCGGCTTCCAGCGTGTGCTTGTGGACATAGAATTCATCCGGATTGACCGCGCCCTGAACGACAGTCTCACCCAGGCCGTAGGCGCCGGTGATGAACACCACACCGCGGAAGCCGGATTCGGTGTCCAAAGTGAACATGACACCTGCAGTGCCGGTTTCCGAACGCACCATGCGCTGCACGCCGGCGGACAGGGCAACCAGCTTGTGGTCAAAGCCCTGGTGCACGCGATAGGCAATCGCACGGTCGTTGAACAGGGAAGCGAACACTTCCTTGGTTGCGCGGATCACGTTGTCCACGCCGCGGATGTTGAGGAAGGTTTCCTGCTGGCCGGCGAAAGACGCATCCGGCAGGTCTTCGGCGGTGGCCGAGGAGCGTACCGCGACCGCCATGTTGTCATTGCCGCCGGACATTTCCGCAAATGCGGTGCGGATGTCGGCATCCAGTTGAGGCGGGAATTCAGCTTCCATCACCCAGCCGCGAATCTGCGCGCCGGCTTTGGCGAGGGCATTGACATCATCCACGTCCAGCGCATCGAGAAGCGCATGGATCTGCTCGTTGAGACCGCTGAGCTCCATGAAATCACGATAGGCCTGGGCCGTAGTGGCGAAACCGCCAGGCACCGAAACACCCGCGCCTGCGAGGTTGCTGATCATCTCGCCGAGGGAGGCGTTCTTGCCCCCTACACGCTCAACGTCATGATTGCCGAGCTTATCGAGGGAAACTACGTACTCTACCAAGGTGATCTCTCCACATTAGTGTTGGAAACTCAACCGGAGCCTGGCCGCACGACTGTGGCCCGACCCTGCAAAATAAGTAACAATGCCCGCCAACCGGGCTCGGCGAAGGGCCTACTATAGCTGGGAACCGTTCTCGACTTAAGGCCCAAGGCACATGAAACGAACTGCTTTCTTCATTTCTGACGGCACAGGCATCACCGCGGAAACCCTGGGCCAGAGTCTTCTGGCACAGTTCGAGAACATTACCTTCACGAAGCTGACCCGCCCATACATAGACACCGCCGAAAAAGCGCGGGCCATGGTACAGCAAATCAATAATGCCGCGGAAAAGGACGGTGGCCGGCCGATCATCTTCGACACCCTGGTGAACCAGGAAATCCGTGACATTCTGGCCGAATCCAATGGCTTCATGATCGACATCTTCTCTTCCTTTCTTGCGCCGTTGGAACATGAACTGATGTCACGTTCCTCCTACTCCGTTGGTAAATCCCACTCCATCAGCCACAACGCCAATTACATGGAGCGTATCGAGGCGGTTAACTTCGCCCTCGATAACGATGACGGCGCCCGCACTCGCTACTACGACAAGGCGGACCTCATCCTCGTCGGCGTTTCCCGCTGCGGCAAAACACCGACCTGCCTGTATATGGCGATGCAGTACGGCATCCGCGCTGCCAACTACCCCTTGACCGAGGACGACATGGAGCGTCTGCAGTTGCCGAGCGCCCTCAAGGAGTACAAGGACAAACTGTTCGGCTTGACCATCGACCCGGATCGCCTGGCCGCCATTCGCCACGAACGCAAACCCAACAGTCGTTATGCCAGCTTCGCTCAGTGCGAATTCGAAGTCCGCGAGGTGGAAAGCCTGTTCCGCCGCGAGAACATCAACTACATCAACTCGACCCATTTCTCCGTCGAGGAAATCTCTGCAAAGATCCTCGTGGAGAAAGGCGTCGAGCGTCGGCTCAAATAAGTGCCGCTTCGCTAGACAACAAAAAGTCCGCTTGGTGCGGACTTTTTGCGTTTTTCAGCCGGAAGAATTCGATTTCCGGCAGTTGAAGCGCATCAGAAAGTGTCACCTGGCACACGTACCCAGCCTTCCATCAGCACGCGCGCGCTGCGGCTCATGATCGCTTTGGTAACCGTCCACTGACCGTCGATCTGCTTCGCCTCGGCACCGACCCGCAGCGTGCCGGACGGATGCCCGAAGCGCAAGGCCTGACGCTCGCCACCACCTGCCGCGAGATTCACCAGCGTGCCAGGCACCGCCGCCGCCGTACCGATGGCCACCGCACAGGTGCCCATCATGGCGTGGTGCAGCTTGCCCATGGACAACGCCCGCACGAGCAGATCTACCTCACCTGCGTCGATGTTCTTGCCGGAAGACGCCCGATAGCTTTTCGGCTGGGAAACGAACGCAACCTTCGGCGTGTGCTGACGGGTCAGCGCCTCCTCCGCGGTCTTGATCAAGCCCATTCGCAGAGCACCGGCTACACGAATCGACTCCAGACGAGCCAGAGCCTCCGGATCGCCATTGATGTCCTCACGCAGTTCTGTGCCCTGATAGCCGATGTCCTCAGCATTGACGAACACAGTGGGAATGCCGGCGCTGATCATGGTCGCCTTGAGCGTACCGATGCCCGGGACCTCCAGCTCATCGATCAGATTGCCGGTGGGAAACATCGAACCGCCCTCCTCGCCGTCGTCGGACGGATCGAGGAATTCCAGCACGATCTCGGCAGCCGGAAAGGTCACGCCGTCCAGCTCGAAATCGCCGGTCTCCTGCACCTGGCCGTTGGCCACCGGCACGTGGGCGATGATGGTCTTGCCGATGTTGGCCTGCCAGATCCGCACCACACAGGTGCCGTTCTGCGGAATACGCTCGGCATCCACCAGGCCGGCATGCAGCGCGAACGCGCCGGCGCCGGTTGAAAGGTTGCCGCAGTTGCCGCTCCAGTCGACGAAGGGCTTGTCGATCGACACCTGACCATAGAGATACTCGACGTCATGATTAGGTCGAGTGCTCTTGGACAGGATGACGCATTTGCTGGTGCTGGACGTGGCGCCGCCCATGCCGTCGATGTGCGCCGAATAAGGGTCGGGACTACCGATCACGCGCAAGAACAGCTTGTCGCGCGCAGCGCCCGGCACCTGGCAGCTTTCCGGCAGGTCTTGCAACCGGAAGAACACGCCCTTGCTGGTGCCGCCACGCATGTAGGTCGCGGGAATTCTGATCTGGGTTTGATGAGCCATGAGTGAGTCCTGGCTGGAAGATGAATGGGTTGTAGGGTGGATCACGCTTGACCGATCCACCGCGCGGGCTGGTGCGGTGGATGGAAAAGCGCCATCCACCCTACGAAGACGGCCGGTCACGCCTGCCCGAGGAAGTCCTTGGCGAAACGCTGCAGCACGCCGCCGGCCTGGTAGACGCTTACTTCCGCGGCCGTATCGAGGCGGCAGGTGACCGGAGCGCGGGTTTCTTCACCGCTCTTGTGATGAATGACCAGCGTCAGATCGCAGCGCGGCGACAGCTCGCCTTCGATATCGAAGGTTTCGGTGCCATCGAGGCCAAGGGTCAGGCGCGTAGTGCCCGGTTTGAACTCGACCGGCAGCACGCCCATGCCCACCAGGTTGGTACGGTGGATACGCTCGAAGCCTTCGGCGACGATCACCTCGACACCCGCCAGGCGCACGCCCTTGGCCGCCCAGTCACGCGAGCTGCCCTGGCCGTAGTCGGCACCGGCCACGATGATCAGGTTCTGCTTGCGAGTCATGTAGGTTTCGATGGCTTCCCACATGCGCATCACCTTGCCTTCCGGCTCGACGCGCGCCAGCGAACCCTTTTGCACCTTGCCGTCGACCACCGCCATCTCGTTGACCAGCTGCGGGTTGGCGAACGTCGCCCGCTGCGCGGTCAGATGGTCGCCGCGGTGGGTTGCGTAGGAATTGAAGTCCTCTTCCGGCAGGCCCATCTTGGCCAGGTACTCACCGGCGGCCGAATCCAGCAGGATGGCGTTGGATGGCGACAAGTGATCGGTGGTGATGTTGTCCGGCAGGATCGCCAACGGACGCATGCCTTTCAGTGTGCGCTCGCCAGCCAACGCGCCTTCCCAGTACGGCGGACGACGGATGTAGGTGGACATCGGACGCCAGTCGTATAGCGGGCTCTTGGCTTCCTCGATGGTGCCCAGATCGAACATCGGGATGTAGATCTGCTTGAACTGCTCAGGCTTCACCGAGGACGCGACGATGGCGTCGATCTCCTCGTCGGACGGCCAGAGGTCCTTCAGGGTGATCGGATTGCCGTTCTTGTCGGTGCCCAGCACGTCCTGCTCGATGTCGAAACGCACGGTACCGGCGATGGCGTACGCGACCACCAGCGGCGGCGAGGCAAGGAAGGCCTGCTTGGCATACGGGTGAATACGGCCATCGAAGTTGCGGTTACCGGAGAGAACTGCAGTGGCGTACAGGTCGCGCTCGATGATTTCCTGCTGGATCACCGGGTCCAGTGCACCGGACATGCCGTTACAGGTGGTGCAGGCGTAGGCGACGATGCCGAAACCGAGTTTTTCCAGCTCGCTGAGCAGCCCAGCTTCTTCCAGGTACAGCTTGGCGACCTTGGAACCCGGCGCGAAGGACGTCTTCACCCAAGGCTTGCGCACCAGGCCCAACTCGTTGGCCTTTTTCGCCAGTAGGCCGGCGGCCACCACGTTGCGCGGGTTGGAGGTGTTGGTGCAGCTGGTGATAGCGGCAATGATCACCGCACCATCGGGCAACAGACCTTCGGCCTCTTCGGCGCGCGCTGCAGCCAGCTTGTCTTCGTCGGCGATGCCACGCTCGTGCAGCGCCGAGGTCGGCAGACGCTTGTGCGGGTTGGACGGGCCCGCCATGTTGCGCACCACGCTGGACAGATCGAATTCGAGCACGCGCTCGTATTCGGCGCCTTCCAGAGCCGTCGCCCACAGGCCCGTTTCCTTGGCGTACTGCTCGACCAGCGCAACCTGCTCCGGCTCGCGACCGGTCAGCTTGAGGTAATCGATGGTCTGCTGGTCGATGTAGAACATCGAAGCGGTGGCACCGTATTCCGGACACATGTTGGAGATGGTCGCGCGATCGCCGATGGTCAGGCTGTCGGCGCCTTCGCCGAAGAACTCGACCCAAGCTCCGACCACACGTTCCTTGCGCAGGAACTCAGTCAGCGCGAGGACGATATCCGTGGCGGTGATGCCAGGCTGACGCTTGCCGGTCAGACGTACGCCGACGATGTCAGGCAGGCGCATCATTGAAGGCAGACCGAGCATCACGGTTTCGGCCTCCAGGCCGCCAACGCCGATGGCGATCACACCCAGCGCATCGACGTGCGGGGTGTGCGAGTCGGTACCCACGCAGGTGTCCGGAAAGGCCACGCCGCCACGGGCTTGAATCACCGGTGACATCTTCTCCAGATTGATCTGGTGCATGATGCCGTTGCCGGCCGGGATCACGTCGACGTTCTTGAACGCGGTCTTGGTCCACTCGATGAAGTGGAAGCGGTCCTCGTTGCGGCGCTCCTCGACGGCACGGTTCTTCTCGAACGCATCCGGGTCGAAGCCTGCAAATTCAACCGCCAGCGAGTGATCGACGATCAGCTGGGTCGGCACCACCGGGTTGACCTTCGCCGGGTCGCCGCCCTGCTCCGCAATCGCATCGCGCAGGCCGGCGAGATCGACCAGCGCGGTCTGGCCGAGGATGTCATGGCAGACTACACGAGCCGGATACCACGGAAAATCGAGGTCGCGCTTGCGCTCGATGATCTGCTTCAGCGAATCGGTCAGCGCTTCGGGCTCACAGCGACGCACCAGCTGTTCGGCCAGGACGCGGGAGGTATAGGGCAGCTTGTCGTAGGCACCCGACTGAATGGCTTCGATCGCCTCACGGGTGTCGAAGTAGTCAAGCCCAGTACCTGGCAAAGGTTTGCGGTGTTGTGTATTCATGCCGGAAGAACTCAATTCAGTAATGTTCTGTGGGGCAAGGTGCGGGGAGCCCGACGACGAGCTCCTCCGCTCCGATCAACGCTGGGCGATCGGGACAACCTTGCGCTGCTCCGGACCGATGTACTCGGCGCTCGGCCGAATGATCCGGTTGTTGCTGCGTTGTTCGAACACATGGGACGCCCAGCCGGTGACGCGCGAGCAGACGAAGATCGGCGTGAACAGCTTGGTCGGGATGCCCATGAAGTGATAGGCGGACGCATGGTAGAAGTCGGCGTTCGGGAAGAGCTTCTTCTGCTCCCACATGGTTTCGTCAACGGCGACCGAGACCGGGTAGAGCACGGTGTCGCCCACTTCATCCGCGAGCTTTTCGGCCCAGACCTTGATCACCTCGTTGCGCGGGTCGGAAACGCTATAGATCGCGTGGCCGAAGCCCATGATCTTGTCCTTGCGCTCGAGCATGCCGAGGATCGCTTCGCGGGCTTCTTCCGGACTCTTCCATTGCTCGATCATGTCCATCGCCGCTTCGTTGGCGCCGCCATGCAGCGGACCGCGCAGCGAACCGATGGCACCAGTCACGCAGGAATAGAGGTCGGAGAGCGTCGAGGCACAGACACGGGCGGTAAAGGTCGAGGCGTTGAACTCGTGCTCGGCGTAGAGGATCAGCGAGACGTTCATCACCTTGACGTGCAGGTCGCTCGGCTTCTTGTCGTGCAGCAGCGCGAGGAAATGGCCGCCCAGGGTCTCTTCATCACTGGTGCAGTTGATGCGAACACCGTCGTGGGTGAAGCGATACCAGTAGCACATGATCGCCGGGAAGGCGGCCATCAGCCGCTCGGCCACGTCGCGCTGCTGGTCGAAGCTGAGCTCCGGCTCCAGCGTGCCGAGTACCGACGAACCGGTACGCATGACATCCATCGGATGCGCGCTTGCCGGAATACGCTCGAGCACTTCCTTCAGTGCCTGCGGCAGGTCACGCATGGTCTTCAGGCGATTCTTGTAATCGGCCAGTTGCTGGGCGTTCGGCAGCTCACCGTAGAACAGCAGGTAGGCTACTTCCTCGAAATCACACTCGGCGGCCAGGTCGCGCACGTCGTAACCACGATAGGTCAACCCGGCACCGGTCTTGCCCACGGTACACAGGGCGGTCTGTCCGGCGATCTGTCCGCGCAGGCCCGCGCCGCTCAAAACTTTTGCTTCAGCCATTGCTATCTCCTTCTTGGATTTGTTCTGGATACTGCAAATCACGTTGAAAAATGGATCGCAAAGGCCCCATTGGCAAACCCAAATGGGGCCTTCTCGTCAGCTCTTCTTCTGAGCGAACAGCGCGTCGAGGTGCTGCTCGAACGTGTGATAGTTGATGCGATCGTAGAGCTCCATGCGGGTTTGCATGGTGTCGATCACGTTCTTCTGCGTGCCGTCACGGCGCAGCGCGGTGTAGACATTTTCCGCGGCCTTGTTCATGGCACGGAACGCCGACAGCGGGTAGAGCACCAGGGAGACGTCGACGCTGGCCAGCTCTTCGGTGGTGTAAAGCGGCGTGGCACCGAACTCGGTAATGTTGGCCAGAATTGGCGCCTTCACGCGGTCGGCGAAGGTCTTGTACATCGCCAGCTCGGTGATAGCCTCGGGGAAGATCATGTCGGCACCCGCTTCGATGCAGGCCGCGGCACGATCCAGCGCGGAGTTCAGACCTTCCACCGCCAGCGCATCGGTACGCGCCATGATCACGAAGCTGTCGTCGGTGCGCGCGTCCACGGCCGCCTTGATGCGGTCGACCATCTCCTGCTGCGAGACGATTTCCTTGTTTGGACGATGGCCGCAACGCTTGGCACCGACCTGGTCCTCGATGTGGATCGCCGCGGCGCCGAACTTGATCATCGACTTGACGGTACGCGCCACGTTGAACGCCGAGGAGCCGAAGCCGGTGTCGACATCCACCAGCAGCGGCAGATCGCAGACATCGGTGATGCGGCGCACGTCGGTCAGCACATCGTCGAGCCCGGTGATGCCAAGATCCGGCAGACCCAGCGAGCCGGCAGCAACGCCGCCGCCGGACAGATAGATGGCCTTGAAGCCGGCACGCTTGGCCAGCAAGGCGTGGTTGGCGTTGATCGCGCCGACGACCTGGAGCGGATGCTCGCTGGCGACGGCGTCACGGAAACGCTGACCGGCAGAAGGAAGAGTCATGCATTACCCCTTTCATGTGGTGTTTGCTCAAGAACGCCCGTGAAGTGACGTTCGACGTTGCGCTTGGAAGCGGCGATATGGCGGCGCATCAGCAGCTCCGCCAGTTCGCCATCGCGTTCGGCGATGGCATCGAGAATCCGGTGGTGTTCGGCGAAGGCCTGATGCGGACGGTTCGGCGTGGTGGAGAACTGGATGCGGTACATGCGCACCAGCTGATAGAGCTCGTCGCACAGCAGCTTGGCCAGTGTGCGGTTGCCGCTGCCTTGAATGATCCGGTAATGGAAGTCGAAGTCGCCTTCCTGCTGGTAATAGCCGACACCGGCCTGAAACGCCTCATCGCGCTCGTGCGTGCTCAGTACCCGGCGCAGGTCGTCGATTTCCGCCTCAGTCATGCGTTCGGCCGCCAGGCGGCAGGCCATGCCTTCCAGGGATTCACGAATCTCGTAGAGCTCGATCAGCTCGGCATGACTGAGCGACACCACCCTCGCGCCAACATGCGGCACGCGGACCAGCAGCTTCTGCCCTTCCAGCCGGTGGATCGCCTCGCGCAATGGCCCGCGGCTTATGCCATAGGTACGCGCCAGCTCCGGCTCGGAGATCTTGCTACCCGGGGCAATCTCGCCTTTGACGATGGCAGCCTGGATCAGACGAAACACATGCTCGGCCAGCGTGCCACTGTCGAGCTGTTGCGCGGATGGGTGAAGCTCAACGGTATCCAGCATGATTGTCGACAATTCAGGTTTCGATGCGGCGAAAGTACGCCTGCAATGCCGATCAGTCAACAGCCCGCCTACGCAGATTGTCGACACCTTTACTAAAGTCGTAAAAGCGGCAACCTGATCGGGATTAGCTTGAGCCAGGGCAGAGCGCCTTGTAGCGCCGTGAAACCAGCATGCTAGAATGCCAGCCTTTCGCGCCCCCGGCGCTTACCCGCAATGCCTGTCGCCGCTCGATCTCCAGTCATCCCTTCCTTAAGACAACAGGTTCCATGAGAGTAAAAGCCCACTTCCTGCTGTTCTGTACATTACTCCTGCCCGCGATCGGCACCGCTGCCGACAATACGATTTACGGCCTGAACGAACACGTTGGAATCCCCGATTTCAATCTGGAAGTGGACGCCAAGCTCGACACCGGCGCCCAGACCGCGTCGCTCAGTGCGCGTGACATCACCCGATTCAAGCGTGAAGGCGAGTCGTGGGTGCGCTTCTACCTTGCCGTCGACAGCGCCCACGCACACCCCATCGAGCGTCCGCTGGCACGCATCAGCAAGATCAAGCGCCGGGCTGGCGACTATGATCCGGAAGAGGAAAAAACCTATACGGCGCGCCCGGTTATCGAACTCGATCTGTGCATGGGCAAGGCCAAACGCACAATCGAAGTGAACCTCACGGACCGTACCGCTTTCCAATACCCACTTTTGATCGGTTCCGACGCGCTCACCCGCTTCGGCGCCCTGGTCGACCCAAGTCGCACCTTTATTGCCGGCAAACCCGGTTGCCTCAACGAATCTGACGCTGACGAGTAATACCCATGCGCGCTCTCACTCTGCATCTGAAAGTCCTGATCTTCATCCTCGTCGCTCTGGGAATTTCGATCACCGCCTACCAGATCTTCATACTGGGCATCCCGGTTACCGAAGACGAAACCGATGACCTGTGGAATATCGACGCCAAGGTCGAGTTCCAGGCCAGCCCACGCGAGCCGGTCAAGCTGCAGATGTACGTGCCGCCACTGAATCAGGAATTCGTCAGCCTCAACGAAAGCTTCATATCCAACAATTACGGCGTCAGCATCAACCGGGCCGATGGCAACCGCCGCGTCACCTGGTCTGCACGCCGTGCGAGCGGAAACCAGACGCTCTATTACCGCCTCGTGCTCACCAAGCGCTACAGCGGTGAGCAGACCAAGGCCACCGGGCCGATCTTCCGCGACAGTCTTCCGGTGGAAGGCGCCGAGAAGATCGCTGCCGAAGCGCTGCTTTCTCCGATTCGTCAGCATTCCGCTGATGTGGAAACCTTCATCAGCGAAGCCATCAAGCGGGTCAACAATCCCAACGATGACAACGTCAAGCTGCTACTGGGCGGCGATGCATCCATCCCGAACAAGGCACGCGTCATCGAATTGCTGCTGTCCATCGCTCACGTGCCGATGGAGCGCGTGCATACCATTCGCCTGAACGCAGACCAGCCGCAAACCCCGGAGCTCTGGCTACGCAGCTTCAACGGCGACAAGTGGCTGTTCTTCAACCCCGGCACCGGCGAGCAAGGCCTGCCGAATGACCGCTTGGTCTGGTGGACCGGTGACGAGCCGCTGATCAATCTGGAAGGCGGACGCAATCCGCAGGTGACCTTCACGCTCAACAACAGCGAAATGAACGCCATCCGCCTGGCCAAGCTGACCGACGAGAACACCGACGCCGACTTCCTCGAGTACTCGCTGTATGGCCTGCCCCTGCAGACCCAGCAGACCTACCAGATCATGATCATGATCCCGATCGGCGTGCTGGTGATCCTGATCCTGCGCAACCTCGGCGGTCTGCAGACCCTAGGCACCTTCACCCCGGTACTGATTGCCCTGGCATTCCGTGAAACCCAGATCGGCTTCGGCATCATCCTGTTCACGCTGATCACGGCGCTGGGCTTGTCGCTGCGTTCGTACCTGGAACACCTGAAACTGCAGATGCTCCCGCGCCTCTCGGTGGTACTGACGTTCGTCGTGGTGCTGATCGCCGTGATCAGCCTGCTCAGTCACAAGCTCGGCCTGGAGCGCGGCCTGTCGGTCTCCCTGTTCCCGATGGTGATTCTGACCATGACCATCGAGCGCCTGTCGATTACCTGGGAAGAACGTGGCGGCGGCCATGCCTTCAAGGTGGCGGTCGGCACCCTGATCGCCGCGAGCCTGGCCTTCATGCTGATGAACATTCAGGAGTTGACCTACTTCATCTTCACCTTCCCAGCGGTGCTGCTGATCATGGTGGGCTTCATGCTGGCGATGGGTCGCTACCGCGGCTACCGCCTGACCGAGCTGTTCCGCTTCAAAGCCTTTCTGAAGGATTGAGCCATGTTCGGTCTGATCAAGACGTGGAAGGCCCTCGAGGCCAAGGGAATCATGGGCATTAACCGCCGCAACGCGGACTATGTGCTCAAGTACAACAAGCGCAACCTGTATCCGATCGTCGATGACAAGATCATCACCAAGGAGCGCGCCATCGAGGCCGGCATTCATGTGCCGGAGATGTACGGCATCATCGAAACCGAAAAGGACATCGACAAACTCAAGGATATCGTCAAGGATCACACCGATTTCGTCGTCAAGCCGGCCCAGGGCGCCGGCGGCGACGGCATCCTGGTAATCGCCGACCGCTTCGAAGGCCGCTACAAGACCGTCTCGGGCAAGATCATGACCCATGAGGAGATCGAGCATCAGATCTCCAATATCCTCACCGGGCTGTACTCGCTGGGCGGCCATCGTGACCGAGCACTGATCGAATATCGCGTTACGCCCGACCCGATCTTCAAGAGCATCAGCTACGAAGGTGTGCCGGACATTCGCATCATCGTGCTGATGGGCTACCCGGTCATGGCGATGCTGCGCCTGCCAACCCGTCAATCCGGCGGCAAGGCCAACCTGCACCAGGGCGCCATCGGCGTCGGCGTGGATCTGGCCACCGGCATCACCCTGCGCGGTACCTGGCTGAACAACAAGATCACCAAACACCCGGACACAACCAACGCGGTGGACGGCGTGCAGTTGCCAAACTGGGACGGCTTCATGAAGCTCGCCGCCGGCTGTTACGAGCTCTGCGGGCTCGGATATATCGGTGTCGACATGGTGCTCGATCAGGAAAAGGGCCCGCTCATTCTCGAGCTGAACGCGCGCCCTGGCCTGAACATCCAGATCGCCAACGACTGTGGGCTGACGCACCGGGCCCATGCAGTCGAGAACCGCCTGGCGGAACTCAAGGAGAAAGGCATCCAGGAAACGCCGGAGGAACGGGTGAAGTTCTCCCAAGAACTGTTCGGCCACGTCCCGCCCCACGCCTGAATGACGCAAGCCGGGTAGCCCGCGTATCCTCTCGGGCTGCCCCCTCATCGACTCGACCCATGTCCATCTGCACGCTGCATGCCCTGCCCTACCAGGCCGATCCCGCCTATTGGTTCGAGCGTATCCGCCATGCCCCAGGTGCGGTGCTGCTCGATTCAGGCAGGCCGAAGGCCGAGCGTGGGCGCTTCGACATTCTCAGCGCCTGGCCACTGGCTGTGCACGAGCCACGCGACGATGAATCAGGGCGTGATTACTTCCACCGTTTGCGCCAGGCGTTGCGCGGACTTGGCTCCGCCGAGCTGCCCGAGAGCTGTGAGCTGCCGTTTGCCGGAGGCCTGATCGGCCTGTTGAGCTACGACTTCGGTGCCCGCCTCGAGACCCTGCCCCAGCGCGCCCTCGACGACAACGGTCTGCCACTGGCACGTTTCGGCCTTTATGGCTGGGCGCTGATCAGCGATCACCAGAGGCAGACCAGTCAGTTGGTGTTTCACCCAGCAACGACTTCTTCCGAGCAGATGCGACTGATCGCGCTATTCGATTCAGCCACCAACGTCGAAAGCGCTCCATTCAGGCTGCACAGCCGTTTCGCCGCCGATCTTTCTGTCGACACTTACCGGAACGGCATCGAGCGCATTCAGACCTACATCCAGGCCGGTGACTGCTATCAGGTCAATTTCACCCAGCGTTTTCGTGCCGGCTGCTCGGGTGACCCATGGAGCGCCTATCGCGCGCTGCGAGAAGCTTGTCCAACGCCGTACGCCGGCTTCGTCGCACTGGAAGACGGCGCCATTGCCAGCCTCTCGCCGGAGCGCTTCCTGCGCCTGCAGCGGGGCCACGTGGAAACCCGCCCGATCAAAGGCACCCGTCCACGCGGTGCGGACGAGCGCAGCGACGCCGCACAAGCGCAAGCGCTGCTCGCCAGCGACAAGGATCGTGCCGAGAATCTGATGATCGTCGACCTGCTGCGCAACGACCTCGGCCGCAGCTGCCGCATCGGCAGCGTGCGCGTTCCGCAGCTGTTCGCACTGGAAAGCTACCCCAACGTGCATCACCTGGTGAGCTGCGTGACCGGCGAATTGGCTGACGGCCACGACGCGTTCGATCTGCTTGCCGGCAGCTTTCCCGGCGGCTCGATCACCGGAGCGCCGAAGATCCGCGCCATGCAGATCATCGACGAGCTGGAACCGACGCGCCGCGCAATCTATTGCGGATCGTTGCTGTACGTCGATGTCAGGGGGGAAATGGACAGCTCCATCGCCATTCGCACGTTGCTCATCCGCGATGGGCAAGCCAGCTGCTGGGGCGGCGGAGGCATCGTCGCCGATTCCGACTGGCAGGCGGAGTACCAGGAATCGATCGACAAGGTAAAGGTGCTGCTGCAGACACTGGAGCAGCTACCAGACTGAAGCGACCGGCCATGCACCGGTCGCTTCCTCACTCACTAGAGCGCCAGCTTGCGGTTCGACGCCTTGAGAAATTCCTGCTTGAGCGCATCGAAGGTGTGCACCGCCGGGAACTGCGGGAACTCGGCGATGACGTTATCCGGCGCGTGGAACAGGATGCCGGCGTGCGCCTCACTGAGCATGGTGGTGTCGTTGTACGAGTCACCCGCAGCGATGACACGGTAGTACAGGCTCTTCAGCGCGATGACCGACTGGCGCTTGGGGTCCTTCTGGCGCAGCTGATAGTCCACCACGCGGTCGGTCTCGTCGGTGATCAGGCGATGGCAGAGCAGCGTCGGGAAGCCCAGCTGGCGCATCAGCGGCTGGGAGAACTCGTAGAAGGTGTCGGACAGGATCACCACCTGGAAACGCTCACGCAGCCAGTCGATGAACTCCGGCGCGCCTTCCAGCGGCTTCAGCGTTGCGATGACCTTCTGGATATCGGCGAGCTTCAGGCCGTGCTCATCGAGGATGCGCAGGCGCTGCTTCATCAGCACGTCATAGTCGGGAATGTCCCGTGTGGTCGCCCGGAGCGATTCGATTCCGGTGGCCTCGGCAAAGGCGATCCAGATTTCCGGAACCAGCACACCTTCCAGGTCGAGACAGGCTATTTCCACGGGCCACTCCTCAATGCAGAAAATTGAAGGCGGCACTCTAACGGCAGCTCGCAGCCGAAGCAACGCAGCGCTTATACCCGAAAAGGCTGATACGCGTATCTAAACGTTATTTAGCGGCATAAACCCCTTTTGCTACCATCCGCCGCCTCAGAGCGCCGAAGCGCCGTGAACATTTATAAGGAAGCCGCCTGATGAGCACCTCCATCGACGTCGCCGCGTTGGCTACAGCCTACGCCGAGAAATCGCCGCAAGACGTTCTTAAGCTCGCCTTCGATCTGTTCGGCGATGACCTGTGGATCTCATTCAGTGGCGCCGAAGACGTGGTACTGCTGGATATGGCCTGGAAGCTTAACAAGAGCGTCAAGGTGTTCACCCTCGATACCGGACGTCTGCACAGCGAGACCTATCGCTTCATTGAGCAGGTCCGTGATCACTACGACATCGCCATCGAGATCATGACCCCGGACCCGGCGTTGCTGCAGCCGCTGGTCAACGAAAAGGGCCTGTTCAGTTTCTACCGCGATGGTCATGGCGAATGCTGCGGTATCCGCAAGATCGAGCCGCTGCGCCGCAAACTGTCGACAGTGCGCGCCTGGGCCACCGGCCAGCGGCGTGACCAGAGCCCTGGCACCCGTAGCCAGGTTGCAGTACTGGAACTGGATACCGCGTTCTCGACACCGGACCACCCGCTGTACAAGTTCAACCCGCTGGCGCAGATGACCAGCGAGGAAGTCTGGGGTTACATCCGCATGTTGGAAATCCCCTACAACAGCCTGCACGAGCGGGGTTTCATCAGCATTGGCTGCGAGCCCTGCACCCGTCCGGTTCTGCCGAACCAGCACGAGCGCGAAGGACGCTGGTGGTGGGAGGAAGCGACGCATAAGGAATGCGGGCTGCACGCCGGCAATCTGATCGCCAAAAGCTGACCGCACACCGCAGCGGTAAAAACCTCTGACGGGTTGGACGACAAACTCTCAACCCGTTTCAGCCGATTAGTATGTCGGCAGCTGCATTCCGTCGAACAACTCGTCCAGTTCCGCCTTGTTGCGGCACTGGATGGCCTTCTCCAGCATGTCCCGATTCAGATGTGGGGCGAACTGCTGGATGAAGTCGCACATGAAGCCACGCAGGAAAGTGCCGCGGCGGAACCCGATCTTGGTCACGCTGGACTCGAACAGCTCACTGGCATCGAGCACCACCAGATCCGAATCCAGGTTCGGGTCCACCGCCATGCGCGCCACGATCCCCACTCCCAGCCCGAGCCGGACGTAGGTCTTGATCACGTCCGCGTCGGCCGCAGTGAAGACCACCTTCGGCACGAGACCGCGATGGCCGAAGGCTTCGTCGAGCTTGGAGCGCCCGGTGAAACCGAACACGTAGGTCACGATCGGGTGCTCGGCCAGCGCTTCCAGAGTGAGCTTGTCCAGCTTCGCCAGCGGATGACCGCGAGGCACGATCACGCAGCGGTTCCAGCGATAGCAGGGCATCATCACCAAGTCGCCGAACAGCTCCAGCCCCTCGGTGGCGATGGCGAAATCAACCGTGCCATCGGCGGCCATTTCGGCGATCTGCATCGGCGTGCCCTGATGCATGTGCAGCGAAACGTCCGGGTACTGCTTGATGAAGCTGCTGATCACCTGGGGCAGCGCATAACGTGCCTGGGTGTGGGTAGTGGCGATGCTCAGGGTGCCCTTCTTTTCGTTGGAGAACTCCTGGGCGATCTGCTTGATGCTCTCGCATTTGCGCAGGATCTCGCCTGCCGTCGTGATGATGCGCTCCCCCGCTGGCGTGACACGGGTCAGATGCTTGCCGCTGCGGGCGAACACCTCGACGCCGAGTTCGTCTTCCAGCAGTCGGATCTGCTTGCTGATCCCGGGTTGCGAGGTGAACAGACTCTGCGCCGTTGCCGAAACGTTGAGGTCATGGTGCGCCACTTCCCAGATGTAACGCAGTTGTTGAAGCTTCATAGAAATCCCTCAAGGCAAAGGCACCACTGCGCCTGCCGCAACACTTATAACCTTATGAACGGTGCGCCAACGGATGATAGATGTTCCGCCTGGCGTTTGCTGTGCGACCTTTGGTCTGACTCGCCGCGACTGCCGTTGAGCTTAGCAGCGCGGCGAAAATCGGGCCCGGCGTTTGCTCAGCCGCCAGTGCGCTGCTCCAGAAAACGCAACAGGTGATACAACATCTCCGTCCTGGGCATCGAAACGCCAGCCTGCGCTGCGGCAGCGAGCGGTGCCGCATAGATCGCTTCAAGCTCCATCGGCCGGTTCTGAAAACGATCGTGATACATGCTGGGCAGGTAATCGGGCATACGCGCAGTGCCCATCAGCAGCTTCTCCGGAAAGTCTTCCGGCAGCGAACAGCCCAGCGCGTGCGCCGCCGTGCAGACCTCTTGCATGATCGCCTTGACCTGCGCGCGCGCGTGATCGCTACTGAGCAGTGACTCGGTGCCCGCGTCGAGCAACGCCGACAGCCCATTGAACGGGACATTCCATACCAGCTTCATCCAGCGCGCCTGTGCCAGGCTGGGCATCGGCGACGAGTCCACGCCTGCCTGACGGAACATCTCGACCGTCGCGTTCAGCAACGCAAGTTGTGCCTGCTCGTCGCCGCCGGCCGGTCCAGAGTGGTAACCGAGATTCACCCCGCCCAGTGCCTGATGCTCCACCACGCCGGGCGCCGAGCGATGGGCGCAGATCGCACACAAGCCACCGAGCAGATGCACGGTATCAGGGAGGAATGGCCTGATGGCATCTTCCACCCCCAAACCGTTCTGCAGCACCACGACCTTGCAATCAGGAGCGGCCAGCTGCGCGATGATCGGCGCGAGTGCCTCATTGCTGGTGCTTTTGGCACCGACCAGCAACCAGTCGCACGCCGGCATCTTTGCCGCATCGCGATAGACCTGCGGCCGCTCCAACAGCAACGATCCATGAACGGCACTGTTCACCTGTAAGCCGCGCTCGCACACCGCGGCGTATTCGCTACGCAAAAGGAAGTGCACATCGTAGCCGGCACGCGCCAGCATCAACCCGTAAAAACCTCCGATGGCACCGGTGCCGATGATGCCGATACGTGGACTCACTGCAGACATAAGCACTCCAGATCAGTGGACCGGCCGCGCTCGTTGGGCCAGCCGGTAAAAGGTCGAACGATAGCAGTCCGGCACGCAACGTCCCAGTGACTGGCGTGGCAGCGTGATGGGTGCACTGGGGGCAAGCCTCAATAGGCCATCAATCTCGTTGTCGAGTGCGGCCTTTAGCGATAAGGTTCCGTTTCCCCGCTGCGCCCTCAGGCTGTGTTCCGCCGCACCGGGATCGCTGGCGGACGGCTCCCGTGATTCCTGACGAGTAACAAATGGCTGATTTACCAATCGACGACCTTAACGTTGCCTCCAACGTGACCCTCATCACGCCAGAGCAACTGAAGCGTGAAATTCCGCTGACCGCCTCGGCACTGCAGACCGTCTCCCACGGGCGCCAGGTGGTACGCAACATTCTCGACGGCAAGGATCACCGCCTGTTCATAGTGATCGGTCCTTGCTCCATTCACGATCTGAAGGCCGCCCACGAGTACGCCGAGCGTCTCAAGGTGCTGGCAGAAAAGGTGTCCGACAGCCTCTTCCTCGTCATGCGGGTGTATTTCGAGAAGCCACGCACCACCGTCGGCTGGAAAGGCCTGATCAACGATCCGTATATGGACGACTCCTTCAAGATCCAGGACGGCCTGCACATCGGCCGCAAGCTGCTGCTCGATCTCGCCGAGATGGGCCTGCCCACCGCGACCGAAGCGCTCGATCCGATTTCCCCGCAATACCTGCAGGACCTGATCAGCTGGTCGGCCATCGGCGCCCGTACTACCGAGTCCCAGACGCACCGTGAGATGGCCTCGGGCTTGTCCTCGGCGGTCGGCTTCAAGAACGGTACCGACGGCAGCCTGACCGTGGCCATCAATGCCCTGCAATCGGTTTCCAGCCCGCACCGTTTCCTCGGTATCAACCAGTCCGGCGGCGTTTCCATCGTCACCACCAAGGGCAACAACTATGGCCACGTCGTGCTCCGCGGCGGCAACGGCAAGCCTAACTACGACTCGGTCAGCGTCGCGGTGTGCGAGCAGGAACTGAGCAAGGCCGGTATCCGCCCCAACGTCATGATCGACTGCAGCCACGCTAACTCCAACAAGGACCCTGCCCTGCAGCCGCTGGTAATGGACAACGTCGCCAATCAGATTCTGGAAGGCAACAACTCCATCGTTGGCCTGATGGTGGAAAGCCACCTTGGCTGGGGTAACCAGTCCATTCCGAAGGATCCGAGTGATCTCAAGTACGGCGTATCGATCACCGATGCCTGTATCGACTGGGAAACCACCGAAAAAGCGGTGATGAGCATGCACGACAAGCTAAAGGACGTACTGCCAAGACGGCAGCGCGACTGAAACGAAAAACGCCGGTCTCCCGGCGTTTTTTTATGGGGTCGGTTCCACCCTGTCCGAGGTCGGTCGATTGCGCTCGATGTAACGTTCGACATAGGAACACGACGGAATCACCTGGTACCCCTCGCGCTCGGCATATTCGAGCGCGTGCTGCGTCAGCACAGCAGCGATGCCTCGCCCACGCAGCGCATCCGGAACGAAGGTCCGGTACATGTCCAGCGTCTGCTTGCCCAAATCCATATAGGCCAGATAGGCACAATGACCGTCGATCACCGCCTCGAAGCGATGCCCCGCCAGGTCATGGTGAACACGCACCGTATCGCTCATTTTGACTCCTCAGCAGGATTGCCCTGTCTTCTTGTTCTCGATCACGCTGCGGTCCATGACGCAGAACTGGCAGCCGAAACATACACAGGTGTCTTTTCTACCTGTTTCGCATCCGTTCGAACAGCCTCAGCTGATCAATATTTGTGCGCGGCATTGAAGGAACTTTCGATCAAACAGAAGATCAGGCAACTATGAGTGCATGTATTCCCGGCGAACACTGGATGTTTTTTATCCAACTTTCGCAAAGGGGTGGTTGTAGTGGTCTACTGATTCCGGACACCCATTTAGGGCGAGAATGCTCGCCATAGAGAGGTGTCTGATGACCAAGCAACGTCGTTCCTTTACGCCCGAGTTCAAACGAGAGGCCGCCTGCCTGGTGCTCGATCAGGGCTACAGCCATATCGAAGCAGCTCGTTCACTGGGCGTGGTTGAGTCGGCCCTGCGCCGATGGGTAAAACAGCTTCAAGAGGAGCGCGTGGGCGTTACCCCGAAGAGCAAAGCACTGACGCCCGAACAGCAGAAAATCCAGGAGCTGGAAGCCAGGATCGACCGACTGGAACGGGAGAAAGCGATCCTAAAAAAGGCTACCGCTCTCTTGATGTCGGACGAGTTCAATCGTACGCGCTGATAGACCAGTTAAGTGAGCGGGAGTCGGTGGAAGTGGTCTGTTCAGCCTTCGGCGTGGTGCGGTCTTGCTACTACGCCCATCGGCTTCGACGCTGCCGTGTTGATGCATGCCGCGTTGCACTGCGCAGTCAGGTTAACCAGCTGTTCAACCAGAGTCGAGGCTCGGCTGGCAGTCGCAGCATTCTGGGTATGCTGCGTGAGGATGGCGTCAGCATTGGCCGTTTTCGTGTGCGTCGGTTGATGCGTGAGTTGGGCTTGGTCAGCAAGCAGCCAGGCTCGCACGCATACAAGCAGGCTACGGTTGAGCGACCAGATATCCCGAACCGGCTGAACCGCGAGTTCACCACTGAGCGCCCCAATCAGGTGTGGTGCGGCGACATCACCTACATCTGGGCACAAGGTCGCTGGCATTACTTAGCGGCGGTGTTGGATCTGCATACAAGACGAGTAGTCGGCTGGGCGATTTCTGCCAAGCCGGATGCTGAGTTGGTGATCAAGGCGCTGGACATGGCCTACGAACAGCGTGGCAAACCGCAGCAGGTACTGTTTCATTCCGATCAGGGCAGCCAATACGCTAGCCGCCTGTTTCGGCAACGGTTGTGGCGATATCGGATGGAACAGAGCATGAGCCGCCGGGGCAACTGCTGGGATAACTCGCCGATGGAGCGATTGTTCCGCAGTTTGAAATCGGAGTGGATTCCACCGACCGGTTACCTGACAGCTCAGGAGGCCCAACGGGACATCAGTCATTACCTGATGCACCGCTACAACTGGATCAGGCCGCATCAATTCAACGATGGGCTACCGCCTGCGGTGGCCGAAGAAAAACTTAACCCACTGTCCGGGATGGGTTGACCACTACAGGTAAAGCAAAAGGCCATTTGAAAAAAAACCTGTGGCTCCGAGGCTCGCTCCGTTTACTTAAGCTAAGTTCTAGGTAGTATGTGCGCGCAAACTTTCCATAACGGAAGTTGCTTATGGATTTCCACCTTAAGGGGAACAAGATGAACAACGTTCTGAAATTCTCTGCTCTGGCTCTGGCCGCAGTTCTGGCTACCGGTTGCAGCAACAGCATGACCAAAGAAAGCGAAGCTCGCCTGACCGCGACCGAGGACGCCGCTGCCCGCGCCCAGGCTCGCGCTGACGAAGCGTACAGCAAGGCCGACGAAGCTCTGGCCGCCGCTCAGAAGGCTCAGCAGACCGCTGACGAAGCCAACGAGCGTGCTCTGCGTATGCTGGAACGCGCCAGCCGCAAGTAAGCTTGTAGAAATAAAAAAAGCCGACCTTCGAGGTCGGCTTTTTTTATGCGCGCAGATCAGTAGTCAAAACAACTGGTCTTCCTGTACGGCCACTTCCGTACGTTGTTCGGCAATCTGGATCGGCAGGCCGTCCTCGCCGGCGATGATCTCCCGCACCATTTCCCAGTCGAGATGCAGCTTGCCTGCAGCATCGTCACGCTTGAGTAGCGTATTGATGACGACGGCGTGCTTGTCCATCAAAGTGAGCGCTTGCTGATCCTCCTCTTCCAGCGGCGCATGGGCCTCGAGATAAACCTTGCCTTCGCTCACGCCGAATTTGTAGGGCTCATCGACGATGCGGACCGGCGTCCCCACCTTCACCATCTTCGCCAGCTCCAGCACATTGTGGTTGAGCATGCGGAAGCAACCGTGACTGACGCGCATGCCAATACCGAACTTCTTGTTCGAGCCATGAATAAGGTAGCCAGGCAGCGCCAGACTCATCTTGTACGGCCCCAGCGGGTTATCCGGCCCCGGCGGCACCACCTTCGGCAGCGGGTCGCCATCAGCGGCGTGCTCGTCACGGATGGACTGCGGAGGGTACCAGGCGGGGTTGCTGGTCATTGCCGAAATCCGCGTATTACCTACCGGCGATCCCCAACCCTCGCGCCCGATACCGAGGGGGAAGGTATGCACGACATTCTTTCCTTCCGGGAAGTAATAAAGGCGGTACTCGGCAATGTTGATCACCACGCCTTCACGCGGGCCCGGCGGCAGAATGAAACGGGTCGGCAGAATGATGTCCGTGCCCTCGCCTGGCAGCCAGGGATCGACGCCCGGGTTTGCCGCTACCAGCTCCAGATAGCCAAGGTCATGGGTTTCACCGATGGCCGCGAAGGTGTCTTCGTACTTGGCCTTGATCACCTGGATCTGGCCGACGATGTCGTCGCCTTCGGGCGGCAGCGGCAGCTCGAGCGCCGCGCTGGTGCCTGCTGAAAGCAAAGCAGCGAGTGACAAACAGGAGGCGACTGCAAACGCGCGCGAGAGCATTCAGAAAATCCTTGAGAACTTGGTGTGATGGAATGGTGCGATTGTACGTGAACCGGGCTAAACGTGAGCTACCAGGCAGCGGTGGCAGACGGAAGGCCCTTGCGTCGCGCCTCAAGCAACTGCCTGCAGTTCGGGCATAGCTGTCGGTCCTTCAGCGTGGCGCGCTCGAGCTCCCTCCAGCGAGGCTGCGCAGGCAGCAGACCGCCACACAGGGTACGGTCGGCATTGCCGCTCAGCTCAAGCTGGCGCAACGCCAGGTGCAGTCGATTCTCGCGGCAGGCGAACATGTCGTACTGTTCGTCCGGCACGATGATTCGATAAGCGTAAAGGGTCCTGGCTGAGCGCGACATCTGAGGCTCCAATCGAGGGCGCGACAGTAGCTGCGCGCACGCCTCAAAGCAAGGGCTCGAGCACCGGCCAGACGGTATCCAGCAGCTGGGTCTGGGCCTCTGCGGTGGGGTGAATGCCATCGGCCTGCATCATCCCCGCGACACCACCAACCCCCTCCAGCAGAAACGGCACATAAGCCACCGGTTTCTCCGCTGCCAGCGAGTCGAAAGCGTCAGCGAACGCGCGGGTGTAACGCTGCCCGAGATTGGGCGGCATGCGCATTCCAAGCAACAGGACCTCTGCACCCGCCTCGCGGCTGCGATCGATCATCTCGGCAAGATTCTGTTTCAATTGCGCTGGCGACTGCCCACGCAGACCGTCGTTGCCTCCCAGCTCGAGAATCACCACCTCGGGAGCATACTCCTCGAGCAACGGATCAAGCCGCGCGAGCCCGCCAGACGTGGTGTCGCCACTGATCGAGGCATTCACTACGCGCCACGAATCATCCGCCCCGACCAGGCGTTCCTGCAGCAGATGCACCCACCCCTGGCTGGTTTCCAGCCCGAAAGCCGCGCTGATACTATCGCCGACCACCAGTACGGTTCCGGCCAGGGCTCCCTGAGTCCAGCACAGCAGCGCCAGAGCCCCGCATTTCAGCCACTTTCGCATCGGATCCCCTCATGAGCGGCAACATTCTCGACGCCCGGAACCTTAACAAAGTGGTACCCAGCGCGGAAGGCGAGCTGAGCATCCTGGCCGACCTCTCGCTGCAGCTGGCCAAGGGCGACAGCCTCGCCATCGTCGGCACCTCCGGCTCGGGAAAGTCGACCCTGCTCGGTCTGCTCGCCGGGCTTGATCTGCCGAGCTCCGGGGAAGTGCACCTGGCGGGCCACGCGCTGGCCGCGCTCGATGAGGATCAGCGCGCTCGCGTACGCGCCGAACACGTCGGCTTTGTCTTCCAGTCGTTCCAGTTGCTGGACAGCCTGAACGCGCTGGAGAACGTCATGCTGCCCCTTGAGCTGGATGGCCGTCGCGATGCCCGCGAGCGCGCCACCGAACTGCTCGGCCGCGTCGGCCTCGGCGAGCGCCTGCACCACTATCCGCGACAGCTTTCGGGGGGCGAGCAACAGCGGGTTGCGCTGGCCCGCGCCTTCGCCGCCGAGCCCGACGTACTGTTTGCCGATGAGCCCACCGGCAACCTCGACACGCATACTGGCGCGCACATCACCGAGCTGCTTTTCGAACTCAATCGCGAGCGTGGCACCACGCTTGTGCTGGTGACCCATGACGAGCGCCTGGCCAAACGTTGCCATCGCATGATTCGCCTCGAGGGCGGTCGGCAGATCGCTGCCGAGGCGACTGAATGATGCGCATGCCCAAGGCCCGTCTGTTCGCCCTGGCCTACCGGCAGTTATTGCGTGACGCTCGCGCCGGTGAGTTGCGCGTGCTGTTCTTCGCGCTGGTCATCGCCGTGGCCGCCAGCACCGCGATCGGTTATTTCGGCGCACGCCTGAACGGCGCCATGCTGCTACGCGCCAGCGAATTCCTTGGTGCTGACCTGGTGTTGAGCGGCAGCGCGCCGGCAGCGCCAGCGCAGATCGAAGCGGGCACGGCGCAAGGCCTCGCGCATGCCCAAGTCGTCGAGTTCTCCAGCGTCATCGCGACCGATGAGGATCTGCAGCTTGCCAGCGTCAAGGCCGCCGGCAACGGTTATCCGTTGCGCGGCACTCTGCGCAGCGCTGCGCAGCCCTATGAAGCCGAGCAGCCCGGCGGCTCGCCTGCACCCGGCGAAGCCTGGGCCGAGGCGCGGCTGTTTGCAGCACTCGACCTGGAGATCGGCGACAGCATCGAGGTCGGCAACAAGCCGCTGCGCCTGACCCGCGTGCTGACCTACGAGCCGGACCGGGTTGGCGACTTCTACAGCCTGACGCCTCGGGTGCTGATGCACCTGGACGACCTGGCCGCGACCGGTGTCGTGCAACCCGGCAGCCGCGTCCGTTATCGCGAGCTGTGGCGAGGTGAAAGCGCGGCATTGGCGGCCTATCAGCAATCACTGCAAAGCGATCTGCAGGCGCACCAACGCATCGAAACGGCCAACGACAGCAATCGCCAGATCGGCGGTGCCCTTGGTCGCGCCGAACGCTATCTGAATCTGGCCAGCCTTGCCGCCATCCTGCTGGCCGGGGTGGCGGTCGCGCTCTCCGCCGCCCGCTTCGCTGCGCGGCGCTTCGATGCCAGTGCACTGTTGCGCTGCCTGGGCCTGTCGCGTTACGACGCCCTTCTGCTCTACGCCCTGCAACTGGGCATGCTCGGCCTGCTGGCGAGCATCGCCGGTGCGCTGCTCGGCTGGGCCGCGCAGCACGGACTGTTCTTTTTGCTGCGCGATCTGCTCGCCCAGGAAATACCACCTGGCGGCATCTGGCCGGCCGCGGCAGGCATCGCAACCGGGCTGGTGGCCCTGGCAGGCTTTGCCCTGCCGCCGCTGGCGGGGCTGGGGCGCGTGCCTCCGCTGCGCGTGCTGCGCCGCGACATGCTGCCGGTACCACCTAGTGCGTGGCTGGTCTATGGGACCGCGATTTTCGCCCTCGGGCTGATCATGTGGCGGCTGAGCCTGGATCTGAAGATCACGCTGGCACTGCTTGGCGGCGGCCTGCTCGCCACGCTGCTGCTTGGCGGTGTGCTTCTTATGGGGCTCAAGGCCATGCGCCGCCTGCTTGCCGGTGCCTCGCTGAGCTGGCGCCTGGGCCTCGGCCAGTTGCTGCGCCATCCACTGGCTGCCGCCGGACAGGCCCTTGCCTTCGGCCTGATCCTGCTGGCCATGACGCTTATCGCGCTGCTGCGAGGTGAGCTGCTCGATACCTGGCAGGACCAGCTGCCGGACAACGCACCGAATCATTTCGTGCTCAATGTACTGCCGGCGGAAAAGGATGCCTTTGCCGAGCGCATCGCGGCCATCTCGGACCATGCCGCGCCACTGTATCCGGTCGTGCCAGGACGCCTGATCGCGATCAACGGCGAGCCGGTGCGCCAGCTGGTCAGCAAGGAATCCCAGGGTGAGCGCGCGATCCGCCGCGACCTGAGCCTGACCTGGGCCGCCGAACTACCGAAGGACAATCACATCGTCGCGGGCACCTGGTGGGGCAATCAGGGCGACGCTGACATTCCCGGGGTATCCGTCGAGGCGGAACTTGCGCAAAGCCTGCGATTGAAGGTCGGTGATCGACTGTCCTTCACCATAGGCGGGCTGACCCGCGAGGCCAGCGTCACCAGCCTGCGCGAGGTCAACTGGGACAGCTTCCAGCCCAACTTCTACATGATCTTCGAACCGGACACTCTCCACGGCATGCCGGCCACCTACATGACCAGCTTCCACCTGCCGCCTGGCAAGGAACGCGAATTGGTTGAGCTGGCCCGCGCGTTTCCTTCAGTCACCCTGCTGCAGGTCGAGGCGCTGCTGGCTCAATTGCGCAGCATCCTTGCGCAGGTATCACTGGCCGTGGAATACGTACTGCTGTTCGTCCTGGCCGCCGGCCTGGCGGTTCTGTTCGCCGGGCTGCAAGCGACGCTGGACGAGCGCATTCGTCAGGGCGCGTTGCTCAGGGCGCTCGGTGCAGAGCGGGGCTTGCTGCTTCGTGCGCGCCGAGCCGAGTTCGGCCTGTTGGGCGCCGCCAGCGGCCTGCTCGCCGCGCTCGGCTGCGAGCTGGTCAGCGCCCTGCTCTATCACTACGCATTCGATCTGCGCTGGCAGCCGCACCCATGGCTGCTAGTACTGCCGTTGATAGGTGCTTTACTGGTCGGTGGCGCCGGTCTGATCGGTACTCGACGCGCGCTGAATGCGAGCCCGCTGACCGTACTGCGCGAGAGTTGAAGCGCTACAATCGGCGACTTTTCAGCGAGGACGCAAATCCATGAGTCGCTATCGCCCACCGCGCCCGGCCGGCACGCCCCTGATCACCCCAGAAGGCGAAGCTCGGCTGCGTGCCGAGCTGCACGAACTCTGGCACGTCAAGCGCCCGCAGGTGACCCAATCGGTGAGCGAAGCGGCGGCGCAGGGTGATCGTTCGGAGAACGCGGAATACACCTACGGCAAGAAGATGCTGCGAGAGATCGACAGTCGCGTGCGGTTCCTGACCAAGCGTCTGGAAAAGCTCAAGGTCGTAGGCGACCGGCCCAGCGACCCGAACAAGGTGTATTTCGGCGCCTGGGTGACCCTGGAGGACGAGGATGGTGAGGAAGCGCGCTACCGAATCGTCGGTCCTGACGAACTGGACCTGCGCCAAGGTCTGATCAGCATCGATTCGCCCCTGGCGCGGGCGTTGGTGGGCAAAAGCCTGGATGCCGAAGTCCAGGTGCAAACCCCGACCGGGATGAAGCTCTGGTACGTGGTCGCTGTCGAGTATCAGTGACCGGCAGGTCAATATCGGACGATCTGGTCATAATCTTCGGCGATTATGCCGACTTCTCAAAGCGATTGGCGGCTAAAAAGCAAATCATCACTTTCTTACCCAGGCGCCGTTTCGCTCGGTAACAATGGCTGAACGCGGCACAGATATCACCGCAATATCACCTCTCGTCGTAATTGCCCGACTAGAGCGGACGCGCCCCCGCTCGGTACTTCTGGCACGAATGCTGCGCTCTTCAGCGCGCAGTACGCGCCATGCGCGGTGAACGGCAATGGACTGCCCACAGCCCGATTCACATTCGAAGAGTGCGTCCATGAACAACAACAAAACCTTGCTCGCTCTCTGTCTCGGTAGCGCCATGGCGCTTGCCGGTCAGGCTCATGCTGCTACTGGCAGCGGCTACACCGCTACGAAGTACCCGATCGTGCTCGCCCACGGCATGCTCGGCTTCGACAGCCTGCTGGGCATCGATTACTGGTACGGCATCCCCAGCGCGCTGCGCCGCGACGGTGCGCAGGTCTACGTCACCGAAGTCAGTCAGCTCAATACGTCCGAATTGCGCGGTGAGGAACTGCTTGCGCAGGTGGAGGAAATCGTCGCCATCAGCGGCAAGCCAAAGGTCAATCTGGTTGGCCACAGCCACGGCGGCCCAACCGTGCGCTATGTAGCCGGTGTCCGGCCGGACCTGATCGCCTCGGTAACCAGCGTGGGCGCACCTCACAAGGGTTCGGACGTCGCCGATCTGATCCGCAAGATCCCCGAAGGCTCCTCTGGCGAGGCGGTCATCGCCGGACTGGTGAACGCCATGGGCAGCTTCATCAATTTCGTTTCCGGCAGCTCAAGCACGGCCCCGCAGGACTCTCTCGGCTCGCTGGAGTCACTCAACAGCGAAGGCGCCGCCCGCTTCAACGCCAAATTCCCGCAAGGCATTCCCACCACCGCTTGCGGCGAGGGCGCCTACAAGGTCAATGGCGTGCGCTACTACTCCTGGAGCGGCACCAGCCCGCTGACCAACCCACTGGATATCAGCGACGCCATGATGGGTGCCGGAGCCCTGGCATTCAGCGGGCCCAACGATGGACTGGTCGGGCGCTGCAGCTCGCACCTGGGCATGGTGATCCGCGATAACTACCGGATGAACCACCTGGACGAGGTCAATCAGTTCATGGGGCTGACCAGCCTGTTCGAGACCGATCCGGTCAGTGTCTATCGCCAACACGCGAACCGCCTGAAGAACGCGGGCCTTTGACGCGCGACTCTTCGTGAACCAGGCCGGGATCGTCGATCCCGGCCGCTATCACCGAGCACCCCATGAGCAAATACATAATTCTTCTGGTGCTAGCCGTGGCGCTAAGCCTGACCATCATGCAGAGCCGATCGACACCCAGCCCGGCTGCAGTGGCCGATTCGCCATCGGCCACCTCACCCGCCACGGCTGCCCCAACACCACCCCGGAAGCCGCTGAAAAACCAACCGGCACCGCAAGGCACGCCGCAGTTGCCGACATCGTTCAAGGGCACCCAGGTCGATGGCCAGTTCCGTCTGGATGAAGCCGGCAACCTGCTAATCGGCGCCGAGCTTCGGCATCTGTTCGATTACTTTCTCGCCGCAGCCGGAGAGGAGCCGTTGAAGAACAGTATCGAACGCTTGCGCCGTTACATCGCCGCCGAGCTGCCGCAGCCGGCTCAGAGCCAGGCATCAGCAGTGCTCACCCAATATCTCAACTACAAGCGCCAACTGCTTGATCTGGAAGCAGCTTATTCGCGAACCACGGACATTTCAGCGCTACGCCAACGCTTGAGTGCCGTGCAGGCGTTGCGCGCACGCGTGCTGGAGCCGGCTGTTCACCAGGCGTTCTTCGCCCTGGACGAGGCCTATGATCGCTTCAGCCTGGAGCGCCTGGCCATTCAAGCCGATTCAGCACTGGACAGCGAAGCCAAGGGCCGCGCCATCGACCAGCTGCGCGCCGGATTGCCCGGCGACCTGCAAGAGCTGCTCGTGCCGCAGCTGCAAAGCGAGCTGCGAGAGCAAACTGTCGCCTTGCAGGCCCAGGGCGCCAATGCGCAGCAGATCCGCCAGCTGCGCCAACAGTTGGTGGGCAGCGAGGCTGCCGCCCGACTCGAAGCGCTGGATCGACAGCGCGCGCAGTGGCAGCAACGGGTCGCTGTCTATCGGCAGGAACGTCAGCGTATCGAAGCCACCCGCGGCCTGGACGATGTCGAGCGCCGCAGCGCTATCGAGCAACTGGAGGCCGAGCAGTTTGACGAGGGCGAACGCTTGCGGCTTGTCGCTGCCTTTCAGCAGCAGGAAGTGGCGGAGCGCTGAGAGCGGTCAGTTGGCCGCGGTCTTGCGGTCGGCCTCGAGCAGATAGCGCTCGCGCTGGTAGGCCAGGTAGTACTTGTTGACGCTGTTGACGTATGCCACTACGCCCATGCCAACAGTTTCCATAGCGATACGCTCGACCTGGAAGAACCACTGATCCGGGTTCAGACCGCGCCGACGGGCTTCGGCGCGCATACTCTGCACCCGCTGCGGGCCGAGGTTGTAGGCGGCGAGAATAAACGCCATGCGCTCACGCTCGTTCAGTCGCGGGCTGGCGAAAAAGTTACGACGGATGTTCGCCAGATACTTCGCACTGGCCTGCACGTTGTTGTCCAACTGGTGGATGTTGTTGACACCCATCGCACGAGCCGTGGCCGGCGTCACCTGCATCAACCCCGTGGCACCACCGGCGCCCCGCGCCGCGGGGTTCAGGGTGGACTCCTTGAACGCCAGGGCGGCGAGGTTCAGCCAGTCCAGCTCGATCTGTTCGGCATAGCGCTGCAGGGTCGGACGAACCTTTTCCAGGCGCTGGCGGCCCACTCGGTCGAGCGGGTACTGGACCTTGTACAGACGCCGGTAGACGCGCTCGAAGGCGGCATCCTGGTTGTCTGGCAGGTCGAAATCCTTGAGAAAGCGATCAGCACTGGCGCGCAACATGCTGGCGTCATTCCGCACGAACCAGTGCATGCTGGCCTTGTCGCCAAGGCTCAGGTGCTGCTCGATGCGCAGTTTCGGCATGACCTTGGCCCAGCGCTCGGCGATGGTCTGCTCGACCACGGTCGCCGGATAGACGCCGGCCTGCACCATCTCCAGCACATCCTCGACGGCCAACGTGGGGTCGACCCACTCGGCAACGATCGGCGCCAGCTTGCGCTCCATCAGTTGCTTGTTCAGCCGCGCGAGCGCCGGCCCTGCGGCGCTGCCAGGTGGCAACGCAAGGCTGCGCCCGGATAGCTGGTCCAGACGCTGATAGCGTGGGCCGCCCTGGCGGCCGACCAGCACCAATGACACGTCGCTGACTACCGGCCGGCTGCGGCTGATGCCTTTCATGCCCGCCAGCGGCAGTAATTCGCCGGGCGCTACCAGATCCCCCTCGCCGCGCTGCAGCGCGCCAAGCAACTGATCCTTGGCTTTGGGAATGATCTTCAGGGTAATCGGCCGCGCGGATGCAGCATTGCGATTCAGGTACTGCTCGAAGGCCCGCAGCCGCGCGTACTCGACGCCAATCGCTTCGCCTTTCACCTCACCGGAGCTGTTCCGGCTCTGATTGACCAGCACGCGCAGTACGCCACTACGGCGAATTTCGGCCAGATCACGTACCTTGTCGTTCGCTTGCCACGCCTCGGGACCCGCCACGCGCGCAGTCGCCATCGTTGGCATCAGGGCCAGCAGCAGGCAGAACATGAGTGGCAGCAATCGTGGCATCGGGATGCACCGGTGTGAAGACGCAGAGAACGCTGGTGCAGTGCTCCCTGCCCGCAAAAGGTGGCAAAGGTTCTCACAGGTTGGCTTATTCCGCCAGTTTACTCTCCAAACTGGTTTAGCTATAACTTCTATATTATTGATTTAGTTAGTTTTTAATTTCGAGGTATCCATGCAGCTTATCGACATTGGCGTCAATCTGAGCCACCCGACATTCGCCTCCAGCGTACCTGCGGTCGTCGAGCGCGCCAGAGCGGCCGGCGTCGTGCAGATGGTGCTTACCGGCACCAGCCTCGAAGAAAGCGAAGCTGCTCTCAAGCTCTGTCGCCAACTGGACAAGTCCCGCCTGCACCTGTTCAGTACCGCGGGTGTGCATCCGCATGATGCGAGCCACTGGACGACTGACAGCGCCAGCCAGTTGCGCGGCCTTCTCGCCGAGCCCGAAGTGCGCGCAGTCGGCGAATGCGGCCTGGACTTCAATCGCGATTTTTCACCGCGACCGCTACAGGAGCGCGCGCTGGAGGAACAGTTGCAACTCGCCATCGAACTGCAGTTGCCGGTCTTTCTGCACGAACGCGTCGCCAGCGACCGGTTGCTGGCGATTCTGCGACCGTTTCGAGACCACCTCCCTGCGGCGGTGGTGCACTGTTTCACCGGTGAAAAACAGGCGCTGTACGGCTATCTCGACCTGGACCTGCATGTCGGCATCACCGGCTGGATATGCGACGAACGCCGCGGTACCCATCTGCATCCCCTGGTGAAGGACATCCCTACAGGTCGTCTGATGCTCGAGAGCGACGCGCCGTATCTGCTGCCACGCACCTTGCGACCGAAGCCTAAGAGCGGCCAGAACGAACCGGCCTACCTTACGGAAGTACTGCGCGAAGTCGCGCTCCATCGCGGCGAGAGCGAAGCGTCGCTAGCGGCGCACACCACCCGCTGTGCGCGCGCGTTCTTCGGCCTGCCGGACCTCGACTGAGTCACAGAAATTTCTCAAGCTCTGCCTCAGGCGGCCGTTAAATGTTCAGCCGCAGTGCAAGCAAGCGTTCCGCTACGCGCGCGCAACCTCCTATAGAAGAAGAGCAGTCATGGCCGTTTGGATTCGCGATCTGTCGCTCAAGTACAAGTTCTGGGCACTGAACATGGTCACCTTCGTCATCGCGTTGCTGCTGGTGCTTTACGCCGTACAACTGGAGCAGAGCGCCCGTAGCGCCGATGCCGTCGCTGCAGCACAGGCGCGTGCGTCGCTGCTGGCGATTTGGCCGGCCGATGCTGCGCTGCCGCAGGGTGCGGACCTGATCGCGTTCCAGGCAGATCAGCGCGCCGCGGTCGAGGGTCAGGCTATCGCCGAAAGCGGCTGGACCACCCTCGCCCACGACCGACTGTTCTCCAGCAATCCCGTGGTCGGCGCCCACCTGATCTCCGCGACGAATGGTCAGAAGCTGGCTGTGCTGGCCCGCGCGCCCAGCGCTGTTCAGGTACTGAGCCAGCACTTTTTCAGCTACGCCGTGGCGGTCGCGGTGCTGATGCTCGGTCTGCTCGGCGCTTCGCAACTGCTCATCCGCTTTCTGCTCAGCCACCTCAACACGCTCAAGGACGTCATGTTGCACGTGGAGCGCAGTGGCGACCTGCAGGCACGGGTTCCGCTGGACAGCCGTGACGAAGTCGGCCAGATGGCCAGCGCATTCAACGCCATGCAGGGCGGCTATCAACGCGTGGTCAGCACCGTCGCCCAGGCTGCCGCGCGTCTCGACGAGGGCGCCAGCCGGCTCGCCACGAGCATGAACGACGTGCACAAGGGCATGCGCGGTCAGCAGGGTGAAACCGACCAGGCCGCCACGGCCATCAACGAAATGAGCGCCACGGTGCACCAGATCGCCGAGCATGCACGCGAAACTCGCGACCAATCACAGAACGCCGACCGCCTTGCGGGCGATGGCCACCGGGTCGTCGGCCGTGTGGAGCAGTCCATCTCCAGCCTATCCCAAGGCGTGCAGCAGACCGGCGAGATGATCGAGCAGCTCGCCGCTGACAGCCAGAAGATCAACGGCGTCGTCAACGTGATCCACAGCATCGCCGAACAGACCAACCTACTGGCGCTCAACGCCGCAATCGAAGCAGCCCGGGCCGGTGAACAGGGCCGCGGTTTCGCCGTGGTCGCCGATGAGGTCCGCAACCTGGCCAAGCGTGTGCAAAGTTCCACCGACGAAATCACCCAGATGATCTCCGGCCTGCAGGCGATGACTCGCGACGCCGTGGAGTTCATGCAGGAGAGTTCACTGAAAGCCGACGATTGCGTGCGCGAGGCCCATGAAGCAGCGCAGGCACTTGAAGCCATTGCCGACGCGGTCGCACAGATGCGCGAAAGCAATACGCAGATCGCCGTTGCCGCCGAGCAGCAGAGCCAGGTCGCCGAAGAGCTCAACCGCTCGGTTACCGGCATCCGCGACGTCACGGAACGCACCGTGGAGCAGACCGTAAGCTCGGCCAGCACCAGTGCTGAGCTGGCCGCGCTGTCCACCGATCTGAGCCGTGCCATCGGCCAGCTCAAGCTCTAGCTTCCTGCCAATGCGGCGTTGCGCTCGTGCAACGCCCTCCGCGCTCGAAAAGCATGCACTGCCTCGAGCGCAGCCCCAAAACAGGGCATTCCCCTAGTCCCGCCCTTCCCCACGACGCCTGCAGCGCGCATTTTTTGTGCATTGGCATCGCTCTTGCTTTGCATCCTTTGCGAAGAAAAGCTGCTGCACCTGCGAAGACAATTTGAAATAGCTGACTAGGGTTCCGACTCGTTGACGCGAGTGGCTGGTCCGAGAGTTGGCGACCTCCAGCGAGGTTACACGGCGGGATAAAAGCCCGGGAGACAGCGTGATTGCACGCAGCTCCTGCGCTATTCCCAACACTGGAGGGTTTGCCATGTGCCCGCTCGAAACGGCTTTGCCGTTCTCCGCTCTGCCTTGTGCCAGGGCCTCTGCCGCACCCGAACTTCACAGTATTCCACCTGTTGCCGCGGCCGTTGCACGGGGCATCTGCCCATGCGTCTGATCAACCGCACTCCCGGACGTAGCGGCTGGTTGGCACTGGCAATTCTGCCCTTCGCCCTGCTGCTGGCGCTGTACCTGACCAACTCGGCCCAGCGCCTGGAACTGAACCCCAACGACAAGTTGCTGCCCAGCTTCGGCCAGATGAGCGCAGCCGTCGAACGCCTCGCTTTCACCCCCGACAAACGCTCCGGCGACTATCTGTTCTGGCAGGACACCGCCTCCAGCCTCAAGCGCCTCGGCACCGGGCTTGCCATCGCGGCAGTGGCCGGCCTGTGCCTGGGTATCGTTGCCGGCACCCTGCCGCTGTTCAGCGCGCCGCTCTCGCCGTTGCTCACGGTGCTGTCGATGGTGCCACCGCTGGCGATCCTGCCGATCCTGTTCATCGTCTTCGGCCTGGGTGAACTGTCCAAGGTGATGCTGATCGTCATCGGTATCACGCCGATCCTGGCTCGTGACCTTGAACACCGAGCACGAGAAATCCCCCGCGAGCTGCTGATCAAGGCGCAAACCTTGGGCGCCAACACCTGGACCCTGATCCTGCGCCTGGTCCTGCCGCAGCTGATGCCGCGCCTGCTGATCAGCCTGCGCCTGGTGCTCGGTTCGGCCTGGCTGTTCCTCATCGCCGCCGAAGCCATCGCCTCCACCGATGGCCTGGGCTACCGCATCTTTCTCGTGCGTCGCTACATGGCGATGGACGTGATCCTGCCCTATGTCGCCTGGATCACCCTACTGGCCTGGGCCATGGACTACCTGCTGCGGCGCCTGACCCAGCTGCTGTTCCCCTGGTATGAAGGAGCCAAGGCATGAGCGAGAACAACGCCAAGGCACCCGTTGCCGCACAGTCGACCCAATGCACAACGCAACCAGGGACTCGCGCAGGCGGCGACCCCGGCTCCTTCATTCAGGTGAAGAACGTCTGGCAGCAGTACGGCGATCAGGTCGTGCTGGAGCGCCTGAAACTGAACATCGCCGAAGGCGAGTTCTGCACGCTGGTCGGTGCCTCCGGTTGCGGCAAATCCACCTTTTTGCGGCTGCTGCTCGGCCAGGAAGCGCCCAGCCGCGGCGAGATCCTGCTTGATGGCCAGCCGCTGGCAAACGAACCGGATGCCAGCCGCGGTGTGGTCTTTCAGCGCTATTCGGTATTTCCGCACCTGACCGTACTGGACAACGTCGCCCTCGGCCTGGAACTGCCGCGCGCCCCGCTGCTGGGTCGTCTGCTCGGACGCCGCAAGCACGATGCCCGTGAGCAGGCCGCGCAGATGCTGCACAAGGTCGGCCTCGGCCATGCGCTGGACAAGTACCCGGCGCAGTTGTCCGGCGGCATGCAACAGCGACTGGCCATCGCCCAGGCGCTGGTGATGAAGCCCCGCGTGCTGTTGCTGGACGAGCCCTTCGGTGCCCTCGACCCCGGCATTCGCAAGGACATGCATGAGCTGCTGCTGGAGCTGTGGCGGGAAACACGGCTGACGGTGTTCATGGTCACCCATGACCTCTCGGAAGGCTTCACCCTCGGCAGCCGCATCCTGGTGTTCGACAAGCCGCGCATCGACCCCCACGCCCCGGGCGCCTATGGCGCACGAGTGACCTACGACATTCCCTTGCATGAGGGCCGCCACGCGGCCGGTGCGGCCGCTCCCCTGCCGGCCACCCTCAGCGAGAAATTCCGAACTGCCTACCAAGGAGCCTGACATGAGTGCTTCACTCGCGATCCGCCCCACGCTGTACGAGGAAACCGTTCCCGGCGGCGGCCACACCTCCTTCGTCCTCAAGCGGGGCCAACTGCTGCGTCTGACCGATCTCGAAGGCGGCGCCAACGTCAGCCTGATGCTGCTCAACGCCCAGGAGAAGAGCGAGCGGCTGAACCTGCCGGATACCCTCAAGGGCCAGCACACCGCCAAGCTCACCGCCGGGCATTGCCTGTACTCGGACATGGGCCGCGTACTCGCTGCCATCACCGCCGACACCTGCGGCTGGCACGACAGCTTTGGCGGCGTGCTGAACGCCGATGAAGTCGCCGAGAAATACGGCCAGGGCCGCTATCAGGAACTGCGCAACGGCTTCTTCCGCAATGGCACCGACAACCTGCTGGTGGAAATGGGCAAGTGGAACCTCAACCTGCAGGACCTGCTCATGGTGCTCAATCTGTTCAGTCGGGTGGACGTCACCGCCGACGGCACCTTTGCCTTCCACAGCGGCAATTCCAAAGCGGGCGACTACATCGAGCTGTACGCGCCAATGGACACCCTGGTGATCCTCACCGCCTTGCAGCATCCGCTGGACCCCAATCCGCTGTACGCACCCAAACCGGTGCAGCTGAGCTGGCACAAGGTCGAGAGCGATGGCATCAGCGTGCTCTGCCGCACTTCGCGTCCGGAGAACGGCCGCGGCTTCCACAACACCGAACGACTCTACATCTGAGGAGGTTGCCGACATGACCATCGTAGAAAGCAGCCTGCCCCCCGAAACCGCCAGCTTCCGCCACCTGATCCCGGCTGGCGAGCCGTACCTGTTCGAAGTGAAGGCCGGACAGACCCTGCGCTTGCTGGATGTCGAGGGCAATCAAGCCATCGACACGTTGTTCTTTAGCGCGAAGAACCCGCGCGAACGCTTCGACCCGCAGCGCACCCTGCGCCGGCAGAACAAGGTCTACCTCACCGCCGGCACGGTGTTGTATTCCAACCTCGGCAACCCGTTGCTGACCATCGTCGCTGACACCTGTGGTCGCCACGACACCCTCGGCGGTGCCTGCGCCCAGGAGAGCAACGTGGTGCGCTACGCCCTGGACAAGCGCTACATGCACAGCTGTCGTGACAATTTTCTGCGCGCCAGCCTGCACGACGGCCGTCTGGAGAAGCGCGACATCGGCGCCAACATCAACTTTTTCATGAACGTTCCGGTGACGCCAGAGGGCGGCCTGACCTTCGACGACGGCCTTTCCGCACCGGGCAAGTACGTGGAGCTCAAGGCCGATCAGGACGTGATCGTGCTGATCTCCAACTGCCCGCAACTGAACAACCCCTGCAACGGCTGGAACCCGACGCCTGCCGAGGTGCTGGTGTGGGACTGATGGCGCTGTTACGACGCCACCTGCTGCCGCTGCTGCAGGCGCGCGCCGGGCAGCGGCCCGAGCTGCCGACAGCGAAGCAACCCTCCCCAACCACGGACGGCCGTGGCGCAGATGAATAAAGGCGGGACGGCCCGCCAGCCCTTCGAGGGTTACTGAACATGTTCGACAAACTTCTGATCGCCAACCGCGGCGCCATTGCCTGCCGCATCCTGCGTACGCTGCGCGCCTTGGATGTGAAAGGCGTGGCCGTCTACTCCGAGGCCGACGCCGCCAGCCTGCATATCCAGCAGGCCGACGAGGCCCACAGCCTGGGCGAAGGCCCGGCAGCGCAGACCTATCTGGTGGTGGAGAAGATTCTCCGCATCGCCCGGGAAACCGGCGCGAAAGCCATTCACCCCGGCTACGGCTTTCTCTCCGAGAACGCCGCCTTTGCCGAAGCCTGTGAAGCCGCCGGCATCGCCTTTGTCGGCCCGACGCCAGAACAGCTGCGGGTGTTTGGCCTGAAGCACACCGCCCGCGCCCTGGCCAAACAACGCGGCGTACCGATGCTGGAGGGCACTGAGCTGCTCGACAGCCTTTCCGATGCCCTCGGCGCAGCCGAGCAGGTCGGCTACCCGGTGATGCTGAAAAGCACCGCCGGCGGTGGCGGCATCGGCATGCGCGTGTGCCGCTCGACGGCGGAACTCGCCGAGGCCTTCGACGCGGTCAAGCGCCTGGGGCAGAACAACTTCAGCGATTCGGGCGTATTCATCGAGAAATACATCGAGCGCGCCCGCCATCTGGAAGTGCAGGTGTTCGGCGATGGTGCCGGCGACGTCATCGCCCTCGGCGTGCGCGACTGCTCGGTGCAGCGGCGCAACCAGAAGGTGCTGGAGGAAACTCCGGCACCGAACCTGCCGGCCGGCATGGTCGAGGCACTGTGCGAAGCGGCTATCACGCTGGCCAAGGCCATCGACTACCGCAGCGCCGGCACCGTCGAGTTCGTCTACGACGCCGAGGCCCAGCGCTTCTACTTCCTCGAGGTGAACACCCGCCTGCAGGTCGAGCACGGCGTCACCGAGCAGGTCTGGGGCGTCGATCTGGTGCGCTGGATGATCGAGCTGGCCGCCGGCGACCTGCCGCCGCTGGCGGAGCTGGCCAAGACGCTGAAGCCCAGCGGGCATTCGATCCAGGCGCGCGTCTATGCCGAAGATCCGGGCCGGGATTTCCAGCCGAGTCCCGGCTTGCTCACCGCCGCGAGCTTCCCGGCAGCCGACGGCAAGGCCCTGCGCGTCGATACCTGGGTCGAGGCTGGCTGCGAGATCCCGCCGTATTTCGACCCGATGATCGCCAAGGTCATCACCTGGGCGCCGAGCCGCGAGGAGGCTCGCCAAGCGCTTGACGAGGCGCTCGGCGACACCCTGCTCTACGGCGTGGAAACCAACCGCGATTACCTGCGCCAGATCCTTGCCTTTACCCCGTTCGCCAGCGGCAACCCCTGGACCCGCTGCCTGGAGGGTCTCAGCTACAAGGCCAATACCTTCGAGGTTATCAGCGCCGGTACCCAGACCACCGTACAGGACTTCCCCGGCCGCCTCGGCTACTGGGCGGTAGGCGTGCCGCCGTCCGGCCCGATGGACAGCCGCGCCCTGCGTCTGGGCAATGCCCTGCTCGGCAACGCCGAAGACGCCGCCGGGCTGGAAATCACCATGAGCGGGCCGATCCTGCGCTTCAACACCAACGCGGTGGTGGCGGTGACCGGCGCGGAAATACCGTTGAAGCTGGATGACGTGCCGCAGCCGATGAGCACTGCGCTGTTCATCCCGGCCGGCAGCACCCTGACGATCGGCACCATTGCCGGTGCCGGTGCGCGGTCGTATCTGTGCGTGCGCGGCGGTCTGCAGGTGCCGGAGTATCTGGGCAGCAAGAGCACCTTTACCCTGGGCCAGTTCGGCGGCCACGGCGGCCGCGCCTTGCGTGCCGGCGACGTGCTGCATCTGGCACCGCTGACCGACTCGTCTGCCGGCGCCACGCTGGCCGCCGAGCTGTTCAGCGCCCTGCCGGCGGTGCGCGAAATTCGCGTGATCTACGGCCCCCACGGTGCGCCGGAATACTTCACAGAAGGCTATATCGAGCGCTTCTTCGCCACCGACTGGGAAGTGCACTTCAACTCCAGCCGCACCGGCGTGCGCCTGATCGGGCCCAAGCCCGAATGGGTGCGCGAGAGCGGCGGCGAGGCCGGCCTGCACCCGTCGAACATCCACGACAACCCCTACGCCATCGGCGCGGTCGATTTCACCGGCGACATGCCGGTGATCCTCGGCCCGGACGGCCCGAGCCTGGGTGGCTTCGTCTGCCCGGTGACCATCATCGAGGCGGATCTGTGGCAGCTCGGCCAGCTCAAGGCCGGCGACAAGGTGCGCTTCGTCCCGGTGGACGTGCTGACCGCACGCCAGCTGGCCAAGGCCGCTGATGCCGAGTGCGCCAGCCTCGCGCCCGCGGCAGTGGTCGCCACGCCGGTGGCGCTGCAGTCGCCCATCATGCTCGATATCGGTGAAGCGGACAGCCGCCTGGTCGCCCGCCTCTCCGGCGACACCCACCTGTTACTGGAAATCGGCGCGCCGGAGCTGGACCTGGTGCTGCGCTTTCGTGGCCATGCGCTGATGCAGGCCCTCGAAGCCAAGCAGCTCGACGGGGTGATCGATCTCACCCCCGGCATCCGCTCCCTGCAGGTGCACTACCAGCCCGAGACCCTGGCGCTGGAAGATCTCATGGAGATCGTCGCCGGCCTGTGGGATGCCGTGTGCGCCGCGCAGGACCTGAAGGTCCCCTCGCGCATCGTCCACCTGCCGCTGTCCTGGGACGACCCGGCTTGCCAGCTGGCGATCGAGAAGTACATGACCACGGTGCGCAAGGACGCGCCCTGGTGCCCGAGCAACCTGGAGTTCATCCGACGCATCAACGACCTGCCGAACCTCGACGAGGTGTACCGCACGGTGTTCGAGGCCAGCTATCTGGTGATGGGCCTGGGCGACGTCTACCTCGGCGCGCCGGTGGCCACTCCGCTGGACCCGCGCCACCGGCTGGTCACCACCAAGTACAACCCGGCGCGCACCTGGACCGCGGAAAACTCGGTGGGCATTGGCGGCGCCTACATGTGCGTCTACGGCATGGAAGGCCCGGGTGGTTACCAGTTCGTCGGTCGCACCCTGCAGATGTGGAGCCGCTACCGCGCCGTCGAGGCGTTCGGCGGCCAGCCCTGGCTGCTGCGTTTTTTCGACCAGATCCGTTTCTACCCGGTCAGCGCCGAGGAGCTGCTGAAGATTCGCCGCGATTTTCCACTGGGCCGCTACCCGCTGAAGATCGAGGAGACCGAGCTGTGCCTGTCGGACTACCAGGACTTTCTCGCCGCCGAGGCCGAAGGCATCGAGGCCTTCCGCAGCCAGCAGCGCGCGGCCTTCGACGCCGAGCGCCAGCGCTGGATCGAATCGGGGCTGGCGCATTTCGAGAGCGAGGAAGTAGCGGCCGATCTCGGTGAAGACGCCCCGCTTGGCGCGGGTGAGCACGGCATCGAAAGCCATATCGCCGGCAATCTCTGGCAGGTGTCGGTGGCCGAGGGCGCGCGCGTGGCTGCCGGCGACGTGCTGGTGATCCTTGAGAGCATGAAGATGGAAATTCCGCTCATCGCTCCGGTCGCCGGGGTGGTGAAGGACATCCGTGTGCAACCCGGCTCCCCGGTGCGCGCTGGCCAACGGGTGGTGGTGATCGAGGAGGTTTGAGAACTGTGGACTTTGCCGACCATCTCCCCCTCACCCTAGCCCTCTCCCTCAGGGAGAGGGGACCGGTTCGGCGCGGGCTCGCAGGTCTGGACATCGACGCAGCTCGCGCATTGCCATGAGCCGCGTAACGACCTCTCAGCGCCTGCGATACGAAAGCAACGCCGGACCAAAAGACCATCAGCAACACCGAATCAACCCCCCCGCCCGTTGGGAAGAGGACTGGGGTGAGGGGAAAGAGGCCCAACCAAGTTCCTCCGCCACGACATACCACAGGCTCCGCACTGACAGCACTAAAGCAACGCCAGACACAAAGACCGCCAGCAACACCGGATCAACCCCCTCGCCCCTGGGGGAGAGGACTGGGGTAAGGGAAAGAGGCCCCACCAAGTTCCTCCGCCACGACGTACCAAATGCTCCGGACTAACAGCACTAAAGCAACGCCGGACCACCAGCAACACCGGATTAACCCCCTCGCCCCTTTGGGGAGAGGGCTGGGGTGAGGGGAAAAGGCCGCCAGCCTGACCTGAATCCCGACCGCCCGAACAGACCAGGCCCGCCACAGAGGAAGCCCACCATGACGACCCATTTCGATCTTCGCCTCGACACGCTGCGCAATGCCTATGAAGCCGGCACCACGACCCCGCGCCAGCTGATCCTCAAACTGCGCGCCAAGGCCGCTGAACTGAACGGCGAGTTCAACGCGTTTATCCACCTGCTGAACGCCGAAGAACTCGAGCCCTACCTGGCCGCACTGGAGAGCAAGACGCCCGCCGAGCTACCGCTCTACGGCATCCCCTTCGCCATCAAGGACAACATCGACCTGGCCGGCATCCCCACCACCGCTGCCTGCCCCGCCTTTGCCTATACACCGGAAACCAGCGCCACCATCGTCGAGCAGCTGATCGCCCTCGGTGCCGTGCCGCTAGGTAAGACCAACCTCGACCAATTCGCCACCGGCCTCAACGGCACCCGCTCACCCTATGGCGAGTGCCGCAACAGCGTGCGCCCCGACTACCCCTCCGGTGGCTCCAGCGCCGGCTCATCGCTGGCCGTGGCGCTGGGCCTGTGCACCTTTGCCCTGGGCACCGACACCGCCGGCTCCGGTCGCGTGCCGGCGGCGCTGAACAACCTGGTGGGGCTTAAAGCCAGCAAGGGCCTGATCTCCACCGCCGGCGTAGTCCCCGCCTGCCGCACGCTGGACTGCGTGACCTTCTTCACCGCCACCGCCGCCGAAGCCAGTCAGCTGCTCGCGTTGACCGCCAGGCTCGATCCGCGCGACGAGTACAGCCGCGCCAACCCGCTGTGGAACGACGGCTCGGCCTTCGGCCGGGTGAAAGCCTTCCGCTTCGGCATACCCCAGCTCCTGGAATTTCTCGGCTGCGCGGAAAGCCCGGCGTTGTTCGCCACCACAATCGAGCATCTGAAAGCCCTCGGCGGCGAGCCGGTGGAGATTGACTTCGAGCCCTTTCTTGAAGCTGCACGCCTGCTCTACGAAGGCCCCTGGGTGGCCGAACGCTACAGCGTGGCGGGCGCGCTGATCGAGCAGCAACCCGACGCCGTGCTGCCGGTAATAAAGGCCGTTCTGGAGAAAGCCCCCGGTACAACCGCCGTGCAGCTGTTCCAGGCGCAATACCGCCTGCAGCAACTCAAGGCCGTCTGCGACCGCACGATGGCCGAGGTCGATTGTGTGCTGACGCCCGCCTACCCGCGCCCAGTGACGCTCGCCGAACTTCACGCCGAGCCGGTCAAGCGCAATTCGGACCTGGGCTACTACACCAACTTCATGAACATGCTCGACTACGCCGCTGTCGCGGTGCCGGCAGCCACCATGCACAACGGCCTGCCCTGGGGCGTGACGCTGTTCGGCCGGGTGTTCACCGACCAGTACCTGCTGAGCCTGGCCGATGCACTGCAACGCCGGACCGGCCTGGCCCTGGTGGGCAGCAATGTGATCACAACACCTGTCCCGCAGAATCCGGCGCGCAACGACCGGACGAGAGTGGTGGTCTGCGGCGCGCACCTCGATGGCCTGCCGCTGAACTGGCAACTTCGCCAGCGCGGCGGTCGGCTGCTGGAGGCAACCACCAGCAGCCCGGCGTACAAGCTCTACGCCCTGGCCGGCGGCCCGGTGTTACGCCCGGGGATGGTACGCGTCGCCGAGGGTGGCGTGGCCATCGCCGTGGAAGTCTGGGACATCCCCAGCAGCGAGCTGGGCTCGTTCCTGACCGGCATTCCGGCGCCGCTGGGCCTGGGCAAGGTGGAGCTAGAAGACGGGCGCTGGGAAACCGGGTTTATCTGCGACGCTTACGGCCTCGACGGCGCCGAAGACATCACCCGCTTTGGCGGCTGGAAAGCCTGGCTGGCCAGCCGCGACTGAAGCACTGCCACGCAGCTTTCTCTTCTGGTGATCACGACTGTTCGGGCGGATCGTCCAGAAGCCTAACGGTACTAGTGCCCGGGTCCGGTAATGCCACGGCTGCGTCGCGCAGAGCACGTATGACACGGATACGCACCCGCGAGGCAGTCTGCATGAAGTCGGACCGCCTCGAGTCGCACCAGAAATTGAGCTGGAACGTCAGGCCATCAGCACGCAGTTCCAGCAATACAACGAGGGGTGGCGGCGTATCGATCACCCCTTCGGTTTCCAGGGCCGCCGCATTCAGCAGTGCCATCACCTGAGCCACCTCGACCTCATATCCCAGGTGACACAACACCTTGGCACGGCGCACCGGAGCAGCTGTGTTGTTGGTCACCCGCGAGGTGAAAGTCTCGGCATTGGGCACCAGCACACGGCGACCATCGTAGGTGCGGATCTGGGTGGCACGCAGTTCGATACGTTCGACGGTGCCCTCGGTTTCGCCGATGACGATCTGATCGCCGAGTTTGAACGGCCGCAGCGTGAGGATCAGCAGGCCGCTGACGAAGTTGGAGAGAATGTCCTTCAGCGCAAAACCGAGGGCCAGACTGGTCAGGCCGAGGCCAGTCGCCAACGTGCTGGGTTCCAGTCCGAAAGCGGTGGCCGCGACGATCAGGCCCAGCAGCCAAACTGTGTAGTAGCTGACCTGCTTGATCAGGTTCTCGACCGTTCGATCCCGCACCAACCGCTCGGAAATGATCCGCGTCAGCCCCCGCACGCCGGCCGCCAACGCCCAGAACACCCCTATCACCAGAAGCGCCGCCAATGCCCGCGGCACGATGCTGATAGCCACTTCCAGCAGTCGGGCGAAAGCGGTGTCGACACTGCCGCGCACATCGGTCACAAAGCGCGCACGCTCGGAGGTCCGCCGTGTGCTGGCCTGCACCAGCGCAGTTTCGAGAACCGACGCCCACTCGCGCGCCTGCGCCTCCAGCGTTATGCCGTTAGCCTCGGCATCCTCTTCGGTGACCAACATCAGGATGCGCCCGGCCATGGTCACCTCGCGCGCATCGTCGTTCTCCGCGGCCGGAGTGATGCGCGCCCTGCTGATGCCCTGCGGGGTTTCCAACACCGTCAGCAATTGCCGCTCGATCTGCCGAGCCCGCAGGCGCGCCTCCAGTTCCTCGGTTCCGCCAAGACGAAACAGTGCGCGGCCGTCGAGCCGCACCGTCGCCAAGCCATCATCCACCTGCGCCATTGCCGGCAATGGCAAGGACAGCACGAGCAGCGCCATTAGCAGGGCCAGCGGCAAACGCATCAGTCGAGTCATGGGAAGAGATGTTGCGAGAAGAGCGCAGCCCTGGGCCGACCGATGTGCAATCTGCGACCCAGGGTGCGTCCGCGGTTTATCAGAAGACCAGCGCGAACAGGCCGATCACGACGATCAGGCCGATCAGGCCGATCAGAAAGATGATGCCAATGGTGCTACCTAGAAACTTCAGCATGTGATGGCTCCCGTTCTTCGTGAGTTCATCAGTTCCGACTGGCAGGTACCTCCATCGTTCAAGGTTTTCGCCGACCAGTACATCTCGCGACTCTATCCCGATCATCATTAAGACGCGCCGCAGCACCATTCGGGAGCGCCCTTTCAGAAATTGACCTGCATCCGAGCATGCCCGCCGCTCAACGAAAAGCCTCGTGCCGCACCGCACGCGCCGTACCACGCGGGCTTGCCGAGCTTGCGCGACATCTGGCACGCAACCTGCTCTATCAACATTGAACGGGATGAGTCGCCACCGGCACTCATGACGCTTGGCACAATCAGGAGCAGCTTCAAGGAGAACTAGGGTTCCGGCTCACAGGGAGTGGGCGCTGGTCCGAGAGTTCTCCGGTCCCAGGGACGGGACTACACGGAGGGATAAAAGCCCGGGAGACGCGATGTCATCCCGTGCCTTGTCATTCCAATGTGTAGGGGAATCACGCCATGTCCACACTGCGCTCGCTGAATAAGACCCTCCTCGCCGCCGGCCTCGCCGTTGCGACCTTGATTTCACCGCTGGCCAGCCAGGCCGCCGAGAAGCTGAAGATCGGCACCGTGGTCTGGGCCGGCTACGGGCCCTTCTATGTCGCCGACAAGAAAGACCTGTTCAAGCCCCATGGCCTGGACGTGGACCTGCAATTCTTCAACGACCCGGCGCTGATCCCCACCGCCATGCTCAGCCGCGCGCTGGACGGCGGCATGCTCACCTACGACCAGGTTGTGGCCTCGGTCGCCAAGGGCTTGAAGCATCGGGTGGTGATGCCCATCGACTTCTCCAACGGCGGTGACGCCATCGTCGCCGATGCTTCGATTCAGTCGGTCGCCGACTTCAAGGGCAAGAAGGTCGGCTTCAACCCGCTGTCGCCGTCGGACTTCCTGCTGGCTTATGCGCTGCAACAGAACGGCATGAGCGACAAGGACATCGACGCCGTCAACATGACCCCGGAAGGCATTCCCGGCGCCATGGCCTCGGGCAATCTGCCGGTCGGCGTGACCTACGAACCCAACGTCTCGCAGATTCTCTCCATGGGCGGCGGCGACAAGTTCAAGGTGGTCTATTCGTCCAAGGACGCGCCAGGCCTGATCACCGACGTTCTGGCATTCGACGAGGCGGTGATCGCCAAGAAGCCCGCTGCCATCAAGTCAATGATCCAGGGCTATCTCGACGGCCTGGCCTACATGCAGGCGCACCCCGAGGAGTCGGCTGAGATCATCGGCGAGGTGCTCGGCGTCAGCGCCGAAGAAGCCGTCGAGCAGATGGCCGGCGCCTACAACATCCCACTCGACGAGATGGGCAAGAGCTTCACGCCAGGTGACGACACCCATTCCTTCCATGGCAGCGGCGCGATCATCGCCAAGCTGCTCAAGGACAACGGGCAGATCCCGAGCATCCCCGATTTCAGCCACACCTACGACGCCCAGTTCACCGAAGCGCTCGCCCAGTAAGCCGACGCCGGGCGGGCCGGAGCCCGCCTGTGCTGGAGAACACCATGACTGCCAAACCTCTGTACCGCTACGCCGATGGCCGCGTCCCAAATACCCTGGCGATCCTCTATACCGCACTCGCCTACGGCGGCGGCCTGGCCCTGCTGCTCGCCCCGAATGGCTGGCTGAACGCGCTGGGCACGTTGCTGCTGGCCCACGGAATGATCATCGCGGCCTACCTGATCCACGAATTCGCCCACGGCGCCATTTTCAGCGTGCCCAAGCACAATGAATGGGCCGGCAACGTCTGCAGCTGGCTGTGCGGCAGTTGCTACGCCGAGTTTCAGGACCTGCGCAAGAAACACATGCGCCACCACGTCGACCGCGCCGACGTGATCACCTTCGACAGTAAGGCCTTCCTCAAGGCACGCCCCTTGTGGTTCCAGAAGCTGGTGCTGGCGCTGGAATGGGCCTATGTGCCGGCGGTGGAACTGATCATGCACTTCTACGTGATCGCCCTGCCCTTTATCACCGACAACGACAAGCACCGCGCCCGCCGTGGCAAGGTAGCCGCTGTGCTGGCCATCCGCACACTGCTTTTTGCCGGGCTCGCGGTGTTCTCGCTGAAGGCCGTGCTGCTCTACGCAGTGGCCTGGATGATCATGCTCAGCGTGCTGCGTTTCGCCGATGCCTATCAGCACACCTACAAAGCCTTCGCCGTGCTGGAGGACGGTGGCAAGCTGCCGGAGGACAAGCGCCGCGACCGCAGCTACGAGCAGCAGAACACCTACAGCAACGTGGTTTCCGAGCGCTGGCCGGCGCTGAACCTGCTGCTGCTCAACTTCTCCTTCCACAACGCCCACCACGAAAAGCCGGTGGCGCCCTGGTATCGCCTGCCCAAGCTGCACGCCGAGCTGTACGGCAGCACCTACAACCAGGTGATTCCGATGCGCAAGCTGCTCGGCAGCTTCCACCGCTACCGCGTACGCCGCGTGCTGGACGATGACTACGGTGTGGTCAGCGAAGGGCCGCACAAGGCCGACAACTTCTACGGCGCCGTGGGCGTCTCCTTCCTGACGGCGGTGTGATATGCACAAGGCACTGGATTACCGCGGCCGCTGCGTGGTCATCACCGGCGCCGCCGGGGGCATCGGCCGTGGCCTGGCGCAGAGTTTCGCCGCTGCCGGCGCCACTCTGGAGCTGCTCGATCGTGACGCCGAAGCCCTCGCCCGGCTCGCCGACGAACTCGCTGACGAGACGCCGCTGCACTGCACCGCACTGGACCTCGGTGATCGCCAGGCGGTGCAGCAGTACGCCGATGACCTCGCCTGCCGCGGCCTCAATGCCGATGTGCTGGTCAACAACGCCGGCGTCGAATACGCCACGCCGCTGGATGAGTGCAGCTTCGAGGCCGATCAGCGCTGGTCGGCCCTGCTGGAGAACAACGTCGGCTCCATGCAACGCCTGACCCGCGCGTTGCTGCCACGCCTGCGTGCCGGCGCCAGCGTGATCAACCAGGCCTCGATCTGGGGTCTGAAAGGCGTGCCGGGCTTTTCCGCCTATGTCGCCAGCAAGCACGCAGTGGTCGGCCTGACCCGCTCTCTGGCCTGGGAACTCGGGCCGCGGCGCATCCGGGTGAACGCGGTATGCCCCGGCTGGATCGCCACCGATGCGGCCATGCGCTCGCTGCAGCTGATGGCCGACGCCAACGGCCGCAGCGACAGCGCCGAACTGGCGACGATCCTCGCCAACCAGGCCATCCCGGAGCTGCTGACGCCTGCGGATCTGGGCGGCACCTTCCTGTTTCTCGGCTCGCCACTGGCCGCCGCCCTGACCGGCCAGGCGCTGTCGGTCAGCCACGGCGAGGTGATGCACTGATGGCTGCCATCCTTACCGGGCAGACCGCTCTGGTCACCGGCGCAGCGACCGGTATCGGCCGTGCCACCGCACTCGCGCTGGCCGCCGAAGGCGCGCGGGTCTGGATCAACCATCGCGATCAACACGATTTGGCGGAACGAGTGGTCGAGCAGATCATCGCCAACGGCGGCTGCGCCTGGGCCATCGAGGCCGATGTCAGCGATCCGGCCGCAGTCGCGGCAATGTTCGAGACCATCGAGGCGCAGGGACCGCTGGATCTGCTGGTCAACAACGCCGGGGTGATCCTGGAAAAGCCCTTTCTCGAAACCAGCGAGGCGGACTGGGCAAGGGTGCTGGGCGTCGACCTCGCCGGCGTCTACCGCTGCTGTCGCCATGCGCTGGCACAGATGCAGCCGCGGCGCAGCGGCGCCATCGTCAATGTCGCCTCGGACCTCGGCTTTCTCGGCCGCGAACAGTACACCGCCTACTGCACGGCCAAGGCCGGGGTGATCGGCCTGACCCGCTCGTTGGCGCGCGAATTCGCCGCCGATGGCATTCGCATCAATGGCGTCGCACCCGGCCCCATCGCCACGGCGATGGTCAGCCCGGAGCATATGAGCGACGAGTGGATGGCCAAGGAGCTGGCGATTCCCATGGCGCGCCTGGGTACGCCGGAGGAAGTCGCGGCGGCCATCGTCTTCCTGCTTTCGCCGCAGGCGAGCTATTTCACCGGACAGATGCTCGGGCCGAACGGCGGCTCCTGGATGGGCGCATGAATAGCCTGATGCCTCAGGGCATGCTGATCGGCGGCGCCATCATGTGGGGGCTGGGCTGGCTGCCGCTGCAATTCTTCGCGGCCCGCGGCCTGGCCGGCATGCCGCTGGTGCTGCTGACCTATTCGCTGCTCAGCCTTCTGGCTGTGCCGGTGCTCTGGCGGCAGCGCCGGCAGTGGGCCAGCCAGTATCGCCAGGTGCTCACCATGGGCCTGTGCGGCGGTTGGGCCACCGCCGCCCTGGTCACCGCCCTGGCCGAAGGCAACGTGGTGCGGGTGATGCTGCTGTTCTACCTGGCGCCGGTGTGGGCGATGGTCGGCGGCTGGCTGCTGCTCGGCGAACGCCTCAGCGGCGCACGGCTGTTCGCCCTGGGGCTGGCGATGCTCGGCATCGGTATGACCCTCGGCATCACCGGCGAAGCCCTGGACGCGCCAGGCGCGAATGACTGGCTGGCGCTATCCGCCGGCCTCGCCTTCAGCCTCAACAACCTCGCCACCCGCGCCGCCGACCAGGTGCCGCTGGCGAGCAAGGCGCTGGTCAGTTTCATCGGTAGCGCCATGCTCGGCGGACTGTTCTGCCTACTGTTTCGTCAGTCGATACCACCGCTGGATCTGACCCTGACCTGGCAGATCAGCCTGCTCGCCCTCGGCTGGCTGGTCAGCATGGCCGCCGTGCAGTACGGCCTCACTCATCTTGAGGCCGGCCGCGCCGCGGTGCTGGTGGTGTTCGAGCTGATCGCCGCGGTGTTGTCTTCGGCCTGGTTCGGCAACCACGCCATCGGCCCGAACGAATGGCTCGGCGCCGCCCTGATCACCACCGCCGCGCTGATCGCCGGCTGGCCCGAACGTCCCCTTCCCATTGCGACAAGGAGCAGCTGCGCATGAGCGTGCACATGGATCAACTGAGCTGGGTCGATTACGAACGCCGCGTGCGCGAGGGCACCGTGGTCTTCCTGCCCTGCGGCGCCACCGAGCAGCATGGCCCGCACCTGCCGTTGGGCACCGACGCGCTGCTGGCCAGCGCCATCAGCGCCGAGGTGGCGGCGCGGGTCGGCGGGCTGGTCGCCCCTGCGCTGTCCTATGGCTACAAGTCGCAACCCAAATGCGGCGGCGGCCAGCACTTCTGCGGCACCACCAGCCTGGATGGCGCGACCTTGAGCGCCCTGGTGCGCGACGCGGTGCGTGAGTTCCATCGCCACGGTGTGCGCCGCCTGGTGCTGGTGCTCGGGCATTACGAGAACCAGTGGTTCGTCGCCGAGGGCATCCAGCTGGCGCTGCGCGACCTCGGGCCGGACGCCGGGCTGGAGGTAATGCGCCTGGAGCACTGGGATTTCTGCCACGAGCAGACCCTGACCGACATCTTCCCGGAAGGCTTCCCCGGTTTCGCGCTGGAGCATGCCGCGGTGATCGAGACCTCGCTGATGCTGCATTTCCATCCGCAACTGGTCGCGCTGGAGAAGATTCCCGACGACGCCCCGGCCGACTTTCCGCCCTACGACATGTACCCCACCCGTACCGAATGGGTGCCGCCCTCCGGGGTGCTGTCCTCGGCCAGAGGCTCCAGCGCGGCGAAAGGCCAGCGGCTGGCCCACGACATCGTCGAAGGCATCGCCGCCGCGGTGTGCAAGGAGTTTGCGCTGTGAGCCTGACGACGCATCCGCTGCTCCTCGAGCACACGGCGCTGCTGGTGATCGACATGCAGCGCGACTTCTGCGCGCTGGGTGGATACGCCGACCAGGCCGGCATGGACGTTAGCCGCCTGCGCGCACCGATCGCGGCGATCCAGGCGCTGCTGGATTGCGCGCGCGGCGTGGGCATGCTGGTGGTGCACACCCGTGAAGGCCATCGACCGGATCTTTCCGACCTGCCCGAGCCCAAACGCCGCCGCGCCCAGGCCACCGGCGCTGCCATCGGCAGCCCTGGCCCCCTCGGCCGCCTGCTGGTGCGCGGCGAATTCGGCCATGACCTGATCGACGAGCTGCAACCGCGCGCCGGCGAGCCGGTGATCGACAAGCCGGGCTACAGCGCCTTCGCCCATACCGATCTCGAACTGATCCTGCGCCGCCGCGGCATCGAGCGGCTGATCCTGACCGGCGTGACCACCGAGGTCTGCGTGGCCTCGACGCTGCGCCAGGCCATCGACCTTGGCTTCGACTGCCTGACAGTCCGCGACGCCTGCGCCTCGGCCGACCCGCAACTGCATGCGGCTGCGCTGGCGATGATCGAGGTGGAAGGCGGCCTGTTCGGCAGCGTGATCGACAGCGCCAGCCTGCTCCGGCGTCTGGAGCGTGCCGCATGACCGATGTGCAGAAGCTCTGGCCGCTGCTGACTGCCACGCATCGCTACGACAAGTCGATTTCCACCCGCAATCGCGGCCAGGGCACGCTGATCGACGCGCCGATCCTCGCCTTCCTAATCGAAACCCGACAGGGTCGCGTGCTGTTCGACGTCGGCTGCGACTACGCCAAGCTCAGCGATCCGCAGCTGCGTGCGCGCTGGTTCGATCCGGTGGAGTTTCCCATGGGGCCGCCCGAGATGACCGAGGAGCAGCGTCTGCCCGCCCATCTGGACCGACACGGGCTGTCCCCCGCCGATATTGATCTCGTGTTCCTCAGTCATCTGCATTTCGATCACGCCGGTGGCCTGTGCGAACTGTGCGGCTGCGACGTGCATGTGCACGAAGCGGAACTCGCCGCCGCCCGCGCCCAGGCGGACGATGCCTATTTCGCCGATGACTTTGCCGGCGAACATCGCTGGACGCCGCAGCGCGACGAGTACGAGCTGCTGCCCGGACTGCGCGCGATCAATACCCCTGGGCACACCGCCGGCCACATGTCGCTGCTTATCGAATTGCCGCACGGCAAGCCGGTGATTCTCGCCGGGGACGCTGCGGACCTGAGCGAGAACCTGGTCGACGAAGTCGCGCCCGGCCTCTGCTGGCAGGACCGCGAAGACCTGGCGTTGGCCAGCATCCGCAAGCTCAAGGCCACCGCTGCCGAAACCGACGCCGCAATCTGGCCGAATCACGACATGGCCTTCTGGCGCACCCTCAAACGCTTTCCGGAGTACCACGCATGAAGAGCGTTCCCGATGCCTATCTTGGCGTGTGGCGCCGGCGCCTGCTGACCACCACGGCCGGCTTGCGTGACGAAACCAGCGAGGTGTACTGGCTGCAAACCGCCAGCCTGCACGCCGACCTGCGCCTGCCGCGGCCGCAAGCGCTGCCGCCAGCCGCCTCGCTGGAAACCTGCAGCCATGCCCAGCAGCTGGCCCTGAGCGAGCAGGCTGGCTTCGCCGGCGTCACCGAGGTCAACGGCGATATCTGCCAGTGGCATCGGCTGATCGACTTCCAGCCGCCGGGCGGACCTGCGGATATCGGCTTGATGCACTTCGAGACCCCGGAGCGGCTGCTGGAAGACGGGCTGGACGGCAGCTATCACGAAATCTGGCAGCGCCTGCCGGAGTCGCAGGGGCGCAACTGGGGCATCTGGCTGCGCGCGGCGGAGCAGCCAGCCCGGCAGGCCTGTCTGCTGGTAGCGGGCGACTACTTCCTGTTCGCTGCCGAGCGGCCGATTCTGCTGCCGGCCAGCACAGGATATCTGCGTGACCAACTGGCCGCCGTCAGCCCCGCCCTGCGGCCACAGTTGCTGGCCTGTGAGCTGTCGTTCGGTCGCCATCGCAACGGCGCAACACCCTGGCAGATCACCCATTCGACGCTGCCCGGCCGCGTCGGCGACGCCCTGTTGTCGAGCTACTGGAACTTCGCCGACCCCGCCAGCCTGCCCGCCGCGGACCTTGCCGCCCTCGGTCGCTATCCGGCGGCCGGCGGCTGGCAACGCGTCGAACTGGATGTGCCCACCGTTTCACAGGAGGTTCCCGCATGACAGCGCAGATCAGCATCCCCTCCGCTGCCACCGCCGCGCAGCAGCGACATACGGCAACACCGGCCGCACCGGCCGAACAGGTGGTGCGCAAGAGCAGTTTCTGGCGCATTCGCGGCGAGATATCCCGGCGCAGCGCCTGGCTGCTCACCGGCGCCGGGCTGAGCCTGCCCTTCATCATCTGGTGGCTGTGGACCGCGCTTGGCCTCGCCGACCCGATGTTCATGCCCAGCCCCGGCGCAGTGCTCGAACGCATCGGTCGCTGGTGGACCAGCGAGGGGCTGCTGGGGGACATCGGCATCAGCGTCTGGCGGGTCATGGCGGGCTTCGGCGCCTCGGCGCTGATCGCCCTGCCGCTGGGGCTGTACATCGGCACCTACCGGCCGGTGCAGGCCTTTCTCGAACCGCTCACCGATTTCATCCGCTACATGCCCGCAGTGGCCTTCATTCCGCTGGTGATGCTTTGGGTCGGCATCGACGAAGGCTCCAAGGTGCTGATCATCTTCATCGGCACCTTTTTCCAGATGGTGCTGATGGTCGCCGAGGATGTGCGCCGCGTGCCCATGGCGCAGATCGAGGCGGCACAGACCATGGGGGCCAACCGCAGCGAGATCGTCAAGTTGGTGATCCTGCCGTCGGCCAAACCGGCGCTGCTCGACACCCTGCGCATCACCTGCGGCTGGGCCTGGACCTACCTGGTAGTAGCCGAACTGGTTGCGGCCAACTCCGGCCTCGGCTACGCCATCCTTAAGGCGCAGCGGTACATGCACACCGACAAGATCTTCGCCGGCATCCTGCTGATCGGTCTGATCGGCCTGCTCACCGACCAGGCCTTCCGCTGGTTGCACCGCCGCGCCTTTCCCTGGATGAGGAAATGACCATGTCCGATGCCAAGATTCATGTCCGTCAGGTCGGCAAGACCTTCGTCAGCGAGCGCCGTGAGGTGCAGGCGCTGCAGTCGATCGACCTGGATATCCAGCCCAACGAGTTCATCACCTTCGTCGGCGCCTCGGGCTGCGGCAAATCCACCCTGCTGCGCATCATCGCCGGGCTGGAAACGCTGAGCCGCGGCGAGATCCTGCTCGACGGCAAGCCCATCGATGGTCCTGGCGTCGACCGCGCCATGGTCTTCCAGCACTACAGTCTCTACCCCTGGCTGACGGTGATGCAGAACATCAAGTTCTGCCGGCAGCTCAAGGTGATCGGCGACACCGTGCGCCACGACGGTGACGTGGAGTCGGCCGCAGGCCGCGCCGACGCCCTGCTCAACCTGATGGGCCTGACGCGCTTCGCCGATGCCTATCCCAGCCAGCTCTCCGGCGGGATGCAGCAGCGCGTCGCCATTGCCCGCGCCTTGCTGCCCAAGCCCGCGACGCTGCTGATGGACGAGCCGTTCGGTGCGCTGGATGCGCAGACGCGTGAGGTCATGCACGACCTCATCCGCCATGTGCACAGGCTGGAAAAGAGCACCATCCTGTTCGTCACCCACGATGTCGAAGAAGCCATCTATCTGGGCAGCCGCATCGTGCTGATGGCGCCGAGGCCCGGGCGCATCGACTCCATCTACGAGGTGCCGCTGCCGGGCCAGCGACATCAGGACATGAAGCTCGCGCCCGAATTCACCGAGCTCAAGCGCGAAATCCTCGCCCGCATCCGCGAGACGTCCGGCATGCAGACCGACCTCGAGCAACTGGCCAAACTCAGCGCCGTGGCCGGCTGAAGGCTAGCGGCCGAGCAACTCGGCCATTGCCGCGAACACCTGCTGCATGGCCGGCGCGCTGCGGCCCGGCCCACCGGCGCAATGGCCCCAGGCCGATTCGAGCACCCGCAGCTCGGCACCCGGGATCAGCGCGGCCTCGTGCCGCGCGTCCTCGACGGTGAAATACAGATCGCTGCTGCCGGGCATGAGGATGGCTCGAGCGCGGATGCGACCCAGCGCTTCGGCCAGCGAGCCGGCAGCGAAACTGCGGGCCGGGTCGGCCGATTGCCAGGTATGCAGCACGCAGAGCAGGTCGTTGGCGTCCTGCTCCAGATGATCGTGTTCCCAGTAGTCGAGCAGCGCCTCAAGGCTCTCGAAGCCCAGCTCGCGCCACAGCTCATGACGATAGAACGCCTGGGAATAGGCCCAGCCGGCATAGGCACGGCCGAACGCGCGCAGCCCCCGTTCCGGCGGCACGCTGTAGCGCCCACCCAGCCAGGCGGCGTCGGCGCACAGCGCCGCCTTCACCCCTTCGAGAAACACCCGATTGTGCGGCCAACAGCGCGCCGTGCAGCAGAACGGCAGGATGGCGCGAATCCGCTCGGGGTAGGCCATCGCCCAGTACAACGTCTGCATGCCGCCCATGGACCAGCCCGTCACCAGGGCGAGCTGCCAGTCGTCACCGAACAGCCGGTCGAGCAATGCTTTCTGTGCGTGCACATTGTCCAGCAGGCTCACCTGCGGAAAGCCGGCGCCCTCCTGCCCCGGCGCCGCATTGCTCGGCGAAGTCGACCAGCCTGCGCCGAACAGGTTGGTCAGCACCACGCAGTAATCACCGCCTGCCAGTGGCCCCTCCGCACCAAGCAGGGGCAGGCTGCCCCAATGTGTGCCGCCGTAGTAGCTGGGAATCAGCACCAGGTTGTCTCGCGCCCGGTTCGGCGTGCCTATTGCCTGATAGCAAATGCGTGCATTGCGCAATCGCTCGCCGCTTTCCAGGCTCATTTCGCCCAGCGCGTGAAGCTTCTTTTCCCTTTTTATTTCAAGCATCTGCATGACTCCCACATCGGCGAAACGGGCAAGCATTGGCACCAGACGTAGCCCGTTTCTATACACGCTGGCATGTATATTGGATGAAGGAATCGTGCCAGCGGTGCCAAGCGCCGCCATTCATGACTCCAAGGAGCGCAAGCAGATGACCAGCTTCCCACTCTCCTCCGTCGAGGAGCTGAAACAGCGGCTGCAGGACAAGGGCGTGAAGTACGCCATGGCCAGCTACGTCGACATGCACGGCGTGATCAAAGGCAAGTTCGTTCCGCTCGACCATCTGGGGCAGATGCTTCGCGGTTCCGAGCTGTACACCGGCGCAGCGCTGGACGGCGTGCCGCAGCAGATCAGCGATAACGAAGTGGCGGCGATGCCCGATCCGGCCAGCGCCACCCAGTGCAGCTGGAACCGCAGCCTGGCCTGGTTCGCCAGCGACCTCTATCTGGACGGCAAGCCCTTCGACGCCTGCTCGCGCGGCATTCTCAAGCGCCAGACCGACGCTGCGGCCGAGATGGGCTACAGCTTCAATCTGGGCATCGAGACCGAGTTCTTCCTCTACAAGGACACCCCGGACGGTGGCTTCGCCCCACTCAGCGATCGTGATACCGCGGCCAAGCCCTGCTATGACCCGCGCCTGCTGATGGACAACCTGCCGGTGATCGATGAGCTGGTGGAAGCCATGAACGAGATGGGCTGGGGCGTGTATTCGTTCGACCATGAAGACGCCAACGGCCAGTTCGAAACCGACTTCAAGTACGCCGACGCACTGACCATGGCCGACCGCTTCGTGTTCTTCCGCATGATGGCCAACGAGATCGCCCGCAAGCACGGCGCCTTCGCCACCTTCATGCCCAAGCCCTCGGCGCAGCGCACCGGCAGCGGCGCGCACTACAACATGTCACTGGCGGACCTGGCCTCGGGCAAGAACCTCTTCGAAGTGGATGGCGAAGACCCTCACGGCTGCGGTGTCACCCCGCTCGCCTATCACTTCATCGCCGGCGTGCTGAAACACGCCAAGGCGATCTGCGCGGTCATCGCGCCAACGGTGAACAGCTACAAGCGGCTGATCCGCAAGGGCGCCATGTCCGGCTCGACCTGGGCGCCGGTGTTCGTCTGCTACGGCAACAACAACCGCACCAACATGCTGCGCATCCCGTCCCAGGGCGCACGGGTCGAATGCCGCGCCGCGGATATCGGCTGCAACCCCTATCTCGGCGCTGCGATGATCCTCGCCGCCGGCCTTGAAGGCATCCGCGACAAGCTCGAACCGGGCCAGCCGCACCGCGAGAACATGTACGACTACAGCGAAAAGGACGTCGCGGACATGGGCATCGAAACCCTGCCGCGCACGCTGTCCGAAGCCATCGACGCCTTCGAGGCCGACCCGCTGTCGCGCCAGGTCTTCGGCGACGCCATGTACCAGGCCTTCGTCGACTACAAGCGCGACGAATGGAATGCCTACCACACCCATGTTTCCGACTGGGAAATCCAGCGCTATCTGAAATTCTTCTGACTCGATGAAAAGGAGATTCACCATGCAAGCCAATACGTTCAAGCGGGCACTCTGTGCCGGCGCCGTGATCTTTGCAGCCCTTTCGCCTTTTGCAGCGCAGGCCGAGGAAAAGAAAAGCTTCGATATTGCCTGGACCATCTACGCCGGCTGGATGCCATGGAAGTATGCGGATGAGTCGGGAATCATGAAGAAGTGGGCCGACAAGTACGGGATCGAAGTGAACATCACCCAGGTCAACGACTACGTCGAGTCGATCAACCAGTACAGCGCCGGCCAGTTCGACGGGGTGGTCGCCACCAGCATGGATGCGCTGTCAATTCCGGCAGCCGGCGGCATCGATACCACGGCACTGATCGTCGGTGACTATTCCAACGGCAACGACGGGATGGTGATGAAGGACAGCGCCGACCTGAAGAGCCTCAAGGATCAGCAGATCCATCTGGTCGAGCTGTCGGTTTCGCATTACCTGCTGGCCCAGGCGCTCGATAGCGTCGGCATGAGCGAGCGCGACGTACAGGTGGTCAACACCTCGGACGCCGATCTGGTCGCCGCATTCAGTACGGACGAAGTGCGCAATGTCGTGACATGGAATCCGCTGCTCGACGAAGTCGCCGCCACGCCCGGTGCGCACCGCACCTTCGACTCCAGCCAGATCCCCGGCCACATCAAGGACCTGACCATCGTCAACAGCGAAACCCTGGCCGACAACCCTGATTTCGGCAAAGCCGTGGTTGGCGCCTGGTATGAGGTGATGGCGATCCTGGAAAGCGACACCGACGAAGGCGCCAAGGCGCGTGCCTCGCTGGGCCAGGCCTCCGGAACCGATCAGGCAGGGTACGAAAGCCAGCTCAAGGGCATGAAGATGTTCTGGAAGCCGGCCGACTCGCTGGCGTTCATCAACAGCGACGAGGCTTATCAGGCCATGGACAGCGTGCGCAGATTCTCCTTCGACCACGGTCTGCTGGGCGACGGTGCGGACTCGGTAGACTTCATCGGCATCGCCATGCCCGGCGGCAAGTTGATGGGCTCGGACGCCAACGTCAAACTGCGTTTCGATACTACCTACATGCAAATGGCCGCGGACGGAAAACTCTGAATCCTCAGCCCCTGACGGGCGCCAGGCGCCCGTTTCATCAGCCACGGCGCGCTGTCGCACAGCGCGCTCTGGCTGATCCACCGCGCATCATCTGAGGCCCCACATGCGCCGGACCAAAGAAGACGCCGAACAGACCCGTCTGAAGATCATTGCTGCAGCACTGGAATTGTTCAGCCGCAACGGTTACTCGAACACCACGCTGGCGATGATCGCCGACAGCGCCGGCTTCAGCCGCGGCCCGATCTACTGGCATTTCAAAAGCAAGGACGAACTGTACGAAGCGGTCCTGGCCTACTCCCAGGCACCGCTGGAGCAGCTCATCGCCCGCAGCCGAAAGCTGGCCGACGAGCCGCTTGTCGCGCTCGAGCACTTCATCGACGACTGGTTTCGGCTGTTGCTCGAGGATCGCTGGTATCGCCAGTCTTTTGAGATCCTGCTGAACAAGACCGAACTCACGGCACAGATGGCCAGCACATTGAAGCGTGAACGCAAGCTGACCCGCGACATGGTACAGCTGCTGGAGGCGCTGGTCGAGCGAAGTCAGCAGACGCCTGGCACCGGCAACTGCCAATCCCCACGATCGCTGGCGCTGCTGCTCTATTCAAGCCTGATGGGCATCACCCACACCTGGTTGCTGTCACCCAAGCTGTTTTCGCTCAGGGAGCAGACGCCCTTCATGGCGAGCAATCTGTTGGCGCTGGTGACGTCGCACGCTCCATCCTCAGTGACTAGCCAAGCAAGCGAGGGCGCTTGAGCTTGCTCAGCAGCGCCGGCCGCAGCGCGGCGGCGTCCAGATCGATGGTATTGATCAGCCCGGTGATCTCGGCGCGGGAAAGCGATAGCCGGCACGGCAAACCGGTAAGCAAAAGCGACTCGCCTGCTGCTTCATCGACTAGCAGCACGCGGATGGTCGAGGGCGAATCCATCCGCGCGCTGAACAGCAGCGGTTCGAAATATTGTTGAACCAGGGCAAATGCCTCTGGTTGCCTGAATCGCTTCATGATGACAACTCCATTTGTCAGGCGGCGGATTCTAGCAGTGGCTTTCGCATCGCTCTGGCTGGCAAGTGCCAACTGCAGCACAACGTGCGTCGACACTGTCAGAGCAAAACTTGCCCTACGGATGTTGCAGGAAGTCGCGCGGGCAGCCTACGCAATGAACTGCAGCCTCACATTCGCCGATCCTGGCAACATCCGCGCTCGTTTTCAGTACCACAGAAACGCTGAAGGCCCCGTAATCGGGGCCTTCAGGATTGCAGATGGCGGAAGCGCAGAGATTCGAACTCTGGGAAGGGTCTCCCCTTCGGCGGTTTTCAAGACCGCTGCCTTCAACCACTCGGCCACACTTCCGGATAAAGCGGGCGCAATAGTACCGGATAGAAATACACTGTCAAACACTGATGCTAGGCATCCAACTTGCCTCTGTTATGATCCGGGACAAATCGTCTCAGGCTTGAATTCATCCAAGGAGTGTCGCCATGCACGAACACGAATACGCGCTTAGCCACACGCAGGTCGAACAGCGTGAGGTCAGCAAGGTCCTGCGCAACACCTACGGGCTACTGGCCATGACGCTCGCGTTCAGCGGCCTGGTTGCCTATATGGCCATGCAGGCCAACGCGGCCTACCCGAACATCTTCGTGGTGCTGATCGGCTTCTATGGCCTGTTCTTCCTCACCGCCAAGCTGCGCAACTCGGCATGGGGCCTGGTTTCCACCTTCGCTCTGACCGGCTTCATGGGCTACACGCTCGGGCCGATCCTCAATATGTATCTGGGTCTGGCCAATGGCGGTGAGCTGATTAGCTCGGCGCTGTCGATGACCGCTCTGGTGTTCTTCGGACTGTCGGCCTACGTGCTGATTACCCGCAAGGACATGAGCTTCCTCAGTGGCTTCATCACCGCGGGTTTCTTCGTGTTGATCGGCGCCATGCTGGCGGGCTTCTTCTTCCAGATCACCGGGCTGCAACTGGCGATCAGCGCAGGTTTCGTGCTGTTCTCCTCGGCCTGCATTCTGTTCCAGACCAGCGCCATCATCCACGGCGGCGAGCGTAACTACATCATGGCCACCATCGGCCTGTTCGTTTCGCTGTACAACCTGTTCATCAGCCTGCTGCAGCTGCTGGGCATCTTCGGTGGCGACGACTGATCCGGCATCGCCTTGAACGAGCCCGCTTCGGCGGGCTTTTTCATGCCCGCAGCTGGCGTATCATGTCAGCTGTTCTGCCATGGTGCTCCGATGAAATTCGTAATCGCCCTGTTCGCTCCGCCCCATTCACCCGCTGCCCGCCGCGCGTTGCGCTTTGCCGAAGCCGTGCTCGCTGGCGGGCATGAAATCGTCCGGCTGTTCTTCTATCAGGATGGCGTGCACAGTGCTTCAGCGAACGTCGTGGCGGCACAGGACGAACTGGACGTGGCGGCTGAATGGAGCCGTTTCGTCAGCGCCAACCAGCTGGACGGCGTGGTCTGCATCGCCGCCGGCCTGCGTCGCGGCGTACTGGATGCCGGCGAAGCGCAGCGCTACCAGCGTCCGGCAGCGAACCTTGCCGCTGGCTGGGAGCTGTCGGGGCTGGGCCAGTTGCATGAAGCCGCGCAGCAGGCCGATCGGCTCGTCTGCTTCGGAGGCCAATGATGGCGCGTTCCATGCTTATCATCAGCCGTCAGGCGCCTTGGGCCGGCCCCTCTGCGCGTGAGGCACTGGATATCGTTTTGGCCGGTGGCGCTTTCGAGCTGCCGCTAGGGCTGCTGTTTCTCGATGACGGCGTGTTCCAGCTTACGAAGGCGCAGCAGGCCGCATCGCTCGAGCAGAAAGACCTGACAGCGAATCTACAGGCGCTGCCGCTGTTCGGCATCGACAGCCTGTTCGTCGCTCGCAGCAGCCTGACCGAGCGCAACCTGGATGAATCCTCTCTGGCGCTGCCGGTCGAAATCCTCGACGACGCTGGCCTGAGCACCCTGATCAACCGCTATGACCATGTGATCACGATCTGATGGCGACTCTGCATCTGCTTTCCCATTCGCCCTTCAGCGACGGCCGCTTCAACAGCTGTCTGCCGCTACTAGGCGACACCGACGCCCTGCTGCTGGCCGGCGACGCAACCTACGCCCTGACAGCCGGAACCAAACCCGCGACCGAATTGGAGCAACTGCCAGAGCAGGTCGCGCTGTTCGCACTTGAAGAAGACGTGCAGGCCCGGGCACTCGGCATGCTGCCGCCGCGCGTGCAATTGCTGGACTACGCGGGCTTCGTCGAACTGACCTGCCGTTACGAACGGATCAACAGCTGGCTATGAGCAGCCTGGTCGTGGATGGGCGCGAGATCGCGCTGGACAAGGACGGCTTTCTGGTCGATCTGAGCGACTGGAACGAAGCCGTTGCCGAAGCGCTGGCGCGCCGTGAGGAGTTGGAGCTGGAAGACGAACATCGGGAAGTGCTTCGACTGCTGCGCGAGTTCTATGCTGAATTCCAGCTGTCGCCGGCCACACGCCCGCTGATCAAGTACACCGCACTCAAGCTGGGGCCTGAAAAGGGCAACAGCATGCACCTCAACCGCCTGTTCAAGGGCGCCCCTGCCAAACTGGCCGCCAAGCTGGCCGGGCTGCCAAAACCGAGCAACTGCCTATGAGCCTCGAAACGCCTGCAGAACATCCTTTCGCCGCCTTCGTGCGCATCCTTGGCAAAGGCAAGCGTGGCGCCCGCGACCTGACACGCGAAGAAGCCCGCGAAGCCATGGGCATGCTGCTCGACGGCAAGGTGGAGGACGCTCAGCTGGGCGCCTTCCTCATGTTGCTGCGGCACAAGGAAGAAAGCCCCGACGAGCTGGCGGGCTTTACCCAGGCCGTGCGTGAGCGCGTGCAGGCACCGACTATCCCGGTCGATATCGACTGGCCGACCTATGCCGGCAAGAAGCGCCACCTGCCCTGGTATCTGCTGGCAGCCAAGTGCCTGGCGGCCAATGGCATACGCATCCTCATGCACGGTGGCGGTGCCCATACTGCTGGGCGCGTCTATAGCGAACAGCAGCTTGAGCTGCTGGGCATTCGTCGATGCGAGAACTGGCAACAGGTCAGCGTGGCACTGGACCAGAGCAATCTCGCGTTCATCCCGCTGGGAGCCTGGATGCCGGTGCTGCAGCGCATGATCGACATGCGCAACCTGCTCGGCCTGCGCTCGCCAATCCACTCGCTGGCGCGCCTGCTCAACCCGCTGGGCGCACGCTGCGGCCTGCAGAGCATCTTCCACCCCGGCTATCAGGATGCCCATCGCCAGGCCAGCACCCTGCTCGGGGACCACGCCATCGTCATCAAGGGCGAAGGCGGCGAGATCGAGATGAACCCGGACAACATCTCGCACCTCTACGGCACCACTGGCGGCACACCGTGGGACGAGGAATGGCCGGCACTGTCCGAGCGGCGCCACGTGAAGCCCGCACAGCTCGACCCGCAGCAGCTGCTTGCCGTCTGGGCTGGCGAGCAGGAAGACGCCTACGGTGAACTCGCTGTGATCGCCACCATGGCCCTTGCCCTGCGAGGCCTTGGCGCGACGCGGGAGGCAGCTTTCGAGCAAGCGCAAAGCTACTGGCGCGCCCGCCATTCATCGATTTAAGCGATAGGATTAACCCGCCATTCGGTCACATCGATCGAACGATGCTTCCTAGACTGGCCTCCTATGCCGTAACAGGAGGGCACCATGGGATTACTGATCGATGGCCAGTGGCACGACCGCTGGTATGCAAGCCGCGATGGCAAATTCGAACGCGAACAGGCCAAGCGCCGGCACTGGGTCACGCCCGACGGCGCGCCCGGGCCTGACGGCCAGGGTGGCTTCCAGGCCGAGGCCGGTCGCTATCATCTCTATGTTTCGCTTGCCTGTCCGTGGGCGCATCGCACGCTGATCTACCGCAAGCTCAAGGGGCTCGAGCCGCTGATCGACGTGTCCGTAGTCAGCTGGCTGATGGCCGAGCACGGCTGGACCTTCGACAAGTCCACCGGCTCCAGCGGCGATGCGCTGGACGAATTCGACTACCTCCATCAGCGCTACACCCGTGACGATCCGAAGTACTCGGGCCGGGTCACCGTCCCCGTTCTCTGGGATCGCGAGCGCCAATGCATCGTCAACAACGAATCGGCCGAGATCATCCGCATCTTCAACAGCGCTTTCGACGAACTGACCGGCTCAACGCTGGATTTCTACCCAGAGGCACTGCATGGCGAAATCGATGCGCTAAACGCGCGGATCTATCCGGCGATCAACAACGGGGTCTACCGAGCAGGTTTCGCCACGACCCAGGAGGCCTACGAAGAGGCCTTCGACGAGTTGTTCCGTGAGCTCGACTGGTTGGAGCGACGCCTGGGCAAGCAGCGCTACCTGACAGGGGAGTACCTGACAGAGGCCGATTGGCGCCTGTTCACCACAGCCATTCGCTTCGACGCGGTTTACCACGGCCACTTCAAGTGCAACCTGCGCCGCATCGAGGACTATCCGAACCTGTCGAACTGGCTACGCGAGCTGTACCAGTGGCCGGGAATTGCCGAAACGGTGGATTTCACACACATCAAGAACCACTACTACGCCAGCCATCGACAGATCAACGGAAATGGCATCGTGCCGAAAGGTCCGCTTCTTGGACTGGATCGACCACATGATCGCGAGCGCCTGCGAGGCAACGGCATCTGGGTGAGATCGGAGCACAGCTAGCCTGAACCCCATACCATCGCCCAGATGTCGTGCTTCTACAAAACTCCAGGCCCTGTGGGAGGCGCGCCCGCGGCGATGCGGTCACATCCGACGGCTGCCGGGACCAGCGGATCAGTCATCCAGCTGTACCATGCTCGAGCATATGGCACATGGCAGTCTTCAGCTTCATCGGCCGCACCGGCTTGTGCATCAGCATATGGCCCAGCTCGCGGACCTGCTGCTTGAGTTCGTTGCTGTAGTTGGCGGTGATCATCAGCGCCGGTAGCGGGCTGGCGCGGCGCGCATTGACGGTGGCAACGACATCGATGCCGGTGTGGCCATTGTCCAGGTGGTAGTCGGCGATCATCAAGTCGGCCTCGGCATGGAAGTTGTCCACCTGCCTCGCCAGGTCCTCCTCGGACAGCGCCGTGATCACCTTGCAGCCCCAGCCTTCCAGCAGCGTGCGCATGCCCGCACAGATCGCCGTGTCGTTATCCAACACCCAGACCCGGGCGCCCTGCAGCCGCTGCAGCACCAGCTCCGTGGTGCTCGGCTCAGGCCGCGCCTTGGGTGCGCGTTTGGCCAATGGTACGTCGATGGCGAAACACGAGCCGCGTCCCGGGTGCGAACTGACCCGGATACGATGGCCCAGCATGCGCGCGATCTTCTCGACGATGGCCAGGCCAAGGCCGAGACCACGATCCTGGTTGGGACGCACGCCCTCCCCGCGTTTGAATTCCTGGAAGATTTCCTCGAGCTTGTCCGAGGCGATGCCCACGCCGGTATCCCAGACTTCGATGGACAGACTCTGCCGATGCCGACGACAACCCAGCAGTACGCGTCCTTTGGGTGTGTAGCGAATCGCGTTGGTCAGCAGATTGCGCAGGATGCGCGCGAGCAGCTGGATATCGCTACGCACCAGCGCCGAACAAGGAATGAAGTCCAGCTGCAACCGTTCGGCCCCGGCGATCTGGCGGAACTCCATGGCCAGGTTTTCCAACAGCTCACTGACGGCGAACGGGGCGATATCCGGTTTGATCACGCCGGCATCCAGCTTGGATATATCGACCAGCGTACCAAGCAGGTTCTCCACGTCTTCCAGCGAGTTGCTGATGTTGCGGATCAGCCCGCCGTTGGGCGCGCCCGGTTGCTCAAGCAAAGCGCTGGTGAACAGCCGCGCGGCGTTGAGCGGCTGCAGCAGGTCATGGCTGACCGCGGCAAGGAATTTGGTCTTGGACAGGTTGGCCACTTCCGCCTCGCGCTTGGCTTCGCGCAGCCGCGCCTCGACATGGCTGCGCTCGTCGATCTCGCGCAGCAGCTGGTCGTTGAGGCTGGTCAGCTCGGCAGTGCGCTCACGCACCCGCTGTTCGAGATTCTGATAGGCCTGGTGCAACGCCTCGGCGGTGCGCCGGCGATCGGTGATGTCCTGAATCAGCACGAAAATGCCGGCCACTTCGCCATTGGCCTGCCGGTTCGGCACATAGGAGCGCAGCATATAGCGCTGCTGGCCGGCATGGTTGCGCTCGGCCATCTCGAAGCTGACACTCTCGCCCGACAGTGCGCGATCAATGTAGGGCTCCAGTTGCCGCCAGTGCTCGCCGCTGTGGACCTCGCGCAGCGACTGGCCGAGCATGCCGTCGCTGGGCCAGCGATACCATTCCTCGTAGACCTTGTTGGTGAACTCGTAGGTGAGATCGGCCGAGACGTAGGCGATCAGCGCCGGCACATGGTCGGTGATCAGGCGAATCCAGCGCTCGCTCTCGCGCAGCGCCTCGGCATGGCGGTAGCGCTCGGTGATGTCAGTGAAGGTATTGACGAAGCCGCCGGTGGGCAGCGCATGGGTGCGAATTTCCAGCACGCGGCCATCGAAGAGGCGCTGCTCCAGCTCGCGGATCGGCCGGCCGCGGGCGTCACGACTGTTGGGTGTGAGCAGGGTCAGCTCGCTGTCGGCCATGACCTCCTCGAACGGTCGATGTGCCTCGATCGGCGCCAGCCCGCAGAGTTCGAGAAAGCGCCGGTTCCACAGCTCCAGCGCACCCTCGACGCTGACCATCGCAACGCCCTGGGACAGGTTGTCCACCGCGCGCTGCAACAGCCTCGACTTCTGCGCCAGCGCCTGCTCGCGACGCATGGTCTCGCTGACTTTCACCTCGGTGATGTCGGTGTAGAGAATCACCAGCCCGCCTTCACGGGTCGGTCGCTCGCTGACCTGCACCCAACGGCCGTTGTTCAGTCGATACACCGTGGGCTCATCGCCCTTGCCGCGGTGTTCCTCGACGATCAGCCCGGTGCTTTCCGCCAGCCGGCGGACCTCGGCCAGCCGCGTGCCGGCGTTGATGCGCGCGCGCGTGCGCGTCCATAGCGACTTGAAGCGACGGTTGAACAGGACGATGCGCTGGTCGCGGTCGAACAGCACGAAGGCGTCGGAAATGCTCTCGATGGCGTCAACCAGATGCTGGTGCGCGGTTTCCGCGCGCAGCCGCGCATCGCTGAGCAACTGGTTGCTGCCCTTGAGCTCGGCCATCGCCTGGTTCAACGCGTCGGTGCGCTCGCGCACCTGCTCGGCCAGTTCCACCGAATGCTGGAACGCCGCATAGGATGCATCCCGTCCGGCGCCACTGGATTCGACGCGCTCGATCAGTGCGGCGTTGATGCGTTTGAGCTTGAGGTTTTCCCGCTCGAGTTCGGCCTGGCGCGCCAGCAGCTCAGCGACCTGCCCGGCCTCCGGGTCGGCCAATGGCGACACCGGTGAAGGTCTGGTTGATGTGCATGCCATTGAACTGCTCTCCGTAGGTGTTGAAGCCGATCACCTGCTGGCGTCGGAGAAAAGCCGAGGTCTGTTCGCTGGTGTCGTTGCCCTCGATTTCCAGCCGGCGCAGAAAGCAGTCGCAACCAATGGTCAACAGCGGCGGCCCGAGGCGCTGTTCCAGCCGCTCGAACAGGGCTTCCAGATTCGGCATCAGCGGACCGGGTTCCATGGCGGTGAGCACGATGCCGTTCTCCACCGCGCAATAGAAGGTCAGGCTCATGTCCTCGTTGACCTTCTGGATCGAGCGCACGTAGTAATGCTCGTTGATCCGCACCGCCAAGGGATGGGCGGCGAACAGACGGTGATCGAGATCGCTGACCGGCACACCGATCAGCCGGGCGTATTCCTCGGCGGCCGGCTCGGCGTTCAGCTCGTAGACCCGCCTGCTGTTGCTGTCGGCGCGGGTCACGACCAGTTTGTCTTCGAGTGGCAGGATGTGATGGGTGGTGAACACCTCGAAATCCAGCCAGGTGTTGATCAGCACCACGATCGCCGCACCGCTGTAGAACCGGCCGTCGTAATAGACGTAGGTATCGCTGAGGTGATTGTCGTCGCCAGCCGAACCGCCGAAATGCGGAATGCTGCCGAACGCGGCGCTAAGCGCAGACAACACGATTTCCTCACGGCTGGACAGCCCGTCGAGCAGCGTCAGCGCAAAGCTGTGGTCCTTGATCGGCGCCAGCGAGTTGCTGCGGCAGTCGCTACCCAGTCGTTCGACCAACTGCTGTGCCTCGATCAGGCTGAAGCGATCCATCTCGTCGATCAGCTCGCAGGCGATGGAAAAGCTTCGATGGTCGAAGCCGACTGCCGTCACGCAGCTGCGCCCATAGCCCTGAGAGGTGATCTCGCCCGCCGAGGTGCAACCGACCAGACGCACGCCACCGAAGTATTGGCGCAGCGCATCGCCCAGCGCCGGCAGGTCGTATTCAGCGGAACAGAAGAACAGCACGAAGCCCAGATGCGGGTGCATCAGTTGGCGCGCCAGGTCCTGCGCCACCGTTTCGGGTAGCCGGGCCTCGGACATCGCCGTGCAGATCACTTCGCCTTGTTCATCGGTCACGCACGATACCCCGCACCACTTAAATCGGATGACCCCATTCTTGGGCAGGGCATATGGGACGAAAATGCTACTTGAGTACCGGTAAAGGCCTGCCTAGGTAGTATCGCGACGAAACAACGCAGCGCTGCGATGCTAGTTCAGCTGAAGTGGCCGCAGTGTCGGTTCCCGTCCACCAGCCATCCTCTGCACCGCGAACCAAACGGTGTCCATCCCGATCAGGCCTGGCCTCGACGCACGCTGGCCATGTCAAGTGATGCACAGATGCAGAAAGGCCGGCCCCTTACGGGTGCCGGCCTTTCTCGTGGTTGCACAGAGATCATCACTGCGCACAGGGCGTGGGATACGCTCAACGTACGTCCCACTGCCGATGCAACGGATGGAGCGACCTACGGTTCGACGTCCATCCGCACCCTGCTGATCGCCTCGCTTAGAAGCTCAGCGCCGCGCCCACTGCGAAGGTGCGGGTTTCTTCGTCCAGTGCCGGGCTGTCCTTGCCTTCGATCTCGAACTGGTTCAGTTCGGCGACCAGGGTCAGGTTGTCGTTGATGCTGTGGAACAGGGCGATACCGCGGGTCTCGTAATCGGCCTCTCCGCCCAGACCGTTGCCATCATCCTTGGTCTGACCGTAGGACAGCGCAACGCGGTTCTTGCCGAAGCGGTAGGAGCCCTGCAGCAGGTAGCCGTCGCTGTCCACTTCACGCAGCAGTGCTTCGCCGGCGTTGTTGGTGAAGAACGGGTTGATACCTTCGGCCTGGAAGCCCGATGCGGTCAGCGACAGGCTGCCCATCTTGGCCTGCACGCCGTAACCCAGGCCCTTGGAGTCGACCTTCTCGATGCTGCTGTCGGTGTTGTCCGAGCTTTGCTGCATACCGTTGATCCAGGTGTAGAACTGGGTGCCGCCCATCTCGAACTCGTAGGTGATCTCGGTTTCGAAGCGCGGCGCTTCCTGGTAGGCCTTGTCCAGGGTGGACGAGGTGTCGTCGGTGGTGTCTACCGGGTCCATGATGCCGGCAGCGATACGCAGGCCGCTCATCTTCGGCGAACGGTAGGTGATCTGCGAGGTTGGGAACGGATACGGGTAGCCGGTACCGATGTTGCCGAAGGAGACGCCGCCGCCATCGACCAGACCCAGGGTGTCGCTGACCTGGCCGTAACCGCTGAGCATCTCGTCGAGCAGGATGTTGGAGCGGCCGAACAGGCCGAAGTCCTTACCGAACAGCACTTCGCCCCACTGCTCATTCGCCGCAGTGGCGTAGAACTGACGAACGTCGATACCGGTTTCGGTGCTGTTGCTTTCGCTGTCGTTGATGGTCACCCAGAACGAGGAACGACCGCCCAGCTTGAGATCGCCGACCTGCTTGCCGAAGTTGAAGCCGATCCAGTTGGGCAGGAAGCCCATCTTCACCCGCGACTGCTTGCGATCGAACTGCTCGCCGGCACGCTCGACGTCGCTGTGAACGTAGAAGGTGTTGAAGTAACCATCGGTGGAAAAGGTGGTGTCGTCCTGATCGTAAAGCACGATTTCGGCGACGGCCGACTGGCTTACGGTCATGGCGACGGCACTGGCCAGGACCAGTGGCAACAGGGTTGATACGGCTTTCTTGTTGTTGTGCATGGCGCTCTCCGCGGTTTTGACGACAAGCAGTCGTGACGGGAGCGATTATCGAAAGGCCGTCCGAGCGCACATACGCTGCGATGGCGGCGAAAGGCTAGTACTTTCGCCCGGGGTGCCGTCTTGCATGTAAAGCATCTCATCCGACGGCCAGACGCACGAGGCTTAGGTCGTACACCCAAAGCAGCGCGCCACCATACCCCGGCACAAGCCACGGCAGCCCGCCGTAAACGGCTGGCCATCGAGTTGCATTGTCGGGGTTGAATGGGCGGGTGATGTGGGACGCTGAGGTAGCCGTCAGCAACGATGCCAACGCCTGTCGGGCGCTTCGGCATTGGCGACCACATGCCAGCCGCCTTCGGCATCGCGCAGCGCTTGTAGCTGAGCACGGATAGCTCGGGCATCGAGGTTGGCCGACGCCGCAGCCACCGCCTCCGGGTGGTCGCCATCGAAGCCGGCCAGGTGCGCCTGCCATAACGACTCGGCGCGGCGGCGCAGGTCGCCGTCGTGGTTGCCGGTCGAGGGATCCGCTGCAGCGACTTCAACCAGAGTGCCGGCAAAGCCGTCGAGGAAGGTTTCGATATGGGCGAGGATCTCACTGGCAGATGCGCTGGGAGACTGCACCGCGAAAACGATGCCTGGGCACTCGCCGAACTGACGATAGCCACAGAACACCGCATAGCCGAGTTGCAGTTCGCTGCGCAGTCGGCGGAAGAACGCGCCTTCCATCAATCGCGCCAGGCGGCGCCAGCTCGCCTCGATGAAGACTGTCCGAAGCGGTAGCGGACAGAACAGCACCAACGCGGTTTCCACGCCAGGCTGACCAAAGCGCGACCAGCAATAACGCGGTGTGCTTTCGTGGTACTGACCGGCACCGGGTCCGGCCAGCCCGGGCAGCTCAGCCAGTACCGTCTGCAACGGGCCACTCAGATGCCGAGGCAGTCCCACTGATAATGCATCCCAATGGGAGTGATGCCAGGCTTGATCGAGTGCATGCTGGTCCAGCGATGCATCACCGTCTCGTGCGGCTCCCGCGAGCAGGAGCGGCAGGCGGCGCAGCAGTTGCCGTATCAGTATCTCGTCGGCACCTGACGTCACGGACTCGTAGCACAGGCGGTGTCCTTCATTGAAAGCAGCCGGCGACGGCACTTTGAGGATGTCGGTCAGATCACGAAGAATTACTGGCAACGCTTCGGCATAACCGAACAGCCTCAGGCACCAGCTGTGCCCATGGTCATCGAAATGCAGCTCGACACCGACTTGCGCCGCAGCGATGGCATGCCTGCGTAGCGCCGCGTGCAGCGTATGCCAGAGCCCTGCCGGTGGCTGGCCTGCGGCAAACCGCCAACGCAGGTAGAGCACGCCCTGCCCTGCAGCATCGGCGTGTTCGACCCAGCGCATGGATGGTATCTGCAACGCCGCCACGCCCGGTTGCATGCGCTCACTGAGCCAAGGATTGCGTTCCGGCAGGCGCCATTGCCATCCAGTCCTGTCTGACGGTGGCAACTGCTCGGCGACCAGGTCCAGCTCGAACCCAGCCTTTACCGGCTCGATGCGCTTAGTCCGAGCGCGACCTTCGCCGTCCACCGTCAATACGATCGGCCTGCTCGCATGAAGCTGCGCACCCAGCATCTCAAGCGCCTGCTGCACACGATTCGTATCGATCGACGGCGTCCAGGCAGCCGGGTCAATCCAGTAGCGCAACAGGGCCAGCGGCTCCTTGCCCATGAGTCCGCGCTGACGGATCTGCGCGTACTCACCCCAGAGCTCTGACCAGGCTGCCTGCGTGCTCATGAAATGCAGCCAGTCACGCACTGCGGCAACCATCTGCGCGCGTTCCGCCATGCCGCGTTCGGTCAACTGCACCTCGAAGACTGCCACACCCTGCCCGTCATGCCAGTACGGCACCCGCAACGAGACGGCATCGCACCAGTGGGCGTCGCTGAGGGTTTGGAAAAGACTCCGGTCGGCTTGCGAGCTCAACCATGAGCCGAGCACATCCAGCGCCACGCAGGCTTCATCCGGCAGCCCATCGAGGGCGAAAGCGATATCCAGATACGGTCGCGCGCCATCGACGCTCAGACGCAAGGTGCCGCCATCATCGGCGCGCAGTGGCTGTATCGGCCTCGCGACGATCGGTGCGACCGGTAGCTGGCATTCATCGCTCTGCAGCAGTTCCAGCACCTGCTCAAGGCTGCAGGGTGCGGCGACCAGCAGTTCCATCTGCCCGGTTTGATAGAAGTGCTGGTGATAGCCCGTCAGCGCTTTCTGGAACGCTGGCGCCTCTACCGGCAGCGTTTCGCGATTGCCCGCATGAAACCCTGAAAAGGGATGCGCGCAGCTCAGTGCCGTACCGATCGCGGCGTCGCACAGGGTCTCCCGGTCCCGCCCCCGTGCCAGGAATTCGGCCTGCAACACCTCGCGTTCGCGCGACTGCGCCGCAGGATCGAGCAGCGGCCGGGCGAGCATGTCGAGCAGGCGTTTGAGGGCTTCGCCGAAGGCAGCGGCAGGCACCTGGAAGAAGAAGTCGGTATGACGCTCACGGGTCGATGCGTTCAATTGCCCGGCGCAACCCTGCACGAACGGCATCAGGCTCTGGGTTGGCGCATAGGCCTGGCTACCCAGGAACAGCAGGTGCTCGAGAAAATGCGCAAGCCCTGGGTATTCGCCCGGCGCATCGTGTGCGCCGGCGTTCACGCGAACGAGGGCTGCTGCCTGGTTGCCCGCTGGCAGCTGGATAAAGCCCAGCCGCAGGCCATTGGGCAGGACGTGCCACTGCGGCAACACGGCAGGCGGAACGCTGTCTGGCGTCATGGATCAATCTCCTGTTGCCGGACAGCTGTGCGCATGACTCAGGTATCCAGCTGGCCGGCCAGGCACTGGCGCAGACGGCGCTGCATCAGCTTGCCGGAACTGCCGAGGCAGGCGATCGGCGTACCCGCCAGCGCTTCACGCCCCAGTTCGGCCGCCTCACCGGCCAAAGCCAAGGAGCAATCAAGCGCGAGGGACAGCTTGTTGAGCTGGCGCAACTGCGCCTCGCCATGGGGAACGTTGGAGAACAGCACCAGCCCCTGCGGTTTCATCTTGTCGCAGACCAGCGCGAGTTCTTCCAGCGGCTGCCCGATCGGCAACACGCTGACGGCCAGACTGTCGCCACTGAGCATCAGGCCTGCCACGAGCAATTCAAGCTCGCGACACTGCCCCGGCATCGCGGCGAGCAGTACACGCTCGCCAGCCGGCATACGGGCCAGCTGCAGCCGCTGCAGCGCCCGGGCACGAAGGAAGGCATCGAGAAACAGCCACTCGCTGGTACCGCCAAATTCCTCCTGACGCAGCAGCAGCTCCTGCCACACCGGCAACAGGACATCCTGAAACACCACAGCCAGCGGATAGGTGGAGAAGATCTGGCCGTATAGCTGCTCCAGTCGCACCTCGTCGAAACCATTCACCGCATCACGCAGTTGCCCCTGCCACTCGTTCCACTCGCTACTGGGGGTTGCGGTCGGTTCCTCTGCCTCGCGGGTCGCTGCGCTGCGCGCCAGTATGCTGCCGACCTTGCTTACCGCCACGCCACGCTCGGTCCAGGAAAGAATGCTGCGAACCGCCTCCACGTCGGCCATCGAGTACAGGCGATGGCCGCTCTCGGTCCGGGTCGGCCGGATCAGCCCGTAGCGGCGCTCCCACGCGCGCAAGGTGACCGGGTTGACCCCGGTCAGGCGGGAAACTTCACGGATAGGGAATAGATCCTGCTGCTCGAAGGCGCTCGAGGCCAGGTTCGAAGCGCCGGAAGAATCGGTCATGGGGCGGCTCGCTGGAAAAGAATGCCGAGATTGTAACCCAGCGTTTCGCAGCATACCCTCTACAAACGTTGTACAAACGCAAGGTGCGATGAAATGACGCCTGATTTGCCCCTGACGCTGTATGTCGATCGAGCCTGTCCGCTGTGTGCCCGAGAAGTTCGTTGGCTGGAACGCAGCGCCGATCCGGCAAGGCTGAGGCTGGTGGATATCAGCGCTGCCGATTTTGATCCTAAAGGGCTCGACCGGGATCTGGCGCAGCTCCGACGGCGTCTGCACGCCCGCAGCGCCAGCGGTGCCTGGCTGACCGGCGTGGACGCCACCTACTGGAGCTGGCGACTGGCAGGCCACGGTCGCTGGGCCGCACCGCTCGACTGGCGTCCATTGCGGCCCCTGCTGTTGCTCGGTTACCAGCTGTTCGCGGTGCTGCGCCCGCATCTTGACTGGCTGCCGCATCCCGACGGTGCGAGTCGTTGCACAACCGAGTGCAATGTGCCGCAAAAGCCGTCGAAGACCAGCGCCGCAACCGATGATCGCCTTTAGTTGTCGGCAAGCAGAGGCATGCACAGGCCAAACCCGGATTCCGCAGCAGCCGGGCGGCCGATCATTTCGTCATGGCTGACCGGCTGCCGCCAGTAGACCTCACGCACACCGCACGCCCGAAGCTCCCGCTTCAGGCTGCCCTGGTCGCTCCAGACATTGCGCTGGCCATCGGCGAACTGCCGGCGGCGACCGCTGCGCTCGACCACCCAGGCGCTGTACCCGCAGCAGCGCAGACCATGAAGCTCGACCCGCTCTACTCGGCCGCGAAATAGCGCAATACGCAGCCCAAGCCTCGACACGCCCTGTTTCATACTCGGATACCTGTATAGATTCAGTTAGCCGCATAGCCCCGCAATCGCCCACCTGCCTGCCAAATGGCGGGCTCGGGCAAAGGAGCTCTTATGCAGCAGAATATTCCTGTACATTTACCTGTACAAGAAGCAATATCCGTATAGCTTTATCGCATCCCTCATCGATGCAACAGCATTCCCTCCACGCAACAGCGCCCGGCGCACAAAAGGAACCGTCATGAACGATCTGCCTGGTCATTACCGCGAAATACTCTCCGGGGTGGGTGAAAACCCGGAGCGTGAAGGTCTGCGCGACACGCCGCAACGCGCGGCGAAGGCGATGCAATACCTGTGCGGCGGTTACAACCGCAGCCTGGAAGAGATCGTCAACGGCGCGCTGTTCGCCTCGGACAACGACGAGATGGTCATCGTCAAGGACATCGAGCTGTACTCCCTGTGCGAGCACCACATGCTGCCCTTCATCGGCAAGGCCCATGTGGCGTACATCCCCACCGGGCGCGTGCTGGGCTTGTCGAAGATTGCGCGAATCGTCGACATGTTCGCCCGCCGCCTGCAGATCCAGGAGAACCTGACCCGCCAGATCGCCGAAGCCATTCAGGAAGTCACCGGCGCCGCTGGTGTTGCGGTGGTCATCGAAGCCAAGCACATGTGCATGATGATGCGCGGCGTAGAGAAGCAGAACTCGGTGATGAACACCTCGGTGATGCTCGGCGCCTTCCGCAGCTCCTGCAACACACGGATGGAATTTCTACAGCTGATCGGGAGGGGCCAGTAATGCCGCGCCTGGAACCTGGCATGGCGCGCATCCGGGTGAAGGATCTGCGCCTGCGCACCTACATCGGCATCAACGAGGACGAGATCCTCAACCGCCAGGACGTGCTGATCAACCTGAGCATCCTCTACCCGGCGGTCGAGGCGGTGCGCGACAACGACATCGAGCTGGCGCTCAACTACCGCACCATCACCAAGGCGATCATTCGTCATGTCGAGCACAACCGCTTCGCCCTGCTCGAGCGCATGACCCAGGAAATCCTCGACCTGGTGATGGCACATCCCGCGGTGAGCTACGCCGAGGTGGAAGTCGACAAGCCCCACGCGCTGCGCTTTGCCGACTCGGTCTCGATCACCCTCGCCGGCAGTCGCTGAGCACGATGTCGTGAATATCCGCCGCGTCGTGCTCGCCAGCCTGCTGTCGCTGATCCCGCTGATGGCAGCGGCGAGCTGGCGCGAAGCCGTGCCACAGGCGCGACTGATTGGCGAAGGCCAGTTGCGCTTCTTCGGCTTGCGCATCTATGACGCGCGCCTGTGGAGCGAAACCGCGCCGCTGCAAGCCCGGACGGCGTTCGCACTGGAACTGACCTATCACCGCTCCATCAGCCGCGACGACCTGGTGCGCACCAGCCTGGAAGAGATTCAGCGACTCTCCGCCGAGCCGCTCGATGCCGAACAACTGCGCCGCTGGCGCGCAGACATGCAGCAAGCCTTCGTCGATGTAGAGGCGGGTGACCGAATCACTGGCGTCTTCTTGCCCGGGCGCGGTTGCCGCTTCTACGTGAATGATCGCCTGCAGCATGAGGTCGCCGACGCTGCGTTCGCCGACGCCTTCTTCGCCATCTGGCTCGACCCGCGCAGCCGCGACCAGAAGCTGCGGCGCAACCTGCTGGGCCAGCGATGAAAAGCCCGGCGCTGGCAGCCTATGGAATGCTCGGCCTGCCGCTGGCGATGGCGATGCTGCCGATCTACGTGCTGGTGCCGAATTTCTATGCGGCCGATCTCGGCCTCGGTCTGACGCTGACCGGCGCCGTGCTGTTCCTCGCCCGCCTGCTGGACACCGTGCAAGACCCCTGGCTTGGCCGCCTTATCGATCGCCGCTCACCACGTGGCTGGACCATTCTGCTCGGCGGCGCGGCCGTGTTGCTTAGCCTGGCGATGGCGGCACTGCTGATCCCACCCGGCAACTTAGGCAGTTTCGGCTTAGCCATGTGGCTCGGCGCGTTGCTGGCGCTCACCTATACCTTGCACAGCCTGATCAACATCACCTATCTGGCCTGGGGCGCGCGCCTCTCCGACCAGCCGGATACCCGCACCCGAGTCGCCGCCTGGCGCGAAGGTGCCGGACTGTTCGGCGTGGTGCTCGCCAGCGTGCTGCCTACCGTGCTGGCGACCCGATACGGCATGGCGACGGCGCTGGCAACCTTTGCCGTTACCTTCGCCGTGCTGCTGTTTGCCGGCACGGCGATCTTGTTGTTCGGCGCCCCACGCCCCCATCGCGCCGTGCGTACCGAAACCAGCAGCTGGCGACTGCCCCTGCGCAACCCTGCGTTCCGGCGCCTGGCGGGCGTCTACTTCATCAATGCCGTGGCGGTGGCGATTCCGGCCACCCTGGCGCTGTTCTTCATCGCCGACCGCCTGCAACTGGCGCGACTGACCGGGCTGTTCCTGGCGCTGTACTTCATCAGCGGCGCATTGGGCCTGCCGCTCTGGACCCGTCTGGCCGATCGCATCGGCAAACGACGCAGCTGGCGGATCGGTATGCTCACGGCCTGCGCCGCTTTTATCTGGGCGGTGCTGCTGGAACCGGGCTCGGCCTGGGCCTATGCCGGCGTCTGCATGATGTCCGGCCTTACCCTCGGAGCCGATCTGGCTCTGCCACCAGCGCTGCTGGCCGACATCATCCCAGTCGAGGACCGTGATTCCACCGCCGCCTACTTCGGCTTGTGGAGCTTTCTCGCCAAGCTGGCGCTGGCACTCGCCGGTCTGGCTTTGCCATTGCTGGCGTTGAGCGACTACCAACCGGGCACCGCGGCCGGCTGGAACCTTGCGCTGGTCTACGCCGGCCTGCCCTGCCTGCTGAAGCTACTGGCAGCGCGGCTACTCACTTCCCTGCCCTGCGGAGAAACGAAATCATGAAAAAGGTACTGATCCTGGCTTGCTGCCTGCTGCTGCTCAGCTGCACCGCCGTCGATGTCGAGCATTACCGAGACGAGGAGCCGCAGCTGGATCTGCGAAAGTATTTCGTCGGCACGGTGGATGCCTGGGGCATGTTCCAGAAGCGCTCCGGCGAGGTCGTCAAGCGCTTTCATGTCGAGATCGAAGGCAGCCTCGATGGCGACAAGCTGATCCTCGACGAACACTTTCGCTACAGCGACGGCACTACCCAGCAACGCGTCTGGACGCTGACCGAGGAACGCCCGGGGCACTGGCGCGGCACGGCTGCAGACGTGGTCGGCGAGGCCGTTGGCGAAGTGGCCGGCAATGCCCTGCGCTGGCGCTACGTGCTCAGCCTGCCGGTGGATGACAAGGTTTACGACGTACACCTGGACGACTGGATGTACCTCATCGACGAGAACACCTTGGCCAACCGTTCGTTCATGAGCAAGTTTGGCGTCGAGGTGGGACAGGTCACCCTGTTCTTCCGCAAACGCAACGAATGAGCGGATGGCCTGTGCGGTGAGTTGGTTGAGGCACGTTCGGATGACCATGTTTCCGAGACAAGGCGCTGCGACGAGTCATAGCGGGCCATGGTGAGGAGCAGCAACGCAGTATCGGGGCCATGGGCGCTGAAATTGACCAACTGAACTTGCTAAACAGGCCACTGATGGCACCTGCAGGGCACCGAGCGGGCCAAGTTGTTCTAGAATGCGCGGCATGCCCTTTCAGGATGTCGTGACATGATCAATGCCAAGCTGTTGCAACTGGTTATCGAAGCCTCCAACGACGGAATCGTGGTCGCCGAACAGGAAGGCGATGACAACATCCTGATCTACGCCAACCCGGCGTTCGAGCGCCTGACCGGCTACCCGGTGGACGACATCCTCTACCGCGACTGCCGCTTCCTGCAGGGCGAGGACCGCGACCAGCCGGCCCTGCAGGCCATCCGCGAGGCGGTGAAGAACAACCAGCCGTGCCGCCAGATCATCCGCAACTACCGCAAGGACGGCACACCGTTCTGGAACGAGCTTTCCATTACGCCGGTATTCAACGAAGGCGATCAGCTGACCTACTTCATCGGCATCCAGAAGAACGTCACCGCCGAGGTCGACGCCCTGCAACGCGTCGAAGCGCTGGAAGCCGAGATTCGCGAACTGAAGGCGAAGCTCGCACAGAACTGAGCATGGCCGCCGGCCCGCGTCCTGCGGGCCGTTTGACCCACCGATGCAGCAGCACTGAGCTAGCAGCTACCCGGACAACCCTACCTAAGTGCCGTTACCCCATCGCGGTGGATATGGGATACTGGCCAAACGCCACTTCACCATCCTGCAGTGGGCGGTTGCGCCCTAGGATTCTGTCTTGACAATCAATGCCGTCGTAGAGAATGCGGTCATGCTGCTCGCGTTGTGCTGGCTGCTGGCCTTCACCACACGCTGCTGGAACCGAAGCGGTCAGCTCTCTGCACAGTTGCTCGCCGGGCTCTGGTTCGGCAGCGCCTGCATCATCGGCATGCTGATCTCCAGCGTCGGCCAGACCGGAATCATCCTCGATGCGCGCACCGTGGTGCTGAGCATGGCCGGGCTGTTCGGCGGGCCGCTGGTGGCAACGATCGCCGGCACCCTGGCTGGCGCCTATCGCCTCTGGCTGGGCGGGCCCGGCGTAATCCCGGGGCTGGCCAACGTGCTGTTGCCCATCGTGCTCGGTCTCGCATACGGCTGTGCATACCGCAAGCGACTGCTCGGCATCGGCTTCTGGCAATTGCTCGCGTTCGGCGTGTTGCTGCACCTTGGCGCGCTGGCGCTGGTTGCACTGATGCTGCCCAACGGGCTCGGCGCCGCCGCCGTACGGGAAGCTGCCTTGCCAGCGCTGTTGGCGCTGCCCATCGCCACCGCAACCCTCGGCGTCCTGCTCAAGGATCTGCTGGAGCGCAACAAGATCGAGCAGGCCCTGCGCTTCAGCGAAGCCCGGCTGCGCGCCATCACCCAAGCCATGCCCGACCTGCTCATGGTGCTCGACGAGGATGGCCGCTACCTGGAAATCCTCTGCGCCGAACGGAGCCTGCTGTATGACGATCCGGGCAAGCTGCTCGGTCGCCGTCTGCACGACGTCATGCCCGAAGAGGAAGAACGTCGCTTCCTCGACTTCATCCAGCTGACGCTGAACAGCGATGTACCGCAGCTGATCGAGTACTGCCTGCCGACACAGGGTGGCCTCAAGGTGTTCGAAGGCCGCGCGCTGCCGCTGGAGCAGCCGGAAGGACAGAAGCGTGCGGTGGTCTGGCTGAGCCGCGATATCACCGAACGGGTGAACACCGAGCTGGAGCGCAGGATCGCCGCCATCGCCTTCGAATCGCAGCAGGGCATGCTGATTACCGACGCGCAGAACCGCATCCTGCGGGTCAACCGGGCTTTCACCCGCATCAGCGGCTACTGCCCCACCGAAGCCATCGGTCAGACCACCGCTCTGCTCGCGTCCGGCAAGCACGGCCCGGAGTTCTATCGCAGCATGTGGTCGAGCATCGAAACCACCGGCGTATGGGAAGGCGAAATCTGGAACCGGCGCAAGAGTGGCGAGATCTTTCCCGAATGGCTGACCGTCAGCGCGGTGCGCAACGCGCACGGCGAGGTCACTCATTATGTCGCCGCCTTTACCGACATCACCGATCGTAAGGCGGCCGAAGAGCGAATTCATAATCTGGCGTTCTACGATCCGCTGACCGGTCTGCCCAACCGCCGGCTGCTGCTCGACCGCCTGCACCAGGCCATGGCCGCCAGCCGCCGCGGCAATCAGCTGGGCGCGCTGATGTTCATCGACCTCGACAACTTCAAGAACATCAACGACCTGCACGGGCACCAGACCGGCGACCAGGTGCTGCGCATCGCTGCCGAACGTCTGCACGCCGAGGTGCGCGCCAGCGACACGGTGGCGCGCCTGGGTGGCGACGAGTTCGTGGTGATGCTGGAGAACCTCGGCGATGACCCGCTACGCGCAGCGGGCCAAGCGGAGCACATCGGCATGAAGCTGCTGAACTCACTGGACCGGCCGTATCGCCTGGCAGATCTCACGCTGTACAGCAGCGCCAGTATCGGCGTGGTGCTGTTCGGTGCCGAAGCCAGCAGCAGCGACGAGCTGATGAAGCGCGCCGACATGTCGATGTACGAAGCGAAGATTTCCGGCAAGAACGCCCTGCGCTTCTTCGATCCGGGCATGCAGCTGGCCGTGCAGGAACGGTTGCGTCTGGAGGAAGAGATTCGCCTGGGCTTGAAGAACGGCGAATTCATACTCAATTTCCAGCCGCAGCTGGAGCAGACCGAAGGCATCATTGGCGCCGAGGCGCTGGTGCGCTGGCAGCACCCGCTGCGCGGTCTGCTCACTCCGGCGGCATTCATCGCGCAGGCCGAACACGCCGGTCTGATCCACACCCTCGATCAACAGGTGCTGGCCCAGGCCTGCGCACAACTGGCGCGCTGGGCCGAAACGCCGGAATTCGCCCACCTCAGTCTCTCGGTGAACCTCAGTGCACACCTGCTGTATCAGGACAATTTCGTCGAGGGGGTGCTCGAGCTGCTGGAAAGGAGCGGTGCCGATCCGGCCCGGCTGAAGCTGGAGCTGACCGAAACGCTGCTGCTGGACAACATGCCCGAAGCCATCGCCCGCATGACGCGGCTCAAGCAGCACGGCATCCGTTTCGCCATCGACGACTTCGGTACCGGCTATTCCTCGATGAGCTATCTCCAGCAGCTGCCGCTCGATCAGCTGAAGATCGACCAGACCTTCATTCGCCGCCTGCCGGACGACAGCAGCAGCCTGACCATCGTGCGGGCCATCTGCGCCCTTGCGACCGGCCTGGGCCTGGAGGTCATCGCCGAAGGCGTCGAAAGCGAGCCACAACGGGCGATGCTGCTCGCCAATGGCTGCCATCGCTATCAGGGTTATCTGTTCGGCCGGCCGCTATCAGCGGATGCGTTCGAGGAGCTGGTTCGCAGCACCGAGGCGGACGACGGCGTGACAGCCTGACGTGGGACGCATCGCCGGGCGATGCGTCCAACGCCTGCGGTCAGAGCGCCAGAGGCGCGCGCCCGCAGAGTGTCACCAGCGCCTTTACCCAATCCTCATGGGTATTCAGACAGGGCACCAGCACCAGTTCCTCGCCACCCGCCTCGATGAACTGTTCACGACCGCGATCGCCGATCTCCTCGAGAGTTTCGATGCAGTCGGCGACGAAGGCCGGGCACATCACCAGCAGCTTCTTCACGCCCTGCTGCGCCAGCTCGTCGAGACGCGTCTCGGTGTAGGGCTCGATCCACTTGGCGCGGCCGAGGCGCGACTGGAAGGACACTGACCACTGATCGTCACGCAACCCGGCCTGCGCCGCGAAGCCGGCGGCGGTACGCATGCACTGCGCGCGGTAGCAGCTGGCGAGTACCTCGCCCTCGGCACGCTGGCAGCAATCATCGCCCTTCAGGCAGTGCGCGCCGGTTGGATCGGTCTTGTGCAGGTGACGCTCGGGCAGCCCGTGGAAACTCAGCAGCAGATGATCGAAATCCTGTTGCAGATGCGACCTGGCACTGGCGGCCAGCGCGTCGAGGTACTCCGGCTGGTCGTAGAACGGCTGCAGGATCGACAACTGCAGAGACAGTCCGCGCTCGCGGATGACCCGGCGCGCTTCCTGAATGACCGTAGTCGTGGTGCTGTCGGCGAACTGCGGATAAAGCGGCGCCAGGGTGACCTGGGTGATGCCCTGCCCGGCCAGACGCGTCAGCGTGGTCTCAATGGAGGGCTCGCCGTAGCGCATCGCCAGCTCCACCGGGCCCTGCGTCCAGTGCGGACGTACCGCCTCGTGCAGACGGCGGCTCAGGACCACCAGCGGCGAACCTTCCGGCCACCAGATCGAGGCGTAGGCATGCGCCGATTGCTCGGGGCGCTTGATCAAGATCAGCGAGACCAGTAGGCGCCGCAACGGCCACGGCAGATCGATAACGTACGGATCCATCAGAAACTGGTTGAGGTAGCGGCGTACATCAGCGACTTCCGTGGAGGCCGGCGAACCCAGATTGACCAACAACAACGCCTGCTCTGTCATGCAACTTTCCTGACTACTGTTTTTAAGGTTGCGCCGTACCCCAAGCGGGGGGCGCGCTATTTTCACACAGGGCGCACCCTTCAGGGGGGCGTCAATAGGTCGGCCAGGGCTGAATCCAGATCGTTGAAACGGAAGCGGAAACCTTCCGCCTCGGCCCTCTGCGGCAACGCATGTTGCCCCCCGAGCAACAGCCCGGCCAACTCGCCGAGCAGGGACTTGAGCACCGCTGCCGGGACTGGCAATACCGTCGGGCGATGCAGGCAGCGGCCAAGGCTGCGCGTGAACTCGACGTTGCGCACCGGGGCCGGCGCACAGGCATTGTAAGGCCCGCTTGCCGCCGGCTGGCGCAGAAGAAAATCAATCAGGGCGATTTGGTCTTCGATATGAATCCACGGCATCCATTGCCGACCATCGCCGATGCGCCCGCCCAAACCAAGCCTGAATGGCGGCAGCAACCGCTGGAGAAAGCCGCCGTCACGCGCCAGCACCAGCCCGGTACGCACCAGCACCACACGCATTCCCAGCACTGTCGCCTCCATCGCGCGCTCTTCCCAGGCATTGCACAGCTGGCTGGCAAAATCGGTGGAGACCGGCTGATCGGCTTCGGTCAGGCGGTGCTCACCGCCGTCGCCGTACCAACCCACGGCGGAACCAGAGATCAGCAGCGCCGGTTTCTGCTCGCGTCGGCCCAGCCACTCGACCAGCTGTTCGGTGAGCTTGACCCGACTGTCCCATAGCAACACCTTGCGCGACTTGGTCCATGGCCGATCGGCGATGGGGGCGCCGGCCAGATTGACCACCGCGTCCAGCGCCACGGCATCCAGCTGCTGCAAGCTGCCCACACCCTGCACCTCGGCACCACACAGCGCGGCAACGCGTTGCGGCGTGCGGCTCCATACCCACAGCCGATGCCCGTCCGCCAGCCAGCGCCGACACAACGTGCGGCCTATCAGCCCGGTACCGCCCGTCAACAAGATGTTCATGGTGAGCTCCTGGCGCGCAGCCATTGCGCGGGTTTGACGACTTGCTTGAAAGCATACACCTATACACAGGCACATAAATCGTACAGCATTTTCACGCCACCGCTTCGGCTGAGCCACTGGCGCACATCAGGCTGGCCGACAAGCGCTGTAGATCGCTCAGCCACCAAAAAACCCCTCCGTACGCGGCGACAACTATCCAAAGCCACTCGCTGACAATATTTGTACAGGATTATGCACTTAGTTGTACATCATGTATTGACTTGTACAACACCATGATTATGATGGCCACAAGTTGTACAGAAACCTAACTTGTACAAGACGAGGTCGCCATCATGCACACCAAGCTCCCCACGCCCAAGATTGGAATCAGCGCCTGCCTGCTTGGTAATCCGGTGCGTTTCAACGGTGGCCACAAGGAATCGCGCCTGTGCAGCGAGACCCTGGCGCAGCACTTCGAGTTCGTGCCGGTGTGCCCGGAGGTTGCCATCGGCCTTGGCACACCTCGCGAGCCGATCCGCCTGGTCGGCGACACCGACGCACCAAAGGCCGTCGGCACCGTACGTCCCGAGCTGGACGTCACCGAAGCCCTCGCCGCCTACGGTCGACAGATCGCCGAGCAGTTGCACGACATCAACGGCTACATCCTTATGCAGAAATCGCCGTCCTGCGGCATGGAGCGGGTCAAGGTCTATGCCGCCAACGGCCATACCCAGCCCGGAGGTGGTAGCGGCGTGTTCGCCCAGGCGCTGATGCAGGCCTGTCCGGATCTGCCGGTCGAAGAGGACGGTCGACTGAACGATGCCGTGCTGCGCGAAAACTTCCTCACCCGCGTCTATGCCCATGCCGACTGGCAGCGCCTGCGCCAGGCCGGCCTCAGCCGCCGGGCCATCGTCGATTTCCACTCGCGCTACAAGTACCAGCTGATGGCGAGCAACCCGCTGCAGTACAAGGTGCTCGGCCGGCTGGTCGCGCAACTGGCGGAACACTCGCTTGAGGAGTTCGCACCGCAGTACTTCAGCCAGCTGATGCAGGCGCTGAAGAAGCCAGCCACCCGCGGTACGCACTGCAACGTGCTGCTGCATCTGAGCGGTTACCTCAAGGACTCGCTTGGTGCGGAGGACCGCCGCGAGATGCGCCACCTCATCGATCAGTATCGCGCCGGCGTCATCCCGCTGGTGGTGCCGCTGACCCTGCTCAAGCACCACTTCCGTCGGCATCCCGATCATTACGTCGCACGCCAGGCCTACATGCAGCCGCATCCCGAAACCCTCAGCCTGCGCAACGGAATCTGAACATGAATGAATCAACGGACCTGACGCAGCTGACGGCCGACGGCCTCCTGCCGATCCGCGAAGTGGCGCGCATAACCGGCGTCAACGCCGTGACCCTGCGTGCCTGGGAGCGCCGTTACGGGCTGATCGTCCCGCTGCGCACGCCCAAGGGTCATCGGCTGTACGAAGAAGCACATATCCAGCGCATCCGCGACATCCTCACCTGGCTCAATCGCGGCGTTTCGGTCAGCCAGATCAAGCCGCTGCTGGACACCACCACGCCGCCGGAGCTGCCCAGGCAGAACCAGTGGTCGGAGCTGCTCGAAGAGCTGCTGCAGGCCATCGACCGCCTCAGCGAACGACGCCTGGACGATGCCTTCAACCGGGCCATGGCGCTGTATCCGCCGCGCACGCTCTGCCAGCACCTGCTGCATCCACTGCTCGAGGCACTCGAACAGCGCTGGCAGGGCCAGTACGGTGCAGCGGTGGAGCGGGCGCTGGTTCATTCCTGGCTGCGCAGCAAACTGGCGACGCGCATCTATTTCAACAACCGGCAGCAGGTCGGGCGCCCGCTGTTGCTCGCCAATCTGGATAACGAGTCCTTCGCACCCGGTCTGTGGTTGACCGCCTGGCTCGTGTCCAGCACCGACTGCCCAGTTGAAGTTGTCGAGTGGCCGGTACCGCTAAACGAGCTGAACCTGGCGATGGAGCGCATCCTGCCGCGCGCCCTGTTGCTCTATGCGAGCAACAGCCTGCCGGGCAACTGCCTGCAACGCGACCTGCCGCGTCTGATCGAGCAAAGCATCGCACCACTCTGCGTGGCCGGACCGGCCGTTCATATCCATGCACCCGAGCTGCACCGACATCGCGGGCTGATGCTCGCCGAGGACCCACTCGGCGCCCTGCAAGAGCTGCACGGTGCCGGCCTGCTGCCCGGTAGCGAAGGGAGTGCGTCATGACCCAGCTGCTCTGGCTGCGCAGCGATCTGCGCACAAGCGACAACACCGCCCTCGCGACTGCGATGGCTTGCGGCCCTACCGTGGCGCTGTATCTGGTCACTCCCGGGCAATGGCTCGCCCACGATGACGCCCCCTGCAAGGTCGACTTCTGGCTGCGTAACCTCGCCGAGCTGTCGACGCGGCTGGGCGCGCTCAACGTCCCGCTGCTGATTCGCGAGGTCGATGATTGGCAGGCGGTACCCGACGCGCTGCTGAAGGTCTGCCGCGAACAGGGCGTGCAGCGGCTGCATTACAACGACGAGTACGGGGTAAACGAGCAGCGCCGCGATCAGGCAGTTACGACGCATCTGGAAGCGGCCGGCATCAGCGTGCGCGGCCATCTCGACCAGCTGCTGTTCACTCCGGGTAGCGTACAGACGCAGTCGGGCAGCTACTTCAAGGTGTTCAGCCAGTTCCGCAAGGCCTGCCTCGCCCACCTGAGCGTATCGCTGCCAGCCTGCGAGCCGGTGCCTGCGGCCCAGGCGCCGCTGGGTATCACCAGTGACCCGATACCCACGACGGTCACCGGCTTTCCGCGACCCACGGACTATCTGCGCGCGCTCTGGCCAGCCGGCGAAGCCTTCGCCCAGCGCCGCCTGGCAGCGTTCGTCGAGGACGACCTGAACGAATACCACCAGCGCCGCGACCTGCCCGCCGAGCCCGGCACCAGCCAGCTGTCGGCCTACCTCGCCGCCGGCGTCATTTCCATCCGCCAGTGCCTGCACGCGGCGCTTGGCTACAACCAGGGCGAGCTGGACAGCGGCAGCACCGGCGTCACCACCTGGATCAACGAACTGCTCTGGCGCGAGTTCTACAAGCACATCCTGGTCGGCTATCCGCGGGTGTCCATGTACCGCGCCTTCCGCCCGGAAACCGAGGCACTGCCCTGGCGGCGCGCGCCGTACGAGCTGGAAGCATGGCAGCAGGGCCGCACCGGCTTTCCGATAATCGATGCGGCCATGCGCCAGATGCAGGAAACCGGCTGGATGCACAACCGCCTGCGCATGGTCGTCGCCATGTTCCTCAGCAAGAACCTGCTGATCGACTGGCGTGAGGGCGAGCGCTGGTTCATGCGTCACCTGATCGACGGCGACCTGGCCGCCAACAATGGCGGCTGGCAATGGAGCGCGTCCACCGGCACGGATTCGGTGCCCTACTTCCGCCTGTTCAATCCGATCAGCCAGTCGCAACGCTTCGACCCGGACGGGCAGTTCCTGCGCCGCTGGCTTCCCGAGCTGCAGCACCTGAGCAGGCGCGACGTGCATAACCCGTCGGCGCACCGCAGCCTGTTCGGCGTAACCGAGTACCCCGCCCCCATCGTCGACCTCGGCGCCAGCCGGGCGCGGGCGCTGGATGCCTTCCGCAACCTGCCGGATGCGCAAGCATGAGCGGCTTCCTGCAGTCCTTCGCCTGCGAGTTCGCCCGCCTCGACGCGAGCAATCTCGACCGCCTGCGCGACCTCTACAGCGCCGACGTGCACTTCACCGACCCGCTGCATGAGGTCTGCGGGCTCGTCGAGCTGGAGCGCTATTTCAGCGAGCTGTATGCCAACGTCGAGCACCTGCATTTCGAGTTCATCAGCCACGATGAGATATGCGACGGCCAGGGCTATCTGCGCTGGATCATGAGTTACCGACATCCGCGGCTGAACGGCGGCAAGCTGATCAGCCTCGAAGGCTGCTCGCTGCTGCGCTGGAACGGCGCCGGCAAGGTCGTCCGTCACCGCGACTACTTCGATGCCGGTGCCCTGCTCTATCAGCATGTGCCGTTGCTCGGCGCGGCCATTCGCTGGCTGCAGCGGAGGCTCGCGTGAACCTCTCGCGACGTATCTGGCTTACCGGCGCCAGCAGTGGCATCGGCCTGGAACTGGCGCGTCAGCTGCTCGCCGATGGGCACTGCCTGGTGCTGTCGGCACGCCGCGCCGAGCCGCTGCAGGCCTTTGCCCGGCGTTACCCGGGGCGTGTGCTGGTGTTGCCCGGGGATCTCACCGACAGCGAACAGGTGCGCGACATCGGCACCGCCATCCAGACGCAATGGGGCGCGCTGGACAGCGTGATCCTCAACGCCGGCACCTGCGAATACATCGACGCCGGCCGATTCGACGCGGCGCTGCTGGAGCGCGTGATGGGCGCCAACGTGCTCGCCGTCGGCTACTGCATCGAGGCGGCACTGCCACTGCTGCGCCAAGGGGTGCGCCCGCATCTGGTCGGCGTCGGCAGCTCAGTGACCTGGCTGCCGTTGCCGCGTGCCGGGGCTTACGGCGCATCCAAGGCCGCGCTGCGCTACCTGCTCGAATCACTGCGTCTGGATCTGGCCAACGAAGGCATCGACGTCACCCTTGTCAGCCCGGGGTTCGTCGACACACCGCTGACCCGTCGCAACGACTTTCCCATGCCCATGAGCTGGCCGGCGGACAAGGCCGCACGGCAGATCGCCCGACGGCTGGAACGCCGCCCGCTGCACATCGCGTTTCCCGCGCCGTTCATCTCTGTGCTGCGCCTGCTCTCACTGCTGCCCGCACGCCTGCAATTCGCCCTCGGCCGGCGACTGGCGCATACGCCTCTCAAGGAAGGATAACCATGAAAATCGCCATCATCGGCAGCGGTATTGCCGGACTTACCTGTGCGCATCTGCTGTCCCGTCAGCACCAGGTCGCAGTGTTCGAATCGGCCAGCTGGATCGGCGGCCACACCCATACCGTGGACTTCCGCCTGCACGGCCGGGACTACGCGGTGGACACCGGCTTCATCGTCTTCAATGACTGGACCTACCCCAACTTCATCAAGTTGCTGGACAAGCTCGGAGTGCGCTACAAGCCGACCGAAATGAGCTTTTCGGTGAGCGATCCGCTCAGCGACCTGGAATACAACGGCCACGATCTCAACACGTTGTTCGCCCAGCGCAGCAACCTGTTCTCGCCGCCCTTCTGGCGCATGATTCGCGACATCCTGCGCTTCAACCGCGAAGCGCTTGAGCACTACAAGCACGGTCGCCTCGGTGCCCACGTCACCCTGGGTACCTATCTCGAGCTGGGCCGCTACAGCCAGCGCTTCATCGATCACTACATCGTGCCGATGGGCGCAGCGATCTGGTCGATGTCGCTGGCCGACATGCTGGAATTCCCGGTGGAATTCTTCATCCGCTTCTTCAAGAACCACGGGCTGCTGTCGGTGAGCGATCGCCCACAGTGGTACGTCGTCGAAGGCGGCTCCAGCGCCTATGTATCGCCACTGACGCGGGGTTTCAGCCAGCACATCCGTCTCAACTGCCCGGTGTTCGAGGTGCTGCGCGATGAGCACGGCGTAACGATCCAGAGCCCGGCCGGTGCCGAGCGTTTCGACAAGGTGATCTTCGCCTGTCACAGCGACCAGGCGCTGAGCCTGCTGGCCGAACCGAGCCGGGTCGAACGAGAGATCCTCGGAGCCATCGGCTACGCCGCAAACGACGTGGTGCTGCACACCGATACGCGCCTGCTGCCCAAGCGGCGCCGCGCCTGGGCCAGCTGGAACTACCGCCTCGGCGGGCCGAGCGAGCAACAGGCCGCGGTGACCTACAACATGAACATCCTGCAGGGCATCGAGTCGCCGGAAACCTTCTGCGTCAGCCTCAACCAGAGCGAAGCGATCGATCCGGACCTGATCCTCGCGCGTTTCTCCTACGCCCACCCGCAGTACAGCCTGGCCGGCATCGCCGCGCAGACCCGTGTCGACGAACTCCTCGGCGACCGCCACAGCTACTTTTGTGGTGCCTACTGGGGCAATGGCTTCCATGAGGACGGTGTGGTCAGCGCGTTGCGCGTCGCCGCCGCCTTCGGAGAGTCGCTGTGAGCAGCGCCATCGTGCACAGCGCGCTGTACAGCGGCTGGGTGCAGCATCGGCGCTTCGCGCCGCGGGCCCATGCGTTCAGCTATCGCATGGGGTTGCTGTACCTCGACCTGGCCGAACAGGACGCCGTGCTCGGGCTTTCGCCCCTGAGTGGGCGTGCCCGCTTCGCCGCATTTTGCTTCCGCGAGGGCGACTACCTGCCGCAATACACTAGCCAGGGCATCGCGCTGGCCGACGCGGTCCGCCAGCGGGTCAGCGAAGCCCTCGGGCGGCCGGTCACCGGTGCCGTGCGCCTGCTGACCCAGCCGCGCAGCTGGGGGCTGTGCTTCAACCCGGTCAGCTTCTTCTATTGCTTCGACGAACAGGAACAGCTGACCGCGGTGCTCTGCGAAGTCAGCAACACCCCCTGGCGCGAGCGTTATCACTACGTGCTGCCGGCATCCGGCAATCGCAACCTGCGCTGTACGGTGGCGAAGACCTTCCACGTCTCGCCGTTCCTGCCCGGCGAGCTGGAATACCGCATGCGCTTCAACCCGCCGGGACGACGCATCGGCGTGCACATGGAGGACTGGCAGGGCGAGCAGAAGCTGTTCGACGCCACCCTCGGTCTGCAACGCCAGGCGCTGACTTGCGGCGCGGTGCACCGCTACCTGCTCAGCTTCCCCTGGATGACCGCCAAGACCCTGCTCGCCATCTACTGGCAGGCGCTGCGCCTGCTGCTCAAGCGCACACCGATCTTCACCCATCAGCCCGCTACCAAGGCGTACGGGCTGGCCGTCACGCAACCCACCGGAGCCCGCCATGAAGAGCCCTAGCCTGACCGTCAAAGTCCGTCCGCTGGCGGGCATGGGACTGGCCAGCAGCCTGCTGCGCCGTACCGTACTGAATCAGCTCGAACACCTGCGCCACGGGTTGCTGAGACTGCAACACGGCGATGTCTGCCAGCAGTTCGGCGATCTGGCGAGCCCGCTCAAGGCAGAAATTCATATAACCGACAGTGCCGCCTGGGGCCTGATCGCCGCGCGCGGCTCGATCGGCGCCGGCGAAGCCTACATTCACGGCTACTGGCACAGCCCGGACCTGACCGCGGTGATCCGCCTGTTCGTCGCCAACATGGACGTGCTCGACAACATCGAGCGCGGCAGCCTGGCGCTGTTCGGCCAGCCGGTGATCAAGGCGTTGCACTGGTTCAACCGCAACACCCGCAGCGGCTCGCAGCGCAACATCGCCGCCCATTACGACCTCGGCAACGAGCTCTTCGAGCAGTTTCTCGACCCGACCATGATGTACTCGGCGGCAATGTTCACCAGCCCCGAACAGGATCTGGAACAGGCCCAGCTGCACAAGCTCGAACGCATCTGCGAAAAGCTCGACCTGCAGCCCGAGGACCATCTGCTGGAGATTGGTACCGGCTGGGGCAGCATGGCGCTCTATGCCGCCATCCACCGTGGCTGCCGGGTGACCACCACCACGCTGTCTCGCGAACAGTTCGCCTACACCCAGCGGCGCATCGAAGAACAGGGCCTGCAGGACCGCATCACCCTGCTGCTCAAGGACTACCGCGATCTCGACGGTCAGTTCGACAAGCTGGTGTCCATCGAAATGATCGAAGCGGTCGGCCACGACTTCCTGCCGACTTACTTCCGACAGTGCTCGCGGCTGCTCAAGGACGACGGGCTGATGCTGCTGCAAGCCATCACCATTCGCGACCAGCGCTACGAACAGGCGCGCCGCAGCGTCGACTTCATCCAGCGCTACATCTTCCCCGGCGGTGCCCTTCCCTCCATGCAGCGCATGCTCAATGTCGTAACCAGCGACTCGGACATGAACCTGCTGCACATGGAGGACTTCGGCGAACACTACGCGCGCACCCTGCGCCTGTGGCACGAGAACTTCCGCCGCGCCCGCGGCGAGCTGGAGCGCCACGGTTACGACGACTATTTCTACCGGCTCTGGGAGTTCTACCTGTGCTACTGCGAGGGCGGCTTCATCGAGCGCGCCATCGGCACCGCACAGCTGCTGCTGGCCAAACCGGGCGCTCGCCGGAAACCGCTCTACGACGGGTCAAGCGCGACATGAGGCGCCCGATAACAGGAGTGCGGACTTTTACCCGGAGTCATCCATGAACAGCGAAAGCGTCACGCTACAAGCGCATTACCTCAAGGCCGATCGCATCATGCTGGGTGTGATCTGGTTTCTGGTCGCCTATTCGTTCGGCGTGGCGGCTTTCCATGGCACTTGGGCGCAAGCACTGGTCATCGGCGGGCTGACCGGCGTGGCGGTAACTGCGCTGTACATGCTGATCCCTGGTCAACGCCTGCTGCGCTGTCTGATCGGCGCCGCATTCATGGTGTTCTCCGCGCTGCATATCAACCAGGCACACGGCATGCTGGAGATGCATTTCGGCATCTTCGCCCTGTTGGCGTTCCTGGTGTATTACCGCGACTGGCTGCCCATCGTGGTCGCCGCGCTGACCATCGCCGTGCACCACCTGAGCTTTTTCGCCCTGCAACAACAGGGCACCGACGTATTCCTGATGCCCGATGGCAACTGGGGCGAGGTATTCCTGCATGCGTTCTACGTGGTGCTGGAAAGCGCAATCCTGGTCTATCTGGCGATCCGTGCCGCCGCCGAGGCCCGCGAAGGCGAAGCGCTGCTCGGCGCTGCCGCCGCCATCACCGCGCGTCCCGAACGCATCGATCTGAGCTACCGCAGCCAGGTCAGCGGGCCGGTCACCCAGCGCTTCAATCAACTGCTCGACCAGCTGGGCGATCTGGTCGGCGCCGTGGTACGCGACACCGCGGGGCTGGGCGGCACCGCTGCCAACCTCAGCGAGGCAACCCGCCAGCTGCGTGACGGTGCCAGCCGCCAACTGGATGAGACTGCCTACATGGTCGAAGCCATGCAGCAGATGACCGTAGCCATCGATGACGTCGCCGGCCACGCCGATCGCGCGGCGCAGGCTGCCCAGGGTGCCAGCCAGAAGGCCGGCCAGGGCCGCAGCGCGGTCAGCGGCGTGCGCAGCGAGATCGGCACCCTTGCCGAACACATCGAAGGCACCGACCGCGTGGTTCAGGACCTGGCTGCGCAATCGGAGCAGATCGACCGCGTGCTGGAGGTGATCCGTACCATCGCCGAACAGACCAACCTGCTCGCCCTCAATGCCGCCATCGAGGCCGCAAGAGCCGGGGAACAGGGTCGCGGGTTCGCCGTGGTCGCCGACGAGGTGCGCACTCTGGCGCAGAAGACCGCAGCTTCCACCACCGAGATCCAGGGCATCATCAGCCGCCTGCAGCAAGGCAGTCGCAAGGCCACCGAAGCGATGCAGAACAGCCGCGACAGCGTGGCCCGTTGCGTGAGCAGCAGCCAGGACACCACCGCCCTGCTGGACGCCATCGCCAGCGAGATCGAGGGCATCAGCCAGATGAACGAAATGATTGCCGCCGCGACCCACGAACAGACCGCGGTTTCAGCCGATATGGGGCGTCATCTGCAGAGCGTGCAGCAGGTCGCCGAGCGTAACGCAGGGGACGCCAGCGAGCTGGATAACGATGGACGTCAGCTGCACGAGCTGGCCGGTCGCCTCGGCAGCCTCAGCAGCCGCTTCACCGTGCGGTGAAGCGGCGGAGCCAGTCAGCGCCGCCGGCGCCCGGCCGAATGACCAATCGCCATTGCGTTTGGCTGTTCGAAGGCCGCACACACCGCCGGCACCAGTAGCCGAGCATGGAGCGGGATTTCCAGCCCGCTGTCGTTCAGCACGATCACCCCATCGGCATGCAGCTGCTGCAGCGCGGGCCAATGCCGCGCGTAGCGCTGCCGCACATCCACGCCGCAGTGCTGGCTGAGCGCGTCGAAATCCAGCGCGAAGGTGCAGCGCAGGTGTTCGAGCAGCGACTGATGCAGCGGATCGACATGGCTGGCGTGCAGACCGCAAATGCTCGGTAGCTGGTCCTGGTCGAGCGCCTGCTGATAGGCCTGCGCGGTGCTGGCGTTCTGACAATAAAGGCCATCGACCCGGCTTATCGCGCCCACCCCGAAACCCAGGTGATCGCATTCGCCGTGCAGGGTGTAGCCATGGATATCGTGGTGCAGCGCGCCGATCTCCTGAGCCATCGCCAGATCGTCGTGAGGCAGGACGAACTTGCCCAGCCCGATGTAGCGGTAGCCGGCGGCGCTGAGCTGCTCGACACCATGGCGGTACATCGCCAGCGTATCGGCCACCGAAGCCAGGCCGAGGCGCGCGGGATTGGAAGCGACCAGAGGCGCGTCGCGGTAATCGAACATCGTCACCTGATCGGGCGCCAGCTCGATGATCGACGCCAACTTGCGCGCGAAGCTGGCCGGCGTCTGCCAGGACCTGCCGTAGCCAAGATCAAGATTCACCGAGCGGTAATGCAACGCATGGGCGGCTTCGATCACCGCGCGGATGCGCGCCGAGCTGCGGAAGTACTCGACCGTGCTGCCGTCGTCCGCGCGCAGATCGGGCACCGCGACGCTGAGCTGGTTGAAGCCGAGCTCGTGCAGCGCGCCAATCAGCGGCCAGTCGACATGAGCCAGCTCGACTTCAGCGAGAAAGCTGCCGGCATGGGAATCGACGAAACTGAAACGGCTTCTGAGCAGCGTCATCAGCTCTCGTAACGCGGCGATGCCCAGCGTGCCGGTGCTCAGCCGCAATTGCTCGACCTGCTGCAGCGGCCCGGCATGGCAACCGAGCTGTTCGATCTCGCGGTGCAGCCGCAGCTGATAGGCCGCGGCCTCGCCAGGCTGCAGCTCGACGCCACCGGGCTGGTGGATGGATATCGACAGCGGGCGGCCGGCGCGACGCCCCTCGCGCAACGCACGCAGCAGATCCAGCGGGGCGATCCGGTCGCTGAAATCGGCCGCAGCCGGATAGGTGCAGTGCCTCTGCCCGATTTGTCCGTAGCGTTGTACCAGCGCGTCGTCCCAGGTCACTGAGCCAAGCATGAGAGCCTCCCGGCTGCGAATATCGCGTCTGTTGCTTTACGCGGCATCATCCGCGAGCCGCTGCGGGCGACGTTGACGTCCGTCAAGTAGGTGACAGATGGCCACGGCGAGCAGCCGGACGGTCAGAACTCCAACGCGAAACACGATGTGCTGCTTGAACAACAGCCCCTCGCGAACGCCGTTCGACCAGCCGACGTTTTGAAAAAGCCCGCAGCACGATGGTATTGATAGTGCGCCATCCATGCACCCCGGAGCCCGAACGTGATGCCAGCGTCCCTGATTTCCGCCCTGCGCTCGGCGCACCATGTCGTCGTGTTCACCGGTGCTGGCGTTTCCGCCGAGAGCGGCATCCCGACCTTCCGCGACGCGCTGACCGGTTTATGGGAGCGTTTCGATCCGGGCGAGCTGGCCACGCCCGAAGCGTTTCGCCGCGATCCGGCGCTGGTCTGGGGCTGGTATGAATGGCGGCGCATGCGCGTCCTCCAATCCCAGCCGAATCCTGCTCATCTGGCCATCGCCGACCTCGCGCGCCATGTACCGCAACTGACGCTGATCACGCAGAACGTCGACGACCTGCACGAGCGTGCCGGCAGCGAGGATGTCATTCACCTGCACGGCAGCCTGCACCGACCGCGCTGTTTCGCCTGCGCTCGCGAGCCAGCCGAGCCTCTGCCGGCTGCCGACGAGCCCGAAGGCGGTCGTCGCCTCGAACCGCCCCGTTGCAGCCACTGCGGCGGACGGCTGCGCCCAGGCGTCGTCTGGTTCGGCGAGAGCCTGCCCGTCGCTGCACTCAGTGCCGCGTTCCAGGCGGCTGGCGAATGCGACCTGCTGCTATCGGTGGGCACCTCCGGCGTGGTCTACCCCGCGGCCGAGGTACCACACCGGGCGCGCGACGCCGGAGCCGCCGTGGTGCACGTCAACCCGCAAGGCGAGGCGACCGGCAGCGACCGCGAACACCTGCTTGCCCTCCCCGCTGGCAAGGCACTGCCCGAATTGCTCCGCGAGGCGTTTGGCGCCTGATGCAGAAACAATCTGCGCCCGGCCTCGGGTCCTGATCGCCCCAAAGCGGGGAGCGCGCCCGCACCGACGCACTGTTCTGGTTCAAGCCTGCCCCGCCCAGGTCGCAGTGACGGAGGCTGATCGCTCAGCATCCGAGCGACCCGCACCGCGCAACACCGCGCAGTCGCGCGCCTGGCAGCCGCAAATCCATGCTGCCGGACAAGCTGGCATACAACCTGCAACCACCCTGACAACACCTGCCGCCTCGCGGCAGAACGTCCCAGACGGTCAGCGGCGACCGTCAAGCCAACAGGCGCGGGACTGGGTGTAGCAGGCAACGAGGCCTGACCGACCACCCCACACACCACTAATTACCAGGCAAAGGCGCCTGGAGCTGATACCAGCTCCAGGCGCCTTTTTGCGTTTTGCCGGCCCAGTGCCGCAGCAGCTCGACTGAGGAAAGGCCATGAGTTCTACCGTCACTCCGCTCACGCTCGAAAAACTGGTCATCGTCGGCAACGGCATGGTCGGTCACCACTGCATCGAACAGCTGATCGAGCGCGGCGCCCTCACCCGCTACGAGCTGCATGTGTTCGGCGAGGAGCGCCAGCGCGCCTATGACCGCGTGCACCTGTCCGAATACTTCGGCGGTCGCGATGCCGAGTCGCTGGCCATGTGCGAGGCCGACTACTACAGCAGCCACGGCGTCTACACCCATCTGGGCGTTCAGGTGCTGGGCATCGACCGCGAGCGCAAGGAAGTCGTTACCAGTGCCGGCCGCCAGCCCTACGACCAACTGATTCTTGCCACCGGCTCCTACCCCTTCGTGCCACCGATCAGCGGTGCCGAAGGCAGCGCGCGGCTGGTCTACCGCACCCTCGACGACCTTGATGCGATTCGTGCGGCCGCCAGCGGCGCCAGGCGCGGTGTGGTGGTCGGCGGCGGTCTGCTCGGCCTGGAAGCGGCCAACGCGCTGAAGTCGCTCGGCCTGGAAGCCCATGTCGTCGAATTCGCCCCGCGCCTGATGCCGGTGCAGCTGGACGGCGAAGGCGGTGCGGCGTTGAAGGCGCGCATCGAGGCCCTCGGCGTTGGCGTGCATCTGTCGCGCGCCACCCAGGAGATCGTCGCCGGCGAGGACTACGCCTGGCGGATGAACTTCACCGACGGCGAATTCCTCGAAACCGACCTGATCGTGTTTTCCGCCGGCATCCGCCCGCAAGACGCCCTCGGCCATGTCGCGGAGCTGGAGATCGCTCCGCGCGGCGGCATCGTGATCGACAGCGAGTGCCGCACCTCGGACCCGGCAATCTTCGCCATAGGCGAATGCGCCAGCTGGAACGGCAGCGTGTTCGGCCTGGTCGCGCCCGGCTACAGCATGGCCCGCAGCGTCGCCGCGCAGCTGGCCGAGGAACCGCACGAGCCCTTCTACGGCGCCGACATGTCGACCAAGCTCAAGCTGCTCGGCGTCGACGTCGGTTCCATCGGGGATGCCCACGGCGCCACACCCGGCTCGCGCAGTTACCGTTTCATCGACGAGGCCAGTGCCAGCTACCGTCGACTGGTGGTATCCGCCGATGGCAAGACCGTGCTCGGCGCGGTGCTGGTCGGTGACAACAGCTACTACGACACCCTGGTGCAGTACGCGCAGAACGGCATCAAGCTGCCGGCCGATCCGTCCGCGCTGATCCTGCCGCAGACCGAGGGCGCTCCGACCCTTGGCCCGGACGCCCTGCCGGCCAGCGCGACCATCTGCTCCTGTCACAACGTCAGCAAGGGCGCGGTCTGCTGCCAGGTCGATGCCGGCGTCACCGATCTCGGCGAATTGAAAGCCATCACCAAGGCCGCCACCGGCTGCGGCGGCTGCAGCGCCCTGCTCAAACTGGTGTTCGACGCCGAGCTGGCCGCGCGCGGCGTGGCGGTGGACAAGAGCCTCTGCGAGCACTTCGCCTACACCCGTCAGGAGCTTTACGGCATCGTCCGCGTCGAGGGCATCCAGAGCTTCGCCGAACTGCTGGCCAAACACGGCCGCGGCCATGTCGGCTGCGACATCTGCAAGCCGACGGTGGGTTCGATCCTGGCCTCGTGCTGGAACCAGCCGATCACCGATCCGGCGCTGATTCCGCTGCAGGACACCAACGACACCTTCATGGCCAACATGCAGAAGAACGGCACCTACTCGGTGGTGCCGCGCATCCCGGGTGGCGAGATCACCCCCGAGGGGCTGATCGCCATCGGCGAGGTGGCGAAGAAATACGACCTCTACACCAAGATCACCGGCGGCCAGCGCATCGACCTGTTCGGCGCCCAGCTGCACGAGCTGCCGGACATCTGGGGCGAGCTGATCGCCGCCGGCTTCGAAACCGGTCACGCCTACGGCAAGAGCCTGCGCACGGTGAAATCCTGCGTCGGCAGCACCTGGTGCCGTTACGGCGTGCAGGACAGCGTCGGCATGGCGCTGCGCCTGGAGGACCGCTACAAGGGGTTGCGCGCGCCGCACAAGATCAAGTTCGCCGTCTCCGGCTGCACCCGCGAATGCGCCGAGGCGCAGAGCAAGGACATCGGCGTGATCGCCACCGACAAGGGCTGGAACCTCTACATCTGCGGCAACGGCGGCATGCGCCCGCGACATGCCGAGCTGTTCGCCACCGATCTCGATGACGAAACGCTGATCCGCATCATCGACCGCGTCTTGATGTTCTACGTGCGCACCGCCGACAAGCTGCAGCGCACCTCAGTCTGGCGCGAGAGCCTGGAAGGCGGCCTGGACTATCTGAAGGACGTCATCCTCGACGACAGCCTGAATCTCGCCGCCGAGCTGGAAAGCCAGATGCAGCACGTGGTCGACAGCTACCAGTGCGAATGGGCCAACGCCATCAGCGACCCGGAAAAGCTCAAGCGCTTCCGCACCTTCGTCAACGACGGCCGCGGCGACCCCGACATCCACTTCGTCAAGGAGCGCGGCCAGCGTCGGCCGGTACGCGCCAGCGAACTTCACCTGATCCCACTTACCCAGGAGGTGCTCTGATGAGCCAGTCCAACGTCGTTCGTCTCGACTCCCGTTCCGCAGCCCCGGCGGCCTGGCAGGCACTGTGCAGCCGTGCTGATCTGGTCGCCAATTCCGGTGTAGTGGCCTGGCACGAAGGCGCCCAGGTGGCGCTGTTCCACCTGCCCGACAACGCCGAAGGCGAGCAGCTGTTCGCCATCGACAATCGCGACCCCAAGTCCGGCGCCAACGTCATCGGCCGCGGCATCGTCGGCAACGTCAAGGGTGAGCTGGTGATCGCTTCGCCGCTGTACAAACAGCACTTCCGCCTCGCCGATGGCACCTGCATGGAATACCCCGAACAAAGCCTGCGCGTCTGGCCGGTGCGTCTGGAGGGAGACGAGGTGCAAATCGCCGTCGGCTGATCGCCGCCGCTCACTCGCGCGGCTCACCGCTCCCAAATCGTACCGATCCATGGGAGCGGCCTTGGCCGCGAACCTGACCTCAATTCGCCAGCAATTCACATCGCTCAGCCAGCGCCCCGCGACCGCCGTCGGGGGCTTGGCCCCTCACTGCCATTCAGAGAGACCGCCATGTCCTACATCATCCCCTCCGAGTTCGTCACCAAGATGGTGGACGCCGGTGAATCGAAGATCTTCATGTCCACCCGCGACACACTGATCCGCGCCTTCATGGCTGGCGCCATCCTCTCCCTCGCCGCGGTGTTCGCCGTGGCCGTGACCGTGCAGACCGGCTCGCCGCTGGTCGGCGCGATGCTGTTTCCGGTCGGTTTCATCATGCTTTACCTGATGGGCTTCGACCTGCTCACCGGGGTATTCATGCTCACTCCGCTGGCCCTGCTCGACCGCCGTCCTGGCGTGACCGTGAGCGGCATTCTGCGCAACTGGGGCTGGGTATTTCTCGGCAACTTCGCCGGTGCGCTGGTGGTCGCCTTCATGATGGCCTTCGTCTTCACCATGGGCTTTTCCACCGACCCGGGGCCGATCGGCGAGAAGATCTCGCACATTGGTGAGGCACGCACGCTGGGCTACGCCGAGTTCGGTGCAGCGGGCTGGGCGACCATCTTTCTGCGCGGCATGCTGTGCAACTGGATGGTCTCGATGGGCGTGGTCGGCGCGATGATCTCCACCTCGGTCAGCGGCAAAGTCATCGCCATGTGGATGCCGATCATGCTGTTCTTCTTCATGGGCTTCGAGCATTCGGTGGTGAACATGTTTCTGTTCCCCTCGGCGATGATCATGGGCGGCGACTTCTCGGTGATGGACTACATGCTCTGGAACGAGATCCCCACCGCGCTGGGCAACCTGGTCGGCGGCCTGGCCTTCACCGGCCTGACGCTCTACACCACCCACGTGCGCACCGCACCCAAACGCACCGTCTACTGACCCTGGAGTGAACGAAGGCCCCGGCTCGCATGCGCGCCGGGGCTTTTGCGCAGATGAAGATGCCCAGTCAACTCGCCATTTCCCTCGGCCAGCATTCGGACCGCGGACGCAAACCGGCCAACCAGGACTTTCACGGCGCCTGCGTGCCCGCTGACGCCCAGCTCGCCAGCAAGGGCATCGCCATTGCGCTGGCCGATGGCATCAGCAGCAGCGAGGTCAGCCATGTCGCCAGCGAAACCGCGGTGGCGAGCTTTCTTTCCGACTACTTCTGCACCTCCGACGCCTGGTCGGTGAAGCAGTCGGCGCAGCGGGTGCTGGTGGCGATCAATTCCTGGCTGCATGCGCAGACCCGCCACAGCCCGCACCGCTATGACCGCGACCGCGGCTATGTCTGCACCTTCAGCGCGCTGGTGCTCAAGTCGGCCAGCGCGCACCTGTTCCACGTCGGCGATGCGCGCATCTATCGACTGCGCGACGGCAGCCTCGAACAGCTGACCGAAGATCACCGCGTGCGCGTGTCGGCGGATACCAGCTACCTCGGCCGCGCGCTGGGCATCGACCGGCACCTGGAGATCGACTACCGCACCCTGCCGCTGGCGGTCGGCGATCTGTTCCTGCTCGCCACCGATGGCGTCTACGAGCACATCGGCGCGCGGGATGCGGCGCAGCTCGTCGCCGAGCATGGCGACGACCTCGACCTGGCGGCGCGCCGGATCGTCGAGCGGGCATTGGCCAACGGCAGCGACGACAACCTCACCGCACAGCTGGTACGCATCGACAGCCTGCCGGAGCAGGCCGTCGACGACGTGCAGCGGCAACTCGGCGAGCTGGCGCTGCCGCCACTGCTGGAGCCGCGCATGCAGTTCGACGGCTATCGCATCGTTCGCGAGCTGCACATCAGCAGCCGCAGCCATGTGCATCTGGCCGTCGACGAAGCCAGCGGCGCCAAAGTGGTGCTGAAGACGCCGTCGATGGATCTGCGGGGCGACGCGGCCTATCTGGAGCGCTTCCTGCTGGAAGAATGGATCGCCCGCCGCCTCGACAATCCCCACGTGGTCAAGGCCTGCCCGCCGCCACGGCAGCGCCGTTACCTGTACACGGTGAGCGAATTTATCGATGGCCAGACGCTGGCGCAGTGGATGCTCGACCATCCACAGCCGGACCTGGAAACCGTGCGCGGCATCGTCGAGCAGATCGCCCGCGGCCTGCGCGCCTTCCACCGCCTGGAAATGCTGCACCAGGACCTGCGCCCGCAGAACCTGATGATCGACGCCACCGGCACCCTGAAGATCATCGATTTCGGCTCGACCCGCGTCGCCGGGCTGACCGAGCGCAACGCGCCGGGTACGCAGGACAACCTGCTCGGCACCGCCGCCTATACCGCCCCGGAGTACTTCCTCGGCGAGGCCGGCACGCCGCGCTCGGATCAGTATTCGCTGGCGGTGATCGCCTATCAATTGCTCAGCGGTCGCTTGCCCTACGGCGCCGACGTCGCCAGGGCACGCACCACTGCAGCGCAGAAACGCCTCTGCTATCAGCCGCTGCGCCATGCGCAGCGCGATATCCCGGCATGGATCGACGAAGTGCTGGGCAAGGCGCTGCATCCCGACCCGGAGCGGCGTTATGCCGAGCTGTCGGAGTTCGTCTTCGAGCTGCGCCAGCCCAACCCGACATTTCTCAACCGCGCCCGCCCGCCGTTGCTGGAGCGCAATCCGCTGCTGTTCTGGAAAGGGTTGTCGCTGCTATTGGCGGTGACAGTGGTTACGCTGCTGTTGCGTTGACGGCTAGCCACGCCGCGCCAGGCACCCGGTGGCGCCCTGGGCCTTGCGCGTATACCAGAACACACGGCTGACGCCGCGGGTGATCGCCACGTAGCCCAGGCGCAGGCTTTCATCGGCCATAGCCTGGTCATAGCTGTTGCGGAAGAAGCCCGAGTAGGCATACAGCGTAAGCGTCTAGCCAAGTCATCTTCCCAAGCTGTATCACACGGTGCACGGGTAGGCTGTATCACATGCTGCACGCCT
>NZ_RHQM01000008.1 GCF_003935375.1 Stutzerimonas xanthomarina
GCCGAAGCCGAAGCCGAAGCCGAAGCCGAAGCCTGGCCCGAAGAAGAAGCCCCGCAAGACGAGGCGCAGGACGATCTCGATCACGAAATGGTTGAGATCTTTCTCGACGAAGCCGTCGACCTGATGGAAAGTGCCGGCCATGCGCTTGATCGCTGGCTCGCTGATCCGGCGAACCAGATGGCGCTCTCGGCTCTGCTGCGCGACCTTCACACCCTCAAGGGCGGCGCCCGGATGGCAGCAATCCGTCCGATCGGCGACCTGGCCCATGAGCTGGAGTCGCTTTACGAGGGGCTCTCCGACGGTCGCTACGTCCATTCCGCCCCGCTTGCAGCGCTGTTGCAGCGTAGCCACGATCATCTGGCGCTGCAGCTCGAGCAGCTGCAGGGCGAGATGCCGATGAGCAGTGCTGATGCACTCATCGAGTCGATGAAAGCCTTCCGTCAGGGGGCCCTGCCGGCATTCGACGGCGTTGATTCGACTGATGCCTCCCTACTCGAGACGGATGCGGGTCCTGACCTGATCCGACCGGAGAACGATCCTGCTCAATCGCTGGATGAGCCGCTGAGCGCCGATTCGTTTGATTTGCCGCTGCCCGATGTCGATGAGACTTCTGCCGAGGCGGATGAAGGCGACAACGAAACTGCAGCGGACGATAGCTGCGCTTCGGATATCCCGTTCAGCGAAGAGTTGGATGAGATCGACCTCAGCCTTCCCGAACTGGATGAGGTACCGGAAGCGTTCGAAGCTGTGCCGGCCGCCGAGGAGCACGACACAGTCGAGCGTGATCCCGAGCTGGTGGAGATCTTCCTTGAGGAGGGTTTCGACCTCATCGAGAGCGCTGCGGGTGGTTTGCAACGCTGGATGGCGGATGTCGACAACAGTTTCGAACTCGAGGCATTGCAGCGCGATCTGCATACCCTCAAGGGCGGGGCCCGGATGGCTGATATCCGTGAAATCGGTGATCTCTCCCACGAGCTCGAGTTTCTTTACGAAGGCCTTTGCGCCGGTAGCTACCGGGCCAGCCCGGAATTGTTCGGCCTTCTGCAGGCCTGCCAGGACCGCCTGGCGGAAATGCTCGAGGCGGTGCGGGCCCGTCAACCGGTGCCATCGGGCGATGCGCTGATCGAGACGATTCGCCACTTTCGCAACAACCCCGATGAGCAACTGAGCATTCCCAGCAGCGTGTCGCTGAAGGCCGCTCAGGAAGATGCGCAGCAGTCTGCCGAAGCCGAAATTCTCGACATCTTTGTCGAGGAAGCTGACGACCTGCTGGAGGAAATGGAATCAGCGCTCGGTCGCTGGGATGCCGGCCGTGAGGATGCCGCTCCGTTGGCTGACATGCTCCGTGTGCTGCACACGCTGAAAGGCGGTGCGCGGCTGGCTGGGCAGACCGCGCTGGGCAACATGGCCCACGATCTGGAGCAGCGGTTGAGCGAGGCGCAGCAGCAGGGCGCCCCCTGGCCGGATAGCCTGTTTCTCGATGTGCAGCACGGCTACGACGCGCTGCTGAAGGATGTCGAGCTGCTTCGGGCGGGCCTGGCGAGCGACGGCAGCGACGCTTCACAACCTGAGTCGGCGGAGCTCGAGCCAGAGTTGCCGCGCGAGCCGGTGACTCTGGAACAACCGATCGTCGCGGCCAGTACCTTGCCGAAGCCGAGTGCCAGCCCGGCGAAGGTGCTGCCATTCATTCGACGTGCACAGCTGGCCGCTCAGGAAGCTGCTGCGCGGCGGGCACCGCAGGAGCTGGTCAAGGTTCCCGCAGAACTGCTGGAGGGTCTGGTCAACCTGGCGGGCGAAACATCGATCTTCCGCGGTCGAGTCGAGCAGCAGGTCAGCGACGTCGGCTTCACCCTTGGCGAGATGGAAGCGACCATCGAGCGGGTGCGCGACCAGCTGCGCCGATTGGATACCGAAACCCAGGCGCAGATTCTCAGCCGTTACCAGGCTGAAGCCGAGCGCGCCGGCTATGACGATTTCGACCCGCTGGAAATGGACCGCCATTCGCAGCTGCAACAGCTTTCGCGCGCACTGTTCGAGTCAGCGTCCGACTTGCTCGATCTGAAGGAAACCCTGGCTGCGCGTAATCGCGACGCTGAAACGCTGCTGCTGCAGCAGGCTCGGGTCAATACCGAGCTACAGGAAGGCCTCATGCGTACCCGCATGGTTCCTTTCGAGCGCCTGGTGCCGCGCCTGCGCAGAATCGTGCGGCAGGTCGCTGGCGAGCTCGGCAAACAGGTCGAGTTCATGGTCGGCAACGCCACCGGTGAGATGGACCGCAGCGTGCTTGAGCGAATCGTTGCGCCGCTGGAGCACATGCTGCGCAACGCCGTCGATCACGGTATCGAGCCGGTCGAGCGTCGTCGTGCTGCCGGCAAGCCCGAGCAGGGCGTGATACGCCTGGATCTGACCCGTGAGGGTGGCGATATCGTGCTGACGCTGGCCGACGACGGTGGTGGCATCAATCTGGACGCAGTGCGGCGCAAGGCTATCGAACGTGGGCTGATGTCCGCCGATAGCGACCTGTCCGAGCATGAAATCCTGCAGTTCATCCTCGAAGCCGGGTTCTCCACCGCGGAGCGCGTCACGCAGATCTCCGGACGCGGCGTGGGCATGGACGTGGTGCACTCGGAAGTGAAGCAGCTCGGCGGGTCGATGAGCATCGAGTCGACGCTCGGTCAGGGCACGCGCTTCCTGATTCGCCTGCCGTTCACGGTGTCGGTGAACCGCGCGCTGATGGTTTATTCCGGTGAGGATCTGTATGCGATCCCGCTGAATACCATCGAAGGTATCGTGCGTGTCTCGCCATACGAGCTGGAAGCTTATTACCAGCCGGATGCGCCGCGCTTCGAATATGCCGGTCAGGCTTACGAGCTGCGTTATCTTGGCGATCTCTTGAACAACGGCCAGAAGCCCAAGCTGGTGGGACAGAGCCTGCCGCTGCCGGTGATCCTGGTGCGCTCGAAAGAACACAGCGTTGCGGTACAGGTCGACAGCCTCGCCGGTTCTCGTGAAATCGTGGTGAAGAGCCTCGGGCTGCAGTTCGCCGGCGTACATGGCATTTCCGGCGCGACCATCCTCGGCGATGGCCGGGTCGTGGTGATTCTGGACCTGCTGGCGACCATCCGTGTGCTCCATGCGCACCAGCTCATTCAGCTGCAACAGCCGCGCCTTAGCGATCAGGTGCAGGAGCCGGTCGAGGTCGAAACCGAACGGCCGACGCTGGTCATGGTGGTTGACGATTCGGTCACCGTGCGCAAGGTCACCAGTCGTCTGCTGGAGCGCAATGGCATGAACGTTCTGACCGCCAAGGACGGGGTGGATGCCATCACTCAGCTGCAGGAGCGCAAGCCGGACATCATGCTGCTGGATATCGAGATGCCGCGCATGGACGGCTTCGAGGTGGCCACGCTGGTTCGCCACGACGAGCGTTTGAAGGATCTGCCGATCATCATGATCACCTCGCGTACCGGCGAGAAGCACCGTGATCGCGCGCTGACCATCGGCGTCAACGAATACCTTGGCAAGCCCTATCAGGAATCGGTGTTGCTCGAGGCCATTCAGCGCTTGGTCCACGCCGATGTCTGACGTTCTCTGCGCCCGCATTGCGGTACTCGCCGACACCTCTCTGCAGCGTCACGTGCTGCAGCAGGCTTTGACCGGCAGTGGCTATCAGGTGGTATTGAACAATGACCCGGCGCGCCTCGAGCCGGCAGACCTGGATAGCACCGAGGCCGATCTCTGGCTGGTTGATCTGGCGCAGACCGAAGATTCGCCTCTTGTGGATGCGTTGCTTGAGCGCGACACCACGCGGGTGCTGTTCGGTGAGGGGCATGCGCCGGAGCGGCATTCGGAGTTCTACCCACGTTGGGAGCGCAGCCTGTTCAGCAAGCTGAAGCGCCTGATCGGTGACCCGTCACGGGCAGTGGGGCCGCGTCTGGACGTACTGCAGGGTGAAGGACAACGCCCCGAGCACCTGACGCTACCGCCGCTGCTGGCTGATAGCGCGCTGCATGCCGGTGAAGCGGCGACCCAGGTATGGCTGCTGGCGGCTTCGCTCGGTGGGCCGGAAGCCGTGAAGGCCTTCCTGGACGCGCTGCCTGGCGGCCTGCCAGTCGGTTTCATCTATGCCCAGCATATCGAAGCCAGCTTCGAGTCCGCGTTGTCCCAGGCCGTGGGCCGACATAGTCAGTGGCAGGTTCAACAGGTGCGCCCTGGCCAGCCGGTGCGCTGCGGAGAGGTGATCATCGTGCCGATCGGAGAGGAACTCGGGTTCGAGTCCGATGGCAGCACCCGCCTGAACGGTCGTTGCTGGCCTGAACCGTATAGCCCGTCGATCGACCAGATGATGCTGAATCTGGCCCAGCAGTTCGGCCAGCGTTGCGGTGTCATTGCCTTCAGTGGCATGGGCAGCGACGGCAGTGCGGCGGCCGCATATGTGCTGCGTCAGGGTGGCAGGGTCTGGACGCAGCGCGCCGACTCCTGCGCCTGCTCAAGTATGCCGGACAATCTTCGCGAAGGTGGCTACAGCTCCTACAGCGGTGACCCTCGCGAGCTGGCGCAAGCCTTGGTCAATCATCTGGTCAGCCAGGTCGGTACGCCCGCCACGTCTTTTCAACGGGATAACTCATGAGTCAAATGGTCGTTTCTCCGGAGGCGGAAAGCCTCACCGGGCTGCTGATGCCGCTCGCCGATCGCGTATTGCTGGTGCCCAACGTGGCCGTCGCCGAGCTGATTCCCTATCGCGCTCCGCAAGCGGTGCAGGGCATGCCTGCATGGTTTCTCGGGCAGGTGCAGTGGCGTGACCTGAGCCTACCATTGCTGTCGTTCGAGGCCGCGTCCAGCGGTCAGGCACAACCGGTTGGCAGTTCGGCGCGGGTTGCCGTGCTCAACGCGGTTGGTGGGCGCGACCACGTCAAGTTCATCGCGCTGCTGGTGCAGGGCATCCCGCACTCGATCAAGGTCGACGCCAGCCTCGCGCGCGCGGATGTCACGCTTGCCCCGCTCGAACTGGATGCGGTCAACCTTGGCGACGTGCAGCCGCGAATCCCCGATCTGATCGGTCTGGAGCAGAAGCTCGCCGATGCTGGCCTGATCTGATCGAGGCCGCCACCCGGTACGTCGTCAGAAATCGCCCCAGAGCTGCTGTGCCACGCTCAGCGCCACCACCGGAGCGGTCTCGGTGCGCAGCACTCGCGGGCCGAGTCGAGCAGGCTGAAACCCTTGATTGGCCGCCTGTTCGACTTCGCTCTCACTCAAGCCTCCTTCCGGACCGATCAGGAAAGCCAGTGTCTGCGGTCTGGCATGGCTCGTCAGCGGAGCGGCCACTGGATGCAGCACGAGCTTCAGGTCTGCCTCGACAGGCAACCAGTCACTCAGGCTCATTGGCGGGTGGATGACCGGCAGCACCGACCGGCCGCATTGCTCGCAGGCGCTGATCGCGATCTGCCGCCAATGGGCCAGACGTTTGTCGGCACGCTCATCGTTGAGGCGCACTTCGCAACGCTCGCTGATGATGGGGGTGATCTGCGTTACGCCTAGCTCGGTGGCCTTCTGAATGGCCCAATCCATCCGTTCACCGCGGGAAAGACCCTGCCCGAGGTGGATCTGTAGAGGCGACTCTGGCATCCCCGTCAGGCGTTCGTGCAGTTCGACGGTGACGGACTTCTTGCCGACTTCCAGCAGTTCGCCGCGAAATTCACTGCCGCTGCCATCGAACAGCTGAACCGCGCTGCCGGCCGAAAGCCGCAGCACCCGGCTGATGTAGTGGGCCGATGCGTCAGGCAGTGGGTGCTGGCCAAGGGAAAGGGGGGCGTCGATGAAAAAACGGGATAGGCGCATAGAGGCAGCTGCAGGCGGCGAGTTGGAAGCGGCAAGTCTAAAGCATCGGCAGCCTGGCTCGCAGGCTGCCGATGCTCCACATCAACCCGGGTCTCTGAAGCCTGGGTATGGACCGACCGGGACCGATACCCCGGAGGCATCTCGGGTGGCGATGTCGATTCCCTCGGTGGCGACTGCCGCGAGAAAGTCGATCTGTTCCTCGGTGATGCAATAGGGCGGCAGGAAATACACCACACTGCCGAGCGGGCGCAACAGCGCGCCGCGCTCCATCGCGTGCTGATAGACCTTCAGGCCGCGACGCTCCTGCCAGGGATAGGCCGTGCGGCTGGCCTTGTCCTGAACCATCTCGATAGCCAGTGCCATGCCGGTCTGGCGGACTTCGGCCACGTGCGGATGCTCGACCAGGTGCGCGGTGGCGCTGGCCATGCGCGCGGCCAGCGCCTTGTTCGCTTCGATCACGTTGTCTTCGGCGAAGATATCCAGGGTCGCCAGTGCCGCGGCGCAGGCCAGCGGGTTGCCGGTGTAGGTGTGCGAATGGAGGAAGGCGCGCAGCGTCGAATAGTCGTCGTAGAACGCCCGGTACATCCGGTCGGTGGTGAGCACTGCGGCCATCGGCAGATAGCCGCCGGTCAAGGCTTTGGACAGGCAGAGGAAGTCTGGCGTGATGCCAGCCTGCTCGCAGGCGAACATGCTGCCGGTGCGGCCGAAGCCGACCGCGATCTCGTCGTGGATGAGGTGCACTTCGTAGCGGTCGCAGGCCTCGCGCAGCAGCTTCAGATATATCGGGTGATACATGCGCATGCCGCCGGCGCCCTGAATCAGCGGTTCGACGATGACCGCGGCGATGTCCTGGTGGTGCTCGGCAAGGGTCTGTTCCATGTGCGCGAACATCTGCCGCGAATGCTCTTCCCAGCTCACACCCTCGGGTCGCAGGTAGCAGTCCGGGCTCGGCACCTTGAAGGTGTCCAGCAGCAGCGGCTTATAGGTGTCGGTGAAGAGGGCGACGTCGCCCACCGACATGGCGGCAACGGTTTCCCCGTGATAGCTGTTGGTCAGGGTGACGAAGCGCTGCTTCTGGCCACGTCCGCTGTTGCGCCAGTAGTGAAAGCTCATCTTCAGCGCCACTTCGATACCGGTCGAACCGTTGTCGGTATAGAAGACGCGGTCCAGTCCGGCCGGCGTCAGGGCGACCAGGCGCTCCGACAGCTCCACCACCGGCTGATGACTGAAGCCGGCCAGCATCACGTGCTCGAGTTGGTCGACCTGATCCTTGATGCGCTGATTGATGCGCGGATTGGCATGGCCGAAGACGTTGACCCACCAGGAACTGACCGCATCCAGGTATCGCTTGCCGTCGAGATCCTCCAGCCAGACGCCTTCGCCGCGGCGGATCGGAATCAGCGGCAACTGCTCGTGATCTTTCATCTGGGTGCAGGGATGCCAGAGTACGGCAAGGTCGCGTTGCATCCAGCTGTCGTTCAGGCTCATCGTTACTCCTCCGCAATGAGTCGCGAAGCCTAGCAGAAGCGCTGGGGCATGACTTGATGCGATCAGTCATCGATTTACTCGATGTTTCAAAGCGAAAAAATGCGCTCTATTCCGATAGGTAACCGGCTAGGCTTCTAGGCCTGAATTTGAAGGAAGATTCAATGCACTGGCGTAACTCCTCAACGAACTATGGGCTGACCAGCATTGCGTTGCACTGGTTGGTGGCCATCGCCGTATTCGGTCTGTTCGGCCTGGGCTTCTGGATGGTTGGGCTGAACTACTACAGCAGCTGGTATCGCACCGCGCCGGACCTGCACAAGAGCATTGGCATCGCGCTGTTTCTGATCATGCTGCTGCGGGTGCTCTGGCGTTTCGTCAGCCCTGCGCCGGCGCCGCTGGCGAGTCAGGGGCGGCTGACCCGGATCGCGGCCAGGCTTGGTCACAGCCTGCTGTACCTCGGCCTGTTCCTGGTGATGATCTCGGGTTACCTGATCTCCACCGCCGATGGCCGGCCGATCAGCGTGTTCGGCCTGTTCGAGGTGCCGGCGCTGATCACTTCCATCCCCGATCAGGCCGACAGCGCCGGGGTTGTTCACGAATACGCTGCCTGGGCGCTGGTGATCTTCGCCGTGGTACACGCCCTGGCTGCGCTCAAACACCATTTCATCGACCGCGACGCGACACTCAAGCGCATGCTCGGTCGTAGTGCCGGTTAATCACCCCCGATAGGAGAATCCATCGATGCTCAAGAAAACCCTCGCCGCACTGGTCCTCGGTTCCGCACTGGTCGGTGGCCAGGCATTCGCTGCCGACTACGCCATCGACAAGCAGGGCCAGCACGCCTTCGTCAATTTCAAGATCAGCCACCTCGGCTACAGCTGGCTGTGGGGCACGTTCAAGGATTTCGATGGCAGCTTCAGCTTCGATGCGGACAAGCCGGAAGCGAGCAAGGTCAACGTCACGTTGAAGACCGCCAGCGTCGATACCAACCACGCCGAGCGCGACAAGCACCTGCGCAGCGATGACTTCCTCAACGTCGACAAGCACCCGGCAGCGACCTTCGAGTCGACTTCGGTGAAGTCCACCGGCGACGGCACTGCTGACATCACCGGCAACCTGACGCTCAACGGCGTGACCAAGCCGGTGGTGATCTCTGCCAAGTTCATCGGCGAAGGTGATGATCCCTGGGGTGGCTACCGTGCCGGTTTCGAAGGCAGTACCACGCTGACGCTGAAGGACTTCGACATCAAGATGGACCTCGAGCCGGCGTCGCAAACGGTCGATCTGATCATCTCGGTCGAAGGTGTGCGCAAGTAAACGCTCCCCGTGGAACCCGAACGCCGGCATCTTGCCGACGTTCTGCGTTTGCCTGGATTATGTATCGGCGCGGATTGCGCAGCGGACAAAGCTGTGGCGAACGGGCCTATGAACACACCTTTTGCAATATTTGCAGCAGGTCCGACGAGTCTTTTCAGGTTTACAGACAGTCATGGATGTAAGTATATTTCGGGCCTTTACGCTCTCCGCGTCTGCGGTGTGCTGTTGCCCACTCCCGCCTGCCAGGTTTTCAAGAGGTCTAACCATGCCAATCAAGTCAGCCAATGCTGCCCTGATGTCCATTCTCGCCATGGCTGTTTTCCTGGCCGGCTGTCAGGAAGAAGCCGCCCCACCGGCCCAGCAGAAGCCCAAGGTGGGTATCGTGACCCTGCAGGCAGAGCCGTTCGCGGTAACCACCGAGCTGCCCGGGCGTACCCGCGCCTACCGCATCGCCGAGGTGCGACCGCAGGTCAACGGCATCATCCAGAAACGCCTGTTTACCGAAGGCAGTGACGTAAAGGCCGGGCAGCAGCTGTATCAGATTGATCCATCGGTATACGAAGCCACGTTGAAGAGCGCCCAGGCGAGCGTGGCGTCCAGCAAGTCGCTGGCCGACCGCTACGCCGAGCTGGTCAAGGATCAGGCCGTCAGTAAGCAGGCCTATGACGAGGCGCGGGCCACCAGCCTGCAGGCCGAAGCGGAGCTGGAGCGCGCGCGGATCGACGTGCGCTACACCAAGGTGCTGGCGCCGATTTCCGGCCGGATCGGCCGTTCCGCGGTGACCGAGGGTGCGCTGGTCAGCAACGGTCAGGCGCAGGAACTGGCGACCATTCAGCAGCTTGACCCGATCTATGTCGACGTGACCCAGCCGGCCCGAGACCTGCTAGCGCTGCGGCGCGACCTGGCCGAGGGTCGTCTGCAGAAGTCTGGCGATAACGCGGCCAAGGTCACCCTAAAACTGGAGGATGGCAGCGATTACGGTCACGAAGGCAAACTCGAATTCAGCGAAGTCACGGTGGATCCCGGCACTGGCTCGGTGACGCTGCGAGCGGTATTCCCCAACCCTGACAAGGTTCTGCTGCCTGGCATGTTTGTGCATGCCCAACTGGTCGCAGGCATGAAAAGCGAGGCGATCCTGGTGCCGCAGCAAGGCGTGACACGCAACGCCAAGGGTGAACCGACCGCGATGGTGGTCAACGCGGAGAACAAGGTCGAGCTGCGCACGATCAAGACCGAGCGCGCGGTCGGCAATCGCTGGCTGGTCGGCGATGGTTTGCAGCCCGGTGATCGCGTGATCACCGAGGGGTTGCAGTTCATCCAGCCGGGTGTAGAGGTCGAGGTGGCGCCGGCGACCAACGTCGATAACCGGGGGGTGAACGCACAGCCCCAAGGCCAAGAAGGCTGAGGGGTTCCTAGTCATGTCCAACTTCTTTATCGACCGGCCGATCTTCGCCTGGGTGATTGCTCTGGTGATCATGCTCGCCGGCGGCCTGTCCATCCTCAACCTGCCGGTCAACCAGTATCCGAGCATCGCCCCGCCCGCGGTCGGTATCTCGGTGAGCTACCCGGGCGCCTCTGCACAGACCGTGCAGGACACCGTGGTGCAGGTCATCGAACAACAGCTCAACGGTATCGACGGGCTGCGCTACATCAGTTCGTCGAGTAACTCCGACGGCAGCATGGAAATCACCGTGACCTTCGATCAGGGCACCAACCCCGATATCGCTCAGGTCCAAGTGCAGAACAAGCTGCAGCTGGCAACGCCGCTGCTGCCGCAAGAGGTTCAGCAACAGGGCATCCGCGTCACCAAGGCCGTGCGCAACTTCCTCATCATCATCGGTCTGGTATCGACTGACGGCAGTCTGGATCAACGCGACCTGGCCAACTACATCGTCGCCAACATGCAGGACCCGATTTCCCGCACCAAGGGCGTGGGCGATTTTCAGGTGTTCGGTGCCCAGTACGCGATGCGCATCTGGCTCGATCCAGCCAAGCTGAACAACTTCAGCCTGACGCCGGAGGATGTCAGCTCGGCGATCCAGGCGCAGAACGTCCAGGTGTCTTCCGGCCAGTTGGGTGGCTTGCCGGCGCTGCCCGGGCAGCAGCTCAACGCCACGGTGATCGGCAAGACTCGTCTGCAGACTCCGGAGCAGTTCCGCAACATCCTGCTCAAGGTCAACAGCGACGGCTCGCAGGTGCGTCTGGGTGATGTCGCCAAGGTCGAGCTGGGGGGGGAAAACTATTCGGTCAGCGCGCACTTCAACGGCAAGCCGGCCGCCGGCCTGGCGCTGAAGCTGGCAACCGGCGCCAACGCGCTGGATACCGTCGAAGGCGTGCGCAAGACCATCGAGGAGCTCAAGCCGTTCTTCCCGCCGGGTGTCGACGTGGTCTATCCCTACGACACCACGCCGGTCATCTCCGCCTCCATCACCGGTGTCATGCAAACGCTGCTCGAAGCGTTCGTGCTGGTGTTTCTGGTGATGTACCTGTTCCTGCAGAACTTCCGTGCGACGCTGGTTCCGACGCTCGCGGTACCGGTGGTACTGCTGGGCACCTTCGGCGTGCTGGCGGTGTTCGGCTTCAGCATCAACACCCTGACCATGTTCGCCATGATCCTGGCCATCGGCCTGCTGGTCGACGACGCCATCGTGGTGGTGGAAAACGTCGAGCGGGTGATGCGCGAAGAAGGACTCTCGCCTCTGGAGGCGACGCGCAAGTCCATGGGCCAGATCCAGGGCGCGCTGATCGGCATTGGCGTGGTGCTGTCGGCGGTACTGCTGCCGATGGCCTTCTTCGGAGGCTCGACCGGGGTCATCTATCGGCAGTTTTCCATCACCATCGTTTCGGCGATGGTGCTCTCGGTGCTGATGGCGCTGATCTTCACACCGGCGCTGTGTGCGACGCTGCTCAAGCCGATCGACAAGGATGATCACCACGAGAAAGGCGGATTCTTCGGCTGGTTCAATCGCACCTTCGAGCGCAGCGTCAATGGCTATGAGAGCGGTGTGAAAGCCGTACTCAAGCGCAAGGCGCCGTTCCTGTTGCTCTATGTGCTGATCGTTGGCGTCATGGTCGTCCTGTTCGGCCGAATCCCCAGCGCGTTCCTGCCGGAAGAGGACCAGGGCGTCCTGTTCGCTCAGGTCATGACCCCGTCGGGCTCGACTGCTGAGCGCACCCAGCAGAGCATCGACGCCATGCGCAGCTATCTGCTGGAAGAGGAGGGCGACATCGTTCGTTCCGTCTTTACCGTGACCGGCTTCAGCTTCGCCGGCCGCGGTCAGAGCTCGGGTATCGCCTTCATCAGCCTGAAGCCGTGGAGCGAACGCACCAACAAGGAAGACAGCGTTTTCGCTCTTGCCCAGCGTGCGCAGCAACATTTCGCCAGTTTCCGTGACGCTCAGGTATTCGCCTTTGCGCCGCCGGCGGTGATGGAGCTGGGTAACGCCACCGGTTTCAACCTGTTCCTGCAGGATCGCGCTGGCGTTGGCCATGAAGTGCTGCAGCAGGCCCGCGACAAGTTCATGCAGCTGGCCAGCCAGAGTCCGGTGCTGACCCGGGTGCGGCCCAATACCCTGCGCGACGAACCGCAGTATCAGGTGCTTATCGACGATGAAAAGGCGCGGGCACTGGGCGTTTCGCTGGCGGAGATCAACAGCACCCTGTCGATCGCCTGGGGTGGGCGCTACGTCAATGACTTTATCGATCGAGGGCGGGTGAAGAAGGTGTATTTGCAGGGCGTTCCGGACGCGCGCATGAGCCCTGAGGATTTGCAGAAGTGGTATGTGCGTAACGATGCCGGCGAGATGGTGCCGTTCAGCGCCTTTGCCAGCGGCGAATGGACTTACGGATCGCCGAAGCTGTCCCGCTACAACGGCGTCAGCGCGATCGAGATGCTCGGTGAGCCGGCGCCTGGTTACAGTTCCGGTGATGCCATGGCCGAGGTCGAACGCATCGCCGCCCAGCTGCCACCTGGCGTGGGCTATTCCTGGACTGGCCAGTCCTACGAGGAACGGCTGGCGGGGTCGCAGACGCTGGCGCTCTATGCCCTGTCGCTGCTGGTGGTGTTCCTCTGCCTGGCGGCGCTTTACGAGAGCTGGTCGATTCCGTTCTCGGTCATGCTGGTCGTGCCGCTGGGTATCGTCGGGGCGCTGGCCTTCACCTTGCTGCGCGGGCTGTCCAACGAGGTGTTCTTCCAGGTGGGCCTGGTCACCACCATCGGTCTGTCGGCGCGTAATGCGATCCTTATCGTCGAGTTCGCCAAGGCGCTGCACGAGCAGGGGATGAGTCATGTCGACGCGGCATTGCAGGCATGCCGCATGCGTCTGCGGCCGATCATCATGACCTCGCTGGCGTTCATTCTTGGTGTGGTGCCGCTGGCGATTGCGTCTGGCGCCGGTGCGGGCAGCAAGCACGCGATCGGTACCGGTGTGATCGGCGGCATGTTGACCGCCGCGATACTGGCGATCTTCTGGATTCCACTGTTCTACGTAATGATCTGCACGTTCTTCGACCGCTCGAAGTCCGCCAACGAGGGTGTGAAGGAGGATTCGCAGTGATGCACAAGTCTCTGTTGAGCCTGGCGCTGATGGCGGCGCTGGGCGGTTGCTCGCTGATCCCTGACTACGAACGTCCGGACGCACCGGTCGCGGCCGCCTGGCCGCAAGGCGAGGCCTATCCGCAAGACGCGACGCAGGCGTCCGAGCGCGCGCTTGGCTGGCGCGAGTTCTTCCGTGATCCGGCACTGCAGCAGCTGATCGAGGTGGCGCTGGAGAACAACCGTGACCTGCGTGTGGCGGCGCTCAACGTCGATGCCTATCGCGCGCTGTATCGCGTGCAGCGCGCCGATGTGCTGCCGGCGGTGAGTGCCGACGGCGCGGGGACGCGCAGCCGCACCCCTGGCGATCTGAACATGAGTGGTGAGCCGGCCATCAGCAGCCAGTACAGCGCCACGTTCGGTGTGTCCTGGGAGCTGGACCTGTTCGGTCGCCTGCGCAGCCTGCGCGACCAGGCGCTGGAAGAGTTCTTCGCCAGCGAGGCCGCCCAGCGCAGCACCCAGATCAGTCTGATCGCCAGTGTCGCCAATGCCTGGCTGACCTTGCAGGCCGACCAGGCATTGCTGCAGGTCACCCGCGATACCCTGAAGACCTATGAAGAGAGCTTTGGTCTGACCCAACGCAGTTTCGACGTCGGGGTCGCCTCGGCGCTGGAGCTGCGTCAGGCGCGCAGCGCTGTCGACAGTGCGCGGGTGAACATCGAGCAGTACACGCGGCTGGTGGCGCAGGACCGCAATGCGCTGACGCTGTTGCTGGGACAGAGCCTGCCGGCCGGTCTGCAATCGGGCGACGGGCTGGAGCGTCCCCAACTGGCGACGTTGCCGGTCGGGCTGCCCTCCGATCTGCTTCAGCAGCGCCCGGATGTTCTCCAGGCTGAATATCAACTGCGCGCGGTCAATGCCAGCATCGGCGCAGCCCGTGCGGCGTTCTTTCCGCGCATCAGCCTGACCGGCGCAGCGGGTTCGGCGAGCAGCGAGCTGTCCGGGCTGTTCGACGGCGGCTCCGGTTACTGGAGCTTCTCGCCGAGCATCAGTGTGCCGATCTTCAATGCTGGCCAGTTGCGGGCGAATCTGGACTACGCGCAGATCAGCAAGAACATCCAGGTCGCGCAATACGAGAAAGCGATCCAAACCGCCTTCCGCGAAGTGGCCGACGGGCTGGCGGCTCAGGCCACCTACACGCGGCAGGTGCAGGCGCAGCGTGATTTGTTGGAGACCAGCGAGGACTACTACAACCTCGCCGAGCGCCGCTATCGCACGGGCATCGACAGCTACCTGACCGTGCTCGATGCGCAGCGCCAGCTGTTCAGCGTGCAGCAGCAACTGATCACCGATCGCCTGGCGCAGATGACCAGCGAGGTCAATCTGTTCAAGGCGCTGGGTGGCGGCTGGCAGGACGCGGTGCAGGCGCAGCCGCAAGAGGAATGAGGCGATGCGGTGGTCGCTTGCAGTACGACCACCGCCGACAACACGCAGATACGAAAACGCCGCCCATCGGGCGGCGTTTTCGTTTGTGGCTCAGCCTTCGCGGTTGCGCGTCAGCAGGGCCGGCTTCTCACCTCGTGGCCGGGTTGGCAGCTGCTCGAGCTGGTCCAGACTGGGCAGCCGATCGATCTTCGATTCCTTGTGGATGATCACTGGCTGCTTTTCACGCGGCTTGGCAGCTTCCTGGCGCGCGACGGCTGGCTCTTCGATCCGTCGGCTGTCGTTCTTGCGCCGTGGCTGGCCGTTGCGCGGCTGGCCGCTGCGCGCCGCCTGGCCTTGGCCCGTACCCGGACGTTTGCCCTTGCCGGCGGGAGCACCAGCAGCGCCAGGGCGTGCGGCTCCGGCGGCACGTGGCGCGGCACCAGCCGGAGCCGGAGCCGGAGCACCAGGGCGCCGGCCGCGGTTCTGCTTGTTCTGATACGGGCTGACGTAGTCGACACGATTGCCGAAGTTGTCCACTTCGTCATCGAGAAACTCGTCCGGAGCACGGTTTGGCGGCAGCTGCGGAGGTCGAGCAGCGGTTTGCGCTTCACTGGCGGCTCCATCGCGAGCAGGCTTGCGCGCCTTGCTCTGGCTGCGGCGGTTGCGTTCCTTCTGCTCGGTGCCTTTCTCTGCCGGCTTTTCGCGCTCAGCGCGAGCCTTGCGTTCGCCACGCTGCGGACGCGGCTGGCGCGGTTCGCGCACCTCCGGCTTCTCCGTCTCGATGGCGCTGGCATCGAAGCCCATCAGATCGCCTTCAGGGATGCGCTGCTTGGTCATGCGCTCGATGCCCTTGAGCAGCTTTTCCTCGTCCGGCGCGACCAGCGAAATGGCTTCACCGCTGCGCCCGGCACGGCCAGTACGGCCGATGCGGTGTACGTAGTCTTCCTCGACGTTGGGCAGCTCGAAGTTGACCACATGGGGCAGCTGGTCGATATCCAGACCGCGGGCGGCGATATCGGTGGCGACCAGGATGCGCACCTGGTTGGCCTTGAAGTCAGCCAGAGCCTTGGTGCGGGCGTTCTGGCTCTTGTTGCCATGAATCGCGGCAGCCGGCAGGCCGTGCTTTTCCAGATACTCGGCCAGACGGTTGGCGCCGTGCTTGGTGCGGGTGAAGACCAACACCTGCTCCCAGGCACCCTGGGTGATCAGGTGCGCGAGCAGAGCGCGCTTGTGGCTGGCAGCCACGCGGAACATTCGCTGCTCGATACGCTCGACGGTAGTGTTCGGCGGCGTGACCTCGATGCGCTCGGGGTTGTGCAGCAGCTTGCCGGCGAGGTCGGTGATGTCCTTGGAGAAGGTCGCCGAGAACAGCAGGTTCTGGCGCTTGGCCGGCAGCTTGGCGAGGACCTTCTTGACGTCATGGATGAAGCCCATGTCGAGCATGCGGTCGGCTTCGTCGAGGACGAGAATTTCCACGTGCGACAGGTCGATGGCTTTCTGGTTGGCCAGGTCGAGCAGGCGACCTGGGCAGGCGACCAGCACGTCAAGACCCTTGGCAACCGCCTGGATCTGCGGGTTCATGCCGACGCCACCGAAGATGCAGGTGCTCTTCAGGGGGAGATCGCGGGCGTAGATCTTGAAACTGTCGTGAACCTGGGCGGCGAGCTCGCGGGTCGGTGTCAGCACCAGCACGCGCGGCTGTTTCGGGCCGTAGCGGTGTTCACGATCCGGGTGACCACCCGGAAACAGCAGTTCGAGTACCGGCAGGGCGAAACCGCCTGTCTTACCGGTTCCGGTCTGGGCGGCGACCATCAGGTCGCGGCCTTGCAACACGGCGGGAATGGCCCGCTGTTGCACGGGAGTAGGCTGGGTGTAACCGGCGGCCTCGACGGCACCGGCCAAAGCCTCGGAGAGACCGAGGGAAGCAAAGGACATGAGTAATCCTGTCTTGTTAGGGGCGAGGCCCTGGGATGATCATGCCTGGCTCGAATCGCGACTGGCGTGCGATCCCGTCCGGTCCTGCCGCGGGTCATATATGGCGGCATCCGGGCGTAAGCCTGGCGGAAGCGCGGAGTATAACAGAGCCTGTTAACGCCGCATTGCTCTGACAGTGTCGCAGGTCACGGGTTCATTAGCCAGCTCCGTATTTCTACGGAGCCGGTTGGTGCTCAGCGTGACAGCCCGAGGTTGTTCCAGATCGCCAGGCTCGGCTCGGCCTGGTTCAGCGTGTAGAAGTGCAGGCCGGGCGCACCGCCGGCCAGCAGTTTCTCGCACATCTCGGTGATGACCTGCTCGCCGAAGGCCTGGATGCTCTGCATGTCGTCGCCATAGCTTTCGAGCTGCTTGCGCACCCAACGCGGAATCTCCGCACCGCAGGCATCGGAGAAGCGTGCCAGCTTGCTGTAGTTGGTGATCGGCATGATGCCGGGCACCACCGGGGTTTCCACTCCGAGTCTGCGCACGCGCTCGACGAAGTAGAAGTAGCAGTCGGCATTGAAGAAGTACTGGGTGATGGCACTGTCGGCGCCGGCCCTGGCCTTGCGCACGAAGTTAGCCAGGTCGTCTTCGAAGTTGCGCGCCTGCGGATGCATTTCCGGGTAGGCGGCAATCTCGATATGGAAGTGATCGCCGGTTTCGCTGCGGATGAATTCCACCAGCTCGTTGGCGTAGCGCAGCTCGCCGCTGGCCATGCCCATGCCGGAGGGCAGGTCGCCGCGCAGGGCGACGATGCGCTTGATGCCGGCATCCTTGTAGAGGTTCAGCAGTTCGCGCAGCTCGGCCTTGCTGTCGCCGACGCAGGACAGGTGCGGTGCGGTCGGCACCTTTACCTCGCCGTCGAGCTGCAGCACGGTGTTGAGCGTGCGGTCACGGGTCGAGCCACCGGCACCGTAAGTGCAGGAGAAGAAATCGGGTTGGTAGCCGGCCAGCTGGCGGGCCACGTTCAGCAGTTTTTCGTGCCCGGCTTCGGTCTTGGTGGGAAAGAACTCGAAGCTGATGGATGGGCGGTTCAAAGCGGTCATTCGGTTATTCCTTGGGCTGCAGGCTGCTGGCGACGAATGCAGGGCACAGTTCGTCGCCAGCAGCATGAGCTGCTTAGTAGCGGTAGCTGTCCGGCTTGAACGGACCTTCGACGGTCACGCCGATGTATTCCGCCTGCTTGGTGGTCAGCTGGGTGACCACGCCACCGAAGCCCTTGACCATTTCCAGCGCCACTTCCTCGTCGAGCTTCTTCGGCAGCACCATGACGGTGACGTTCTTGCTCTTCTCGGCCACTGGCAGATCGGCGAACTTCTCGTTGTAGAGGTGGATCTGCGCCAGCACCTGGTTGGCGAAGGAACCGTCCATGATCCGGCTTGGGTGACCGGTGGCGTTGCCCAGATTCACCAGTCGGCCTTCGGCCAGCAGGATCAGGTAGTCGTCGTTGGTCGGGTCGACGGTCTTGCCGGTGCGGTGGATCTTGTGCACCTGCGGCTTGACCTCTTCCCAGCCCCAGTTGGCGCGCATGAAGGCGGTGTCGATCTCGTTGTCGAAGTGGCCGATGTTGCACACCACGGCGCGCTTCTTCAGGGCCTTGAGCATGCCGGCGTCGCACACGTTGACGTTACCGGTGGTGGTGACGATCAGGTCGATCTTGCCCAGCAGGGCCGCATCGACGCTGGCTTCGGTGCCGTCGTTGATGCCGTCCTTGTAGGGGGAGACCAGCTCGAAGCCATCCATGCAGGCCTGCATGGCGCAGATCGGATCGACCTCGGAGACCTTGACGATCATGCCTTCCTGGCGCAGCGACTGTGCCGAGCCCTTGCCGACGTCGCCGTAGCCGACGACCAGCGCCTGCTTGCCCGACAGCAGATGGTCGGTCGCGCGCTTGATGGCATCGTTCAGGCTGTGACGGCAGCCGTACTTGTTGTCGTTCTTGCTCTTGGTGACCGAGTCGTTGACGTTGATCGCCGGAATCTTCAGCGTTCCGCCCTTGAGCATGTCGAGCAGGCGATGCACGCCGGTGGTGGTTTCCTCGGTCACGCCGTGGACGCGCTCGAGCACCTGCGGATACTTGTCGTGCAGGATCTGGGTCAGGTCACCGCCGTCGTCCAGCACCATGTTGGCATCCCACGGCTGGCCGTCCTTGAGGATGGTTTGCTCGATGCACCACTCGTATTCTTCTTCGGTCTCGCCCTTCCAGGCGAACACCGGGATGCCGGCAGCGGCGATGGCGGCAGCGGCCTGGTCCTGGGTGGAGAAGATGTTGCAGCTCGACCAACGCACTTCCGCGCCGAGCGCGATCAGCGTCTCGATCAGCACGGCGGTCTGGATGGTCATGTGAATGCAGCCGAGGATCTTCGCGCCCTTGAGCGGCTGCTCGGCGGCGTATTTCTTGCGCAGGCCCATCAGCGCGGGCATTTCGGATTCGGCGATGATGATTTCGCGGCGGCCCCAGGCAGCCAGGGAAATATCGGCGACCTTGAAGTCGGTGAAACCGGCAGGCGTCATGACAGCACTCATCGAAGAGTTCTCCATTCGTATAGATGCGAATGGGCGCCGTTGATGCGTTCTGGAAACGCCCCATCCGAGCCTGACAGGTTTCATCCTGCTGCAGCGCCCCTCGGACGGGTGGCGGGCACGGTCGAAGCGGAGTCGACCGGGGAAAAGCCCGGCGATTATAGCTGCGCCGCGCGGCAATCCCAACCCCGCGCCGCGCGAACTACAGCGAGCGAGCGCGGGTCGAAAACTACAGGTTCGGTGACCCTTGCCGGGCGAAACCGTTTCAGGAGACCGCCATAAACCCCATGCTTCGCTTAGCGCCCGTGTTGCTTGTCGGCGCCTTCAGCCTGCCTGCCGCCGCCAAATCCTGCTACGTGCACAGCGAAACCTCCGGCGCGGTTCCTGCGCCAGTGGTGACCGAGCAGTGTTTCGAATTCCACGGCGTGGATAAGGACGACGCCATCGACTGGGTCTGTCAGGACAACGAGGCCGTGAGAAATTCGCGCCGCGAGATCCGCGACAGTTGCCCCGACGGCCACTTCGGGGTCTGTACGGCACCCATGACAGCGGAAACGCTGACTAACGAGCGTGCTACCGGCTCCCAGGCGAAGGATGGTACCTTGCCTACCCAGGTGGGGGGCGATGCGACGATCGTTACCTATCACTATCACGCCACTGATCGGGCCCAGGCCAAGATCGATTGCGAAAGCGCTGGCGGCAGCTGGTCGCAATAGCCTGTTGAGCAATCTTGGCTGACGGAGTCGAAACCCGACTGATTTGTTCAACCGCGCATGGACGGGGATAATCCCGCGCTTTGCATCGACGAGTGGTTGAACCATGAAGCTGAGTCTGCTGAGCCTGTCCCTGATTGCTGTCCTGGCGCTGACGGGCTGCGACCGGGTCGACCCGAATTCCCCATTGGGCAAGCGCAAGGCGATCTACCAGGCGATGCTCGATACCAAGGAAGACCTTGGCGGCATGCTGCGCGGGCGCATCCCGTTCGACGGCGAAGGCTTCAGTGCAGGCGCGGCCAAGCTGGACGAGCTCTCGCGGCAGCCTTGGCAGCATTATCCTGATGTGAAGGAAGAGCAGAGCGACGCGCGTGACGACGTCTGGCAGCGTCAGGAGCGATTCAAGGAGATGGCCCGCGAACTGGAAGCGACCACGGCCGCGCTGGTGAGCGTGACGACCTCCGCCCCGGTTACTGCACAAAGCGTGGCGCCGGCGTTCCAGCGGGTCGAGGATGCCTGTGAAGCCTGCCACAAGGAGTTCCGCGCCTACTAACGGCGCAGCGATTCGAGCTTTTCCCGCGACTTGGCCAGCTGATTGCGGCGCAGCTCGATCAGCTGAGCATCACCGGTGCCCAAGGCCTCGCGTAGCAGCGTCTCGCGCCGCTCAACCTGGCGATTGGTGTGGTCGTATTCGACTTGATGCGGGTGCAGGGCAACCACGCCCTGGCACTGCTCGGTCAGGCCCTGCAGTTCGCCGTCGAGTCGCGTCTGGCGCAGCTTGTCACCCTGCAGGCGCGCCTGCTGCAGCTGTTCGCGCAAGGCCTGGCGCTGGTCGTGGCACTGGCTGTCGGCGCTGGGGGCCGCGCTAGCCAGCGGGCTGATGGCGGTAGCGCCGATCAGCAGGACAATCGGCCAATGTCGCAAAGACATGCCTCGCCTCCATAATTGTTATCCAGCTCCTATCGACCGCGACATTGTGGGAAAGTCCCTTCAGAACCCCGAAACACCGACAGCGTGCAGCCTGTGACGCAGCAGCTGCAGCTCCGGTGCATGAAAGAAGGTATGCAGCTGTTCTGCGCGCGCCTTTCCAACCCCCGGTTCCGCCTGCCATTGCGCCACGCTGCGTGCCGCCAGTACGTCCCAGTCGGGCTGCAATGTGAGCGGCAGATTGATCGGCATGCCGAGCGCTTTGAGCCATCGGCCCGCTGGCCTCTGCCGGGCGAGAGCGAAGCTCGCGACCAGCTTGCTGGCGCGCGCCTTGCCGATGCCAGGGACCTGTTGCAACGTCGCCGCGTCCAGCTCCAGCCAGGCGAGCAGGTCGGGCAGAAGTCCGGCGTCCAGCAGGGCCTGCCAACTGCCTTGGCCTACCCCGGCAAGGCCAAGCCCCTGCTTGCCGCTCAGCCAGACCATACGGGCGATGAACTGCTGCTCACAGCCCGGCGTCGGCTGCCAGCAGCTGTGCGCGTGATACTGCGATGGGTCCGGTGCCGCGACCTCTGCCCGTTCGGTGCTGCGCCAGACCACCGAGTCCAGTTGCGGGATGCTATGCCCGGCGAGCGCAACTGCGACCTGATCGCGGGGGCGCACATCCAGTTCGCGCCAGCGCTCCAGCGCTCCAGCGAGCCGAGGCTGAGCGTACGGATACGGCGATCATCGAGATGTACCGGCGCCAGCTGCAGCATGGGCGTGATGCGCCCGGTGCGGCCGATGCGAAACTCCACGGCGCGGACCTCGGTCACCCCCTTGCGCAGCGGATGTTTCCAGGCCGCCGCCCAGTGCGGCTCTGCCTGCCAGCGCTCGGCAGGCGGGCGCGTGCCTTGCCGCAACACCACGCCGTCGGTGGCGAACGGCAGCGGTTGCCGATACCACTGTTCGCGCCAATGCTGCGCTTGTGCGGGACCCTGTAGCGGCAGACTGAACCGCTGACTGTCGCTGAACCCCATGGCGGCCAGCCGCTGCAGGCGGAGGGTCATCTGCTCCGGCCCGTTCGGCCAGTCCCAGACGAAAAGGCCGATCTGCGCCGCCGTATCGGTGTCCAGCCGGTTGCTGGCCATGGCGCCGGCAACACGGCCGCGCGCGCCAGCGCTGCCAAACTCCGCCTGCACATGCTGTTCCAGACGCCAGTAGAGTTCGCCCTGCAGTATCACCTCGCCACGCGCTGCAAGTCGGGACGGAACCGCCGGCAGCTGCCGGACGTGGGCTGTCCAGTCCTGTCCGCTGTGACCATCGCCGCGGCTGATGGCCTGCTGCAGCAGGCCGCCACGATAGACCAGGGTGGTTGCCACGCCGTCCACCTTCGGCTGAATCCACAGGTCCTCGCGGCGCTCGATCCAGGCGGCAACCGCCTGCTCGTCGGCGAGCTTGGCCAGCCCGGTCTGCATTACCGGATGCCGTACCGGGCCGTCGGCCCCGGCCAATGGGTTCGGAGTCGCGAGGGTGCTCGGGAAACAACGCTGCCAGTCGTGCAGGCGCGCCCGGCTCTGGTCGTAGATTTCGTCATCCACCAGCGACAGGCCGCGGCGATGATAGGCCTCGTCCCAGTGTTGCAGCTGTCGTTGGAGGCTGGTGATTTCCTGTTGCGCTCGCGCATCGTTCCAGGTCGGGCAGACGGCGAGGCAAAGCGGCGAGAAAAGGCACAATAACAGTGCGTTCAGGCGTTGCATGGCGAGCATCCTTGCTCTGATGATTTGGTCTGGCCTCCCTCGTTGAAGGCCAGCTCATTGTCGCCGGCTCGACGCGGCGCGACCGTGCGTCAGCGCATATTGAACAATTCCTGGTGGAAATCCCTCGGTGGCAGGCCGTGGCGCTGCAGGTCCTTGTTCAGATCCTCGCCGAAGCCCGCCGGGCCGCAGAACCAGACGTCGCTGTCCTGCCATTGCGGCGCCAACTGGCGAAGGCGCTCGGGCGTCAGGCGCCCGCCCTCGCTGGCTACCAGCACGTGCAGGCGCACCCGGGCGCGTGCGGCCAGTTCGCGGATACGCTCGATGAAACTCTGGTCCGGCGCGCTGGTGCAGTAGAACAGATCGACGTTGTCGCCCTTGCCGCTCGCGGCGAGCGCCTGCAGCCGGCCGATGAAGGGCGCAATGCCGATGCCGCCGGCCACCCAGATCTGCCGCGGCTTGCGGCTATGGAAGTCGAAGCAGCCATAAGGCCCTTCGACCTTCACCGCATCGCCCACCTTCAGGGTGTCCGGCAGGGTGCGGGTGTAGTCACCAAGGCCCTTGATGGAGAAGGCCAGCTTGCCGTCTTTGCACCAGGCTGAGGACAGGCTGAAGGGGTGCGGCCCTTCCTTGTCGTCGAAGGTGACGAAGGCGAACTGCCCGGCCTTGTGCCCCGGCCAGGGACCGTCGAGCTTGATATCGACGCGCAGCACGCGGTTTTCGCGGTGATGGGTCAAGCTTTCTATGCGACCGACCACCTGATGCTTGCGCCCGATGCGGCGCAACAGCGAAATGCAGGCCGCGACGGAACCCGAAGCCATCAGCACGGCGAGGACCAGGCCCAGCGGCGAGGTCCAGTAGTCGGGCGGGGTCAGCACCACCGAGTGCGCCACCAGAGCCAGATAGACCAGCGCCAGCCAGCGGTGCGTCTTGAAGAACCAGCGGTAGGGGAAGCTTTTGACCAGCGCCAGTACGATCAGAGTCGCCGCCGCGTAGAAGGCCCATTCGCCGATCGTCTCGGCGAGGCCGCGAAAGCGCTGCAGCAGAGCAAAGATGCCCTCATGCATCTGGCCCTCACCGGCACGTCGCGCCGGCTTTTCCAGCCAGCCGAAGCCGACCAGCCATTTCGGTATCTGCCCCCAGCCCCAGTGGAAGATGGCGATCACCAGGGCGCTGATGCCCAGCCATTTATGCAGTCGATAGGTCTTGTCCAGACCGTCGAAGAAGCGTTCGAAGCGCCGCGGCCGCACCGCCAGCACCATCGCCACGCTCATCGCGACGATGCCGAGCACGCCGCTGTAGTGCACCAGTACCTTGCGCAGCGGCCAGAACTGGTAGCGAGCCATGATGAAGTCGTCCACCAGCAACCAGAGCAGCGTCAGTCCGACGAACAGCGCGACGTAGGTGAGTTTTATCTGTCTCATTTCGGGAAAGCCTCCTTGCTGGCGACCCGTGTGCCAGCGCTTCCAAGCATGTATGCAGTGCCGCGACGCCGCCATGATCACGGTCACTACGAATCGTGACTGGGAGACGGCGGGCGCCCTGCGTTACGTTTTTCTCTACAATTCCGCCCCTGATTCCTCGAAGAGACGAGCCCGTGCAACCAGTGATCGCCATTGAGCAGCTCACCAAGACCTACGCTTCCGGCCACCCGGCGCTCAAGCGCATCGACCTCGAGATCCACAAGGGCGAGATATTCGCTCTGCTCGGACCCAACGGCGCCGGCAAGACCACGTTGATCAGCATCATTTGCGGCATCGTCAACCCCGGCAGCGGGCGAGTGCTGGTCGACGGCCACGACATCGTTCAGGACTACCGCGCCGCCCGATCGAAGATCGGCCTGGTGCCGCAGGAGCTGTTCAACGAGGGCTTCGAAAGCGTCTGGGCGACGGTGCGTTTTTCGCGCGGCCTGTTTGGCAAGGCGCCGGACGATTCGTTCCTGGAGAAACTGTTGCGCGATTTGTCGCTGTGGGACAAGCGCAATGCCCGCATCCTCGAGCTTTCCGGCGGCATGAAGCGCCGCGTGATGATCGCCAAGGCGCTGTCCCACGAGCCGTCGATCCTGTTCCTCGACGAGCCCACCGCCGGCGTCGACGTCGAGCTGCGTCGTGACATGTGGGAAATGGTCCGCGGCCTGCGCGAGCGTGGCGTGACCATCATCCTCACTACCCACTACATCGAAGAAGCCGAGGAAATGGCCGACCGCATCGGGGTGATCAGCCGCGGCGAGATCATTCTGGTCGAGGACAAGGACGTGCTGATGCACAAGCTTGGCAAGAAGCAGCTGACCCTGCACCTGCAGCGACCGCTGGCCGAAATTCCCGCGGAACTGGCCAGCTATCCCCTGGAGCTCACCGATGCCGGCAACCAGCTGGTGTTCACCTTCGACGCCCAGCATGAGGATACCGGCATCGCCGAGCTGCTCCGGCGCCTGGCGGCCCACGGCATCGACTTCAAGGATCTGCAGTCGAGCCAGAGCTCGCTGGAAGAAATCTTCGTCAATCTGGTTCACGGTCGCTGAGGAAAAGCCCGCATGAATTTCTACGCGATCCGCGCGATCTACCTGTTCGAACTGGCGCGCACCTGGCGCACCCTGCTGCAGAGCATTGCCACCCCGGTGATCTCCACCTCGCTGTACTTCGTGGTCTTCGGCTCGGCCATCGGCGCGCGAATGGAGGCGATGCACGGCATCCCCTACGGCGCGTTCATCATCCCCGGCCTGATCATGATGGCGCTGCTCACCGAGAGCATCTCCAACGCCTCGTTCGGCATTTACATGCCGCGCTATTCCGGGACTATCTACGAGGTGCTGTCGGCGCCGGTGTCCTATGTCGAGATCGTCATCGGCTATGTCGGTGCGGCGGCGACCAAGTCGCTGGTGCTCGGCGTGATCATCCTTGTCACTGCACGGCTGTTCGTCGATTACGAAATCCAGCACCCACTGATGATGGCGCTGTTCCTGGTGCTGACGGCGGTCACCTTCTGCCTGTTCGGCTTTATCATCGGCATCTGGGCCGATGGCTGGGAGAAACTGCAGATCGTTCCGGCGCTGATCGTCACGCCGCTGGCCTTTCTTGGCGGCAGTTTCTATTCCATCGAAATGCTGCCGCCGCTGTGGCAGAAGGTCACCCTGTTCAACCCGGTGGTGTACCTGATCAGCGGCTTCCGCTGGAGCTTTTACGGCGTCTCGGATATCAGCGTCGGTGTCAGTCTGGCGATGATTCTTGGTTTCCTCGGCGCCTGTCTGCTGGCGGTGTGGTGGATATTCAAGACCGGCTATCGGTTGAAGAACTAGCCCGTAAACGAAAACGCCCGCAGATGCGGGCGTTTTCATTAGCGCGTCGGGAGGGCTTACTTGCCGAACATCTTGCCCAGACCGAGAACCACATCCTTGGCTTGGGTGACAGCCTGAACCTTCTCATTCACTGCTCCAGCGTCGTCGCCAGCTGCGTTGGCTGCCAGGCCGTCGGCGTCCAACTGAGCGCAGCCGTCTTCGACCTGATTCAGTGCATTGCTGAGTTTTTCGTTGCCTAGCATCTGGCCGAGCAGCTTGCCGGTTTCCAGATTGCCCTGCTGGGCGGCCAGCTGCGCTTGGCATTTGGCTTGCGCGTCAGTGGTGGCGGCCTGCAGCGAGGTGCTGGCGAGGATGACGGCGGCACAGCCGAGAATGAGGGAAATACGCATGGATACGCTCCTTGTAAGGCCGATCACAACAGGTGATCGATCGAGTCCGTTCGAAAAGGGCGCTGATGATAGCTGTTGGCCTGCATAACGGAAAGGCTCTGGAATGGAGGTTTCGTGATGCACCGCTGGCAGCGGAGGGTGTCTGTTGCGACTCTACCCCCCTCTTGAAAGCAAGAAGCCCCGCGCGGCTTGCGCCGGCGGGGCTTCTTGTCGGTGCGGTCGCGCTTACAACCCGGCAGCGGCGCGCAAAGCGTCGGCCTTGTCGGTCTTTTCCCAAGTGAAGGCGGTGAAGGTGTCGGCCCCCACCGTCATCTCGTAGGGATTGCGGCCGAAGTGGCCGTAGGCCGCGGTGGCGCGGTACATCGGGTGCAGCAGGTCGAGCATGCGGGTGATCGCGTAAGGGCGCAGATCGAAATGCTCACGGACCAAAGCGATGATCTTGTCGTCGCTGAGCTTGCCGGTGCCGAAGGTGTTCAGCGAGATGGAGGTCGGCTGCGCTACGCCGATGGCGTAGGACACCTGAATCTCGCAACGATCGGCGAGGCCGGCGGCGACGATGTTCTTCGCCACGTAGCGGCCGGCGTAGGCGGCCGAGCGATCTACCTTGGACGGGTCCTTGCCGGAGAAGGCACCGCCGCCATGGCGGGCCATGCCGCCGTAGGTGTCGACGATGATCTTGCGTCCGGTCAGGCCGCAGTCGCCCACCGGGCCGCCGATGACGAACTGGCCGGTCGGGTTGATGTGGTACTGGGTGTCCTTGTGCAGCAGCTCCGTGGGCAGGCTGTGCTTGATGATCAGCTCCATCACCGCTTCGCGCAGGTCGCTCTGCTTGACCTCGGGGTTGTGCTGGGTGGACAGCACGATGGCGTCGATACCGGCGACTTTGCCGTTCTCGTAGCGGCAGGTGACCTGGCTCTTGGCGTCCGGGCGCAGCCATGGCAGCAGGCCGTTCTTGCGTGCTTCGGCCTGGCGTTCGACCAGGGCGTGGGAGAAGCGGATCGGCGCCGGCATCAGCACGTCGGTCTCGTTGCTGGCGTAGCCGAACATCAGGCCCTGATCACCGGCACCCTGGTCTTCCGGCTTGGTGCGGTCGACGCCCTGGGCGATGTCCACCGACTGCTTGCCGATGATGTTGATGATGCCGCAGGTGGCACCGTCGAAACCGACTTCCGAGCTGTTGTAGCCGATGTCGACGATGACGTCGCGCACCAGTTGCTCCAGATCGACCCACGCCGAAGTGGTGACTTCACCGGCAACGATCGCCACACCGGTCTTGACCATGGTTTCGCAGGCCACGCGGGCATGCTTGTCCTCGGCGATGATGGCGTCGAGCACCGCATCGGAGATCTGGTCGGCGATCTTGTCCGGATGCCCTTCGGACACGGACTCGGAGGTAAAAATCGAGTATTCGCTCATCTATCGGTTTCCTATTACCGGTGGGTGAGTCGGTCGTCAGGGACGGACCGGGAAAAGTACCGGGCCTGGATCTGAAAACCGTTCTTCAAGCCAATGTAGAGGCTCTCGCCGGGCGTGAGCCCCGCGGCATCGGCCCAACGGGCCAGATCGTCCTGTTCGAAGCCCAGCCAGAGATCGCCGCAGGCCTCCCTGGCCCAACTCTGGTTGTGGCTGCACAGCTCCGTGACCAGCAGGCTGCCGCCCGCGTTCACCAGCCGTGCCAGTTGTTTGATCGCCTCGCCGGGCGCCGCCAAGTGATGCAGCACCATGTTCAGCACCACGCAGTCTGCCGGCGGGCAGTCGTCGTGCAGTGCGTCGGCGAGCTTCAGCTCGACATTTGTCAGCCCCGCTTCCTGACAGCGCGCACGCGCCAGATCGAGCATGGCGGGGCTGTTGTCCAGCGCCACTACGCGTGCGAAGCGCCGCGCCAACTCCGGCAGGAAACTGCCATCCCCGGGACCGACTTCCAGCGCCGTGGCGCTGGCATTGAAGTTCAGCGCATCGAGCAGGGCCACCACGCTGTCGCGGTACTGTGGCAGGCCGGCGATAAGGTCCTGACGGGCCTGAAAGCTGTCGGCCATGCGCGCGAAGAAATCCTCGCTGGCGGCGCTGCGCTGGGCATGCACGGCGGCGATACGGGCCTCGATCTCGCGCGGCAGCTCCAGCCGATCGGCTTCCTCGAGCAGCGCCGCGTGCAGCTTGCCGCCGGGGCTGTCGACCAGCGGCAGACTGCGCCGGTAGAACACCGCGTTGCCTTCGCGGCGGGTTGCCAGCAACCCAGCCTGGGTAAGTACCTTGAGGTGGTGGCTCATGCCGGACTGACCGATGGCGAAGATCTGCGCCAGCTCGAGCACGCCGAACGAGTCACTGGCCAGCGCCCGCAGTACGTTCAAACGCAATGCATCGCCGCCGGCCTTGCACAGGGCGGCGAGCGAATCACTGGCGTCGAAACGGATCTGGGGCATGCGCAGGCTCATAAGCCGCGCAGTCTAGTCGGTCACTTTTCGTACAGCAAGGGCAATATCAAAAAGTTTTGATATTGCCCTTCTGGGGCGCAGGGTTACTGCAGCAGGCGGGACAACCCCAGGGTGCACGACACCAGGCCAAGGCCGATGAGGAAGTAGTTCGGCAGGATATCCAGCAGGCGCTGAATCAGTCCTTCGCCGGCCAGACGGCGCGAGAGCAGGCTGTAGGCGAGCAGGATGCTCAGATCGATCACCGCCCAGATCACGATGAGCACCGTCGCCTGTGGCGCGAACGGCTGCGCGGGCAGGATGAAGCCGGGGAGGAAGGCGAGAAAGAACAGGATGTCCTTGGGGTTGGACAGGCCCACCGCCATGGCCCGCCAAAAATAGTGCGCCTCGCTGCGTTTGGGCATGGCGGCCTCGCTGCGTCCGCCGCACAGGCTGTCGCAGCCCAGCCAGATCAAGTACAGGCCGCCGAGGATCTGCCCGGCTTCGAGCACCAGCGGGTCGAGGTCCAGCGCCAGGTAGATCATCACCAGTGCGGCGATCATCAGGATCTGCGCAGACAGCGCACCGCCGAGAATCGTCCATAGTGGCCAGCGCCGGCGCGCGTCGGATACCACCAGTGCAACCACCGGTCCGGGAGAGGCGATCAGCAGGGCGACCGCAGCGGCGAAGGCGAGATAGGTAGCGTTCATAGTTCGGTCACCAGGCCGAACACCCGGCTGCGTTTGCCCAGGCGTTCGGCATAGAAGTTCGGATTGGTGATGGCGAAGGCGCGCTGGATCCAGCGATCGCTGCCGTCGAAGCGTGCACTGAAGGGGCTGCGGGCGTGAGCGGTGCGGCGATTGTCGATGATCAGCATGTCGCCACGATTCAGCCGCACCGGCTCGACCACCTCCCAGGCGATGGCGCGCAGCTTGTCCATCAGTTGTTGGGCGCGGCTGCTGAAGGCCAGCATGAAGTGCGGGTCGAAACGGAAGAAAGGTGCATCCGGGTCGCCGTAGAGGATGGTCTGGTGGCGATTGATGTCGATGCGCTGGTTCTTTTCGGTGGGGCCGTAATCGGACAGGAAGTTGTACGGCTCGGTGAGGAAGAACGCCTGCTCTTCGAAGGTCAGTCGCTCGAGGATGCGCTCGATCGAGGCGATATAGGTGACCGCCTCCGCGTCGGGGTCCTGGCGCAGGCAGAGCAGCACCAGATAGTCGGGCAGTACGGCGTGGAAGGCGTTTTCCGTGTGCAGGTCCAGTTCGGTATCGAAACTGTCCGACGTTGCACCGCGGGAATGTGCCTGCTGCGGGAAGAAGTTGTTGACGATGCAGCCCTCGGACTCCTGCAGATAGCCGATCGGTTCGCCGAGCAGGGCGTTGGCCTGCAGCAGAAGGCGCTCGCTGCTGTCGTCGGGTTTGCAAAGCAGGTCGCGGCTCAGCGGTGTTGGCGGGATGTCGCCGATGGGCAGGCTTTCGAGGGTCATGAAGCCTTTCTTGTTACCGAACAGCCTGAAATTGATGATCTGGCCGATCTGCTCATGCTGCAGTGCGCTCTTCTCTACCGCATTGGCCAGGAGCGTCTCGTAGTATTTGTTCTGCATGGCATCCTTTCCTGAGTTTTTATTGGTGCGCGTGCGGGTTAAGTGAATACCGAAGCTGGCCCGGAACCCATTGCTGGCGCAGTATTGGGACGCTGGAAAAGATTGGAAAATGGAAAAAATGACCCCTAAGGATGAGTTTTAGTCATGCCGGATTCGGTTGTCGCAGCACCGCGCATGCCGCCGCTCTATGCCTTGCGCGCCTTCGAGGTGGCGGCGCGTTTCGGCTCGTTCACCCAGGCCGCGCAGAGCCTGTTCATCACCCAGAGTGCGGTCAGCCGGCACGTGAAGACGCTGGAAGAGCATCTCTGCTGCCAGCTGTTCGAGCGGCACGGCTCGCGTCTGACGCTGACCGATGCCGGGCGACTGCTGGCGCAGGAGTTGAAGATCGGTTTTCGCACCATCGAAAACGCCTGCGTTGCGGTGACCCGCCAGCGTGGTGCGTTGCGCCTGAAGGCGCCGTCGACCCTGACCATGCGCTGGTTGCTGGGCACGCTGGAGGGCTTTCATATGGCCAATCCGCAGAACCGCGTGCAGTTGACCAGTGCCTGGATGGATCTGGACGCAGTGGATTTCAGTAGCGAGCCGTTCGACTGTGCAATTCTGCTTGGCAACGGCGGTTTCCCCGCTGATTGGCGACGGGTGAAGCTGTTCGATGAGTGGCTGGTGCCGGTCTGTGCCCCCGAACTGCTTGGCAACACGGCCTGGACCACGCAGCGGCTGGGCGAGGCGGAGCTGATCCATCCCTCGCGGGATTGCCGTGACTGGCGGCGCTGGCTGCAGCGTACCGGGCGCGCGGATCAGATCGCCTGGCAGCAGGGCAAGCTGTTCGACACCCTCGAGCTGGGCATCTCCGCCGCGGCGCAGGGGCATGGTGTCTCGATCGGCGACCTGGCGCTGGTCGGCGCCGAGCTGCAGCGCGGCAGCCTGGTGCTGCCGTTCCATCAGGCAGTGAAGTCCGGTGACAGCTATTACCTGGTCTGGCCTGGCGGCGGCGATGAGTCGGCGACCCTGATGCGCATGCGCGATTACCTGCTCGAACACCTGCCGGACGTGACCAGTCAGGGCGTCGAGCTGTTGGATTGACGGCGCGGGCCGGCCATTCAGTCATTGCCCCACCTACCCTCGGTAGGGGAAAATGGCCGCCTTTTTCTACGTACACCCCGCAGGAGATTCAGCGATGCCCAGCCGTCGTGAGCGAGCCAATGCCATCCGCGCCCTCAGCATGGATGCTGTGCAGAAAGCCAACAGCGGCCACCCGGGTGCCCCAATGGGCATGGCGGACATCGCCGAAGTGCTCTGGCGTGATCATCTGAAGCACAGCCCGACCAACCCGCAGTGGGCCGACCGCGACCGCTTCGTGCTGTCCAACGGCCACGGCTCGATGCTGATCTACTCGCTGCTGCACCTTACCGGTTACGACCTGACCATCGATGACCTGAAGAACTTCCGCCAGCTGCACAGCAAGACCCCGGGCCACCCGGAGTTCGGCTACACCGCCGGCGTCGAGACCACCACCGGTCCGCTCGGTCAGGGCCTTGCCAACGCTGTCGGTTTCGCCGTGGCGGAGAAGGTCATGGCGGGGCAGTTCAACCGTCCCGGCCACAACATCGTCGACCACAACACCTACGTGTTCCTCGGTGACGGCTGCATGATGGAAGGCATCAGCCACGAAGTCTGCTCGCTGGCCGGGACCCTTGGCCTGAACAAGCTGATCGCCTTCTACGACGACAACGGCATCTCCATCGACGGCGAAGTGCACGGCTGGTTCACCGATGACACCCCGCGTCGCTTCGAAGCCTATGGCTGGCAGGTGATCCGCAATGTCGACGGCCATGACGCCGACGAGATCCAGATGGCCATCGAGACCGCGCGCAAGAGCGACCGTCCGACGCTGATCTGCTGCAAGACCATCATCGGCTTCGGCTCGCCGAACAAGCAGGGCAAGGAAGAATCCCACGGCGCTGCGCTGGGTGATGCCGAAATCGCGCTGACCCGCGAGGCGCTGGGCTGGAAACACGGCCCGTTCGAAATCCCGGCCGAGATCTACGCCGAGTGGGACGCCAAGCAGAAGGGCGCCGACGCGGAAAACGAGTGGAACAAGCGCTTCGCCGCCTATGAAACCGAATTCCCGGCGCTGGCGTCCGAGTTCAAGCGGCGCATGGCTGGTGAACTGCCGGCTGACTTCGCCGAAAAGGCCAGCGAGTTCATCCGTGAAGTCGCCACCAAGGGCGAAACCATCGCCAGCCGCAAGGCCAGTCAGAACTGTCTGAATGCCTTCGGCCCGCTGCTGCCGGAGCTGCTCGGCGGCTCGGCGGACCTCGCCGGCTCCAACCTGACCCTGTGGAAGGGCTGCAAGCCGGTAGTCGCTGAGGACGCCTCGGGCAACTACATGTATTACGGCGTGCGCGAGTTCGGCATGGCCGCGATCATGAACGGCATCGCCCTGCACGGCGGCCTGATTCCGTACGGCGCAACCTTCCTGATGTTCATGGAATACGCCCGCAATGCCGTGCGCATGTCCGCCCTGATGAAGCAGCGCGTGCTCTACGTCTTCACCCACGACTCCATCGGTCTTGGCGAAGATGGCCCGACTCACCAGCCGATCGAGCAGCTGACCAGCCTGCGCACCACGCCGAACCTGGACACCTGGCGCCCGGCCGATACCGTCGAATCCGCGGTGGCCTGGAAGCATGCGGTCGAACGCAAGGACGGCCCGAGCGCGCTGATCTTCTCGCGTCAGAACCTGCCGTTCCACGTGCGCGACAACGAGACCGAGGCGGCTATCGCCCGCGGCGGGTACATCCTGAAGAACTGCGCCGGCGAGCCGGAGCTGATCCTCATCGCCACCGGTTCGGAAGTCAGCCTGGCGGTGCAGGCCGCCGACAAGCTGACCGAGCAGGGCCGCAAGGTGCGTGTCGTCTCGATGCCTTGCACCAGCGTGTTCGATGCCCAGGACGCCGCCTACAAGCAGCAGGTGCTGCCGGTGGAAGTCGGTGCACGTATCGCCGTCGAGGCGGCGCACGCGGACTACTGGTACAAGTACGTCGGCCTTGACGGTCGCATCATCGGCATGACCACCTACGGGGAATCGGCTCCGGCCAACCAGCTGTTCGAGGAATTCGGCTTCACCGTCGACAACATCCTCGCCGTCGCCGAAGAGCTGCTGGAGGACTGACCGCAAAGATGGGGTGGATGGCTGCGGCCATCCACCCATCGAGCCCCATCCGCGTAGGGTGGAGAACATCGGTTTTCCACCTGCAGGACCGACGAAGAACCCATGGCCAACGCCCGTCCCTATCGCGTCGCCCTCAACGGCTACGGCCGCATCGGCCGTTGCGTGCTGCGTGCATTCTATGAGCGCGGCGCCGCCTTCGATTTTCAGTTCGTTGCCCTCAACGATCTGGCCGACATGGCCAGCCTGGAATACCTCACTCGTTTCGACTCCACCCACGGCCGCTTTCCCGGCGAAGTGAGCGTGGACGGCGATTGCCTGCATCTGAATGGACATTGCGTGAAGGTGCTGCGCGAGTCGACGCCCGAGGCCATCGACTGGCGGGCGCTGGATGTCGATCTGGTGCTGGAGTGCTCGGGCGCCTACACCAGTCGCACCGATGGCGAGCGCTTTCTTGCCGCGGGTGTGCCGCGGGTGCTGTTCTCGCAGCCGATGGCCAGCGCGGCGGATGTCGATGCCACGGTGGTCATGGGCATCAACCAGCAGCAGCTGACGGGTTCCGAGCGGCTGGTGTCCAACGCTTCCTGCACCACCAACTGCGGCGTGCCATTGCTCAAGCTGCTCAACGACGCGGTGGGCATCGAGTACGCCTCGATCACCACGATTCACTCGGCGATGAACGATCAGCCGGTGATCGACGCCTACCATCATGAAGACTTGCGCCGCACCCGTTCGGCCTTCCAGTCGGTAATTCCGGTTTCCACCGGCCTGGCGCGGGGTATCGAACGCCTGCTGCCGGAACTCTCGGGGCGGATTCAGGCCAAAGCGGTGCGGGTGCCCACGGTGAACGTGTCCTGTCTGGACATCACGCTGCAAACCGCCTGCGACACCGATGCGCGAACGATCAACCGGGTGCTGCGCGAGGCCGCCGAAGGCGGGCCCTTGCAGGGCTTGCTGGCGTATACCGAGCTGCCCCACGCCAGCTGCGATTTCAATCACGATCCGCATTCGGCGATCGTCGACGGCAGCCTGACGCGCGCGTCCGGCCCGCGCCTGGTGAACCTGCTGGCCTGGTTCGACAACGAATGGGGGTTCGCCAACCGCATGCTCGACGTCACCGACCACTATCTGCGCGTGGCCAATCGTACCTAGCCCCCGCGCCTGGAACATCGCTGCTTCTCGAACTTAAGGAAGACCAACATGACCGTTTTGAAGATGACCGATCTCGACCTCCAGGGTAAGCGCGTGCTGATCCGCGAGGACCTCAACGTGCCGGTGAAGGATGGCGCGGTGAAGAGCGATGCACGCATCCTGGCCTCGTTGCCGACCATCAAGCTGGCGCTGGAGAAGGGCGCGGCAGTGCTGGTCTGCTCGCACCTGGGGCGACCGGAAGAGGGCGTCTACAGCGAGGAGGACAGCCTCAAGCCGGTCGCCGACTACCTGACCAAGGCCCTCGGCCGCGAAGTGCCGCTGATCAAGGACTATCTCGAGGGCGTCGAGGTCCAGCCCGGTCAGCTGGTGCTCCTGGAGAACGTGCGTTTCAACAAGGGCGAGAAGAAGAACGCCGACGAGCTGGCGCAGAAGTACGCCGCGCTGTGCGACGTTTTCGTCATGGACGCCTTCGGCACCGCGCACCGCGCTCAGGGCTCGACCCATGGCGTGGCCAAGTTTGCCAAGGTGGCCTGCGCCGGCCCGCTGCTGGCGGCAGAGCTGGATGCCCTGGGTAAAGCGTTGAAAACCCCGGCCAAGCCAATGGTCGCCATCGTCGCCGGTTCCAAGGTGTCGACCAAGCTCGACGTGCTGACCTCGCTGGCCGACATCTGCGACCAGCTGATCGTCGGTGGCGGCATCGCCAACACCTTCCTCGCCGCGGCGGGTTACAACGTTGGCAAGTCGCTGCATGAAGCGGATCTGCTCGACACCGCCAAGGCCATCGCGGCCAAGGTTGCCGTGCCGCTACCGGTGGACGTGGTGGTCGCCAAGGAGTTCGCCGAGAGTGCCGAGGCCACGGTCAAGGCTGTCGCCGACGTCGCCGACGACGACATGATCCTGGATATCGGACCGAAGACCGCCGCCATGTTTGGCGAAATGCTCAAGGCTTCGCAGACCATCCTCTGGAACGGTCCGGTCGGCGTGTTCGAATTCGACCAGTTCGGCAACGGCACTAAGGTGCTGGCTCAGGCCATCGCCCAGAGCCCGGCGTTCTCCATCGCCGGAGGCGGCGACACCCTGGCAGCCATCGACAAGTACGGCGTGGCCGAGCAGATCTCCTACATCTCCACCGGTGGTGGCGCCTTCCTCGAGTTCGTCGAGGGTAAGGTGCTGCCGGCGGTCGAAGTGCTGGAACAGCGCGCCGACTGAAACTTCGCGCGCGAGGTGAACGCCTTGTGCCGTTCGCCTGCCGGCCCAGGAGATGCTGGGCCGGCAGCGCATGGGGCAACCCCGGCGGCTTGCCGTGGTCTTTGTTCTATCTGGAACAAGGAAAGGGGATGCACCATGCGATATGCCGTTGTTGCTGTTTGCTGCCTGGGGTTGGCCGGTTGCGCCGGGAATTCACCGGATAGCGCTTGCCAGGTACTCGACCCACCGCCTGTCCTCAGCCCGACTGCCGAGCATGACCAGCGCGTCGAAATGCAGGCCACGGGCGACCCGACCATCACCACGCAAGACGGCCTGCAGGATTGCCCGTGATCACCGTTTGCCAAGGAGAAGGAATGAACAAAGGCCTGTCCATGCTGATCGCAGCGTTGCTGCTCGGCGGTTGTGGCCACTGGCAATCCGGCCCGGATGCGCCATTCGTGCGCTGGAAATGCCAGAGTCAACAGAACATCGCCTGGCGATACGCTGACGATCAGCACTCGGCGATCGACCTGAAACTGGGCAATGACGAACGTATTCATACCCTGCGAAAGGAACCAGCCACCCGCGGCAGTTTCTATAGCGATGGCGTACTCGCTTTCCACGACAAGGGTAACGAGGCGCTGGTGTACCGCGTCGCCGATGACAAGGTGCTGGCCCATGGCTGCAGTGCGTCGCTCATCAGCATTTAGCGGCTAATGATTCATACAGGCCTCGCCGATGCGGGGTTTTCGACTGAAAGCTGGCGGGACGCTGGCATTTGCCGCCCCCGCCACTACAATGCCGCGCCCAGCGTGCGGCGCTTGAACAGCGTCGGCCACTGCGGCAGGCTCTACACGATCAAACGACCCAGACCGGGAGAAAGGAAAACATGGCACTCATCAGCATGCGCCAGATGCTCGACCACGCCGCCGAGTTCGGCTACGGCGTGCCGGCCTTCAACGTCAACAACCTCGAGCAGATGCGCGCCATCATGGAAGCGGCTGACAAGACCGACTCCCCGGTGATCGTCCAGGCTTCCGCCGGTGCCCGCAAATACGCCGGTGCGCCGTTCCTGCGTCATCTGATCCTGGCGGCGATCGAAGAATTCCCGCACATCCCGGTGTGCATGCACCAGGACCACGGCACCAGCCCGGATGTCTGCCAGCGTTCGATCCAGCTCGGCTTCTCCTCGGTGATGATGGACGGTTCGCTGCAGGCAGACGGCAAGACCCCCGCCGACTACGACTACAACGTGCGCGTGACCCAGCAGACCGTGGCCTTCGCTCACGCCTGCGGTGTTTCCGTGGAAGGTGAGCTGGGCTGCCTGGGCAGCCTGGAAACCGGTATGGCCGGCGAGGAAGACGGCGTCGGTGCCGAGGGCGTACTGGACCACAGCCAGCTGCTGACCGATCCGGAAGAAGCCGCCGACTTCGTCGCCAAGACCAAGGTCGATGCCCTGGCGATCGCCATAGGCACCAGCCACGGCGCCTACAAGTTCACCAAGCCGCCGACCGGCGACACCCTTTCGATCCAGCGCATCAAGGAAATCCATGCGCGCATTCCGGACACTCATCTGGTGATGCATGGCTCCTCGTCGGTGCCGCAGGAGTGGCTGCAGATCATCAACCAGTACGGTGGTGAAATCGGCGAAACCTACGGCGTGCCGGTCGAAGAAATCGTCGAGGGCATCAAGTACGGCGTGCGCAAGGTCAACATCGACACCGACCTGCGTCTGGCCTCCACCGGCGCGATTCGCGAGTTCATGGCGAAGAACCCCAGCGAGTTCGACCCGCGCAAGTACTTCGCCAAGACCGTCTCGGCCATGCGCGACATCTGTATCGCCCGCTACGAGGCCTTCGGTACCGCCGGCAACGCCAGCAAGATCAAGCCGATCTCCCTGGAAGGCATGTTCCAGCGCTACGCCAGCGGCGAACTGGACCCGAAGATCAACTGATCCGTCCAGACGTGAAAAAGCCCGCGCTATGCGGGCTTTTTCGTTTCGGCGCAGTGTCGGTCAGCTGGCGAGCAATGCCTGAATCTGGCTGTGCAGCGTGTCCAGGGCGAAGGGCTTGGCCAGCACCGGCGCCGAGCGCGCAATGGGGCTGCCCGATTCATAGATTTCAATCGGATAGCCGCTGATGAAGATCACCTTGAGGTCGGGCCGCAGCTTGAGTGCCGGCTCGGCGATCATCACTCCGGATACATTGCCGGGCAGGCGGAAGTCGGTTACCAACAGATCCAGCTGCGGTTTGGTCGCCAGGATTTCGAATGCCTTGGGCGCGCTGTCCGCTTCCAGTACCTGGTAGCCCTCGCTGGCCAGATAGTCCGAGAGCAGGCTGAGGATATGCGGCTCGTCTTCGACGAGCAGAACGATTTTCGGCAGTGCCTGGTTCATGGTGGTCTCGATGTTGCGTTTCGCTGCATTCCAGCCGTTGTAGAGCCGGACAGGATTTCGACAGGTTACGCGCTGCAAGTTTCAGTCCTGCAGCCGGACGGTCGTCGCTTTCCGCCGGCTACTGTGCGCTGGCGCACGTTGTGAGAGGCATCCTCGCCGTTCCAGGCGCAACGCTCAATGCCTACCTTAGCCGGGGGCGCCTAGCCGGGGGCGCCTGACCAGCAGTACAGGTCGGTCGCAGCACTGGCCCTAGGCTCGAGGCCGCGCTAGGGTTGCGCCATTCTCTTGCTGGAGTCGCCCATGAACGATACCGAGGCCGCCGCGCAGCGCACGCTCGATTACTACCGCCTCAATGCAGAGGCTTTCCGCGAGGGTACGCTCGACCACGACGTCAGCCAGAACATCGATGCCCTTCTGCGTCACATTCAGGCAGAACCGCCGCTGCGCATCCTCGACCTCGGCTGTGGTCCAGGTCGTGATCTGAAGACCCTGAGAACCCGCGGGCATGTGGCGATAGGTCTCGATGGAACAGAGGCGTTCGTCGAGATGGCTCGCGCCGACAGTGGCTGTGAAGTCTGGCATCAGGATCTGCTGCAACTGGAGCTTCCGGCCCAATCGTTCGATGGCATCTTCGCCAATGCGGTGCTGTTTCACGTGCCTAGCACCGAGTTGCCCAGGGTTCTTTTGCAGCTGAGCGATAGCTTGAAGCCGGGTGGGGTGTTGTTCTGCTCCAACCCGCGCGGTCAGGACCAGGAGGGCTGGAGTGGCGATCGCTACGGCGTCTGGTATGCCTGGCCGACCTGGCGCGAACGCGTGCTGGCCGCCGGTTTCGTCGAACTGGAGCACTACTACCGCCCCGCCGGGCTGCCACGGGAGGAACAACCTTGGCTAGCGAGTGTCTGGCGTAAGGGCTGAACAGCCAATGCAGACCGCAGAATGCAACCTGCATCACGCTTCGTATTGCGTTTTGCACGGCTTAATGCCTGGGCATAATTTCATAAGTTATTGTTTTTGTTAGATAAAAAATCATTGATCAGATTGGCACGAACGCTGCTCCGTTAGGTTCGCTGGAACTTATTGGAGTACAGAACAATGACCGCTGCACAACAATTCCTCACTGCCGCATTCCCTGAGTTCGAAGTGCTCACCGAGCCCCGCCCGGATGGCGGGCTGCTGCTGACCCTGCGTAACGACGACCGTGTACTGGTCAAGCGAGCGCTTTCCAAGGGCCAGACCCAGACCCGGATGCAACTGGAATGGGTCGTCAGCTCGGTACGCCGGGACCTCGCGCTGGAGGCGGGGATGTCGCCTTCCATCGCACATCTGCAGAGCCAGAGCCGTACCGCACTGCCGACCTACGAGTACGCCTGAGCCGCTCGGCTGCGGGATGACCGCAGCCATATTTTTCGACACCGGGCCGCAGAGCCCGGTTCGTTTGCCGTGAAGCCGAAGAGGATAGCCACATGAACGCCATCGACCTGTTGATTGAGGATCATGAGCGCGTGAAGGACCTGCTGACGCGCCTGACCGATTCCACCGAGCGTGCCGTGAAGACACGCACCGAGCTGCTGAGCAAGCTGGAAATGGAAGTGACCATCCATACCCAGCTGGAAGAGCAGATTCTCTATCCCGCCTACAAGGAAGCTGGCGGCAAGGAAGAAGCAAAGATGTACCACGAGGCCAAGGAAGAACACCGTGCGGTGGATGCACTGGTACTGCCGGATCTGAAGGCAACCGATCCCGGTAGCCTCGAATTCTCCGGTCGCGCCAAGGTGTGCAAGGAGCTGCTCGAGCACCATATCGAGGAAGAGGAATCGGAAATGTTCCCGCAGGCACGCGAGCTTTTCGATGCCAAGCGTCTCGAGGAAATGGGTGAGCAGATGAGCGAACTGCGCGCCCGCCTCAAAAAGGAGCTCACCGCCAAGCTGGCGGCCTGAGTACCGGATGGGCTGCCGGGGCGTCCTGCCTCGGCAGCCCGACTATCGTCTGTCCCCGGACCCATCGCTTCGCTGACTTGCATCAATAATGCGACGAAGCGCCACTGCGACCCTAGATGGCTTTATGGCATCAACTGGTACCACACCTGATCGTCGCCCCTGACTGGCAGAAAGCCAAGCGAAGGTGGGCGCGCCGGGCGGGCCATCGCATCGGGAAAGGCATGGAAGACGAGCTGAAGGCGCTGTTGCAACGAGTCGGGCTGGGCCTCGACCAGATCCTTACGCGCAAGCGTTTCCTGCAATGGCAAGCTAGCGACGCGCTGCGCCTTAACCGGGCGGCGGCTGAGCTCGAGCCGGCGCATCGGGTCTTCATCGAAAAACTTTACGAACACCTTGCCGACTTCGGCCAGCCGTCAGCGATGCGCAGCGATCGTGCCGGTCTGACACGCCTCAAGCAGCGCCAGCAGGAGTACTACCGCCGCCTCTGGAACGGGCCATATGAGCGCGACTATGTGCGTGATCGCCTGCTGGTCGGGCTGGTGCATCAGCGCGTCGGCGTCGACCTGGAGTGGTATCTCGGGGCTTACCGCCTCTATCTGTCGGAAATGCTGCGCGCCCTCGTAGGCGACGACGAGCAGCATGCGGTTTACGACAGCCTGCTGAAGATCGTCTTCTTCGACATGATTCTCGCCATCGACACCTACAGTGCGGCGCAGCGACATGCGCTGGAGGACAGCGAAGCGCGCCTGACGCGCGCGTTGCGCGGCTCCGAAGACGGCATCTGGGAGTGGGACGTCGAGCATGACCGGCTGCACCTTTCCGAGCGCTGGACCGCCATGCTGGCAATGCCAGCACAACCCAGTTACTGCAGCCGCAGCTGGTTCGAACGGGTGCACTCGGACGATCTGCCCGGGTTGCGCGAGGCCATCGCCGACCACCTGAACGGCCGCAGCCCTTCGCTGGTTCACGAGTACCGCGTCCGTACCGAGCGCGGTGAGTACCTCTGGGTGCTGGTGCGCGGTGTGGCCGAACGCTGCGAGCTGGGGACCTTGCGCATGGCCGGTTCGCAGACCGACATCAGTGCGCGCAAGGCCGCCGAAGACTGCTTGCGTCACGCGGCACGTCACGATGCGCTGACTGGCCTGGCCAACCGCCTGCACCTCGAGGAGCTGCTCAAGGAGGTACAGCAGCGTCCCCATGGACGCGCTGCCGCGCTGCTGTTCGTGGACCTGGACCGCTTCAAGCTAATCAACGACAGTCTCGGGCATGGCGCCGGCGACCAGGTGCTGGTCGAGGTGGCGCAGCGCTTGCTGCGCTGCCTGCGCCCCGGCGATCACCTTGCACGCTTCGGCGGCGATGAGTTCGTCGCCCTGCTCGGCGATCTGGCATGCGAAGCTGATGCCGAGCGTGTGGCGCAACGGATGCTGGTCGAGCTGCGTCAGCCGCTGCAGCTCGGCGAGCGAACGCTGTCGGTCAGCGCCAGCATCGGCATCGCGCCCTTGCAGCGCGATGGCCAGGCGCTGAACGCGCTGCAGGCGGCTGATCTGGCGCTGTACCGGGCCAAGAGCGCCGGCAAGGACCAATTCGCGCTGTTCTGCGATGGCCTGCATTCCAAGGCAGCGCGCCAGCTGGAGCTCGAGAGCGCACTGGCGCAGGCGCTGACGCGCTGCGAATTCACCTTGCACTATCAGCCGATCTGCCGTGTAGCAGGCGATCAGCCCTATCTGGTCGGCGTTGAAGCGCTGCTGCGCTGGCGCTTCAACAACCAGCCGGTGGCGCCCAATGAGTTCATTCCGGTGCTGGAAGAGTCGCGCGAGATCGTCCGGGTTGGTGAGTGGGTGCTGCGCGAGGCCTGCTGTCAGGTGCGCCGCTGGCAGCTGGCGGGTCAGAGCCAGCTGTACTGCGCGGTCAACCTGTCGATTCGTCAGCTGCAGCAGCCCGGCTTCACCGCGCTGCTGGCCCGTGTGCTGCGTGAAACCGGCCTGCCGCCCGCGAGCCTGCTGCTGGAGATCACCGAGACGCTTCTGATGCAGGACAGCGAGCTGATGATGGGCGCGTTGCACGAGATTGCCGCACTCGGTGTTCGTCTGGCATTGGACGACTTCGGTACTGGCTACTGTTCGCTCGGCTACCTCAAACGTTACCCGCTGCATGTGCTAAAGGTCGATCGCAGCTTCATTGCCGCCGCACCGGACGATGCCGACTCGGTGGCGATCAGTCGCGCCGTCATCGGCCTTGGCCAGAGCCTCGGCCTGGCCGTCGTCGCCGAAGGCGTGGAGCACCCCGAGCAGGTGGCGTTCCTCGTGGCCGAGGGCTGCCAGCTGGTGCAAGGCTATTGGTTCAGCCGGCCGCGGCCGGCTACGGAACTTCAGGCATTGTTCGACGGCGAGCGCTGTGTCGACGGGCTCTGGCGGCTGCTTCCCGCGCAGCCGGCGGTCACGTGACGATCACGACGCCCGTCGAGCCGATCGGTGGGGGATGGGCTCTGACGGGGCGGTCAGGGCACTCTTGCGGCAAACGGGGGTCAACCTTCTGTGAATCTGCTGGATTCAAGAATTCGCCGGCCACTGCCGGACCACTCTGAAGGAGGTTAACCATGCGTCTTACCTATCTGCTGCCCCCCGTACTCGGGCTCCTGTTGGTCGGTTGCGGCCCGGATGAAGATCGCGAGCGCGAGCCGACCCCGCCGCCGGCGACTACCGAGCAGCCCGCCGCCCCTTCCACTGACACCACCACTCCGCCTGCAGGCAGTGGCACCGGGACCGGCACTGCGCCGAGCACCGGGACGGGTACCGGCACTGGTGCCTCGGGAGACATGGCGACCCCGCCGGCCGACAACGGTAGCGGCCTGGGCACTGAATCCGGCTCTGGCACCGCGCCCAGCACTGGCACTGGCACCGGTACTTCGCAGTAAGTTCGGCACCGCGTGATCCGGGCACCCCTCGCTTGCCGCGGGGTGCCTTCAGCAGGAGACAGCGATGAAGTGGAAATTTGCATTCGCCGGTGCGCTGACCGCGCTGGCTCTGGCCGGGTGCTCGCCGGACGACGAAGAGTCCGCGCTGGATAACAACAGCCGCAACCAGCAGGAATATCAGAACACTGCGACCGATCCTGCCGGGCCGCGGGAAATTTCGCCGCCGTCCAACCAGGCCAACAAGTAGATCGTCGATTCTGCGTCGCGCAGGCTAGGCGAACTGGCCTGCGGCATAGGCCGATGCCCAAGCCCACTGGAAGTTGAAACCACCTAGGTGGCCGGTAACGTCCAGCACCTCGCCGATGAAGTACAGCCCTGCTGATTTCTGCGATTCCATGGTCTTGGATGACACTTCCCGCGTATCTACCCCGCCCAGCGTCACCTCTGCCGTGCGATACCCTTCGGTGCCGGCCGGTACCAGCTGCCAGTCTGCGAGCTTCTCGGCAATCGCTTCCAGCTCGCTGGGTACGTATTGCTTCAGCGGTCTGGACGCGAACCAGTGCTCGCAGAGCAGTCCGGCCATCTTGCGTGTGAAGACCTCGCCGAGCAGCGTTTTCAGCTCCGCATTGGGACGCTCCTGCTTCTGCGCCGCCAGCCACTCGCCGAGGTCTAGATGCGGCAGCAGGTTGATGTGCACCACATCTCCCGGTTGCCAGTAAGACGAGATCTGCAGGATCGCCGGGCCGGAGAGTCCGCGATGGGTGAACAGAATGTTCTCGCGAAAGCTCTGGCCGTTGCAGCTGACCAGGCAATCCTCCACCGAGGTGCCGGACAGCTCGCTGCAGATCGTTTTGAGCTGCGGCTCGGTGATGGTGAAGGGCACCAGGCCTGCGCGTGTCGGCAGCACGTTGTGGCCGAACTGCCGCGCGATCTGATAGCCGAAACCGCTGGCACCGAGGGTGGGAATCGACAGGCCGCCGGTGGCGATCACCAGCGATTGGCAGCGCACCGGGCCGATGCCGGTGTACAGCAGATATCCCTCAGCATGCTTCTCGATCGACTCGACCGGGGTGTCCAGACGCAGATCCACGCCGGTCTGCGCGCATTCGTCCAGCAGCATCTCGAGGATGTCGCTGGACTTGTTATCGCAGAACAGCTGACCGAGCTTCTTCTCGTGATAGGGCACGCCGTGACGGCTGACCATCTCGATGAAGTCCCACTGGGTGTAGCGCGCCAGCGCCGACTTGCAGAAGTGCGCGTTACTCGAGAGGAAATTCGACGGCTCGGTGTACAGGTTGGTGAAGTTGCAGCGGCCGCCACCGGACATGAGGATCTTCTTGCCGGCCTTGTTGGCGTGGTCCAGCAGCAAGACCTGGCGGCCCCGTGCAGCGGCGGTGAAGGCGCACATTAGACCGGCCGCACCGGCACCGATTACCACCACGTCAGTCTGCACCAGCGCTTACCTCGTCGGAAAACGCGCGATGGTACTCCTGCCGCGTTTCCGATGCAGCCCGACATCCGACGAGACGCTGGCGTCAACTGGCGGGCTTTGTGCTTTGATTGGAGCTGATAGCGTTTCGCCAGAAGAGCGAGAGAATTTGTCGGGCACACGGCGGGTCATCGGGTTGATATTGCTGCTGGCAAGCGCATCGTTGCCGGCCGAAGTGCTTCGTCTGGCCGGCAACGTCTGGCCGCCTTACACCGATCGCAGCCTGCCCGGGGAAGGGTTGTCGGTCGAGCTCATCCGCACCGCGCTCGGCCGTGGGGGTTATCAGGTGGAATACATCGAAGTGCCCTGGGAGCGCGCTCTGCTGGGCCTGCGCAACGGCAGCTACGACATGATCAACGGCTGGCCGACGGTCAAGCGCGTCGACTACACGCTCAGCTCACGCCCGTTTCTGAGCAACCGGATGCGCTGGGTCCAGCGTCGCGAGAGCAATTTCCGCTACGACGGGCTCGACAGCTTGGTTGGCCATCCGATTGCGCTGAGCCGGGGCTACATGTACAGCGACGAGCTGAACGAGGATACGCGCCTGGAGAAGGGCTATTCCGCCAACTTCGTCCAGGCGGCAAAGATGGTGATTGCCGGGCGCGTCGACCTGACGCTGGAGGACGAGCGTACTGCGTTCTCGAGCGCGAACTGGGACATGAGCGGGATGCACTCCGCTTCGTGCCGGGCGAGTTCCGGCGGGTGGAGCTTTCGCTGGTGGTGCGCAGCGATCATCCTCGGCTGAGCGATATCATCGCCACCTTCAACCGGGAGATCGCTGCGATGGTCGAGGATGGCAGTTACGCGGTGATCTTCGCGCGCCACGGAATGCCGGTCCCCACGGCGTTGCCTTAGTGGCCTTTTTGGTAAGTTCAGTTGGTCAATTTCGGCGCCCATGGCCCGATACTGCGTTGCTGCTCCTTGCCAATAGCCCGCTATGACTCGTCGCAGCGCCTTGTCTCGGAGCCATGTTCATCCGAACTTGCCTCAACCAACTCACCGCACAGGCCACTAGCGCGAATCCTGTCCCTGGCCTGCCGGTTGTTGCTTGATCAGGTGGGAGGCCATGCTGCGCAGCGGTGCCAGCTGCCGGCAGATGAGCCCCAGCTGGGTCTGCACCAGACGGTGGGCATCGTCCATTTCATCCGGGGTCTGCTCCAGCTGCTGCGCCAGCGCCTCTTCATCTTCGCTGTAGATGGCGACGGGCTTGTTCTGCGCCAACGCGCTGGCCAGGTCGTCGAGGCTGGTCGCCAGTTGCTGCGCGGCGCGCTCCAGCAGGGCATCGCTGGCGTCGTCCGGCAGGCTCTCGCGATGGGCGCCAAGGCCGGAGAGGTAGTTGAGCAAGGTGTGCGAGAGGATCAGGAAGCGGAAGCCGGTTTCGGCATCCTTGCGGAAGTGTCCGGGCTCCAGCAGCATGTTCGACAGCGTGGTGGACAGCGCCGCATCGGCGTTGTGGGCGTTGCGCCGGGCCAGGCGATAGGCGAGGTCGTCGCGCTTGCCACTGTCGTACTGACGCATGATCTGGCGCAGGTAGTCGCTGTTGCAGCTGAGGGTGTTGGCGACCACCTGATTAAGGCGACGACCCTGCCAGTCCGGCAGGATGAGGAACACCGCGGCGGCGGCGATCAGGCTGCCGAGCAGGGTATCGAACAGCCGCGGCCAGATCAGCCCGTAGCCATCGCCAACCTGGTTGAAGCAGAACAGCACCATCAGCGTGATCGCCGCAGTAGCCAGGGTGTAGCGCGTGCTGCGGGTGGCGAAGAACACCACGCCGGCGACCACCGCGAACAAGGCCTGGATCGGCTGGCTGGGGAACAGATCGAACAGTGCCCAGCCGGCGATGAGGCCGAGCAAGGTGCCGCTGATGCGCTGCACCAGCTTGATCCTTGTGGCGCCATAGTTCGGCTGGCAGACGAAGACCGTGGTCAGCAGCACCCAGTAACCCTGTTCGGGATGGATGGCATGCAGCACCGCGTAGCCGCAGACCAGGGCGATGGTCATGCGCAGGGCGTGGCGGAACAGCAGCGAAGTCGGCGTCAGCTGCAGGCGAATGCGATTGAATGCCTCGCGCAGGGACTGCGGCTGGCGGTCCAGCAGGCTGCTGTCCTGCTCGCCTTCCAGGGTGCCGGGGTCGCTGGCGCTGGCGAGCTGGCGCTGCAGCGTGGAAAGGTTGCCTGACAGCGCACGCAGCGAGCGCAGCAGGCCGCGCCAGGCCGGCTTGTTCTGCTCACGCAGGTGCTCCAGCGAGGCCTGCAGGTCTTCCCGCGCCTGCCCGTTGGCCTCGCTGTAGCGAAACACCTGGCGCATCTGGATGGCCTCGCCGAGGTCGGCGCAGGCGCTGGCCTGCAGCCGCAGCAGGCGCTGGCAGCGAAACAGCACATCGCTGTGGAAGAAGGCCTCGGCCAGCGCCTGGTAGGGATAATGCGACGAGCTGACCCGCTCGTGCAGATCCTGGGCAAGGAAGTACAGCTTGAGGTAGTGATTGATCTTGCCGCCGCCGCGGCCGTTGCCCAGGCGATTCAGCAGCGTTTCCTTGGCTGCGTTGAGCGCGCTGACGACCCGGCCGTTCTGCTGCGCAAGTTCCAGGCGGCGCTGTTCCACGTCCAGCTGACGCACCGGCTCGAACAACGCGGCCTTGTAGCGAAAATACAGGCCCAGCTCGCGGTACAGCCGCGCCAGGCTCTGCTGCACCGGCTGATGGGCGAACTGCGCGTTCCAGCCCACCGACAGCAGGCCGTACCAGGCCGCACCCGCCACCAGCAGCATGGGGTCGCGCCACAGATGCTGCAGTGCGCCATCGCGCTGATCGGCCGCGATCATGCTGTAGATCGCGAGAATCAGGGTGGCCTGGGCAATGGCCCCGTAGCGCTCGCCGAGCGCGCCGAGCATGACCAGCGCAAAGGTGGAAAGCGCCAGGCCGGCGACGAACAGCCAGGGGTATGGGAACAGCAGCTCCACCGCGACGGCGGCAATGCTGAAGCACAGCAACGTTACCAGCAGCGCGTTGAGACGTCCGAGCCAGCTGTCGTCGGTTTCCGCCAGCGCGCTGGCGATGATGCCGAGGAACAGCGGAATGATCAGTGTCGGCTGCCCGAGATACCAGCTCAGACCCATGCTGCCGGCCATGGCGATCAGTACGCGCAGGCTGTAGCCGAACTTCTCCAGCGCCCACAGGCGACGTAAAAACTGGCTGAGCGAGGGTTGCGGCATGGAGCGTTCCGTTGGGGGTGTCCAGATTGGACGAAGCTGCCACGAACACTGTCACGGCCGGCTCGTGCGTTCAATCATCCGGGCCGCAGAAGGTCGGCCCGGATACGCGCGTTCAGCAGCAGGCGAACCTTCTCAGAGGACGCGGACCTTTAGCGAGCGGCCCTTGATCTTACCTTCGTTCAGGCGTTTGAGTGCCTGCTTGGCGACGCCGCGCTCGACAGCGACGAACGCCTGGAAGTCGAAGATGGCGATCTTGCCGACCTGGGTCCCGGGGATGCCGGCATCACCCGTCAGTGCACCGAGGATGTCGCCCGGGCGCAGCTTGTCCTTGCGGCCCGCTCCAATGCACAGAGTCGCCATCGGTGGTTGCAATGGCGCGCCGGTCTTGGCCTTGAGCCCGTCCAGTGGCTGCCAGTTGAGCGGTGCCTGCTGCAGCTTTTCGATGGCTTGCGCGCGATGGGCTTCGGCCGGGGCGACCAGGCTCATGGCCAGGCCCTGATTACCGGCGCGGCCGGTCCGACCGACCCGGTGTACATGTATCTCCGGGTCGCGGGCCAGCTCGACGTTGATCACCATGTCCAGCGCATCGATATCCAGGCCGCGCGCGGCGACATCGGTCGCCACCAGCACCGAGAGGCTGCGGTTGGCGAACATCGCCAGCACCTGGTCGCGGTCACGCTGCTCCAGATCGCCATTGAGCGCCATGGCCGAGATGCCGTTGGCAATCAGGTGATCGACCAGCTCCTGGCACTGCTGCTTGGTGAAGCAGAAGGCCACGCAGCTTTCCGGTCGGAAGCTGGCGAGCAGGCGCATGACCGCGTCCATGCGCTGCTCGGGGTCGATTTCATAGAAGCGCTGTTCGATCTGTGCATCGTCATGCAGGGCTTCTGCACGCACCTGCTGCGGGTCGCGCATGAAGCTCGCGGACAGCTGCTTGATGCCGGCGGGGTAGGTGGCCGAGAACAGCAGGGTCTGCCGCTTGGTCGGTGTCTGGCCGATGATGTCGGCGATGGCGTCGTAGAAGCCCATGTCAAGCATTCGATCAGCTTCATCGAGCACCAGGGTGTTCAGCCCGTCGAGTTTCAGCGTGCCTTTCCTCAGGTGTTCCTGGACCCGGCCCGGCGTGCCGACGATGACGTGCGCGCCATGCTCCAGCGAAGCGATCTGCGGACCGATGGAGACGCCGCCGCACAGCGTGAGGATCTTGATGTTGTCCGCCGCGCGCGCCAGCCGCCGCAGCTCCTTGGCGACCTGGTCGGCCAGCTCGCGTGTCGGACACAGCACCAGCGCCTGGCAGCCGAAATAACGCGGATTGAGCGGGTCGAGCAGGGCGATGCCGAATGCGGCGGTCTTTCCGCTGCCGGTCTTGGCCTGAGCGATCAAGTCGTGGCCTTTGAGCATGACCGGCAGGCTCTGCGCCTGGATCGGCGTCATCGCCGCGTAGCCGAGGGCTTCGAGGTTCGCCAGCATGGCGGCAGAAAGGGGCAGAGAAGAAAAGGCGGTACTGGGCACGGGAAGGATCTTCGGACGGGGAACGGCCTGCAGTCTATCAGGCCGACGTTGCACGCGCCGGTTGGCGGGCACCGAGATGGCTGTACGCCTGCACGGTGAAACGTTTTGCAAGACCGCCAGACGGAACCCCAAGGCATCGACCTGATCGAAATTTGTCCATTACTCGCTCCCAGGAGGTTGTTTTGTCTCGTGTTCTTTTCCTCGCCGGGCTGTTGGCGCTACCCGCTTTTGCCGACGAGCCCACCCTTTATGGACGTTATGAACACATCAAGGTCGCGGAGATCGGCAAGACCCTTCCCGCCAAGATGGATACCGGTGCCATGACCGCATCCCTGTCAGCGCGCGATATCGAGCAGTTCAAGCGAGATGGCGAGGACTGGGTGCGTTTCCGCCTGGCCGTCGATGGCGCGGATGAGACCCTTTATGAGCAGCGCCTGCTCGGCATCAGTCGAATCAAGACGCGCGCGGAAGAGGCCGGCGATGTCGATCCCGACAGCGAGCCGCCACGGGCTGAGCGACCAGTGATCGGCATGCAGCTGTGCATTGGCGATCGCCAGCGCGATGTGGAGGTCAACCTCACCGACCGCAGGCACTTCAGTTATCCGTTGTTGATCGGCGCCGAGACGATTCGTGATCTCAACGCGGCTATCTATCCAACCGAGAAGTACACGGCGGGTCGCCCGACCTGCTAGCGCGGCATCGCCAGCCAGCGACCATCCGGGCCGGACGGCATCGCCTCCGGCCCGGTCCTGGATATTCCTGCGATCGCACCTCCTCACTGCGGCATGAGCCACCATGCGCCATCTTCCTCCCGCTCCGCTTCGGCTTTTGCCCGAACGCTGACGGTCTGGAACGCGCCCGCTTGATCGAAATCCTGCCCGACAGAATGGGTTCGCAAAATAGCGCTTGCAATCCGCAGGGAATATATAAGCGGTAGTTTGATTGCCGCTATTTGCGTTTTGGGGATTAACGATAATTAAGAAGTTGAGTTGCCAATATATAAGGCTGCATCTTTCTTTATTTAAATCCGGGCTTTTTATTCAGTTGTTATTTGGTCATCTGGTGCATATGAGTCACGTGACCGACCGGTCTCGCAAGTGCGCCAGCGAGTCGTTCGACCTCGGTGCGAGTCTCCGCGTCACCCCGCCGCACCGGTCGGCGTCAAAACCGTCTGCCGCGAAGGTTACGGCGAGCGGCCTGCACGATGGCTCTTGGCCACCCGAGACCCTCTCTCCAGGGGGCTTCCAGCGGCTGAATTGGTCTTCTCTTGTTGTTCGTCAGACTAAAGTCGGGGCTTTCATTCATTAACCCACCCCTGTTAAATTCAGGATGTGGGTTCCCTTCACACGCAATAAAAATAAGGCGGAGAACGTCAATGGCCGACAACGATAAAGAAAATGCTGCTGCGTACTGGAAGGCGAATGTTCGCCTTATCACTTGGAGCTTGGTGGTCTGGGCTCTCGTCTCATATGGTTTCGGTATCCTCCTGCGCCCGCTGGTATCCGGCATCCCCGTCGGGGGCACGGATCTAGGCTTCTGGTTCGCTCAACAGGGTTCGATCATCACGTTCATTTTGATCATCTTCCACTACGCGTGGCGGCTGAACAAACTGGACAAGGAATTCGGGGTTGAGGAGTAACTAGAATGAGCCAATATTGGATCAACATGTCCTTCGTGGGCGCGTCCTTCCTGCTTTATATCGGGATCGCGATCTGGGCCCGCGCGGGTTCGACCAAAGAATTCTATGTCGCTGGTGGTGGTGTTCACCCTGTAACCAACGGTATGGCTACGGCGGCAGACTGGATGTCTGCAGCCTCCTTCATTTCCATGGCGGGTCTGATCGCCTCCGGTGGTTACGCCACTTCCGTCTATCTGATGGGCTGGACCGGTGGCTACGTGCTGCTGGCGATGCTGCTGGCACCCTACCTGCGCAAGTTCGGCAAGTTCACCGTGCCGGACTTCATCGGTGACCGTTTCTACAGCCGTGGCGCTCGCCTGACTGCAGTGGTCTGCCTCATCCTCATCTCCGTTACCTACGTAATCGGTCAGATGGCCGGTGCTGGCGTTGCGTTCTCCCGCTTCCTGGAAGTGAGCAACTCCGCTGGTATCTGGATCGCTGCTGCCATCGTGTTCGCCTACGCGGTATTCGGCGGCATGAAGGGCATCACCTACACCCAGGTGGCGCAGTATGTGGTTCTGATCATCGCCTACACCATCCCGGCCGTGTTCATTGCCATGCAGCTGACGGGCAACCCGATTCCGATGCTGGGCATGTTCGGTACCCACGTCGAGTCCGGCGTGCCGCTGCTGGACAAGCTGGATCAAGTCGTTACTGATCTTGGTTTCACTGCCTACACTGCTGACGTCGACAACAAGCTGAACATGTTCCTGTTCACCCTGTCGCTGATGATCGGTACTGCTGGTCTGCCACACGTAATCATTCGCTTCTTCACAGTACCGAAGGTAGCTGATGCCCGCTGGTCCGCTGGCTGGACCCTGGTCTTCATCGCCCTCCTGTACCTCACCGCTCCGGCTGTCGCCTCCATGGCTCGCCTGAACCTGGTCAATACCATCTATCCGGAAGGCCCGCAGGCTGAAGCGATCCGCTACGAAGATCGTCCGGAGTGGGTACAGACCTGGGAAACGACTGGTCTGATCAAGTGGGAAGACAAGAACGCCGACGGTCGTGTGCAGATGTACAACGACGCTAACGCCGCCTTCACTCCGACCGCTACAGAGCGTGGCTGGAACGGCAACGAGCTGACCGTGAACAATGACATCATCGTTCTGGCCAACCCGGAGATCGCCAACCTGCCGGGCTGGGTCATCGGTCTGATCGCTGCGGGTGCTATCGCTGCTGCGCTCTCGACTGCTGCGGGTCTGCTGCTGGCGATTTCGTCTGCCATCAGTCATGACCTGATCAAGACACTCATCAATCCGAAGATCAGCGAGAAGAACGAAATGCTGGCCGCTCGTCTGTCCATGACGGCAGCGATTCTGCTGGCAACCTGGCTGGGTCTGAATCCACCGGGCTTCGCCGCGCAGGTGGTGGCACTGGCGTTCGGTCTTGCGGCAGCGAGCCTGTTCCCGGCACTGATGATGGGTATCTTCTCCAAGCGCGTGAACAGCAAGGGTGCTGTTGCGGGGATGTTGGTTGGTGTGATCTCCACCGCCGTGTACATCTTCCTGTACCTGGGCTGGTTCTTCATCCCTGGCACTGCAAGCATCCCGAACACGCCTGATCAGTGGTGGATGGGCATCTCCCCGCAGGCCTTCGGTGCCGTGGGTGCCGTGCTGAACTTCGCTGTTGCCTATGCTGTTTCGATGGCTACCGAAGCTCCGCCGCAGGAGATTCAGGATCTGGTCGAGAGCGTTCGTACCCCGAAGGGTGCTGGCGTTGCACTTGATCACTAACTGATAATGCAGCCGGACGTCAGACCTGCTCTGACACAAGGTTGAGGTAGAAGTCGGGCTTCCATATGGAAGCCCGATTTTTTTAGGGGGAGTTGTATATGTTCTGGCATTTAATCGCGGCAATCGTCGCAGGTGTGGCGGGAGCCGGTATCGGCCTGCTGTTGCGCTCACTGACGCGTAAGCGACTGCCGAAATGGATCATTCCCGTCTGCGCCGGTCTGGGCATGCTGAGTTACACCATCCATTACGAGTACACCTGGTTCGAAACCAAGCAAGCACGTCTGCCGGAAGGATCGCTGGTGGTCATGAGCGAAGAGGGCGAAATGCTCTGGCGCCCGTGGACGATGATCTATCCGATGCCGCTGGCCTATACGGTGCTGGACGGCGCGAACGCTCAGGTGCAGGACACCGAACAGGGCCGTCTCGGCCGCTTCGTGCTGTACCGTTTCGAGAAGCAACACCTGACGTCGATCGTGAAGAGCGCCAGCTATCAGCTGATCTGCACCGAGCGGGCGATGTTCAGACTGAATGAAGCCGGCCAGGCGAAGATCGAAACGCTTACCGAGCTGGAAGCCGATTCACCGCTTTATCAGGCTATTTGCGAGGCCGGGCGTTAACCGAACGCCTACGAGCTGCGGGTTCCGCGCATCAGCATTATCTGATGCGCGCCGCGAAGAAGAATTGATCGGTTCCGCAATGGGACCGAGTAGCCGGCATATGCGTCTGACAACCCGTCCGGTAGACGATGCTCCGTTCTGTCGCGAGCAGCCGTCGGCATATCACCCACGCAGTGAACTGCCACCCGGCCCGTTCAGATCGAGTTGAAGGCCGCCTTGCGCGCGCGTTGCCAGCAGCGCAGCCGCTGAGCCAGCTCGTCTAAGCTGGTCAGACCCACGCGTTGTGCGCGATTCATCAGGATCAGAGCGATTTCCGCGGTGGCCATGGCATCGGCGGAGGCGTTGTGGCGCTGCGGGATATGGATGTTGAAGTAGTCGAGCCAGTGATCCAGCCCGCCGCGATGGATCATCGCCTCGGGAAACAGCATGGGCGCCAGGTCGGCCACATCGAGGAAGGTGTGCTCCAGCGAGTAGCCCAGTTCGTTCTTCAATGCGCGACCTAGCATGCGCTGATCAAAGGGCGCGTGAAAGGCGAGGATGACGCTGCCCGCGGCGAACTCCATGAAACTGAGCAGCGCTTCGGACGGTGGCAAGCCGTTGGCCAGCTCGCTCGGGGCGATCCCGTGGATCAGTACGCTTTCAGTGACCTTGACCTGACGGCAGAGGGTGCATTCGAACTGCTGGGAATAGTCGATGGCGCCGTCTTCGATGACCACTGCGCCGATGGCGATGACCAGGTCGCGCTTGAGGTGCAGCCCGGTGGTTTCCAGATCCAGCACCACCAGACGCTGCTGCCGCAACGGGACCGCCTGTGGCGGCAGCGGGCGCGCCAGCTCGGCAACACGTTGCTGCTGCTCGGGAGGCAGCTTCGGACCGCGGGGGTTGAACCAGAACATACTCATAGTTGATAGCGCACCGCGAGACTGGCCTGTAACCGCTGGGCCTGGCGGAAGGACTCGCGCAGGATTCGGCGGTCCAGCACGTTGAGAGTATCCGGATCCAGGCGGTTGGAATAGGGCAGTCCATCGCGTGCCTGCTGTTGATGGTGCTGCATACGAGTCTGCTGGATGAAGTGGTAGGCCTCTTCATAGGCCGCGCCATCCTTCGCTTCGATGACGCCTTTCTCCACCAGCTTGCGCAGCCGCTCGAGGGTGTTGCAGGTGCCGATGTCGTTGCTCAGTGCAAGCAGGCGGGCGCCATCGACGAAGGGTGTCAGGCCCTGCACCTTGAGGTCGAGCGTGTCTTTGCCTTCGCCCTTGCGCGCCACGACGAAATCACGGAAGCGGCCCACCGGCGGGCGATGACGCAAGGCGTTTTCGGCCATCATGCGCTGGAACAGGCGGTTGTCGTTGATTTCCTCGAGCAGGCCGCGGCGCAGCTGTTCGCAGCCTTCCGAAGGCCCCCAGATGCTGCGCAGATCGAAATAGATGGTGCTGCCGAGCAGATTTTCCGGCGTTGCCTCGCGCACGAAGGAGCTGAAGCGGCGGCTCCATTCCTGGCGCGACAGGCACAGCTGCGGGTTGCTGGCCATGATGTTGCCTTTGCACAGCGTGAAACCGCAGGTGTCTAGGTCACGGTTGATGCGTTCGGCGAGCGGCAGCAGACGTCCGCGGATATGCGCGGCCTCCGCGGCGTCGGCGGCCTCGAAGAGGATGCCGTTGTCCTGGTCGGTGTACAGGGTCTGCTCCTGGCGGCCTTCGCTGCCGAAACACAGCCAGGTGAAGGGCACGCCCGGATCGCCAATGTGCTGGATGGCCAGCTCGATCACCCGGCATACGGTGTGATCATTGAGCAGCGTGACGATATGGGTGATCTGGGTCGACGAGGCGCCGTGGGCGAGCATGTTGTCGACCAGTTGCTTGATGCGATCGCGGATGACCACCAGCGCATCGACGCGATCGGCGTGACGGATGGTCTGCGCCAGGTGCACCAGATCCACGCGCTGCAGGGAAAACAGGTCGCGCTCGGAAATTACGCCACGCAGCAGGCCATTCTCCACCACGCAAACATGGGCGATGTGCCGTTCGGTCATGGCGATCGCCGCGTCGAAGGCGGTGGCGTCCGGCGGCAGGTAGAACGGATCGTGCGTCATGAACTGGGAGATTGGCTGGCTCAGGTCGGTGGTGCCGGTACCGATTACCCGTCGCAGATCGCGCAGTGTGAAGATGCCTTGCGGGTGCAAAGCTTCATCGACGATGACGATGCTACCGACATTGCTCTCCTGCATCATCGCGACCGCCTCGTTGATCGGCTTGGACGGCAGGCAGGACACCGGGTGGTGAAGCGCCAGCTCGCCGATGCTGGTCTCGAGCGAGTAATGCTCGCCGAGGTTTTCCACCGCGCGCATCTGCGCCTGCTGGTTGACCAGATCGAGCAGGCTGCTGACTCCGCGCATGGCGAAATCGCGGAATACCGGAGACTTGGACACCAGTTGGACGAAGGCGGGCTTGCCGAGCAGGAAGCAGAAGGTGTCTTCGGCGGCCAGATGCGCGGTGCGGGTCGCCCGTTCGCCCATGAGCGCGGCCATCGGGAAGCATTCGCCGACGATGACCTCGAAGGTGGTGTCGGTGCCGCGCTTGGCGGTATGCGGGCGCTGACCATGCACGCGGCCCTGCTTGACGATATAGAACTGCTGCACCACGCCGTCTTCGGGGGAAATGATGCAATCGCCTTCGGCATAGAAGCGCAGCGCACAGTTCTCCACCAGGTAGGCCAGGTGGGCCGGCTCCATCTGGTTGAACGGAGCGTACTTGCGCAGAAACTCCATGGTGCCGTGGATGTTCTGCAGTACAGCCGTCTTCCCAGCGTCGGGTGTGCTCATGGTTGGCTTCCATTTTTTGGTAATGGTGGGCTGCAGGTCAGTCGGACCCAATTGGACGTAAGTCTAGTCAGCTCAAGGGGCGGGGGAGCTGATCGGGGTCAGCCTCATGTTTCGCGCTGTTGCGGTAGAACGCGGGAATGAAAAAGCCGGCCACTGGGGCCGGCTCCTTTGTATCGTCGCTCCGCTCAGGGCAGGGTGAACAGGACCTTGACCGAGTCATTGACGGCCGCACTGTCGACGTAGCCGATGGCATCGGCTTCAGCCGCGACCCTGGCCACTACGGCGGCGTCATCGGCGACGCTCGGCAGCGGCTGGCCCTTGCCGGTGAAGATCAGGCCCGACCAATAGGACTTGAGCTGCGACTCGTTCTTGCTGGTCACGCCGGCGTAGAAGGCTTCCTTGGCCGGGTTCCAGCCCGCCTGGTCGACGCCCTTCAAGGACTTGTCCTTGCCCAGGAAGATGTTGGCGACCTCGGACTGTGACGGTGCCTTGGCTGCGCCGGGATTGACGATCACGGCGACCTCGGCCTGAGCCAGCGAAGCCAGGCCGAACAGCGCGGCAGCGCCGAGGATGCGAATGGATGCTTTCATCGGGACGCTCCTCAGAATACGAAATCGACGCCGACGGAAACGATGTCGCCGTCGTAGTTGCGGGCCGGGGCAATCCCGACGGCGTTGTCGAAGACCTCTTGAGCGCTACGAGTGAACACGCCGTCATAGCCATTCTTGGTATCGACGCGCTTGTACTCGCCCTTCACCACCACGGTCGGTGCGGCCTGGTAGTTCAAGCCCAGGGTCCAGGAGCTCTGACGGCCACCGTTGTCGTCCAGCTGTGCGTAGGTGACATGCGGCAGGAAGTCGCCGAAACGACGGCCGCCCATCAGGTAGAAGGAGTCGATCGCTTCCATGTCATCGTTCTCGATCATGCGCGAGGTCCACTCGTTGCTGCTGACCCAGGTGCCGTTGTCGTACTGGTAGCCGATCGAAGTGAACTTGCCTTTTTCCTTGTCCAGATCCAGCAGGCTGAGGGTTCGCATCGTGCCGCCGCCAACATCCACCGTGCCGCTGATATCGGTGGTGATATCCGCCTCGACATAACCGATGCGCAGCATGCCGAAATCGTTGGTGGCCAGGCTGACGCTGGCGCCGAACAGGTTGCCGTAGTCGATATCGAACTGCTCGTCGTAGGCGTAGTAGTCGCGGTTCTTTGCCTGACCGCCGGCGACCTGGAAGGTCACCGAGCCGTACGACAGCGGCACGGTGTAGACCGCATCGACGCCTTCGTAGTTGGTCACCTGGACCTGGCTGTAGACCTCGTCGGGCAGGCGCAGCCAGGGGTAGCTGTAGCCGACGTCGAGGCTTTCGGAATACATGTAGACCGGGCTGCGCAGGCGGCCGGCGCGGAGCATCAGCTGGTCGTTGGCCTGCAGCGACAGGTAGGCCCATTCCAGGTTGGCTTTCCACTCGTCCTGTTGCGCCTTGGCCGTGGCCTGGACAGTCACGCCCAGGGTGTCGGTGATGCCGTAGCTCAGCTGCGCGCCGAACTTGGACAGCTGATCGCCGCGCCAAGAGTCGTTGGTCTGGCCCTGGATGCCGTAGCTGCGACCATCATCTTCGCCGCTGAGGTGGGTGAAACCGACGGTACCGAAACCGTTGAAGCGATGTTCACCCTGTTCGAGGGCGAAGGCAGGGGTGACGGCCAGGCAGATAGCTGCCAGACCGGCGACACGAAGTGCAGTCATTGGATGCTCCAGAAAATCGTTAAACACGGAATTGGCCCGTAGCCGCGCGCAGGTGGTCTCCGGTACTCACCAGTTGCTCGCCAAGGCGGGCGGTGGCTTCGGCGCCGTTTGCGGTTGCTTGTGCGTCCTGCTGCAACACTTGAGTTTCTTGTCTGATGGAACTCGACAGGCCGATCTGCTCCTGAGTGAACTGGGCGATGCCGGCGTTGAGTTCGTCGATCTGGTTGACCGTGCCGGCGATGGCTTCCAGCAGCTGAGTGGCCTCGATGGAGCGCTCGATGCTGGCGCGGGACTTCTCGCCATTGCTGGTCATCACGTTGAGGACGGTGTTGGCGCTGTTCTGCAGGCGCTGGATGATCTGCTGGATCTCGGCGGTGGACGCCGCGGTCTTCTGCGCCAGATTGCGCACCTCGTCTGCGACGACCGCAAAACCGCGGCCCTGCTCGCCGGCGCGGGCGGCTTCGATGGCGGCGTTGAGTGCCAGCAGGTTGGTCTGTTCGGCGATGCTGCGGATGACGGTCAGCACCGAGCCGACTTCCTGGGTTTCTTCCTCCAGTTGTTCCATGGCCTTGACCGCGCCCATCACGCTGTCGCCCAGGTCACTGATGCCGGTCGACAGGCTGCCGACGTGCTCGCGCGCAGTGGCCGCCTGCCGCGCCGCAGAGTTGGCTTCATCGGATGCCTGCCGCGAGCGCTGCGCGACTTCCTGAATGCTGCCGGTCATGGTGAGGATGTCGCGGGTTATCGAATCGGTGTGGTGCTGCTGCGACTTGGCGTTCTCTTCCGAACCCTGGGTGAGCTTGTACAGCTCCTTGGAAACCTGGCCCAGCGGGTTGGCGGCCTCGATGATCTGGCGGATGGTGCGCTGCAGCTTGTCGAGGAAGCTGTTGAACAGCTCGATCATCGCGCCGATCTCATCGTTGGACTCGACGTTCACGCGCTGGGTCAGATCGCCGTCGCCGCGGGCGATCGACTGCAGCGAGGTGATCACGCCGCGGATATTGACCATCACGCTGCGGATCACCAGCCAGGCGCCGAGGCTGACCAGCACCACCAGCACCAGGCTGAGAATGATGCCCAGGCGGGTGGTCGCCGCGTTGGCTTCGCGGGTCTGCACCAGGGTCTGCTGGAAATCGTCGTAGGCCTGGGCGCGGAAGTCGCTGCCGAGCTTCTGCGCCTGCGCCAGATCACTGGCCATACGATCCAGGCTGGGTCGCAGGTCGTCGAACGAGGCGCTGCCGTCGATCAACTTGGTCGACGCAGCGAGTGCATTGTCGGCATAGTCGCGCACCGCCTTGCGCCAGTCGCTCAATGCCTGATGCTGCTGCCGCTGCTCGCTCAACAGCGACGCCAGGGCCTGTTGCTGGCTGTCGATCTGCTGCAGGACCTCGCGCGCTTCGTCGAGAATGCCCGGCTCGCCCGCCGCCACTGCGTTGTTCAGCAACGCCGGCACGCGGGAGAACTGGAAGATCACCGCGTCGGCTTTTTCCAGGGTCGGATAGCTGCGGGTCTCCAGCAGAACCAGCCGTGAGTCGGTTGCCGAGAGCTGTAACGAGGTGTAGACCACATACAGCACGAGTCCGACCAGGGCGACGGCGGGTACTAGGGAAAGCTTGGCGGTCAGCGAGAGGTTCTTCAGCATGCATCGAACTCCAGTGCAGGGGCTACGGGTACTACGAAGAGCACGTTGATGGCCAAATGCCAGTTGCTGGGGCAATTGTGACCGAAAACCGCATTCGGGTCACGTTATCGGTTGTAACAGAGTTAACTTGAGGGCCGCCGGGCGGATTGCGGGCATAAAAAAACCGCCCCGAAGGGCGGTTCCTGTGCAGCTCGGACGCGGGTTACAGGCCGTTTTTGGCCTTGAACTCGCGGCGACGGCGGTGCAGTACCGGCTCGGTGTAGCCGTTGGGCTGCTTGGTGCCTTCGAGGACCAGCTCCAGGGCAGCCTGGAAGGCCACGCTGTTGTCGAAGTCCGGCGCCATTGGGCGGTACAGCGGGTCGCCCTGGTTCTGACGGTCAACCACCGGCGCCATGCGCTTGAGGCTTGCGAGCACCTGATCCTTGGTAACGACGCCATGACGCATCCAGTTGGCTACGTGCTGGCTGGAGATACGCAGGGTGGCGCGGTCTTCCATCAGCGCGATGTCGTTGATGTCCGGTACCTTGGAGCAACCGACGCCCTGTTCGACCCAGCGGACCATGTAGCCGAGGATGCCCTGCGAGTTGTTGTCCAGCTCGTTCTGCTTCTCTTCCTCGCTCCAGTTGGTGTCTTGCGCCAGCGGGATGGTGAGGATGTCGTCGATGGAAGCCTTTTCGCGCTTGGCCAGTTCCACCTGACGCGCCTGCACGTCGATCTTGTGGTAGTGCATGGCGTGCAGGGTGGCAGCGGTCGGCGACGGTACCCAGGCGGTGTTGGCGCCGGCCATGGGGTGGCCGACCTTCTGCTCGAGCATCGCAGCCATCAGGTCAGGCATGGCCCACATGCCCTTGCCGATCTGCGCCTTGCCCTGCAGGCCGCAGGCCAGACCCACGTCTACGTTGTTGTTCTCGTACGCGCTGATCCACTTCTCGGCCTTCATGGCCGCCTTGCGCACCATCGGGCCGGCTTCCATGGAGGTGTGGATTTCGTCACCGGTGCGGTCGAGGAAGCCGGTGTTGATGAACACCACGCGCTCGCGCGCTTCCTTGATGCAGGCCTTGAGGTTGATCGTGGTACGACGCTCCTCGTCCATGATGCCGACCTTCAGGGTGTTGCGCGGCAGACCGAGGACGTCCTCGACGCGGCCGAACAGCTCGGTGGCGAAAGCCACTTCTTCCGGGCCGTGCATCTTCGGCTTGACGATGTACATCGAGCCGGTGCGGGTGTTCTTGCGGCTGGTGTTGCCGTTGAGGTTGTGCACCGCGATCAGGCTGGTGAACAGACCGTCCAGGATGCCTTCCGGCACCTCGTTGCCTTCCTTGTCGAGGATGGCATCGTTGGTCATCAGGTGACCGACGTTACGGATGAACAGCAGGGAGCGGCCATGCAGGGTCAGCTCGCCGTTGCCGTCGGCCTTGGTGTAGACGCGGTCCGGGTTCATCGCGCGGGTGATGCGCTTGCCGCCCTTTTCCAGCTCCTCGACCAGGTCGCCCTTCATCAGGCCGAGCCAGTTGCGGTAGACGATGGTCTTGTCGTCGGCGTCGACGGCGGCGATGGAGTCTTCGCAGTCCATGATGGTGGTCAGCGCCGATTCCATCAGGATGTCCTTCACGCCGGCCGCGTCGGTCTGGCCGATCGGGCTGGTCGGGTCGATCTGGATCTCGAAGTGAATGCCGTTGTTCTTCAGCAGCACGGCGATCGGTGCGCTGGCTTCGCCCTGGAAGCCCTGCAGCTGGGCCGGGTTCTTCAGGCCGGTGGTGCTGCCGTCCTTGAGCGAAACGACCAGCTTGCCGCCTTCGATGCGGTAGCCGGTGGAGTCGACGTGCGAGCCGCTTTCCAGCGGTGCGGCTTCATTGAGGAAGTTGCGCGCGTAGGCGATGACCTTGTTGCCGCGGATCTCGTTGTAGCCCGGGCCCTTGCTGGCGCCGTCTTCTTCGGAGATCGCGTCGGTGCCGTACAGGGCGTCGTACAGCGAGCCCCAGCGGGCGTTGGCGGCGTTCAGGGCGAAGCGCGCGTTCATGATCGGCACCACCAGCTGCGGGCCGGCCATGCGGGCGATTTCTTCGTCGACGTTCTCGGTGGTGGCCTGGAAGTCTTCGGCTTCCGGCAGCAGGTAGCCGATTTCCTGCAGGAAGCTTTTGTACGCCACGGCGTCGTGGGCCTGACCGGCGCGAGCCTGGTGCCAGGCATCGATCTGCGCCTGCAGCTCGTCGCGCTTGGCCAGCAGCGCGCGGTTCTTCGGCGCCAGGTCGTGGATGACGCTGTCGGCGCCAGCCCAGAAGGCGGCGGCATCGACGCCGGTACCGGGAATCGCTTCGTTGTTCACGAAGTCGTACAGGACTTTGGCGACCTGCAGGCCACCGACTTGAACGCGCTCAGTCATTACTCGCCTCACTTGGTTCTTCTAATTCGACGGACAGTTTCGTGTCTTGTAGTCCGAGTCGCCGGATACTACATCAAGCGCCGGGGAAAATCAGTCCGCCGAAAGAGCCGGTCTTTCGCCCTGGCAGCCCTGTGTGGCGATGACGCGGGGCTGTCGTCGAGACGAGTGCCTTGCTATACCTAATGGGCCTTCGCTACCGCGTTGGCGCTTTCCCAGCACAGGAGCCGTCCATGGATCACCTCGTTCTTACTGTTATCGCCGAAGATCAGCCCGGTTTGGTCGAACGACTGGCAAAGTGCATCGCCGATCACGGCGGCAACTGGCTGGAGAGCCGTATGTCGCGGATGGCTGGACAGTTCGCCGGCATCCTGCGGGTAGCCGTGCCGCAGCAGGCGCATGCCGAACTGACCGCTGCGCTGCAGGCGCTGGAGGCGCAAGGCATTCGCGTCCTGCTGGCGCATAGCGGCACGGAGCCGACTACAAGCTGGCAGGAAATCCAGCTGGAGCTGGTCGGCAACGATCGCCCCGGCATCGTCCGCGACATTACCCGTCTGCTCGCCGAGCATGGCGTCAACCTGGAAAGCCTGGACACCGAAGTATTGCCGGCGCCGATGAGCAGCGAGATGTTGTTCCGCGCCGAGGTGAGGCTGGCCGTACCGAGCGACCTGTCGCTGGAGGCTCTGCAGCAGCGCCTGGAGACCCTGGCCGACGACCTGATGGTCGAGCTCAAGCTGCAGCCGGCCGAGAAGCCCTAGACCGTCGCGGAGATCATTTTCAGCCGGCGCTTTTGCGCATGATGCGCCAGGCGTCCAGGCTGTACACCGCAAGCCCGGCCCAGATGCAGAAGAAGGCCAATTGTCGATCGACCGGGAACGGCTCGCCGAACAACTGCACGGCGAGGATCAGCAGCAGCGTCGGCGTCAGGTACTGCAAAAAGCCCAGCGTCGAATACGGCAGGTGGCGCGCGGCAGCGTTGAAGCCGAGCAGCGGGATCAGCGTCACCGGGCCTGCGGCCATCAGCCAGAGCGCGTCGGTGCTGGTCCAGAACGCAGGTTCCGTACTCGTGCCGCTGCTGAACCAGAACAGCCAGACCAGCGCTACCGGCAACAATATCCAGGTTTCCACCACCAGCCCGGGCAACGCGGCCACCGGTGCCAGCTTGCGTAGCAGACCGTAGCTGCCGAAGCTCAGCGCCAGCACGATGGAAATCCACGGGAATTCGCCGAGCATCAGCAGCTGCAGGCTGACACCGACGGTGGCCATCGCCACCGCCAGCCACTGCAGCGGGCGCAGCCGCTCGCGCAGCACGATCATGCCGAGCAGCACGTTGACCAGCGGATTGATGTAGTAGCCCAGGCTGGCTTCGACCATCCGGTCGTGGTTCACCGCCCAGACGTAGATCAGCCAGTTGGCGGCGATCAGCACACTGGAGATGCCGAGCACGCCAAGCCGTCGCGGATGTGCCAGCAGTTCGCGCCACCAGCCGGGGTGGCGCCAGACCAGCAGCACCAGCGAACCGAACACCGCCGACCAGATCACGCGCTGGGTAACGATCTCCAGCGCGCCGTACTGCTCGAGTGCCTTGAAGTAGAGCGGGAACATGCCCCAGATGCTGAACGTGGCCAGCCCCAGCAGATAACCCTTGCGCAGATTGGCGGTAGCCATGACGTCCTTCGACGAGCAGCGGAGAGCCGGCCATTTTGCGCCTTTGTCCGGAGGAGAGAAAGATTAGGCGGCTAACGTAAAGCCACGGCGCGACCAGCTGCACCGATCCGGCGGATGAGGGAACGCGCGAAGGCTCGCTCCGTCTCATCTGCATCGCCAATCGAAACGGCGTCGCGTTCAGGCGACGTGCGTACGGAGGTCGCAATGCGCTTGCAGAATCAGGTGGCTCTGGTCACCGGCAGTACTCACGGCATCGGCCTCGGCATCGCCGTGCGCCTGGCCGAGGAGGGGGCCGACGTGGTCATCAACGGTCGCGAGGAAGATGACGAGGCCCGTGCGAGCCTCGAGCAAGTACGCGCCGTGGGGCGGCGGGTCTGCTTCATCGCCGCGGACGTCAGCCAGGTCGAGCAATGCCAGCGGCTGGTGCGCGAGAGCGTCGAGCGCATGGGCCGCCTGGATATCCTGGTGAACAACGCCGGTGTGCAGGCGCACGCCGCATTTCTCGACGCCGAGGAGGACGACTACGACCGGGTACTCGACGTCAACCTGCGCGGGCCGTTCTTCCTCGCCCAGGCCTTTGCCCGCTATCTGCGCGAGCAAGGCCGTGGCGGGCGGATCATCAACAACAGTTCGGTGCACGAGGAGTTGCCGCACCCCAACTTCACCGCCTACTGTGCGAGCAAGGGCGGGCTGAAGATGCTCATGCGCAACATCGCCATCGAACTCGCGCCGCTGGGCATCACGGTGAACAACGTGGCGCCGGGCGCAGTGGAAACGCCGATCAATCGCGAGCTGATGAACCAGCCGGAGAAGCTCGCCAGCCTGCTGCAGAACATCCCCGTCGGACGCCTCGGCAGGCCACGCGATGTGGCCGGGGTCGTCGCCTTTCTGGCTTCTCCGGATGCCGACTACATCACCGGGACTACCTTGGTGGTCGATGGCGGTCTGTTATGGAATTACAGCGAACAATGACCAGTAGCCAGTCGTACCAGCCGTTCAGCCATGACGTCAGCGCCATCTCGCTGGCCGATACCCTAAGCCCCGCCGATCGCTATCAGGAGCTGTTCGTCGCGGTGCAGATGCAGCGCATCTTTCCCGACAGCAAGACCTTCGTCGACTGCGCGCCGCGGCGCCATCCCGAAGTCATCCTCGAGGCTTACCGCGCCCGCTGCAATGAGCCCGGCTTCGATCTCGGCGCCTTCGTCCACGAGCACTTCAGCCTTTACGAGATGCCGGTCAGGGAATTCGTCGCCAACCCCGACGACAGCCTGGCCGAACACATCGACCGGCTCTGGCCGGTGCTCACCCGGCAGCCGCAGGACCATCCGGAGCATTCCTCGCTGCTGCCGCTGCCGCACCCGTACGTGGTGCCAGGTGGGCGCTTCACCGAGCTGTACTACTGGGATTCCTACTTCACCATGCTCGGCCTGGACGAGAGCGGGCACTGTGACCTGCTGCGTTCGATGGCGGACAACTTCGCCTACCTGATCGACACCTACGGCCATGTGCCCAATGGCAACCGCACCTACTACCTCGGCCGCTCGCAGCCGCCGGTGTTCGCCCTGATGACCGAGCTGTTCGAGGAAAATGGCGTGCACCGGGCCAGCGATTACCTGCCGCAGCTGCACAAGGAATATGCCTTCTGGATGGAGGGTGCCGATGCGTTGCGCCCCGGTGAGCGGCACCGGCGCTGCGTCTGCCTGGCCGACGGCGTGGTGCTGAACCGTTACTGGGACGAGCGCGATACGCCGCGCGAGGAGTCCTATCGCGAAGACGTCGAGACCGCCCGCGGCAGTTGCCGGCCGCGGCACGAGGTCTACCGTGACCTGCGCGCCGGTGCCGAGTCGGGCTGGGACTTCAGCTCGCGCTGGCTGGACGATGCCCATCGGCTGGCGACCATCCGCACCACCAGCATCCTGCCCATCGACCTCAACGCGCTGCTCTACAAGCTCGAGCGGCAGATCGCCGGGCTGTCGGCGGTGAAGGGCCAGCAGGTCTGTGCCGAAACCTTCGCCCGCCGCGCCGAGAATCGCCTGGCGGCGATCGACCACTACCTGTGGAATCCGCGCGCCGGAGCCTACTTCGACTATGACTGGCGGCGCGGCCGGCAGCGCGACAACCTCACCGCCGCGACCCTGGCGCCGCTGTTCGTGCGCATGGCCAGTGCCGAGCAGGCGGCAGTGGTCGCGGCAACCGTGCGCGCCCGCCTGCTGGCCCCGGGCGGGCTGGCCACCACCGAGATCAGCGGCAGCGGCGAGCAATGGGATCGGCCCAACGGCTGGGCGCCGCTGCAGTGGATCGCCATTCGCGGCCTGCAGCACTACGGCCATGACGCGCTGGCGCTGGACATCGAGGAGCGCTGGCTGACCATTGTCAGCCACCTGTTCGAGCGCGAGAACAAGCTGGTGGAGAAATACGTGCTGCGGCCCTGTACCGAGCACGCCAAAGGCGGCGAATATCCCCTGCAGGACGGCTTCGGCTGGACCAACGGCGTCACGCGCAAGCTCATGCAGCAGGACCCCAGCCATCAGGCCAACCGCTGCCGGGCCGGCCACTGTCGCCCGCCGCCCTAGGACATCTGGCGCGATGGTTGCGCGCAATCTCCCTACAAATGCAATGGATCAATAGTTATCGTACAACTGCTGGGCTATGATGACGGTTGCTTCCGCTTCTCAGAGATCGCCGTCCATGGATAACCAGAGCGCCCAGCCACGCGCCCGTCGCAAACATCGCAGCCTCGCCCAGGAGCTGGTCGCCGAACTGTCGCAGCAGATCCGCGACGGCATGTTGAAGCGCGGCGACAAGCTGCCGACCGAGTCCGCCATCATGCAGACGCAGGGTGTGAGTCGCACGGTGGTGCGCGAGGCGATCTCGCGCCTGCAGGCCTCGGGGCTGGTGGAAACGCGGCACGGCATCGGCACCTTCGTGCTGGATACCCCGAGCACCACCGGGCTGCGCATCGACCCGGCGACTATCGGCACCCTGCGCGACCTGCTGGCGATTCTCGAGCTACGCATCAGTCTGGAAGTGGAATCGGCCGGGTTGGCCGCGCAGCGCCGCTCGCCCGAGCAGCTGGCGGCCATGCGCGCCTTTCTCGATCAGCTCAACCAGAGTGCGGCGCACTCCAGCGATGCGGTGTCCTCGGATTTCCAGTTCCATCTGCAGATCGCCGAAGCCACCGGCAACCGTTACTTCACTGACATCATGAGCCACCTGGGTACCACGTTGATCCCGCGCAGCCGGGTCAATTCCGCACGGCTGGCCCATGACGATCAGCAGCATTACCAGGCGCGCCTGGGCCGCGAGCACGAGCAGATCTACGAGGCCATCGAGCGCCAGGACCCGGAATCCGCGCGGGCGGCCATGCGGCTGCACCTGACCAACAGCCGCGAGCGGCTGCGCCAGGCCCACGAAAGCGCCGAAGCGGAAGTGCTGCAGAACTGATCGCCGCCCCGGCGCAGCCGGCGCCGGGTACGTCGACAGCCCTAGCGGCGGTAGGCCAGCAGGACGATACCGCCGACCACGATCAGACCGCCGACCACCTGCATGGCCCCGAGTACCTGCCCGAGGATCAGCCAGCCCAGCACCATGCCGGCCACCGGCTCCATGTTCATCACCGGCGCATTGCGCGCGATGTTCAGCCGCGGCATGCAGATGAACAGCGTCGAGAACGCCGCGCCGTAGAGCAACACCAGGCAGGCGAGGGCGATCCAGCCGGCGGTTGCATTGGGCAGGCCGAGCCCACCCGGAATCAGGTCGCTGGCGCCGAGCAGGGCGGAGGCGGTGAATACCACGATTAGCGTCAGCATGCTGCGCACCGAGCCGGCCATGCTCGACAGCTTGTGCTCGGTGACCCACAGCGCCACCGCGAAGACGGCGGCAGCGGTCAGGCTGAACAGGATTCCCGCGGTCCATTGTTCATCCGCTGTCGCGCTGCTGAGCAGGCGCCCCGGAACATCCAGCACCAGCACCAGGCCGAATAGGATCAGGCCCATGATCGCCAGCGCCACGCGGGTCGGTCGCGGCCCGCCCAGCGCCCAGGTGAGCAGCGCCAGGAGGATCGGCGACAGGTTCACTACCAGCAGCGCCAGCGCCACCGGAATGCGCGCCACCGCCGAATAGATGCAGAAGCTCTGCACCGCGATCAGCAGACCCAGGAGGATCTGCCAGCGCCAGGTGGCCGGGCTCAGGCGCAGTGATTCACGACGCCAGAACACCAGCGCGGCCAGCGCCAGCAGGGTCACCCCGGCGCGGCAGAGCATGGCCAGCAGCAGGCCGGTGCCGTGATCGAAGGCGATCCGCGCGGCGATGTGGTTGGCCGCGAACGAACAGGCCAGGGTGGCCAGGACCAGTACAGCGATGTGGCGTGGAAACGGCGTGGCTAACATGGCAGGGCGATACGTCCTTAAACGAGGCGCTGCCCACAAGGCGGCTTTGCTTGGGCGAGTATCTCGGCAAACGATGCAGCGAAGCAGGCAGTGTGTGAGATCTTGCGAGCTAGAGCCCTACAAGGCAAAAACAGGCGAGGAAGCGGAGTTTACTTTTGTAAATGAGCATTCCGAGCCTGTTTTTAACGCAGGAGGGCCGACGCGCAGCAGATCGTGAGCTGGATCAGAGCACTACGCTCGGCAGCCACAGCGAAATCATCGGGATATAGGTCACCGCCATCAGCACGGCGAACAGCGCGGCGTAGAACGGCAGCAGCGCCTTCACGGTGTTCTCGATGGTGACCTTGCCGATGGCGGCACCGACGAAGAGTACCGCACCGACCGGCGGGGTTATCAGTCCGATCCCCAGGTTGACCAGCATGATCATGCCGAAGTGCACCGGGTCGACGCCGAACGACGTCACCACCGGTAGCAGGATCGGCGTGAGGATCAGGATCAGCGGCGCCATGTCCATCAGCGTGCCCAGCACCAGCAGCATCAGGTTGACGCACATGAGGATCACGTAGCGGTTGTCCGACAGGGTCAGGAACGCGGTGGTGATCTTCGACGGGATCTGCATCAACGTCATGATGTAGCCGAAGCTGGCGGCGAAGGCGATGAGGATCATCACGATGGAAAGCGTGCGCACCGTGCGGTGCAGCATCTTCGGCAGCTCGCACCACTTGTAGTCGCGGTAGATGAACATGGTGACGAAGAAGGCCCAGACCACCGCCACCGCAGCGGACTCGGTGGCGGTGAACACGCCGGAGAGAATGCCGCCGAGGATGATCACCATGGTCATCAGGCCCCACAGCGCCTCGACGCAGATCTTCAGCGCCTGACGCAGCGGCACCACTTCGCCCTTGGGGTAGTTGCGCTTGCGGGCGAACAGCAGGCAGAGCGCGGCCATGGCGGTGCTGAGCAGCAGGCCCGGGCCGATGCCGGCGACGAACAGCGCCGAGATCGACACGGTGCCGCCGGCGGCCAGCGAGTAGATCACCGAGTTGTGGCTGGGTGGGGTCAAGAGTGCCTGCACCGAACCGGAGATGGTCACCGCGGTGGAGAACTCCCGCGGGTAGCCCTTCTTTTCCATTTCCGGGATCAGCACCGAGCCGACCGAGGCCGTGTCCGCCAGGGACGAGCCGGAGATGGCGCCGAAAAAGGTCGAGGCGGTGATATTGACCAGTGACAGGCCGCCGCGGACGAAGCCGACCAGCACCCCGGCGAAGGCGACCAGGCGGCGGGCCATGCCGCCTTCGGCCATGATCGCGCCGGCCAGCACGAAGAACGGAATGGCCAGCAGGGAGAATTTGTTCACGCCGCCGGCGATCTGGATCATCACAGCGTGCAGTGGAATATCGATCCACCAGGCACCGACCAGAGTGGCCAGGCCGAGGGAGTAGGCTACCGGAACGCGTAGCAGGATAAGGACGATGAAGCTGCCCAACAGGACGACGGCATCCATTACACGGACTCCTTGGACTCTTCGCGGGCTTCGTAGTCAACGACACGGCGCTTGCTCTGGTCGCCGTACAGCAGTTGCTCGATGACGAACAGCAGGGTGATGAAGCCGCCCAGTGGAATCGGCGCATAGCTGAAACCGACGCGCATCCAGGGCAGGGTGCTCAGGTACTGGTTCCAGGTGGCAACGCACAGCTTGTAGCCCCAGATCAGCATGAACAGGCTGATGGCCGCCATGGCCAGGCGCACGAAAAGGATGATGAAGGGCTGGGCCAGCGGCGGCAGGCGATCGCTGAGCACCTGTACGGCCATGTGCGCGCCGGCGCGGTAGCTGGCGGCGGCGCCGACGAAGGTGAACAGCACCATCAGCAGGATGGCGATGGGCTCGGGCCAGCCGAGGCCCTGGCCCAGTGCGTAACGGCTGAACACGCCCCAGGGGATGATCGTCGCCATGATCACGATCGCCGTGGCCGCGACGATGACGCAGGTGCGATAGATGGCGTCATTGACGCCCAGAACCAGGTTTTTCATGAGAGTCCACCGGTTGCATCGCGACGGCACGGGCCGCCGCGATGCGTTTGCACGAGGATTACTGAACGGCTTCGATGCGCTTGATCAGTTCGGCGTATGGCGCGCCGTACTTCTCGCGGATCGGCGCGGTGGCGTCGAAGAAGGGCTTCTTGTCGATTTCGATGAACTCGACCCCGGCTTCCTTGAGCTTGGCTTCGCTGGCGGCGGACTTCTCGTCCCACAACTTGCGCTCTTCGAACTGCGCTTCCTTGGCGAACTTCTTCACCAGGTCCTGCTGCTCGGCACTGAGCTTGTTCCAGGTGGTCTTGGATATCACGATCGGCTCGGGCAGGATCAGGTGGCCGGTCAGGCTGTAGTACTTGGCGTTGCGGAAGTGGTTGTGCTCGAGCATGGTCGGCGGGTTGTTCTCGGCACCGTCGATCACGCCGCTCTGCAGTGCGCTGAAGATCTCGCCGGTGTCCATGGCGATACCGCTGGCGCCCAGGGCGTTGAAGGTTTCGATGAACATCGGGTTGCCGATCACGCGGATCTTCATGCCCTTGAGGTCTTCCAGACCGCGTACCGGCTCCTTGGTGTAGAGGTTGCGCACGCCGCCATCCATCCAGGCCAGGCCGACCATGTTGAATTCGGAGTTGGTGATCTTGTCGAGGATCTCCTGGCCGATGTCGCCATCGATGACCTTGCGCATGTGTTCATGGTCGCGGAACACGAACGGCATGTTGAACACGTTGATGTCCGGGACCACCGGTCCGAGGGTGCCGAGGCTGACGCGGGTCATCTGTACCGCGCCGAGCTGCACCTGCTCGACCACTTCCTTTTCCGAGCCGAGAACGCCGCCGGCGAACATGCGGTAATCCAGTTCGCCCTTGGTGGCTTCGGCGATCTTCTTGCCCATGTTCTCCTGCGCGACCACCGTGGGGTAGCCGGCCGGGTGGATCTCGGCGATCTTCAGCGTCATGGCATGTGCCAGCCCGCTGACGCAGAAGGCGAAGGGAAGGGCGGTAACGAGCAACTTGCGTTTGAGGTTCATGACACTCTCCATCTTGTTTTTGTTGGTGTGCAGCGTTGCGAGAAGCGAGGTTGGGCACGCAGCGGCCCTTCCCTGGTGAGTCAGTTGAAAGCGGGTTCCTCCAGTCCGGTGACGCCTGGGTTCAGGGCGAAGACGCCACCGGCCAGCGGCTGGTCGCTCAGATCTCCACCGGGGCGGATCGAGGTGACGAACAGGGTGTCCAGGCGCGAGCCGCCGAACGCGCACATGGTCGGTTTCTTCACCGGTACCGCGAGCGAGCGGTCCAGGCGGCCATCCGGGGTGAATCGGTGGATCAAGCCGGCATCGTTGCCGCAGATCCAGTAGCAGCCGTCGGCATCCACCGCGGCGCCGTCGGGCCGGCCGGGGTGATCGAGCATGTCGACGAACAGGCGCCGGCCAGTCGGCGTGCCGCTGTCCGTGTCGTAATCGAAGGCCCAGATCTTCTGCACGCTGGGGTGCGAATCGGACAGGTACATGGTTCGTCCGTCAGGGCTGAAGGCCAGGCCGTTGGGCACGATGAAACCGTCGAGCTGCGGCCGCAGTGGTGCATCGTTGGCATCGTCATCCAGCCGGTAGAGCGCGCCGACTGGATGCCCGGCGGCCATGTCCAGCGCCATGCTGCCGGCCCAGAAACGGCCCTGGCGATCACAGCGGCCATCGTTCATGCGCATATCGGCCAACTGGTGCTCGATGGCCGCCAGCGCGCGGCTGTCGAGTCGGCCGTCCGGGCGCGTCTGCAGGGCGAAGAAGCCGCTCTCCATGCCGGCCACCCAGCCATCGCCGTGGCGCGCGATGCAGGCCAGCATCTGCTCGCCCTGCCAGCGGGAAACCTGGCCGTCGGCAGCGTTCCAGCGCAGCAGTTCGCGATTGGGGATGTCGACCCAATACAGCGCCTGTTCGGCGGCGACCCAGACCGGGCTTTCGCCGGTGGCGCAGCGCAGGTCGGCGATGAGTTCAGCTTCACTGGCCATTGCGTTTCTCTTTGTTGTTGTAGGCGGGCGAAGGGGGTCGATCAGTCGAAGGGGCCAGCCGCGACGAAGGCGCCGCCCTGGTAGATGCCAGCCGGGTCGTCAGCGCTGTACGGCGGTTGCTGCTCGACCTTGTCGCGGAACGCTTCGGAGCTGTCCTGCGCTTGGAAGCCCAGGTGCGCCGCCAGATGGTTGTCCCACCACACGTCACGGTTGGCGGACATGCCGTAGACCACGGTATGACCGATCGCTGGCGTGAACAGCGCGCAGCGCATCAGCTCGGTGAGGTCGCGGAAACTGAGCCAGGTGCTCATCATCCGGCGGTTGGCAGGCTCGGGAAACGAGGAGCCGATGCGGATGCTGACGGTCTCGATGCCGTAGCGATCGTGGTAGAAATTCGCCATGTCCTCGCCGTAGGACTTGGACAGGCCGTAGTAGCCATTCGGGCGGCGTGGTGCGTGGGCATCCAGATTCTCGGACTGCGGGTAGAAGCCGATCACGTGGTTGGAACTGGCGAAAACCACACGCTTGATGCCGTGCAGGCGGGCCGCTTCGTAGATGTGGAAGGTGCCGCGGATATTGGCGTCGAGGATTTCTTCGAACGGTCGCTCGACGGAGACACCGCCGAAATGGGCGATGGCATCGACGCCTTCGCACAGGGCATGCACGGCCGCCTTGTCGGCGAGGTCGCAGGGCACGACTTCCTCGTGCTCACCGGCTGCCGGAGCCATCGGCGCGATATCGGACAGTCGGATGATGCGGGCGTAGGGCTGCAGCTTTTCGCGTAAGACCTTGCCAAGGCCGCCTGCCGCTCCGGTGAGCAGAAGACGGCCAAGCGTGGGGTTGGGGGTAGTAGTCATCGGGGTGCCTGTCGTTATTGTTCTTGAGTCATCTGTTGTCATATGACATGTGTCAAATATCAGCATCTAGCCGCATGAATGTCAACACGCTTAAAGTCGTATTTGATGACATATGTTGCTTCTCAGCGTCACTTCCTTTGTGTTGTCCAAGCTAAAGCGCTGCGACAGAGGGCTCCAGCGAAGCGGCGCCCGAGATTGATAAAAGCGGGGGCTGCCAGCAATATTTTCCATGGTTGTATGATGACTGCTCGAAAATGGAGTGCGCAACGAGGTCGGTGCGCGGCCAGCACAATGCCGGCGCGCTGCTGGTGCACACCGTAATGACTGCTATGGAGGCTGCCGAACTCGGTGTCCTGAGCAGCCGTGATCGGCCGCTGCGGCTCAGAATTGCCTGACCAGCGCCGCGGCGAGGATACCGGCGGCAATCGCCGGCAGCGGCTTCTTCAGCACCAGCATGGTCACTGCCGTGGCCAAGAGCGCCAGTCGGGCGCCGCCGTCGCCCTGCCATGCCATCGGCGCGACGATCGCCACCAGCACCGAGCCGGACATGGCGGTGATGAACTGGCGGACGCGGTCGCTGATGGGCACGAAGGCCATGACGAACACGCCGCCCCAGCGCGTCGCCAGGGTCACCAGTGCCATGACCAGCACCACGGTCAGCGCGCCTGCGCCCGTCGCATCAAGATTCACGCGCTTTCTCCTTCCACAGCAGCCCGGTCGCGCCACCGGCGAGGGCACCCACTACCACGTGGCTGTTCTCCGGCAGGTAACGGAAGGCGAGCAGCGAGGCGCCGGCGGCAACGCTCCAGATCACCAGCATGCGCAGGTTCTTTTCACCGCCCACCACCATGGCCAGCAGAAAGCAGCCCATCACCATGTCCAGCCCCAGGCGCTTCGGGTCGCTGACCGCACTGCCGAAGTGGATGCCCAGCCAACTGCCCACCACCCAGAACGACCACAGCGCCAGGCCGCCACCGAGCAGCAGGCCGAAGCCCGGGCGGTCGCGGTTAAAGGCCTGCATGGCCATCGCCCAGTTGGCGTCCGATGCGATCAGCATCACCCCGTAGCGCCTGCCCGGCGGCAGCTGGCGCAACCAGGGATAGAGTGTGGCGCCCATCAGAAGGTGGCGGGCGTTGATGGCAAACACCGTGATCATCAGGGTGAGCAGCGGCACCTGCGTGCCCCACAGCTCCAGTGCAGCGAACTGCGAGGCGCCGGCGAACACCAGCGCGCTCATCGCCAGGATCACCGAATCGTCCAGGCCGGTCTGCACCGCGGCGAGGCCGAAGGCGGCGCCGAACAGGGTGACGAAGATGGAAATCGGCGCGAGCTGGCGAAAGCCGGCCCAGACCATGCGCCGGTCGAAATGATGCAGCTCGCTTTCTGCGTCAGTCATGCACGAATCCTCCAGGTGGCAGCGCTGGATCGATGTCATTCAACGTCCAGCCAGCCAGATTAGGGGGTGTTGCCGCGACGGCACAGCGCAGTTGGCGTCGGATCGGGCGGTACAGATTCGCGCGAGCAGTCGATTGCGCGGCAATGAAGGCTTCGGCCTGTCGACGCTGCGCCTCGCCAGTCATCACCGATGCTATGGGTGGCTATGTCCGATTCTGATTTTGCAGTGTGACCGGCTGCCGACGGCTAGAAGCCAGTCGCAGCAGAAGGCTTATCTGGCTGGAATGGTGCCGAACTGGACAGATTTACCGCCCAGAATCCGAGAGTGATCTGCCGTGCCGGTTTTGTTCGCCGTAATAAGATATCTATTCATGACAGCTTATCGTACTTAAGGTGCTTTGAAATGACTTATTAATATCTTGCAAGGTTTATTAGTGTGCGATTGGTAGTATCTTATCCTTCATAGGATGTCGCTTGGTGTAACCTTATGAAAGGCTTTTTCCCTGTTCAAAGTACCTCTCTGCTTTACCGTATAGGCCTTCTGGTGAAGGAGGCGCGTCTGCGCATGGGGCTGCGCCAGGCTGACCTTGCAGAGCGGGCTGGGATTTCTCTCCGAGCTGTTCGTCACATTGAGGGGGGCAAGGCTGAAGGTGTTTCGCTGCGCGACTTCATGCTCGCGTTGTTCACCGTTGGGATTTCTGACCGGGTTTTCCAGGCGCTGATCGATGACCCAGCGCTTGATCTCGACGCTTTGGAAACCAATGCGACCAAGCGCGTCAGGCTGCCGCGCAGCAACGCGGAGGACTTCTGATGTCGCGCGCTTATATCTACATGGAATGTCCGGAAACGGGTGAGACTGTGACGCTGGGCAGGCTGACCCTTGCTGGTCGCACGGGAACCTTCGTCTATGCGCCGGAGATCGTGGAAGCCAAGCGTTGGGTGCCTGATCCGATACGGTATCCGCTCTCCACTCGACCCATTCAGGTACATAAGAATGGCGGCGTTCCCGGCTTCATTGATGATGCGATGCCAGATGGCTGGGGAGAACGCCTGTTGCGCCGCACCCGAAAGGGCGAGCTCACTCCGATCCAGCTCCTGCTGTTATCTCCTAACGAAGATCGCGCCGGAAACATCATGGCTGGCGAAGATCGCACCCCGAGGCCGGGTATAGGCGAAAGACCGGTGAAAATGCTTGAAGCCAAAGGGCTCGATCATTTCATAGATATCTGCGCTGCGATCTATGACAGCCAGCTGAGCGCTGAGCGCTGAGCAGCTGGAGGCATTAAGAATACGGGACCAGCGCTCAGCTGTTGGTGGTGCCAGGCCCAAGCGCACGTACCGCTTTGATCACAAGCTGATTCTTGCCAAGCCACGCGACAAATTTGATCACTACGACCTGCCGAAATTCGAGTATGCCTGCATGACTTTTGCGGCTACCAAGGGGATGACTGTTGCCCGGACAGCACTCCATCAAAGTGAAAGAGGCAACACGCTGCTAGTGGAGCGATTTGACCGAAAATGGTCAGAGAATGATGCAAGGTTTCGCCGCATTCCGATGATGAGTGGCTTAACTCTTCTCGATGCCGAATGGCAGGTGCAGCGCAGCAAAGGATGGATCTACGCGGCGCTCGCCGATGAGCTGTACCGCCGAGGCGCGCCAGATTCTGATAGGCAGGAGCTCTACAAGCGAATGGCCTACAACGCCCTCGTAGGGAACAGTGACGATCATCCTCGCAACCATGCAGTGATCTGGCAGGAAGGGGCTTGGCGCCTCTCGCCTATGTATGACGTTCTTCCCGTACTGGGAGAGGGGCCTGCGCAGGGGCTGGCGATGGAAGTTGGTATCAACGGTACTCTCCTAAGTCGAGCTAACCTGCTTAGCCAGCATGAGCATTTTGCACTGACGAAAGATGAGGCGGCCGGCATATTGGACGAGGTCGCTTCTTGGGAGTCGGAGCTGATGGAGCACTATGCAGAGCATTTGGCTGGGGCTGAGCTGGATGCGGCGGTGGACGCAACAAACAGCGGGAGACTGCTGGTCTAGAGCGGGCTGCGAAGGCTTCTCCTGCACTCTTGGTCCTTGCTTTAGCGTCGAGCAGCGCATTCGTCACAGGCCTGAATAGCCCCAGCTCTGGTCGACCATTGGAATGTCAACTTGTGGCCGTCAGCAGCCCGTCCCATGGTGTTGGCGCTGGGATTGGCAGCAGGTCCCGGGCAATGTCGCTGGCCGCTTGGCGCACGGCATTGCGCGCCGCCTCCAGCGCGGGGTTGTCGTTGTCGTCGCGCCAGGCCAGGTGCAGCTCGGCGCAGATGCCCGCTGGCAGCGGCAGCTCGCGAAAGCGCACCTGTTGGAAGCGGATCGCGCTGGCCCCGCGTGGCACCAGCGCCAGGCCGAGGCCAGCGTTCACCAGCGAGAGGATGGTCAGCGTCGAGCCCAGCGACTGCACGTAGTCGGGCTGGATACCGTTGACACGGAACAGCCCGGTGTGCAGCTCGTTGAACGGCTGCCAGGCGCCATGGGCATAGAGGATGAATGGCTCGCTGTGGAGCATCGCCAGGGTCGGCGCCGGATGCTGCGCCAGCGGGTGCTCGGCTGGCGTGGCCAGCACGAAGGGCTCGCGCAGCAGGCATTCGCTGACCAGCCCGGGCTGCTGCAACGGCTCGCGCACCACCGCCAGGTCGACCCGGCGCGCGCGCAGTGCCTGCAGCTGCTCGAAGGTGGTGGTCTCCAGCAGGTTGATGGCCACGCCTGGCCGTTCCCGGCGCACCTGGGTGATGGCGCGCGGCAGGAAATCGTATACCGCGCTGGCAACGAAGCTGATGGTCAGCGAGCCGCTTTCGCCTAGCGCGGCGGAGCGGGCCCGCTGGGCGGCGCGATGGGCCTGGTCGAGCAGTGCCTGGGCCTCGACGAAGAAGGCACGACCGGCGGCGGTGAGCGCCACCGAGCGCGTGCTGCGGGTGAACAGCGCGACGCCGAGCTGGTGTTCCAGCAACTGGATCTGCCGGCTCAGCGGCGGCTGCGTCATGTTCAGGCGCTCGGCCGCGCGACGGAAATTCAGTTCGCTGGCCAAGGTGGTAAAGCTGCGCAGCTGGGCGAGTTCGAACATTGATCCGTTCCTGGTATCAATCGAGAGCGTTAATGAATTGGACCGTATCAATCGGTCGACGGATTATCCAGCGCATCCCCTGACTGGCGAGGCGGCGGCACGAATGAGCGACCTGTACGAAGCGGACCGCATCACCTGGATCGGCCTGCGCGCGGTGGAGTTGCCGCTGCAGCGGCCGGTCAGCGACGCCAAGGTACTCACCGGGCGACAGCTGCCCCTGGCGTCGGTCAGCCTGCTGTTCGTCGAGCTGCAGTCGCAGCAGGGGCATCACGGCCTCGGTTTCAGCTACAGCCTGCGCACCGGCGGCCCCGCGCAATATGCCCACGCGCGGGAACTGGCGCCGTTGCTGCTGGGCGAAGATCCCAACGACATCGCCCGCCTGTGGAGCCGGCTGAGCTGGGCCAGCGCCTCGATCGGGCGCAGCGGCCTGGCAGTGCAGAGCATTGCCGCCTTCGATACGGCGCTTTGGGACCTCAAGGCGCGTCGCGCCGGGCTGCCACTGGCCAAGCTGCTCGGCGCCCACCGCGACGCGGTGCCTTGCTACAACACCTCCGGCGGCTACCTGCAGGCGCCCATCGAGGAGATCATCGAAAAGGCCGAGGCGTCTAGGGCGCGAGGCATTGGCGGGATCAAGCTGAAGGTCGGCCAGCCTGACCACCGCGCCGACCTGCGCCGGGTCGCGGCGCTGCGCAGGCACTTCGGCGACGAGGCGGCGCTGATGGTCGACGTCAACCAGCAATGGGATCGCACCACCGCGGCACGCATGGGCAGGGCGCTGGAGGAGTTCGACCTGACCTGGATCGAGGAGCCGCTGGACGCCCACGATCTGGAAGGTCACGCCGCCCTGGCCGCTCAGCTGATCACCCCGGTCGGCACTGGCGAGATGCTCGGCAGCGCGGCCGAAGCCTGTGCCTTTGTCGAGCACGGGGCGGTGGATGTGATCATGCATGACGCGCCGCGCATCGGTGGTTTCACGCCGTTCCTGCTGGTGGCCGAGGCGGCGCGGCGGCGTGGAATCGTCATGGCGCCGCACTTCGTCATGGAGCTGCATATCCACCTCGCTGCGGCCTACGAACATGCCACCTGGGTCGAGCATTTCGAATGGCTCGAGCCGCTGTTCCAGGAGCGACTCGAGATCCGCGATGGCTGCATGCAGGTGCCGACCCGGCCCGGGCTGGGGCTGAGCCTCAGCGAGCAGGTGGCGGGCTGGACGCTGGCGAGCGAGACGTTCGGCACCAAGCCGTGACGGCAGCCCCTCTGCGTTGCGCAGAGGGGCGTTGGTTCAGGTGCGTAGCGCCTGACCGAGCACGCCGCCCCGTGGTCGCACCGCGCTGTACAGCTGCCAGAGCACGAAGGCCAGGGCCAGCCCGAGGAAGGTCGCGGCGATGGGGTTGGTGAAGAACGAGGCGAAGTTGCCGTCGGAGAGCATCAGGCCGCGGCGCAGATTGGTCTCCGCCATTGGCCCGAGGATGAAGCCGATGATGAAGGGCGCGACCGGCATACCCGCCTTGACGAAGGCATAGCCAAGCACACCGAACAGCAGGATCGACCAGACATCGAACAGCCGGCTGGAGAGGCCGAACGCACCGACCACACAGAGCACCAGGATGATCGGCAGCAGGATGTGCTTGGGTACGTCGAGCAGCTTGATGAACAGACGCAGGCCGTAGAACTCCATGAACAGCATCATCACCGAGGCCACCAGCAGCGCGGCGAAGATGGTGTAGACCAGTGGCCCCTGGCTGACGAACAGCAGCGGCCCAGGCTGGATGCCGTGGATCAGGAAGCCGCCGAGCAGGATCGCGGTGGTGGTGTCGCCGGGAATGCCCAGGGTCATCAGCGGCATCATGGCGCCGCCGATGCCGGCGTTGTTCGCCGTCTCGCTGGCGACCACGCCGCCGATGTTGCCCTTGCCGTAGGTTTCCGGCTGCTTGGCGCGCTTCTTGGCGACGATGTAGGAGAGCAGGTTGGAGGTGCCGGCACCGATCCCCGGGAGGATGCCCACCGCCAGGCCGATCAGGCCGGAACGGGTCGCGTTGGGCAGCTCCTGGCGGAACTCCTTCAGCGAAAAGCCGAAGCCCTTGATTTGCTTCATGCTCACCGAGCCGGCCTTGTTGCGCACGGCATGCCGTCCGGTTTCGGCGAGCTTGATGACTTCGGCCACGGCGAACATGCCGATCATCACCGTGAGCATGGAGAAGCCGCCGTTCAGCTCGCTGACGCCGAAGGTGAAGCGGCGTACGGCCTCGACCGGGGCGATGCCGACGGTGGATACGGCGATGCCCAGCGTGCCGGCGAACAGCCCCTTGACCATCGAGCCGGCGGAAAGGGTGGCGATCAGCGTCAGCGAGAAAACGGCGATGGCGAAGTATTCGTGCGGGCCGAAGCTCAGCGCCACCTTGGCCAGCTGCGGGGCGATGAACATCAGCGCGATGATGCTGAAGATGGTGCCGAGAAAGGAGAACACGATGCCGACGCCGAGCGCCTTCACGCCCAGGCCCTGCTCCATCAGCGGGCCGCCGTCGAACACCGTGGCGATGGACGACGGTGTGCCGGGAATCTTCAGCAGGATCGCCGAGATCAGGCCGCCGGACGTGGCGCCGACGAACAGCGCAACGAGTAGCGACAGGCCGGCCTGCGGGCCCATGGTGAAGGTCAGTGGCAGGCACAGCGCCACGGCCATTGTCGCCGACAGGCCGGGCACGGCGCCAAAGACGATGCCGACCGCGACGCCGCCGAGCATCAGCAGCATGATGTTGAGCGAGAAGACGGCACCGAAGCCTTGCTGCAGTAATTCGAGCATGGTCGATTCCTCAGAAATTCAGCAGACCAGCGGGCAGCAACAGATCGAAGGCCTCGCGGAACAGCAGGTAGATGACGGCCGGCGTGACCACCGCGATGGCCGCGTAGAGCAGGTGGCGGACCTTTTGGTTCACGGGCGTCAGGACGATGAACTGCAGGTAGAGGTACAGCGCGGTCATGATCGGAAAGCCCACCGGGCCGAGCAGCACCACGTAGATCAAAATCAGACCCAGGGTCTTCAGTACGGTCAGTGGCTCGACGACGCTGGCGCTGGTTTGCTCTGGTGCGTCGGCGTCGCTCTCGGCCGCGGGCCGCGCGCGGTTGCCGATGGCGCTGAGCGTCTGCAGCGCCCCGAGCAGGCAGAGCAGGATGGCCAGCAGGGTGGGGACGGTGGCGGCATCAATGCCGTCGTGGCCGGGTACGCGGTAGGCCATCACCAGATAGGCGATGCTGGCGCCGAGCATGGCCACGCCGATGGTCAGTTCTTTCTTGTTTGCAGTGGTCATGGCAAACCTCCGTGCGCGAGGAGAGACAGCCAGCCGGCGTGGCCGGCTGGCGACACGTCAGCGATCAGTTCTTGGCCTGACGCAGTTCGTCCTTGAACTGCATGAAGTCCTCGCGGGTCTTGGCCAGAATCGCCTTGGCCTCTTCGGTGCCGTAGTAGGCCACCGGCTGCTTGAACTTCTTCAGTTCCTCGGCGTACTCGGGGATCTCGGTGATCTGCTTCATCACGTCGGCCATCTTCTTCACGATCGCCGGGTCGGTGCCCTTCGGGAAAGCGACCACGTAGGGCTTGTCCATGGTGATGTCGAGGCCCTGCTCCTTGAGTGTCGGCACCTCGCCGAGCAGTGGGTTGCGCTCCTCGTTGGGCTGGCCGAGGGCGACCATCTGCCCACCGCTGACGTAGTCCTGCACCGAGCCGTAGGTGATCGCGCCGAGGTCCAGGCGTCCGCCGAGCATGCCCACCACGCGGTCGGAAACCGTGCCGCCGTCGACCATCTTCAGCTTGGTGTCGGTCAGCTTCTCCAGCATCAGCCCCTGCACGTGGGAGAAGCTGCCCATCTCGGTGCCGTAGGTGATGCTGCCCGGCTCGGCCTTCGACTTGGCGATCAGGTCCTGCATGCTGGTCACGCCAGACTGCTTGGAGGCGACGAACACGGTGCTCTTGTCGACCCCGGCGATGCACGCCACATCGAAGATCTCGTAGCTGTCCTCGGTGAGGCCGGCGACCTCGTTGACGATCAGCTGGCCCGGGTGGGTGAAGAGGATGGTGTTGCCGTCCGCCGCCGCGCCCTTGACCTGCTCGGCGGCCAGGGTGCCGCCGCCGCCAGCGATATTGGTCACCACCATGCTCTTGCCGGTGATCTGGTTGAAGTACTTGGCCATGGTGCGGGCGTTGAAATCGGTGTCGCCGCCGGGGTTGGCGATCACCACCACCTGTACGGGGCGGGTCGGCCATTTCACATCGGCGGCCATCGAGGTGGAGGCGGCAGCGAGACCGGCGATGCCGACGAGGGCGGAAAGCAGGGAGGCGCGGAATATTGTTTTCATTGGAGTTCTCCGGGTTTGGGCTGCGGGTTCAGGTATTGCGGCCGAGGCTGGGTTTCTTCGGGTCGTAGGTCCAGCCAGGCACCAGGTAACGCATCGCCATGGCGTCGTCACGCGCGCCGCTGGCGACCTTCTTGTAAAGCTCGTGAGCCGCCATGATCCGGTCCATGTCCGGCTCGATGCCCAGGCCCGGGCGCTCGGGTACGCGAACCTGGCCGGCGACGATCTGCAGCGGCTCACGGGTCAGGCGCTCCTGGCCTTCCTGCCAGATCCAGTGGGTGTCGATGGCGGTGATGCGCCCCGGTGCGGCGGCCGCGGCATGGGTGAACATGGCCAGCGAGACGTCGAAGTGGTTGTTCGAATGCGAGCCCCAGGTCAGGCCGAACTGCTCGCACATCTGCGCCAGGCGCACCGAGCCCTGCATGGTCCAGAAATGCGGGTCGGCCAGCGGGATGTCGACCGCCTCCAGGCGCAGCGAGTGGCCCATCTGCCGCCAGTCGGTGGCAACCATGTTGGTCGCAGTGGGAATGCCGGTGGCGCGCTTGAACTCGGCCATGATCTCGCGGCCGGAGTAGCCATTTTCCGGACCGCAGGGGTCCTCGGCGTAGGCCAGCAGGTGGCCCTGGCCCTTGCACAGGGCGATGGCCTCGTCCAGCGACCAGGCGCCGTTGGGGTCCAGCGTCACGCGGGCATCCGGGAAGCGCGCCTTGATCGCGGCGATGGCCTGCATCTCCTCCTCGCCGCGCATCACCCCGCCCTTGAGCTTGAAGTCGGCGAAGCCATAGCGTGCATGCGCGGCCTCGGCCAGGCGAGCGATGGCGTCCGGGGTCAGCGCCTGCTGGTGGCGCAGGTGGTACCAGCCCTCGCCGGTGCCGGCCAGATAGGGCAGGTCGGTGCGCTGGCGATCACCTATATAGAAGAGGTAGGCGAGCATCGGCACCGCGTCGCGCTGCTGGCCGCTGCCGAGCAGCTCGGCTACCGGCACGTCGAGGTGCTGGCCGAGCAGGTCGAGCAGGGCGGCCTCGACTGCGGTTATCACGTTGTCCAGGCGCAGGTTGATCTCGTGAGGCTGCTTGAGTACCGCTGCCTCAGCTGCGGAGGTCACCTCGTGGCGGGTGTCGCGGCCATTGCCGGCGAGCATCGCGCGCAGGCGGTTGAGCACCCGGTTGTAGGCGCCGATCGGCTGGCCGATGACCAGCGGGCAGCTACGCTCCAATGCCTGACGGATACCCTCGCCACCGGGTACTTCGCCGATACCGGTGTTGCCGGCATTGTCGGTGAGCAGGACCAGGTTGCGGGTGAAGTAGGGAGCGTGTGCGCCGCAGAGATTGAGCAGCATGCTGTCGTAGCCGGCCACGGGTATGACCTGCATGCTCTGTACGCGGGGCGTTGCACTGAACGGCTGACTCATGCGCGGCCTCCGCTGCAGGCGAGGCGAGCGACCGGGGCGGGCGCTGTGCACGCATCTGCTGAGGCAGCGCGGCGGATGGCGTTATCGGCAGCCAGCGGCTGCGCAGGGGACGGGCAATTGCGGAACATGTCCGGGGCCTCGCTATTGTTATTGTGGTTATAGGTCGTCGTACGACTATGTGGGATTTTTTACAGTTCGCTACGTCACCTGTCAAACGAAATCATCAGTGCATTTAGCTGGGTCGTCTGCAGCTGCTTATGCCTTTTAAGCTGCCGCCCTCATGGTGATTGACCTGGCCGGGCGAGTGAAAAGCAGAAAGCTTTCAGTCAGCTTTCAATGCTGAAGAAAATGCGCAGAAAAAACGGTTGGAGTATTTTTAGTTGTACGATAACGTATCTCAAGGCTGATGCCCTTGTACCTCCTCCACATGCATTCAGGATGCTCGAATAATGAACCCACAAGAATTGAAGGCCATCCTCTCTTCCGGCCTGCTGTCATTCCCGGTCACCGACTTCGACGCGCAGGGCGACTTCAATCGCGCCGGCTACGTCAAGCGCCTGGAATGGCTCGGTCCCTACCGTGCCTCGGCGCTGTTCGCTGCCGGCGGTACCGGCGAGTTCTTCTCGCTGGAGCCGCGCGAGTACAGCGAGATCATCAAGACCGCCGTGGATACCTGCGCCGGCACGGTGCCGATTCTCGCCGGCGTCGGTGGCCCGACCCGCCTCGCCATCCAGATGGCGCAGGAGGCCGAGCGCCTGGGTGCCAAGGGCCTGCTGCTGCTGCCGCATTACCTCACCGAAGCCAGCCAGGAAGGCGTCGCGCTGCATGTCGAGCAGGTCTGCAAGTCAGTGAACATCGGCGTGGTGGTCTACAACCGCAACGTCTGCCGCCTGACCGCGACGCATCTGGAGCAGTTGGCTGAGCGCTGCCCGAACCTGATCGGCTACAAGGATGGTCTGGGCGACATCGAGCTGATGGTGTCGATCCGCCGCCGCCTCGGCGAGCGTTTCAGCTACCTCGGTGGCCTGCCGACCGCGGAAGTCTATGCCGCGGCCTACAAGGCGCTAGGCGTGCCGGTGTATTCCTCGGCGGTGTTCAACTTCATTCCGAAGACCGCGATGGACTTCTACAAGGCCATCGCCCGCGAAGATCACGAAACTGTCGGCAAGCTGATCGACGATTTCTTCCTGCCGTACCTGGACATTCGCAATCGCTGCAAGGGCTATGCAGTCAGCATCGTCAAGGCCGGCGCACGCATTTCCGGCTACGACGCCGGCCCGGTGCGCGCGCCGCTGACCGAGCTGAAGCCCGACGAATACGAGCGCCTGGCGGTGCTGATCGAGAAGCAGGGCGCCCAGTAAGCCTTTCCGGAATCGCCCCGGCGCCGCGCTGCCGAACGGCCGCGCCGGGCATCATCAGAGGACACTTTGCATGGCTGACGTACAACGCTACGACAACTACATCGACGGCCAGTGGGTCGGCTCGGATCGCTACCAGGCCAACACCAACCCGTCCGACCTCTCTGACGTGATCGGCGAATACGCCCAGGCCGATGCCGCGCAGGTCGAGCAGGCCATCGCCGCCGCCCGTCGCGCCTTCCCGGCGTGGGCCACCTTCGGCATCCAGGCGCGTGCCGATGCGCTGGAAAAGGTCGGCCTGGAAATCCTCGCCCGCCGCGAAGAGCTCGGCACGCTGCTGGCGCGGGAAGAAGGCAAGACTCTTCCCGAAGCCATCGGCGAAGTCGCCCGCGCCGGCAACATCTTCAAGTACTTCGCCGGCGAATGCCTGCGCCAGGCCGGCGAGATGCTGCAGTCGGTGCGCCCCGGTGTCGGCGTCGAGGTCACCCGCGAACCGCTCGGCGTGATCGGCCTGATCACCCCCTGGAACTTCCCGATTGCCATCCCTGCCTGGAAGATCGCTCCGGCGCTGGCCTTCGGCAACTGCGTGGTGATCAAACCGGCCGACCTGGTGCCCGGCTGCGCCTGGGCCATCGCCGAGATCATCTCCCGCGCGGGCTTCCCGGCCGGCGTGTTCAACCTGGTGATGGGCCGCGGCCGTGAAGTCGGCGAGGCCATCGTCAATGCCAAGGATGTCGACGCCGTGAGTTTCACCGGTTCGGTCGGCGTCGGTCGCGGCATCGCCCAGGCCTGCGTGGCGCGTGGCGCCAAGGTGCAGCTGGAGATGGGCGGCAAGAACCCGCAGATCGTACTGGACGACGCTGACCTCAAGGTCGCCGTCGAGCTGTGCACCCAGAGCGCCTTCTACTCGACCGGCCAGCGCTGCACGGCCTCGAGCCGCATCATCGTCACCGAAGGCATCTACGACCGTTTCGTCGAGGCGATGGTCGAGCGCATCAGCAAGATCAAGGTCGGACCGGCGCTGGAGCAGGGCGTCGACGTCGGCCCCGTGGTGTCCGAGGCGCAGCTTGAGCAGGACCTGCGTTACATCGAGATCGGCAAGCAGGAGGGCGCGCGCCTGGCCTGCGGCGGCGAGCGGGTGAAGTGCGGCACCGAGGGCTACTTCCTGGCGCCGACGCTGTTCGTCGACAGCGACCCGAGCATGCGCATCAGCCGTGAAGAAATCTTCGGGCCGGTGGCCAACGTGGTGAAGGTCAAGGACTACGACGAAGCGCTGGCGATGGCCAACGACACCGAGTTCGGTTTGTCCGCCGGCATCTGCACCACCTCGCTGAAGCACGCCAACCACTTCAAGCGTCACGCCCAGGCCGGCATGGTGATGATCAACCTGCCCACCGCCGGGGTGGATTACCACGTGCCGTTCGGCGGCCGCAAAGGCTCGTCCTACGGCCCGCGCGAGCAGGGCCGCTACGCCCAGGAGTTCTACACCACGGTGAAGACCACCTACATCGGCTGAGGTGAAAGCCGGTCGAAAGGCCGCGCTGCGAAACTGCGTAACGGCGCCCCGCGCGGGCGCCGCATCCCCGACAAGAACAACAGAGGGACACCCATGACCATTGCCGCAACGGGCACGCCCCGCATTACCGAACTCACCGTCGTGCCCGTCGCCGGGCAGGACAGCATGCTGATGAACCTCAGCGGCGCCCACGGCCCCTGGTTCACCCGCAACATTCTCGTTCTCAAGGACAGCGCCGGGCACGTCGGCGTCGGCGAAGTGCCGGGTGGCGAAGCCATCCGCCAGACTCTGGAGGACGCCCGCTCTCTGCTGGTCGGCGAACCGATCGGCCAGTACAACGCCTTGCTCAACCGTGCGCGCCGCGCCTTCGCCGACCGCGATTCTGGCGGCCGCGGCCTGCAGACCTTCGATCTGCGCATCGCCATTCACGCCGTCACCGCGCTGGAATCGGCGCTGCTCGACCTGCTCGGCCAGCATCTGGACGTGCCGGTCGCCGCACTGCTCGGCGACGGCCAGCAGCGCGACGAGGTCGAGATGCTCGGTTACCTGTTCTTCATTGGTGATCGCAACCGAACCGACCTTGGCTACCGCGACGAATCCGGCGCCGACGACGCCTGGTTCCGCCTGCGCAACGAGGAGGCCATGACGCCGGATAGCATCGTCCGCCAGGCCGAGGCGGCCTATGAGCGCTACGGCTTCAAGGACTTCAAGCTCAAGGGCGGCGTGCTGCGCGGCGAAGAAGAAGTCGAGGCGATCCGCGCCCTGGCCGCACGCTTCCCCGACGCCCGCGTGACGCTGGATCCCAACGGCGCCTGGTCGCTGGACGAGGCCATCGGCCTGTGCCGCGACCTGCACGGCGTGCTGGCCTACGCCGAAGACCCCTGCGGCGCCGAGAACGGCTATTCCGGTCGCGAAGTGATGGCCGAATTCCGCCGCGCCACCGGCCTGCCCACCGCGACCAACATGATCGCCACCGACTGGCGGCAGATGAGCCACACCGTGCAGCTCAACTCGGTGGACATTCCGCTGGCCGACCCGCATTTCTGGACCATGGCCGGCTCCGTGCGCGTGGCGCAGATGTGCGCCGACTTTGGCCTGACCTGGGGTTCGCACTCGAACAACCACTTCGATATCTCCCTGGCGATGTTCACCCACGTCGCCGCCGCCGCGCCGGGCCGCGTCACCGCCATCGACACCCACTGGATCTGGCAGGACGGCCAGCACCTGACCCGCGAGCCGCTGAAGATCGTTGGCGGCAAGGTCGCGGTGCCGCAGAAGCCGGGCCTGGGCGTCGAGCTGGATTGGGATGCGCTGGGCAAGGCACATGCGATGCACAAGGAAAAAGGCCTGGGCGCGCGCGACGACTCCATCGCCATGCAGTACCTGATCCCCGACTGGACCTTCAACAACAAGAACCCCTGCATGGTGCGCTGAGGCACGCTTGCCGGGCCGGCTCCGCTGGACGGCTTCGGCCGTCCACCCTACGAGGCGAGCCACGTGTATGGCACCCCCCCGGCGATCACCGAACAGAACAACAACCGGACCCTAACCGGAGCAGACATGAGCGAAACCGTGCAACTGATACCCCACCAGGACTCCCCGCGCTGCATCCGCCTGCACGGGGCGGACAACGTCGCCGTGGTGGTCAACGATGGCGGCGTGCCGGTCGGTGCGCAGTTCGAGGGCGGGCTGGTCACGGTCGAGGCCGTGCCGCAGAGCCACAAGGTCGCGCTCGTCGACATCGGCATAGGCGAGCCGGTGCGCCGTTACGGACAGATCATCGGTTATGCCCTCGAACCCCTGCGCCGTGGCAGCTGGGTCAGGGAAACCCAGTTGAAGATGCCCAGCGCGCCGCGGCTGGACAGCCTGCCGCGTGCCACCGCCGTGCCGGACAAGCTCGCGCCGCTCGACGGCTACACCTTCGAGGGCTACCGCAACGCCGACGGCACCGTCGGCACGCGCAACATCCTCGGCATCAGCACCACGGTGCAGTGCGTCACCGGCGTGCTGGAACACGCGGTCAAGCGCATCCGCGACGAGCTGCTGCCGAAATACCCGAACGTCGACGACGTGGTCGCGCTGACCCACAGCTACGGCTGCGGCGTGGCGATCAACGCCCGCGACGCCTACATCCCCATCCGCACCGTGCGCAACCTGGCGCGCAACCCCAACCTGGGCGGCGAAGCGCTGGTCATCAGCCTCGGCTGCGAAAAGCTGCAGGCCGAGCAGGTGATGCACGAGGGCGATCCCTCGGTGGACCTGCGCGACCCCTGGCTGTACCGCCTGCAGGAGTCCAACAGCGGTTTCGGCGAGATGATCGAGCAGATCATGGCGCTGGCCGAAACGCGGCTGAAAAAGCTAAATCAGCGCCGACGCGAAACGGTGCCGGCCAGCGAGCTGATCCTCGGCATGCAGTGCGGCGGCAGCGACGCCTTCTCCGGCATCACCGCCAACCCGGCGCTGGGCTATGCGGCGGATCTGCTGGTGCGCGCCGGTGCCACGGTGATGTTCAGCGAGAACACCGAGGTGCGCGATGCAGTGTATATGCTCACCGCCCGCGCCGAAACGCCGGAAGTGGCCGATGCGCTGATCGCCGAGATGGACTGGTACGACCGCTACCTGGAGCGCGGCGCCGCCGACCGCAGCGCCAACACCACGCCGGGCAACAAGAAGGGCGGGCTGTCGAATATCGTCGAGAAATCCCTCGGCTCCATCGTCAAATCCGGCAGCGGCGCCATCAACGGCGTGGTCGGGCCGGGTGAGCGGGTCGCACGAAAGGGGCTGATCTTCTGCGCCACCCCCGCATCCGATTTCGTCTGCGGCACGCTACAGCTCGCAGCCGGGATGAACCTGCACGTGTTCACCACCGGTCGCGGCACGCCCTACGGCCTGGCGATGGCGCCGGTGGTCAAGGTGGCGACGCGCACCGAGCTGGCCGAGCGCTGGCCGGACCTGATCGATATCGACGCCGGGCGCATCGCCAGCGGTCGCGCGAGCATCGAGGAACTCGGCTGGGAACTGTTCCACTATTACCTGGACGTCGCCAGCGGCCGCAAGCAGACCTGGGCCGAGCGCCATCGCTTGCACAATGACATCGTGCTGTTCAACCCGGCGCCCATCACCTGAGCCGGAGCGTTCCCGCTGCGTCGATCTCGCAGCGAGTGCTACTGCCCTGCAATCGTAGGAGATTGGCAACTTCTATCTTCTAAATGGGAACATTTATCAATATCATGCGCGTTCTCATCAAACAACAAGGTAGCACTCATGAGTCGCGTTGTCGCTTCGCCCCCGTTTTCGTTGCGCCAGCTGGTGTTGGGCCTGCCGGTGCTGGTCGCCTGCTTTGCTGTCGACGCTGAGGAAGCGGTCGAGCTGGAGGCACAACAGATCACTGCGCCACGTGCAGTCGAGCAGGGCAATGGCCCGGTCGAAGGGTACGTCGCCAAGCGCAGCATTGGCGCCACCAAGACCGACACACCGATCATCGAAACGCCGCAGTCGATCAGCGTGATCACCGCCGACCGCATTCGCGACCAGGGCTCGCTGACCATCCAGGACTCACTGCGCTATGTCGCCGGTATGCGTGGCGAGGCTTATGGTTTGGACAGTCGCGGCGACTTCGCGCTGATCCGCGGTGTCGCGCCAACACTCTTCTTGGATGGCCTGCAGCAGAACGTGGGTTTCTACACGAACTCACGCACCGATCCGTTCACCCTGGAGCGCGTCGAGGTAATCAAAGGACCGTCGTCCATGCTCTATGGGCAGAGTTCGGTTGGCGGCTTGCTCAACTTCGTCAGCAAGCGTCCGCAGGCGGAACAGAAGAGCGAGCTGCAGCTGCAGTACGGCAGCTTCGACCGCAAGCAGATCGCCTTCGACAGCACCGGTCCGCTGGATGAAGACGGCACGTTGCTCTATCGCGTGGTGGCGATCCAGCGTGACAGCCAGACCCAGGTTGATCACACCAAGGACAACCGTCTGGTGTTCATGCCGTCATTGACCTGGCGCCCGAACGAGCAGTTCGAATGGACGCTGATGGCCAACGTGCAGAAAGACGATAGCGGCACAACCAGCTCCTTCCTGCCGCACCGCGGCACGGTACTCAGCGCACCCTACGGCGAGATTGGCAGCGAGCGCTTCGTCAGCGAACCCGGCTTCGACGAATATGACACCGAGCAGAAAGCACTGACCTCGCAGATGGCCTGGCGTGTCGACGACACCTGGACGCTGCGGCAGAACCTGCGCTGGCAGAAGAGCAAGGTCAGCTACCAGACCATGTATGGCTGGCCGCCGGTGCTCGGTGCCGACGACCGCACGGTCAATCGTGTCTGGTCCATTTCCAAGCCGGAGGTGACCATCTGGAGCGCCGACCATCAGGCCGAATCGCGCTTCGATACCGGCCCGCTGCAGCACACCGCGCTGGTCGGTATCGACTACCGGCACGCCGTCACCGATAGCAAGACCGCCCGCGGAACCGCCACCCCGCTGGATCTCTACGATCCGGTGTACGGCACCTTCGATCCATCCGGCATTACGCTTTCCGATGTCCCGCAGCAGCGCGTTGCGCAGCAGGGCCTCTATGTTCAGGACCAGATCCGTCTCGACAAGTGGCTGGCAACTCTGGGCCTGCGCAAGGACTGGGCCGACACCCGCGTCGAGCAGGGCACCCGGCAGAAGGACGATGCTGTGACCCGCCGGGTGGGCCTGACCTATCTGTTCGACAATGGGGTGGCGCCCTACATCAGCTACAGCGAGTCCTTTACGCCGATTATCGGGCTGGACAACTTCACTCAGCAGTCCTACAAGCCGCTCGAGGGCGAGCAGTGGGAGCTCGGTGTGAAGTACCAGCCGGCAGGCAGCAACACGCTGCTCACGGCCGCGGTGTTCGATCTGCGCGAGAAGAATCGCCAGATGCCGAACCCGGCGAACCCGCTCAGCACCATTCAGGCAGGCGAAGCGCGGGTCAAGGGACTGGAGCTGGAAGGGCTGGTGGAGATGAACTCGAACTGGGATCTGATCAGCACCTACACCTACCTCGACAGCGAAGTGGTCAAGGGACCGGTCGCCCAGCAGGGCAAGCGCATCGCCAGTGTGCCCGAAAACATGGCCTCGCTATGGTCGCAGCACCGCTTCAGCATCGCCGGCATCCCCGGCTTCAGCGCCGGCGCTGGCGTGCGTTACGTCGGTGCCAGCTGGGATGGCACCGACAGCCTGAAGACGCCGTCGACGACGCTGTTCGACGCCATGCTCGGCTACGCCTACCAGGACTGGGCGTTCACCCTCAACGCCACCAACCTGGAAGACGAGACCTACTACACCACCTGCCTGTCGCGTGGCGACTGCTTCACCGGCAACCGCCGCACCGTGGTGGCAACCGCGAGCTACAGCTTTTGAACGTCGCTGAGCCACGCGCCGCTTGCCGGCCTGCAAGGGAGGATTCGAGGTGAGTCGCAACGCATCCATCAATCGCTGGAACATCGCGTCGCGTGTGCTTGCGGCGCTGGTCGGCGGCTATGCGGTCGCCTACGCGGTGACCGCCTTTCTGGCGGTCTACCTGCCGCTGGCGCGGCCTGATCGTGTGGTGTTTTCCAGCCTGGCGAGCTTCGCCGTGTGGACCGCCGTGGTGATCTACGTGTTCGCCGCCCGCAGTGCCACGCGGGTATGGCTGTTGATCGTCGGTGTGACCGCGGTGCTGTGTCTGGCCGCGTTCTTTTCCGGCGACTGGAGGGTTCGTCCATGAAACTGCGCCAAAGCATGGCCGGTTTGCACACCTGGGGCGGCCTGCTGCCGAGCTGGCTGCTGTTCGTGATCATCTTTGCCGGCACTGTCGCCTGCTTCGACAAGGAACTCAGCCGCTGGATGCGTCCGGCGCTGCATGACGGCGTGGTATCCAGCCTCGGTGCGGACGATGTGCGTGGCTGGTTGCAGCAGAACGTCAGCGACGAGTTGCATGCCTTCTGGATGCACGGCCCGACCGAGCGCGAGCCTTACTGGCGACTCGGTTGGGAAGTAGACGCCACCAAGACGATCCACAACATCGCCTTCGACCCGCGTAGCGCGCAGGCCGAGCCAATGCCGGAAACGCTGGGTGGCGAGTTCTTCTTCAAGTTGCACTACAACCTGCACGCCGGTGACATCGGCATGTACATCGTCGGCCTGGCCGGCATGTTCATGCTCGTCGCGCTGGTGTCGGGGGTGATCATCCACCGGCGCATCTTCAAGGATTTCTTCACCCTGCGGCCCAAGGCCAACGGCCAGCGTGCCTGGCTCGATGCGCACAACCTGTTCGGCGTGGTCGGTTTTCCGTTCCATCTGGTGCTGGCCTACACCGGCGTGGCGATCTTCGTCGCGTCCTACATGCCGGCCGCCGCGCAGGTGAGCTATTCCGGCAACGTCATGCAGTACTTCGGCGAGGTGATGGGCAGCTTCGAGCGCGAAGAGGTGGGCCAGCCGCCGCCGGCTCCGGTGTCCCTCGATGCGCTGATCGCCGAATCGCGCCAGCAGTGGGGCGGTGGCGAGGCGGGCTGGGTCAGCGTGCATCATCCCGATGATGCCTCGGCGGTGGTCGACGTCCGTCGTCGGGACCGTTCGCGGATCGGCTCGCCGCAGGACACCCTCAGCTATGACGCCGGCACCGGCGAGCTGCTCAATCGCCAGGACGCATCCACCGGCTACCGCGCCTACCTCTGGCTGGCGGGGCTGCACATGGCGCAGTTCGGCGGCACGCTGGTGCGCCTGCTCTATTTGCTGATGGGCCTTGCCGGTTGCGCCATGCTGGTCGGCGGGCTGCAGGTCTGGCTGGCCAAGCGCGAACAGCGCGGCGACCGCAGCGTGACCTGGGTGCGCGCGCTGAACGCCTCGGTGTTCGCCGGCCTGCCGCTGGCCAGCCTGGCGCTGCTGTGGGGCAATCGTCTGATTCCGGCAACATTTGCCGAACGCGCCGTGGCCGAAGGCTGGGTGTTCGTCGGTGCCTGGTTGCTAGCGGTGCTCTGGGCCGTTCTGCGCCGCCATCAGAGCCGCCGCCTGCTGCGCGAGCAGCTGCTGCTCGGTGCCGTGCTTGCGCTCGGCTTGCCGATCATCAACGCGCTGACCACCGATGGCCACCTGATCGCCAGCCTCGGACGTGGCGACTGGGCCCTGGCATCGGTCGATCTGTTCATGATCGTCGCGGGGCTGGTCTGTGCGGCCTGCGCCTGGCGCCTGAACGCAACGCCGGCTGCCGCTGCGGTGCGCGGTCGCTCAACCCGTGTGCAGGAGGCCTGATCATGCTGCTATTGGCATTCGCGCTGGCCTACCTGGGCATGACGCTGCTCTGCCTGACCATGAACCGCCACCGTGGTGCGCTGCTGCGCGCCGATACGCGCCTGCCGGGCCCGGTGATCATCCGTTCGCTGGCCGTTGGCTGCTTTGGCTTCGCGCTGTGGCTCGGCGTCAACAGCCAGGGCGGCGAGATTGGCACGGTCGTCTGGCTGTGCCTGGTCATGCTCTCCGGCTTGCTGCTGGTGCTGCTGCTGGCCTGGCGTTCGCGCTGGGTACTGCCAGCGGTACCGCTGCTGGCGGCATGCGGGGTGGTGCAGACCGTGCTGTAAACAACCCATGGGCCGCGGCCCGCCAACGCAGAGGAAAATCGATGAGCTGCATTCTCCAGATGGGCCCCTTGTCCGAGCGAGTCCAGCAACGCCTGAGCGGGCATGAGGTGCTGGCCTACTGGCAGGGCGACGCCGAAACGCTGCTCGCCGAGCATGCCGGGCGCATCGAGATCATGCTTACCTCTGCGCGCTTCGGCTGCCCGGCCTCGTTGATCGAACGGCTGCCACGGTTGAAGGCGATCTGCAGTTTTGGCGTCGGCCATGACGCCATCGCCGTAGAAGCCGCCAGGGCGCGCGGCATTCCGGTGAGCAATACGCCGGATGTGCTCAACGAATGCGTGGCCGATCTGGCCTTCGGCTTGATCATCGACAGCGCGCGACAGCTCGCCCTGGGCGACCGCTTCGTCCGCGAGGGGCGCTGGGCCGAGGCTAACCTCCCACTCGGCCGTCGCGTCAGCGGCAAGCGGCTGGGCATCGTCGGGCTGGGCCGCATCGGCGAGGCGGTGGCCAAGCGCTCGGCGGGCTTCGACATGGCCGTGCGTTATCACAATCGTCGGCCAGTGGCCGGTAGCCCGTACGAGTACGAAGCGAACCTGCTGGAACTCGCGCGCTGGGCGGACTTTCTTGTGCTCAGCTGTCCCGGCGGGCCGCAGACGCAGAACCTCATCGACCGCGCAGTGCTCGACGCGCTGGGTGCCAAGGGCATCCTGATCAACGTCGCGCGCGGTTCGGTGGTGGACGAGCCGGCACTGGTCGCGGCACTGCAGGAGGGCCGGCTCGGCGGTGCCGGACTGGACGTCTTCGCCGACGAACCGAGGGTCCCGGCGGCCCTCTGCGAGCTGCCCAATGTCGTGCTGCTGCCGCACATTGGCAGCGCCACCCATGAAACCCGCGGCGCCATGGAGGATCTGCTGCTGGACAACCTCGACAGCTTTCTTCGCGAGGGACGGCTGCTGACGCCGGTCTGACCGCGGCAGTCGACCGCTGGGTGGCGGCGTTTTGTCTACGCGAGAAATCGCAGCCTCATTCGCAAGCAACGTCGCTCCATCGCTGAGCGGCCACCATCAGGAGCGCGCATGGCTTCCCTCGATGAAGTGCACCTCGCCCACGCCGGTTTCCGGCTCTCGGTCTGCCCGGCGCTGGGCGGCGCAATTACCCGCTTTGCCCTGGATGATTTCGACCTGCTACGTCCCTGGGATGGCAGCGAGCAGGTGCGTCGTACCAGTTGTTTCGTGCTGGCGCCGTACTCCAACCGGGTTGGCGGCGGCATGTTCCAGGCGGACGGCGAGTCGCACCGCTTGCGGCTGAATTCCGCGGAACATGCCTTGCCGATTCACGGCGTGGGCTGGAAGCGCCCGTGGACACTGGCTGCGCAGGAGGCCGACCGACTGCTGCTGACACTGCTGCATCGGGCCGAAGGCGATGGCCGGCAGGACTGGCCGTTCTCCTTCGAGCTGGAGCATGAGCTCGGGCTCGACGAGCAGGGCGCCTGGCTGCGGCTGGCGCTGAACAACCGCAGCGAGCGGGTAATGCCGACCGGGCTCGGCTGGCACCCGTACTTCCCGCGCCATGCAGGCGTGACGCTGCGTTTCTCTGCCGAGCAGGTCTGGCTGAGTGACGATCAGCAGTTGCCGAGCGAGGCGGTGGATGTACCGTCACGCTGGGACTTCCGTCAGACGCGGGAGCTGGGCGAGCCCGAGCTGGATCACTGCTTCGCCGGTTGGGATGCCACGGCAACCTTGCAGTGGCCGACGGCAGGCGTCCGGCTCGAGCTCAAGGCGGACCCGTCGATGACGCATCTGGTGGTCTATACGCCGCCGGCCGCGCAGGGCTTCTTCGCCGTGGAGCCGGTGTCCCATCGCAACAACGCGTTGAATGCGCCGGACCCGGCCAGGCATGGCGTTTTGTATCTGCAGCCGGGCGAGCGGCTGGAGCGCCGCTGCCGCCTGCGCGTCACGCGTTGCTGAAGGCGGACGAAAAAAGGCCCGTCATTCGACGGGCCAAAGATTTATCGCAACCGGAGCGAGGAGGGTTGCGTACTGCCCTACCGCTTACAGCAGAGACAACGGGTAGTTGAAGATCAGCCGGTTCTCGTCGAACTCGGTAGCGCTGAAGTCTCGGCGGATGCTGGAGTTGCGCCACTTGATGTTGAGGCTCTTGAACGGCCCGCTCTGCACCGTGTAGGCCAGTTCCGATTCGCGCCCCCATTCCTTGCCATCGTCCACGCCGCCGGCTTCGATCTGATCGCCGCTGATGTAACGGTTCATGATGGTCAGGCCCGGAACGCCCATGCCGGCGAAGTTGTAGTCATGGCGCAGCTGCCAGGAACGCTCGTTGGCATTGTCGTAGCTGGAGTTGAACGAGTCGTTGGCGAGGGTGCCGCCGCTGGTGCCGTTGACGCGCATCCAGCCGTTGTCGCCGCTGACCTTCTGCAGGCCGACGTAGAAGGTGTTGCCGCCGACCTGCAGGCCGAACAGGCCGGAGTAGGTCTTGTTGTCGAGGTCGCCGGCCAGCGCGCTGCCTTCTTCCTTGCCGGTGAAGTAACCGAGGTTGGCGGTCAGCGCCACGCCTTCGCCGAGCGGCTGGGTGTGCAGCAGCTGGAAGTAGTTCTGCTGGTAGATGTCTTCCAGGCGTGCATGCCAGGCGCCGACCTTGGTCTTGGCGCCGAGCTCGTATTCGCCGCCGGCGAAGTTGAAGCGGTCGGAACTCGCGCCGCCGTAGAACATATCCTCCATGCTGCCGTCGTCGCGCGGGCTGTTCTGCCGCATCTGGCCGCCGTAGAGCGACAGGCCCTTGATTTCCTTGGAGGTGATCATGCCGCCTTGGAAGGTCTGCGGCAGCGAACGGCCATCGTCCGAACGCAGGATCGGCAGTACCACCATCCATTCACCAACGCGCACCTCGGTTTCGGAGAATTTGGCCTTCGTCGCGACTGCCAGGCGAGAGAAGTCATCCGGCGGATGCCGATCGCCGGGTGCGCCATGCACCGGCAGCAGGCCAGTGCCATAGGTACCGCCACCGCCATCCAGCTTGACCGCCAGCAGGCCCAGCGCGTCGACGCCGAAGCCCACCGGGCCGGGCGTGTAGCCGGATTGGAAATTGAGGATGAAGCTCTGCGTCCACTCTTCGCCCTTGCTCTGTGGGTAGTCGGAGTCGACGAAATTGCGGTTGATATAGAAGTTGCGCAGGTTCAACGAAAAGTTCGCATCTTCGACGAAGCCTTCGGCTTGGGCGCCGGCAGTGAAGCCGAGCGATGCGAGGGTCATGCAGCCGCCCGCGAACAGTGCGACGGACGAGGGTGTGCGTGGGGTCATTATTGTTGTGCTCCCTTGCTTGATGGGCCGCCCCGGTGTGGCCACCGTGGGGGCGGTGGTCTATGCCTGATCGGCAAGTCTAATGACGTCAGTTGTCATATGACTGCAGGGATTATGACGATGAGCACGTCGTTGTCAATGTCGCTGAAAGTCGAAGGGGTTCCGCATGCACACACGCTATTTCAGGCTATAAGCAGAATCAGAGGCGATGGGAGGAGATTTTTAGCGCGTCGAGGAAGCACAGGCGCCGCTCGTGCAGCGCCTAGGGAATCCTTATGGTTTTTGGTGGTGATCGTATGACTCAGCGGCGCTGGTAGGGAGAACCTGTTACCGGCGACAAGTCGAATGTGCCCTTCTCGACGAAGCGCTGGGTGCCGAACAGGCCGCCGGCAAGCTTGCCACGCAACACGTAGGGCACTTCGTCAAGCCCGATGTGTTCCGTCAGTCCCAGTGCCTGGCGCGCGGCCGAGAAGGCGGAAATGGTCACCGGCACGCTGAGTACGCTCTCGCCAAAACGCGGCACCGTACCGCGCTGGTCGCTGACGCCGCTGGCCAGCCGGCGACCGTTGACCTCAAGGTCCAGCGCGACGCCGTTGTAGTCGATGGCGCCGTCGTTGGGGTTCTGCAGGCGCAGCTTGACCATGAAGCGCACCTCCAGCCCTTCGCCTTGCAGCGGCTGGATGCCGGCGACCTGAACATTGAGCGGGTCGCGCGGTGAAAATGCCGCGCAGGCGCCCAGCGCCGAGGCAAGCAAGGTGATCAGCAGCAGGCGCAGTGGTCGGTGAAACGTGGGGAATATGTGCACTCAGGGTTTCCTGTCGAGGTTCTTGATCCCCTGCAGCAGCTCGATGGGCAGCGGGAAGACGATGGTAGAGCTCTTGTCACCGGCGATGTTGCTCAGTGTCTGCATGTAGCGCAGCTGCATGGCGCCCGATTGCCGGCCAAGCATCTCGGCGGCCTGCATGAGTTTCTCCGACGCCTGCAGTTCGCCCTCCGCATGAATGACCTTCGCCCGCCGCTCGCGTTCCGCCTCGGCCTGCCGGGCGATGGCGCGGATCATCGATTCATCAAGGTCGACGTGCTTGATCTCGACGTTGGCCACCTTGATCCCCCAGGCGTCGGTCTGCGCATCCAGTACCTGCTGGATATCGCTGTTGAGCCGCTCGCGCTCGGCCAGCATGTCGTCCAGTTCGTGCTTGCCGAGCACCGCACGCAGGGTGGTTTGCGCCAGCTGGCTGGTCGCCGAGTGGTAGTCCTCGACCTGGATGATCGCCTTTTGCGCATCCAGCACGCGGTAATACACCACCGCGTTGACCTTCACCGAGACGTTATCGCGGGAGATCACGTCCTGGGTCGGCACGTCGAGTACCAGTGTGCGCAGATCGACCCGTACCATCTGCTGGATGCCAGGAATCACCAGGATCAACCCTGGTCCCTTGACCTTCCAGAAGCGGCCTAGCATGAACACCACGCCGCGCTCGTATTCGCGCAGGATGCGAAAGGTCGACGCCAGCAGGCCGAACAGCAGCACCAGCAACACCAGAAAACTCATTTCATAGCCCATGGTTCAGCTCCTCTCGATGGGTGGATGGCTGTGCGGTGACCTCCAGTTGCAGGCCGTGTCGGGCGATCACCCGTACTTGCTGGCCGACCTGCAGCGGTAAGGCGCTGTGCACCTGCCAGTTCTCGCCCTGCAGGTGCAGCCAGCCACTGTGGGAATCCTGTACCGAGACCGAGGTGATCTGCGCGAGGCTGCCGATCAGCTCGCTGTCTCCGCCGACCAGGCGCTGCCGTCGCGCCTTCAGCGCCATGGCGACGATGCCGAACACCAGCAGTGCGCTGACCATGCCCAGCGGCACGATCAGGCTCAGCGGAATGCCGAAACCCGGCACCTCGGTATCGATGAGGATCACCGCGCCAGCGACGAACGCGGCCACGCCTCCGATGCCGAGCACGCCGAAGCTCGGCAGGAACGCTTCGGCGACCATGAAAGCGATGCCGAGCAGGATCAGCGCCACGCCGGCGTAGTTCACCGGCAGCAGCTGCAGCGAATACAGCGCCAGGATCAGACAGATGCCGCCGAGCACGCCGCCGGCGCCGATGCCGGGGTTGGAGAATTCGAGGATCAGCCCGTAGATGCCGATCATCATCAGGATCAGCGCCACGCTGGGGTTGGTGATCACCGCCAGCAGGCGCACCCGCCAGTCGGGTGCGTGCTCGATGAGTGGGGCTTCGGCGGTGCTTAGCGTGGCGTCACCCTCGACGGTGGCGAGGGTTGTGCCGTCGAGCTGGCGCAGCAGGTCGGCAACGTCGCGCGCCAGGTAGTCGATCACCTTCTGTTCCAGCGCTTCGCTCGCCGACAGGCTGACCGCCTCGCGCACGGCCTGCTCGGCCCATTCGGCATTGCGTCCGCGCAACTGGGCGAGGCCGCGGATATAGGCGGCGGCGTCGTTGACCTGTTTGCGGCTCATGGCGTCGCCGGGGGGCTTGGATGGCTCGTCCTGCTCGCCTTGCGGCTGCTTGGGCGGCGCACTGGGCATGCCACCGATCTGCACCGGCGTCGCCGCGCCAAGGTTGGTGCCCGGCGCCATCGCCGCGACATGGCTGGCGTAGAGCATGTAGGTGCCGGCGCTGGCCGCCCGGGCGCCACTGGGGGTGACGTAGGTGGCGACTGGGATCGGGCTGGCGAGGATCGCCTTGATGATCGCGCGCATCGACGTGTCCAGCCCGCCGGGGGTGTCCAATTCCAGCACTACCAGCTGTGCCCCCTCGTCACGGGCATGTTCGAGGCCGCGCAGCAGGTAGTCGGCGCTGGCCGGGCCGATGGGACCGTCGACCCGCAGCAGCGTGACCGGCGCCGCAGCCAGTGCGGGGCCAGCCAGCAACAGCAGCAAGGCCAGCGACCAGCGCAGCAGGCGCATGGAGCGGAGCATGGCGCTCTCCTCGGGCAATGCAGGATACTGCCGGTCATTTCAGCGTAGACGACGGCTGCTCGCGCGCCGATTGCTGCGCGAGTGTGTCGCGGTGCGGCGCAATCGCTGAACTCTGCTCGGTGTTAACACCTCACAGGTGCAGAGGGATGGTTGTCCGTCGCCTGCAGAACGAGGAGATATGCCGATGATTCCTTGCCCCGACAAGCGCTCCGCGCCCGCACCGCGCAGCAAGACCGTGGGGAAGATGATGGGCGCCGTGCGCTGGATCGGCTTCGCCGCCTGCTCGCTGGCGGCCGTCGGCTATGCCGCCATCGGCAACTACAACATGACCGGTGCGATGCTGGCGCTGGCCGTGCTGTCCTGGCTCAACATCCGTCGCAAGCGTTCGCCGCGGCCGCCTGAGCGCTAGCGTCGGCCTCGGCCCAATGCCCAGCCCGCACCCAGTGCCAGCAGGGCGCCGGCGCCCAGGGCCAGCTTGCCTACATTCGCCGCGCTGATGGTCAGCGCATGTGACTGCGCCTGATCGCCGAAGCGGCCGTCGGTCGAATGCAGGCCTTCGACTGGCTCGAACAGGTTGTCCGGGCGGTTTTCCGGCACGCGTTCGGGCACCAGCTGGCCGTCCCAGGCTTGCCGCGCGAGCATGCGATCGAGCAGGCCGGGCATGAACAGCGTGCCGATGATCGCCTTCAGGCTCGCGGTGCCCACCCACAGCTCCCGCGGTGCTTCATGTGCCGCGCGGAGGATGGCCCGCGCCGCGACTTCCGCTGTGTGGATCGGCGGCACCGGCTGCGCGCGCCAGCCGATCTTGTTGCGTGCCCAGTCGAACTGCGGGGTGTTGTGTGCCGGCAGCTGAACCATGCTCAGGCGAATGGCGCTGTTGTCGTGGATCAGCTCGCAACGCAGCGAATCGATGAAGCCGCGAATGGCGAACTTGGCGCCGCAATAGGCCGATTGCAGGGGGATAGCGCGGTAGGCCAGTGCCGAGCCGACCTGGACGATGGTGCCTCTGTTGCGTGGGCGCATGTGGCGCAGCGCAGTCAGGGTGCCGTGCACGCTGCCGAGGTAGGTCACTTCGGTAACGCGGCGGATTTCCTCGGCGGTCAGGGATGCGAAGGGGCCGAACACTGTCGCCATCGCTGCGTTCACCCAGACATCGATCGGTCCCAGTTCCGACTCGATGCGGCTGGCTGCGGTATCCAGCGCCTTGGCATCGGCGACATCGGCGGAGATCGCCAGCACCGTCGCGCCCAGGGCCTGGAGCTGTTCGCGGGTGTCGCGCAGGCCCTGTTCCCCTCGGGCGATCAGCGCGACCCGGTAGCCGGCAGTGGCAAAGGCCTCGGCAGTCGCGCGGCCGACGCCCGCGGTTGCGCCGCAGATCACCGCGATTGATTCTGGCATGGTATGTCCTCTGATCGTTGCAGTTGGCGGTTGCGCTCGGCGGTCCGCAGTCTGCTTAGACGACTCGCGCAGGCGCGGGCGAGTTCGGATGAACCCGAGTGAAATGCCCGGCTATCGACCAATGGCCAATGGCGTCTACGCCTTTCGTCTGGGATTGTTAGCAGGCTAAGCGATACGCTCGGCGCCGCCCCTTGGCTCAAAAGGCGAAGCGGCATGACGCAACGATGCCCACGCGAAAGACGGGCTGCGTCTTCCCCCTCCGTGCATCTAACCGATGCCCTCGGCGGCTTATCCGGTCGCCCTCGGACTCCAGCCCGCTGCCGCTCGGCAGCGGCGCTTCGCCAGAGCCTGGAAGGAACCCCTCTGCGCTGTTCCGGTCGATTCAGGTAAGCCGCATATGGCCACACTTACCTGACGGAGACCATGATGGACCTCATCCGCATCATTATCGCGATACTGCTGCCACCGCTTGGCGTGTTCCTCCAGGTAGGGTTCGCCGGCGCGTTCTGGCTCAACATCCTGCTCACCTTGCTCGGCTATATCCCCGGCATCATCCACGCGGTCTGGATCATCGCTCGCCGTTGATGGTCAGCGGCCCGGCTCGACCGGGCTGCTTTTGAACTCCTTCCCCTGGCCGTGTAGAGTCGCGCTTCCTGCGCTACGGAACCAATCACGCGCGAAACACTCAAGAAAACGCCGCTAACCGAGCGCGATCGCCCGTGGGTGACGCCAGCGCTCAGCCGCCCGCGCCAGGTATACGGAAAGGAAACCAATGAGCGAGTCCTTCATCGATCAGAGCAATTTCAGGCGAATACTCAACCGCAACGTGGCCGTGCCACTGGGGTTCGGCTTTCTCAGCGCCTTCTTCTTCAGCGCCATCGTGTATTACCTGCTGAGCGTGAGCCAATGGGTCGAGCGTTCGGTTCAGGGCGTGGCCTACGCCCACGAGGCACAGAAGATGCTCAACGACATCGAGTCGTCGATGCGCGGCTATCTGATCGCCGGCGAGACGCGCTTTCTCGATCCCTACAAGCGCGAGTTGCCGCTGTTCGAAGAGCAGCTGGAACTGATGCGCGACTACTCTGCCGAGGACGCCGAGCAGCTCGAGCGCATCGAGCGCATCGCCATGCTGCACGGCCAATGGCTGGTCTTTGCCGAGGATCTGATCGGCCAGCGCGGCCAGGGGCTGTCGATTATCGAAGAGGTGCAGAGCAAGCGTGGGCTCGAGCTGAAGGAGGATCAGCGCCGCCTGCTCAACGACTTCATTGCCCGCGAGCGTCAGCTGCGCAGCGAGCGCACCGACGTTTCGGAAGTGATCACCACCGCGCTGATCGGCGGCTTCCTGCTGTTCAGCCTGATCTTCAGCGGCCTGCTGGTATACCTCGGTCGTCGTGACCTGACCTCGCTGTCGGAGAGCTACTCGCAGTCGCTGCAGCGCCAGCAGTCCCATGCCGAGGCGCTTGAGCAGCAGGCCTGGTACCGCACCGGGCAGACCCAGCTCAGCGACTCCATCATCGGCGAGCTGGCCCTGCCGGCGCTCGGCCAGGGTGTGCTGAATTTTCTTTCGCGCTACATCGATGCGGCGGTCGGCGCGCTCTACGTGGTGCAGGATGGCAAGCTGCAGCGCGTCGCCGAATATGCCTACGACCCCGATCATCTGCAGAGTGCGCGCACGCTGGACATCGGCAACGGTCTGGTCGGCCAGGCCGCGCTGGAGCGGCGGGTAATGGCGCTCGAAGACCTGCCGGCGGATTACCTCAAGGTGACCTCCGGGCTGGGCAACACGGCGCCGCGCTCGGTGCTTATCGTGCCGGTGGAAGACAGCGGCATGCTCAACGGCGTGATCGAGCTGGGTTTCCTGCGGCCGCTGCGCGAGCAGGACGGCGAGCTGCTGCGGCGCATCGTCCCCAGCATCGGTTCGGCCATCGAGGCAGCGCGCTATCGTCAGCGCCTGCAGAAGGTGCTCGCCGAAACCCAGCAGCTCAACGAGGAGCTGCAGGTGCAGCAGGAAGAACTGCGCGCCGCCAACGAGGAGCTGGAAGAGCAGTCCAACGCCCTGCGCGAGTCCCAGGCGCACATGGAAGAGCAGCAGGCCGAGCTGGAGCAGACCAACGAGCAGCTGGCCGAGCAGACCGAGGAACTGGCGCGCCAGCGCGACCAGATGGACGAGAAGAATCAGCGCCTGAACGAGGTGCAGCTGATGCTCGAACAGCGCGCCGACGAGCTGCAGCGCGCCAGCCGCTACAAGTCCGAATTCCTTGCCAATATGTCCCATGAGCTGCGTACGCCGCTGAACAGCTCGCTGATCCTGGCCAAGCTGCTGGCCGACAACCCCGAGGGCAATCTCAGCGACGATCAGGTGCAGTTCGCCCGCTCCATCTATTCGGCGGGCAACGACCTGCTCACGCTGATCAACGACATCCTCGACATCTCCAAGGTGGAAGCCGGCAAGCTCGAGGTGCATCCAGAGCTGACCATCCTCACCCGCCTGGTCGACGGCATGAAGAATCTGTTCCTGCCGCTGGCCATGGAGAAATCCCTGCAGTTCAGCGTGGAGCTTGCCGATGACCTGCCGGCCAGTCTGTTCAGCGATCGCCAGCGCTTGGAGCAGATCATCAAGAACCTGCTGGCCAATGCCTTCAAGTTCACCGAGAAAGGCTCGGTGACGCTGCGTGTCGAACTGCGCGACGACGACCTGCTGGCCTTCGCCGTGCGCGACACCGGCATCGGCATCGCCCAGGAGCAGCAGGCGGCGATCTTCGAGGCATTCCGCCAGGCCGACGGCACCACCAACCGCCGTTACGGTGGCACCGGCCTGGGCCTGTCGATCTCCCGCGAGCTGGCCAATCTGCTCGGCGGAGAAATCGAAGTGCAGAGCCAGCCGGGCGCCGGCAGCACCTTTACCCTGGTCGTGCCGCAGAACTACAGCGAAGCGCTCGTCACCGAGCCGGAAGTGGCGCAACCGAGCCGCCAGCCGGAGCCGAGCAGCAAACTCGCGCCAGCACCGAGCACAGCACCGGCGCGTCCCGACGAGCGTGAGCTGCTCAATCGTGCCGCCGCGGTACCGCAGGCGCGCCTGGCCGATGACCGCGACCGGTTCCCGTTCAAGGAGCGCTGCGTGCTGGTGATCGAGGACGAGCCGCAGTTCGCGCGCATCCTCCACGATCTCGCGCATGAGCTGCAGTACAGCTGCCTGCTGGCGCAGAACGCCGACGATGGCTTCGATACCGCGGTGCAGTACAAGCCGGACGCGATCCTGCTCGACATGCGCCTGCCGGATCACTCCGGTCTGACGGTGCTCGAACGGCTCAAGGAAAACCCCGCGACCCGGCATATCCCGGTGCATGTGGTATCGGTGGAGGATCGCAAGGAAGCGGCGCTGCAGATGGGCGCGGTGGGCTACGCGATGAAGCCGACCACCCGCGAAGAACTCAAGGACGTCTTCAGCCGGCTGGAGGCCAAGCTGGCGCAGAAGGTCAAACGCATCCTGCTGGTCGAGGACGACGCCCTGCAACGCGAGAGCATGTCGCGGCTGATCGAGGACGTGGACATCGAGATCACCGCCGTTGAGTTCGGTGCTCAGGCCCTGGAGCTGCTGCGCGACACGGTGTTCGACTGCATGATCATCGACCTCAAGCTGCCGGACATGGACGGCAGTGAACTGCTCGAACGCATGGCCAAGGAGGACATCTGCTCCTTCCCGCCGGTGATCGTCTACACCGGGCGCAACCTGACCCGCGACGAGGAGGCGGCGCTGCTCAAGTACTCGCGTTCGATCATCATCAAGGGAGCGCGCTCGCCGGAGCGTCTGCTCGACGAGGTAACGCTGTTCCTGCACAAGGTCGAGTCGGACATGCCGCCGGAGCGGCAGAAGATGCTGAAAAGCGCGCGCAGCCGCGAGAAGGCCTTCGAGGGCCGCAAGATCCTGGTGGTGGACGACGACGTGCGCAACGTCTTCGCCCTGACCAGCGCGCTGGAGCAGAAGGGCGCGCTGGTGGAGATCGCCCGCAACGGCCTGGAGGCCATCGACAAGCTGCAGCACGATGCCGGCATCGACCTGGTGCTGATGGACATCATGATGCCGGAGATGGATGGCTTCACCGCCATGCAGGAAATCCGCAAGGATGCCCGCTTCGCCAAGCTGCCGATCATCGCGGTGACCGCCAAGGCGATGAAGGATGATCAGGACCGCTGCCTGCGTTCGGGCGCCAATGATTACCTGGCCAAACCCATCGACCTCGACCGGCTGTTTTCGCTGATCCGCGTCTGGCTGCCGAAAGTGGAGCTGCTGTGAAATGGGCGACCGTAACGTCGAGATCGAACTCAAGCTGCTGATCGAGGCGATCTACCTCAAGTACAGCTATGACTTCCGTGACTACTCCGGCGCTTCGCTCAAGCGCCGGGTATTGCTGGCGTTGAAGCAGTTGCAGTGCGAGAGCATCTCGGCCTTGCAGCGCAAGATCCTCTATGACCCGCAGGCCTTCATGGACCTGCTGCAGTACCTCACCATCCCGGTCAGCGAGATGTTCCGCGATCCCGGCTATTTCCGCGCGCTGCGGGAACAGGTGGTGCCGGTGCTGCGCACCTATCCGTCGCTGAAGATCTGGATCGCCGGCTGCAGCACCGGCGAAGAGGTCTACTCGATGGCCATCCTGCTCAAGGAAGAGGGGCTGCTCGAGCGCTCGATCATCTACGCCACCGACATCAACCCGCGTTCGCTGGAGCAGGCGCGCCAGGGCATCTTTGCCATCGACCACCTGCGCCAGTACACGGCGAACTACCAGCAGGCCGGCGGCACGCGCAGTTTTTCCGACTACTACACCGCGGCGTACGACTCGGCGATCATGGACAAATCGCTGAAAGAAACGGTTACGTTTGCCGACCATAGCCTGGCCACCGATAGCGTATTTTCCGAAACGCATTTGATCTCCTGCCGCAACGTGCTGATCTATTTCAACAAGCCGCTGCAAGACCGCGCCTTCGGTCTGTTCCACGAATCGCTCTGCCACCGCGGATTTCTTGGTCTGGGGAGCAAGGAGACGGTCGAGTTCTCCGGCTACGCCGGTTGCTACGAGCCGTTCAACAAATCGGAAAGGATCTTCCGCAAATCATGAGCAGCTCCGCGCAGGCGATCCTGCACGCCCGTCGCCAGCCGCCGATAGAGGCCGTGGTGATCGGCGCCTCCGCTGGTGGGCTCGAGGCTCTCGGGATGGTGCTCGAAGGGCTGCCGAGCGGTTTCCGCTTGCCGATCCTGGTGGTCCAGCACGTGCCGGCCAATGGCCCGACGCATCTGGCCGAGATTTTCGGACGTAGAACCCGGCTACTGGTCAAGGAAGCCGACGACAAGGACCAGTTACGCTGCGGAATGCTGTACTTTGCCGCACCCGGCTACCACCTGCTGGTCGAGAGCGACCGCAGCCTGTCCCTGAGCCAGGACGATGCGGTGCATTTTTCCCGTCCGTCGATCGACGTGCTGTTCGAATCGGCGGCCGATGCCTGGGGACCGCAGGTTGCGGGTTTCCTGCTGACCGGCGCCAACGAGGATGGCGCCGCCGGCCTCGAGGCGATTCACCGCAACGGCGGGTTGACCGTGATTCAGGACCCCGCCGAAGCGGCCGTACCGACCATGCCTCGCGCCGCTCTGCGACGCTTCGCGCCGGATTACATCTTGCCCCTACGCGACATTCACCGATTGTTGCGAGAACTGGAGTGACCATGCCCGACCGTACCGACGAGGTAAATCTACTGATCGTCGATGACCTGCCGGAGAACCTGCTGGCTCTGGACGCGCTGTTGCAGGCGCCCGGCATACGGGTTCATCAGGCCGAATCGGCCGAGCAGGCGCTGGAGCTGTTGCTGCGGCACGAGTTCGCGCTGGCAATCCTCGACGTGCAGATGCCGGGCATGGATGGTTTCCAGTTGGCCGAGCTGATGCGCGGCACCGAACGCACCAAGCAGATCCCCATCGTCTTCGTCAGCGCCGCCGGCCGTGAGCTCAACTATGCCTTCAAGGGTTACGAGAGCGGCGCGGTGGATTTCATGCAGAAGCCGCTGGATGCCCACGCGGTGCGCAGCAAGGTCAGTGTGTTCGTCGATCTGTATCGCGGGCGCAAGCGCCTGGCGCGCCAACTGGAGGCCCTGGAACGGAGCCGTCGTGAGCAGGAAGTGCTGCTCGACGAACTGCGCAGCACCCAGGCCGAGCTGGAGGGCGCCGTGCGCATGCGCGATGACTTCATGTCGATCGTCTCGCACGAGCTGAAAACGCCGCTCAACACCCTGATTCTCGAGGTGCAGCTGCGCAAGCTGCAGCTCAGTCGCAACAACCTCGAGGCCTTCAGCGAAGAGCGCCTGCTCAACATGGTGGACAAGGACGAGCGGCAGATTCAGAGCCTGATCCGCCTGATCGACGACATGCTCGATGTCTCGCGCATCCGTACCGGCAAGTTATCGATCCGCCCGAGCCGCACCGACCTCGCGCAGCTGGTGGGCAACGTCGTGGAGAGCTTTGCGGCGCAGATGGAAGCCTGTGGCTGCGAACTGCGGCTGGAGCGAAACGAGCCGATCATCGGTGTCTGGGACGCCTTCCGTATCGAACAGGTATTGGCCAACCTGCTGACCAATGCCATGCGCTACGGTGCCGGCAAGCCGGTTCACGTCGGCGTTGCGTCCTGTGCAGACGGCGCCTGCATCGAGGTGCTCGACCACGGCATCGGCATCAGCCCGCAGAGTCTGGAGCGCATCTTCTGCCAGTTCGAACGTGCCGAAGGCAGCGAAAGCAGCGCCGGCCTGGGACTGGGTCTGTTCATCGCCGATCAGATCGTCCGTGCGCACAACGGCCGCATTCAGGTGCAGAGCGAGGAAGGCCAGGGCTCGCTGTTCCGCGTGCTGCTGCCGCTGGGCGAGTAGCGGCCGGTACGCTCGCGGGCCTGTAGCGCCGCAAGAGCGTATCTCCGCCCGAGCGGAGAAGGTGCCTTATCCATCAGCGCCGGCCCCGGCGCGATACTGATTTTCCGCCTCAGGACGAGCAGCTGATCTCCAGGTGCTTGCCCCATTCCGGCGGCCGCTCGGCGTAGCGCTGCATGCCTGGCTGTTCCTCGAAGGGGCGGCTGAGCACGGCGTGCAATTCGCGCACGGGTGCGTAATCACCTTTTTCCGCCGCCTCGATGGCCTGCTGCGCCAGGTAGTTGCGCAGGATGTACTTCGGGTTGACCGCCTGCATGCGCGCCTGTCGCTCGGCCGGCTCGCTGCCCTCGCGTGCGGTGCGCGCGCAATAGTCCGCGGCCCAGGCATCGAAGCCCTGCAGATCGACGAAGTCCTCGCGCAGGCGGCGTACCGCCTGTTCGGCCGGGCTCTCGCTGAGTTCGCGGAAGAAGTTCGTGTAATCGACGGCACTGGCCTGCATCAGTTGCAGCACGCGGCGTACAAGCGCCTCGTCATCCGCTTCGGCCTGGGCGAAACCCAGCCGGCGGCGCATCAGGTCCAACCATTCGGCTTCGTACAGCGGCAGGAACAGCTCCATGGTTTCGCGCAGCACCGTGACCTCGACGAAAGGCGTCAGCGTCTGGGCCAGCGCCGCCAGGTTCCAGTGGGCGATGGGCACCTGGTTCTCGAAGGAGTAGCGGCCCGCGTCATCGGAATGGTTGCAGATGAAGCGCGCGTCGAAGTCGTCGAGAAAGGCGTACGGGCCGAAATCGAAGGTGATGCCGAGGATCGACATGTTGTCGGTGTTCATCACCCCATGGCAGAAGCCGTAGGCCTGCCAGCGGGCGATCAGCGCGGCGGTGCGTTCGAGCACCTCGCGGAAGAACGCGTGGAACGGCTCGGGGTGTTCCAGCAGCTCGGTGAAGTGCGCCTCGATGACGTGTTCGAGCAGCTGTTTCAGCTCGGCGTGCTGGCGGGTGTAATAGAAGAACTCGAAATGGCCGAAGCGCACATGACTGGGCGCCAGGCGCAGCAGCATGGCACCGCGCTCCGGGCGCTCGCGATAGACCAGCGAATCCGAACCGGTGACGCACAGCGCCCGCGAGCTGGGAATGCCCAGCGCATGCAGATGTTCGCTGGCGAGAAACTCGCGAATCGATGAGCGCAGCACCGCGCGACCGTCGCCCATGCGTGAATAGGGCGTCTTGCCGGCGCCCTTGAGGTGCAAATCCCAGTACTCGCCGGCCTCGTTGACCACTTCGCCAAGCAGCAGCCCGCGGCCATCGCCCAGCTGCGGGTTGTAGCTGCCGAACTGGTGGCCGGAATAGACCATCGCCCGTGGTTCGGCGGTCGACCAGATCTTGTGCCCGGAGAACAGCTCGGCGAACAGCGGCTGCTCGGCCTCGGCCGGATCCAGATCCAGCAGCGCCATGGCCGCCTCGCTGACGACCACCAGGCGCGGGTCACTCAGCGGCTGCGGCGAGACCTCGGTGGAAAAGGTATCGCCGAGGCGGGCGAAGCGGTTGTCGAAGGTCAGCTGGGTCAGGCTTTTCAAGATGTCTCCGGCGGCGGCAGGCGGGCGAGGAGTGCCCGGCCGCAGCCGGGCGTTCTGGACGTTGGAGAGTGTGCGATGCCCGGACGTTCCTCAGCCGCGATCGTCGGTCGCCGGCTTCGGCGCGTCGTCGGCGGGCTTCGGCGTGGCACTGAGCTGCAGCTGCTGGCCGGCGAAGTTCTTCAGGAACACATCGACCTGGCGGAAGGCGATGTTGATGCCGGCCTTGGTGAATTCACGGTCGATGAAGCGGTTGATCTCATCGGTGGCCGGGTTGCGGTCGCCCAGATCACGCACGTGGATGCGTAGTTCGTGGTCCAGCGTGCTCTCGCCGAAGTTGAGAAAGAACACCTGCGGCTCCGGGTCCTTGAGTACGCGCGGGTTGGCTTGAGCGGCCTTGTAGAGCAGCGCCTTCACCTGCTCCAGGTCCGAGCCGTAGCCCACGCCGACCTTGACCGTCACGCGGGTCACGGTGTCGCTCAGCGACCAGTTGATCAGCTGACCGGTGATGAAGGTCTTGTTCGGGACGATGATGTCCTTGCGGTCGAAGTCGGTGATGGTGGTGGCGCGGATGCGAATCCGGCTGACCGTGCCCGACAGGTTGCCGATGGTTACCACGTCGCCGATTCGTACCGGGCGTTCGAAGAGGATGATCAGGCCGGAGATGAAGTTGGCGAAGATCTCCTGCAGGCCGAAACCCAGGCCCACCGAGAGCGCGGCTACCAGCCACTGCAGCTTGTCCCAGCTGACGCCGAGGGTGGACAGCGTGGTGACGATGCCGAAGCCGGCCAGCGCATAGGACAGCAGCGTGGTAGTGGCGTAGGCGCTGCCCTGGGCCAGACGCAGCTTGGACAGCACCATGACTTCCAGCAGGCCGGGCAGGTTGCGCGCCAGGGCCACCGTGATGGCGACGATCAGCAGTGCGCCGAGCAGGTTGTTCAGGCTGATCGCCGCGGTGGTGAGGGCATCGCCGCTGCCGGTGGTGTATTCGTACAGGGTGATGTTGTCCAGGTAGGACACCACCGAGATCAGGTCGGACCAGACCCAGTACAGCGCCACGAGGAACACGCCGAACATGGTCAGGCGGGTCAGTCGCAGCGACTGCTGGTTGACCTGTTCGATGTCCAGCCCCGGTTCGCCCTGGGTTTCCACCGTGTCGCTGCCATCGTCGCCCTGCGCCTGGCGCTTGGCCAGGGCGCGCTTGTAGGCCAGCCGCCGCGCCGCGACGGTGAGGCCGCGGACCAGCGCCGCTTCGACGACGATCCAGATCATCAGCAGGTAGAGCGTGTCGATCAGGCGGTCGGTCAGCTTCAGCGCCGTGTAGTAGTAGCCAAAGCCCACCGCGACGATCAGCGCGATCGGCAGCACGCTGAACAGCAGGCCGATCATCAGGCGCAGCGGCGGCGCGTTCTGGCTCGACGGGCCCTTGAGCAGCAGGCGGTTGAGGCGCCAGCTCATCAGGGCGAAGCAGGTCAGCACCACGAGAATGCCGAGCACGTCGTCGGCCAGCCGCGCCGGCTGATGTTCGGCGACGCTGACCACGGCAACCAGGGCCATGACGATCAGCCCCAGCCGGCGAATCTCGTCACGCAGGAAGGCCACCTGCGGCCGCGACCAGCCGAAGTGCAGCTCGGCCACACGCCCTGGCGAGAGCATGCGGTAGGCGCTGTAGAACACCAGCCAGGCCTGGGCCATTTCATACAGGGCGGCGCCGAGGACGTAGTTCTGCCCGCGCGCGTCCATCTGCAGCAGGTAGCCGCAAAGGGTCAGGAACAGCGCGCCGGGCAGCGCCAGCAGCAGGTTGAGCAGCAGCGCCAGCGGTGTGTGCAGCTGGCTGTCGTTGCGGAAATGGCCGATTTCCTCGCTCAGCGAGCTGAGTTTGGCGTCGATCTTCTTGCGCCACCAGAGCAGAGCGGCGATCAGCAGCAGCAGCGGCAGAAAGAACAGCGGGCGTTCCTTCAGCCCGGCACCCAGCTCCTGCACTGCGGACAGCCAGGGCATCGCCGCGAGCTGCACCTTGAGTCGGCGAATCGAACCCTGCAGCCAGTCGAAGTCCAGCGGCTTGTTGCTGGGAATCCAGAACATCTGCTCGTCGAGGGTATTGCTGAGCGCGCTGGCGGTGTCCTGCAGCTGCTTCTGGTTGAGCTGCAGGGTGATCGAGGCGTTGAGCAGTGAGTCCAGCTCGCGGTTGAGGCGGTCGAGCAGCTCGCTGCGGGTGGTGGCCAGGTCGAGCAGGGTGCGGCGCAGCTCGGGGGTCACTTCTTCTTCGTTCTGCTCTGCCAGCAGCTGATCGACGTAGGCGGCAGCATTGCCCGCCGCTTCACGGCGCTGGTTGAGCTCGAACTGATAGAGGCGGATATCGGCGATTTCGTCGGCCAGATTCTTGTCCAGCTGCAGGCTCGGCAGCGCCTGTTTCTGCTGGTAGAGGATGCGCGACAGCAGCAGGCTGCCTTCGAGCACGGCGATCTGTTCTTCCAGCGCCTGATCGGTCTGGTTGAGGGTATCGAGCTGCTGGCGGGTCTGCAGGTTCTGCTGGTTGAGGCGGTTGAGGCGCTCGGTGGCCCGCAACAGGTAGTCGGACAGCTTGAGGTTCTCGGCGCTTTCGGCTGCGAGCAGCTTGTCCGAGCCGGCCTGCTGCACCCGCGCGGAGAACTCGGCGACGGTCTGCTCCGATTCGGCACGGCGCTTCTCGTTGATCAGCCCTTGCAGGGCCTGGGTATCCTGCTCGGCACGGGCGATGCGCTCCGCCAGCAGGTCGCGGCGTGCCTTGCCCAGGTCCTGCAGCAGGCTGTTGCCGGCCAGTTCCTGACGGCGCAGTTCGATCTGCGCGCTGAGCGAGGCGATCTCCGCTTCCAGCAGCGCGCGGCGTTCCTCGCTCAGCGGCTTGCCGGATTCGCGCCCGCCCTTGAGCAGGTTGTTGATTTCCTGGATGCGCGTCTGCGCCGTGCCGATCTGCGCCTGGGCGCGCTCGGGACGGGTCTGCGCGCTGATGATCATGCTGTTGGCGGCACTGAACTGCTTCTGCCATTCGGACAGCTCCTCGACCCGCGCGCTCAGGCGCTGCTCGAGTGCCTCCACCGACTGGCTGGCATAGCGCTTGGCGGGGTCTTCGTCCGGGCTGGCCTTGAGTTTCGCCAGCTCGCGCTGAGCCTCGGTTATTTCCTTCGGCGCTTGCGCCAGCTGCGCTTTCAGTTCGGCCAGGCGGGTTTCGCTGGTCGCGGCCTGCTCGCTCATGCGCCGGGTCTGCTCGTCCAGCGAGGGTTGTGCGGATTTCGTTTCGCCTTCGCTGGCGGGCGGGGTGCCCGTCAGGCTGTCCAGTGATTGAGCATGCAGGGGGGCGACAAACAGGCAGAACGTCGAGAGCAACAGGGTGCGCAGAAGGGACATGGGGGCAGTGACGCAGCGGATGACCGGAAAGTGCGAAAGTCTACGGGCTGCGCCTGCCCAGCGCGAGTACCGCGCAACCGGTCGGGTGATGAGCGGTGAAGCCGCGTCATCCGCCGGCCATGGTGGCTTTAGAACATCAGCTGTGGGCCTGGCTTGTCACCTTCCGGAAACTTCAGGCCGACCTTGCGCACTTCGCCGGCCTCCATTGCTGCCACGGTCCAGGTCAGCCCGTTCCATTCGATCTGGTCGCCCACCACTGGCCGGCCACCGACCTCTTCGGCCATGAAGTTGCCGATGGTCTGATTGCCGTCCACATCGCCGAGCTTGAGGCCGTAGAGCGCGGTGATGGCGCTGAGCTGGGCGTCGGCCTCGAGGATGAAGTCGCCGAAGAAGCGCAGGTCCTGGCCGCGCTTGGGCGCCTGGCTGAACAGCTTGCCGAGGGCCGGCAGATCTTCGTCATGCCCGATCACGCAGAGGATGTCGTCCACCTGCAGCCGCGTGCTACCGGACGGATGCAGCAGGTTCTTGCCGCGGAACAGCGCGGCGATGCGCGTGCCGGGTGGCATCTTCAGTTCGCGCAGGGCGGCGCCGAGGCACCATTTGCTGGCGCTCAGGCGGTAGACGAACATTTCCCACTGGCTGGTGGTGTGCACCTGCAGGCCGGTACGCGAGACCGGCATGGGCGACGGCGGTACCTCGACCTTGGCCTTCTTCGCCGCCCAGGCCAGCGTCGAACCCTGCAGCAGCAGCGACACCAGGACGATGAAGAACGCCACGTTGAAGAACAGCTGGGCGTTTTCCAGCCCGGCCATCAGCGGGAACACCGCAAGAATCACCGGCACCGCGCCGCGCAGGCCGATCCAGGAGATGAACAGGCGCTCGCGCAGGTGGAAGCTGCGGAACGGCAACAGGCTGACGAACACCGCCAGCGGGCGGGCGAACAGGATCATCCACAGCGACAGCGCCAGTGCCGGCAGGGCGATGGGCAGCAGTTCACTGGGGGTGAGCAGCAGGCCGAGCACGAGGAACATGCCGATCTGGCTGAGCCAGGCCAGGCCGTCGAACATGTGCAGGATGCCGTGGCGGTTGCGAATCGGCCGGTTGCCCAGCAGCAGACCGCAGACGTAGATGGCGAGGATGCCGCTGCCGCCGATGGCGCCGGACAGGGCGAAGATCATCAGGCCACCGGCCACCGCCAGCAGCGGGTAGAGCCCGTCGGCCACCGACAGTCGGTTGATCAGCTGCAGCAGCAGCCAGCCGCCAGCCAATCCGAGCACGGTGCCGATGCCGAACTGCTGCAGCAGAGTCAGCAGGAAGTCCCAGCCGAAGGTGGTCTGCCCGGCGAGCAGCATGTCAATCAGCGCGACGGTAAGGAACATCGCCATCGGGTCGTTGCTGCCCGACTCGATTTCCAGCGTCGAACCGACCCGCTCGTTCAGGCCCTTGCCGTTGAGCAGGTTGAACACCACGGCGGCATCGGTGGAGCCGACGATCGCGCCGATCAGCAGGCCCTGCAGCAGCGGCAAATCGAACAGCCAGGCTGCGGCCAGCCCGGTAAATCCGGAGGTGATCGCCACGCCCAGGGTCGCCAGCGAGAACGCCGGTTTCAGGGCCACGCGGAAGGTTGCGGTACGGGTACGCATGCCTCCGTCGAGGAGAATCACCGCCAGCGCCAGGTTGCTGATGACGAAGGCCAGCTGATAGTCCTCGAAGACGATACCGCCTACGCCATCGACCCCGGCAAGCATGCCGACGCCGAGGAAAATCACCAGGATCGGCACGCCGAGACGCGCCGAAAGGGAACTCATCAGGATGCTCGCCGCCACCAACAAGGCACCGATAAAGAACAGGTGGTTGATGTTGCCGACGTCCAAATGAAGTCTCCGTTAGAGATAGCTGCCGCGTGCCCATGCACGGGATATGCCAGCGATTCTAACCTGATGATTTGACAGCCTGTCAAAAAAACGCCCCGCAGGAGCGGGGCGCTGTTACAGCATGTGCGGCACGCTCTAGAACCAGGCGTCCTGCATCGTCAGGCAGGTGTCGTCGCGTGCTTCGAGGACGGCCAGCTCGTGCGCGCAAGCCGGCACTTCCCAGGTCAGAAAGTAACGCGCGGCCTGCAGCTTGCCACGGTAGAAGTCCGCATCCGCCGAGTTGCCGTCGGCCAGCCCGCGTTCGGCGCGCAGTGCCTGCTCCAGCCAGCGCCAGCCGATCACTGCATGGCCGAACACCTTCAGGTACAGCGCCGAGTTGGCCAGCGCCTGGTTGACCTTGCCGGCTGCCAGATCGCCGAGCAGCGCCTGGGTCACGCTGGTGAGGCGGGCGTTGTGCTGCTCCAGCGGCTGGCGCAGTGCGGTCAGCGAGTCGTACTCGGCGGCGCGTGCGCAGCTGGCCTGGATCAACCCGAGCAGCTGGCGCAGGCCGGCGCCCTTGTTTTGCATCAGCTTGCGGCCGAGCAGGTCCAGCGACTGGATGCCGTGGGTGCCTTCGTGGATCGGATTGAGGCGGTTGTCGCGGTAGTACTGTTCCACCGGGTATTCGCGGGTGTAGCCATGCCCGCCGAGAATCTGGATGGCCAGTTCGTTGGCCTTCAGGCAATACTCCGACGGCCAGGATTTGACGATCGGCGTCAGCAGGTCGAGCAGCTCGCCAGCGTTGCGCCGCTCCTCGTCGCTCTCGGCGGTGTGCTCGTCGTCCACCAGGCGTGCCGAGTACAGGCCGAGATCGAAGGCGCCTTCGACATAGGCCTTCTGCATCAGCAGCATGCGCTTGACGTCGGTGTGCTCGATGATCGGCACCTGGGTCGAGGCCGGGTCCTTGCCGTCCGGCAGGCGACCCTGCGGACGCTCGCGGGCGTAGTTCAGCGAGTAGAGGTAGCCGGCGTAGCCGAGCATGATCGCGCCCATGCCGACGCCGATGCGCGCCTCGTTCATCATCTGGAACATGTAGGCCAGGCCCTTGTGCGGCTCGCCTACCAGATAGCCGACGCAGTTGCCGTTGTCGCCGAAGTTCAGTGCCGTGCTGGTGGTGCCGCGCCAACCCATCTTGTGGAACAGGCCGGCCAGCAGCACGTCGTTGCGCTCGCCCAGCGAGCCGTCGTCGTTGACCAGGAACTTCGGCACGATGAACAGGCTGATGCCCTTCACCCCGGGCGGCGCGTCCGGCAGCTTGGCCAGTACCATGTGCACGATGTTTTCCGACAGCGGGTGGTCGCCGCCGGAAATGAAGATCTTGTTGCCCTTGAGGCGATAGCTGCCGTCACCGGCCGGTTCGGCGCGGGTGCGGATGTCCGACAGCGACGAGCCGGCATGCGGCTCGGTGAGTGCCATGGTGCCGAAGAAACGGCCCTCGAGCATCGGCTGCAGGAAGCGCTGCTTCTGCTCCTCCGAGCCGAAAGCTTCGATCAGGTGCGAGGCGCCCATGCTCAGCATCGGGTAGGAACTGGTGGCGATGTTGGCCGACTGGAAATGCGCGAAGCAGGCCCGCGACAGCAGATTGGGCAGCTGCATGCCGCCGTCGTCGAAGCTGCGCTGCGCGTTGTGAAAGCCCGCCTCGATAAAGGCGTCGACCGCCGGCTTGACCTCGGGAATCAGCACCGCTTCGCCGTTGACGTACTGCGGCTCGTGCTCGTCGGACTTGCGGTTGTGTGGTGCGAAGTATTTTTCGGCGATGGTGCGCGCGGTTCCGATGGCGGCGTCGAAGGTCTCGCGGCTGTGATCGGCAAAGTGCTCGCGGCGGGTCAGGGCCTCGGCGTCCAGCACTTCGTAGAGTTCGAATGCCAGGTTACGCGGGCAGAGCAGGGTCTCGGTCATGGTCAACCTCCATTTTTATCGGCCCGAGTCTAAGGACCGCGGTTTTCCATTGCCTAGCTTCATCCATTGCACTGATGAAGCGTCAACACGGGGTCGCTTCATTCAGCCGAACAGCTGGCGCATGAGCGCGGCCAGTTCGCCATCGCCCAGGCCGGCGGCATCAAGATGGGTGAGGGCGGCATCTCGATGGGTTGCCAGCTGCTGCTCTGCCGCCTGCTGGCCAAGCAGCGAGACCACGGTCGCCTTGGCCCGGTCCTGCTGGCAGTCCTTGCCGGTCTGTTCGGGCGTCAGGCCATCGGCGATATCGTCGAGCAGCTGAAACGCCAGGCCCAGTTCGTTGGCAAAGCCTTGCAGATAGCGTGTCCGCGTCCGCTCAGCCCCGGCGAGCAGGGCCGCAACTTCCAATGCGGCGGTGAACAGTGAGCCGGTTTTCAGCTGATTGGTGGCAATCACCGCATCGAGCTGCTGTGCTTCTTGTGCGTCATGCAGGTCGCGAAATTGCCCACGCACGAGGCCCTGCGCACCGACCGCTCGCGCCAGTGTGGCCACCGCGTCGTTGCGCTGCCTGGGGGTGAGCCTGGGCGCGGTGGCGGTTATGCCATAGGCATGGCTGAGCAGGGCCACTGAGGCGAGGACGGCGACATCCTCGCCGAACCGCAGATGAATGGTCGGCTGGCCGCGCCGCAGGCTGGCGTTGTCCATGCATGGCATGTCGTCGAGAAACAGCGAGGCGGCGTGGATCATCTCCAGCGCACATGCCGGGTCCAGGCCGATATCGGGGTCAACGCCGAGATCTCCCAGGGCCAGCAGCAACAACAGTGGTCTGATTCGTTTGCCGGGAGCGAGGGTGCCTTCACGTAACGCCAGGGTGACCTTGTCCAGCTCCGACTCGGGTCGCGGCAGGCGCATGGCCAGGCACTCGTCGACCTGTCGCCGCAGGCGCAGCAGGCTGTCGCATTGCGGAAGCGGGAGGGTGGAATTCTGCGTTTGCATGGCGGTGCCCTCGCTGGCGCCCCAGTTCGAGCACCAGGGTTGTGCAATGTTGTACAACGATTGGACGTTATGACAAAAACCTGTACAACTCGTTGCCATCGCATAGCACTTTTTTCAGGGCGTCACGTCCAAACAAGTCTTCCCGGGAGCCGATTTCCATGAGCAAACAATCGTTGGTCAGCCGCAAAAACGATCATCTGGATATCGTCCTGAACCCGACGCGGGCAGCTGGTGCGACGGGTACCGGTTTCGGCGCATTTCGCTTTGAGCACTGCGCCCTGCCCGAGTTGCACCTTGATGAGATCGACCTGCATAGCGCGCTGTTCGGCCGCCAGCTGCGTGCGCCGCTGCTGATCAGCTCAATGACTGGCGGCGCCGCACGTTCTGCTGCGATCAATGCGCACCTGGCGGAAGCCGCGCAACACTTGGGTATCGCCATGGCGGTGGGTTCGCAGCGGGTCGCGCTTGAAACCGCGGGAGATCAGGGCCTGACCGGGCAGCTGCGCCAGCTGGCGCCGGACATCCTCCTGCTGGCCAATTTCGGTGCCGCGCAGCTGGTACGCGGCTACGGTGTGGACGAGGCGCGGCGGGCGGTCGAGATGATCGATAGCGATGCGCTGATCGTGCACCTGAACCCGCTGCAGGAAGCGGTGCAGCCGGGTGGCGACCGTGATTGGCGAGGCGTGCTGCGGGCGATCGAAGCGCTTGCCAGCCGCCTGGCCGCGCCTGTGGTGATCAAGGAAGTCGGTGCCGGCATATCCGCGACGGTGGCACGGCAGCTGGTCGACGCCGGCGTCGCCGCCATCGATGTCGCCGGTTCCGGCGGGACCAGCTGGGCCGCGGTGGAAGCCGAGCGCGCCAGCGATGTCAGCCAGCGTGCGATCGCCCAGGCCTTCGCCGATTGGGGCATCCCCACGGCGCAGGCGCTGCAGGCCGTGCGCAAGGCCTGCCCGGATACGCCGCTGATCGCCTCCGGAGGCATTCGCGACGGCGTGGAGGCGGCCAAGGCGATCTGCCTGGGCGCCGATCTGGTCGGGCAGGCAGCGGGCGTGCTGCAAGCCGCGATGCTGAGCAGTGAGGCGGTGGTCAAGCACTTCGAAGTGCTGATCGAGCAACTGCGCATCGCCTGCTTCTGTACAGGTTCGGCCGGCCTGGCCGAGCTGCGGCAGGCGCGGCTGCTGCAAGTGCCCACTGCCTGATGCCGGGCGGAGCCGCCAGATGACTCATTTCGCGGCAATCGCGCCGCCCTTTCTCAGCCACCTGCGCGCGTTCGAAGCAGTCGCCTGGCAACTGATCCAGCGCGGCCATCGGGTGACGTTTATTCAGCAGGCCGATGTCGCCGAGCTGTTGACCTTGCCCGCAGCCGGATTCGCCGCCATCGGTGCCGATTCCCATCCGCCGGGCAGCCTGGCTGCGGTGGTCCGCCGCGCCGCACAACCGGGGCCGTTCGGCATTCGGCGGGTCATCGCCGACATGGCGGCGAGTACTGCACTGTTCTGTCGCGAGGCGCCGGGCGTGCTGCGTTCGCTGAAGGTCGATGCCGTGCTGGCCGATCAGATGGAGCCAGCGGGTGCGCTGGTGGCCGAGCATCTTGGCCTGCCGTTCGTATCCATCGCCTGCGCCCTGCCGTTCAATCGCGAGCCGCTGGTGCCCTTGCCGGTGATGCCCTGGCGCTACCGGGCGACCGACTGGGGCGAGCAGCTCAACCTGCACAGCAGTCGTGTCTACGACCGCCTGATGCGCCCCCACGCCGAGGTGATCCAGCACTACTGTCAGGCGTTCGACCTGGCGCCGCGCTCGACCTTGAGCGAGTGCCTGTCGCCGCTGCTGCAGGTCAGCCAGACGGTGCCAGGCTTCGACTTTCCGCGCCGCCAGCTCCCGGCGAATTTTCATGCTGTCGGGCCGTTGCGACGTCCGCTGGAAAACGAAGCCGAGCTGAACCTGCCGATCGACCCGGCGCAGCCGTTCGTCTTCGCCTCGCTGGGCACCCTGCAAGGTCATCGCTACAGCCTGCTGCGCACTATCGCCCGCGCCTGCAAGCCGCTCGGCGTACAGCTGTTGATTGCCCATTGCGGCGGGCTGAATGCCGCGCAAGCGGCGCGGCTGCGCGAGGAGGGCGCGCATTGGGTCACCGACTTCGCGCCCCAGCGCGCGGCATTGGCCAGAGCCTCGGCGGTCATCACCCATGCCGGGCTGAATACCGTACTCGATGCCCTGGAGGCCGCCGTGCCGATGCTGGCGCTGCCGATTGCCTTCGATCAGCCGGGTGTCGCCGCGCGTATCGAACATGCCGGCGTCGGCCTGCGCTTGCAGCCGCGACTGGCGAGCCCGACGCGGATCAGTCGTGCGCTGGAGCAGCTGCTGAGCGATCCAGCGTTTCGCCGGCGCGCGGCACAGCTGGGGAACGAGGTGCGGCAGGCTGGCGGTGTGGTGCGTGCCGCCGACCTGATCGAGGCGGCGCTCGGGACAGATGGGCAACGGCTGGAGGTGGCACGTGGCGCTTAATGCGGACCTGATCCTGGTTGGCGGCGGGCTGGCCAACGGCCTTTTGGCCCTGCGCCTGCGTCAGCAGCGGCCTGATCTGCGCCTGCTGGTGCTGGAGCAGGGCGACACCCTGGGCGGCAATCACACCTGGTCCTTTCACCAACACGATCTGACGCCGGCTCAGCAGCGTTGGCTGGAGCCTATGGTGGGCAAGCGCTGGCCCGGCTATGAAGTGATCTTTCCCGACCTGCAGCGTCGGCTGGGCAGCGGTTACGCGAGCATCTTCTCGGAGCGCTTTCACCAGTACCTGATGCCTGAACTGAGCGACGGCGTGCGTTTGCGCACCACCGTTGCCAGCGTGGAGCCACAAAGGGTGCGTCTGGGCTCGGGGGACATCCTGCAGGCCGGCGCCGTGATCGATGGACGCGGCGTGCGCCGGACCGATCAGCTGGCCCTCGGATTTCAGAAGTTTCTCGGCCAGGAACTGCGCCTGCAACAGCCGCACGGCTTGCAGGAGCCGATCATCATGGACGCCAGTGTTGCCCAGCACGACGGCTATCGCTTCGTCTACGTGCTGCCGCTGAGTGCGGACACCCTACTGATCGAAGACACCTACTACGCCGACGGCGCTACGGTGGCCCCGGATACGCTGCGCGGCAACATCGGCAGCTACGCCAGTGCGCGCGGCTGGACCGTTGCCGAGGTGTTGCGCGAGGAGCAGGGCGTGCTGCCCATCGTGCTGTCCGGCGATCTGCCGGCCTTCTGGGACGAGGCGCGCGGCGTGCCGCAGACGGGGCTGGCCGCGGCGTTGTTCCATCCCACCACCGGCTACTCGCTGCCCGACGCGGTACGTCTGGCCGATCACCTGATCGCGCTGGACCGCTGGGATGCCGCCAGCCTGTTCGAGGCGATCCGCGATTACTCGTTGGCGCAGTGGCGCCACCGCGGCTTCTTCCGACTGCTCAATCGCATGCTGTTCATGGCTGGTCCCGCCGATCGCCGCTGGGCGGTGATGCAACGTTTCTATCGCCTGCGCGAACCGCTGATCCAGCGTTTCTATGCGGCCAAGCTGACCACCCGCGACCGCTTGCGCATCGTCTCGGGCAAGCCTCCTGTTCCGCTCGGCGAAGCGCTGCGTGCGCTCGCCGCCCATGACCTGCATCGCAAGGATTACCGATGAACCAAGCTAAACGAGCGGTGGTAATCGGCACCGGCTTCGGCGGCCTGGCGCTGGCCATCCGCCTGCAGCGCGCCGGCATCCAGACCACGCTGCTGGAGAAGCGCGACAAACCGGGCGGTCGTGCTTACGTCTATCACGACCAGGGCTTTACCTTCGACGCCGGCCCAACGGTCATCACCGATCCGCCCGCACTGGATGAGCTGTTTACCGGCGCCGGCAAGCGCATGGCCGACTACGTCGAGCTGCTGCCGGTCAGCCCCTTCTACCGGCTGTGCTGGGAGGACGGCTACAGCTTCGACTACGTCAATGATCAGGCCCAGCTGGACCGGCAGATTCATGCGTTGAATCCCAAGGATGTCGCCGGCTACCAGCGTTTTCTCGCCTATTCGCGGGCGGTGTACGAGGAGGGCTACGTCAAGCTCGGCACCGTGCCCTTCCTGTCGTTTCGCAGCATGATCGGCGTCGCCCCGCAGCTGGCCAAGCTGCAGGCCTGGCGCAACGTGTACAGCATGGTGGCCAACTTCGTGGAGAACGACCGGCTGCGCCAGGCGCTGTCCTTTCACTCGCTGCTGGTGGGCGGCAATCCGTTTGAGACCTCGTCCATCTACGCGCTGATCCATGCGTTGGAGCGCCAGGGCGGTGTCTGGTTTCCCCGCGGCGGCACCGGGGCGCTGGTGCAGGGCATGGTCAAGCTGTTCGAAGACCTCGGCGGCAAGCTGGAGCTGAACGCCGAGGTGGCGCGCATCGAGTTGGCCGAAGGGCGGGCGAAGGCGGTGATCACGGGTGACGGTCGGCGCTTCGATACCGATGCAGTGGCTTCCAACGCCGATGTGGTCAACACCTACAAGCAGCTGCTCGGGCATGAGGCGCGCGGTCGCGACGAGGCCAAACGGCTATCCGGCAAGCGTTTCTCGATGTCGCTGTTCGTCATCCATTTCGGCCTCAAGCGCCGCCACGAGCACCTGCAGCATCACACGGTGTGCTTCGGGCCGCGCTACCGCGAGCTGATCGACGAGATTTTCAAGCGTGAGACCCTGGCCGATGATTTCTCCCTCTACTTGCATGCGCCCTGCGTAACCGATCCCTCGCTGGCGCCAGAAGGCTGTGCCAGCCACTACGTGCTGGCGCCGGTGCCACACCTGGGTACGGCAGATATCGATTGGACGGTGGAGGGGCCGAAATACCGCGATCGCATCTTCGAATACCTGGAGCGGCACTACATGCCGGGGCTGCGTGGTGATCTGGTCACGCACCGCATCTTCACGCCGCATGATTTCCGCGACGAGCTCAATGCCCATCTCGGCTCGGCGTTTTCGCTGGAGCCGATCCTTACCCAGAGCGCCTGGTTCCGCCCACACAACCGCGACGACGTGATCTCCAACCTCTATATCGTCGGCGCCGGCACCCACCCTGGCGCGGGAGTTCCGGGCGTCGTGGGCTCGGCCAAGGCCACCGCCGGGCTGATGCTGGAGGACTTCATGTTGAAGGGGCAGGCCGGATGAACGATCAGGTCATCGATCACTCGACCCAGGCGATCAATGTCGGCTCCAAGAGCTTCGCCGCCGCGGCTAAGCTGTTCGACGAGCGCACCCGCCAGAGCGCGGTGATGCTCTACGCCTGGTGCCGTCATTGCGACGATGTGATCGACGGCCAGACGCTGGGGCATGGCCAGGTCGAGGGCGATCGCAACAGCGGTAAGGCGCGGCTGGCCGAGCTGGTCGACCTCACCGAGCGCGCCTATGCCGGCGAGCCAATGGTCGATCCGGCGTTCGCCGCCTTCCAGCAGGTGATCCAGCGTCACCGGATTCCCAAGGCCCATCCGCTGGAGCATCTGGCGGGTTTTCGCATGGATGTGCAGGGCTACCGCTACCAGACCCTCGACGACACCTTGCTGTACTGCTACCGCGTTGCCGGCGTGGTCGGCCTGATGATGGCGCGGGTGATGGGCGCCGAAGCGGAGCCGACGCTGGAGCGCGCCTGTGATCTGGGCTTGGCCTTTCAGCTCACCAACATTGCCCGCGATATCGTCGAGGATGCGCAGATCGGCCGCGTCTACCTGCCGGCCGAGTGGCTGGCGGGGGTGGGTATTCCGGAGGACGAGGTCGCGCTGCCTCAGCATCGTGCCGCGTTGGCGACGCTGGCGGCGCGACTGGTAGATCTGGCCGAACCCTACTATCAATCAGCATCTCAGGGCTTACGGGACCTGCCGTTACGCTCGGCCTGGTCGATCGCCACGGCGCATGGCGTCTATCGGCAGATCGGCGTCGAGGTGAAAGCGCGCGGCGCAGCGGCCTGGGATAGGCGGGTGTCGACCAGCAAAGGGCAGAAGCTGCAGTTTCTGTTGGGGGGTGGCGTGCTGGCGCTGGCCTCGCGGCGGATGCAGGTCAGGCCGCGTCCTGACGGTCTCTGGAGGCGTCCTCGCTAGCGATAACGCTCGCCTTGCGCAGCGGCCCGTCATGCAGTTCTCGCAGCTGCTGCTTGAGCACCGGTAGCGGCGGCGCGTAGAGGAAGCCGAAGGACACGCAGCGCTCCTTGCCCTCGACGGCATGATGCATGCGGTGCGCCTGATAAAGGCGCTTGAGATAACCGTTGCGCGGCACGTAGCGCAGCGGCCAGCGGTGATGCACCAGGCCATCGTGGGCGACGAAATACAGAAAGCCGTAGGCCGTCATCCCGGCGCCGATCCATTCCAGCGGGTGATAACCGGCCGTGCCGAGGGCGATCAGCAGGATCGCCACGCCAGCGAACACCACCGCATACAGGTCGTTCTTCTCGAACCAGCCGCTGCGCGGCTCGTGGTGCGACTTGTGCCAGCCCCAACCCCAGCCGTGCATCACGTACTTGTGCGCCCACCAGGCGAAGACTTCCATGCCGGCGAGGGTGGCGAGGAAGACGAGCGTATTGGTCAGTGGACTCATTGGCGGCGTTCCGTGTGACGTGCGGTCGATTCTACGCCCCGTCGCGACGGCTCAGGACTCGCCGCGACGGAATGCGTAATGACTCAGGCCCGCCAGCCGGCCGCAAGTTCACGGGTCAGCTGGCCGGCAGGGATCTCCCGACAGCCGCTGACGTTCTGCCCGGCCCACAGCGGCGTGCAGTGATCCAGGCCCCGCTTCTCGGTCTGGGCGCGCAGCGCGCCGATGGCGTTGCCGGCCAGCGGGAAGGGCGGCACGCCTTCGGGCAGTGGACCCAGCTCACGCATGATGCGGTTGACGATGCCGCGTGCGGGGCGGCCACTGAACAGGGTGGTCAGCGCCGTATGCGCTGCCTGCGGGCTCTTCAGTGCGGCGCGATGCAGCGCATTGGTGCGGCTTTCCGGACACAACAGGTAGGCGGTGCCCAGTTGTACGCCAGCCGCACCGAGGGTCTGTGCCGCGGCCACTCCCTGGGCGTCGGCGATGCCTCCGGCAGCGACCACCGGCACATCCAGCGCGGCGACCAGTTGTGGCAGCAGCGCGAAGGTGCCGAGCTGGTTGGTCAGGTCTTCGCTGAGAAAGATGCCGCGGTGGCCGCCGGCTTCCAGGCCCTGGGCAATCACCAGGTCGACGTCGTGCTGCTGCAGCCAAAGGCCTTCGGCGACCGTTGTTGCGCTTGAAGCAATCTTCGCTCCGGTAGAGCGGGCGCGCTGCAACAGTTCGGGGCTAGGCAGGCCGAAGTGGAAGCTGACCAGCGCCGGCTTGTGCCGCTCCAGCACCTCGGCCATTGCGGCATCGAACGGTTGGCGGGTGGCGCCGGTGGGAATGCTCGCCGGGTCGATGGCGAACTCGGCGAACATGGGTGCGAGCATCCGGTGCCAGGCGTCGAAGGCCGTCGGGTCGGCAGCCGGCGTCTGGTGGCAGAAGAAGTTGACGTTGTAGGGCCGGTCGGTCAGCGCCTCGATGGCGGTCAGCTCGGCGTCCAGCGCCTCGGCATTGAGCATGCCGGCCGGGATCGAACCCAGCCCGCCGGCCTCGCACACCGCTGCGGCCAGCAGGTGATTCTGCGCACCGGCCATGGGCGCCTGGATGATCGGGTGCTCGATGCCGAAGAGATCGCGCAGGTCCATGAGGTCAGCTCCGTTCAGTCGTCGTGGGGCGCCACTGTAGCCCGTGTCGGTGGTCGGGGAAAACGACGCCGGTCATGCGGGACCTGCGCTGCGCAAGGCGGACGGGTAAACTGCGCGGCTCTCGAGGAGGATCAGATGAACTACCGCCACGCCTTCCATGCCGGCAACCACGCCGACGTGCTCAAACACCTGGTTCTGAGCCGAATCTTCGCCCTGCTCGCGCGCAAGGAGGCGCCGTACGCCTACCTCGACAGCCATGCCGGCGTTGGCCTGTACGACCTGGCCGGCGACCAGGCCAGTCGTACTGGCGAGTGGCTGCAGGGCATCGCCCGCATCTGGCAGACCGAGACGCACCCTGCGCTGCTTGATGACTATCTCGACGTGATCCGCCAGCTCAACCCGGACGGCGCGCTGCGCTATTACCCCGGCTCGCCGGAGCTGGCGCGGCAACTGACCCGCGAGCAGGATCGTCTGCAGCTCAACGAAAAGCATCCCGAGGACGGCGCGCTGCTCAAGGACAACATGGCCGGCGACCGCCGCGTGGCCGTGCACCGCGGCGAGGGCTGGCATGTGCCGCGGGCGCTGATGCCGACGCAGGAAAAGCGCGTGGTGTTGTTGATCGATCCGCCGTTCGAGCAGGCCGATGAGCTAAGCCGCTGCGTGACGGCAATTAAGGAAGCGCTCGGCCGCATGCGCCAGACCATCGGCGTGATCTGGTATCCGATCAAGGACGAACGTCAACTCAAGCGTTTCTATCAGGATCTGGCGCGCAGCGGTGCGCCCAAGTTGCTGCGTGCCGAACTGTTCGTCCACCCCGCCGACGACGCCAGCCGCCTGAGCGGTTCGGGCCTGGCCATCGTCAACCCGCCGTGGGGGCTGGAGGAAGAGCTGCGTGAGCTGTTGCCGTGGCTGGCCGAGCAGCTGGCGCAGAGTCAGGGCAGCTGGCGGCTGGACTGGCTGATCGAGGAGGCCTGAGTCGCGGAGATCGCCACCCGGTGGATCGATAAAGCGCGATCCACCCTACGCAGACGCCGGGATTCGTAGGGTGGATGTCGCTTTTTTCACATCTGCCGTCACGGGCCCGCAGCCACACCATGCCTCAGAACAACCTGAGCGGCTCTTCCTGCAGCGCCGATATCTGTTCGCGCAGGATCAGCACCTGGTCGCCCCAGTACCGTTCGCTGCCAAACCAGGGAAAGCTCATCGGAAAGGCCGGGTCGTCCCAGCGGCGAGCCAGCCAGGCGCTGTAGTGCATCAGCCGCAGGGCGCGCAGCGCCTCGATCAGCGGCAGCTCGCGGGGGGCGAAATCATGGAATTCGTTGTAGCCGTCCACCAGTTCGGCCAGCTGACCAAGACGTTCATGGCGCTCGCCGGCGAGCATCATCCACAGGTCCTGCACCGATGGGCCCATGCGGCAATCATCGAGATCGACCAGATGAAAGGCATCGTCGCGGGCGAGGATGTTGCCCGGGTGGCAATCGCCATGCAGGCGGATCGGGGTGAAGTTGGTGCTGGCGAAGACGTCTTCGACCCGCTTGAGCAGATCGCGTGCCACCGACTCGTAGGCCGGCAGCAGGCTTTTGGGCACGAAGCCGCCTTCCAGCAAGCTGTTCAGTGAATCGTGGCCGAAATTCTGTACGCCCAGCGTTTCGCGATGCTCGAACGGCCGGTTTGCACCTATCGCATGCATCCGCCCCAGCAGCTGGCCGAGACGATAGAGCTGGTCGAGATTGCCCGGCTCCGGCGCGCGGCCTCCTCTGCGTGGAAATAGCGCAAAGCGGAAGCCGGCGTGCTCGAATAGCGTCGTGCCGTTGCGTTCCAGCGGCGCCACCACCGGCACCTCGTGCTCGACCAGTTCCAGGCTGAACTGGTGCTCCTCGAGAATCGCCTTGTTGCTCCAGCGACCGGGACGGTAGAACTTGGCGATCAGTGGTGTTTCATCTTCGATGCCCACCTGGTAGACGCGATTCTCGTAGCTGTTGAGCGCCAGCACGCGGGCATCGCTGAGATAACCGATGCTTTCCACAGCGTCGAGGACCAGGTCCGGCGTGAGTGTATCGAAGGGATGAGACATGACCGGCTCCGCAGGATAGACCGTTCAGTGTATTGCACCGGGGCTTTTAAACAACCGCGCGTCCGCCGTGATCAGTCGCCTGGCTTGGGCGTGCGCGCCAGGCAATAGATATCCACCCGTGCCGCACCCGCCCGCTTGAGCAATCGCGCCAGTGCCTCGGCGGTCGCGCCGGTGGTCAGCACATCGTCGATCAGCGCCAGATGGCGGCCCTTGATGACGGTACCCGGCGCCAGGCAAAACGCCTGGCGCAGATTTCGCCGTCGCGTGGCGGCGTCCAGTTGCTGCTGTGGGGGCGTATCGACGACGCGTTCCAGCAGATGCTCGTCGACCGGCAGTTTCAGCGCGCCGCCCAGCCACTGGGCGAGCATCTGCGCCTGATTGAAGCCGCGTTGGCGCAGGCGTCGGCGGGCCAGCGGCACCGGCACGAGAAGATCAGGCTGCGGCAGCCCGTCGGTGAAGGCGTGCTGCAGATGCAGCCCCAGCCGCTCGCCAAGCAATCGCCCAAACGGCCAGCGCGCCTGATGCTTGAAACGGGTGATCAGCGCATCCACGGGAAAGGCGAAGCGCCAGGGAACCTCGACGTGGTCATAGCTTGGCGGCCTTTTCTGGCATTCGCCGCAGACCAGCCCGTGTGTCGGCAATGGCACGGCACAGGTTGCACACCGGCCATCGAGCCAGGGCAGTTCGGCTTCGCAAGGGCCACACAGTGGGTGACCGTCGCAAGGTTCATCGCACAGCAGGCAGTGCTGTATATTAATTGACCAGTTGTAAACCATGATTCCTTTCCTGGTTGACAGCGTATCGAGCTTGGCTAAACATTCCGCATCCGTGCCAGGCCGCCGAGCCGCTATTAATTACAAGGAATGCCCATGAGCGCCACCTCCGCCTCCATTACGCGTCACGATTGGACCCTCGCCGAGGTCAAGGCGCTCTTCGAGCAACCCTTCAACGATCTGCTGTTCCAGGCGCAGACCGTGCACCGCCAGCACTTCGATGCCAACCGCGTGCAGGTTTCCACGCTGCTCTCGATCAAGACCGGCGCCTGCCCGGAAGACTGCAAGTACTGCCCGCAATCCGGGCACTACAACACCGGCCTCGATAAAGAGAAGCTGATGGAAGTGCAGAAGGTGCTGGAGGCTGCGGCCGAAGCCAAGGCCATCGGCTCGACGCGTTTCTGCATGGGTGCGGCCTGGAAGCACCCGTCGGCCAAGGACATGCCCTACGTGCTGAAGATGGTTGAAGGGGTCAAGGCGATGGGCCTGGAAACCTGCATGACCCTCGGCAAGCTCGATCAGGAGCAGACCAAGGCGCTGGCGGCGGCGGGGCTGGACTACTACAACCACAACCTCGACACCTCGCCGGAGTACTACGGCAACATCATCACCACCCGCACCTATGGCGAGCGTCTGGAAACGCTGAGCTACGTGCGCGAGGCGGGGATGAAGATCTGCTCCGGCGGCATTCTCGGCATGGGCGAGTCGCTGGACGATCGCGCCGGCCTGCTGATCCAGCTGGCCAACCTGCCTGAGCACCCGGAATCGGTGCCGATCAACATGCTGGTCAAGGTCAAGGGCACGCCGCTGGCCGAGGAACAGGACGTCGATCCGTTCGACTTCATCCGCATGCTCGCCGTGGCGCGGATCATGATGCCGAAATCCCATGTGCGGCTGTCCGCCGGACGCGAGCAGATGAACGAACAGATGCAGGCCCTGGCCTTCTTCGCCGGCGCCAACTCGATCTTCTACGGCGAGAAGCTGCTGACCACCGCCAATCCGCAGGCGGACAAGGACATGCAGCTGTTCGCGCGTCTGGGCATCAAGCCGGAGGAGCGCCACGAGCATGCCGACGAAGTACACCAGGCGGCCATCGAGCAGGCGCTGATCGAACAGCGCGACAGCAAGCTGTTCTACAACGCCGCGGTCTGATGATCGGGTCCGGTGGATGAGTGCGGCATCGGTTGCACGTATCCGCCGCTGGCCTGGCCAACCCATTTGCAGGCTGGATGACCCGCGCGTGGTCATCCACCTCCTCTCGGTGCACCCATGAGCTTCGATCTCTCCGCCCGTCTCGCCGAGCGCCGCGCGGCCCATCTCTATCGTCAACGGCCGCTGCTGGAAGCGCCGCAGCAGCCGGAGGTGATGGTTGATGGCGACCGCCTGCTGGCGTTCTGTTCCAACGACTACCTGGGCCTCGCCAATCATTCCGAGGTGATTGACGCCATGCAGCAGGGCGCTGCGAAGTGGGGTGTGGGCGGCGGCGCCTCGCATCTGGTTATTGGCCACAGCACGCCGCATCATCAGCTCGAAGAAGCCCTTGCCGAATTCACCGGTCGCCCGCGTGCGCTGCTGTTTTCCACCGGTTATATGGCGAATCTGGCTGCGGTGACGGCGCTGGTCGGGCAGGGCGATACGGTGCTGCAGGATCGCCTCAATCACGCCTCCCTGCTCGATGCCGGTTTGCTCTCCGGCGCGCGTTTCTCGCGCTACTTGCACAACGATGCCGAAAGCCTCGCCAAGCGCCTGGAGAAGGCTAGCGGCAATACCTTGGTGGTGACCGATGGCGTGTTCAGCATGGACGGTGATCTCGCAGAACTGCCGGCTATTTGTGCCACGGCGAAGCAGCGTGGCGCCTGGGTGATGGTCGACGATGCCCATGGCTTCGGCCCGCTGGGTGCGACGGGCGCCGGCATCGTCGAGCATTTCGGTCTGGGCATGGATGACGTCCCGGTATTGGTCGGTACGCTGGGCAAGGCGTTTGGCACCGCAGGCGCCTTTGTCGCCGGTAGCGAGGAGCTGATCGAAACGCTGATCCAGTTCGCGCGACCGTACATCTACACCACCAGCCAGCCGCCTGCGGTGGCCTGTGCCACACTCAAAAGCCTGGATCTGCTGCGCAGCGAGGGCTGGCGCCGCGAGCACCTGAACCGGCTGGTGGCGCGTTTCCGCGAAGGCGCGGTGCGGATCGGCCTGACACTGATGGACAGCCCGACGCCGATCCAGCCGGTGCTGGTCGGCAGCAGCGAACGGGCGTTGAGGCTGTCGGCATTGCTGCGCGAGCGCGGCATCCTGGTCGGCGCGATTCGCCCGCCAACCGTTCCGGCCGGCAGCGCACGGCTGCGGATCACCTTCACGGCGAGCCACAGTGAGGCACAGCTGGACCGCCTGCTGGAAGCGCTGGCCGAGTGCTGGGCCCTGTTGCCCAAGGAGAACGAGGATGCGTGATCGACTGATTCTTCTGCCGGGCTGGGCGTTCAGCTCGGCCGCCCTTGAACCCCTGGCCGAGCTATTGCGCGACCGCGAGCCACGGCTGCAGGTCGACATTGCCCCACTGCCGACGCTGGATCGCCCCGAGGCCTGGCTCGATGAGCTGGATGCGCGGCTGCCCGTCGACAGCTGGCTCGCCGGTTGGTCGCTTGGCGGCATGCTGGCGACGCAACTGGCCGCGCGGCGCGGCGACAACTGTCCGGGACTGATCACTATCTGCAGTAACCCCTGCTTCCGCAGCCGTGACGACTGGCCGACGGCGATGCCTGCCGAAGTGTTCGATGCCTTCGAGGAGGCCTTCCGCCTCGGGCCGGATGACACGCTCAAGCGCTTCAGCCTGCTGTGTAGCCGCAGTGCCTACGATCCGCGCACGCTGGCGCGGCAACTGCAGGTGAGCCTGCTCGAGCAGCCTTCGTCAGTGGCTGCCGCCGGGCTGCGTCTGCTCGCCGAGCTGGACGGCCGCGAGGCGCTGCAAGGTTATGTGGGGCCACAGCTGCATCTGTTCGCCGATGGTGATGCGCTGGTGCCGGCGTCAGCGGCGGATGCGCTGCTGGCCTGTCTGCCGGATGTAGAAGTCGATGTGCTGGCCAATGCCAGCCACGGCCTGCCGCTGGAGCGTGCCGACGACGTGGCGACGGCAATGCTGGCGTTTATGGGTGATGGCGAGGATGACTGAAGCATCGCTCAGCGAGCGTCCGCCGGCGCAGTTGCCTGATAAGCGCCAAGTCGCGGCATCGTTTTCCCGTGCTGCGGGCAGTTACGACAGCGTCGCCGCACTGCAGCGACAGGTCGGCAATCAATTGCTGGCCCGACTGCCCTCCACTCGGCAACCCGGCCGCTGGCTCGATCTTGGCAGCGGCACCGGCTACTTCTCCCGCGTCCTGGCTGCGGCCTTTCCGGAGGCCGATGGCCTGGCACTGGATATCGCCGAGGGCATGCTGCGCCATGCACGGCCGCAGGGCGGCGCACGGCATTTCGTCACCGGTGACGCCGAGCGGCTGCCGCTGCGTGATGGCACTGTCGACCTGATCTATTCGAGCCTGGCACTGCAGTGGTGCGAGGATTTTGCCAGCGTGCTGAGCGAAGTGCGGCGGGTGCTGCGTCCGGGCGGCATCTTTGCCTTCACCAGTCTGTGCAGCGGTACCCTGCAGGAGCTGCGGGACAGCTGGCAGGCGGTGGACGGCTTCGCTCACGTCAACCGCTTCCGCTCGCGGGAGGCCTACCAGACGCTGTGTAGGGGCTGCGGTCTGGGATTGGCGAGTCTCGAAGTGCGCCCGGAAGTGCTGCATTTCCCCGATCTGCGCCAGCTGACCCATGAGCTCAAGGCGCTGGGTGCGCACAACCTGAATCCGGGTCGCCCGGATGGACTGACCGGGCGTGCACGCATCCGCGCGCTGGTCGAGGCCTACGAAGGGTTCCGCCGTCCCGAGGGGCTTCCGGCGACCTACCAGGTGATCTACGGCATTCTGCACAAGGAGCCATGATGCATCGCGCTTTCTTCATTGCCGGCACCGATACCGATGTTGGCAAGACCACTATCGCCGCGGGCCTGCTGCATGCAGCGCGCCTGGCGGGGTTGTCCACCGCGGCGGTGAAGCCGGTCGCCTCAGGCTGCGAAAGGACCGAGCAGGGTTTACGTAACAGCGACGCGCTGGCCCTGCTGGCCGAGTGCAGCCTTGCGCTGGACTATGCGACGGTCAACCCGTTCGCGTTCGAGCCGGCCATTGCCCCGCACATAGCTGCCCGCGAAGCGGGTGTCGAACTGACCGCCGCTCGTCTGATCGAGGCCGTGCAACCGGTAATGGCCCGGCAGGCCGGCGTCACTCTGGTCGAGGGCGCGGGAGGCTGGCGAGTCCCGCTGAATGCGCGTGAGTATCTGTCGGCATTGCCCGCGGCGCTGGGTTTACCGGTCATTCTCGTAGTAGGGGTGCGCTTGGGTTGTATCAACCATGCGCTGCTCAGTGCCGAAGCGATCGCCCGCGACGGGCTGGCGCTGGTTGGCTGGGTGGCGAATATCATCGACCCTGCCACGTCGCGGCTGGATGACAACCTCGCCACGCTCGCTGAGCTGCTACCGGCACCCTGCCTTGGCCAGGTGCCTCGCCTCGCTGCGCCAACGGCGCGTCAGGTCGCGCGCTACCTGACGTTGCCCGCGTTGCAGCCGGTGTGAGCGGACGCGCATTGCGGCGACTCGCGGCTTGCGGTACGTGTCGGCATCTGCTTGAATGCTGGCAACCTGATAGCGCGTGGAGTCACCATGCAAATCACCAATAACCTTCTGGGCGCGGGCCTCAGTGCCTACCAGGGCGGTCAGCAGCGCGTCGAGCAGGCCGCTTCTTCCATCGCCTCCGCCAACGCGCCAGTGCTGGGCAACTCCCAGGCGGTCACCGAAATCACCGAGCAGCTGATCCAGTTGAAGGTCGGTGAGCACAGTGCCAAGGCAGGTGCCCGTATGATCCAGAGCGCTGACGAAGTCCTCGGCACGCTGATCGATACCCAGGCCTGATCGCGTACTCCGGCGCTCATCGATTCTCCTTGCTGATTCGAGTCGTCATTCATGCGCTCGGCAGCTTCACTTTTCTCCTTCCTGCATCTTCGTTCCCGCCAGTCAGCTCGGCAGGCGCCGGGCTTGCTGCGTCTTTGCAACATCAGATTTCCTATTCCCGAATTTCGCCAGGCGTGGCTTTCGCTCGACCTGAATTTGGCTGATTCAGCCGATAAGTGGTGCCCTGTTCCGCGCTTGACATCGCTCAGGTCGAAACGTATGTTTCAAACGCCTGTTTGACCCTTCGGGCTGGTAGTCCGACGGTCGAAATCGAATTCAGATGACTGGGTCGCCCGGTCAGCTTGTTACAAGAACTCACCGCTGAGGTTTACGCTATGCCCGACTACAAGGCCCCCTTGCGCGATATCCGTTTCGTACGTGACGAGCTGCTCGGCTACGAAGCGCACTATCAGAGCCTTCCGGGATGTGAAGACGCCACCCCGGACATGGTCAACGCGATTCTCGATGAGGGCGCGAAGTTCTGTGAGCAGGTACTCGCTCCGCTGAATCGCGTCGGCGACATCGAAGGCTGCACCTGGAGCGAGTCGGGCGTGAAGACGCCGACCGGTTTCAAGGAAGCTTACGAGCAGTACGTGGCAGGCGGCTGGCCGAGCCTGGCCCATGACGTCGACCACGGCGGTCAGGGTCTGCCCGAGTCCCTCGGTCTGGCGATCAGCGAAATGATCGGTCAGGCCAACTGGTCCTGGGGCATGTACCCCGGCCTGTCTCATGGCTGCATGAACACCATCGCTACCCACGGTACCGACGATCAGAAGCACACCTATCTGAGCAAGCTTGTGTCCGGCCAGTGGACCGGCACCATGTGCCTGACCGAACCGCACTGCGGTACCGATCTGGGCATGTTGCGCACCAAGGCGGAGCCCCAAGCCGACGGCAGCTACAAGCTGAACGGGACCAAGATCTTCATCTCCTCCGGTGAACACGACATGGCCGAGAACATCGTCCATATCGTTCTGGCTCGCCTGCCCGATGCTCCGGCTGGCACCAAGGGCATCTCCCTGTTCATCGTGCCCAAGTTCCTGCCCAACGCCGAAGGCGAGAAGGGCGAGCGCAACGGTGTGAACTGCGGATCGCTTGAACACAAGATGGGCATCCACGGCAACGCGACCTGCGTCATGAACTTCGACGGCGCCACCGGCTTTCTGATCGGTCCGCCGAACAAGGGCCTGAACGCGATGTTCACCTTTATGAACACCGCACGTCTGGGTACCGCGCTGCAGGGGCTGGCACATGCCGAGATCGGTTTCCAGGGCGGCATCAAGTACGCTCGTGAGCGCCTGCAGATGCGTGCGCTGAGCGGCCCCAAGGCGCCGGAAAAGTCAGCCGACCCGATCATCGTGCATCCGGACGTGCGTCGCATGCTGTTGACCATGAAGGCGTTCGCCGAGGGCAACCGCGCGATGGTCTACTTCACCGCCAAGCAGGTCGACATCGTCAAGAACAGCCAGGATGAAGAGCAGAAGAAGCAGGCCGACACGCTGCTGGCCTTCCTCACGCCGATCGCCAAGGCGTTCATGACCGAAGTAGGCTTCGAAGCGGCCAACCACGGCGTGCAGATCTACGGTGGTCACGGCTTCATCGCCGAGTGGGGCATGGAGCAGAACGTGCGTGACGCGCGTATTTCCATGCTGTACGAGGGCACCACCGGTATCCAGGCGCTGGACCTGTTGGGCCGCAAGGTGCTGATGACCCAGGGTGAGGCGCTGAAGTCCTTCACCAAGATCGTGCACAAGTTCTGCCAGAACCAGGAAGGCAACGAAGCCATCAAGGAGTTCGTTACCCCCCTGAATCAGCTGAACAAGGAGTGGGGCGAGCTGACCATGAAGATCGGCATGGCCGCCATGAAGGATCGTGAAATGGTCGGTGCGGCGTCGGTCGACTACTGCATGTATTCCGGCTACGCCTGTCTCGCCTATTTCTGGGCTGACATGGCTCGGGTTGCTGCCGAGAAACTGGCTGAGGGCACCTCTGAGGAGGCGTTCTACAAGGCCAAGCTGCAGACCGCGCGATTCTACTTCCAGCGCATCCTGCCGCGTACCCGCATGCATGTCGACGCCATGCTGTCCGGTGCCGACAACCTGATGCAGATGGCTGAGGAAGACTTCGCTCTCGGTTACTGACGGGTTGAGGTTGTAAAGAAAAGCCGCTGCTTTGCAGCGGCTTTTTTGTGCCCGATCCAGACGTTGTACTGCTTTTGCCGCATCTTCGCCGGTATTTCGGCTGCACAACTGGGAGCAAGAAGGCAAAATGCTAGCTTTTCTCGGCAGCATGCCGGAGTTGCCGTGTCGCGTACCGTCCCGCCTCGCTTCAGCCATTTTCTCGCGCCATTGGCCCTGTTGCTCGGCGGAGAGGTCATCGCGCGTCAGGTTTCGCTGAACGAGTTCTTCACGTCGCTCTATAACGTCCTGCCGACCGTACTGCTGTTGCTCGGCGGTGCGCTTTGCATGATGTACGGCCGCATCCGCGAGCTTTTTCTGCTGCTCTGCGTCTATCTTGCCTATTTCCTCCTCGATATCCACGCCGATCACTACCGGGCGCATGGCACTCTGCTGGACGATGCTGCACTGACCTTTCATCTCTGCAGCTTGCTGCTGCCGCTGCTTTACGGCCTGTATGGCGTGTGGCGAGAGCGCAGTCACCTGGCGCAGGACGGCCTGGCCCGTGCCGCCGTGCTGTTTGCCGTCGGCGTCGTCGCCGTGGCGCTGGCAAAGCGGTTTCCGGAAGCGTTACATGCCTGGCTGGTGGTGATTCGCTGGCCCGCGCTCAAGGCCGACTGGCTACCGCTCATCCAGCTGGCGTATCCGGTGTTCCTCGTGGCGCTGGTATTGATGATCGTCCAGTACCTTCGCCAGCCGCGACCTTCCCATGCGGCGCAGATCATCGCGCTGCTCGGCATTCTGCTGATGCTGCCGCAGACGTTCAGCCGCTATGCCGCCCTCAACATTCTGAGCAGCCATGTGCTGCTGATGCTGGTGACGGCAATCGCACATGAGGCTTATCTCATGGCCTTTCGTGACGAGCTGACCGGCTTGCCGGGGCGTCGCGCTCTGAACGAGCGACTGCAGCGCCTGGGGCGGCAGTACGTGCTGGCGATGGCTGATGTGGACCACTTCAAGCGCTTCAACGATACCTATGGTCACGACGTCGGTGATCAGGTGCTGAAGATGGTTGCCAGCCGGCTGCGCAAGATCGGCGGCGGTGGGCGCGCCTATCGTTATGGCGGTGAGGAATTCACTCTGGTATTTCCTGGGCACAGTATCGAGGAGTGCCTGCCGCACCTCGAGGCGGTACGCCAGTCGGTGGAGGCTTATGCCCTGCAGCTGCGTGACGCAGACAATCGGCCGAAGGATGATCGTCGCGGCCGTATGGCCCGGGGAGCGGCGTCGGCGAACCAGGTCTCGGTGACCATCAGCATCGGAGTGGCGGAGCGACAAGGCGAGCAGCGCAGTCCAGAAGAGGTGATTAAGGCCGCCGACCAAGCGCTGTACAGTGCAAAAAAAGCAGGAAGAAACTGTTTGCGAGTGCATGGCAGTGGCCGCGGCGCGGTGCGCATGGCCGAGCATTCGCGTTAGGGTTGTATCGGTATTGAGAGTGACCGATGGAAACTATCTGGTCATAAAAAGACGCTTAATCCTGTCCTTGTTATTCGGTTAGACTCGGTGGAAACGGCCCATAGTGGTCGCAACCCAGTGTCCTGCGAGGAACCTTGCCATGGCTGACTACCAAGCGCCGCTGCGCGACATGCGTTTTGTCCTGAATGAAGTCTTCGACGCGCCGAAACTCTGGCAGTCGCTGCCAGCGCTGGCCGAAGTGGTCGATGCCGAGACGGCCGATGCAATTCTCGAGGAAGCTGGCAAGATCACCGCCAACAGCATCGCGCCGCTCAACCGCAGCGGTGACGAAGAAGGCTGCCGCTGGGACGCCGGTGCGGTTTCTACGCCCGCCGGCTACCGCGAGGCTTATCAGCTATACGCCGAAGGCGGCTGGGTCGGTGTCGGTGGCGATCCGGCGTTCGGCGGGATGGGCATGCCCAAGGTCATCTCGGCTCAGGTTGAGGAGATGATGAACTCCGCCAGCCTGGCCTTCGGCCTCTATCCGATGCTGACGTCCGGCGCCTGCCTGTCGATCTACGCCCACGCCAGCGAGGAGCTTAAGCAGAAGTACCTGCCGAACATGTATGCCGGTGTTTGGTCCGGCTCCATGTGTCTGACCGAACCTCATGCCGGTACCGACCTCGGCATCATCCGCACCAAGGCCGAGCCGCAGGCAGACGGCTCCTACAAGATCAGCGGCACCAAGATATTCATCACCGGCGGCGAGCATGACCTGACCGAGAACATCATCCACCTGGTGCTGGCCAAGCTGCCGGATGCGCCAGCTGGCTCCCGCGGCATCTCGTTGTTCCTGGTGCCGAAGGTGATGGTCAACGAGGACGGCACCCTGGGTGAGCGCAACTCGCTGTCCTGCGGTTCCATCGAGCACAAGATGGGTATCCAGGCCTCGGCGACCTGCGTGATGAACTTCGACGGTGCCACCGGCTGGATGGTCGGCGAGCCGAACAAGGGCCTCGCAGCGATGTTTACCATGATGAACTACGAGCGTCTGGGCGTCGGTATTCAGGGCCTGTCGACTGGCGAGCGCTCCTATCAGAGCGCCATCGAGTATGCCCGCGAGCGTATCCAGAGCCGCGCACCGACCGGACCGATTGCGCAGGACAAGGCAGCCGATCCGATCATCGTGCATCCGGATGTGCGCCGCATGCTGCTGACCATGAAGGCGCTGAACGAGGGTGGTCGCGCGTTCTCCAGTTATGTCGCGCTGCAGCTCGATATCGCCAAGTTCAGTGACGACGACGAGGCGCGGCTGCGAGCCGAGGCGCAGGTGGCGCTGCTGACACCGGTAGCCAAGGCCTTCCTCACTGACATGGGGCTGGAAACCACGGTACATGGCCAGCAGATTTTCGGCGGCCATGGCTTCATCCGCGAGTGGGGCCAGGAGCAGCTGGTGCGTGACTGCCGCATTACCCAGATATACGAGGGCACCAACGGCATTCAAGCGCTGGACCTGGTTGGGCGCAAGATCGTCGGCAGTGGTGGCACCATGTATCAGGCCTTCGTCGATGAAATTCGTGCATTCATCGCTGATGCCGGTCCGGAGCTGGCGGAGTTCGCCGAGCCCCTCAAGGCTGCCATGGACAATCTGGATGAGCTGACCGCCTGGGTAATCGATCAGGCCAAGGTGAATCCGAACGAAATCGGCGCCGCCTCGGTGGAGTACCTGCACGTGTTTGGCTACACCGCTTATGCGTACATGTGGGCACGCATGGCGGTAGCGGCATTCGCCAAACAGGATGAAGGCGACTTCTACCAGAGCAAGCTGGGAACCGCGCGTTTCTACTTTGCTCGCCTGTTGCCGCGAATTCATTCGCTGAGCGCTTCGGTCAAGGCCGGAAGCGAGTCACTGTACTTGCTCGACGCTGCTCAATTCTGAGATGCCGCGGCTTAATCTAAAGGCAATATGAAATTATTTGGCCATGACGCGGAACGATTAAGCCGCCCTTCAGGTCATAAAAACCGCACCATGTAAGCCTGGACTTACAGCACTGCATCAAGGATGACGCGATGTAGGAAAAGGCTTACAAGGCGTGATGCACAATGGCTACTACAGGCTCACAAGGTCTGACGGTAATCTACTGCTTAAGGACGTGGCGCATGGAAAGCGCAAATCAATAAAACGGATCACACAGGGAGCGGCGCCAGGATGGCGCGCGATCATGGATGTCAGGATTCAGTCTGCAGAGCCCCGCTTCGGCGGGGTTTTTCTTTTCTGCTTAGTTCTTATGCCAGTAGTCAGCCATTCAAGCGGCCTTGCGACCGCTTAGGCTTAGGCCGATGTCCCGGCATCAACTCGGTAGGCACACACCAGTGCCGCCCAACCCGCAATATCCCCCAGGATTCTTTGCCAGATACTGCTGGTGGTAGGCCTCTGCGTAGAAGAAGGGCGGCGCGTCGTCGATCTCGGTGGTGATGGCCGGAAAGCCCGCTGCGCTCAGTTGTTGCTGGAAACGTTCACGACTCGTCTCCGCTTCGCTGCGCTGCTGTGCATCCATGCAGTAGATCGCCGAACGATACTGGCTGCCGACATCATTACCCTGCCGCATTCCCTGAGTCGGGTTGTGAGCCTCCCAGAAAACGCGTAACAGCGTACCGTAGTCGATCTGCTGAGGATCGAAGACCACCAGTACCGCCTCCGTATGCCCGGTAAGCCCGGAACAGACTTCATCGTACGTCGGGTTCGGGGTCAGGCCTCCGGCATAGCCGACAGCCGTCGTCCAGACTCCCGGCTGCTCCCAAAACCGGCGTTCCGCTCCCCAGAAGCAGCCCATGCCAAACACCGCCTGGCAAAGCCCTGCTGGAAAGGGCGGCTGCAGCGGGTTGCCATTGACGTAGTGGGCGGGGGGGACCGGTATGGGTGTCGAGCGGCCGGGCAAGGCCTGCTCGGCGGTGGGCAGTGCCTGTTTGTTGATCAGAATCTGCGAGCGTAGCGACATGCGAGCCTCGAGCGGGGAAGGTGGCTGACGAGCTAGGCTACAAAAGCCCGGGAGTCAGTGAAAGCGCCACGGCTACCACGCGTCGCAGAGTTCTGCGCAAACGACTGGCGCTCAGCACCATTGGGGATAGCGGCGCAGAGCCTCGGTCAGGACGTTGCCGGGGATCGGCTTGTCGAACAGGTAGCCCTGACCGATATCACAGCGATGACGACGCAGGAATTTCAGCTGCTCCGGTGTTTCGATTCCTTCAGCGACGACCTTCAGGTGCAGCTTGCGGGCCATGGCGATCACTGCCGAGGTGATCTCCACGTCGTCCTGGTTGCCCGGGATGTCCTTGATAAAGCTGCGATCGATCTTGATCACGTCGATGGGGAATTTCTTCAGGTAGCTCAGCGAGGAATACCCCGTGCCGAAGTCGTCCATGGCCAGCGTCAGGCCGAGCGCCTTGAGGCCGATCAGCTGCTGTCGGGTTTCCTCGGTGGCTTCGAGCAGGAGGCTTTCTGTCAGCTCCAGCTCCAGCTGCGCGGCGGGAAGTTGCTCTTCGAGCAGAATTGCGGCAATCGTGCCAAGCAGATCCGGATCCGAGAACTGCTTGGGTGAAAGGTTGATTGCGATCTGGGGCGCGCCAAGGCCTAGCGCGGAAAGGGTGACGCCCATCCGGCACGCTTCCCGCGCGACCCACTTGCCGATCGGGATGATCAGCCCGGTTTCTTCCGCGACGCTGATGAACTGATCCGGGCGGATCATGCCCTTTTCCGGATGGTTCCAGCGCAGCAGCGCTTCCAGCCCCTGCAGTCGGCCGGTATGCAGGCATAGCTTGGGCTGGTAGAACACCTCCAACTCGTTCTGCAGCAGCGCACGGCGCAGGTTGTTCTCGACGAACAGCTTGTAGTTGGCTTCGGCATGCAGGGCTTCGGTAAATATCTGCACCTGGTTCTTGCCGTTCGCCTTGGCCTTGTGCAGCGCTTGCCCGGCATGCTTCATCAGCGTTTCCGGGTCACGCCCGTGCTGGGGCGAGCACGCAAGCCCCAGGGACCCGCTGACGCTGATCAGCTGCTTGTCGACGAATAGCGGCTTATCGAGGATGCGCAGCACCTGGTCTGCCAGGCGGACGCCTTCATCCAGTCCCTTGTCATCGAACAGCAGGGCGAACTCATTGCTGGCAAAGCGTGCCAGTACGGCCTGCTGGCTGAGTCCGTTGCGCAGTCGCCGGGCAAGGCTGGTGAGCAGCTTGTCGCCGGTCTGGTGGCCGAGGCTGTCGTTGATGCGCTTGAAGTTGTCGATGTCCACCAGCAACAGGCAGAGCCTGGGCTCGGCCCCGGCGGCAAAGCGCTCCTCGATGCTGCGAATGAAGTACGGACGATTGCCCAGGTTGGTCAGGTTGTCGGTATAGGCCAGACGCTCGATATGCTGATGCGCCAGTTTGCTGCGGGTGATGTCCTCGTAGATGCCGATGTAGTGGGTCAGCGCGCCTTCTTCATTGAAGACCTTGGAGATGGAAAGCTGACCCCAGTACGGCTCGAGGTTCTTGCGTCGGGAGCGGAACTCGCCCTGCCAGCTGTTGCTGTGGGCAAGTACCGAAGAGGTGTCGAACAGCAGCTCGCCGAGGTTTTCCAGAGCCTTCAGATCGGCCAGACGCTGACCGCGTACCTCGGCTGAGGAAAACTGGCTGATGACGGTGAATGCCGGATTCACATATTCCACCCGGCCTTCTCGGTCGACCAGGATGAAGGCGCTGGCGCTCTGTTCCACGGCGCGCTGGAACAGGCCGAGCATATGGGTTGCGCTGAGCCGCTGCTGATTGGCCAGCACCTGCGCATACTGATCGGCCAGCTCGCCGGCGAAGGCGATCTCGTCGGCCTGCCATGCGCGCGGTTTGCCTGTGTGTTGCAGGCTGAGAACGCCGATTACCTCCCCACCGACTCGAATGCTGGCGTCCAGGATCGAGCGAACTCCCTGCGGGCGATAGATAAGCTGGTCAAGTTCGCAGGTGCGGTGATCCTGGGACACGTCCTGCGCATCGACGGCGCGACCGCTCTGCAGCGCCTGCAAGTAGCGGGGAAAGGGTGCGAGTTCCAGGGCTGAGGGCGTTTCGTAATGGTCGCTGTCGAGTCGGTAGCACGACACTGGCTCCAGGCGCGTGCCGTCCAGATGCCAGATTGTCGCGCGGTTCAGCTCGTAGACTTCGCAGGCGGCCTGGGTGATCAGCTGTGCCGCTTCCAGTTCCGGATTGGCGGAGCCGTAGCGATGCCGAGCCAGTCTGACGATCAGGCTCTGCTGGGTGCGCGAGCGCAGCATGTGCTCGATGTGTTCGTCCTGGGCTTGCTGATGTTGCTGCAGCGCCGTGCGCAGTCGGGCGTTCTGCGCCCTGAGATCCTGATCCGATTCAGGCTGGCGTCCGGGCATCAGATAGCCCCTGAGCAGCTCGCGACCATACTGCTGGCAAACTTCGCCGAGTTCGGTGATGTCCTGCACGCCGTCAGGCGTGTGCAGTCGATAGCTGACTGAATAGTGGCTGCGGCCTGTCAGCTGTTGCTGAATCTCTTCGTGTAGCTGGTGACGGACGCTGGGCTCCATCAGGCTGGCGTAGGGGGCGTCGACCAGGGAGCAAAGGTCGCCGGCGGAAACACCGAGATAACGCTCGCAAGCGGGGTCGAGAAACAGCAGTGTCCAGCTGGACTCGTTCAAGCGCTCGAAACGCAGCATGCCGAGCCGTGAAGGCACTGGCAACTGCGTCACAACCTCGGTCGCCAGACGGCTGGCGGCATCGGTATGTATTTTCATCGAGCGGTTGGCTTCCAGTATGCTCCACGGAGTCGGGCTGGCCTGTGCTCCAGGCGCCGTTCCAGCGAAGGACGATGGCTAAATAATATTAATTTCGGCAAGGGTGCATCATGCGACAGGGACTGACAAGTCGGCTTGCAAAGTTAGTGATGGTCTCGGTTCTCTGCGTGATCGGAACACCTCTGATCGCGAGTGAAGTGGTGGAGTTCGGCTCGGATGAGTCGGCTCGCTATCTCACTGAATTGAAAAAGCTTTATCTCTCCAGCAGCGATCGCGAAGCGCTGCTCGCGCATAGTAACGGATTGCTCGATACCTACGCATTGCGAGCGGGTTATCAGGTTGGCCAGGCCAATCCGCAGGACTTTCTCTACGAGCTGAGCGTGGCGACTCCTGGCGAGTTGCGCATACGCGAGGAAGTCCGCAGCAGCAGCGGCGGTGTTGCCGTGCGCAACCGCAGTCTGTCGGTATTCGGGCTTGATCCCTATCTGCAATATCAGTGTCCTGCGCAAGGGTTCAGTTGTTCGATCAGCAGCCCCATCGACGGCCTGCCCTTGCTGGTCATTCTGCGCGACCCCCAGGGTGCCGAAGAGCTGGCCAAGGCGCTGTCTTTTCTGATTCGTAATCTGCAGAAGGGTTGACGCAGCAGTCGGTACGCGTGATCCCTGCACAATAGAAAACGCCGCATCTTCTTCAGAGGATGCGGCGTTTTCGTTTGGCTCAGCCGTTACAGCAGCAGGGTGCGGATATCCGCCAGCAGCTCCGACAGCCGTTTGGTGAAGCGTGCGGCGGCAGCCCCGTTGATCACACGGTGATCGTAGGACAGCGAGAGCGGCAACATCAGGCGCGGCTCGAATGCCTTGCCGTCCCAGACTGGCTGCATCGTCGCCTTGGATACCCCGAGAATCGCCACTTCCGGCGCGTTGACGATCGGCGTGAAGCCGGTGCCGCCAATGTGGCCAAGGCTGGAAATGGTGAAGCAGGCACCCTGCATGGCGTCAGGCGAGAGCTTCTTGCTGCGCGCTTTCTCCGCCAGCTCGGCCGCTTCGCCAGCCAACTGCAGCAAACTCTTCTGATCCACGTTCTTGATCACCGGGACCATCAGGCCATCCGGCGTATCCACGGCGAAGCCGATGTGCACATACTTCTTGCGGATCAGTGCCTTGCCGCTTGGCGCCAGCGAGCTGTTGAAGTCCGGCAGCTCCTTGAGCAGGTGCGCACACGCCTTGAGCAACAACGGCAGCACGGTGAGCTTGACGCCGGCCTTCTCGGCGGCAGCCTTCTGGGAGACGCGGAAAGCCTCCAGTTCGGTGATATCGGCCGATTCGAACTGGGTCACGTGCGGTACGTTCAGCCAGCTGCGGTGCAGGTTGGCTGCGCCGATCTGCATCAGGCGCGACATCGCGACTTCTTCGACTTCGCCGAACTTGCTGAAGTCCACGGCCGGGATCGGCGGAATGCCGGCACCACCCGAGGCACCTTCGGCCGGAGCCTGCTTGGCCTTGTGCAGCATGTTCTTGACGTAGGCCTGGACATCTTCCTTGAGAATCCGGCCCTTGGGACCGGTGGCCGGAACATCGGCCAGGTCGACGCCGTACTCGCGCGCGGTCATGCGAACCGCCGGCCCGGCGTGAACCTTGGTGCCGGCCTTGCTCGGACCGCTGACGGCCGGAGCCGGCGTCGCCGCGGCCTTCGCCTCCGGTACGCCCTGCTTGTTCGGTGCGACGGCCTGCTGCTGGGAAACGGCCTCCTGCGGCCTGCTCTCGGCCTTTTTCGCTGGCGCCGAGCCCTGGACCTTGAGGGTCAGGATCAGGTCGCCGGTCTTGGCATCGTCACCCACCTTGATCGACAGCGACTCCACCACGCCCGCCTTGGGCGCCGGAATTTCCATGCTGGCCTTGTCGGATTCCAAGGTGATCAGCGACTGGTCCGCCTCGACGCTGTCGCCAGCCTTGATCATGACTTCGATGACCTTGGCGCTGCCGCTGGAACCGATGTCCGGAATACGAACCTCCTCCACGGACTCGCCTGCAGTTTCGGCCGGTGCTTCTGCGGCCTGCTCGGTCAGTTTCTCCTTGGCCGGGCTTTGTGCCTGGCTGGTCGGAGCACTGGCCGCTCCCGGCTTGCTCGAGGCGGTACCCTTGAGGATCAGGATCAGATCGCCGGTACCGACTTCGTCGCCCACCTTGACCGAAATGCTCTCGACTACGCCAGCGGCTGGAGAGGGGATCTCCATGCTGGCCTTGTCGGACTCGAGAGTGATCAGCGGTTGCTCGGCGGCGATGGTATCGCCGGCCTTCACTGATATCTCGATCACGCTGGCCTTGCCGGAGGAGCCGATGTCCGGAACCTTGATTTCCTGCGACTCGCCTTCCTCGGCGGAGGCCGAAGAATTGTCATCTCCCGGAGGCGTAGGTGCTTCGGCTTCATCAGTCGGGCCGCCAGTGCTGGCAGCGGCAGGCTCGGCCGCGGCTTGCGCCGGCGCTTCGCTGTCAGTTCCTTCTTCGCTTTCCAGCTCAAGTAGCTCGTCACCTTCTTTCAGGCGGTCGCCGAGCTTGACCTTCAAGGCCTTCACGACGCCAGCCTTGGGTGCCGGGATTTCCATGCTGGCCTTGTCGGACTCCAGCGTCAGGATGCTCTGGTCCGCTTCGATACGGTCGCCGACCTTGACGAACAACTCGATTACTTCACCCTCACCGCTGCCGATGTCGGGTACGCGTATGATTTCACTCACAATAGGTTCTCCTGTGCGCACGCAGCATCAGCAATCCAGCGGATTGCGCTTCTCGGGGTCGATACCGAACTCGGTGATGGCATTGGCCACCACGGTGCGTTCGATGGCGCCGCGATCGGCGAGTGCCTGCAGTGCCGCGACGGCAACCCAGCGGCGGTCGACTTCGAAGAAGTCACGCAGCTTGGCGCGCGAGTCGCTGCGGCCGAAGCCGTCAGTGCCGAGCACCTGGTATTCGCGCGACGGAACCCACTGACGGATCTGATCGGCGAACAGCTTCATGTAGTCGGTCGAGGCCACTACCGGGCCTTCGCGGCCTTCCAGACACTGCTCGACATAGCTCTTGCGCGGCTTCTCGGTCGGGTGCAGACGGTTCCAGCGGTCGACCGCCAGGCCATCGCGACGCAGCTCGTTGAAGCTGGTTACGCTCCAGACGTCGGCGCCGACGCCCATCTTGGCGAGGATATCCACCGCAGCACGCACTTCACGCAGGATGGTGCCGGAACCCAGCAGCTGTACGCGGTGCTTGAAGTCGCCCCTGGCTTCCTCGAGCAGGTACATGCCCTTGATGATGCCGTCCTCGACACCCTGCGGCATGGCCGGCTGCTGGTAGTTCTCGTTCATCACGGTGATGTAGTAGTAGACGCTCTTTTGCAGCTCCATCATCTCGTGCATGCCGTGATGCATGATCACCGCCAGCTCGTAGCCGTAGGTGGGGTCATAGCTGCGGCAGTTGGGGATGGTGCTGGCGAGGATGTGGCTATGGCCGTCCTCGTGCTGCAGGCCTTCGCCGTTCAGCGTGGTGCGCCCGGAGGTGCCACCGAGCAGGAAACCACGGGTCTGGGCATCGCCGGCCGCCCAGGCCAGGTCGCCGATCCGCTGGAAGCCAAACATCGAATAGAAGATGTAGACCGGCAGCATCGGCTGGTTGTAGTTGCTGTAGGCGGTACCCGCCGCGATGAATGAGGAGAAGGCACCCGCTTCGTTCAGGCCTTCCTGCAGGATTTGACCATCCTTTTCTTCGCGGTAGTACATCACCTGGTCGCGGTCGACCGGCTCGTAAAGCTGCCCGACCGGGGAATAGATGCCCAGCTGACGGAACATGCCTTCCATGCCGAAGGTGCGCGCCTCGTCGGCGAGGATCGGCACGATGCGCTTGCCCAGATCCTTGTCCTTCACCAGCTGCGACAGGATCCGACCGAACGCCATGGTCGTGGAGATCTCGCGATCACCGGAACCGTCGAGCACCGCCTTGAGGGTTTCCAGCGGCGGCGTCGGAATGCTGAAGCTCTTCGACCGGCGCTGCGGCAGCGAGCCACCGAGTTTCTCGCGGCACTTGCGCAGGTAGCGCATCTCGGCGCTGTCTTCGGCCGGGCGGTAGAACGGCAGTTCTTCGAGCTGCGAATCGTTGACCGGGATGTCGAAGCGGTCGCGGAATTTCTTCAGGCTGTCGATATCGACTTTCTTGGTGTTGTGGGCGATGTTCTTCGCCTCACCGGCACCGGTGCCGTAGCCCTTGATGGTCTTGGCCAGAATGACGGTTGGCTGGCCCTTGTGATTGACCGCTTGGTGGTAAGCGGCATAAACCTTGTACGGATCGTGGCCGCCGCGGTTGAGCTTCCAGACTTCCTCGTCGGACATGTTCTCGACGCGCTTGAGCAGCTCGGGATCGGCGCCGAAGAAATGCTTGCGCACATAGGCGCCGTCTTTGGCCTTGTAGTTCTGGTATTCGCCGTCGATGGCTTCGTCCATGCGGCGCTGCATGCGGCCGTCCTCGTCGGCGGCGAACAGTGGGTCCCACAGGCGGCCCCATACGACCTTGTTGACGTTCCAGTTGGCGCCTTTGAATACGCCTTCCAGCTCCTGGATGATCTTGCTGTTGCCGCGTACCGGGCCGTCCAGACGCTGCAGGTTGCAGTTGATGACGAACACCAGGTTGTCGAGGTTCTCGCGACCGGCCAGGGAAATCGCGCCGAGGGTTTCCGGCTCGTCGCACTCGCCGTCGCCGATGAAGCACCAGACGCGCTGCTTGCCGGCGGGAATGAAGCCGCGGTTTTCCAGGTACTTCATGAAGCGTGCCTGGTAGATCGCGGTGATCGGGCCCAGGCCCATGGAAACGGTGGGGAACTGCCAGAAGTCCGGCATCAGGTGCGGATGCGGGTAGCTCGACAGACCCTTGCCATCGACTTCCTGGCGGAAGTTGAGCATCTGCTCTTCGCTCAGGCGACCTTCGAGGAAGGCACGGGCATAGATGCCAGGGGAGGCATGCCCCTGATAGTAGATCAGGTCGCCGCCGTGCTCTTCCGTTGGGGCCTGGAAGAAATAGTTGAAACCGATGTCGTAGAGGGTCGCGCTGGAAGCGAAGGTGGAGATGTGCCCACCCAGATCCGGATCCTTGAGGTTGGCGCGCATCACCATGGCCAGTGCGTTCCAGCGGACCAGGGAGCGAATGCGGCGCTCCATGAACAGGTCGCCAGGCATCTTGGCTTCACGGGTGACGGGGATGGTATTGCGGTACGGCGTGGTGATGCCGTAGGGCAGGGGGGTGCCGCTACGTGTGGCCAGTTCACCCATCCGGGTCATCAGGTAGTGAGCGCGGTCTTCACCCTCGCGGTCGAGGACGGACTCGAGGGCGTCCAGCCATTCCTGGGTTTCGACGGGATCGAGATCTTGCATGGCTTGCTCCATGGCGGAAAGGCTTCCAGAATCGGTTGCCTGTTCGCGACCGGCTTTGTGGGCCGGTGCGTGTAATGTTCTTGGACGAGTGCCGGGGGTAGGGCCGGGCGTCTGTAGTTTTACTACAAAATGACGTCCGGATCAGCCCCCTGAAATACTCTTTAGTAGTAAAACTACAGATCAGCGGCGCTGGCATTTTCCTGAGAAAGGCATCTGCGAGGCTCTGAATCGCGCGGTTTCACTGTGTTGCTGCTGTGAAGGAAACCTCAATGAGTCTGCCATCGCTGGTTGCATTGCCGCCCTCGCTTCTGCCTTTTGTCAGTCGTGCCGAAGAGTCGTTCCTCGCAGCTGCCGGCAGCCTGTCGGATGCCATTGCGGCACGTTGCCGCGCCTGGCTGGTGGAGCAGCGCGAGGCGTTCGGCCGGGTCTGTGCGGCGAGCGACTTCGCCAGCGAACAGGTTAGTCGAGATCCGCAGATGCTGCTGCAGCTGGCCGAGCTGGGCTGGCTGGACAGATCGCTCGCGCCGGTCGAGATGCGTGACGCACTGAGCGAGCAGGTCGCCGCGTGCGACAGCGAGGATGCCCTGGCGCTGACCTTGCGCCGCTTCCGGACCCGCCAGCAGGTGCGGATCATCTGGCGCGACCTGACCCGTCAGGCCGGCCTTGCCGAAACCTGCCGCGACCTTTCCGATCTCGCCGACGCTTCGGTCGATCTGGCGTATCACTGGCTGTACACACGCCATTGCGAGCAGTTCGGCGTACCCACCGGGCGTCGCAGCGGCAACCCGCAACACATGGTCATCCTTGGCATGGGCAAGCTGGGCGCCCATGAGCTGAATCTGTCCTCGGACATCGACCTGATCTTCGGATACCCCGAAGGTGGCGAAACCGTGGGTGCCAAGCGCTCGCTGGACAATCAGGAGTTCTTCGTCCGGCTCGGTCAGCGGCTGATCAAGTCGCTGGACGCCATCACCGTCGATGGCTTCGTCTTCCGCGTCGATATGCGCCTACGCCCGTACGGTTCGTCCGGTCCGCTGGTCTACAGCTTCAACGCGCTGGAACAGTACTACCAGGACCAGGGGCGTGACTGGGAGCGCTACGCGATGATCAAGGCGCGTGTCATCGGTGGCGACCAGCAGGCCGGCAAGGAGCTGCTGGAAATGCTGCGGCCGTTCGTCTATCGGCGCTACCTTGATTTCTCCGCCATCGAAGCGCTGCGCACCATGAAGCAGCTGATCCAGCAGGAAGTGCGGCGCAAGGGCATGGCTTCGAATATCAAGCTGGGTGCCGGTGGCATCCGCGAGGTGGAGTTCATCGCCCAGGCGTTTCAGCTGATTCACGGCGGGCGCGATCTCAGCCTGCAGCAGCGGCCGTTGCTCAAGGTGCTGGCTACCCTGGAAGGTCAGGGCTATCTGCCGGGTGCGGCGGTGAAGGAGCTGCGCGAAGGCTATGAGTTTCTGCGCTATACCGAGCATGCGCTGCAGGCCATCGCTGATCGCCAGACGCAGATGCTGCCGGAGACTGAAGTCGACTGCGCGCGGGTCGCCTTCATGCTCGGTTTCGACAGCTGGCAGGCCTTCCACGAGCAGCTGTTGCACTGGCGTGGGCGTATCGACTGGCATTTTCACCAGGTCATCGCCGACCCGGACGAGGACGAGAATGCCGAAGGCGAGGCGCTGGTCGGCGGCGAGTGGTTGCCGCTGTGGGAGCAGGACTGGGACGAGGAGTTCGCCTGTCGACAGCTGTCCGAAGCCGGGTTCCGTGATGGTCAGGTTGCCTGTCAGCGCCTCGCCGCATTGCGTAATGCCAGTCAGGTCAGGACCATGCAGCGTCTCGGTCGCGAGCGTCTGGATGCCTTCATTCCTCGTCTGCTGGCGCAGGCTGTCGAGCAGGACGACCCGGATCTGGTGCTCGAACGCGTGCTGCCATTGGTCGAGGCGGTGGCTCGGCGCTCGGCCTATCTCGTATTGCTGACCGAAAATCCCGGCGCGCTGCAGCGCTTGCTGGAACTCTGCGCGGCCAGCCCGTGGGTCGCCGAGCAGATCGCGCGGTTCCCGCTGCTGCTCGACGAGTTGCTCAACGCCGGTCGTTTGTATAGCCCGCCGCTGGCGCCGGAGCTGGCCGCCGAGTTGCGCGAGCGGCTGATGCGTATTCCCGAGGATGACCTCGAGCAGCAGATGGAGGCGCTGCGTCATTTCAAACTGGCGCATCGCCTGCGCGTCGCAGCCTCGGAGATCGCCGGGACGCTGCCGTTGATGAAGGTCAGCGACTACCTGACCTGGCTGGCGGAGGCCATTCTGCAGGAAGTGCTGACCCTGGCCTGGCGCCACACTGTTGCACGTCATGGCCAGCCGCAGCGCAGCGACGGCACCCTGTGCGATCCAGCCTTCGTCATCGTCGGTTACGGCAAGGTCGGCGGGATCGAGCTCGGTCACGGTTCCGACCTGGACCTGGTGTTCATCCATGACGGCGACCCTGCCGCCGAGACCAATGGCGCCAAGCCCATCGACACCGCGCAGTTCTTTACCCGTCTCGGTCAGCGCATCATTCATCTGCTGACCACCCAGACCACCTCCGGCCAGCTGTACGAGGTGGACATGCGCCTGCGTCCGTCCGGCGCTTCCGGGCTGCTGGTCAGCTCCCTCGGCGCCTTCGAGCGCTACCAGGGTCAGGAAGCCTGGACCTGGGAGCACCAGGCGCTGGTGCGTGCGCGGGTGCTGGTTGGCTGTCCGCAGCTGACCGCCGACTTCGAACGGGTGCGCGCCGGTGTGCTCGGTCGTGAGCGTGATCTGGATGCGCTGCGTCGCGAAGTCAGCGACATGCGCGCGAAGATGCGCGACAACCTCGGGACCCGCGCGACACATGCGGGGACTGCCGAGCAAGCCTTCGACGGCGCGGCCGAGTTCAATCTCAAGCAGGACGCCGGTGGTATCGTGGATATCGAATTTATGGTGCAATACGCGGCTTTGGCGTGGTCGCACCAGCATCCCGAACTGCTGCGCTATACCGATAACATCCGCATTCTCGATGGGTTGGAGCAGGCCGGGTTGATGACCGGCGATGAGGTTCGGCTGCTGCAGGATGCCTACAAGGCCTACCGCGCCGCAGCGCACCGGCAATCACTGCAGAAGCAGCCCGGAGTGGTGAGTGGGGATCAATTCCACGACGAGCGCCGCGCTGTCATGCGTATCTGGCGTGAGTTGGGCCTAAGCTGAGCCCCTCGTCGGGCTACTGGCAAATTCGAATTCTGAGGAGCTGGCAACGATGTCGATGGCCGATCGTGATGGCGTCATCTGGTATGACGGCGAACTGGTGCAGTGGCGTGATGCGACCACCCATGTGCTGACCCATACCCTGCACTACGGCATGGGCGTATTCGAAGGCGTACGCGCCTACAACACCCCGGACGGCACGGCGATCTTCCGCCTGCAGGCGCACACCGACCGCCTGTTCGATTCGGCACACATCATGAACATGCCGATGCCGTACTCGAAGGAAGAGATCAACGAAGCGACCCGCGCCGCAGTGCGCGAGAACAACCTGGAAAGCGCCTACATCCGCCCGATGGTGTTCTACGGAAGCGAAGGCATGGGCCTGCGCGCCAGCGGCCTGAAAGTGCACGTGATCGTCGCCGCCTGGCACTGGGGCGCCTACATGGGCGACGAGGCGCTGGAACTGGGCATCAAGGTGCGCACCAGCTCCTTCACCCGTCACCACGTCAACATCACCATGACCCGCGCCAAGTCCAACGGTGCCTACATCAACTCGATGCTGGCCCTGCAGGAAGCCATTTCCGGTGGCGCTGACGAAGCGTTGATGCTGGATCCTGAAGGCTACGTGGCCGAAGGTTCGGGCGAGAACATCTTCATCATCAAGGATGGCGTGATCTACACCCCGGAAGTGACCGCCTGCCTGAATGGCATCACGCGTGGCACCGTGCTGACCCTGGCCGCCGAGCACGGCCTGAAGGTGGTCGAGAAGCGCATCACCCGCGACGAGGTCTATATCGCCGACGAAGCCTTCTTCACCGGAACTGCCGCAGAGGTGACGCCGATTCGCGAAGTCGATGGCCGCGCCATCGGCATCGGTCGTCGTGGCCCAGTGACCGAAAAGTTGCAGAAGGCTTACTTCGATCTGGTCTCCGGCAAGACCGCTGCTCATGCCGAATGGCGGACACTGGTCAAGTAAGCGCAGGCGCCAAGCTGCACGCGGCCGATGGTTTGCCGCTTGCAGCTTGAGGCTCGTGGCTTGAAGCTGCCCTTATGAATATTCTGATTGTGGGACCCAGCTGGGTTGGCGACATGGTGATGGCGCAGACGTTGTTTGTCTGCCTGAAACAGCGCCATCCCGACTGCCAGATCGACGTGCTGGCGCCCGAGTGGAGCCGGCCGATTCTCGAGCGCATGCCCGAGGTACGCCAGGCGCTGAGCTTTCCGGTCGGGCATGGCGTGCTCGACATGGCGACCCGGCGCAAAGTTGCGCAGAGCCTGCGTGGTCAGTATGAGCAGGCGATCCTCCTGCCCAATTCGTTGAAGTCGGCGCTGGTGCCGTTCTTCGCCGGTATTCCCAAGCGCACCGGCTGGCGCGGCGAAATGCGCTTCGGCCTGCTCAACGACATGCGCAAGCTCGACAAACAACGCTATCCGCTGATGATCGAACGCTTCATGGCGCTGGCGTTCGAGCCGGGCGCCGAGTTGCCCAGACCGTATCCGAACCCTTCGCTGCGTATCGATCCCGTGACTCGCGATGTGGCACTGGCACGTTTCGGCCTGAGCCTGGATCGTCCGGTACTGGCGCTCTGTCCAGGTGCCGAATTTGGCGAGTCCAAGCGCTGGCCGGCCGAGCACTTCGCCAAAGTCGCCGAGCTGAAGATTCGCGAGGGCTGGCAAGTCTGGCTGTTCGGCTCGAAAAACGACCACCCGGTGGGCGAGGAAATCCTCGCTCGATTGATTCCTGGGTTGCGCGAAGAGGCGGTGAACCTGGCCGGCGAGACCAGCCTGGCCGAGGCTATCGATCTGCTTTCCTGCGCTGACGCAGTGGTGTCCAACGACTCCGGGCTGATGCACGTGTCAGCCGCGCTGGGCCGGCCTCTGGCTGCAGTCTATGGCTCGACGTCACCGGCCTTCACCCCGCCGCTTTCCGAGCAGGTCGAGGTTGTGCGGCTGGGTCTCGACTGCAGCCCCTGTTTTGAACGCACCTGCCGCTTCGGCCACAACAACTGCATGCGCGAGCTGAAGCCGCGCGCGGTGATCGAGGCGCTGGATCGCCTGGCCCCGCAGTCAGTTGAGGTGCGCTGATTGAAGGTCCTGCTGGTCAAGACCTCGTCGTTGGGCGATGTCGTGCATACCCTGCCGGCGCTGACCGATGCGCAGCGGGCGCTGCCTGGCATCCAGTTCGACTGGGTCGTGGAGGAGAGCTTCGCCGAGATCCCGGCCTGGCATCCAGCGGTGGCGCAGGTGATTCCGGTGGCGATTCGTCGCTGGCGCAAACATCCGATCAATACCCTACGCAGCGGCGAGTGGCGACGCTTCAAGGCGCGCCTGCGCGAAAGTCGTTATGACCTGGTGATTGATGCCCAGGGCTTGCTCAAGAGCGCCTGGCTGACCCGCTACGTCAAGGCGCCGGTCGCCGGGTTGGACCACGATTCGGCCCGCGAGCCGCTGGCGACACGCTTCTATGATCGGTGCTATGCCGTGCCGCGTGAGCAGCATGCGCTGGAGCGGGTGCGTCAGCTGTTCGCTCAGGCGCTCGGTTACCCGCTGCCGCAGGATGTTGCCGACTACGGCCTGAATCGCGAGCAGATGGCCGCGCCCAGCGATCAGCCGTATCTGCTGTTTCTGCACGGCACCACTTGGCCGAGCAAGCACTGGCCGGAAACCTACTGGCGCGAACTGGCCGAACGCATGAGCGATTTCGGCTGGGCTATCCGCCTGCCATGGGGCAATGCCGAAGAGAAGGCGCGCGCCGAGCGTATCGTCAGCGGCGTGGCCAACGCAGCGGTGCTGCCCAAGCTGAATCTGGCCGGCGTTGCACGGGTCATCGCTGGTGCGCGGGCTTGCGTCGCAGTGGATACCGGCCTCGGCCATCTGGCCGCGGCGCTGGATGTGCCGAGCATTTCGCTTTATGGTCCGACCCTGCCCGGGCGGGTCGGCGCCTATGGGCGCTCGCAGGTGCACCTGTGCGCCGGCGGGCCGAACGCCGGTCGCGGTGATCGCCACAAGCCCTGTTTCGACGATCTGCGCCCTGAGCGCGTCGTCACCGAACTGAAAGCCCTGCTGCGGGCCCCGGAGTCCGTCTGATGCAACTGGCCTTCATTCTCTACAAGTATTTTCCCTTCGGCGGGCTGCAGCGCGACTTCATGCGCATTGCCCTCGAATGCCAGCGTCGCGGCCACGCGATCCGCGTCTACGCGATGATCTGGGAAGGTGATGTGCCCGAGGGCTTCGAGGTCCTGATCGCGCCGGTCAAGGCGCTGTTCAACCACACCCGCAACGAGCGTTTCACTGCCTGGGTCGATGCTGATCTGGCGCAGCGTCCGGTGGATCGCGTGGTGGGGTTCAACAAGATGCCGGGTCTGGACGTCTACTACGCCGCCGATCCCTGCTTCGAGGACAAGGCGCAGACCCTGCGCAATCCGGTCTACCGCCGCTGGGGCCGCTACAAGCACTTTGCCGAGTACGAGCGCGCGGTGTTCGCACCCGAGTCGAAGACTGAGATTCTGATGATTTCCGAGGTGCAGCAGCCTTTGTTCGTCAAGCACTACGGTACGCCCGCCGAGCGCTTCCATCTGTTGCCGCCAGGCATCGCTGCGGATCGCCGCGCGCCGGCCAATGCGGCTGAAATACGCGCCGGGTTTCGCGAGGAATTCGAGCTGGGTGCCGATGAGCTGGTGCTGGTGCAGATTGGCTCCGGCTTCAAGACCAAGGGTGTGGATCGCAGCCTCAAGGCGCTCGCTGCGCTGCCACGTGGACTGAGGAAGCGCACGCGATTGCTGGTGATCGGTCAGGATGATCCCAAGCCCTTCAAGCTGCAGGCCAAGACGCTGGGCATTTCGAGTATGGTGGAGTTTCTCAAGGGGCGTAGCGATATCCCGCGCTTTCTGCTGGGTGCCGACCTGCTGATCCATCCCGCCTACAACGAGAACACCGGTACCGTACTGCTGGAAGCTCTGGTCGCTGGGCTGCCGGTGCTGGTCACCGATGTATGTGGCTATGCGCACTACATTACCGACGCCGACTGCGGTCGCGTGGTACCCAGCCCCTTCGAGCAGCAGGTGCTCGACCAGATGCTGGTGCAGATGCTGGCCGATGATCAGCAGCGCGCGGTCTGGAGTCGCAATGCGCTGACGTTCGCCGACACGGCGGACCTTTATTCGATGCCGCAGAAGGCGGCAGACGTGATTCTCGGGGCAAGCGCATGAGCGCTGCAGCTCGGTCAGCGCCCTGCCGATTGGCGGAGGCTCCATGCGCCTGATGCTATTGGAGCCGTTCAAAAGCCTCTGGCACGGCGAGGACCCGTTCGTCGAAGTCGAGCGTCTCGACGGGCAGGTGTACCGCGAGCTGGAGGGGCGACGCACGCTGCGTACAGAAGTCGAAGGGCAGGGCTACTTCGTCAAGATTCATCGCGGTATCGGTTGGGGCGAGATCGCCAAGAACCTGCTTACCGCCAAGGCGCCCGTTCTCGGTGCTGGCCAGGAATGGCGAGCGATCCAGCGGTTGCACGAAGTGGGTGTGCCGACCATGACCGCGGTGGCTTACGGCGAGCGCGGAGCCAATCCGGCCAGCCAGCATTCGTTCATCATCACCGAAGAACTGGCCCCGACCGTCAGCCTCGAGGACTTCACGGCCAACTGGCTGGAACAGCCACCGGCACCGTCGCTCAAGCGCGCCCTTATCGCCGAAGTCGCCCGCATGGCCGGCACCATGCATCGCGCCGGCGTCAATCATCGCGATTTCTACATCTGCCACTTTCTGCTGCATACCGACAAACCGGTGATAGCAAGTGATTTCCGCCTGTCGCTGATCGACTTGCACCGTGCCCAGACCCGAGCGCAGACACCGCGCCGCTGGCGCGACAAGGATCTGGCCGGGCTGTACTTCTCGGCGCTGGGCATTGGCCTGACGCGCGGCGATAGGCTGCGCTTTCTGCGCGGCTATTTTCAGCGGCCCTTGCGCGACATCCTGCACGACGAGGCGCGTCTGCTCGCCTGGCTGCAGCGCAAGGCCGAGCGGCTATCCAGTCGCTATGCGCGCAGGTACGCACCGGGCGCACAGGCGTGAGTGGCTGGCAGCTCGCGACCGGCATGCCCGTCGAGGCAGCCTCGGCGTTCGCCGATCTGCCGACGGTGTTCGCGCTGACCGGCGAGGCGATTGCCCGCGATCCGTTATCCGAAGTGATTCGCGTCGAATGCGGCGGTTTGCGCTATTACGTCAAACGTTATTGGGCTGCCGGCAAAGGGCTGCGGCGCTTTCTCGGGCGGCCGCGGGTCAAGGCCGAATGGCAGAACCTGCGGCACTTTGCGCGCTGGGGTATTCCTGTCGCGCCGGTGGTGGCGTGGGGCATGGAGCGTCGCGGCGGCGTATTCCTGCGCGGGGCGCTGATCACGCTGGAGGTGCCCAATACCGTCGACATGGCGGCAATGGCGACGAACAACGACCCCCGTCTTGGCGATCCCCACTGGGTCGTGCGTATCAGTCGCCAACTGGCGCACGCCACCCGCACCCTGCATGACCATCATTTCGCCCACAACGACCTGAAATGGCGCAACCTGCTGATCAATGAGGACGGCGAGCTGTTCCTGATCGACTGCCCCTCGGGCAACTTCTGGTGGGGGCCTTTCCTGCGGCGGCGCATCATCAAGGATCTGGCCTGCCTGGACAAAGTGGCCAAGTACCATTTGAGTCGCACCCAGCGCCTGCGCTTCTACCTGCAGTACCAGCGGCGTGGGCGGCTGATACCGACTGATCGAGCGCTGATCGCGCAGGTGCTGGAGTATTTCGAGGGGCGCGAATGAACGAGTTTTTTTCTGTCGCTGATCGGCCCCTGCTCAAGGCGCACGGCCTGGCCAGCTTCGATGCACTCTGGGCCGTGCAGCTCGAATCGGTCGATATGCCCAATACCGGTCGCGGCGGCTGGAGTAGCGTGTTTCGCCTGGAGTTGGGCGATACGGCCTATTACCTGAAGCGACAGAGCAACTACCTGACCCACAGCCTGCGCCATCCGTTCGGCGAGCTGACCGTTGCTTGCGAATTTCGCAATATCCAGCGGTGTCGGAGTGATGCGACTAACGACCCCAGGCTGGAGATGATAGCCGGCCGCCAGCAGTGCAGGATGGCAAGCATATGGTACTGACGGATCTCACCCGTGGCGGCCGCTCGCCAACATTACCTCTGACACTCCTGCTGCCGGCCGGCGAACTGCGCATGCTGCAGTGGCTGCGTGTACTGCCGGGGCAGCGATATGTAGGTCGGGCCGAATGGCAGGGGCGTACTGTGCTGGCCAAGCTGCTGGTCGGCGCTAAGGCCGAGCGCCATTTTCAGCGCGAGCGTCAAGGTGCTCGCTTATTGGCCGAGCAGGGCATGATCACTCCGGCGTTGCTCGCTGAGGGCTTCGAGGCCGGGCAGGGTGGCTGGCTGCTCTTCGACTTCCTGGTCGGCGCCGAAAGTCTGGAGCAGGCCTGGCGGGCAGTGGAGCACGAACCGCCGTTGTCCGATCTCCAGCAGATGGTGCTGGGGGAAGCACTGGGCGCCATCGCGCAACTACACGCGCGCGGCCTGTGGCAGGATGATCTCCACCTAGACAATCTGCTGCGACATGATGGCCATCTCTTCATCATCGATGGCGGCGGCATTCAGGCGCAGACTCCGGGCCAGCCGCTGGCACGCGATAAGGTACTGGCTAACCTCGGCGTGTTCTTCGCGCAGCTGCCGGCTGGTCTGGAGCCGTACATCGAAGAACTGCTGGTGCACTACATCTTGGTCAACGGCGAGCATGCCCTGCCGTTGGAGGCTCTGCTGCGGGAGATCGCAGGCGTACGTCGCTGGCGACTGCGCGACTATCTCGGCAAGCTTGGCCGCGACTGCTCGCTGTTCAGCGCAAGGCGCAGCCTGAGTGAGCTACGCATCGTTCGTCGCAGCGAGGCGACTGTACTGGAGAGTCTGCTGGACGCGCCGGATATGGCGCTCGAGTCGGGACGTGCAATGAAGCGGGGCGGCAGTGCCAGCGTGGCGCTGATCGAGACAGCCGGCCGGCCGCTGGTCATCAAGCGCTACAACATAAAGGGCCTGGGCCACTGGCTGCGTCGCTGCTGGCGGCCCAGTCGTGCCTGGCACAGCTGGGTCGAGGGAAATCGCCTGGATTTTCTTGGCATCGCCACGCCACGACCGCTGGCCATGCTGGAGCGCCGTTGGCTGGGCCTGCGCCAACGCAGCTATCTGATTACCGAATACAGCGGCGGCGAGGATATAATTGCGCGTTTTCAGCCATACCTCGCCGGTTCGCCGCCCGAAATCGAGTTGCTGGCGCTTGATCAGTTGTTCGCCGCGCTACGTCGCGAGCGCATCAGCCACGGTGATCTTAAGGGCACCAACCTGCTCTGGAATCAGGGGCGCTGGACGCTGATCGATCTGGATGCTGCGCAGCAGCACCGCAGCGAGGCGGGCTTCAGTCGCGCCTATACGCGTGATCGCGCACGTTTTCTGCGCAACTGGCCGTCAGATTCTGCGCTGCATCGGCTACTGGCCGAACGAATACCGAAGGACAGCTTGGAGCCCGATGCTTGAAGCTGGAAGAACACGCTCTGCGGAGCTGAACTAAACATCCGCTGTTGCTTCAAGCCTCCGGCTTCAGGCGTTCAGCTCGCTTTTCAAGAGGCTTTCATCCGTGGCATTGACGATTCTCGGCCTTTCCGGCGCCCTCAGCCATGATCCTTCCGCTGCCCTCTACATCGACGGCAAGCTCATCGCTGCTGCCGAGGAGGAGCGCTTCGTGCGCGACAAGCACGCGAAGAACCGCATGCCCTACGAGTCCGCCAAGTTCTGCATGGAGCAGGCCGGCATCAAGCCGAGCGACGTCGACGTGGTGGCGATTCCCTTTGCGCCCATCAGCATTTTCGAGAAAGCCCGCTGGCACTATGCCAAGCGCTACTGGTACGCCCCGGACCGCGCGCTCGACGCCATTCTCATGGGCAACCGTCGCTATTATCGCTACAAGAAGCGCATCCAGTGGTGCCTGCAGCAGCTTGGCTTCGATCTGAAAAAGGTCAAGCTGCAGCCGGTCGAGCACCACCTGGCCCACGCCTCCAGTGCCTACCACTGCTCCGGCTTCACCGAGAAGACCGCGATCCTCGGCATCGACGGTAAGGGCGAGTACGCCACCACCTTCTTCGGTTACGGCGAGAACGGCAAGATCCACAAGATCAAGGAATTCTACGACCCGGATTCGCTCGGCGGCCTGTACGGCGCGATCACCGAGTTCCTTGGCTTCGAGATGCTTGACGGCGAGTTCAAGGTCATGGGCATGGCGCCTTATGGCGATGCGGCCAAGTATGATTTCTCGCGCCTGGCCAAGTTCGAGAACGGCGAGCTGATCATCAACACCGACTACGCCAACGTCATCGGTTTCCGCCGCTACAAGGAAAACGGCAAGGGCTACTACTTCTCGCCCAAGCTGATCGAGTGGCTGGGACCGAAGCGCCAGGGCGACATTGCGGACGATCCATACATCCACTACGCCGCCAGCATGCAGGCGCTGTTCGAGAAGCTGGCGCTGGAGATGATGGAGTACTACCTCGGTGACATCATCCGCGAGACCGGCAAGATTGCCTTCGCCGGTGGTTGCGCGCTGAACGTCAAACTGAACCAGAAGATCATCGCGCGCGATGATGTGAAAGAACTGTTCGTTCAGCCGGCTTCCGGCGATGCCGGTACTTCGGTCGGCGCGGCTGCCTATATTTCGCACCAGCGCGGCGTGCCGGTGGAAAAGATGGAGCACGTGTACCTCGGCCCGTCCTACTCCAACGAAGACGTGATCGCTGCCTGCGCCCGTCACCCGAGCAAGCCAGTTTTCAAACAGATCGACAACATGCCGCAGCGCATCGCCAAAATCATGGTTGAAGGTAATCCAGTAGCCTGGTTCCAGGGCCGTATGGAGTTTGGCCCACGCGCATTGGGTGGTCGCTCGATCATTGGCTGCCCGAGCATTCCCGGCGTGGCTGACCGTATTAACGAACAGATCAAGTTCCGCGAGCGCTGGAGGCCGTTCTGCCCGTCGATGCTCGACACCGTTGGTCCGCAGATGCTCAAGGTCGATCACCCGAGCCCGTTTATGACCTTCACCTTTGAAGTCAACGACGAGTGGAAGACCCGCGTCGGCGAAGTGGTGCACGAAGACGGTACCTCGCGTGCTCAGGTGCTAAAACGCGAATACAACCCGCGCTATTACGACATGATGCTGGAGTTGGAAAAACTCACCGGCAACGGCGTGTCGCTGAACACTTCGCTCAACCGCCGTGGCGAGCCGATGATCTGCTCGCCGACCGATGCGCTGAACATGTTCTACGGCTCCGACCTGCAGTACCTGATCATGGAAGACATCCTGGTGGTCAAGGACGGCAAGGATTGGTATGACAACGTCTGAGGTCGCGGAGGCTGCTCAGCCGTGGGTGCTGCAGTTCTGTCACGGCTATGACGGCCCCTTCCTCGATTGTGCGCGGCAGTACGCCGCGCTCTTTGTTGGTACGCCTTATAAAGTGTGCACGGTGTACCTGACGGGTAAACCGAGTGCTGCGGTCGAGCAAGGCTCGGCATCTGACGAGGTGCTTTTCCTCGACTACTCGAGTCGCGACGTGCGCGGGCTCAAGCTCAAGGCGATCCGCGACCTCAGGCGTATTGCCGCTTCGCGCGACTTTAAATTCTGTATCGCCCATCGCTTTAAACCGATCTACGTCGCTCTGTTGGGCAGCGATTTACCAGTGATCGGCGTGCACCATGCCTTTGGCGACTACAAGCGGCGAACGCGCCAGCTGTTTGCCAATTTCTTCCGCAAGCGCCTGGCCTTGCTGGGGGTTTCCAATGCAGTGCGCGATGACATGCGTGTCTGCCTGCCAAACTGGGCTTCCGAGCGTATCGAGACGCTGTACAACCGCATCGACGTCGCCGCTGTGCAGGCTGCGCAGGTTTCACGCGAGGCAGCGCGTGAGCACCTCGGCTTACCTCAGGATGCCTGGGTGGTCGGCAATGTCGGGCGCCTGCACCCGGACAAGGATCAGGCCACCTTAATTCGCGGTTTTGCCGAGGCCTTGCCGCAGCTACCGGAAGGCAGTCTGCTGGCGATTATGGGCAGTGGTCGGCTTGAGGCTCCATTAAAAACGCTTGCCCACGAACTGGGTGTGGACCCATCGGTGCGTTTTCTCGGTCAAGTTGCCGATGGCCGTATCTATTTCAAAGCGTTTGATGTGTTTGCCCTGACTTCAGATCATGAGCCATTTGGGATGGTGTTACTGGAAGCGATGGCGGCCGATGTGCAGGTGCTGGCTACGGATTGTGGCGGTGCGCCGGAGGTGGTCGGCGACTCAAGCGCCTTGTTCGCGCTGGGTGATCACACTGTGCTGGCCGCTCGACTGCGGTCTGCTGCCGTGGGCAGGTTTGGCCCGCTGGGTACTGAGCGTGTAAAGGCCGGTTTTACGGATGAGATTGCGCGCACGCATTTCTGGTCATGGCCTGGTGTGAGTCGCATCGTGCAGGAGGCCGGTAATGGTCAGTCGTGAGCCTAAGCAGCTTGTTTACCTCGTGTATGGGGGGAAGCCGGAGTATCACCGCGAGGCCAAGTTCAGCATCCTTTCCGCGTTGCATCACGCTCGTGGCGAATGTCCGCGAATTTTGCTTTACACCGATGAGCCTGCACAGTTCAGCGGCTGGCCTGTCGATCTGATCACGCTTGATGCGGCAACCTTGGCCAGCTGGACGGGGCCTGCTGCATATCTGCACCGACGCAAGGCGGCGGCTATTCGTGATGCGCTGGCGTACGCGGATCAAAGCATATTCATCGATACGGATACCTTCTTTCTGGCTTCACCGCTCAAGCTATTTGAGCGACTCGCGGGTTCATCCTGGCTGGTCGACGAAATTGAAGGTGTCTGGAAAGAGTACAAGGGCGATGTGATGCATGACGTCCTGGCGCCATACCTAGAAGAACATCATGGTGTTGATCAGCAGATGCTGCTGATCAATTCGGGTGTTCTGGGCTTCCAGGTTGAGGCGTCACACCTGATGGATGAAACCCTGGCCCTGATAGATGTGCTGCACCCGATGGTTCCCAAGATCCACGTGATCGAGCAGTTCGCTTTGGGCGTAGCCGCCAGGCACTTGGGTCGACCTGCGCAGGCGCAAGGTGTCGTCATGCATTACTTCTCAGGTAAGAATTACTGGCGCCACATGATCGCTGCGTTTTTTCAGCGCTATGGCGAGGCGTTTTCAGTGCAGGCCGTACAGGTGGTGCGCGATGTACCGACCTCTAAACCCAAGCCTGTCTGGTGGCAGAGACTCGACTATCGCGTGAGAAGTCTATTTGTTCCTGGCAAAGCCCGCTCGCTTGCCAAGCTGGCGTATTACGCCGCGGTGATGCGCGCCGATCCTTATGCTGAAGCCTGCGGTTGTGGATACGCCGAGGAGCTAAGGCGAAAAGTCTTAGCCAAAGGCGACGCGCTGAGCAATCAGCCCTGGAGTAAAGTCCTCAGCCGGCGGCATAAGCAGCGTTTGGCCGAGCTGTTGCAACTACCAGATGGGACGCTCTAGCAGATTCAACGATAGACTCTGCTTCCGCCCTAGTGGCGGTTGCTCGCTGTATAGATGTTTCGGGGCAGCTATTGCGCTGTTTTCATAGGCGATTATGGGTAGCGTTTTTGAGGTGTGTCAGTGAACGTGCTTTTTCTGGTTCAAGCCGAGCAGCGTGCAATCTTAGACAGGCTGTATGACGGCATCGCCGCCTCATGCGACAGCTGCGACATTCGTTGGCTGAGTAGCGATGAGCAGGCCAATCTGAAGCGCTATTTTCGCGAGCACGTTGATCTGTCCCGTTACGACAGGGTTCTTTTCTTCCTGCGCTTCAAGAAAGAGATGCGCCAATGGCGCTTCATTCGCACGCTGCCCAATGTGGTGATTCTCGAGCACGACGCTTATCAGAACTATATTCCGTGCAAATACACGGGCAAGTTCAGCGCACATTATCGGCGTTTGCCGTGGGTGCGTGTGATCAGCTCCGGTTACATGGTCAGCGAGCGGCTTCGCCAGGAAGGCTTCGATACAGTCTTCGTGCCCAAGGGGTACGACCAGGCATTGCTGCGCGATCTGGGGCGGGAGCGAGATATCGAACTGGCCTTCGTTGGCAGCACCAAAAGCGGCGCCTATAGCGAGCGCAAGGCGTTGCTCGATGAGCTGGCAAAAGTTGAGGATCTGGTCGTTACGCGCACCAATTCTGGTGAAGACTATTGCAATACCCTCAATCGCATTCGCTTCTTCGTCAGTGCCGACGTCGGCATGGGCGAATACATGATCAAGAACTTCGAGGCTATGGCCTGTGGTTGTGTATTGCTGGCGTGGGATCAGGGCGAAGCAGAAAACAAGGCGCTGGGTTTCATCGATATGGAAAACCTTGTGCTTTACCGCAATGTCGATGAGCTGCGAAGCAAGTTGGCGATGCTGCGTTCCGATCTCGACCTAGCGGCGCGCATTGCTTCGGCGGGTAGGGCCTTGGCGGAGCGGGAATACAGCTTCTCGCGCATCGGACAGCGCATCGTCCAGGCCTTGGATAGGCCGCTACGCGATCATCCGCCGATGGGCCTGTTGGATCGGCTGCGCTTGTACTGGAGGTTTAAGTGAATCCATCACGTATTCGTTTGCTGATTCCCTATTTCGGCCGGTGGCCGTTCTGGATGCCGTTTTTCCTGCGGAGCTGTAAGCGGAACGCGGGCATCGACTGGCTCTTCTTCAGCGATTGTGGAGTGCCGGATGACCTTCCGGATAACGTACGGATCGTGCCGATTTCGTTTGCCGATTACTGTCAATTGGTCAGCGAGCGCCTGGGTATCTCCTTCAAGCCGGACAATCCTTACAAGCTCTGCGATATCAAGCCTGCGCTAGGTCATATCCACGCCGACCATTTGGATGGCTTCGATTTCTGGGGTTTCAGCGATATCGATCTCATATACGGCGACCTGCGCGGCTATTTTTCCGAGGATCGGCTCGCCCGATACGATCTGCTGTCCACCCACGCGCGTCGCGTTTCAGGACATCTGTGTTTGCTGCGTAATAACGAGCGTATGCGCCAGGCGTTCATGTGCGTTCCTGGCTGGCAGGCTTGTTTCGAAGACCCCAGGCACCATGCGTTCGACGAAGCGGCATTCAGCCGATTGTTCATTCGACGAAAAAACTGGCCCGAGGCGCTTCGGCGGGTGGCTGATCACTTCAATCCGTGGCGTCGATGCAGCGAGTTCAACGAGGCGTTCAGTACTCCGCACGCTCGGGTTCCATGGCTTAGCGGTAGCTTCGATTTTCCCGATTGCTGGGTCTGGAACGATGGGCGGCTGACCAACAACCGCGATGGCGCTCGAGACTTCCCCTATTTCCATTTTATAACCTGGAAGAACGCCAAATGGTCAGGCTGTACCCTCGAGTCACTGGTGCAGCCTGAAAATCTTGCCGCTCAGCAATCGTGGTGCGTTACAGAACAAGGGTTTCGGGCTTTAGACGGGCTGGCTGTTATCGGACGGAGAACGAGTACCGATGGCTCGCTTTAACCCCAGAGTGCTCATGCTGGAGCATTCGGCTTGAGTATCCTTAGTATTTTGTGGTCTTCCGGCAAGGCGCATACCTCCATTCATCGAGTGCATGAGGAGATTCTTTCCCTAGTGGCTGATGAAAGAGAAGAAATGCACACTTGGATGCTGATGGGGCGCGAGGCTGCGCGGAACTCTGATTGCGGGCAAATGCTGCATTGGCGGCTGAGCTCGAGGGCGCTCAAAGGTCGGGGCATCTGGAAACTATCGCAGTGGTGGTTGCAGCGGCACCTTGCCCGCGAGATCGAGCGACTCAATCCGAAAGTATTGTTGCTCGATGGCATTGGCGTGGCTCGGTTGATCATTCCGGTGGTGGCGAGATTGCACCTTAAGTCCCGGGTCATCGTCGTGTTCCACGGGCAAAGCCGCATGCGTCGGAGCGATCCGAAGTTGTTCGACGCGATTGCTGCGCATCGTCTGAGGCTGGTCGCGGTGTCCGAGGCGCTCGCCGAATCTCTGGGCGCGAAGCTGGGTAGAGCGGTGTTCGCTGCACGAACAGCGATAAACCCGCATTCGTTCAAGCAGGAACTGATTTCTCGCGACGAAGCCAGGGGCAGACTGGGCCTTGATAGCGCAAGCATTGTCCTGGGCACGGTTGGGCGGCTGGTCGAGGAAAAGGGCTTTCTGCCCATGCTCGATGTGCTGAGTGAGTTGTCACGCGTGCGGACAAACATCCACCTGGTGCTCGTGGGCGAAGGGAGGCAACGACCGGAACTGGAGTCACGTATCCGACGCCTGAGCCTAGGCCGAATGGTTACGCTGGCGGGATATCGACAGGACGCTGCGCAGCTATATAAAGCGTTCGATGTGATGTTGATTCCGTCCCGCAGTGAAGGGTTGGGTTTGGTTTTGCAAGAAGCGGTGATGGCGGATGTGCCGGTCGTTGCCAGCGATCTGCCAGTCTTCGTCGAGCAGTTGGGGGTCAAGGGCATTTACGTCTCGCCGAACGATGTGTCCGGCTGGGTCACCGCCATTGAGCATGTGCTCGATTCGGATCGGCGATCGCTCGCCGTCGAGCAGGGGAATCACCTAGCATCGGAGCAGGCCTGGAAACGGTTCCGCAAGAGTTACGTTGAGCTGCTGGCCGATGACTCGGGAACGGTCAGCGCATCGCAGAACTGCGAAAACGGAAAGGCGTTCTGAAATTTTTCACGTTCGAGATATCGTTTGAAGTGCGCCAGATTACGTCGAATCATATGGTTCGGTAGAGATCGGCCCAGGAAACGCATATCGGCGATATCGATCAGCCCCAGCGAACCTTGCGGAGTAAGGACAATATTTCCCAAGTGCAGCGAGCGGAAATAAATACCCTTGCGATGCAGCTCGCGTACGAATCCAATCAGCTTGGGCAGGATTGTTGACCAACTGAAGCCAGGCTGCGTTGCAAGTTGACTTAGCGAGCTGCCCAGCAGCGGGGCATAAAGCACCGCGTCCGCCGATTTATCCGACAGTTCGTATATTGCCCGCACCTTTAGCGTAGCGATATCCAGGGCTTGGAGGCGTTCGGCGTTCTTGACGAATCGACGCGAATAAGGCCGCAGCAATGCCGAGGAAAGCCAGCGCTTTCGACGAAAGAATTTTAGAAATAGACCGCTCTCAAGCTGCAGGACCTTGGGACCCAGACCATCCGCTTCGAGAATTGCCGCATTATGGGTGAGTTGTTGCAAGTCTCGCTGGCATAATTGGCTTACATGCATGGTTGGCCTTAAGCAGTGTGCGAACGTCGGGACAAGGCGCGCATTCTAACATCGCTGGTGCTGGCGCATTCGCCGTTTTCCGAAGGGGTAGTATGGATAGCCGTCGTTTAGGGTTGACCTGGCTAACGCTGGGGTTGGTGTGGTTCCTGCTGGGCATAACCTGGATTTCGACGACTAAATTTTACCAACAAGGCTTGATCGTGTTTTTCTGGCTGCCGGCCATGTGGGCTTGTTGGTCCTGTCGTACGGTGCTGCTCGACCTCTGGCGCAAGGAAAAGTCGCTGCTGACAGCATTGGTCGCGCTGGTTGCGTGGGCTGCCGTTAGCTCGTTCTGGAGCGCCGCCGAGGAGCCTGCGCGCGAAGTCAAACGGCTGATATACGTGGTGCTTTTTTTGCTGGGCCTGGTATGCCTCATGCGACAGCCACGACGCGTCGTTTCGGTGTTGCAGTGGGCTGGTTTGGGACTGGCGCTTGCAGCGCTGGTAGCGCTGGTTCAGCGTTATGGGATCGAGGCGAAGCCTTGGGCCTGGCGGATGCAGGGTTATGGCCTGCTAGACCATCCGATTATCGGTGGATACGTGTTCGGTATAGCGCTGATTTGGTGGTTCTGTTTGCCACCCAGCCGCGCCATGCTGCGCATTGTGTGGGCGCTTGGTTTGTTGGCGCTGTTCACTTTTGTCGTGATGACGCAGAGCCGTGGCGTATGGGTTGCTCTGCTGGCGACCATCTTGCTGATGCCTGCTTGGCGGAGCGGCCGTGCCGACTTGTTCGTTGCGTTCCTGCTGCTGGTCGTGGCTGCGTTGGGGTACTGGTTGTTCGGCAGTTATGTTGTCGCCAGGGGCACCTCCTACCGCCCTGAAATATTCGCTGCAAGTCTCGCGATGATCGGAGATCGGCCTTGGTTAGGTTTGGGGTTGGGCAGCGATTATCAGGTCGGAGCCCTGGGGCGCATATTCGACCACACTCACAACCTGTTTACTCATGCTGCGGTAGAGCTTGGCTTGCCCGGACTCATTTTATGGCTGGCAGTTTGGCTGCGTTGCTTCGTCATCGCTGTGCGTGAGCGAGCCACCGTTCTCGGCGGCGCATTGTTGGGCATGTGGTTTTTCAGCACCTTTGCGTTGTTGTTCGATGGCGCGAATCTTTGGGATTCGCCTCGCCCGGAATGGTTCCTAACCTGGCTGCCAGTGGGGCTGGCGCTGGGGGCAGGGGCGGCCAGCTCGCTGTGTTACCATCCCAGGCCTTTGACAGACAGGCTGCATTCTCCTATGAGTGGCCCTCGGAAAGCCGACACGACATCCAGTCTGAGTATCTACCTGCGGTTGCTGCGCTATGTGGTCCCGTACTGGAGCCTGTTTGCAATCAGCATCCTCGGCTTCCTGCTCTTCGCCTCTACGCAGCCCATGCTGGGCTACATCCTCAAGTTCTTCGTCGATGGGCTGAACAACCCGGACGCCAGTTTTTTTGCCCAGGTACCTCATCTCAACGAGCTGGAGTGGCTGGCCGGGCTGAAGCTGCTGCAGGCGGTGCCCTTGCTGATCGTGGTCATCGCGCTGTTGCAGGGTGTCGGTTCGTTTCTTGGCAACTATTTCCTCGCCCGCGTCTCGCTGGGATTGGTACATGACCTGCGTGTAGCGCTGTTCAACAACCTGCTGACGCTCCCCAATCGCTACTTCGACAGCCACAACTCCGGGCATCTGATCTCGCGCATCACCTACAACGTGACCATGGTCACCGGAGCGGCGACCGATGCGATCAAGGTGGTGGTGCGCGAGGGTATGACGGTGATCTTTCTGTTCGCGACGCTGCTGTGGATGAACTGGAAGCTGACGCTGGTGATGGTGGCGATCCTGCCGGTGATCGGGGTGATGGTGTCCAGTGCCAGCAAGAAATTTCGCAAGCAGAGCAAGAAAATCCAGGTCGCGATGGGCGATGTCACCCATGTGGCCTCGGAAACCATCCAGGGCTACCGGGTCGTGCGCAGTTTCGGTGGCGAGGCCTACGAGCAGGCGCGTTTTCTCGGCGCGAGTCAGGACAACACCGGCAAGCAGCTGCGCATGGTCAAGACCAATGCGGTCTATACGCCGACGCTGCAACTGGTGATCTACAGCGCGATGGCAGTGCTGATGTTTCTGGTGCTGTACATGCGCGGCGATGCTTCTGCCGGCGATCTGGTTGCTTACATCACCCTGGCCGGCCTGCTGCCGAAACCGATCCGGCAGCTGTCCGAGGTCAGTTCCACCATACAAAAGGGTGTTTCCGGTGCCGAAAGCATCTTCGAGCAGCTGGACGAGGCCTCGGAAGTCGATGGCGGTACGCTGGAGCGTGAGCGAGTGGCGGGGCGCCTGGAGATCAACGGGCTGAGCTTCGTCTATCCGGGCACCGACAAGCAGGTGCTGCACGACATCAGCTTCAATGTCGAGCCGGGGCAGATGGTCGCGCTGGTCGGCCGTTCGGGCAGTGGCAAATCCACCCTGGCCAATCTTATTCCGCGGTTCTACCACCACGATCAAGGGCAGATTCTGCTCGACGGTGTGGATATCGAGGACTACACGCTGCGCAACCTGCGCCGGCATATCGCTCTGGTGACTCAGCAGGTGACCTTGTTCAACGACACTGTTGCTAACAACATCGCCTACGGCGATCTGGCTGGTGCCCCGTTGGAAAATATTCAGCGCGCGGCTCGCGATGCCTATGCGGACGAGTTCATCCAGCAGATGCCGCAAGGCTACCAGACGCTGGTTGGCGAGAATGGTGTGTTGCTTTCCGGCGGTCAGCGCCAGCGTCTGGCGATCGCCCGCGCGCTGTTGAAGAACGCGCCGGTACTGATCCTCGACGAGGCGACTTCGGCGCTGGACACCGAATCCGAGCGGCATATCCAGAGCGCGCTGGACCACGCCATGAGTGGACGCACCACGCTGGTCATCGCCCATCGTCTAAGCACCATCGAGAAGGCCGATCTGATTCTGGTGATGGAGCAGGGGCGTATCGTCGAGCGCGGCAACCATGCGCAGCTGCTGGCGGCCAACGGCGCTTATGCTCGTTTGCACGAGAAGCAGTTCAAAGACGACGAGCCGGCGTGATCCGCGTGTCCGCTGGGGCGCGCGAGCCGCGGCGCGCCGGCATGCTATGATCCGCGGCGTTTTCCAGCGCCCCGGAGCCCTCTCAATGAAGCTGTCCATGCCCCGTTTCGACCAAGCCCCCGTCCTGGTGGTGGGTGACGTCATGCTCGATCGCTATTGGCATGGCGGCACGTCGCGGATTTCGCCGGAGGCGCCGGTGCCGGTGGTCAAGGTCGAGCAGATCGAGGATCGCCCCGGTGGCGCAGCCAACGTTGCGCTGAACATCGCTGCACTGGGCGCGCCTGCCCGGTTGGTCGGCGTGACCGGCGAGGACGAGGCGCGTCAGAGCCTGGTCGACAGCCTCGCAGCCGCCGGCGTTGAAGCGCATTTCCAATGCATTGAGCACCAGCCGACCATCGTCAAGCTGCGCGTGATGAGCCGCCATCAGCAATTGCTGCGCATGGATTTCGAGGAGCCGTTCGATACCGATCCGGCGGCGATCCTGGCTGAGGTCGAGGCGCTGTTGGCCGGGGTCAAGGTGCTAGTGCTGTCTGACTACGGCAAGGGCGCGCTGAGGAATCATCAGGCGTTGATCCAGGCGGCGCGACGCCGTGGCATTCCGGTGCTAGCCGACCCCAAGGGCAAGGACTTCGACATCTACCGCGGTGCCACGCTGATCACGCCGAACCTGGGCGAATTCGAGGCAATCGTCGGGCATTGCGCCGATGAGGCCGAACTGGTCGCCAAGGGCGCCGAGCTGATGAGCCGGCTCGAGCTGGATGCGTTGCTGGTCACCCGTGGCGAGCACGGCATGACCCTGCTGCGTCCCGATCACGCGCCGCTGCACCTGCCGGCTCGTGCCCGTGAAGTGTTCGATGTCACCGGTGCCGGCGATACCGTCATCTCGACGCTGGCCGCTGCGATCGCGGCCGGCGAGGAACTGCCACAGGCCGTGGCATTGGCCAACCTGGCCGCCGGGATCGTGGTCGGCAAGCTGGGCACCGCCTGCATCAGCGCGCCGGAGCTGCGCCGCGCGGTGCAACGCGAGGAAGGCTCCGAGCGCGGCGTGATGACCGTCGAGCAACTGCTCACCGCGGTCGAGGATGCCCGCGCCGAGGGCGAGAAGATCGTCTTCACCAATGGCTGTTTCGACATCCTGCACGCCGGCCATGTGACCTACCTCGAGCAGGCCCGCGCCCAGGGCGACCGGCTGGTGGTGGCGGTGAACGATGATGGTTCGGTGAGCCGCCTCAAAGGCCCGGGCCGGCCGATCAACTCGGTGGACCGCCGCATGGCGGTGCTCGCCGGTCTGGAAGCGGTGGATTGGGTGGTGTGCTTCGCCGAGGACACGCCGGAAAACCTGCTGGCCCAGGTCCGTCCCGATGTGCTGGTCAAGGGCGGCGACTATGGCGTCGATCAGGTCGTCGGTGCCGATCTGGTCAAGTCCTACGGCGGTGTGGTGAAGGTGCTGGGGCTGGTGGAAAACAGCTCGACCACCGCCATCGTCGAGAAGATTCGCAGCCGCTGAGTCCTTTGGATACGCCTATCGCGTATCGCGTCAGTAGGTGGATAGCCGCTTTGCGCGGCTACCCACTACGCGTTAACGGGCGGCTGCCATCGGCCGTGCCGCCCACCAATCCCGCCAGCGAACGCGCTCGTCGCGCACCACCCAGCCTTCCTGCGGCGCAAAGCTTTCCGATAGCCACAGGCCGCGAGTGTTCACCGGGCTGAACTGGCCATTGCGCAGTTGCAACAGCTGATCCTGCGGCTGGCCCTGATGCAGCGGTATCAGGTAGATGTCGGGCCGGCTGCGCTCCAGGCGCGCAACCAGTTGCCCGTCTTCCAAGCGTTCGTCGACATGAAACAGGCTCAGCTGTCGCGTCTCTTTCGGTAGCTCCATGCGCATGTCATATACCAGCTGCAACGATGCGGTCGGCAGGTGTACATAGGCGCGAGGACGCTCCATCAGCACCATGTTGCCGCACTGCACCGGGCGCGTGGCGCCGGATTGCGAGGCGAGCTTGAAGTGCACCGCCTCTCGGTAGTGCAGGCTAGCCTGGTACGGAGTGGGCAGCCAGGTATCGCCGAAACGCCCGGCAAGCCAGCCTTCAGGGGTTTCCAGCAGGCATTCTTCGGCGATCTCCTGAATGGCGGTAAGCAGCGGCAGGTTCAGCTCATGCGCCGGGATGTATCCGGAAATCAGTTTGAGCACAACGTCACCACGGTCCGGCCGCTGCTGACGGACCAGCACCCAGTATTCGCGGCCCTGCCAGCTCATGGTCAGACGCACTGAAACGCCGAGATTGGCCAGTTCGATGGCAAAACGGCCCGGATCGGCCACCTCTACCGGGCGGCGGCGCTCGATCACTTCGCTGAAGTTCAACGGCCGGCCCAGACTCTGGTAGCTCAGGTTGTCCTGGCTGGCCTCGACGTAGAGAGGCAGGGTCTTGAATGCGGCAGGGCTCTTGCGCACCAGAACTCTTGGCATTCGGTTTCTCCTTGCGGCGAAGAAAGTAACCGCGCGGCATCAGCGTAATGCGCTTCGGCGCAGCGGATGAATGTTGCCGTCAGGACCGTTTCAGTTGCCGGTCAGAACGGCAGCAGCAGTCCGTACGTTAGCCGTCAAATGCTGCGGATTGATAGTGCCGATGATCGCGCCACTGACCCCGGGGTGGCCGAACAGCAACTCGAAGCTGCGGCGCACCGGGTCTTCACCTGGCTTGAGGCAGGCGTGGCCGCTAGCAAGCGCCTTCTTGATCAGAATGCCCTTGCCGTGGGCTGCAGCGTAGTCGAGCACTGGTCGCTCGGCCTGCTCGTTGAGGTTGTAGGTGACCATCGCGCAGTCGCCCTGTTGCAGCGCCAGCAGTCCGCCGTCCACGGTCTTGCCGGAGAGGCCGTAGCCGAGGATCTTGCCCTCGCGCTTGAGCTCGGCGAGGGTCTGGTAGACCTCGGCGTGCTGCAGGATGTCCAGATCGTTGCCATCGGAATGCACCAGCACCAGCTCGATGCGGTCGGTACGCAGGCGCTTGAGGCTGCGCTCCACCGAGAAGCGCGTGTGCGCGGCAGAAAAGTCGAAACGCGACTGGCCGTTCTCGAACTCCTCGCCAACCTTGCTGACGATCACCCAATCCTCGCGCTGTCCGGCCAGCAACGGGCCGAGCCGTTCCTCGCTGACGCCGTAGGCCGGCGCGGTGTCGATCAGGTTGATACCCAGTTCGCGGGCCAGCGTAAGCAGTTGGCGAGCCTGGGCGTCGTCTGGGATGGAAAAACCATTGGGATATTTCACCCCTTGATCGCGACCCAGCTTGACCGTGCCCAGACCCAACGGCGAAATGCGCAGGCCGGTGCTGCCCAGCGGGCGGTGCAGGTCATGCAGCGTCGCGTTCATGGCAGCAGGCCCTCCCAGAACGGGCCGGTCAGCGGTGGTCGCGGCAGTTCCGGTAGCGCGGGATGCTGGACGGGGCGAATGCCGTCGCGGGCGAGAGCGGCTTCGACGCGGTCGGAAAAGTCCGGTGACAGCGCCAGCTTGGTCGGCCAGCCGACCAGCAGGCGGCCCTGCTCGGCGAGAAAGGCATTGTCCGGACGGGCGATGGCCGATTGCGCCGGCTCGGCGCGGTCGATGCGTAGCGTGGCCCAGTGCGCTGCGGACAGGTCGATCCAGGGTACCAGCTCGGCCAGTTCCTTCTTCGCCGCGGCGATCTGGCTGGCTTCGTCGCGCGCCACGCCATCGGCTTCGGCCAGATCGCCGCCCAGGTACCAGACCCACTCGCCGTCTGCCGCCGGATGGCTGGTCACGGTGATTCGCGGTTTGGTGCCGCCCCCCAGGCAGTGGGCGTAGAGCGGCTTGAGCGTCGGCGCCTTGACGATGACCATGTGCAGCGGTCGGCGCTGCATGGCCGGCTGCTGCAGGCCGAGCGAAGTGAGCAGCTCGGCCGTCCCGCCACCGGCGCTGAAGACGATGCGCTGAGCGCGGATCTCGCGGCCGTCGACGCGCAGACCGACCAGATCGTCGCCATCGAGCAGCGGTTCGACCTGCTGGCCGGCGAGCAGGCTGTCGCCGGCCAGCTCGGCCAGGCGGGCGATCAGACTGGGCACATCGAGCACCAGTTCGCTGAGGCGGTAGACCTTGCCTTTGAATTTCGGGTGTTGCAGAGCGGGTGGCAGTTCGTCGCCCTTGACCTGACCAACCCGCGAGCGCACCGCCTTGCTGGCGAAGAAGCTGGTGAGGTTGCCGGCCAGCGTGCCGGGCGACCAGAGGTAATGCGCATCGGACAGCAGGCGCACGCCGCTGAGATCCAGCTCGCCCTTGCCTTCAAGAGCCTCGCGCCAGCGCCGTGGCATGTCGGCGATGGCTTCGGATGCGCCGGTGAGGGCGCCGCTCAAGGCGTATTTGGTACCGCCATGAATGATGCCCTGGGACTTCACGCTCTGCCCGCCACCCAGCGTTCCCTTGTCCACCAGCAACGTGGCAAAACCTTGCCTGCGCAGGCGCGCGTTGAGCCACAGGCCGGCGACGCCGCCGCCAACGATCAGGACATCGGTGCTGAGGGATTCAGGCATGTGCAGGCCTCATACGGGGAAACGGACGCGCAGTATAACTGCATGCAGTTCGCGGGGTGCTCAGTGGCCGGTGCTGCCGGAGAACAGCTGAATGACCACCACGCCAGCGATGATCAGGGCCATACCGAGCACTGCCGGCAGGTCCAGGTGCTGGCGATAGATCAGCGCCGCAGCGATGCTGACCAGCACGATGCCCAGGCCCGCCCAGATGGCGTAGGCGATCCCCACCGGAATGGTCTTCACCACCAGCGCCAGCATCCAGAAGGACAAGCTATAGCCACAAATCACCAGCAACAGGGGCAGCGGGCGGCTGAAGCCGGCCAGGGCTTTCATCGAGGTGGTGGCGATCACTTCGGCGCAGATGGCTATGGCCAGGTAAACGTAACCGGACATGGGAAATCCTGATCGTGGGCAGGAGGAGGTCAACTTCGTTCGGTCGCGTCCTCGTCAACTAGTTCGCCAGCCGTGGCGATTGTGGCTCGCCGGCAGGCGGCTTGCTAAGCTCCGCGCCCATGAATCGCACCCTCTATACCCTGCTGTTCCACCTCGGCCTGCCGCTGGTATTTCTGCGGCTGCTCTGGCGCGCCTGGCGCGCGCCGGCCTACTCCCGTCGTATCGGCGAACGTTTCGCCTTTGGTTTGCCGCCGCTTCGTCCGAGTGGCATCTGGGTGCATGCGGTATCGGTCGGCGAGAGCATCGCCGCGGCGCCGATGATCCGCGAACTGATGGCGCGCTATCCGCATCTGCCGATCACCGTCACCTGCATGACCCCGACCGGCTCGGAGCGCGTCCGGGCACTGTTCGGCGACAGCGTGCAGCACTGCTATCTGCCCTATGACCTGCCCTGGGCGGCGGCGCGCTTTCTTGAGCGCGCGCGGCCGAAGCTGGCGGTGGTGATGGAGACCGAACTCTGGCCCAACCATATCCATCAGTGCGCCCGTCGCGGCGTCCCGGTGGCGCTGGCCAATGCGCGCCTGTCCGAGCGCTCGGCCCGCGGTTACGCACGCTTCGCCCGGCTGACCGCGCCGATGCTCGCCGAGTTGAGCCTGATTGCTGTGCAGACAGAGGCTGAAGCTGAGCGCTTTCGTCAGCTCGGTGCGCGCGATGAGTGCGTCGAGCTGACTGGCTCGATCAAGTTCGACCTGACCATCGACCCGGCACTGCTGGAGCGTGCCAATAAATTGCGCCAGCAGTGGGCGGCGCTGGAACGGCCATTGTGGATCGCCGCCAGTACACACGCCGGTGAAGACGAGATCATTCTGGCTGCGCATCGCCAGCTGCTCAGCGAACACCCGCAGGCGCTGCTGATCCTGGTTCCCAGGCACCCGGAGCGCTTCGCCTCGGTGTACGAGTCGGCGGTCAGGGATGGGTTTGTCGCCGTGCGGCGCTCGGCGGGGGAGGCAGTCGACGCCGGCACCCAGGTACTGGTCGGCGACACCATGGGCGAGCTGCTGTTTCTCTACGCGCTGGCGGATATCGCCTTCGTTGGCGGCAGTCTGGTGCCCAACGGCGGGCACAACCTCCTCGAGCCCGCAGCGCTGGGCAAGCCGGTGCTCAGCGGCCCGCACCTGTTCAACTTTCTCGAGATATCGGCGCAGTTGCGCGCGGCTGGCGCCCTGCGTGAAGTGCAGGATGCCGCGCAACTGGCGCAGGCGGTCAGCGAACTCTGGGGCGATCCAGGCGGAACTCAAGCGATGCGCGATGCCGGTCTCGGCGTGCTCAAGGCCAATCAGGGTGCTCTGGCGCGGTTGCTGGCGGGGTTGGGGCGGCTGCTCGGGTAATTTGGCCGGGCGGATTCGGCGTCAGGCCGCCATGTTCGGCGCGGGATGCTTTCGATGGTTTTCCCGCCTCGGGCCGGGCAGCTCAACGCTAGAGTTTTAGCCGTTGGGCTCTCGCACAGGTGCATGAAGATATCGCTACGCTACCCGGCCGATCATGCACCTGTTTCTCCTCCGTCGCTCAGTAATCGATCCGCACCGGCTGGCCGATGGTTTGCGGCAGGTCCGGCGGCAGGAAGTCGGTGTCCGGGTTGTAGTCGGGCTTCAGGTACGCCGCCAGCTGCTGCAGATCGTCCGGATTGAGCGTGCCCGCGGCCTGTTTCAGGCGCAGGTTGTCGAGGATGTAGTCGTAGCGGGCGTTGTTGTAGTCCCGCACGGCGCCATACAGGCGGCGCTGGGTGTCGAGCACGTCGACGATGTTGCGCGTGCCGACCTGATAGCCGATTTCAGTGGCCTCCAGCGCGCTCTGGTTGGAGATGATCGACTGCCTGCGGGCTTCGACCTGCTCGATATCGGTGTTAACCGCTCGGTGCAGATTGCGTGTGGATTCGACCACCTGGCGGCGCAGGCTTTCGCGCTGCTGCTCGCTCTGGCTGAGCTGGTAATAGGCCTCGCGACTCTGCGAGGTGGTCAGGCCGCCACTGTAGAGCGGAATGTTCAGCTGCAGGCCGATGCTGCGCTGCTCGACGTCACCGGTGTAGCGCGGCATGTCGAAGCCCGGGATGCTCTGGCTGTTGCTGAAGCCCAGCGCATCGTTGTCGCCCTTGCGATAGGACGCCACAGCATCGAGCGTCGGTGCATGGCCGGAGCGGCGCTGGCGCAGGGTTTCTTCCGCTGCGGTCACCGCGTAATTGACCGCCAGCAGGTTGAGGTTCTGCCGCGTTGCGGTATCGACCCACGCCTTGGCCTCGTTCGGCACCGGGGCCAGCACCGGCAGGGTGTGGCGGATGCCTTCGAGGGCGATGTATTCGCGGTTGGTCAGTGTGTACAACGCCTGGAAGGCGTCCTCGACCTGGCGCTGTGCGATGGAGCGATTGGCCCGGGCGGTATCGAAGCCGGCCTGGGCTTCGAGCACGTCGGTCTTGTCCGACAGGCCGACTTCGAAGCGCTCGTTGGCCTGGTCGAGTTGGCGTTTGAATGCAGCCTCCTCGGCCTTCACTGCCGCAAGGTTGTCCTGCGCGCGCAGCACGGCGAAGTAGGCCTGGGCGCTCTGCAGGATCAGGTCCTGCTCGGCAATGGAGTATTCGATTGCGGCTTGCTCGCTCACGGCTTCCGCAGCCTTGAGCTGGAACCAGCGGTCGGCACGGAAGATCGGCTGGCTCAGCGTTGCCTGGTAGACGGTACCGCTGCGCGACAGCGAGGTGGAGCCCCTGCTGGTGTCGACGTCCGTTTCGGTATCGCTCAGCTCGGCGCCGGCGCTGAGGTTGGGCAACAGGCCTGCCCGCGCCTGCGGCACGATTTCCTGGCGTGCGCGAAACTGCGCACGCGCTGCAGCCAGGTCGGCGTTGTTGTTGACGGCTTGCTGATAGACGCTGACCAGATCGGTCTTGCTGGCGAGCGGGACGGTTTCCTGTGCCCAGGCTGCTCCGGCGGTGAGGGAAGCCACGGCGAGAGCCAGGGGGAGTCTGCGCAGCATGTTGGGTCCATCCTGAATAGAGCTGAGGGGCAAGGCTAAGCGGCGGCTGACAGGGGGTCAAGGCGCGTGTGCGAGGCAATGTCAGATGCCGGTTGCGGCCGGCCGGAATGACCGAACGGTCGACTACTTTCGCCCTTGGCATGGCGTTCGTACTGGGTCTTGATTAGACTCGATGGCGTTCTTGTCGGGGTGCCTTGAAGCGAAGGCTGAGATCGGAAAGTTCCGGATCCCGTTGAACCTGATCAGGTTAAGGCCTGCGTAGGGAACAAGATGTGCTCGCCAGTCGTTCGGCCAGCTCTCTCAGCGCCAGTTCCGGCGCACCCGATGCCCTTGCCATCCGTGTTTTCAGGTTCGCTCCGACAATTCTCTAGGAGCCAGCCTGATGCGTGTAGAACAACAGAACCTGAGTGAATCCGCCCAGGTCGACCAGCAGTCGATCCAACCCTTCCCGCGTTCGCAGAAAATCTATGTGCAGGGTTCGCGCCCGGATATCCGCGTACCGATGCGCGAGATCAGCCTGGACGTGACCCCGACCGACTTCGGCGGCGAGATCAACGCCCCGGTTACCGTCTACGACACCTCCGGCCCCTATACCGATCCGAACGTGCAGATCGACGTACGCAAGGGCCTGGCCGATGTGCGCAGCGCCTGGATCGAGGAGCGCGGCGATACCGAGAAGCTGCCGGGTTTGACCTCCGAGTTCGGCCAACGTCGCCTGAACGACGCCGAGCTGACCGCCATGCGTTTTGCCCATGTACGCCATCCGCGGCGGGCCAAGGCCGGGCATAACGTCAGCCAGATGCACTATGCGCGCAAGGGCATCATCACGCCCGAGATGGAATACGTTGCCATCCGCGAGAACATGAAACTGACCGAAGCTCGAGAGGCTGGGTTGCTCAAGGATCAGCACGCCGGGCATAGCTTCGGCGCCTCGATCCCCAAGGAGATCACGCCGGAATTCGTGCGTGACGAAGTGGCCCGCGGTCGCGCCATCATCCCGGCCAACATCAACCACACCGAACTCGAGCCGATGATCATCGGCCGCAACTTCCTGGTGAAGATCAACGGCAACATCGGCAACTCGGCGCTGGGTTCTTCGATTGAAGAAGAAGTGGCCAAACTGACCTGGGGCATCCGCTGGGGCTCGGACACGGTGATGGACCTGTCCACCGGCAAGCATATCCACGAAACCCGCGAGTGGATCATCCGCAACTCGCCGGTGCCGATTGGTACGGTGCCCATCTATCAGGCGCTGGAGAAGGTCAACGGCGTGGCCGAGGACCTGACCTGGGAGCTGTTCCGCGACACGCTGATCGAGCAGGCTGAACAGGGCGTGGACTACTTCACCATCCACGCCGGGGTGCTGCTGCGCTACGTGCCGCTGACGGCCAAGCGCGTGACCGGCATCGTCTCGCGCGGCGGTTCGATCATGGCCAAATGGTGCTTGGCGCATCACAAGGAGAATTTCCTCTACACGAATTTCGAGGAAATCTGCGAAATCATGAAGGCCTATGACGTCAGCTTCTCGCTGGGCGATGGCCTGCGTCCGGGCTCGATCGCTGACGCCAACGACGCTGCACAGTTCGGTGAGCTGGAAACCCTCGGTGAGCTGACCAAGATCGCCTGGAAACACGATGTGCAGTGCATGATCGAAGGCCCGGGTCACGTGCCGATGCACATGATCAAGGAGAACATGGACAAGCAGCTGGAATGCTGCGACGAGGCGCCGTTCTACACCCTGGGCCCGCTGACCACCGACATCGCGCCGGGTTACGACCACATCACCAGTGGCATCGGTGCGGCGATGATCGGCTGGTTCGGCTGCGCCATGCTCTGCTACGTCACACCGAAGGAGCACCTGGGCCTGCCGAACAAGGATGACGTGAAGACCGGCATCATCACCTACAAGATCGCCGCCCATGCCGCTGATCTCGCAAAAGGTCACCCGGGCGCACAGATCCGCGACAATGCGTTGTCCAAGGCGCGCTTCGAGTTCCGTTGGGAAGACCAGTTCAACCTCGGCCTCGATCCGGACACCGCGCGTGCCTTCCACGACGAGACGCTGCCGAAGGAATCGGCCAAGGTCGCGCACTTCTGCTCCATGTGCGGACCGAAGTTCTGCTCTATGAAGATCACCCAGGAAGTGCGCGAGTACGCCGCCGAGCATGGCCTGACCGACGAGCAGAAGGCCATCGAGGCCGGCTTCGCCGAGCAGTCCTCGCGTTTCAAGGACGAAGGCTCGGTGATCTACAAACAGGTGTGACCGGCGAGGTGTGACCGACTGGCTGTAGACGACCCGAAGCGGGCCGGTATATACCGGCCCGCTTCGTATCCTCAGAGATATTCCGGCTTCAGAATGCCTTCCAGCTGTTCATGGGGGATGAACAGTTCAGGGTGCCCGCTCGAGTACGGCGCGATGCTATACACGTCGTACTTGAGCAACACGCTGTCTTTCAGCAGTGCAATGTTGGCGGTCTGCTGGAAGGGCCAGAAGTCGAGGAACTCGGCGTCCTGGGCGTGGCCGTTCTCCACCAGCCAGCGTTGATGGGCCTGGCGCGCGACGCGCCAGAAGCTGCCTTCCTGTCCCGGAATCAGCAGGTCTTCCAGGCGCAGCTCGCGGTTCTGCTCGCGATCATAGTTGATGAAGCCACGCCCGGGCATGCCGTGGGCGCCGCCGACGTACAGATAGCTGGACAGCTCGACGATCAGGATGTCGCCGTGCTGCTCGCGCAGCTTGGCTTGCAGGTAGCTGCTCCAGCCCGGCTCGGCAGCGCGCAGAAACTGTTGCTGGTAACGCTCGAGCGAATCGGGCAGGCGATCATCCGGACCATTGATGGTCATCCGACGCAGGCGCGCGTCGATCAGGCTGTTCAGTTCGGGTTCATCGGCGAAGGTCAGGGTGTCGATGTTCACCAGCGGGCAGTCTTCGCCCTGGCAGCCCTGCGGGCGCTGCTCGGTGAGGTTCTGGCGCACCTCCACCGGACGTTCGGAGGAGAGGTGCTGGCAGCCGCTCAGCAGCACGACAAGGCTGCCCAAGAGGATCAGAGTGCGGATGGAGGCGGTTCGATTCATGGTTGGTCCAGACATGGCAGTGCGCTTTCGATTGCCGAAGACAGCTGAAGTTCGTGCGGCGCTGCAGGTGGAGCTTTCTTCGGCTACGGTGGTCTGCAAAGGGCTGCGCCAGCGGCGATGCCGCGTTAGGATGGCGACGAAGCCGCTCACGTTGTGACGGTTGCAGTCGCCCGCCGTCACGTAAGGCGCGGTTCAAACCGATATGAGTAGTACCCGATGAGCGAGACCTTCAAGCCCGGACCGGATGATGTCCAGATCCTCCGACGAGAGCAATGCTTCAGCGGTTTTTACCGGCTGGAACGCCTGCACCTGCGTCATCGCCAGTTCAGCGGCGCCATGGGCGCGGAGTTGAGTCGCGAGCTGTTCGTGCGGCATGACGCCGTGTGCGTGCTGCCCTACGATCCGCAGCGCGATCAGGTGGTGCTTATCGAGCAGTTCCGCGTGGGTGCGCTGGGCAAGGTCGAGAACCCTTGGCTGATCGAGCTGGTGGCGGGGCTGATCGACAAGGACGAGTCACCTGATGCGGTGGCCCGGCGCGAGGCGGTCGAAGAAGCCGGGCTGGAGCTGGGCGAGCTGTGGCCGATCACCCGGTACTTCCCGTCCCCGGGCGGCAGCGATGAACAGGTGCATCTCTACATCGGTCGCTGCGACAGCGAAGGCGCACAAGGCGTCTTCGGGCTGGCCGAGGAAGGCGAGGATATCCGCGTGCATGTCTGGCCGCTGCAGCAGGCACTCCGCGCGGTCAACGAGGGTCGTATCGACAACGCGGCCAGCATCATTGCACTGCAGTGGCTGGCCTTGAATCGAGAGCAGGTGCGGGGGGCGTGGACATGAGAAAGACGCGCGAGCGATACCGAGTCGACCTGCTCGAGCTGCAGTCGGCCTGCGAGGCCAATTACCTGCGCCTGATGCGCCTGCTGCCGGGCATGCGTAACGGTTGCGACGCGCGCCGCATCGCCATCAGTCAGGGCGACATGTTGCTCGGTGTGCTGGTGCTCGAGGTGCTGGAGAGCTGCCCTTACACCACGACCTTGCAGGTCAGTCAGGAGAACTGCTTGACCTGGTTGCCGGTGCCGAAGATGGAGGTGCGGGTTTACCACGATGCGCGCATGGCCGAAGTCATTCGCGCCGAGAATGCGCGACGTTTCCGCGGCATTTATCACTACCCCAACGCGCAGATGCACCAGCCGGACGAGAAGAACCAACTCAATCTGTTCCTCGGCGAATGGCTGGGCCACTGTCTGGCCTGCGGGCACGAGCTGGAACCGGTGCTCTGACCCCTTGCACCATGCCTTGATAGCCTGATAGTGCGCTTGATCCGCCCTGGATGCGCAGCGCTATTCTGTGATCCAAGCCCACATCCCGAGGTTTACCCCCCTGCCGGGCACCTACCATAATTCCGTTGCGATTTAGCTCAAGGAGAAGGGCATTGCTTGGTGCGTCCCTGACTGTTGAAGATTCGGTTCTGCTGGTGCAGCTTACCGACAGCCATCTGTTTGCCGAAGCGGACGGCAAGCTGCTGGGCATGAATACCTGTGACAGCCTGGAGCAGGTGGTCGAGCTGGCCATCGACGAGCAGCCGCGCATCGACCTGATCCTTGCCACCGGCGACCTGTCGCAGGATGGCTCGGTAGCGTCCTACCAGCGGTTCCGCCGGCTTGCCGAACGCATCGAAGCACCAGCGCGCTGGTGTCCGGGGAACCACGACGAGCTGGCAGCAATGCGTGAGGCCTGCCGTGGCAGTGCACTGATGGAACCGGTGCTGGAGATCGGCGGCTGGCGTGTGGTGATGCTCGATACGCTGGTGGCGGGCTCGGTGTTCGGCATGCTGCGCAACGATCAGCTGGAACTGCTCGAGCGTGCACTGAGTGAGGCGCCGGACCATCACCACCTGATCTGTCTGCACCATCATCCGGTGTTCATCGGCAGCCGCTGGATGGATAGCATCGGGCTGCGCAATCCTGACGCCCTGTTCGAGGTGCTGGATCGTCACAGCAACGTGCGTGCATTGCTCTGGGGTCATATCCACCAGGAGTTCGATAGCTGGCGTAACGACGTACGCCTGCTGGCGTCGCCATCGACCGGCGTGCAGTTCGCCCCGCAGAGCGAAGACTTTCAGGTCGACAACGTCGCGCCGGGTTATCGCTGGCTGCGGCTATATGCCGATGGGCAGCTGGAAACCGGAGTTTCCCGGGTCAGCGGTATCGAGTTCGAGATCGACTACAGCGTCAAGGGCTACTAACGCGGCTCTGCGCGCAGTGACACGCGCTGGCGGTACTTGCCAGCAGATACCCCGAGCCCACCCATCATGCCGCCGGCCTGCTTGCAGACGGCGGCAGGTGCCTTGTAGCCTTGCGGTTTTCCTACGAACTGTATCCATGTCCAGCTATTCACCTTCGATTCTCTATATCCACGGTCTCAACAGCTCACCGGTCTCGCAGAAGGCCAGCCAGTTGTCCGCTGCGCTGGAGAAACTGGGCATGGCCGAACGCTTGCGGGTCCCCGCGCTGCACCATCATCCGCGTCAGGCCATCGCCCAACTCGAAGCATGCCTGGCCGAGCTCGGCCGGCCGTTGCTGGTCGGCAGCTCGCTTGGCGGCTACTATGCGACGCACCTCGCCGAGCGCCATGGCCTCAAGGCATTGCTCATCAATCCGGCCGTGACACCGCACCGCCGGTTCGACGGTTATCTTGGGCCGCAGACCAATCTGTATAGCGGGGAAGTCTGGGACCTCACCGACGATCATGTAACCGCCTTGGCGGAACTGGAAACCGCGCCACCACAGGATGCCGAGCGCTATCAGATCTGGCTGCAGACGGGCGACGAGACGCTGGATTACCGTGACGCCGCGCAGTTCTATCGTGGCTGTGCGCTGCGCATTCAGGCCGGTGGCGACCATGGCTTTCAGGGATTTGCCGAGCGTCTGCCGGCGCTGCTGGCCTTTGCCGGCTTCGAGCCGCAGGCATGGCTTGATCGGCTCTGAAGGGATGCTGATGCGCGGCGCAACGTTAGCGCGGCTGATCGGCGGTCAGGGTGGTTTCGCGAACGCGGACCGGCCATTTCATTCCGGCTTTGCGCAGACTTTCGCTGCCCGCAAGGGCTGATTCATTCAGAACATAAGGACAGTGCCAGACAGATGTCTTATACCGCAGAAGCCATCGAGGTTCTTTCCGGCCTCGACCCGGTGCGCAAGCGCCCGGGCATGTACACCGATACCTCGCGGCCCAACCACCTGGCCCAGGAAGTCATCGACAACAGCGTCGACGAAGCCCTCGCCGGCCATGCCCGCTCGGTTCAGGTGATCCTGCATCAAGACAATTCGCTGGAAGTGATCGACGACGGCCGTGGCATGCCGGTGGACATCCACCCGGAAGAGGGCGTGCCGGGCGTCGAGCTGATCCTCACCAAGCTTCACGCCGGCGGCAAGTTCTCCAACAAGAACTACCAGTTCTCCGGTGGTCTGCACGGGGTCGGCATCTCGGTGGTCAACGCCCTGTCGACGCGGGTCGAAGTGACCGTCAAGCGCGACGGCAGCGAATACCGCATGAGCTTCGCCGATGGCTTCAAGGCCACTGACCTGGAAGTCATCGGCAGCGTCGGCAAGCGCAACACCGGTACCAGCGTGCGCTTCTGGGCCGATCCGAAATACTTCGATTCCCCCAAATTCTCCATCAGCCGCCTCAAGCATGTGCTTAAGGCGAAGGCCGTGCTCTGCCCGGGGCTGAGCGTCAGCTTCGAGGACAAGGGCAGCGGCGAGAAGGTCGAGTGGCACTACGAGGACGGCCTGCGTTCGTACCTGGTCGACTCGGTCAGCGATTACCTGCGCCTGCCCGATGAGCCGTTCGTCGGCACCCTGGCGGGCAACACCGAGGCGGTGGACTGGGCGCTGCTGTGGCTGCCGGAAGGTGGCGAGAGTGTCCAGGAGAGCTACGTCAACCTGATTCCAACGGCCCAGGGCGGCACCCATGTCAACGGCTTGCGCCAGGGCCTGCTGGATGCCATGCGCGAGTTCTGCGAATTCCGCAACCTGCTGCCGCGCGGGCTGAAGCTGGCTCCGGAAGACATCTGGGAGCGCATCGCCTTCGTCCTCTCGATGAAGATGCAGGAGCCGCAGTTCTCCGGGCAGACCAAGGAGCGCCTGTCGTCCCGCGAGGCCGCGGCATTCGTCTCCGGTGTGGTCAAGGATGCCTTCAGCCTCTGGCTCAATGCCCACCCGGAGCTGGGCATGCAACTGGCCGAGCTGGCGATCAGCAACGCCGGGCGTCGCCTCAAGGCCGGCAAGAAGGTCGAACGCAAGAAGATCACCCAGGGCCCGGCGCTGCCGGGCAAGCTGGCCGACTGCGCCGGGCAGGACCCGATGCGCGCCGAGCTGTTCCTGGTCGAGGGTGACTCGGCCGGCGGCTCGGCCAAGCAGGCGCGGGACAAGGAGTTCCAGGCGATCATGCCGCTGCGCGGCAAGATCCTGAACACCTGGGAAGTCGACGGCGGCGAAGTGCTGGCCAGTCAGGAAGTCCACGACATCGCCGTCGCCATCGGCGTCGATCCGGGCGCGGCCGATCTGGGCCAGCTGCGTTACGGCAAGATCTGCATCCTCGCCGACGCCGACTCAGACGGCCTGCACATCGCCACGTTGCTTTGCGCCCTGTTCGTTCAGCATTTCCGCCCTCTGGTCGAGGCCGGCCATGTCTATGTCGCCATGCCGCCGCTGTATCGCATCGACCTGGGCAAGGACATCTTCTACGCGCTGGACGAGGCCGAGCGCGACGGCATCCTCGAGCGCCTGGTCGCCGAGAAGCGCCGCGGCAAGCCTCAGGTCACCCGATTCAAGGGCCTCGGTGAGATGAATCCGCCGCAACTGCGCGAGACCACCATGGACCCCAACACGCGTCGACTGGTACAGCTGACCCTGGATGATTTCGAGGGCACCCGCGAGATCATGGACATGCTGCTGGCCAAGAAGCGCGCCGGCGACCGCAAGAGCTGGCTCGAGTCCAAGGGCAATCTGGCCGAGGTGCTGGTTTGATCCGCCGTTGGCTGGCGTTGCTGAGTCTGGCTTCGGCACCGCTCTGGGCCAGCGAGCCGGCGCCCGAACTGAAATTGCTCGGCGAGCACCCGGTGGCCGGAATAACCGGTGGCAACCTGTCCGGAATGGCCTGGTGCGGCGATGCCTTGTGGGCCGTTTCCGATCGCGAGGACGACGTTCTCTATCGTCTGGATACCAGCGTCTCGCCCTGGCAGGCGGAGCCCGAGCGTTTCGAGGCGGCCCCGCCACCGGACAGCGGCTTGCCCTGGGGCATGCGCATGCGCGCCTGGGTCAGTGGCCAGGTGCGGGGTGGTCAGCTGGATTTCGAAGGTCTGAGTTGTGACAGCCTGGGCAACCGCTACGTGGTCAGTGAGGCCCATGCCGGCGTGCTGCGGGTCAGCCCAGCGGGTACGGCAGAATGGCTGCGCCTGCCTGATACGCTGGTACGACAGGCGCGGGCCAGCGGCATGCTCTGGCACTTCAACGCGCTGTTCGAAGGGATCGCCGTCGATCCGAAGGCCGAGCGCATGTGGCTTGCGGCCGAACGCGAGCGCCGCGGTCTTCTGGTGCTGCATCGTCAGCAGAGCAGCTGGCAGTGCACGGGCGGTTGCGTGCTGATGGCCGAGGGGGGCGATCAGCTGCCGCCCGCTGCGCTGGGCGATGCGCCGCTGCCAAAGAGCTTCTCGGCGGTGGCGTTCTTCGCCGACAAGCTTTTTGTGCTGGAGCCCTCGGCCTATCGCGTCTGTCGTCGCAACCCGGCCACTGGCGCGGTGGAGCGTTGCTGGTCATTCGCCGAGGAGGCCTTGATCGAGGATCGCCGCTACGCTGAGCCCTTTGGCAACGCCGAGGCGCTGTGGATCGATGCCGAAGGCGCGTGGATCGGGGTCGACAACAACGGCAAGGCCCGTGGCGATGGCGAAAAGCGCCCGATCGTCTGGCGTTTTGCCGCGCCTGATGGCGGCTGGGGTGCGAAGCCGTGAGCCAGACCGCCGGGCGGCGTGCCGGGCGCGTGATGCTGGTGCTCGCCTGGGGCGTCGGACTGTTCCTGGCCACCCGCTTTTTCGCCGCTTGGGAGGAGGATCGGCTCAACCCCAATCGGCAGCCAGTTTCCCAGCTGCAGGGCGAGCAGATCGAAGTGCAGCTGGCCGGCAATGTGCAAGGCCATTTCGTTGCCAGTGGGCGGATCAATGGTGAGCCGGTCACTTTTCTGCTGGATACCGGTGCTACCGATGTCGCGGTGCCGGCCGAGCTGGCCGAACGGCTGGGACTGGAGCGCGGCGCGCCGGTGATGCTGCACACCGCCAACGGCCAGACCACCGGTTATCGCACCGTGCTGTCGAGCCTCGGTCTGGGTGACATCCGCCTGCACGACGTGCGCGCTATCGTCGCCCCCGGCTTTCGCAGCGAACAGGTTCTGCTCGGTATGAGCGCACTGAAGCAGCTTGAATTCACCCAGCGCGCTGGCACCCTGGTGCTGCGCCAGCAACTACCTCAGGGGCAAGACCGATGAGGGCGCTCATACAGTCCACGGTGCCTGTCCTGGCATCGTTGAATCTCGATGAAAGCCGCGGCTTCTACACGACCTATCTGGGTTTCCAGGTCGTGCTGCAGGCCACTGACTACCTGATCGTGGAGCGCGACGGTGCGCAGCTGCATTTCTGGCTTTGCACTGAGCGCCACGTTGCCGAGAACACCTCCTGCTACATACGTACCGGCGATTGCCAGGCGCTGTACCGGGAGTTCTGTCAGCGTGGCCTGGTCCTGGACGCGCCCGTTATGCAGCCCTGGGGCATGCAAGAACTTTATGTCATCGACGCCCACGGCAACTTGCTCAAGTTCGGCGAGCAACCAGCCGTGAGTCATCCATCCTTTGCTGAAGAAAATTGCTGATGAGCGAATCCCTCGACCTGAGCCTGGACGGCGTGGAGCGTCGCTCCCTCGCCGATTTCACCGAGCAGGCCTACCTCAACTACTCCATGTACGTGATCATGGATCGCGCACTGCCGCATATCGGCGACGGTTTGAAGCCGGTGCAGCGGCGCATCATCTATGCCATGAGCGAACTCGGCCTGGGCGCCGACGCCAAGCACAAGAAGTCCGCACGTACCGTCGGTGACGTGCTCGGCAAGTTTCATCCGCATGGCGACAGTGCCTGCTACGAAGCCATGGTGCTGATGGCGCAGCCGTTCAGCTATCGCTACACGCTGGTCGATGGTCAGGGCAACTGGGGGGCGCCGGACGATCCCAAGTCCTTCGCCGCCATGCGTTACACCGAGGCCCGGCTGTCGCGTTATTCCGAGGTGCTGCTCAGCGAGCTGGGGCAGGGCACGGTGGAGTGGGTGCCGAACTTCGATGGCACCCTCGACGAGCCGGCAACGCTACCGGCGCGCCTGCCCAACCTTTTGCTCAACGGCACCACCGGCATCGCCGTGGGCATGGCCACCGATGTGCCGCCGCACAACCTGCGTGAAGTGGCGAGCGCCTGCATACGTCTGCTTGACGAGCCGAGCGCCAGTGTCGAGCAGCTCTGCGAGCATGTGCTGGGGCCGGATTTCCCGACCGAGGCGGAGATCATCACGCCGCGTGCGGACCTGCTGAAGATCTATGAGACAGGTCGAGGTTCCGTTCGCATGCGGGCCGTCTACCGTGTCGAAGACGGCGACGTCGTGGTCACCGCGCTGCCGCACCAGGTGTCCGGCTCCAAGGTGCTCGAGCAGATCGCCGGGCAGATGCAGGCCAAGAAGCTGCCGATGGTCGCCGACCTGCGCGATGAGTCGGATCATGAGAACCCCTGTCGCATCGTTATCATCCCGCGCTCCAACCGGGTCGATGTCGAAGCGCTGATGCAGCACCTGTTCGCCACCACCGATCTGGAGTCCAGCTACCGGGTCAACACCAACGTGATCGGGCTCGATGGCCGCCCACAGGTGAAGAACCTGCGTACCCTGCTCAGCGAGTGGCTGACCTATCGCATCGGTACGGTACGCCGTCGCCTGCAGTTCCGCCTGGACAAGGTCGAGAGGCGTCTGCACCTGTTGGAAGGCTTGCTGGTGGCCTTCCTCAATCTGGATGAAGTGATCCATATCATCCGTACCGAAGATCAGCCCAAGCCGGTGCTGATGGCGCGCTTCGAGCTTTCCGAGCTGCAGGCCGACTACATCCTCGACACCCGCCTGCGTCAGCTGGCGCGGCTGGAAGAGATGAAGATCCGCGGCGAGCAGGACGAGCTGGCCAAGGAGCGCGAGAAGCTGCTGGCGCTGCTGGGTAGTGAAACCAAGCTGAAGAAACTGGTGCGCAAGGAGCTGATCGAGGACGCGGAAACCTACGGCGACGATCGCCGCTCGCCGATCGTCGAGCGTGCCGAGGCGCGGGCGCTGTCGGAAAACGAGCTGCTGCCGTCCGAGCCGGTGACCGTGGTGATCTCCGATAAAGGCTGGGCGCGCTGCGCCAAGGGCCATGATGTCGATGCCAGCGGGCTGTCCTACAAGGCCGGAGATGGCTTCAAGGCAGCTGCGGCCGGGCGCTCGAATCAATATGCGGTGTTCATCGACTCCACTGGGCGCAGCTATTCGCTGGCGGCGCACTCGCTGCCTTCGGCGCGAGGCCAGGGCGAGCCGCTCACCGGCCGGCTGACGCCACCGCCGGGCGCGAGTTTCGAATGCGTGATGCTGCCCGATGATGAGGCGCTCTATGTGATCGCCTCGGACGCCGGCTACGGTTTCGTGGTCAAGGGCGAAGACCTGCAGGCCAAGAACAAGGCGGGCAAGGCGCTGCTCTCGCTGCCGAAAGGCGCCAAGGTCGTCGCGCCGCGGCCGCTGGCCAGTCGCGAGGAGGATTGGCTGGCTGCAGTGACGACCGAGGGCCGTCTACTGGTGTTCCCGGTGCGGGATCTGCCGCAGCTGGGCAAGGGCAAGGGCAACAAGATCATCGGCATCCCCGGCGAGCGGGTCGCGAGCCGCGAGGAGTATCTGGTCGATCTCGCTGTGTTGCCGAACGGTGCGACACTGGTGTTGCAGGCGGGCAAGCGCACGCTGTCGCTCAAGGCCGAGGATCTGGAGCACTACAAAGGCGAGCGTGGCAGGCGCGGCAACAAGCTGCCACGAGGCTTCCAACGCGTCGAAGGCTTGCTGGTCGAAGCATGACCAAACGTATTGGCGCTGGAATCGAAGGCCGCTTTCACGGAAGATAGCGGCCTTTCCAGCCTGCGGCATGTTGCCCGGTGCTTTCTTTCGCGTCGGCGGAGTCGATTGTCCGACGAGACATATGCACGAGGCATTGGCGATCTGATGATCGCGAGCGGCCTGAACTCTGGTGTTATGACGGTAATGAAGAATTTGCTGCGTGTTCCGACTGTTTTGTTGCTGGCCAGCATGGGGCTGACAGGCTGCATCGGCCTGCAGCCTGCGCCAATGTACCGACTGGACAGCGGTACGACTGAAGTGCCTGAGCGAACCGATGGCGCCGCCGTGCTGCTGGCACCGGTGACGCTTGCCGATTATCTGCAGCGTGACGCCTTGCTTCAGCGTCTGGCTGACGGCAGCCTGGCCGTCGACGGTCAGCGCGCCCATTGGGCGGGCAGCCTGAAGGCCGACGTCGAGCAGGTGTTGCTGCGCCAGCTGGCCTGGCGTCTGGATACGCAGAGCCTGGTGCTTGGCCCGGCCGACGAAGGCTTTACGCCAGAAGTGCAGATCGAGCTGTCCATCACGCGCCTTGATTCCGGCCCCGAATTCCCGGCGGTACTCGAGGCGCAATGGCGTCTGCGCGACAAGGCGGGCAAGCACCTGGGCAGTCGACTGGTGCGCCTGCAGGAGGAGCACCAAGGCAGCGCGAGCGACCAGGTGCGGGCGCAGAGCGTTCTGCTGCAGCGCCTGAGCGAGATGGTCGCCGATGCGGTCGAACCTACCCTGGTAGCCAAGACCGCACCCAAGGTTGCCCCTGTCAAACCACAGGTAAGCAAGTCTGCCGAGGCGCCGGCACCGCGCATCCCGGCCGCCGAACCCATTCGTACCGATATGGAAGTGTTCCGCTTCTGACCCTGTCGCGGCTGCTGTTGCAGCCAGCGCATTGAAAAGCCCGGCCAGTGACCTGGTCGGGCTTTTTCGTTTTCTCGGGCTGGTTGCGACTGCGGGCTCGACCAAAGGCCAACGGTCGTTTGATAGCGACCGTATGGCTTGCGTCAGTGGGTGCGGCTGCGTAGTTCGTGCATGCGCGTCAGCTGGCGTTCCAGCAACGAGGGGTATGGGTCCAGCAGGCGCTCGACGCAGCAGGCGCCTTCCGGGCTGGCAATGGGGCGGATACGCGCCCGCTGCTGAATCAGCCGGTCCTCGCTGATGCTGCCCTCTACCAGCAGCAGGTTGCGGCTGTGCAGCGACATATCCAGCGCAGCCTGCGCCGGCTGGCTGAGCAGCAGGTCGCCCTGGCTCAGGTCGAACAGGCCATCGCCCTGGGTCAGGGCGAGCTGAAGTTGCAGCGTGATGCCGCTGTCGGCGACGTCGATCTGCAAGGCATGGCCCAGCGCACGCATCAGTTCGCCGCAGCAGATCGCGTGGGTGAGGTAGTTCTGCTCATCGTCCTGGCTATGAAACAACATCAGGCTGCTGCCATCGTTGAGCGTGTGCAGCTCGGCCTGGTATAGCGTCGCGGCTTGTTGCAGGCAGTCTCGATAGCGTTGCAGCAGTTCGGTCAGGCGCGGCCGCGGCAAGCGGCGCAATTGTTCCTGCCCGCCGAGCTGGATGGCCAGCACGGCGCTGCGGGTAGGTTGCGGCGGGGTAGGAGGTTGTACGCTCGGGTTATCCAGTGACGGGAGCTCGAACGGGACGTCGTCGTCCAGCTGCTGCACGTCGTCATCAGCGTTCGCGGAAAAGCCGCGTGGGCGATGTGACTCGTCGTCCAGCTCGATATCGAAGCGCTCCGGTTGCGCTGCGGGGGATCGTGAGTCAATGCCGTGGTCGTCACTCTGGTCGAAATAGTCGTCGTCCAGCGCATCGCTCAGGTCAAGCTCCGCCTCGGGCTTCTCCGGCACCAGGCGTGACTGCAGTTGGCGCGCAAGGTCGCCAATCTCGTCCTGCCGTCCGGCACCCGGGGCGGGGTCGTCCGGGTCGCGCAGCCACAGGCGCAGCTGCATCAAGGGCGTCGCCAATTGCCGGCCCAGGCGCAGGCTAAGCATCAGCGTCAACGCCAGCAGGATCAGACTGAGCAGTCCCATGCTCTGCAGGCTGATGGTCATCGGCTGCTGAAACTGCTGCATGTCCAGGCTCACGCGCAGATGCCCGGCAATCACTTCCTGAAAGCTGATTGGTGTCGAATAAAGCCCGCTATCGTCCCCGAGCAGGCCCTGCTGAGGCCGGGTTCCGGACTCGGCGAGCACGCGATTGTCCACGCTGTAGATCGCTGCGTGAGCGACCAGTGGATTCTTCACCAGATTGCTCAGCAGCACGTTGAGGCTGAGGATGTCGTTGGCCACCAGCAGATCGGTGGCCGAGGCGGCCGTCTGGGTGACCAGGCTCTGGCCGAGGGCATCGGCCTGCTGCTCCATGGCATGCTTGAACTGCATGCCGATCACCCACGCGTAGATGATCAGCGCCAGCGCCACCAGCAGCAGCGTATGGCTGGCAATACGCAACACCAGCGGCACGCGATGCTGGCGTACTGCGCGATAGAGCATGAGGAAGAAGTTGTCTGGCTTTACAGATGCGGGCCGGTTCACAGAGCGCGGCTCTTCTCGTCGGGAAATTGCCGAGCAGTATACGGAAAGCACGGGGGGCGCTGAAGGTCTGCGACGGTAAGCTGACGAATTGCGTCCAGGGTCATCGTGGTGGAGCGCGATGTGCCTGCCGCGGGGCCTGTCCAGCGCGCTGGTCAGCTGATGTAGAATGCCCGCCTTCGTTGCCTGCCATGGGAGCTGCGCCTTGCGCGAAATCGTCCTGATCAATATCACCGGTGAAGATCGACCGGGCCTCACCGCGGCCATCACCGGCGTGCTCGCCCAGGGTGGCGTGAACATTCTCGACATCGGCCAGGCGGTGATCCATGACACGCTGTCGTTCGGCATCCTGATCGAGATTCCGGATAACGAGCGCGCCTCGTCGGTACTCAAGGACGTCCTGTTCATGGGCTACAAGCATGACCAGCAGGTGCGCTTCACCCCGGTGGCCGAGGCCGACTACCAGCACTGGGTGGCCGGGCAGGGCAAGTCCCGGCACATCGTCACTCTGCTGACGCGCAAGGTCACCGCCGAGCAATTGCAGCGGGTCAGCTCGATCACGGCGAAGTACGGGCTCAATATCGACCATATCGACCGCCTGTCCGGACGTATGCCGCTGGACATGCCTGAAGAACTGGGCAAGGGCTGCATCGAGTTTTCGGTGCGCGGCGAGCCGGCCGATACTGCGGCGCTGCGCGCCGAGTTTCTCAGCGTGGCGCAGGAGCTCAATGTCGATATCGCCTTCCAGCGCGATTCGGTCTACCGGCGCAACCGCCGGCTGGCTGTGTTCGACATGGACTCGACGCTGATCGAGGCCGAGGTCATCGACGAGCTGGCCAAGGCCGCCGGTGTTGGCGAGCAGGTATCGGAGATCACCGAGCGGGCGATGCGCGGCGAGCTGGATTTCCGCGCCAGCTTCAAGGAGCGCCTGGCGCTGCTGGAAGGCTTGTCGGAAGACGTGCTAGCGGACATCGGTGCCAGCCTGCGCCTGACCGAGGGTGCCGAAGTGCTGTTCGCCGAACTCAAGCGCCTGGGCTACAAGACAGCGATCCTGTCCGGCGGCTTCAGCTATTTCGCCAAGCAGCTGCAGGCCAAGCTCGGCATCGACTACGTGTTCGCCAATGAATTGCAGATCGAGAACGGCAAGGTCACCGGCGTGGCGGTCGAGCCGATCGTCGATGCCCAGCGCAAGGCCGATCTGCTGCGCCAGCTGGCCGAGCAGGAAGGGCTGTGTCTGGAGCAGACCATCGCCGTGGGTGATGGTGCCAACGACCTGCCGATGCTTGGTTTGGCCGGCCTGGGCGTTGCCTTCCGCGCCAAACCGCTGGTCAAGCAGTCGGCCAAGCAGGCGATTTCAACCCTGGGCCTGGACGGGATTCTCTACCTGCTGGGTTTCCGCGATCGCGACGGCACGGAATAAAGCGCGGCTGCAGGCTCGAACAACGCAAAGCCCCGGATCAATCGATCCGGGGCTCTAGTTTTGTCACTCATGCCTTGCAGTGCCTTCAGGGTTTGATCGCCACCTTCAGCACGCCATCGCGCTGATTGGCAAACAGGTCGTAGGCGTCGGTGATGTCGTCCAGCGCATATTGATGGGTGACCAGCAGGCCGAGATCGACCCGGCCCGAGGCGACCACATTGAGCAGTCGGCGCATGCGCTCCTTGCCGCCCGGGCAGAGCGACGTGACGATCTTGTTGTCGCCAAGCCCCGCATGGAAAGCGCCGAGCGGAATGGTCAGATCACTGGAATAGACACCCAGGCTGGACAGCGTTCCGCCCGGCTTGAGTACTCGCAATGCGCTCTCGAACGTCGATTGCAGGCCCAGCGCCTCGATGGAGGCGTCGACGCCGCGGCCGCCGGTTAGCTTGAGAACCTCTTCCACCACATCGACATTGCGGAAGTTGAGCGTCACGTCCGCACCCATCTTCCGGGCGATATCCAGCCGCGCATCCACACCGTCCACTGCGATGATGGTGCCCGCACCGCGGAGCCTGGCGCCAGCGGTGGCACAGAGGCCGATGGGCCCCTGGGCGAAGATCACCACGATGTCGCCGATCTTGATATTGGCCGCCTCGGCGCCGGCGAACCCGGTGGACATGATGTCCGGGCACATCAGCACCTGTTCGTCGGTCAGGCCGTCCGGTACGGGCGCCAGGTTGGCCATGGCGTCGGGTACCAGTACGTACTCGGCCTGGGTGCCGTCGATGCTGTTGCCGAAACGCCAGCCGCCCATGGGCTTGTAACCATGGCAGGAGCAGCCGCCGTCCTGCGAGGGGAGGCCGTCCTGACAGGCGTAGGAGGTGAAGCTCGGGCAGATGGCGCCGGCGATGACGCGCTGACCTTCCTGGTAGCCCTTGACGTTGCTGCCCAGCTTTTCGATGACGCCTACCGGCTCGTGGCCGATGGTCAGGCCGGGCGCGACCGGATACTCACCCTTGAGAATGTGCACGTCGGTGCCGCAGATCGTGGTTGTGGTGATACGTAGCAGGGCATCGTTGGGGCCGATCTCGGGGATGGGCTTGTCCTGCAGTTCGATGCGGCCCGGTTCGACGAACACGGCAGCTTTCATCATGACCATGGTGCGGCTCCTCTTCGAGTTGAAGGCGTCCGGACACTCTAGCTCAGCGCTGCGGCTGGCCAGTGATCGTAGTCAAGCTGAGGTGGATTGTCTGGTGGCGTTCGGGCTGGCGGTAGGCTGCCAGCCCGGCGGCGCATCACTCCTCGTCGGAGGCGAAGTCGTAGTCCATCGACTGGCTCGGGCCCTGCAGATAATGGCCCTGGATGTAGCTGACGCCGGCTTGCCACAGCGTAGCGAGTACGGTCGCGCTTTCGACGAACGGCACGATGCTCTGCTTCTGCTGCTCGTGCAGTTCGGCGAGCAGGGCCTTGAGCGCTTCCTGATTTTCCTGGCGGGTCAGATCCTGGGTGTAGGAGCCATCGACCTTGATGAACTCGGCATCCAGATGCTTGAGCGTATTGAATGGGTTGAGCACGCAGCCGAACTGGGCGAGCGCGGTGCGGCATCCGAGGCCGTTGAGTCCCTGGGCCAGCGCCTTGGCCGGTTTGAGATAGGCCACGGCATCGGCTTCACCGAACTCGAAGGCCAGCGAATCGCCTGGCAGACGCGAAGCCTTGAGCACGACGCCGAGCCAGGGCAGCAGGCTGGGGTCCTGGATACTGGCGGCGGACAGGTGCAGGAACAGTCGCGTGCGATGGCCCTTGGCGCGGTGCTCGGCGAGCAGTTTGATGGAATTGAGAATGACCCAGCGGTCGATCTTGGCAGCCAGGCCGGCGTCGGCCGCGGTACTGAGGAACTCGTTCGGCGGGACCTCCACGCCCTGCGGATCGAGTAGCCGCAGCAGCACTTCGTAATGCTCGAAGCTGTCGCCGCGCAGGCTGATGATCGGCTGGAACAGCAGGCGGAAGCTGTTGCTTTCCAGCGCCTGCTTGAGCATCGCGACGATGTCGCCGCGGTTGGCTGCTGCCGCCAGTTCGTCGGCCGGGTTGTAGAGCTTCAGCGCATTGCCGTCGCTCAGCTCATCGGCACAGCGGTGCGCGCGCTCGATCGCGTCTTGAGCCTTGGCGGTCTTCTCGTCGAGGCCGGCAACGCCGATGCTGAGGGTGGTTTGCACCGTGCGACCGCCGACATCGAGCAGTTGGCCTTCGACCTTGGTCAGCAGCTTGCGCAGCTCCGGTTCGGCCTGCTGCGGAATGACGCCGGGTTGCAGGACCGCAAATACGTCATCGGCGAAGCGAGCCAGCTGGGCTTCGCCGGGGAAGTGGCCCCGAAACAGGGTGGCGAGCTGGTTGAGCAGCTGGTCGGAGTCGGTCAGGCCGATGTCTGCCTGCAGCGCGGCGAAGCGATCGACGCGAATGTAGGCGAGGCTGGCGGGCTGACCGGCATTGATCGCGCGCTCTACCGCGGCGTCAATCACTTCGAGGAAGCTGTTGCGGTTGAGCAGGCCGGTTACCGGGTCCTGGCTGCTGATCTCGCGCAGCTTCTGCAGTTCGGCACTGTCGTTCTCGGCGCGGATCACCACCTGAATGCAGGGCTCGCCGTCATAGGCCGCCGGCGAGAAGTGCATGCGTGTCTTGAGCGTGTCGCCATCGGCGCGCACGCCGCCACAGGCCAGTTCGGCGCTGCCTTCCATGCTCTGGTAGTTCTTCAGGAAGGTCTTGAAACGGCTCTGGTCGGTGCCGCTGATCAGATCGATCATCGGCATGCCTTCCAGATCCTCCACGTCGTCGTAGCCGAACAGTTCGAGGTAGGCGCGGTTGGCGTAGATGTGCATGCCGTCGTGCACGTAGGCAATGGCGTCCACCGAACTGTCGAGCAAGAGCTGGCAGCGCTTTTCCGCTTCACGCAGGGCCACTTCGGCTGAACGGCGCGCGCGGCGCTCTTCGAGATTGGCCAGTTCGCGATTGGCCACTAGCAGCAGCCACTCGTCCTCGCCCTGCGGCAGGGCATCCTGGGCACCGAGCATCAGCGCTTCGGTGATTGCTTCGGCGTCGTTGCCTGCGGTTAGCTGGAGGATCGGGATGTCCTTGGCCTGCCGGCGAATGGCGCTGATTGCCTCGCTGGGGTCGAGATTCTCGCTCTGCGGTGCATTGATCAGCAGATCCCAGGTCTGTTTCAGGGCTTCGGCCAGATCGTCGCTGGAGGTCAGCCGATGCACCCGGGTCGCCTGTCCGGCATTGCGGAAGAGGCTGACCAGACGTTCGGCCTCGTTCTGCGAGTCTTCGAGAATCAGCAGGCGGATGGTTTTCTTTTGCAGGGCCATGGCAACAGCTTAAGTGCGCGCCAAAGCGGCGCGGGCAGGCAGGAATGCGAGAGTCGGCAATCTACAGCGACTTCCAGAGTGAGTCAAAATCTTCATCCCCGCCCGCAGTGTGGGTTTTCCAGCCTGTGACAGGCGTCTCTCGCTCCGGTGCGACCTGTCCCAGGGAGCGGTATTCGAACTGATTGTAGTTGCCGGTAGCCGCACGGCGTTGGTTCAGCACGGCGCGTTCTTCCTCGCCGTTACGGTTGATCTGAACCTTGTGCCCCTCCTGGAAAGGCAGGCGTGGCGCGATCAGCGTTGCCGGCTGGGAGATCGCGGCGATCTCCGGCAACAGCAGGGCGCGCAGGTACTCACTACCCTGGTCGACCTTGCGCAGCAGGCGCAGACCACAGGGCTTGGCCTGCGGTGCGATCAGTTCGATGCCCAGCTGCGTGCTGCCGCCGCGTACCTGGCGAATCCAACGCACCACGGCGACGCTCCAGGTTTGCCCGGTGTCTTCGCGCAGTCCCAACAGCTCGCCGGTCTGCAGCAGGCTGGGCACCTCGCCTTCCCAGGCCAGGCAGTAACCGCCGGGGCTATGGTCCACCAGCTGGACCTGATAGATAGGATGATCTTCGTTGCTGGTGGACTTACCTTTCGTCGATGCAGACGCGGCTGCTCTGGTCGCTGGCGCTGCGCGTGAAACATCGGGTCTGACGAACTCGATGTGGTCGCTGTCCGGCAGGCGTTCGATGCTGGTGCTCTGTGCATCGAATGCGTTGGCCCAGACATCCGCGGCGCCGTTGTGCAGCTTGAACACGGCTCGATTCGAGGTGCCGGGCAGTTCGAGCACTTCGTTGAAGGCGCGCTGACCGGCGAGTTGATAGTGCAGCGCGGTCATGCCGATGCACAGCGCCAGCGTGCCCTTTGCCGGAGTGCGCTGGAAGGTTCGTTCGGAGATGGCGCCCCAGGCCGAGTTCAGGTGGCGCAGCAGATCGTCGTCCAGTCCTGCGGCGGCTGGCAGACGGCTCAGCCGGCGGTTGTCGGGCGCCAGGCGCAGATGCTCATCGATCATGCCGACCAGCATCCGGGTATCGATGCCGAGCAGGTTCTGCTGGTTTCTGTCGGGAAACAGCGAACGGTAGCGCGGCGGCCCGTCCACCAGCGGAGACAGGAGGAAAAGGCTGCTGGCGGCGCTGGCTGCCTGGATCTGCGCCATGGCGCCCCAGGCCTCCAGTGCTGCGGCCAGCTTGACGATGCTCTGCTGACGCAACTGATTGCAGCGCGCGCAACCGAGCAGCAGCGCTGCGAGGTAGCTCTGCTCAGCGGTGAGATCCTTGGAGTATCGCGCCAGCGGATCGCGCAGCAGCAGGCGCTCGGTGCCATGCTCGACTGCCAGCTGATAGAGCTGGTGCAGTTCGAGCCACAACCCGGCAGCAGCCGGGCTGTAGAGCTGGGTGGAGCGGATCAGCAACGCGCCGAGGCTGTGAATGGCGCGTTGCAGCGCGATCGACAACAGTTGGTGACGATCGCGCTCGGGTTGGGAAACCACACGCACCACGATCAGCTTGTAGCCAACCGCGAGGTGATTCTGCAGCGCCTGGCAGAGACCGGCGACTTTGCGTGGTCGCTCGCTGAGCACGATGGGCTGGTTGACGAAGTGCTTTTCCAGCTGGTTGCAGACGAAATGCACGTCCGGCCGCAGCAGTTCCAACATCTGCAGGCGGGTTTCCGTGGCGATGCGCAGTTGGTTGAGTTCGATCAGCGCCTGGTAAAGCTGGCGCGCGGTTTCGCCTATGTTGGCTTTCGGCAAGCCGGCGAGCCAGCCGGTTACGCCGCGCACGCTGGCGTCGCAGAAGGACAGGGTCTGCCGGGTGGGCGCTGGTACGCGCAACAGCAGATGATGGCTCTGTCTATCCAAACGGTTGGCTCCGCGGCGGTCAGGACATAATTAATGAGAACTCTATCAATATCTGCCGCAGCGGGCAGGACTGAATGATGGCTTCATGATATTAGCCGACGTTCGGCAGTTATGGGCTGCCGAACGTCGCTGGGGCGGGAATCAGAGGGCTTCGAGCGGGTCGGCGACGGTTGGGCTGAGCGTCGCCTGGCCCAGCGCTTCGCCCATGCACACGGGGCTCAGCGGCCCCAGTTGTTCAGCCCAGCGCACCTTTTCCGGCCCGAACAGCAGAATCACCGTCGAACCCAGCTTGAAACGGCCCATCTCGGCGCCTTTCTCAAGGTGGATGGGCGCACGCGCCGCTTCGTCGTAACGGAAGGTCTTCAAGGTACGCTTGGGTGGTGTGACCAGACCGGCCCAGACGGTCTCGATGCTGGCGACGATCATCGCGCCGACCAGCACCATGGCCATCGGCCCGTGCTCGGTATCGAACAGGCAGACCACCCGCTCGTTGCGCGCGAACAGCTCCGGCACGCCCTGCGCCGTGACCGTGTTGACCGAGAAGATGCGCCCCGGCACGTAGACCATTTCCCGCAGCGTGCCGCTGACCGGCATGTGCACGCGGTGATAATCCTTGGGCGAGAGGTAGACCGTGGCGAACGCGCCGCCCATGAACGGAGCAGCGCGTTCGTGATCGCCGCCAAGCAGCTCCATGGCGCTGTAACTGTGGCCCTTGGCCTGGAAGATACGGCCTTGTTCTATCCGGCCCAGCTGGCTGATGGCGCCGTCGCAGGGGTTGAGGATGGCGCCCGGAGTCTGATCCAGCGGGCGGGCACCGTCTCTCAATGCGCGGGTGAAGAAGGCATTGAAGTGCTCGTAGGCCGTGGGCTCCTCGACCTGGGCCTCGCGCATGTCGACCTGAAAATGCCGGACGAACCACTTGATGAAGGTGTTCTTCACCCACGGCAGCCGGCACTCGGCCAGGCAGCCAGCCAGGCGGGAGATGAGGTGATGGGGCAGCACGTACTGGCTGATGATGAACAGGCGATCTTTCATGTGGGTCCTTTTCATTGCTGCACCGGTGTATCAGGCAGGTTGCCCCATTCGGACCAGGAGCCGGCATAGCCCTTGACGCGCGGGTAGCCGAGTGCCTTGGCCAGGAGGTAGGTGAGGCCGGAGCGATGATGGGTGTGGCAGTGGGTTACGACTTCCTTTTCCGGGACGATGCCCAGTGCCTCCAACTGCTCGGCGATGTCCTCGCGGATTCGGAGGTCGCGAGCGCGGTCCATGGCGGCGGTCCACTCGAAGTTGATTGCCCCGGGTATGTGGCCGCCCCGCGCGGCAAAGAGTTTTTCGCCACGGAATTCGGCCGGCGAGCGCGCGTCCCAGATCACCAGATCGTCTGCGCCGAGGCGGCTTTCGATGTAGCTGCGGGTCGCGATTGGGGCGGGGTCCATCGTCAGGTTCGGCAGGCCGGGCGCCGCCTCGGGTATCTGCTGGGTCAGCGGTCGCGCCTCGCCGAGCCAGGCGTGCAGCCCGCCGTTGAGGTAGTGGTAGTGGTGATGGCCGATCACGTCGAGCAGCCAGATGAAACGACCGGCCCAGCCGCCCCCTTCGTCGTCATACACCACGTACACCGCGTCGTGCCGATGACCCAGTGCGCCGAACAATCGCTGCAGTTGCGCAATATCCGGAAGCAATCCCGGTGCTGGCGGCTGGCCGAGCTGGGTCTGTTTGGGGTCGACGAAGCGAGCGCCCGGCAGGTGGCCTTCGGCATAACGGGCGGCGCTGGTCAGGTCGACCAGAATCAGCTCCGGCGCGTCCAGGCGTGCGGCCAGGTCGGCTGGCTCGATCACCAGCGGCAGGTTGGAAAAGGCAGACACGGCAGCCCTCATCTAGTCGTAGAAGGGGCGAAGTCTAGCGAAAAAGCTCAGACCCCGCGCCTGCTGAAGGTAGCCAATGCGCGCTCGATGCACTGCGTTGTTTTAGCGAATGTTTGCAGGGTAGTGTCGGAGAAGGGTGCGCCGTTCTTGTCGGAAACCACCAGCATCAGCACGCGCCCGTCGATGCCCAGCGAGCGCAACAGCAGATGTTCGCCGCTGAAAAGCGCTTTCAGGCTGCCGGGCAGCAAGGCCGAGAACTGTGCCATGTTGGCCGGCTGCAGGCGCAGCTGTGCCGGCTTTTCCAGCAGGCGGCGCACGATCTGGCTCTGCTCGGGGGTGAGGGTAAGTCGCGCAGCATCGCTTGGCAGGCCGGCCGATTGCTGGGCGACCAGGCGGTTCTGCTTTCGGTCGAACAGCAACACCAGTGTGCGCTGCATACCCGCGCAGGCAAGGGCTTGGCTGGCGGTAGCGGTCAGCTGCAAGACGTTGCTGAACGGCGTCGGCTCGCTGAGCAGGCGGCGACAGTGCTCGCGCCATTCGGCCAGATCGGCATCGCTTGCTACCGGCGCAGCACGCAACACCTGAAAACGGGTACCGGTAGGCCACAGCAGGCCTTGAGCCGGATGCCAGAGATCGGTCCGGCCGATATCCCGGGCGCTGGTCGCCGCCTGCTGGTGCACCATCTGCTGCAGATCGGCGAGCGACACCTGCAGATACAAACCGGCCAGGCGCTGCCAGCGCAGGCTGTGTACGCCGCTCCAGCTATGGTGCGAGGACAGTGCCAGGCCGTTGGCCAGCACGATGGTGTTGCTCGGCAGCGTCAGCCAGCGGCGCAGGTCGGGGTCGGCGTCGAGCATCTGCTGCTGATGCAGCGGGTGCTCGTTGTCGTGGGCAATATGCAGGGCCTTGATCAGGCGCCGCCGATCGGTGCCCAGCAGGCGATAACCCTGAATGATCCAGTCTGGCAGCCGCCAATGCTCAGCAAGCCTTAGGCACAGCTCCAGCAGGGATACGCCGAGCAGCTCGCGCTCGACCCTGCTGGCCGGCTCGCCCTTGACCAGTACCCGCTGCTCCCAACTGTCGAGCAGATGCGGATAGGCGCCTATCAGCGCCCAGGCGGGAGACAGGAACAGCAGGCTGCCCCAGTGAATGTCCTGCCACAGTCGTGCGAGGCGGGCGGCGAACAGTCCGTTGGCCTGCTGGCTGGCGTGGCGGCTGATTAATACCAGTTGCCGCAGCGGCTGCGGCATGTCGGCGGCCTCCATGGCCGGAATGCGCGCCAGCAGCGCTTCGGCGCGCTGCAGGCCGATGCGGCTGAGCGCGACCTCCAGGCTCTCGGCCGGCTGGCTGTCGCCGATGCCCCGATTGGCCTCCTGGATGAAACGCAGCGCCAGCACGGGGCTGTCCTGAATAAGTTCGGCGATCTGCCGCATCGACTTGCTGCTGTCGCGCAGCGCCAGTCGCACTTTGCCGTGGACGCCGGCAAACGCGGGAAGGGGTGCATCGTCGAGAGCCTTGATCCAGGCGGGTATCGTGCGTGGCAGCGGAGGTGTGGTGGTCATGGCCGAACTAGCTTTTCATCGGGGTGGCCTTTAGTCTGGCGCAAAAGTTCCGATAACCAGAACAATTCTTCCAACATTCCTTTCGCAAGGTCGTCTGGTGGCGATTCTGGGCGTTTATTTGCCCTTGATCCGGACGGCTCGTAACCAGGTTTTAGACGTACCTCCTATGGTCAAAATAATCGGGATTATCGTCGTGTTCGCCAGCGTGCTGGGCGGGTTCGTGCTCTCTGGCGGCAAGATCGGCGCGCTCATCCATCCGTTCGAGGTGATGATCATTGGTGGTGCGGCGCTGGGCGGTTTTCTGCAGGCCAACCCTGCCAGCACCACCATGCTGGTGTTCAAAAAATCGCTGAAGATGTTCAGCACCCGTTTTACCCATACCTATTATCTGGAAGTGCTCAGCCTGCTCTACTCGATCCTCAACAAGAGTCGTCGTGAAGGGATGATGGCCATTGAAGCTGACCTGGAAGATCCCGCCGCTAGTCCGCTGTTCAGCAAGTACCCGGGCTTCCTGCAGGACGAGCGTATGACCGCGTTCACCTGCGATTACCTGCGCATCATGTCGTCCGGCAACATGGCGCCGCACGAACTCGAAGGCTTGTTCGACATGGAGCTCAACAGCCTGAAGGAAGAGCTCGAGCATCCCTCCCACGCAGTCAGCAAAATCGCCGACGGTTTGCCAGCAATGGGTATCGTTGCGGCGGTGCTGGGCATCGTCATCACCATGTCGATCCTCGCCGAGGCGGATAACGCGATGATCGGTTACAAGGTTGGCTCGGCGCTGGTCGGTACTTTCCTCGGTATTCTTGCCTCCTATGGCTTCTTCGGCCCGCTGGCCGCGGCCCTGGAGCACGACGCCAAGGAAGAGCTGAATGTCTACGAGGCGATCAAGGCAACGCTGGTCGCTTCGGCCTCGGGCATGCCGCCGACGCTGGCCGTCGAGTTCGGGCGCAAGGTCCTTTATCCGGCGCATCGCCCGAGCTTTGCCGAGCTCGAGCAAGCCATGCGCGGCAGCTAAAGGCTCGTCATGGACAACACTCAACCGATCATCGTCAAACGGGTCAAGAAGGTCGCGGGCGGCCACCATGGCGGCGCGTGGAAGATCGCCTTCGCCGACTTTGCTACCGCGATGATGGCGTTCTTTCTGGTGATGTGGTTGATGAGTTCGGCGACGCCAGAGCAGAAGAAACTGATCTCCGGCTACTTCCAGGATCCGATCGGCTTCACCGAAAGCGCCAGCCCGCACGTCATCGACCTGGGGGGGACGCCAACCCCCTCGCCGGACCGCACACTCAATCCAGAGTTGGAGCCGGCGCAGAGCGAAGCGCAGATCGATAGCGATCAGGTGGAAACCTTCGCCGAACAGCTGGAGCGCGAGCGCCTCGAGCTGCTGTTGCAGGAGCTGCAGAACAAGGTCGACGAGAATCCCGAGCTGCAGAAGTTCAAGGACCAGATCCTTTTCGAAATCACCCAGGACGGCCTGCGCATCCAGATCATGGATGCCGAGAACCGGCCCATGTTCGCCCTCGGTAGCGCCCAGTTGCAGCCCTACTTCGAAGACATCCTGCTGGCGCTGGTCGACACCATCGCCGCGGTGCCGAACAAAATCAGCGTCAGCGGCCACACCGATGCCAAGCCTTTCTCGGGGCGCAGCGACTTCGGCAACTGGGAGCTTTCGGCCGGGCGTGCCAACGCTGCACGCCGCACGCTGGTGATCGGTGGTTACCCGGAAGATCAGATCGCGCGGGTAGTGGGCTACGCCTCGTCCGCGCTGTTCGATCGCAAGGACCCGCTCAATCCGGTCAACCGACGCATCGATATTCTGGTGCTGACCAAGAAGGCGCAGCGTTCGATCGAGGATGAGCAGCCCGCTGCCACGGATTCGACCGGTGCTGCCGAAGGCGAAGTCGCGCCATCTGGCGGCGCGGCGCCGGCTGGGGAGGAGCCGTTACAGCCGGAGCAACTGCGGGAGCGGTTGAACATCTTCGAAGATGGCGTGCTGCAGTTCAGTCAGCCCGGCGAGGGCTGAGCGCCAGATCAGTAATCCGGTTCTGGCAGGCTGCTGAGAATGTGTCGGTAACTGCTCATGCGCTGCGGCTGGATGCGCCCGTCCTCCAGCGCCTGGAGCAGGGCGCAGCCGGGCTCGCGATCATGCTTGCAGTCGCGGAAGCGGCAGTGCCCGAGCAGATCCTGGAATTCGATGAAGCCCGCTTCGACGTCGGCGCGACTGACGTGGCCTAAGCCGAATTCGCGGATGCCGGGGGAGTCGATCAGCTCGCCGCCACCGGGAAAGTGGAACAGACGTGCCGTGGTGGTGGTATGGGTGCCCTTGCCGGTCATTTCCGACAGCGCCCCGACGCGGGTGTCGACGCCCGGCAGCAGGCTGTTCACCAGCGAAGACTTGCCTACCCCGGATTGCCCGACGAAGACGCTGACGTGGCCGTCGAGCCGCGCCTTGAGCGCTTCCATGCCGCCACCACCGTGGGCCGAGACTTCCAGCAGCGGGTAGTTCAGCTTCCGATAGACTTCCAGCAGGCGATTCAGCGCGGCTTCGTTCTGCTCGTCGATCAGGTCGACCTTGTTCAACAGCAGCAATGGCGTGATGCCGGCGTGCTCCGCGGCGACCAGATAGCGGTCGATCAGGTTGGCGTGGGGCTCCGGTAGCGGCGCGAAGACGATGACGATCAGGTCGACGTTCGCCGCCACGGGCTTGAGCTGGCCACGGGTATCCGGGCGGCAGAGTTCCGAATGTCGCGGCAGCTGCGCAACGATGACGCCGATGCCCTGGTTGCCCGGGCGCCAGACCACACGATCGCCGGTGACCAGCGCCGGCAGGTTGGCGCGCAGGTGGCAGCGAAAGACCTGCCCGCTGTGTTCGCCTTCCAGTGCTTCTACCTCGACCTGCACGCCGAAATGCGCGATGACCAGTCCGGTCTGCTCCGGGCCAAGATCGCCGCCTTCGAGTTCTTCGAGTGCACGACTTTCGCGACGCGCGGCGCGGGCGGCGCGCTCTTCCTGGATTTTCTCGATACGCCAGTTCTGCCGGCGGTTGAGTTGGCGTTTGGCCATGAATTCGGTTGTCTCTGAGGTTGGTGAGCGAGTCTAGCATGCTGCAACCCGACCACTTCGGCCTGTATCGCGCTGAAGCCGGAGGGTTAGACTGGCGCTCCTTCACCCGTTCGATTGTCGGTCATGCCTGCTTCTGTCGTTACTCGCCTGCCCATCCTGCGTGCGTTGCTGGCCCAGCTGTTGGCGCTGCTGGTGGTCTGGCTGCTATTGCTCGGACTGGTCGGCGTGCTGGGTGTGCGTCCCGGTCTCATCCTTGTGGCCGTCGCGCAGGGCTGTCTGGCGGCGCTGATCGGGGCCCGGCTCGGGCTGTCGGCCTGGTGGCTGGCGATCAATCTGATGTTCGTTCCTGGCCTGGCGTTGCTGCGTGATTTCGATGTGCCGGGCTGGTTGCCGCTGGGCGCATTCACGTTGTTGTTGCTGTTGAACTGGAATGCCTTCACCGAGCGCGTGCCGCTCTACCTGACCGGTCGTGAAGCCGAGCGCCAGTTGCGCAACCGGCTGAGCGAGCTGCCGGCGGGTTTCCGCTATATCGACCTGGGCAGCGGCCTGGCCGGCACGCTGTCGCGCCTGGCACGGGACTTTCCGGCGGCGCAGTTCATTGGCGTGGAAACCGCGCCGCTGACCTTCGCACTGTCCTGGCTGCGCTGCCTGCCGCGGCGCAACTGCCATATTCGCCTGCTCAGTCTGTGGCGGGTCGATCTCGCCGAGTACGACGTGGTCTATTGCTTCCTCTCACCGGCACCCATGGCCGCCCTGTGGGACAAGGCGCACGCCGAGATGCGTCCCGGCGCGCGGTTGATCAGCAACAGCTTCGCGGTGCCAGGGGTCGAGCCGGTCGAAGTGCAGCAATTGAATGACTGGCGCCGCTCGCGGCTGCTGATCTGGTACCCCGGTGGCGCGACACCTGACGGCGTCGATACGAGCGGCTAAACTGCGCCGCACAGCCAAGGAGCCCGCCATGCAGAACCCGCAGAACCTGATCTGGATCGACCTGGAAATGACCGGTCTGGATCCGGACAACGACGTCATCATCGAGATGGCGACCATCGTCACCGACAGTCAGCTCAACGTGCTGGCCGAGGGGCCGGTGATCGCGGTACACCAGAGCGATGAAACACTGGCGCGCATGGATGAGTGGAACACCCGTCAGCACGGCGGCTCGGGCCTGACCCAGCGCGTGCGTGAGAGCAGGATTTCCACCGCCGAGGCCGAGCAAGCGACGCTGGCCTTCCTCGAGCAGTGGGTGCCCAAGGGCAAGTCGCCGATCTGCGGCAACAGCATCTGCCAGGATCGACGCTTCCTCTACCGGCAGATGCCGAAGCTCGAGGCCTACTTCCACTACCGCAACCTGGACGTATCGACGCTCAAGGAACTGGCCGCACGTTGGGCGCCGCAGATCATGGAAGGCTTCAAGAAGAGCGGCACGCACCTGGCGCTCGACGACATCCGTGATTCCATCGCCGAGCTGCGGCATTACCGCGAGCATTTCATCAAGGTCTGAAAGGGGCGTTAACGCCTGACGCGTTTGCGGATCGTAGGGTGGATCACGCTTCACCGATCCACCGACGAGGCCAGGTGGATGTAAAAAGCGACATCCACCCTACGTCACTGATGATCATCGTGAGAGTGAGGCCGCAGCGTCGTCCATCCAGTGGTCAATCGGCGCCTTTTGGCGAGGCGCCGACAGTTATTTCCCCAGCTTGCGCAGCTCGTCCGATTCGACGATGCGCATGCCGTCGCCTTCCTCCAGCGCCAGTCGCCACAGCGCGCGGGCGAGGGTGCAGGTCTCGATGCCGTGGTACTTGCCCGGCAGCAGCTGCGACAGGGGCGCCGCGATGCGTTCGCTCAACCGCGGCTCCAGGCGTGGGCCGATCAGCTGAGAGGGGCGGGCGATGGTCAGCTGTGGCCAGTCCTGCTGCTGCAATGCCGCCTCCATTTCGCCTTTGACCTTGAGGTAGAAGATCGAACTGTCCGGGTTGGCCCCCAGCGAGCTGATCACCAGCAGGTGACGCGCGCCCATCTCCTTAGCCCGGCGGGCAAACGCCAGCACCAGATCATGATCGATGGCGCGGAACGCCTCCTGGCCACCGGCCTGCTTTAGCGTGCTGCCCAGGCAGCAGAAGGCCGTGTCGATCTCGCCGCCCAGCGTTGGCAGCAACGCCAGCAGCTCTCCGACCGGGTTTTCCAGGCGCTGATGGGCCGCCAATGGCCTGCGTGTGGGCGCCAGCACGCGTTCGACGGTGGGTTCGTTGAGCAGGCGATCGAGCAGGTGCTCGCCAGTGAGTCCGGTGGCGCCGGCAAGCAGAATGCGCTGTGGCGTCAAATACATGGTCTTGCTCCTGTGGCGATCATTGGGTGGCACGCCGCTGCCGCAGCTCCTGCCAGCGTTGGACGACCGCTTCCGGCGCCCAAATTTGCGGTTCCGATGCCTGATAGTCGTCGGCCTGCTCGCGTTCGGCAACCTTTGCTGCGGCCAGCGTGAAGGCCTGCACGATATCGTCGGTTTCCTGCAGCGCTTCGGCGAACAGCGCGCGGCCGAAGTAGGTGAAGTCGCTCTGCTCGGAGCAGCCGAAGGACACCCGGTCGGCGCGGGCGGCGGTCATGATCAGCGTCTGCTCGTTCTTCAGTGGCTCGATGAAACCGCCGGAATAGCAGGCCGAGATCACCAGGATGACCTTGCGCTTGGCGAGCGGCGCGAGCAGTTGCGCCAGATCCGCTGCCGGCAGGTCGTCCAGCGAAAGACGCGGCTGGTTCAGCACCAGTTCGTGGTCCGCCGAACCGTGGCTGGTGAAATAGAGAAAGATCAGGTCTTCCTCGCCACTGCGTTCGGCCAGCGCGCGAATTGCTCGGGTCAGGTTCTCCCGGGTCGCCAGCGGCCGGTCGACGAGATGGTTGCGGTGGTTGACCAGGCTGAGTTGGCCATGGGCGGCGAAACGCTCGGCGAGCAGCTTCTGTACGTAATCGGTTTCGCGCATGAACACGCTCTGCCGGCCATCGCCGGCCACGGTCAGCGTATAGAGGTCCTGCGCAGGGCTGGACGGCGGTAGCGCACTGATCGCACGCTCGAGCAGTGAGCCCTGTTCCAGCAGGGCGAGCTCAAGCGGGTCCGATAGCGCGTGTGCCTGCTCGTCGCGGACGCGTCGGTCATTGCGCCAGCTGCCGCGCAGCTCGGTGCCGTCGGCCTGGGTCAGTACGCCCTCGCCGTCGAAGTGTCCGTGACGGAAACCGCCGGTATAGAAGCTGCCGTCTGCGCGATCGAGACGGCCCTGACCGTGGTAGCGCCAGTTGCGGAACTGCCCGCTGTAGCGGCTGCCATCGCTGGCGACATAAGTGCCGGTGCCGCTCAGTTCGCCGTGGACGAAGGTGCCGTTCCAGGCGTTGCCCTCGCTGTCCTCGTAGCGTCCCTGGCCATGAAACTGATCGTTCTCGAACTGGCCGCTGTAGCGCTCGCCATGCTCGGTCGAAAAGCTGCCTTCGCCGTTCAAGTTGCCCGCGTTGAAATGCCCGCTGAGTTGACCAATGGCGTCGCTGCGGGTGCCCGGTCCATCCGGCTGGCCTTTGCTGAACTGCCCTCGATGACTGAAGCCGTCGGCATATTCCAGGCTGCCCTGGCCGTGGTAGAGGTTGTTGCGAAACTCGCCTTCGTAGACCGTACCGTCCTGGCTGAAGCGCCCGTGGCCATGCATGCGTCCGGCCTGGAATTCGCCCTCGTAGACGCCACCCTCGACATAGCTGAAACGGCCCAGGCCGTCGAACAAGCCGTGCCTGAACTCACCCTCGTAGCGATCGCCTGTTGCGCTTTGCCAGGTGCCCAGGCCATGCCATTGGCCGTCCTTGAATTGGCCGAGGTAGTAGCTGCCGTTCGGGTAGTCGATACGACCGCTGCCCTGCAGCAAGCCGTCGACGATCTCGCCGCGATAGCGGCCGCCATCCGGCAGCACTCCATCGGCAGGGGTGAGAGGCTCGCCCTCGCCGCAGGCGGTGAGCAGACCAAGTAACAGGAAGGGAAGAAGACGCAGCATGCGGACATCCGCTCAGGCAGGACGTCCGCAGTATGCCGCAAACCGAGCGGGCTGCGACAATCGCGCAGAGATGCCGCTCAGAGGACGCACAGCGCCAGCGTTTCGGCGATATAGGCCGGTTTTTCCGAGCCTTCGATCTCCATCACCGCGCGCGCCTTGAGCAGCCATTGCCCGGGATTCTTCTCGTAGGCATCGATCAGCGTCAGCCCCAGACGCACCCGCGAGCCAACCCGCACTGGCTGAATGAAACGCAGGCTGTCTAGCCCGTAGTTGACGCCCATCCGCGTGCCTTCCGGCACGACCATAAGGTCGCCAGACAACATCGGCAGCAACGACAACGACAGAAAGCCGTGGGCGATGGTGCCGCCGAACGGTGTTTGCGCGGCTTTTTCGGCATCGATGTGGATGAACTGGTGATCGCCGGTGCAGTCGGCGAATTGGTTGACGCGCTGCTGATCGACGGTCAGCCACTCGGAGTGGCCCAGTTCCTTGCCGATGTAATCCTTGAGCTGTGCGACGGGTACCTGTGGCATGTGTCCTCCTGATTGTTCTTGTATGGCTGCAGCGATGTGCAGTCTGACTAGAGAGGGGCAGTGCCGGGCCCGAAGCGGCCGACTGGCTCTGCGTCATTTACAGCTCTAGATCAGCACGGGCAGGCGTCGCGGCAAACCAGCATCGGCACCGCGAATGGCCCGTCATAGCGCAGCGCGGGCGCGTGCCGGCGTTGCCCTTTATACTGTCGCAATTTTGCGGGAGGCTCCCATGCTGCTCAGAGGCCTGACCTGGCTGGTCGCATTCCAGTTGCTCGGCACCGTCCTCAATGTGCTGTTTCTGCCCATGCTGCCGGGCCCCATCATCGGCATGGTGCTGCTGTTCGCCGGCCTGCTGGCGCGCGGCCGGGCCAGCGAATCGCTGCAGCTGGCGGCGAGCAGCCTGTTGCGCTACCTGCCGTTGCTGCTGGTACCGCCGGCGGTTGGGGTGATGGCCTATACGGAGGCGATCCTTGATGACTTCTGGGCCATCGTCGGCGTGCTGGTAATTTCCCTGCTGGTCTCGTTGGTCTTCACCGGCTGGCTGATGCAGACGCTGATCCGGCGCAAGCAGCGTCAGCAGGAGGGCGCATGATCGAACTGCACTGGCAGGCCGCCTGGGAGGCACTGATCCATCATCCGCTGTTCGGTGTGGCTATTACCCTGGCTGTCTTCCAGCTGGCGTATGCGGCGTATGAGAAGACCCGCTGGGTATTCCTGCAGCCGGTTCTAGTGTCGATGACGCTGATCGTCGGCATCCTCCTGCTATGTGGTATCGACTATGACGAATACCGCATCAGTGCGCAGTGGCTGACGCTGCTGCTGGGGCCAGCCACCGTTGCGCTGGCCGTGCCGCTGTACCTGAACCTGCGGCGGATTCGCGAGTTGTTCGGCCCGATCGTGATCACTTTGCTGGTCGCCGGTGTTTTTGCCACGGCGCTGGGCATGGCCCTGGCTTGGGCTTTCGGCGCGGATGACATGATCCTGATGACCCTGGCGCCGAAGTCGGTCACTTCGCCGATCGCCATGCTGGTGGCCGAGCAGATCGGCGGTGTGGTGGCGCTGGCGGCGGTGTTCGTGATGATCACCGGCGTGCTCGGTGCGATTTTCGGTCCGGAACTGTTGCGCCGGTTTGGCGTTCAGCATCCTGCGGCCCGCGGCATTGCGCTGGGGCTGACCGCCCACGCCGTGGGCACCGCGCAGGCGCTGCAGGAAAGCGACGAATGCGGTGCGTTCGCGGCCCTGGCCATGAGCCTGATGGGGGTAATGACTGCGGTGCTGTTGCCGCTGGTGGTTGCCTTGCTGCTGTGATGGAGTCGCCATGAGATTGCCGTTGTTCCCGCTGGATACCGTGCTGTTCCCCGGTTGTTTTCTCGACCTGCAGATATTCGAGGCACGCTATCTCGACATGGTCAGCCAGTGCCTCAAGGCCGGGCATGGATTTGGAGTGGTGCACATTCTGGATGGCAAGGAGGTTGGCGCAGCACCGGCGGCGTTCTCTCATATCGGTTGCGAAGCGCTGATTCGCGACTGGCAACAGCTGCCCAACGGCCTGTTGGGTATCCGGGTCGAAGGCGGGCGGCGCTTCGATGTGCAATCGTTCGAAATACTGCGTGACCAGCTGGCCGTCGCCCAGGTCGCCTGGCGCAGCGAAGCAGACAGCCAGCCACTGGCCGAGCAGCACGCCGACCTCATCGTACTGCTCGCCGCGCTGGGTCAGCATCCGATGGTGAAAACCCTGGGGCTGGGCGGCGCGGTGAGCGATCAGGCAGCTCTGGCCAGTCAGCTGGCCTACCTGTTGCCATTCGATGCGGAGCAGAAGATCGAATTGCTGGGGCTGGACGAGCCAGCGTCGCAGCTCGAGCAGATTCAAAGCCTGCTCGAGCAATTGCAGGACGGGGCGTAAGGCGTGTCGCCCCCGTGTGTTCGCCAGCGTGACCTGGCGCCGCAGCGGCCAACCTTGGTGTCGCTAGAGAAGGTCGTCAGTAGGGTTTTTGTGCCAACGACACCGTAAAGATCCCCCAGTCGTCGATACGCTGCGTGATTTTTACCAGGCCTGCCGCTGCTACCAGTTGGTCAATCTCCGCTTGGGTACGCCGCCGCATCACCCATGCCTGCCCATCTCGGTGGCTGGTCAGCACTCGGGCTATGAGCTTCAGCTGTGGGTGCCAGGGTTGTCCGGTGTATACGATGTAGCCGCCCGGTTGCAGCGCTTCGGCGACGCCGGCAAGAGAGCGGCCGATCATTTGGTTGTCGCCGAACAACTCGTAGAGACCCGATACCACTACAAGCGTGGGGCGCGGCGAGAGTGCGGCCAGATCCGCCTGATCGAATGCGTCTGCCTTGATGAATCGAGCGACCTCTTCGAAACCCTTTGCCCGGATCAGGGCACTGCCGTCGCGTACATTGATATCGCTGTAGTCGCGCAGGAGAATCGAGGCAGGGCGTTCTCCGAGGTCCTGTATTGCCTCGAGAATGTAGCGGCCATGGCCGGCGGCAATTCCACGATATGTACCGGCTGATCGGCGCTTCGCAGGCGGCTCATCGCCCCACGTAACAGCTCTTCTACATGCCTTTTTCTCGGACGTATTGCACGCCAGCCTATGGAGTTCAAATAAAGCTGGTCAATCTTGCGCCCCAGCACAGTCAGCCCTGCTGGTTCGTTTCTGTAGACATAATTGAGCGTGCTGCCGGAATCGAAACCCGTCTCGAAACCGAGCTTCAGCCCATGAGAAAACCGGGCGCCAAGGCGCATTCCTGCACGCATGGCGCGCCAATAACATCCTTCCATGGAGTTCGGAGCTACAGGGGCAGCCAGTGCTTCTGCTTCCGCACACCTCGGGCCTATTCGGTCCGCATCGAGGAGCGACGGGGGCGCCATTGGCATATCGAAATTATGACGAATGAAGCGGCGGGCCTGGCTTACTGCCCGATTACGATCTCGCTCGCCGAGCGTGTCGTGAAAGAAACCCGGCAGAACGTGTTTTTCTTTTCGTAAGCTGCCAAGTCTTTCGAAAAAAGTTACTTGTGGTTTGTGTTCTACGACGAAGTCTGCGCCTGAGATAAAGAGCTGAGTTGGGATCTGGATCGTCTGCGCATCTGCAACCACGCGCCGCGCCGCTTCATGCAGCCCAAGGAGCATATTGACGGAAATGGCCTTGGTGATAAGCGGATCCTGCTGATAGCTCTGAATCCGCGCGGGATCGTGCGTCAGGAAGCGGGCCTTGACGTAGCTGTCGACGAAGAAGTTGCCGCGAAACGCTCGTATTAGCCTTAGGCCTGTCCGTGCGAATGGTACATACAGCTTTACCTTGAACGCCGGTGACGCCAGCACCAGCGCCCGAACTTTGGGCGCATGGTCGTGGGCCCATGTCGCAATAACTACCGCCCCTACACTTTGCGCAACAATTGCCAGGTCTTCCTCTTTGATGCAGCGCATAGAGCCAATGTGATCAATGAACGTCTGCACGTCTCGTACGCTCATCGCGAAGCTCGGGCTGTCTCCACGGGTGCCAGGCGACAGACCGTGCCCGCGCGCATCCCAGGCAAAGAAATCGCAGTCAGGAAGGTCGAGCTCATCAACGAGGTGGGCCAGCCGGCCGGAATGCTCATGTCCGCGATGGAACATGACGACGGCCCGCCTTGTAGGCCCTGTGGACGAAAGCGCGGGCCAATGGCGGTAGGAAAGCTCTAAGGCATCGTGGGTGCTGAAAGTTAGGGAAGGTCTGAAAAAGACTTCCTGATTTGGCAAAATCCCCCGACTTCACCTCGCCGAGTTTTCCCATGAAGCAGATG
>NZ_RHQM01000009.1 GCF_003935375.1 Stutzerimonas xanthomarina
GTGGAACAGTCGGTTCCGTCGGGCGTTAACCTGCGGAACAGAAACCCATGCGACTTTCAGGTCGCACTGCCAAAGTAATACTGGTTCCCTTTCTTGCTCTGGTGCATTTCCGGGTCGCGCTTGCCGTCCTGGTTCTTGGTCGAGCTGGGCGCGTGGATCAGTGTGGCATCGACGATAGTGCCCTGGCGCAGCGACAGGCCGCGATCCCCCAGGTAGCCATTGATTACGCCGAGGATGCCGGCTGCCAGCTCATGTTTCTCCAGCAAGCGACGGAAGTTGAGGATGGTGGTTTCGTCGGGAATGCGCTCCAGGCTCAGCCCGGCGAACTGACGCAGGATGGTCGTCTCGTAGAGCCCTTCTTCCATGGCCGGGTCGCTGTAGCCGAACCAGTTCTGCATCAGATGGATACGTAACATGGCCATCAGCGGATAGGCTGGACGACCACCTTCACCCTTTGGGTAGTGTGGCTCGATCAGGGCAATCAATCCCTTCCACGGCACCACCTGATCCATCTCGATCAGGAACAATTCCTTACGGGTCTGCTTGCGCTTGCCGGCGTACTCGGCGTCGGCGAAGGTCATCTGCTTCATGGAAAAACTCGGCTGGCGGGATCGGCGTATTTCACCAGATTCGGGAAGTCTTTTTCAGACCTTCCCTTCGGCGGGTTTTTCTTTGCTCGATTTCTGGCTCTGTGTGTACCTGAAAGCGCATACTTGCGAAAATCCGTGTAGCGCCTTGCCGCAAACGTAGTATCAATGCCGCATATAACCTGGTTTTTTGAACTACTGCTCGAATCTGCCGCCTGCCAGGTAATTGCTTAAACCTTTTCAGTTGACCTTGAGTCTCACGTACATAAGCTCGACTCTGTTGCAACTGAAAACTTCGGTTACAACCAAAGACGCCATACATTTTCAGAGGCGTCTTAATTCAAACTAGAAAAACAGGATCCTTACGTGACGAAAGACGAACTGCGCGCCGAACTTGAGCGTCAGGCGCAGCGCTTTACCAATGTCTATGGTGGTGAAATTACGACTTACGCGGCTGAACGCGAACCCGAGCGCAAGCCGTGGCGCAAGAAACCCACTGTGCTTGATCAAGTGTTTCAGCGGGAACTGCAGAAGCTCGAACAGGAAAAACATGCAGATTGTGAAAGCGCGGCAACTGGGCAAGCCTGATCTTGACCCCCGTGCAGGTCAGGAAGTCAACTAGCGCAGCCAATACAAACAGCACTAGTGAACTGAAGAGCGCCAATAAGTCAGCGCTTACCGCCGAGTAACGAGCCGAGCAACCCTCTGGCCAACTGACGCCCCAACTGACTGGCAGCCTGGCTCAACGCACTTTTGACGACTCGTCCGGCCAGATCCCCCAGATCGCTGCCTGCACTGCTCTTGCCTCGTGCAGGCTTCTCGACCGGACGCTCAGCCTCCTCGACTGCCTGCATGGCCCGAGCACTCAGTATTTCGTAGGCCGACTCACGGTCGACGGGCTTGTCATAACGGCCACGCAAGCTGGACCTCGCGATAAGCTGCATGCGCTCAGCCTCACTCAGCGGCCCCACTCGCGACTGTGGCGGCGCGATCGAGACTCGCTGCACCATCGCCGGCGTGCCTTTCGCCTCGAGCCCACCGACCAGGGCCTCGCCGATGCCCAACTGGGTCAGCACATCCAGCGTCGCAAAGTCTGGGTTCGCACGAAATCCGTCAGCCACCGAGCGCAGTGCTTTCTGCTCCTTGACGGTGTATGCCCGCAAACCATGCTGGATTCGCAGCCCCAGCTGCGCCAGTACCTGGTCAGGCAGATCGGCTGGGGACTGAGTGACGAAATAGACGCCAACACCTTTCGAACGAATCAGCCGCACCACCTGCACCAGCCGCTCCTGCAACGCCTTGGGCGTGTCGCCAAACAGCAGGTGCGCCTCATCGAAGAACAGGACCAGCAAAGGCCTGTCGGCATCGCCCCGCTCCGGAAGCTGCTCGAACAGTTCGGCAAGCAGCCATAGCAGGAAGGTCGCATAAACCTTGGGCGCCTCATGCACCAGTACGCTGGCATCGAGCAGATGGATGGGACCTCGGCCGTCCGCCGCGGGGTGCAACAGATCCTCGAGTTGCAGGGCTGGCTCACCGAACAGCGCCTCGGCGCCCTGCTGTTCGAGCGTTGCCAGGCGTCGCAGCAGGGCCTGTGACGATGCACCGGTAAACAATGCACTGTCCTCGCCGAGCAACTGCGGCTCAGCCTTGAGGTGCGCCAACAGCGCCTTGAGGTCCTTCAGATCGAGTAGCAACAGGCCTTCGCGGTCTGCCACCTTGAACGCCGCGTACAACGCGGCCTGCTGGCTGTCGGTGAGCTGCAGCAGGCTTCCCAGCAGCAGCGGCCCCATCTCGCTCAACGTAGTACGCAGCGGATGGCCGCTACGACCATGCACGTCCCACAGGGTTACCGGGTACGCCTGTGGTTGATGGTTCAGCCAGGGCATGCTGGCGATCCGCTCGGCGATCTTGCCCTGCGGTGCACCGGCAGCACCCAGGCCACAGAGATCGCCCTTGATGTCGGCAGCGAACACGGCAACTCCGGCATCGCTGAACTGCTCGGCCAGACGTTGCAAGGTCACTGTCTTGCCGGTGCCGGTGGCTCCGGCAATCAACCCGTGCCGATTGGCCAGGCGCAGGGACTGGCTGTTCGGTTCACCCGTCGCATCAGCGCCGAGTAACAGACGATCGATTGCAGCCTTCATCAACCCGCCTCCTTGTCGTGCTCGCGCGCTCCGGATGGGGCGCTCTCGTCGGCCGTCGATGCACTCGATTGCCGACCTGCATTGCCCTGCTCAGCCTGAAGCTCGGCCCATAGCGCTGCGGCATCGGCGAACTCGGCGCCCTGCTCGGGCGACAGCGCCTCAGGATCGTATCGCTGTGTACAACCACTGCCGATGATGGGCGGCGCCTTGGCCGCGGCACGGTCGAGGGGATCGGTCATGGATGCTCCCGGATGTCAGTTGAACACCATCGTCTTGTTGCTGTGTACCAGCACACGGTCCTCCAAGTGATAGCGCAGGCCGCGAGAAAGCACCATCTTCTCTACGTCCTTGCCGAGCCGGACCATGTCCTCGATGCTGTCGCGATGGCTAACGCGCACCACGTCCTGCTCGATGATCGGGCCGGCGTCGAGCTCCTCGGTGACATAGTGACAGGTGGCGCCGATCAGCTTCACGCCGCGCAGCGAGGCCTGGTGATAGGGCTTGGCGCCGACGAAGGACGGCAGAAAGCTGTGATGGATGTTGATCACGCGCTGGGCGAACTCGTCGCACAGCTCGGACGGCAAGATCTGCATGTACCGCGCGAGCACAATCACATCGGCGCGCTGCTCGCGGACCAGGCGGGTGACTTCGGCGAACGCCTCCTGCTTATTGGCGGGGTCGACCGGCACGTGAATGTAGGGAATGCCATGCCATTCGACCATGCTGCGCAGGTCGTCATGGTTGGAAATCACGCAAGGAATGTCGCAGTCCAGCTCGCCGCTGTGCCAACGGTGCAGCAGATCGGCCAGGCAGTGGGATTCGCGACTGGCCATCAGCACCACGCGTTTGCGTTTCTCGGAGTCGGTGACTCGCCACTCCATTGAAAACTCACGAGCGATCGGAGCGAACGCCTGACGGAAACCGTCCAGATCGAAAGGCAGTGAGTCCGCGCGAATCTCGTGACGCATGAAAAACCAACCGCTCTGGTGATCCGAATGATGGTTGGCTTCAGTGATCCAGCCGTTGTAAGTGGCAAGAAAGTTACTGACCTTGGCAACAATGCCAACGCCATCGGGACAGGCAATGACCAGCCTGAAAGTGCGCATCAACGGTTACTCCGACTCAATGGGAAATGCGGCATTCTAGCCCAGCAGACAAAAGCACAGCCATCGCCATTAAGATCGAGGCGCGGCGCAAACTATGCGCGATGACGCAAACGACGCGGCTCGCAGTCATCGGCTTGTTATGCAAAACATAAAAACCACTCGAAAAAACTTGTCCGATAAAACAGGCTTTCCGCTTGATTTAAGCCTGCGCACGGCTGCAATAGCAGCCCTTAGCCTGCGTCACATATCCTTTCAAATAGTAGTGTGGCTTTTTTACAAGGCTATATTTACTTGCGGATTACGCAGGACTATGATTGCTGCCACTTGCGTTCAAACCTATCCCAAGGAAGTCATATGTCACTTATCAACGAGTATCGCGCTACTGAAGAAGCCATCAAGGAACTTCAAGAGCGCCTGAAGTCGCTGTCCGAAGACGACAAGCTGAAAAAGGAACTGGAATTCGAAGGCAAGCTGCGCGAACTCATGGGTGAATACCAGAAGTCCCTGCGCGACATCATTGCCCTGCTCGATCCGGAAGCCTCTCGCAACAGCAAGAGCCCTCGCGCTGCAAAAGCTCCCGCGACCAGCAAGCGCGCCCGCCGCGTGAAGCAATATAAAAACCCACACAGCGGTGAAGTGATTGAAACCAAAGGCGGCAATCACAAGACCCTGAAAGAATGGAAAGCCCAGTGGGGCTCCGACACCGTGGAAAGCTGGGCCACCCTTCTCGGCTAAGCGGCTACGGTTTATAACGAACGCCGTTTCTCGACATTAATCATTGATGTCGGGAAACGGCGTTTTTATTTGTGCTGCACTCTTCCTTCCCCGCTCGATTCAGGCGTGGCGCACAAACATACGCCTTCCCCAAGAGTTAATTGCTCAAGCGGTAACGCTCACGCAACCCCTGACCGTACTCGCGCCATTGCTGCAACAGTTGCCGTTGTGCCGGCGTGGCGCCGATCATGAATTGCTCGATATCCGACTCGAACTGCACGAGGGTGTTGGGCGCGCCACATGCCCCATCACGCAGCCGCTGTTGGCAGAACTGACGCCATTGCGCTTGCTCGTCGACGGATAACGCTTCAGGAAAGTTACGCGCGCGGTAACGAAACAACAGCTCGTCGAGGCGCGCATCATCGAATCGGAATGGCTGTTTCGCCAGCTCCGCAGGTGACAGGCTACGGACCTGGTCGCACAGCCGCCGGTCGCGGTCCCCGAGAAAACCGTCATACAGCTGCTGCTCCGGATCATCAGTGCCAGCGAAGCGGTCTTCGCGATAGATGTCTTCGAGCTTGGTGCTCCAGATATGCCGCTGCTCTCGAAGCATCGCTGCACGCTCATGGCAGACCGGCATATCCAGACCAAGGCGCTGGATGTCTTGCGTGCGCAAAACCTTGAGCGACGCCACCACGGGACACTTGTTGACGTGCACCAGCTTCAAGGGCACCGGCAACTCGCCATCGGCGAGCTGGTCACGTCGGGTATACAGGCGCTGACGCAGCGTTTCAGCCGTTTCCTGCAGGAGCGGCTCCGGTCCGGCCTGCAGATCGCAGACGATCAGCGCATTGCGATTACGCGGGTGCCAGCCCAGCGGCAGGACCACCGAGAGAAAATGCCGTGCAGCGGAGAAGCGGCCGGACACGTGCACCATGGGTTCCAGCAACCGGATCTGCCCAAGCACCGCCTGCTTGCGGCGCAGGTTGTAGAGATAGTCGTACAGCCGCGGCTGCCGATCGCGAACGAGTCTGGCCAGGGCAATGCTCGCGCGCACATCGGATAGCGCGTCGTGCGCATTCAGATGTTCCAGCCCGTTGGCCACGCTCAGTCGTTCGAGTTTGAGCGTCACCCGCCCCTCCTCTTCAGGCCAGACCAGGCCTTCCGGGCGCAGGGCATAAGCCGTGCGTACCAGATCGATAAGGTCCCAGCGGCTGTTGCCGCCCTGCCATTCACGGGCATAGGGATCGTAGAAGTTGCGGTACAGGCTGTAGCGCGTCACCTCGTCGTCGAACCGCAGGCTGTTGTAACCGGCGCCGCAGGTGCCAGGCAACGACAGCTGTTGATGCAGACGATGAATGAATTCGGCCTCGCACAAGCCCTTCTGTTCGAGGGTCGCGGGGGTGATCCCAGTGACCAGGCAGGCCGCCGGATGCGGAAGGATGTCGTCGGAGGAACGGCAATAGATGTTCAGCGGCTCGCCGACTTCCTCGAGCGCCTCGTTGGTGCGGATACCCGCCACCTGCAACGGACGGTCGCGGCTGGGCGAGATTCCTGTGGTTTCGAAGTCGTACCAGAAGATGCTTGAATTCACGGGAGAGTCCTTCTCGATCAGCGCGGCAGTCTATCAGCCAGGGCGGCACATCGCCGTGTGCGTCGCCCGATCTGCCCACGCAGCATTGGGTATGCGAACGACATCCTGCAAAGGAGCAGGCACTTCGCCATAATCACACCCCTCCGGCTTGCCCTCCGCTCAGACGACTCAGGCGCATTGCCGCAGCGGCACTTGCCGCATAGCATCGACCTTTGCCTGCCTCAGACGACTTTACCCTTGCCTTCAGCTCTCGACCGACCATCGCTGCTCGACAATAGCCATCGCGTGGAGACGCCCGAAGGCATCGATCTACTCCTGCGTCCGGCCGGGCTCGTACCGCGCGCGCTGGCCTTTGCCATCGACCTGGCGATACGTGCCGCCATCCTGCTAGCCCTCTTCATCATCCTGGGGATGCTGGGCAATTTTGGTATCGGTCTTGGGACGCTGCTGCTGTTCCTCGTGCAATGGTGGTACATGGTGCTCTTCGAAGTACTGAACCAGGGACGTACCCCTGGCAAGTACTGGCTGGGTCTGCGAGTAGTGCATGACGATGGCACGCCGGTCGGCTGGACCTCCTCGCTGACGCGCAACCTGCTGCGCTACGTCGATATGCTGCCGTTCGGCTATTTTCTCGGCGCACTGAGCTGCCTGGGCCACCCTGCCTTCAAGCGTCTCGGCGATCTCGCCGCAGGGACGCTGGTGGTCTACCGGGAAAGACCACAAGTGCGCCCGACGCTGCCGGAGGTGGAAGCTGCCAAACCGCCTTTTGCGTTAAGTCTCGATGAGCAACGCGCTCTTATTGCCTTCTCCGAGCGTCATGCCAGTCTTTCTGCCGAACGGCGTCTGGAGCTGGCTTCGATCCTTGCCGAACCGCTGGCGGTTACCGGTGAGAACGCCGAGGCAAAGATCCATGGCATCGCCCGCTCACTGGTAGGCGCGCCATGAAGCAGGCCGCCTTCGAACGCCAGCATCACGCCGACTGGCATGACTTCATCAGCCAGCTGGACGCGCTGGAGCGTGGCAAGCCAAGTCCCAGCCAGGCCAGCGACTTCCCCGCCGCCTACCGCCGTCTTTGCCAACACCTGGCGCTGGCCGAATCGCGCGGCTACAGCAGCCAGCTGATCGATCAGTTGCGCCAGCTCGCCCTGCGCGGCCATCAGCAGTTCTATCGGCACCGCAGTCCATTGCTGGGGCGACTGCTCGGGTTCATCACCGGTGGCTTCGCCCGCGCGGTCCGTGAGCAGTGGCGTTACGTACTGGCAGCAAGCCTGCTCTTCTACGGCAGCCTGCTCGGCATGGCCGCTTTGGTCTTCGCCTTCCCGGAGCTGGTGTTCAGCATCCTGCCGCCGGATCAGGTCACACAGATGGAGCAGATGTACGACCCGGACGCCAGCCGCCTGGGGCGCTTCGCCGAGCGGGGCTCGGGCGACGACTGGCTGATGTTCGGCTATTACGTGATGAACAATATCGGCATCGCATTCCAGACGTTCGCCAGCGGGCTGCTGTTCGGCCTGGGTACGCTCTTCTTCCTGCTGTTCAATGGCCTGACGATCGGCGCCGTCGCGGGCCACCTGAGCGCCATCGGCTACCACCAGCCGTTCTGGTCGTTCGTCATCGGCCATGGCGCATTCGAGCTGACCGCCATCACCCTTGCCGGCGCCGCGGGGCTGCAGCTCGGCGTAGCGCTAGTGGCGCCGGGGCGCCTGACCCGCGCAGAGGCGCTGCGTCAGGCCGCCAAGCGAGGCATCCAGCTGGTCTGCGGGGCCACCCTGTTCTTGCTGATCGCTGCCTTTGTCGAGGCCTACTGGTCATCCATGACCCTGACCTCGCCCATGATCAAGTACATCGTCGGCGCGCTGCTCTGGCTGATCGTGGCCGCTTACTTCGCGTTTGCCGGGAGGGCGCAGCATGCAGCTGAGTGATGCCAGCGTCTCGATCCGCCCGCGCAGTCCATGGGAGGCGCTGGACCTCGGCACCCTGCTCGCCAGGCGCCACGCGAAGCTGCTGATGACGACCTGGGCGACCGTGACGCTGCCGCTTTTCGGCCTGATCAGCCTGCTGCTGTGGCAGCACCCAAGTCTGGCGCTGCTGCTGTTCTGGTGGCTCAAACCTCTGTACGAGCGGTTGCCGCTGCATATCCTGTCCAAAGCACTGTTCGGTGAAACACCAGACTTCCGAGAGAGCCTGCGGGCCTTCCCCGGCCTGCTGCGGCCACAGCTGTTGGCCAGTCTCACCTGGCGTCGCCTGAGCACGACGCGCAGCTTCGATCTGCCAGTGCAGCAGCTCGAGGGGCTCGACGGCAAGGCACGCAAGCAACGCCTGCTCACGCTCAGTCTGCGCAGCGGCCGCGCGCCCAGCTGGCTGACCGTGGTCGGCGTGCATCTGGAAGGCGCGCTCTGGCTCGGCCTGCTCGGCGTGCTGTATTTCCTGCTGCCGGCGCAGCTGGTACAGCGATGGAACTGGGAGGATTTGCTCGGGCTGAGCGCCGAATGGCTCTGGCTGGAACACCTGTCCAATCTGCTCTATGCGCTGGTGCTCATCGTCTGGGAGCCTATCTATGTCGCCTGTGGCTTCAGCCTCTATCTCAATCGACGCACTCATCTGGAGGCGTGGGACATAGAGCTGGCCTTCCGTCGACTGCGCCAGCGCCTGCTCAGCGCTGCACCAGCGGTGCTGCTTGCCTGTGGCCTGTTGTTCTGGCCGGCAGCGCACGATGCCTGGGCAGCGGCGCCAACGGCCGATACAGCGCAACAGGGCCCGGAAAGCGAGCGACTGCTGAATCAGCCACTGACCAGCGAGACGGCCCGCGAACGAATCGACGCGCTGCTCGACCAACCGCCCTTTCAGCACCGGGAGACGGTCACCCGTTGGCGCTTTGGTGCGCAAGACAGCCCGCAGGAGCCCGGTGCTCTGGCGCGCCTGCTCGAACGCCTGCTGCAGGGTGGCTCGCTGTGGGAAAGCCTGGAAAGTCTGGCGCAGGCACTCGAAGTTCTACTCTGGACCGCACTGGCCTTGCTGGTCGCGCTTCTGCTGTGGCGCTACCGCGACTGGCTGCAGACTTTCGGCAGCCGCATACAGCTGCCCGCTAGGCGCCGCCAACCTGCACCCACGCAGCTGTTCGGCCTCGATGTCGCGCCCGAAAGCCTGCCAAACGACGTTGCCAGCGAGGCCGAACAACTCTGGCAGCAGGATCCGCGCGCGTCTCTGGCACTTCTCTATCGCGGCTTGCTCAGCCGCCTGCTGCATGATTTCCAGCTGCCGCTGAAGGCGGCGCATACCGAGGGCGAGGTGCTGGCGCGCGTGCGACAGCTTCAGCGCGAACCGCTGTCGCGCTTTGCCGAGCAACTTACGCAACATTGGCAGCACCAGGCCTACGGGCACCGGAACGCCGAAGACGTGGTCCGCGACGAACTGTGTGCTGGCTGGCGCGCGCTGTTTGCCGAGGAGTCGAGGCCATGAACCGACTCCGCCCTCGCCTGCTCGCCGTGGCCGCGGTCCTGCTGATCGGTCTGCTGGTCATCTGGTTGGCCGGCAAGCTGCAATCCTATGAAGACGTCGTCGAGCACGGCCCAACCCCGGAAGCGCGCAGCAACACCTACCTGGCCGCCGAGCTGTTCCTGCGCGACCTCGGCCTGCAGGTCGTGCATCAGGAAGGCATCGCCGGACTTGAGACACTGCCCACCTCTGGCCAGACGCTGCTCCTGCTCGGTGACCGCGGCAACCTGACCCCGCGGCAGACCGAGCGCCTGCTGGACTGGGCAAACGCCGGCGGCCATCTGGTCGTGGTTGCAGAGCGACTGTGGGATGAAGAGACCGGCAAAAGCGGCGACCTGCTGTTCGACCGGCTCAATCTGCAGCAGTACGCAGCTGACGACCTGGACGATGATGCGCAGACACCGCAGTCATCCACCGCCGAACAGCATCCGCAGCTGACCAAGCTGTATCTGGAGAATGAAAGCGCGCCGGCCTATCTGGCCTTCGATACCGACTTTCACCTCTATGATGCCGACAACCGCGCCCACGCCTGGGCCAACAGCGCAGGCGCCACGCACATGCTGCAACTGCAGCACGGTGACGGGCTGATCACCGCCCTGACCGACAGCTGGATCTGGCAGAACCGCAACATCGATCAGTACGACCATGCCTGGCTGCTCTGGTATCTGACTCAGGACAGCGCGGTGACTCTGGTGCACCGCAGCGAACACGACGGCTTGCTCGCACAGCTGCGCCGCCACTTCCCCGAACTTCTCACCGTGCTGGGCCTACTTGTGGCGTTCGCGCTCTGGCATGCCGGCCAACGCTTCGGCCCACTGCAGGCTCCGCTCAACCCGGCGCGTCGCCAGCTGCAGGAACACCTGCGTGGGTCGGCGGAGTTCCTGCTGCGCCATGGTCGCCAGCACAGTCTGCTGCAGCCGCTGCAACAGGACATCCAGCGCCGAGCGGGGCAACGCCATCCGGGCTTCGAACAGCTTCCGCCGAGTGCCCAGCTGCCACTGCTCGCCCGTCTCTCCAGCCTGCCGATCGCCAGCATCGAGCTGGCCATGCGCCCACTGCCGCAGCAACGTCTGTCGGCTACCGAATTCACCCGACAGGTCGCCCACCTGCAAACCCTCAGGAACGCGCTATGAGCGAACACATCCCAGAACCCGGCAACCCTGCTCCGGCCTCCAACGCGGTGAGCCAGCGCCTGCGAGCCAGCCAGCTCGCCCAGGCGCTGCGCGACGAGCTGCACAAGGCGGTGATCGGCCAGGACGACGTCATCGATGGCGTTCTGACCGCGCTGATCGCCGGCGGCCATGTGCTGATCGAAGGCGTGCCGGGGCTGGGCAAGACACTGCTGGTACGGGCGCTGGCGCGCTGCTTCGGCGGCGAGTTCTCGCGCATCCAGTTCACCCCCGACCTGATGCCCAGCGACGTTACCGGCCATGCCGTCTACGACATGCAGAGCGAGCAGTTCAAGCTGCGCAAGGGGCCGGTGTTCACCAACCTCCTGCTGGCCGATGAAATCAACCGTGCGCCAGCCAAGACTCAGGCCGCGCTGCTCGAGGTGATGCAGGAACGCCAGGTCACCCTGGAAGGCAAGGCCCTGGCGGTTCCGCAACCTTTTCTCGTCATGGCCACGCAGAACCCCATCGAACAGGAAGGCACCTACCCATTGCCGGAAGCTGAGCTAGACCGCTTCATGCTGATGTTGCGTATGGACTACCCGCAGGCGAACGAAGAGCTGGAGCTGGTACGCCAGGTCACCCGCTCGGCACGCGCCGACATGCTCGACGTCAGCGCCTTGCGCCAGCTGGTACAGGCCCGGGATGTGCTGGCCCTGCAGAAGATCGCCAGCGAACTGCCTCTGGACGATCAGGTACTGGACTATGCCGTGCGCCTTGCCCGCACCACTCGCAGCTGGCCGGGGCTGGCGCTGGGTGCTGGCCCCCGCGCATCGATCGCGCTGGTTCGTGGTGGTCGCGCCAGAGCGCTGCTGCGCGGCGGCGAGTTCGTCACGCCTGATGACATCAAGGGTTGCGCGCTGGCGGTACTGCGTCACCGGGTGCGCCTGTCGGCAGAGCTGGATATCGAGGGACTGTCGGTGGACCAGGTGCTGCAGCAGCTACTCGATCAGGTCGCGGCGCCACGCGCATGACGCCATCCCGTCGCCTGCTCGTTGCGCTGGCCGCGCTGGGGCTCGTGGCCATTCCTCTTGGCGTTCTCACCGCGTTCGGCGTCGAAGCCGGGCACTGGCAGTCCGCCTGGTGGGGCCTGTTGCTGGCGCTGGTTACGGTGACATCGCTCGACGCCTTCGCCCTGAGGCGACTGCCGTCGCCTGCGCTGCAACGCAGCCTGTCGGGAAATCTGCCACTGGGCCACTGGAGCAACGTGCAACTGCTGGTGCGCAACGCACATTCCCGCGCAATCGAGCTGGAGCTGTTCGACCACGTGCCTGAGGGCATGATCTTCGAACAGCTGCCGCAATGCATGCGGCTGCAGCCCGCCGAACATTGCCAACTCGACTACCGTCTGCGCCCGACCCGCCGCGGCCAGTTCGTCTTCCAGCACTGCGATCTTCGCCTGGCCAGCCCACTGGGCCTCTGGCGCAGCAGACGCCAGCTTGAGCTTGTCGACGAAACCCGGGTGTATCCCGACTTCGCTCGGTTGCACGGAGCCAGCCTGCAGGCGATCGACGTCTGGTTGAATCGCCTCGGCGTCCGCCAGCAACCGCGCCGCGGGCTGGGGCTGGAATTTCACCAGCTACGCGAGTTCCGCGAGGGCGACACCCTGCGGCAGATCGACTGGAAAGCCACGGCGCGGGCACGCATGCCGATTGCCCGCGAATATCAGGACGAGCGCGACCAGCAGATCGTGCTGATGCTCGACTGCGGTCGGCGTATGCGCAGCCAGGACGCCGAACTCACGCACTTCGACCATGCCCTCAACGCTGCCCTGCTGCTGGCCTATGCCGCGTTGCGCCAGGGCGATGCTGTGGGCGCCTGCACCTTCGCCGGCGAACAGCCGCGTCACGTCACGCCGGCCAAGGGCCAACAGCAACTTCACGTGTTACTGAACGGTCTTTACGACCTGCAGCCCACCCAGCAGCCCGCAGACTACGGCGCAGCGGTCGATCGGTTGCTGGCCCGGCAACAGCGCCAGGCACTGGTTATCGTTCTGAGCAACCTGCGCGATGAGGACGATGCCGAGCTGCACGGGGCGCTGAAGCGGCTCTCACGCAAACATCGGGTGTTGTTGGTGAGCCTGCGCGAAGAAGTACTGGACCAGCTGCGCCTGCGGCCGGTGCAGAGTCTGGACGACGCGCTCGACTACTGCGGCGCCCAGGACTACCTGAACGCCCGCCAGGCGCTGCACAAGCGCCTGGCCGCCCATGGCATGCCGGTACTCGACGTCCAGCCTTGCGATCTGGGGCCGGCACTTATCGGGCGTTATCTGGCGTGGAAGAAAACCGGGACGCTGTGAGCGCGGCTCACAGACCGTGGCAGCAATCCTTGTCGGTGAATCGATCCGATGCCGGGCTGGCATGATGCGCCAGTGGGATGTGCAACATCGGCTGGAAACTGAAGTAGTGATGCAGGGCAGCGATCATCTCGCGGATATCCCCGGGCGGGTCGATCAGAGAAAAGCCGGTGTCGTAGCTGCCCGGTGTCACATCCTCGCTTGACCACAGACTGAACGCGCTGAAATCCACCTGCCGCAGTTGACCGCTCTGCCCCGGAATCTTCAGGCGCATCTCGAAGCGCACACCGAGCATCATCGGATAGGGACTGATCAACATCAGCCCGCCCTCGGACAGGTTGCCGATAAAGCCCAGTGGCTTCTCGGTGAACCGATTGAATACGTTGAGGTAGTACGGCAACTGATGCCGCTGGATACGACGCTGGTTCGCCATGTTCATCTCGTCGGAGCCTTCAGCCTTAACCCTGCAATTCGAGTGTCCTGTCGGCTCAACTGCATGCCTGGCTGATACGCGTCGCCAAGCGCTGTCGAGCCGCCTCTACTTCACTTTCACTGTAGTAGACGCGCTCTCCAGCTGCATCGTTACGAAAAAAACGCCCGCCAAGCTGCAGTCGCGACAACTGGCTGCGCAAGCCCTGGCATTCCTGCTCTCGTGCAGCCCGCGCCTCGCTGGCCTGCGCCCTCGCTGCCTGCTGCTCCTGCCGCCGCGCATCGAAGAATCGTTCGCTGCGCGCCTCACGCTCACGGGTCTGATCATCGCGTTCGACGATCTGGGGCCGAACCTCGACCCGCTCGGCTCCGGCCGCGGGGCGCTGGCCGAAGTGAACCTGGCCGTTGGCATCGGTCCAGCGGTAGATCTGCGCGGTTGCCAGTGCAGGCAGCAGCATGGCGGTCATCAGCAAAGCTCGCATGATCCCTCACATGGCTTTCATGACATCAACGTTTGGCCGGCTGAACCACCGGCGGTGCCTCGGCATGATAATGACCCAGCTGCCTCAACGTCTCCAGGCGCGCACGAGCGCGATAGGCGTACTCGCTCGCCGGGTATCGCTCGGTGATGAAGCGATAGGTTTCGCCAGCGTCGACGAACAGGCCCTGGCGCTCCAGACACTGGCCGCGCAACAGTGAAATCTCCGGCTGGACCTGGCTGCGCGGCTTGCTGCGACGTTCTGCCTGCGACAGTGATTGCATCACCCGCTCGCAGTTGTCGGCCTCGTAGTGCTGGTAGGCCGCATCCAGGTGGCGATCGAAAGCATGGCGGCTGCTGCAGCCGACGGTCAGAAGACTCAGGAAAACGATGATCAGAATGCGCATGGGTTCCTCCGTATGCTCCTGTATCGACCGGGTTGGAAAAACCTGCAGACAGCCCGTCAGCCGGACGCAAAGAGTAGTGCTCGCCGAGCGATGACTACAACCGGCGAGCATAGTAGCCTCGGGGCCAGCCAGAAAAAGGAGCAATTGAATGATTCCGCGTCGCACCAAGATCGTCGCCACCCTGGGCCCAGCGAGCAGCTCGCCGGAGGTGTTGGAAAAGATGATCGTCGCCGGGCTGGACGTAGCCCGCCTGAATTTCTCCCACGGCAGCCCCGACGAGCATCGTGCCCGGGCCGAGCTGGTCCGTGAAATCGCCGCGCGCCACGGCCGCTTCGTCGCGCTGCTCGGAGACCTGCAGGGGCCGAAGATCCGCATTGCCAAGTTCACCGACAAGCGCATCGAGCTGAAGGAAGGCGACCAGTTCCGCTTCTCCGTGACCCATCCGCGCGACGCCGGCAATCAGGAAGTGGTCGGCATCGATTACCCGGATCTGGTCAAGGATTGCGGCGTCGGCGATGAGCTCCTGCTCGACGACGGCCGCGTGGTGATGCGCGTCGACAACGCCACCGCGGACGAACTGCACTGCACCGTACTGATCGGTGGCCCGCTGTCGGACAACAAGGGCATCAACCGTCGCGGCGGCGGCCTGACTGCCCCGGCACTGACCAACAAGGACAAGGCCGACATCAAGCTGGCCGCGGATCTGCAGCTGGACTATCTGGCCGTCTCCTTCCCGCGCGATGCCGCGGACATGGAGCTGGCCCGTCGCCTGCGCGACGAGGCCGGTTCCGACGCCTGGCTGATCGCCAAGATCGAGCGGGCCGAAGCGGTCGCCGACGACGAGGCGCTGGACGGCCTGATCCGTGCCAGCGACGGCGTGATGGTGGCGCGCGGCGATCTCGGGGTGGAAGTTGGCGATGCCGAGCTGGTCGGCATCCAGAAGAAGATCATTCTGCACGCGCGTCGCCACAACAAGGTGGTGATCACCGCGACGCAGATGATGGAGTCGATGATCCACAGCCCGATGCCGACCCGCGCCGAGGTATCCGATGTAGCCAACGCCGTGTTGGACTACACCGATGCGGTGATGCTCTCGGCCGAAAGCGCCGCCGGCGAATACCCGATCGAAGCGATCAAGGCCATGGCCCGCGTGTGCTGCGGTGCGGAGAAGCACCCGACCAGCACCAAGTCCGGCCACCGCCTCGGCCAGCAGTTCGAGCGCTGCGACGAGAGCGCGGCGCTGGCTGCGATGTACACGGCCAACCACTTCCCGGGCGTCAAGGCCATCATCGCCCTGACCGAAAGCGGTTACACGCCGCTGATCATGTCGCGCATCCGTTCTTCGGTGCCGATCTTCGCCTTCTCGCCGCACCGCGAAACCCAGGCACGGGTCGCGCTGTTCCGCGGCGTGCAGACCATCCCGTTCGATCCGGCCGCGCTGCCCGCGGACAAGGTCAGCCAGATGGCGGTCGAGGAGCTGCTCAAGCGCAATATCGTGCAGCCCGGCGACTGGGTGATCCTGACCAAGGGCGACAGCTACCATGACAGCACGGGCGGCACCAACACGATGAAGATCCTGCGCGTCGGCGATCAGTAAGGTTGACAGGGAGTCACACGAGGCCGGCTCTTTAGCCGGCCTCGTGCTGTCTGCGGGACCGAACGGGGAGCCAACTACCGCGGCTGGGTCGCGCTGACGAAAGCGTCGCTGAAGATCTGTCCACGCGGCATGCCCGCGAGAAACAGGCGCTTGGCGCTAGCCTCGACGAACGCCGAACCACCACAGAGCAGCGCGATGTCCCGCCGCGATGTCGGTCGTAGCGTCGAAAGCACGCTGTCACGCTGCTGCGCATCGACCCATTGCAGCTCCAGGTTCTCGTGCCTGTCCGCCAGCGCCTGCAACGGCCCGCGCAGGTAGTGCTCGTCACGACAGAAATGCACCAGCCTGATCGCCCCGCTATGGCCCTGGCGCAGGCTCTCGCGCAGCAGGCTGAACAGAGGGGCCAAACCGGTTCCCGAAGCCAGCAGCAACAATGCCCTCTCGGACCACTCCGGTTCGTAATGCAATGCACCGCCGTGCAAGTCGCCCAGCCGCAGCGCGTCGCCCGCGCGCAGCTGCCGCGCGGCATCGCAGAACGCTCCCGGCCTGGAGCAATCGAGATGAAACTCCAGCCAGGGATCGTCGCCGGGAAGACTGGCCAGCGAATACGGCCTAGCGATGCCGGCCCCGGTCCACAGCAGCAGGTGCTGACCGGCACGATAACGCAGCGGCCGCTCCGGCAGCAGACGCAGGCGCAGCACGCTGCCGCTCAGCCACTCGACGCTTTGCACCTGAGCGGGCTGCCCGTCGCGGCGAGGATCGAAGACTTCTACGCCGAGGTCCTCCTCGACACTGCACTGACAGGCCAGTCGCCAGCCGGCCGCATGTTGCTCGGGCCGTAGCAGGTCAGCTTGCAGCTCGCGCGGTGCGCCGTCGACACAGCGCACCAGGCAGGCGTGACAGCTGCCGGCGCGGCAACTGTAGGAAACGGGCAGGCCGGCAGCGATCAGGGCGTCGAGCAGGTTGGTCGCTGGCGCGACCGACCAGCGCTTGCCGGCGCAATGCAACTCAGGCATCGGCGGTGACCCAGGCGGGTTCGCAGCGATTGCGTCCAGCGCGCTTGGCTCGATAGAGCGCTTCGTCGGCACGTTGCAGCGCCGCGTCCAGATTATCTCCAGCATTCAGCAGGGTCAGGCCGATCGACAGGCTGAGATGTCCGGCTTCGATCTTGGCATCTTCCGGTTCGGCGTTGGCGAAGGCCTCTCGCAGGCGCTCGCAGCACGCGGTGAACTGCTCGGCGTCGGTATTGGGTAGCAGTAGCACGAATTCCTCGCCACCGTAGCGGGCCAATACATCGTCGTCGCGCAGACAGGAGCGCGCTACGTTGGCGAAGGCCTGCAGCACGCGGTCTCCGGTGGCATGGCCGTGGATATCATTGATGCGCTTGAAGTGATCCAGATCGATGAGCGCCAGCCCCGACTGATGCCCCTTGCGCAGGCGGTTCAGGTCGCCCTCGGCGATGCGCAGGAAGCGCCGGCGATTGTATAGGCCCGTCAACTCGTCGGTGGAAGCCAGATCCTCCAGTTGACGCATCATTCCGCGCAGGGTGTCCTGATGTGCCTGCAACGCGAAACGCCGCTGGCGCATGCGCTGGCGCAAGCGATACACGTGGCCGGCGAACAGACACATCCAGATCAGCGTCACCAGCAGCACGCTGGCCTGCAGCAGGAACACATCGGTCTCGATCGGCCGCTGCAGATAGTAATCCAGCGCAGCCATGCTGACGAAGCTGACGAAAGCCAGTGCGGCGTAGCGAATGAACACCTTCGGCGGCAGGAAGACGGCAAACATCAGCACCAGCAGATAGAGCACCAGTAGCGAACCGCGTGCACTGCCGAGGTTGAAGAGAAAAGAGGTCAGCCACAGCAGCCCCACCAGCACCTGCGGTTCAGTCAGGCTGGGGTCCTTGGAACGCAGGTTGATACCGCGATGAAACAGCCAGAAAAACAGCAACTGGCTGACCACAATCAATGCCGACTGCGCCACGGCGCTGGCCACCGAGGCCTGGTAGAAGCCCCCCGCCACCGCCACCCAGGTCAGCACCAGGCCCAGACCGTAGGTCACGGAGGCCAGTGCGAATCGCCGCGTAACCAATTGCTGCAATGTACGCAGATCGGTCTCGTCACGCATCGCACTCATAGGGATCCTTCCCGCTGTGGCAATTTGCCGCACTCTACGCTTACCGAAAACAAAATCCTAGCCAGCATTCCCATCGCTCCTGGTCCATCCGTGTACCGCGCAGCCTGACGCGTTATACTGCGCCGCATTTTTTCGCGGCGCGTCGACTGCCACCCCCGACGCGCCTCTTATCGCCCCGTATGAGGACGCGCTGCATGACCGTGATCAAGCAAGACGACCTGATTCAAAGCGTCGCTGACGCTTTGCAGTTCATTTCTTACTACCACCCCGTGGATTTCATCCAGGCGATGCACGAAGCCTACCTGCGTGAAGAATCCCCGGCTGCCCGCGACTCCATGGCGCAGATCCTGATCAACTCGCGCATGTGCGCCACCGGTCATCGCCCGATCTGTCAGGACACCGGTATCGTCACCGTGTTCATCCGCGTCGGCATGGACGTGCGCTGGGACGGCGCGACCATGAGCCTGGACGACATGATCAACGAGGGTGTGCGCCGCGCCTACAACCTGCCGGAAAACGTCCTGCGTGCTTCGATCCTGGCCGACCCGGCAGGTTCCCGCAAGAACACTAAGGACAATACGCCAGCTGTCATTCATTACTCCATCGTCCCAGGTGACAAAGTCGAGGTGGATGTGGCCGCCAAAGGCGGTGGCTCGGAAAACAAGTCGAAGATGGCCATGCTCAACCCTTCCGACTCGATCGTCGACTGGGTACTGAAGACCGTGCCGACCATGGGCGCCGGCTGGTGCCCGCCGGGCATGCTCGGCATCGGCATCGGTGGCACCGCCGAGAAAGCCGCGGTGATGGCCAAGGAAGTGCTGATGGAATCCATCGACATCCATGAGCTGAAAGCCCGTGGCCCGCAAAACCGCATCGAAGAGCTGCGTCTGGAGTTGTTCGAGAAGGTCAACCAGCTGGGTATCGGCGCTCAGGGCCTCGGCGGCCTGACCACCGTGCTCGACGTGAAGATCATGGATTACCCGACCCACGCCGCCTCGCTGCCGGTGTGCATGATCCCCAACTGCGCCGCCACCCGCCACGCCCACTTCGTGCTCGACGGCTCCGGCCCGGCCGAGCTGACCCCGCCGCCGCTGGATGCCTACCCGGAGATCGTCTGGGAAGCCGGCCCGAGCGCGCGCCGCGTCAACCTCGACACCATCACCCCAGAAGAAGTGCAGAGCTGGAAGCCGGGCGAGACCGTCCTGCTCAACGGCAAGATGCTCACCGGCCGCGACGCCGCGCACAAGCGCATGGTCGACATGCTGAACAAAGGCGAAGAGCTGCCGGTCGACCTCAAGGGCCGCTTCATCTACTACGTCGGCCCCGTCGATCCGGTCGGTGACGAAGTGGTTGGCCCGGCTGGCCCGACCACCGCGACGCGCATGGACAAGTTCACCCGTCAGATTCTCGAGAGCACTGGTCTGCTGGGCATGATCGGCAAGTCCGAGCGTGGCCCGATCGCCATCGAAGCGATCAAGGACAACAAGGCCGTCTACCTGATGGCGGTTGGCGGCGCGGCTTACCTGGTCGCCCAGGCGATCAAGAAGTCCAAGGTGCTGGCCTTCGCCGAGCTGGGCATGGAAGCGATCTACGAGTTCGAAGTGAAGGACATGCCGGTCACCGTCGCCGTCGACACCAACGGCGAGTCGGTGCACATCACCGGCCCGGCGATCTGGCAGCAGAAGATCGCCGACAGCCTGGCGGTCGAGGTGCAATAAGCGACACGCCAATAAAAAGCCCGGCTCGATGCCGGGCTTTTTATTGCCCGGCAATCAGCGGTTGAAGCGTTCGACCAGTGCCCGCAGCCCGTGCGCTGCGCATTCCAGGTCGCGACCGCGCTGCATGGTCAGGTCGGCCTTGCTGACATTGCTGTCAGTCGTGACGGCAATACGGGTGACCTGACGAGCAATGTCTTCGGCCACATGCGCCTGCTCCTCGGCAGCGGCAGCCATCTGCTGGCTCATCCCGGCAATACGCCCGACCGCATCGCGAATGCCCTGCAACGCCTGCTGCGCCTCGACGACCTGGGCCAACCCCTGGGCCGCCTCCTTGTCACCCAGCTGTGCGATTGTCACGGCCTCATCCGCCTTGCTGGTGAGCGACTGGATGATGGCCTGGATCTGCTGCGTCGACTCCCGCGTCTTGCTCGCCAACGCACGCACCTCGTCGGCGACCACGGCAAAGCCCCTGCCCTGCTCGCCAGCACGTGCGGCCTCGATGGCAGCATTCAGCGCCAGCAGGTTGGTCTGGTCGGCGATGCTCTGGATCATGCCGGCAGCGGATACGATCTGCTGGGTTTCGCCAGCCAGCTCGTTGACCACGTTGCCGATGTTGGTGACGGTCGCCGCCAGCATTTCCATCGCCTCGCGGGAACTCGCTGCGACCCGATCACCGTCGTCTGCCAGCGCGTTCGCCGTCCTCGCCTCCTCTGCCGTGTGCTGCACGTGCCCGGCGACCTCACTGATCGATGCGGTCATCTGCGTCACCGCGGTGGCCGTCATGTCCGTCTCGCCGCGCTGCTGGCGCAGCTCGTTTTCGGTCTGGCTGGCCAGCGAATAGGTTTCCGCCGATGCACCGGCGACCTGCACGGCCAGATCGGACAGACGCGTCAACGCCGTACGCAATCGCGCGTCTTCACTGACCAGGGCCATCTCCAGCCGCGCCGCATTGCCATGCCGCCGGGTGTAGGTCAGGGCGACCACCGGATCGGTGAAGGCTTCGGGTACGCGCTGCAGGATGCTCAGCAACTGGCGTTCCGCAGCGAAGTGACAGCTGAGCCCGAGCACGAAGAACAGACCGAGCACGACGAGCGCTTCCACTGCCGGCGGCAGCCAGAAGATTCCACCGGCCGCCAGCACCGCGGCGCCCATCGGCATCGCCAGTGCACGCGCCCAACCCTGCGCGCGCCGGCTCAACGAAACCGCCGGCCGACCGGTACGCAGGCGCTCGTACAGCGCCGTCGCCTGGGCGACCTGCTCGGCTGTCGGCTTGACCCGCACCGACTCGAAGCCGGTCAGCTTGCCATCGTCGAAAACAGGCGTGACGTAGGCGCTGACCCAGTAGAAATCGCCGTTCTTGCAGCGGTTCTTGACCACCCCCATCCAGCTTTTGCCGGCCTTCAAGTAGCGCCACATCACCTCGAACACGGCCGGTGGCATGTCCGGGTGGCGGACCAGGTTGTGGTCGCTGCCGATCAGCTCGGCTCGTGAGTAGCCACTGATGGCGACGAATTCGTCGTTGCAATAAAGGATCTTGCCCTGGGTATCCGTCGCCGAAATCAGCCGCTGATGCGCCGGAAAGGTTCGTTCGGTGTTGCTTACCGGCCCGTTGTTTCTCATCGCCTGAACTCTCTGCCAGCGACCTGCTGAAAAAAGCGACTCATCGGTCCCGACGAATCAATCTGTTACAAGAGTCGGACGGCGCAAAGCGAACTTGAGCGGGGACGGTAAGTATTTGCCGAACGGCATCGCCAGGAGTGCCGCTAGTGAGCGGACTAGCGACCGGCGTTCTGTTCTTCGATGTACAGCGCTTCGACTTTCGCCCTGGCCCAGGGCGTCTTGCGCAGGAATTTCAGGCTGGACTTGATGCTCGGCTCATTGCTGAAACAGCGGACATCGACGCGCTCGGCAAGGCCGTCCCAGCCGAAGCGAGCATGCAGCTGGACCAGGATGGCCTCCAGCGTCACGCCATGAAGGTGGTCTTTTGCTTGAGTCATGGGGCACTCACGAACACGAGGGCATAGCCTCACGGATGAAAAAACCCGCCGCGCGGTATGCGGGGCGGGCTTGGGTGACGGTCTGCATCTTACAGGCTGATGCGAGTTCCGAGCACCTCGAGGAATGCCGCCAGCCACGCCGGATGGGCGGGCCATGCCGGAGCGCTGACCAGGTTGCCATCGGTATGCGCCTGATCCACGGCAATGTCCACGTACTCGCCACCGGCCAGCTTCACCTCGGGTGCACAGGCGGGATAGGCACTGCAGACACGCCCCTTGAGCACGCCCGCGGCGGCCAGCAGCTGGGCGCCGTGACAAACGGCGGCGATCGGCTTCCTGGCCTCATCGAACGCACGCACCAGCGCCAGCACCTGCTCGTTCAGGCGCAGATATTCCGGCGCCCGGCCACCGGGAATGACCAGGGCATCGTAGTCTTCGGCCCGCACGTCGGCGAAGTCGAAGTTCAGCGCAAAGTTGTGCCCCGGCTTCTCGCTATAGGTCTGGTCGCCCTCGAAGTCATGAATCGCGGTGCGCACGCTGTCGCCGGCCTTCTTGTCCGGACACACGGCATGCACGCGATGGCCAACCATCTGCAGGGCCTGGAAAGGCACCATGGTTTCGTAGTCTTCAGCGTAATCACCCACCAGCATCAAAATGTTCTTCGCCGCCATTGGATCGTCCTCTTCGCGCGGGTTTGGAGCATTGCTCCGTGACGCGGCGGCTTCAGCCACCGCGGTTGAAGATGTTTACCAGCAGCCGGTCCAGCCAGCCCCACATGCGCTGGTAGAGGCGCAGGTGCAGCGGTCTGGCGTACCAGCTTTTAATGTCGATTTCGATACTGTCCTGAAAATCGCGCTCGAAGCATGCCTGCACCTGGGCACTCAACGCAGCGTCGATGGCCTCGAGATTGGCTTCCAGATTCCAGCGCAGGTTCCAGTGATCGAAGTTGCAAGAGCCGACGCTGACCCAGTCGTCAACCAGCACCATTTTCAGGTGGGAAAAGTGTGGCTGATATTCATGGATTCGCACGCCGGCACGCAGCAGCCGTGGATAGAAACGCTGCCCAGCGTAGCGCACCGGCGGGTGATCGGTATTGCGACTGGTCAGCAGCAGGCGCACGTCCACCCCGCGGCGCGCCGCCCGGATCAGTGCCCGGCGCACCTTGCCGGTAGGCAGGAAATACGGTGTCGCCAGCCAGATGCGCGTCTGCGCGCGTCGCAGGTTGCGCAACAGGCTGTGCAGTATGTCCCGGTGCTGACGCGCCGCCGCATAGGCGACGCGCCCTAGCCCCGAGCCACTGGGCAGCACTGGAATGCGCGGCGCACCGCTGGGCAGGGGCAGCTGCCAGATGCGCCGCTTCAGGCAATGCACCCACTGGGTGTCGAACAGGTCCTGCCAGTCCTGCAGCAGCGGGCCGGTCATCTCGACCATCACCTCATGCCAATGCACGTCGGGCTCATCAGGACGCCAGAATTCATCGGTAACACCGGTGCCGCCGACGTAACCGATGCAGCCGTCGACCAGCAGCAGCTTGCGATGGTCACGATGCAGATTGCGCAGCCTCAGGCGGAGCGAAAGCGGGTTATAGAGACGCAGCTCGACGCCGGCGGCGGTCATCCGATCACGATTGGCCTGGCTCATCTTCAGGCAGCCGAAACCATCGAACAGGCAGCGCACCCGAACGCCGCGTGCCGCCGCACGCAGCAGCGGCTCCAGCAGGCGGTCGAGACAAGCGCCGTCCTCCACCAGATAGAGTTCGAGATCGACCCGGCGCTCGGCGCGCTCGATGGCATCGAGCATGGGCGGAAAGAACCCCGGCCCGTCTATCAGCAGGCGGAACTGATTGTCGCTGCGCCAGGGGAACACCGCTCCAGCCAGCATCACAGGGCGGCACCCCGCGTAGAGCCAGATGACGTCAGGCACAGCGACGAAGCGGATGAGCAACGAAATGACATGAAATCCCTTTTTCCGGACGGCATCCAAGGGCTGCGGCCTCGATACCGCCCCTCTGCACTGGCGGTGCTGAACGAGCAGTTGGCTAGCTTACCCAGGCGTTCGAGCAAGGCAAGGCAGCAGGTCAGACCGCCGCAGCGGAAGTGCCGCCGTGAAATACGATCCTCTATAGGCCCGACTCGCCTGGGCAGAGTTCCCAGCTGTTCGCCGGCGCGCACCCTGCCTTCAACTGCCTACCGAAGATTCGAGCCCGAGCGCGGCAAGCGCCTGTTCCAGACGGCGCGCCTGGGCATCGCGCACCAAGCCCAGCACTGCGCGATCACGCCGCCACAATGCGCCCCGGAGCCCCTGCGAATCCCCCAGCGCCCTGTCCACCTCAGGTTGCAGCGCAGCGAACTGCTCGAGCAACGCGGCCAGCAGCAGATGAGTGGCAGGCTCATGGGCTGGCCGCCGCGCAACCTCTGCCGCAGCCGCAAGAACGCCGAGCAGACGCAGTGCCAGTGCGCGCGGCCACTGCTCAAGCAGCGCCACACCGTAGAGCCAGGCGGTCAGCGCCGCCAGCACATGAAGATCTTCGTGGCTGCGAAACGGTTTGACGTACTCGCTCCAGCCGTCACCAGGCAAGCGTCTCCCAACAGCCTGCTCGAGGCTCAGTCTGCCATGCGCGATATCCGGCACGATCGGCAGATCCGGCCCGGCCACCAATGACACGCCGGCACCGGACGGCTCCACGACGAACAGTCCGAGGCGAGGCGACTCGCCGGCGCCCTCCTCCCGGGCTGAAACCAGCAGCCATTGCGCCGCGTCGCCCGCCGTCACGAAATCCTTGCTGCCAGTGAGCTGGCCGCTCTCGCAACGCGTCGCCATGTCGGCCGGCCGCAACTTGCGCCGCTCCGTCGTGCATAGCGCGCCAAGCCCGGGCGGCGCATCCGGCCAGAGCGCCCGCAGGGCTGCCTGGTATCCCGCGAGAAAGGCCAGCCCCGGCGTGGTCGCCAGCCGGCCGCCGTAAACCGCCTGACTGAACGAGTCCGTACTCGGAGCACCGTCGCACACGGCCCGATACCAGTCGCGCAGCCCGGAGGGCTCGGCCACTGGCTGCAGCGGCCCGATCAATCGTTTCCAGGGCATCTTCATCTCCAAAGGTTCTGCCATTACCGGCCACAGGCTCGCGCCGTCATCCAACCATCATCCGAACGTCACAGTGGCGACACGCCCTGCTCCTAGCCTGATCACGCCAAACCAGCGAGCCCAACGATAACAACCAGACGCTCGCGTTGCATCGCCAACCCGCCACTACCCCGGCGGACAAGGAGACAGAGCATGAATGCCATCGTCGATCCACGCAGCACGCGTCAACTTCGAGCCGAACGCCTGGAAGGCGAACGGGCCCTCCGCGAAGCCCAGGCCCTGCGTTATCGGGTGTTCAGCAGCGAGTTCGATGCCCAGCTCAATGGTGCCGAGTTCGGGCTGGACATGGATGACTTCGATATCCACTGTCGGCATATCGGCGTGCGCGATCTCGCGACCGGTGAACTGGTCGCCACCACACGTCTGCTCGACCACCTCACCGCCAAGCAGCTCGGGCGCTTCTACAGCGAGGGAGAATTTGCCCTGTATGGCCTGGCGGACCTCAACGAACCGGTGCTGGAGATCGGCCGTACCTGCGTGGCGCCGGCCTATCGCAATGGTGCGACCATTGCGGTGCTGTGGAGCGAACTGGCCGAGGTGCTCAACCAGGGTGGCTATCGCTACCTTATGGGGTGCGCGAGCATCCCGATGCGCGACGGTGGCATCCAGGCCCGAGCGATCATGCAACGACTGCGCGACAGCCACCTGAGCACTGAACTGCTGCACGCCGAGCCGCGAACACCACTTCCCGAACTGGAACTGCCGGACAACGTCACTGCCCAGCTGCCGCCGCTGCTCAAGGCCTATATGCGCCTCGGCGCGAAGATCTGTGGTGAACCCTGCTGGGACCCGGATTTTCAGGTTGCCGACATCTTCATCCTGCTCAAGCGCGAGGAGCTGTGCCCGCGCTACGCTCGCCACTTCAAGGCGGCGGTATAAATGACGCGGTTGCGCCTGTACTGGCGTCTGCTGCGGGTTGCCGCGGTGATCCTGCTGGGGTTGCTGTTGGCGGCCGCACTGGGTCTCGGCGACCACCTCGCGCTACGCACATCGCTGCAACGCAGGCAACAGCTGACCCGCTGGTTCATGGTTCGCCTGGCCGCCGCGCTGCCCTATCGTGTACGCATCATCGGTCAGCTACCAGCTCAGCCGATGCTGTGGGTCGCCAACCATGTTTCCTGGTGCGATATCCCGCTGCTGGGCATGCTGCGGCCGCTGTCGTTCCTGGCCAAGGCCGAAGTCGCACGCTGGCCCGTGCTTGGCTGGCTGGCACGCCAGGCTGGCACGCTGTTCATCCGCCGCGGCGCCGGCGATGCCGCGCAGATAAACCAGCAACTGGCCAGCCACCTCATCCAGGGCCGCCACCTGCTTATCTTCCCGGAAGGCACCTCTACCGACGGCAGCAGCGTGCGCACCTTCCACCCCCGACTGTTCGCCTGTGCGATAGAAGCCGGCTGCGCCGTTCAACCCGTGGCGATCAGCTATACGCGCAACGGCAAGCCCGACACCTTGGCCCCCTTCATTGGCGACGACGAGCTGCCCGCGCATTTGCGCAGGCTGTTGGTCAGCGACCTGGCAGAAGTAGAAATCCATCTGTTGGCGCCAATACCCGTTGCCTCACTCAGTCGCAGGGCGCTCGCCGAGCAAGCACAGCGGGCCATCGAGCGCGCACTGTCTGGGGAGGCGCAGGAGGCCGCGCACGAGGCCGCATAGCGACCTCCTGTCGAGGCTGCGCTAAGCTTCGCCCATGAACTATCTCGCTCATCTTCATCTTGGCGGCCCCGGCCCCGCTGACATGCTCGGCAGTCTTTACGGGGACTTCGTCAAAGGTCCGCTGCAGGGCCGCCTGCCGGCCCAGATCGAAGCAGGCATCCGTCTGCATCGGCAGATCGATGCCTTCACCGACAGCCATCCGCTGGTGCTGCAGGCCAAAGCGCGCTTTCCCAGCGAGCGTCGCCGCTACGCCGGGATACTGCTGGACCTGTTCTTCGATCATTGTCTGGCGGCGAACTGGGCGGATTACGCCGGCGAACCGCTGGACCAGTTCACCCGGCGCGCCTACCGAGCGCTGGCCGATGAGCCCGCGCTGCCTGGCAAGCTCGCCGTGATCGCACCGCATATGGCGGCACACGACTGGCTCGGCAGTTACCGTGAATTCGAGGTACTGGGCAGGGTGCTGGCGAACATGGGCCGTCGCCTGAGCCGGCCGGATGGCCTGGCCGGCGGGCTGGAAGAGCTGGAGCAGCTGTACGACCCGCTGCTCGAGGACTTCCGCCACTTCTACCCGCAGCTGCAGCAGTTCGCCAAGGCAGCGATGTAGCGCGAACGCCCCGTACTACTGCGCATAGCCCGGGCTTTGCGCATCCAGCTTGCGCAACAGACCGGGCCATGCCAGCGCGCCGCCCATGCCCGAGCGAGTGCGGGTCACGCCCGCTGCCATGGCCTTCGCACCGGCTAGAATCTGCTCCGGAATGGCGATCAGCTCGCTGCCACCGGTCTGCGCCATGACCTGGATTTCACAGGCGCGCTGGAAGATGAACATCATCAGAAAGGTATCGGCGATGCTGCTACCGCAGGTCAGCAGACCGTGGTTGTGCAGCAGCATGAAAGCGGTTTCGCCAAGATCGGCCTGCAGACGCGCCTTCTCGTCGTGATTCAGCGCCACACCCTCATAGCCATGCGTCGAAAGACTGGCCAGCACGAACAGTGACTGCTGGCTGATCGGTAGCACGCCCTGACGCTGGGCCGAGACCGCCACCCCGGCGGCGGTATGAGTGTGCATGACGCAGGCGACGTCGTGGCGAACCTCATGCACGGCGCTGTGAATGGTGTACCCAGCGGGATTGATCTCGTACGGGCTGTCCGTCACTTTGTTGCCGGCCAGATCGACTTTCACCAGGCTGGACGCGGTGATTTCGTGAAACATCAGCCCGTATGGGTTGATCAGAAAGTGATCGGTTTCGGGAATCTTGGCCGAGATGTGCGTGAAGATCAGGTCATCCCAGCCATGCAGCGCGACCAGTCGGTAACAGGCCGCCAGATCGACCCGCGCCTGCCATTCGGCGGGGCTCACTTGGGTTTCCAAAGAAGGCAAAGCGTGCAGCGCAGTCATCGAGGGCACCTCTTGTTATTGTCGTGAAGATGCCCTGGATTCTAGCCAGCCGCTATTGGCCCAGCAGTTGCCCTTGCAGCCAGGCCGCTGACCCGGCGAGCCACTCAGGCACGCAAGGCCGCCGCGAAGGTTTCCAGCCACGGTTCGGCGTCGCTTTCCGGCGTCACCGTCTCGCTGGCGTCGAGGCGCAGCATCTCTACGACTTCCCGCACGCCGAGCTCGGCATAGAGCTCACGAATCAGCTCGCCGCCACCACAGAAGGTGTCGCCGTAGCTGGCATCGCCAAGGGCGATGACGCCTCCGGGCAAACCGCTCCAGGCGGGAAACTGATCGCGAATTGCCGAGTACAACGGAATGAAGCTGTCCGGCAGCTCACCCATGCCGGTAGTCGAGGTCACGACCAGCAGCGCTTCGGGTGCGAACTCTAGAATCTGCGGCAGCTGGGCGCGGGGATCGTGCCAGGTTTCGAAACCGGCGGCTTTCAGCTGGTGTTCGGCGTGACGGGCGACATCTTCGGCGGTGCCGTAGACGCTCCCGGAAAGAATGGCGACTTTCATGTGCGCTCCGAGGCAATCAAAGCTGCGCATTATGCCGCAATCGCCAAGTCTGGTCGGCACACCCTGCTCAGGCGAAGCCGTCCATCCAGAAAACGTGCAGCCTGCGGAACCACTATCGAGCCCATTTGTCATAGGGCCGATTGCCCCATCGCGACCATACCGGTTGCAGGCGTGTAGCGGCCCCACCGCGCGACGCCAAACGTGGAGGGCACTGTCCCTCCGAGGGTATCCGCATGGCGGAAGAGACGATTCTCAGCAAAGACGAACTGACCTTCATCCGCAAGTTGATGCAGCGCAACGGCAGCACCAGCGCTGAGCGCACGACAGGCTTTCGGATCGACGGCGGCGCGCAATCCAACGAATTGCTGCTGCAGCTGGCCGCTCGCGCCAACCTGTCGTTGCAGGCGGAATTCGAGGATTTTCGCATGTCCTTCCCGCTGCAGCTCAGGGAAGACGAACTACACAGCCTCGACCTGCAGCTGGCACCTCCGGTGATCTACGAGCGCGGGCCAACCACGCGTGCCTGGCGCCTGCACCTGGACCAGCCGCTGCCTCTGCTGGAAAACGATGGTGGTGAAAGCTCGCTCAGCGTGCACGAGCTGTCTCCGCACGGCCTGCTGGTGGATGCCGGCGGACACCGCAAGCCGCCCAAGCACTTCCACCTGCGCCTGGCGCTGCCCGACGACGGCCCGCTGGAAATCGATGCCCATCGCGTTCGCGAGCTGACCGGCGGGCGGGCCGCCTACGAAGTCGAATTCACCCAGGAAAAGGACGCCGAGCGGATCCGCTCCTTCCTCTATCGCCAGCATCAGCGCCTCCACCCAGATTTGCAGCCAGAGCTGCCGGCCGATCTGGTGTAAGCTGCCACGCCTGTAGCGACCGCCTCAACCTGTGGGCGGTCCGCCCATTACAGACAGTGGATTTTCATGCATCAGGCCCCGATTCTCATCACCGGAGCCAGCCAGCGGATCGGGCTGCATTGTGCCGAGCGACTGCTGGAAGACGGCTTCCCGGTCATCCTTACCTACCGCCGCGAACGCGACAGCATCGACCGGCTTCGCGCCCTTGGCGCACAGGCGCTGCAGGCGGACTTCAGCGATGAAACCGGCATCACCACCTTTATCAGCGCTCTCAAGCAGCAGACCGACTGCCTGCGGGCCATCGTGCACAACGCCTCCGAATGGCGCCCGGATACCCCCGGGCAGGAAGCCGAGGCGTTCCGCCAGCTGTTCCAGGTGCATATGCTCGCGCCCTACCTGATCAACCTGCACTGCGCCGAACTGCTGCGCCGCGGCGGGCCGGCGGACATCGTGCACATCGGCGACGACGTGACCCGCAAGGGCAGCAAGAAGCACATCGCCTATGCTGCGAGCAAAGCGGGCCTGGACAACCTGACACTATCTTTCGCCACCAGCCTGGCGCCGGCGATCAAGGTCAATGGCATCGCCCCGGCGCTGATCCAGTTCAACCCGGACGACGACGCCGAATATCGCCGCAAGGCGCTGGCCAAATCCGCGCTGGGCATCGAACCCGGTGCCGAGGTGATCTACCAGAGTCTGCGTTACCTGCTCGACAACCCTTATGTCACCGGCACCACACTGACCGTGAACGGCGGCCGCCACCTGATCTGAAGACTGCAAGGAGTCCCCATGCCCCGACTGGAACCCGCGATGGCCCGCATCCGCGTCAAGGACCTGCGGCTGCGCACCTACATCGGCATCAAGGAAGAGGAAATCCTCAATCGCCAGGACGTGCTGATCAACCTGACGATGCTCTACCCCGCTGCGGAAGCGGTGCGCGAGAACGACATCGAACAGGCGCTGAACTACCGCACCATCACCAAGGCAATCATCAAGCACGTCGAAGATAACCGCTTCGCCCTGCTCGAGCGGCTGACCCAGGAAATTCTCGACCTAGTCATGCGCTACCCGCAGGTGCGCTACGCCGAAGTGGAAGTCGACAAACCCCACGCGCTGCGCTTCGCCGAGTCCGTATCGATCACCCTGGCTGCGCATCGGGATTGACCCTGCGCAAGGCTGGCCGGCTCACTGACGCAAGGTTATGATCCGGCCGACCTCAGCCAACGCCGAGACCCAAGAGATGAACGATCAAGAACGCACCGAACTGGAAGCCGCCGCCTTCCGCCGCCTGGTCCAGCACCTGCGTACCCGTCCCGATGCACAGAACATCGATCTGATGAACCTGGCCGGTTTCTGCCGCAACTGCCTGTCGAAGTGGTACAAGGCCGCCGCGGACGATCTGGACGTCGAACTCAGCATCGACCAGGCCCGCGAAGAGGTGTACGGAATGCCGTACAGCGAGTGGAAAAAACGCTATCAGAAGGAAGCGTCTGCCGAGCAGCAGGCTGCTTTCGACAAGGCCCAGCAAGAATGAACGACCTGAAGGACTTCCGCGCCAGCCTGCGCAATCGCAACCACGCATTCAGCGAAACGCTTGCCTTCATCGAGGGCGCTTACGACTACCAGCCGAGCCGCTTCGTCAACGGTACACTGGAGAACGCTGCCGGCGAGAACGAAGGTTCCTGCAAGACGCTAGGCCTCGCATTGCTTGAAGACTTCACGACGGAAGAAGCGCTGCTTGCGTTCGGCGAGCACTATCAGGAGGTCCTGGCCAACCCGAACGGCAGCGACCACCGCAACATCCGCGCGCTCATGGAAACCGGCCTGCCGGGCGTGCGTTTCGACACCCAACCGCTCAAGCGTAAGTAACGCGCATCCATTCGACGGATCGAGCCGGCTATGCCGGCTCAATGGGAATAAAAAGGGTCATCCCAAGCACTTGGGGAAGGCTGAAGGAGCGGATGACCCGAAAACCGTTGAGCGCCACCTTAGCTATCCGCCGAGGCCGCGGATAATTCAGGTTCTGCATACAACCCATAGTCATCGACTATCCCGCTGCGCTACACCCCTCTCGACGAAACACTGCCCTTTTTCAGGAGACGCCAATGCCCGTATCCGCCCTCTCCGGCCCGCAATACCTGCGAGAAGGCCTGCGCCTGGTGCTCAGCCCGGGGCTGCGTCTGTTCGTGATCCTGCCGCTGACGGTGAACGTGCTGCTGTTCTTCGGCCTGATCTGGTTCGCGGTCGGCCAGTTCAGCAGCTGGGTCGACACCTTCATGCCCAACCTGCCAACCTGGCTCGCCTTTCTCGAATACATCCTCTGGCCGCTGTTCGTCGTGCTGGTGGTACTGATGGTGTTCTTCAGCTTCACCATGCTGGCCAACATCATCGCCGCACCGTTCAACGGCTTTCTGGCGGAAAAGGTCGAGGTAGTGGTGCGCGGCGAAGACGCAGCGCCGCCTTTCAGCTGGGCCGAGCTGCTGGCCATGCTGCCCCGCACGATTGGCCGCGAGCTGCGCAAGCTGGGCTATTTCGCACCGCGCGCGCTGGCGTTGCTGGTGCTTTCATTCATCCCCGTGCTGAACCTTGTTGCCGCGCCTTTATGGCTGCTGTTCGGCGTGTGGATGATGGCAGTGCAATACATCGACTACCCGGCGGACAACAACAAGCTGAGCTGGGCGGACATGATGGGCTGGTTGCGCCAGCGACGCTGGCAGAGCCTGAGCTTTGGTGCGGTGACTTATGCGGCGTTGCTGGTGCCGGTGCTGAACCTGCTGATCATGCCAGCGGCCGTGGCGGGAGCGACGCTGTTCTGGGTAAGGGAAGGCGGGCCGAATCGGCAGCTGGACCGACCTGCGTAGACGTCAGGCGTCGCACTCCGCGGTCGCGGTTCTAGCGCCGCAAAGTGTGAGAGTTCGAGTCTCTCCGTCCGCACCACGTCACATGCTGACAGCTCAGCGTGAAGGCCTGGCGAGATCGGATGCTGCCGGGTAAGGGGAAATCGGCAGCCAGATCACCCTGGCTGCCGCCCTCACTCACGCCAGCGTCTTCAACGCCTCACGACTGAACGGCAGAATCTCTTCCATCCGCCCTTCACGCACCTTAACCGCCCAATCCGGATCGCAGATCAGCGCACGCCCCACCGCCACCAGATCGAACTCCTGCTTGTTCAGACGCTCCAGCAATCCCTCGATGTTGGCCGGCTGCGCCACCTTGTCGGTCTTGACCATGAACTGCAGGAATTCGCCATCCAAGCCGACACTGCCGACGGTGATGGTCGGCTTGCCGGTCAGTTGGCGGGTCCAACCGGCCAGATTGAGATCGGAGCCTTCGAACTCCGGTTCCCAGAAACGGCGCGTCGAGCAATGGAAGATGTCCACGCCGGCCGCCGACAGCGGGGCCAGGAAGTCGCCGAGCTCTTCGGGCGACTGCACCAGGCGCGCCGTGTAGTCCTGCTGCTTCCACTGCGAGAAGCGGAAGATAATCGGGAAATCAGGGCCGACCGCTGCACGTACGGCCTGCACCAGCTCGATGGCGAAGCGCGAGCGGTTGGCCAGGCTGCCGCCGTACTCATCGGTGCGCTGATTGCTGCCTTCCCAGAAGAACTGGTCAATGAGGTAGCCGTGGGCACCGTGGATTTCCACGCCGTCCATGCCTATCGCCTGAGCATCGCGGGCAGCCTGAGCGAATGCTTCGATCACATCCTGGATGTCTTGCTTGGTCATGCCATGAACGACGACCTGGCCGTCCTTCTGCTTCTCCGTCGGGCCGTAACCGACGACCTCCGGCTCCGGCTCGGTGCCCTTGCGGCGCACGTTACCGACGTGCCAGAGCTGCGGGACGATCTTGCCGCCAGCGGCGTGCACCGCATCGACCACAGCCTTCCAGCCAGCCAGCGCATCTTCACCGTAGAAACGCGGCACATGGGGATAACCGTTCGCCGCGGCGTGACCGACCGTGGTGCCCTCGGTGATGATCAGCCCGACCCCGGAGGCGGCACGACGGCGGTAGTACTCGACCACATCGGCAGTGGGTACGCCGTTAGGCGAGAACGAACGGGTCATCGGCGCCATGACCACACGGGTCGGCAAACGGAGAGCACCCAACTCAAAGGGCTGAAACAAGGCTTGTACGCTGGCGGTCATCGATCGACTCCTGTGGCATTGGTCAAGGCAGCCGGGCGCTCATGCCCCGGCGAAGTTATTGCAGCCGGCGCCAACAGGCGTTCGAGCTGCTGGAAAAACACCTGCAAAGGCGCAACGCTGCCGCTCACTTTCATGCGCAACAGCGCACCTTCCCAGGCGTTGCTTATGAATTCCGCCTGCACTGCACAATCGCAATCGGCCGCAATCTCTCCAGCGACACGCGCCTGTTCGAGGCAGGCCGTAAGCAACTCGACCGATTGCGTCAGTATCGCGCTGAGCCGTTTGGCGATGGCCGGGCACAGCTCGGCCATCTCGAAGCTGAGGCTGCCGATGAAGCAGTGATATTCGGGCTTTTCCTGGCGGGCGAAGTGCGCAACGAGATCGGCGTAGTAGTCGAGGATGCGCTGCCGGGGCGAGACTGCTGAGTTGCTCAGCGCCGCCTGATAGCGCTCCAGCCGGGGCGCATAGATATAGTCCAGCGCCTGCAGGGCGAAGTCTTCCTTGCTCGCGAAGTAGTGATAGAACGAGCCCTTGGGAATACCGGCCGCCTGGACGATTTCCTGGACACCGGTGCCGTGATAGCCGCGGCGGGTCATCACCCGGGCACCCTTGGACAGGATCAGGTCGCGCTTGTCGTTGCGTGCTGGATTGGTCATGCAGCGAGAATATGACCGGTCGTCTCGCCGGCACAGCATCATCCATGACACTTATTCAGCGGCAACCACGGCAAGCATGGCCGGTATATCCAGTACTCAAGAAAGAGAACGCGACCGCGCCTACGGTCGCAGAACTGCAGATCAGGCCAGGGCGGTTTCGATCGCCTGGATCAGGGCAGGGTCGTCGGGCGTGGTGCGAGGTGAGAAACGGGCCAGCACACGGCCGTCCTTGCCCACCAGGAACTTCTCGAAGTTCCAGGTGATGTCCCCCGGAAAATCGGCACCTTCGCCAGCCAGCAAACGATACAGCGGATGGCGCTGCGGACCGTTCACCTCAAGCTTGCCGCTCAGAGGAAAGCTCACACCATAGTTGAGTGTGCAGAACGAGCGGATTTCCTCATCGCTGCCCGGCTCCTGCGCAGCGAACTGATTGCATGGCACGCCCAGCACGCTGAAGCCGCGGGCAGCGTATTGCTGCTGCAGCCGCTCCAGGCCGGCGTACTGCGGGGTCAGCCCGCACTGCGAAGCGACGTTGACCACCAGCGTGATCCGATCGCCGAACTGCGCCAACGGCAGCTCCTCGCTGCCCAGGCCTGGCAACACCAATTGGTGGAATGCGCTCATCTCATCTCTCCTAACGAAAAAACGCCCCGGCAACGACCGGAGCGCTCTTCTTTTCGATCCGCACGACAGCGGTTCCTGCCGCCGTGCCTGCGGACGCCTATGCGGCGACCCGGATCAGTGGTGGTGGCCACCTTCGCCGTGGACGTGGCCGTGGGCAACTTCTTCTTCGCTGGCGTCACGCACGCTGACGACCTTGACGTCGAAGTTCAGGCGCTGGCCGGCCAGCGGGTGGTTGCCGTCGACGATCACGTCGTCGCCTTCCACGTCACGAATCGTGACGATCTGCATGCCGCCGTCCGGACCGGAAGCGTGGAACTGCATGCCCACTTCCAGCTCGTCGACGCCTTCGAACATGGCGCGATTGAGGGTAGCGACCAGCTCCGCGCTGTACTCGCCGTAAGCGTCCTGCGGCTCAATGGCGACCTGGATCTGGTCACCGCCCTGCTTGCCCTCGAGGGCCTTTTCCAGGCCCGGAATGATGTTGCCTGCGCCGTGCAGGTAGACCAGCGGCGCGCCGCCGGCCGAGCTGTCGATCACCTCACCGGCGTCGTTGGTGAGTGTGTAGTCGATGGAGACAGCCTTGTTAGCGGCAATCAGCATGGGGCAGAACCTTTGCTTTAGAGAATGGATGTCGAAGTTTAACCATCCACCGCGCCGATTGCGAACCGACCTTGGATGAACGGGCCAATGCCGTTCGTCGCCCTCGCCCCGCATGTAGTGCCATTGAACATGGGACTACAACCTTTGGATGGCATCGCTTTCATGGCCGATGTGCAAGAATCGGCGGAAAGTATCTTTGGCACCCATATCAATAACATTAGAGAACCAAGGAGCACCGATGTCGGCTCGTAACATCCTGGTGATTAACTGTGGCAGCTCGTCGATCAAGTTCGCCTTGGTCAACGAAGCGCAAGCGACCTTCCCGCTACAAGGCCTGGCCGAATGCATCGGCAGCCCGGAAGCCGTCATCCACTTCGAGAGCGCAGCCGGCAAGGAAAGCGTCAAGGTGCCGAATGCCGATCATCAGGCTGCTCTGGCCCAGATCCTGCCGCGCGTGGAAGACGCCGCTGGCGGCCATCTGGATGGCATCGGCCACCGCGTGGTACACGGCGGCGAAAAGTTCTTTGCCTCCTCGCTGCTCACCGATGAAACCCTGGCCGGCATCGAAGCCAACATTCAGCTGGCGCCGCTGCACAACCCGGCCAACTTGAGCGGCATCCATGCTGCCATCAACCTCTTCCCCGAGCTGCCGCAGGTTGGCGTGTTCGACACCGCTTTCCACCAGACCATGCCCGAGCACGCTTACCGCTATGCCGTGCCGGATGTGCTGTACAAGGATCATGGTGTACGCCGCTACGGCTTCCATGGCACCAGCCACCGCTACGTCAGCAAGCGCGCCGCCGAACTGGCCGGCGTACCGGTCGAGAACAGCAGCTGGCTGGTCGCTCACCTGGGCAACGGCTGCTCCACCTGCGCGGTAGTCAACGGTGAAAGCCGCGACACCAGCATGGGCCTGACGCCGCTCGAAGGCCTGGTGATGGGCACCCGCAGCGGTGACGTCGATCCGAGCCTGCACAACTTCCTGAGCAAGACGCTGGGCTGGGACCTGGCCAAGATCGACAACATGCTCAACAAGGAAAGCGGCCTGAAGGGCCTCTCCGGCCTGTCCAACGACATGCGCACCCTGGCCGATGCCCGCAACGCCGGTCATCCAGGCGCGGTGCTGGCCTTCGAAGTATTCTGCTACCGCCTGGCCAAGTCGCTGGCCGCCATGTCCTGCGCCCTGCCGCAGCTGGACGGCCTGGTGTTCACCGGTGGTATCGGCGAGAACTCCTCGGCAGTGCGCGAGCGGACACTGGAACACCTCAAGCTGTTCGGCTTCAAGCTCGACGCCGAAGCCAACGCCCGCTGCACCCGCGGCGTTGCCGGCGAAATCCAGGCTGAAGGCAGCCCGCGCGTCATGGTCGTCCCGACCAACGAGGAGCGCCAGATTGCCCTCGATACGCTGGCCCTGCTGGACGCCTGAGCGCAGTAGGCATGTAGCGATTCCGAGACCCGACAGCCCCTGGCGGTCGGGTCTTTGCACATCAGCGCCGCGGCAATCCGGCAGTTTCCGTCCCGAGGCAACTGCCCTAGCCTTGCCGGCGCCCAGCACCGTTACCCCGAGCACCCTGCCCTCAAGGAGATGCCATGCACACAATCTTTCTAGCCCCCACCGGTTTCGGCGGCGGCCTCAATTCCATCAGCCTCGGCCTGATTCGCGCCCTGGAAAACGCCGGGCTGAAGGTCGGTTTCTTCAAGCCGATCGCCCAGCCCTTTCCGGTCGATCAGGGCCGTGAGCGCTCCTGCATCCTGGTCGAGCGCACCCTTAACCTGACCTCGCCCGAGCCGCTGCCGCTGGAGCAGGTAGAGCGTCAGCTCGCCGATGGCGAGATCGACCTGCTGCTCGAAGATGTCATCAGCCGCTACCAGGAAGTCGCTGCCGGCAAGGACGTGGTCATCGTCGAAGGCATGGTGCCCACCCGCGAGTCCAACTACACCCAGCGCATCAACACCCAGCTGGCCAAGAGCCTGGACGCCGAGGTTATCCTGATCGGCGCCCAGGGCAGCGACAGCCTCAAGCGCCTGGCCGAACGCATCGAGATCCAGGCGCAGCTGTACGGCGGCGCGAAGGACCCCAAGGTGCTTGGTGTCATCCTCAACAAGGTCAAGACCGAAGAAGGCCTGCCGGCTTTCGTCGACAGCCTCAAGCAGCACCTGCCGCTGCTGGGCAGCGCCGACTTCCAGCTGCTGGGCGCGATCCCCTTCTCCGAAGAGCTCAACGCACTGCGCACCCGAGACATCGCCGAGCTGCTCGGCGCTCAGGTACTGAACGCCGGTGAAGCCGACCAGCGTCGCGTCAACAAGATCGTGCTGTGCGCGCGCGCCGTTCCGAACACCGTACAGCTGCTGCGGTCCGGCGTGCTGGTAGTGACGCCAGGCGACCGCGACGACATCATCCTGGCCGCCAGCCTGGCCTCGCTCAACGGCGAAAAACTCGCCGGCCTGCTGCTGTGCAGCGACTTCGCCCCGGACCCGCGCATTCTCGAGCTGTGCAAGGCCGCACTGGACGGCGGCCTGCCGGTGATGACCGTGGAAACCAACTCCTACGACACGGCGAACAACCTGTTCGGCCTGAACAAGGAAACCCCGTCGGACGACATCGAACGCGCCACACGGGTCACCGATTTCATCGCCAAGCACCTGCACCCCGAGTTCCTGCACACCCGCTACAGCGTGCCGCGCGGCGAGCTGCGCATGTCGCCGGCAGCCTTCCGCTACCAGCTGGTCAAGCGCGCGCAGGATGCCAACAAGCGCATCGTGCTGCCCGAAGGCAACGAGCCGCGCACCATCCGCGCCGCCGCCATCTGCCAGGAGCGTGGCATCGCCCGCTGCGTGCTGCTGGCCAAGCCGGAAGAAGTCCAGCAGGTCGCTCGCGAGCAAGGCATCACCCTGCCCGCCAGCCTGGAGATTCTCGATCCGGACAACATCGCCAACCGCTACGTCGAGCCGATGTGCGAAATGCGCAAGGCCAAGGGCCTGACCCCGGACGATGCCCGCGAGCAGCTGAAGGACACCGTGGTCCTCGGCACCATGATGCTGGCGCTGGATGAGGTGGACGGCCTGGTTTCCGGCGCCGTGCACACCACCGCCAACACGATCCGCCCTGCCCTGCAGCTGATCAAGACCGCACCGGGCTACAGCCTGGTGTCCTCGGTGTTCTTCATGCTGCTGCCGGATCAGGTTCTGGTCTACGGCGATTGCGCGGTCAACCCGAATCCGAGCGCCACCGAGCTGGCGGAGATCGCCCTGCAGAGCGCCGAGTCCGCCGTGGCCCTGGGCGTCAACCCGCGCGTGGCGATGATCAGCTATTCCACCGGCAGCTCTGGCAGCGGTGCAGAAGTCGAGAAGGTAGCCGAAGCCACCCGCATCGCCCAGGGTCGTGCGCCCGAGCTGCCGATCGACGGCCCGCTGCAGTACGACGCCGCCTCCGTGCTCAGCGTCGGCAAGCAGAAGGCCCCTAACAGCAAGGTCGCCGGCCAGGCCACGGTGTTCATCTTCCCCGATCTGAACACCGGCAACACAACCTACAAAGCGGTTCAGCGCAACGCCAACTGCCTCAGCGTCGGCCCGATGCTGCAAGGCTTGGCCAAGCCGGTCAACGACCTGTCCCGCGGCGCCCTGGTGGATGACATCGTCTTCACCATCGCCCTGACCGCTCTGCAGGCTGCCAACCAGAAGGCCTGACGGCCGCTTCCGACTGGAGCCGCCTCGCCCTCCGGCAGGCGGCGCCAGTGCTTCACCCCTCTCGATAGTTGCAGTTCAGCGCGTAATCGCTACTCTTGGCGCCTCGAATCAGCCGTATCGACGAGAACTTCATGCTGAGCTTTCTCCCCGCTCCACTCCGCGGCACGCTCGCCGCCCTGCTGCTTGCGCTCAATACCCTGTTCTGGTGCTGGCCGCTGTTTGCGCTCTCGCTGCTCAAGCTGCTGTTTCCAATCCCTTCGATACAACGCAGCCTGCGCTTCGGCATGCACTGGATCGCCGAGTCCTGGATCGCGATGAACAGCTTCTGGATGGATCTGGTTCGCCCGATCCGCTGGGACGTGCAGGGTCTGGATCAGGTTGACATGCATCACTCCTACCTGGTCACCAGCAACCACCAGAGCTGGGCGGACATCCTCGTGCTGCAGTACCAGCTCAACCGGCGCATGCCGTTCCTCAAGTTCTTTCTCAAGCAGGAGCTGATCTGGGTCCCGGTGATCGGCCTGTGCTGGTGGGCGCTGGAGTTTCCCTTCATGAAGCGCTTCAGCAAGGAGTATCTGGCCAAGTACCCGGAGAAGCGTGGCGAGGACCTGGCGACCACACGCAAAGCCTGCGAGCGCTATCGGACCAATCCGGTGTCGGTGTTCAACTTCCTCGAAGGCACACGCTTCACCGAGGACAAGCACACCGAACAAGCCTCACCCTATCGCTATCTGCTCAAGCCAAGGGCTGGCGGCATCGCCTTCGTCATCGACGCCATGGGCGAGCAACTGACGGCGCTGATCAACATCACCATCCATTACCCCGACGGTCGCCCGAGTTTCTGGGACCTGCTCGCCGGCAATATCCATCAGGTAATCGTGCGCCTCCAGGCACAGCCGATACCCGCCGAATTCCTCCGCCGCAACTACGACCAGGACGAGTCGTATCGGCTGGCATTCCAGCAGTGGGTCAACGGGCTCTGGAGTGAAAAGGATCTGCAACTGGAGCAACTGCACCAGCAGTTTCCGGTGCAGCCCTGACCAGCTCGCTCAGAGCGCGTCCCAGGCGACCTGAGTGGGAAAGGCCCGTGCCTGCTCGGCGCTCAATGCCGGTGAGACGAGAAAGCCCTGCATGACGTCGCAGCCGTTCTCCACCAGCCAGTCAAGCTGCGCCCGGGTTTCCACGCCCTCGGCCACCACTTCCAGGTTGAGGTTGCGGCCCAGATCAATGATGGTGCTGACCACCGCCGCATCGCGGGGGGAATCCAGCATGTTGGCGATGAAAAGCCGGTCGATCTTCAGCGTATCCAGCTCGAAGTGCCGCAGATAAGCCAGCGACGAATAACCGGTGCCGAAATCGTCGATGGCCACGCGCACGCCGAGCTTGCGCAATTGCCGTAGTTTTTCGCAGCTCTGCTCGAGATCCTGCATCAGCGTGCCTTCGGTGACCTCCAGCTCCAGTTGCGCAGGGTGGAGCTGATATTCATCCAGCAGACGGCGAAGCGAATCGAACAGCCCAGCCCGGCTGAACTGCACCGGGCTGACGTTCAGGCTGAGAATCAGATCGCTGCCGAATGACGGCAGCCACTGACAGTACTGATTCATGCCTTCGCGCAGCACCCAGTCGCCGACCCGCTCGATCAACCGGGTTTCTTCCAGCAATGGGATGAAGTTGCCCGGCTGGTTTTCCTCTGCATCACCCTGGGGCCAGCGCAATAAACCCTCGAACCCCCTCAGCTTACCGGTCGCCAGCATGATCTGCGGTTGGTACAGCAGCTCGAAGTCGTTGCGCTCGGTGGCGCTGCGCAGGTTTTCCTCCATCATCAGCCGCGCATGTGCCCGCTCGTTCATGTCGCTGGAGAAGAAGCGATACTGTCGGCGCCCGGCACGTTTGGCCTCGTACATCGCCATGTCCGCCGAGCGCAGCAGCTGATCGACGCTGACCCCGCAGTCGGGGAAATGGGCGATGCCGATGCTGGCGCCAAGGGTCACCTCGGTGCCATCGATCCTGTGCCGTACCGAGATCAACTCGATCAGCTTCTCCGCTACCCGTGCGGCATCCTCCGGGTGGTCCAGTGAATCCAGCAGCGCCGTGAATTCGTCACCGCCCATGCGCGCGATGATGTCGTAGGGACGCATGCAGGTCTCCAGCAGGCGCGCCACCTTGCACAGAATTTCGTCGCCGGCATCATGGCCGAGCGAATCGTTGATGCGCTTGAAGCCGTCCAGATCGATATAAAGGATGGCCATGCGCTTGCCGTTGCGATCGACCCGCGCCAGCGACGATTCCAGCGCCTGATGGAAGCCACGCCGGTTCAGCAGCCCGGTCAGCGAGTCGGTGACCGCCTGGGTCTCCAGCTGAACGTGAAGGTTGCGCACCACCGACATGTCCAACGCGATGACCACCATGGAGCGCTGCTGGCGCGGCAGCGGCGAGCTGGACAACGCGACGGGCAACGGCATACCAGTGGCGGTGTGCAGCTGCGCCTCGTGCAGACGATAGGTCGAGCCGCTGCGCCAGTAACGGTAGAAGTCCGACTCCTGCCAGTTGGCCGGCATCTCCGGGGCCGCCAGATGCGAGAGCAGCGGCGTGCCCTGCAGGTCCTCGACGCGGGTGTGCAGCATGCCGGCGATCGCCGGATTGGCGAAGCTGATATAGCCGTCCTCGGCGACCACCAGAATGCCCTCGGCCGCGTTGCTCAGGACCGAGGCATTGAATGCACGGGCGCTGTCCAGTTGCTGTGTGAGCAGTTGCAGATCACGGCGGTTGTGTTCGTGGGCCAGCAAGGTGTTGATCTTGTGTTTGAGCACCTGTGGATCAAACGGCTTGAGGATGAAGTCCACCGCACCGGTGGCGTAACCGCGCAGCACGGAGTCGCGGGTATGCGCGATGGCCGAAACGAAGATGATCGGCGTGTAGCGGGTATGCGGGCTGCCACGCATCAGCCGGGCGACCTCGAAGCCATCCATGCCGGGCATCTGCACGTCCAGCAACACCAGCTCGACGTCCAGCTCCAGCAGTGCCCGCAGCGCAGCCTCGCCGGAGTTGACCGTGTGCACCTGCCAGTCACCATCGCCCAGCAAGGCTTCCATGGCCACCAGATTCGCCTCCCGGTCGTCCACCACCAGCAGCGTACGACTGCGTGGCTTGGCCTTGAGCTGCGTCTGCGTCATCGCCAACCTCCGAGCAATCCGTTGCCAAACTGCCGACAACAAGCGTCCCACGGGGAATTCGCGCACCAGGTGTCATATTGTTCGATCAACGCATCACCACAGGCATGTTCAACACGCACGACTTGCTTACTCCTCTTCAGCCTCGGCCGCACCGCTCTCCAGACCCAGCCACTGCTGCAACAGTGCCGCCAGCGCCGTGGCCTCGACGGGTTTGAGCAGAACGTCGTCGGCACCAGCCGCCATGCAACGCTCGCGCTCACCCCCACCAGTCGTTGTCACCAGCGCAACTATGGGGGCCTGACAGTCATGCGCCTGCTTAAGCCGCTGCGCCAAATCAGGACCTTCCGCCCCAGGCTGGCTCATGTCCAGCAGTACCAGATCGAAGGCATCCTCATCGAAACGCTCGACCGCTTCGTCGGCACTTGTGGCCGGGACCACCAGCAGCCCGAGCTCATCGAGCTGGGCCGTCAGCGAATAGATCAGCCGTACATCCTCATCCACCAGCAGCACGCGCCGGCCCGACGCCGCCACCTGCAGCGAAGCCGCGGCGCTTGGCGACGACACCGTTGGCCCTCGGCGCACCAGTTCTCCCATACGTTTCACATCATCCTCCTTGGACAGTGCTGAAGCCGAATAACGGCGCAAGTGTTGCAGGTCTGTATCCGACAGCTTTTCACGACTGTTCACCAATACCGTGACGCCGCGAAGCGAACGCAGGCGCTCCAGCGCATCCAGCAGATCCAGCCCGCTGCCGTCTGCCAGTTCCTGCTCGACCACCACCACGGTGAAATTCTGTTCGGCATACGCCAGCCGGGCCGCTTCGGCGCCCCCCGCTAGCGTGACGCTATAGCCGAGCCGCTCGAAGTACTCACGGATCAGTTCGCGGCGACGGGGATCGGTCTCCACCAGCAGCAGGCGCAGCGAATTCTGTTCGTGGCGCGCCAGTTCGATGAAGATGCGCTCGAGTTCGGCCTGCGCTACCGGCTTGACCAGATAGCGCGAACCATCGTCATGCCAGTCGTGAGGCTGCGGCACGCAGGAAATGATCAGCACCGGCATGCCCTGATGACGCTCGTCGCCACGCAACTCCCGATGCACCTGCCAACCACTGATGTCCGGCAACAGGATGTCGAGGATCACCGCGGCGAAGTGCTCCCGCCGCAGGGCCTCCAGCCCCTGCTGGCCGGTACTGCAGATCAGACTGGTGAAGCCGTGACTCTGTCCCACCTCGGCCACCACGGATGCGAAATCGGCATCGTCCTCGATGATCAGCAGTCCGGGGCCACGCCCACGGCGCTGGGGTTGGCGCGGCAACAGCGCCTGCGCTGATGCGCCCGACGTCGACTCCACCGGCAATCGCACAGTGAAGGTGGCGCCGTTGCCGAGTTCGCTATCAACCGTGACGTGCCCCCCGAGCACCTCCACCAACTGGCGAGTGATCGCCAGGCCCAGACCGGTGCCGCCGTAGTGTCGGCTGATCGAACCATCGATCTGCTGGAACGCCTGGAAGATCCGCTCCTGCTGGTCCTTGGCGATACCGATGCCGCTGTCACGCACCTGCAGCTGCAGGATTTGTCCGTCAACGTCCTCCGGCGGGTAGCTCACCAGCAGCTCCACCTGCCCCTGCTCGGTGAACTTCAAGGCATTGGTCAGCAGGTTGCGCAGAATCTGCTGCAGCCTGGCCCGGTCGGAATTCAGCGCAGGCGGTACGTCGGCGTCGACCACCACCTTCAGCGCCAAGCCCTTCTGCTCGGCCATCGGCGTCAGCGAGGTTTCCAGTTCGGTCAGCAACTCACGCAGGTTCAGCGGCTCCAGCTTGAGTTGCATATGGCCGGACTCGATCTTGGCGAGATCCAGCACATCGTTGATCAACTGCAGCAGCTCATGACCGGCACGATGAATGATGTCGGCATGCCGGACCTGCTTGTCGTTGAGGTTGCCCGAGCCGTTCTGACGCAGCTGATCGCTGAGGATGAGAATGCTGTTGAGCGGCGTGCGCAGCTCGTGGGACATATTGGCGAGGAACTCGGATTTGTAGCGATTGGCTACTGCCAGCTGGTCGGCCTGCTCGCGCAAGCGACGCTCGGCCGCCTTGCGGTGACTGATATCGATGATCACCGCCTGCACCAGCTGCTCGTCGCCACTGCGCAAGGGCGACAGGCCGATTTCCACAGGCAACGCGCTACCGTCGCGGTGGCGGCCGAACAGCTCGCGGTTGCCGCCCATGCGACGTGGTTCCGGATTTTCGGCATAACCCTGGCGCAGACCGCGATGCGCTTCACGCAGGGCTTCGGGCAATAGCAACTCCACCGGCTGCCCGACCAGCTCCTGGCGCTCATAGCCGAACAGCAGCTCGGTCTGGCGATTGACCATGACGATGTCGCCGCGGGTATCCACCAGCACGAAGGCATTGGGCGAGGCCTCGACGACATTACGGAAGCGCTCCTCGTCGCGCTTGCGCGCCTGCAGATCGAGCAGATTCAGGACGTAATACAAGACATCGTCATGTCTGAAGCTGGTCAGGCTGACGGCAACCGGGATCGCCTTGCCGTCCTCGCGCTGCGCCTGCAGTTCGAGCTGACTGGTTTCGCGCAGCTGCCCGAGCACCTGCTCGCCGAGCACGCCGGGCACGTAACGACTCACACGCTCGCCGGCCAGCAGCTCCGTCGAGCTGCCGAACAGCTGCCCGGCGCTCTGGTTGGCCAGTTCGATGCGCCCACCGGCGTTGCATAGCAGGGTCGCCACGGGCAATTGTTCGATCAGCTGACGGAAGCGCGCCTCGCGCTCCTGCAATTGCAGGCTCAATACCTGACTGTTGCGCAGCGCACGTTCGCGCAGATACAAATAGCCGCCCACCAGCAACGAGAACAATGCCGCCGCCATAAGCGCCGCCGCGAGGCTGAAGGCCCGATTGTTGTCACGCAGCACCGCCTCGTATTCCGGCGTGCTGGCCACCTGCAGCTGCCAGCTGCGGCCGTACATGTAAATATTCCGAATGCGCTGGAACTTGGCGTCGGCGCTGACCGGCGCACGTCCGGTGAGCAGCGGCGACTCCGGATTGGCAGCATCGAACAGCTGCAGTTGCAGCATTCGGCTGCGCGAGCCGAGGATGCCTTCCATCAGGTCGGTCAGACGGAAGGCGCCGTGCAGGGTGCCGACAAAGGCGCGCTGACGCTCCTCCTCGGTGGTAACCGGCGCCGTCGCCGCATAGATCGGAAAGAACAACAGAACACCCACCTGGACGTTCTGCTCGGTTTCCTGCTTGAGGCGCAACGGCCCCGTGAGCACCGGATTGCCACTGTTGCGCGTACTGATGATCGCCTCGCGGCGGGTCGCCTCACTGAACAGATCGAAGCCGAGCACCCGCCGATTGCGCCAGTCGGTCGGATGGATGTAGTCGGTAACCACGTACTCTTCGCGGTCGCCCGGCGGATACATGCGAAAGCGCTCGCGGCCGGAGGCGCGGATCTGGTCGATCAGGGTGGTGAGGGTATCCGGCGTCGCATGCCGCGCCAGCGCGACAGCCTGGATGCCCGGATAGAAGTCCTGCAACTGCAGCTGGTCCACGGCCCGCGCCCAGTCATCGATGCGGACCTCGTCGCTGCCGGCAACGACGCCAGCAAGCCCGCGCAAGACCATCTCGTAGGCGCGCATCCGCTCGCGTAGCGTGTGTTCGATGTCATCCACAGCGAAGGTGAAGCGCTGCTCCTGCTCGACCTTGCTGCGCTGTTCCTGGACATGCCACTGCCAGCCGATCCATCCACCCAGGCCCGCCATCAGGGCCAGAGCGACCAATAATGGCAACCAGGACCTGCGGGAATGGAGAGCGGTACGATCATCCATTCGACCTCCTCTGTGCCACAACTGGCGTGCTATCGAATGTCAGATACGAATAGCGCAGAGAGGTTCAATGGAAGCAGAGACAAACGGAATTATGGCGTCTGAATTTCGACGCCCGCGAGGCCATTGCAGCCCCGCGGCCTATGAATGCTTACAACGGACGCAGGTTGATCTCGACGCGGCGGTTCTGCACGCGACCGGCAGCTGTATCGTTGCTGGCGATCGGCTGGCTGGGGCCGGCACCGTAGGAAGAAATCCGCGAAGCGGCCACACCATTGCCTACCAGGTAGGAAGCAACACTCTGGGCGCGGCGGTTGGACAGGTCCTGGTTCAGCTGCAGGGAGCCGGTGCTGTCGGTGTGGCCGACGATATCGACGCCGTTCTTGTTGAACTCCTTGAACACCTGAACCAGGGAATTCAGGGTCGGGTAGAAGCTGCTGGAGATATCCGCCGAGTTGCTGGCGAAGGTGATGTTGCCGGGCATGATCAGCGTCAGGTTGTCACCATTGCGCTGAACCTGAACACCGGTGCCCTGCAGCGTCTGGCGCAGCTTGGCCTCCTGGGTGTCGACGTAGTAGCCATAGCCACCGGCAGCCGCACCACCGACCGCTGCACCGATCAACGCGCCCTTGGTGCGATCCTTCTTGCTCGAGGTCGCCGCACCGATGACGGCGCCACTGACGGCGCCGATACCACCGTAAACGCCGGCCTTGCCGGCTTGCTGCTCGCCAGTATAGGGATTGGTGGTGCATCCCACCAGCAGAGCGACGCTCGCTGCGAGGGCGGTCATGTTCAGCATTTTCATAGTTACTTCCTTCTCTCGTCGGTTACCAGGGCAGTCCCCAGCCCTTGCGAGCGCGGCCCTGAATGCGGCGCTAGAGTACCATCGGTCACCGCCAGGGATAGGAACCGTGCAGCAGAACCCGGCCAACGGCACCCCGGTTCAGGCCCGGACGAAAGGATTCTCGCGCATTTCGTCCCCCAGCCGCGTATCCGGGCCGTGGCCGGTCACCACGGTTGCGTCTTCATCCAGCGAGTAGAGCCGCTGCTTGATGGAGCGCTCGATGGTGGCGTAGTCACCACCCCACAGATCGGTGCGCCCGATGCCGCGGCGGAACAGGGTGTCGCCCGCGATCAGCAATTTGGCGTCGGCGAACCAGAAGCTCATGGATCCCGGCGTATGCCCCGGCGTGTGCAATGCCACGCCACAGCCACAGGCCAGCTCCTCATCGTCGCTCAGCCACTGATCGGGCGCTGGCACCGGACGGTAAGGCACGCCGAACATGCGGCACTGCATCTCCAGGCTGTCCCAGAGCACCTGATCGGCCTTGTGCAGATGGAGCGTGGCGCCGGTCTTCTCCTTCATCGAGCCGGATGCGAGGAAGTGGTCCAGGTGCGCATGGGTATGGATGATGCTCACCACCTTTAGGCCATGGGCGTCGAGTCGCGCCATGATCAGTTCAGGATCGCCACCCGGATCGACCACGATGGCTTTCTTGCTGACAGGATCGCCAATGATCGTGCAGTTGCACTGCAAAGGGCCGACGGGGAAGGTTTCGCGAATCAGCATCGGTTGGGTGGCAGCCATGACGTCCTCGGGTGCTTGGCAATCTCTCGCTGCGCGGGCGCGCAGGGAGGGCAGCTTGCCGAGTGGGCAGGCTTCAGGCAACTGCCGGGATCGACATCGATGAATGCCCGCCGCGATGGTTCAGGCCGATCGCGACGGTGATCACCTGGTATCAGGGCGCCCGGCAAATCCGTGGACGGCCCCTACCGAGCGTTGAACCGATACGCGACCGCGGTTCAGCTGAGCGAGGTCTGCTCGGCGCTCCCCTCTTTCTGCCAACGCGCGATTTCGCTGCGGATGCGCTTCTTGTCCAGTTTGCCGACGCTGGTCTTGGGAATCTCGCTGACTACCGCGATCTGCTGCGGGATCGCCCACTTGTTGATGTGCCCCTCGGCCACCGCCGGCTCAAGGAAGGTCTGCAAGTCGGCAGCGCTCAGTTCGCCGCCTTCGCCCAGCACCACCAGGGCAAAGGGTCGCTCACCCCAGCGCTCGTCCGGCACACCAACCACGGCGACATCGCGCACCGCCTCATGACGGCTGATCAGCCCCTCAAGGGTGAGGGAGGACAGCCATTCGCCACCGGTCTTGATCACGTCCTTGATGCGGTCGCGAATCTCGATATTGGCCATCTCGTCGATGACCGCGACGTCGCCGGTGTGCAGCCAGCCATCAGCCCACAGCTCTTCGCTCTTCTCCGGCTCGTTGTAATAGCCCTGGGTCAGCCAGGGTGCACGCAGCACCAGCTCGCCCTGGGAGCTTCCATCCGCCGGCAGGAAGCTGCCGTCCGCCGCCTGAATCGCCGCATCGACCAGCACCACCGGGACGCCGGCCTTGAGGTGGAAGGTACTGCGGGTGTCTTCATCGGCCTCGAGCAGCTCGTCGTTGATGTGCGCGCCGGAAATCAGCGGGCAGGTCTCGGACATGCCGTAGGCAGCGATCAGGTTCATGCCACGGGCCTTGGCCTGGTCATACAGGCCGCGGGTCAGCGCACTGCCGCCAATAGTGATCTTCCAGCCCTTGAAATCGGTGCCCTGCGCCGCCTTGGCGTTGAGCAGCATCTGCACGATGGTCGGCACGCAATGGGAGAAAGTCACCTGCTCACGGCGCCACAGGTCGATCAGGTACTCGGGATCGTAACGCCCGGGATAGACCTGCTTGAGGCCGAGCATGGTGGCGACGTAGGGCAAACCCCAGGCATGCACATGGAACATCGGCGTGATCGGCATGTAGACGTCGTCCGAGCCCATCAGCCGAGGATTCTCCCGGCAGCCGACCGTCACTGCCGCAGCCAGGGTGTGCAGCACCAGCTGGCGATGGGTGAAGTAGACGCCCTTGGGGTTTCCGGTGGTGCCGGTGGTGTAGAAGGTCGTGGCGACCGAGTCCTCGTCGAAATCGGGAAAGTCGTAGCTCGGCTCGGCGGCAGCCAGCAGGCTTTCGTACTCGCCGACGCAATCCGGCAGGCCGGCGTCGTGCACGTCGCCATCGGTGAGCAGCAGCGTCTTCTGCACGGTGGTCAGCTGCCCGGCAATCGCCTGGTACAGCGGCACGAACTCGCTGTTGACCAGCACGAAGCGGTCATCGGCGTGGTTCATGGTGTAGAGGATCTGGTCCGGCGAGAGGCGCACGTTGATGGTATGCACCACGGCGCCGATCATCGGGATGGCGAACATGCATTCCAGATAGCGGTGGCTGTCCCAGTCCATCACCGCCACGGTGTCACCTGCCTTGACGCCGGCTGCAGTCAGCACGTTGGCCAACCGCGCGACACGTTGATTCAGGGTGCGGTAGTCGTAACGCAGCTGGTCACGGTAGACGATCTCGCGGGTGCGCTCGTAGCGCACGCCGGACAACAGCAGGCGCTTGATCAGCAGCGGGTACTGGTAAGCGTTCGCCGCGGGCTTGATGACACGGGTCTGCAGCATGAGGGGCATCCTGTTCTTGTTGGAGTTGTAAACAGCACTCTAGAGCGTCCGCCCCCAGGCAAAATCAGTCCAAAGGATTATTTTCCGCGCACCTCGTTTCAGCGTGTTAACCGATCTCGCTTACCGCCAGGCGTACACCAAGGCCGATCAGCACGGCGCCGGTCAGCCTGTCGAACCAGTGGCCCATTCGCGCAAACCCAGCACGCACGCGGCCTCGGCTGAACAGCCAGGCCACCAGCAGAAACCACAGCGCGGTGGCACCGGCGAGGTAGACGCCGTAACCGGCCTGCACCCACAGTGGCGTATCGGCGCTGATCACGACCGTGAATAGCGAGAGGAAGAACAGCGTGGCCTTGGGATTCAGGCCATTGGTGACGAAGCCGACGACGAACGCCTGCCAGGGTGAACGATCCGACGTGGTGTCGACCTCGTCTGCCGTATCCAGGCTCATGGGTCGTGCACGCAGCGCGCGCCAGCCGAGATAGAGCAGATAGCCTGCAGCCAGCCACTTGAAGAGGTTGAACAGCACAATCGACTGCGAGACGATCAGGCCGATACCGAGCAGGGAATAGGCGACGTGGACGAATATCCCGCAGCCGACGCCCAGCGCCGTCCAGCTTCCGACACGACGACCCTGGGTCACGCTTTCGCGGACCACCACCGCGAAATCCGGTCCCGGGCTGGCCACCGCGAGCAGATGCACCAGCGCCACGGTCATAAATTCCATCCAGTACACAATCCAGTCTCCACGCAATGCCGGGCTTCATTGTCGATCAGCCCCGGCTTCTTCGAAAGGTACAGTTGATGTCCAGTTGCGCCGTTTTCCTCGATCTTTCCCCACTCGAACAAGGCGACCTCGATCTGACCCCGCTGCAGGACGCGTTCAGCGAGCTCGTCTGTCATGAGCAAAGCACAGCGGATCAGATTGTCGAGCGTCTGCGCGGCGCGCAGGTGGCCATCGTCAACAAGGTCGCGCTGAGTGCAGACACCCTGGCGGCCTGCCCCGATCTCAAGCTGATCCTGGTCTCTGCCACCGGAGTCAACAACATCGACCTGCAGGCCGCTGGCGAGCGCGGCATCGTGGTCTGCAACTGCCAGGCCTACGGCACCCCGACCGTGGCCCAGCACACCCTGATGTTGCTGCTGGCAATGGCCACGCGCCTGCCCGACTACCAGGCGGCCGTCGCCCGCGGCCGCTGGCAGGAAAGCGGTCAGTTCTGCCTGCTGGACTTCCCCATCGTCGAGCTGGAAGGCAAGACCCTCGGCCTGCTCGGCCACGGCGAACTCGGCAGCGCGGTGTCTCGACTGGCCGAGGCGTTTGGTATGCGCGTGCTGGTCGGCAACCTGCCGGGACGGCCGAAGCGCCCGGAACGCCTGGATCTGGACGAACTGCTGCCGCAGGTGGACGCCTTGACACTGCACTGCCCGCTGACCGAGCAGACGCGCAATCTGATCGGTGCGCGCGAGCTGCAACTGATGAAGCCGAGCGCGTTCCTGATCAACGCCGCCCGTGGTGGCCTGGTCGATGAACAGGCATTGGCCGATGCCCTGCGCCGCGGTCACCTGGGTGGTGCCGCCACCGACGTTCTGACCAGCGAGCCGCCGAGCGACGACAACCCGCTGCTGGACCCGAGCCTGCCCCGCCTGATCATCACCCCACACAGCGCCTGGGGCAGCCGCGAGGCGCGCCAGCGCATCGTCGGCCAGCTCGCCGAGAATGCAACGGCCTTCTTTGCCGGCGCACCAATTCGGCAGGTGAACTGAGCACCGGCCCAGGGGCGGGGCGTCCCGGCTTGCGAGAAAACGCCGATAGCCCCTAAGCTCCCCGACTTTTTCCGGGAGACGCCAATGGACCCTCGAAGCGAAGTGCTGCTGCGTCAGGCCGAGCTGTTTCAAGGCCGGCTGCTGCTGGCTGGGCCGCCCGCCGACGACCTGCTGGGTCAGCTTCCCGCCGCGGTTGGCTGGAGCTGGCATGCGGGCGAGCAGCAATTGCTGGACCGTCGCTTCGGCGGGCGTTGCAGCTTTGGCGTCGCACCGGTACCGGGCGAGTTCGACGCCGCCGTGCTGTTCCTGCCGAAATCCCGCGAGCTCACCGACTATCTGCTGCAAGCGCTGGCGGCGCGCCTCAACGGACGGCCGCTGTATCTGGTCGGCGAGAAACGTGCCGGCGTCGAGCGCGCCGCCAGGCAACTGGCCGGGTTCGGCCGCGCGCGCAAGCTCGACAGCGCCCGCCACTGCCAGCTCTGGCAGGTAATGGTCGAGCAGGTACCTGCTGCTCCCGAACTGGACGCCCTGGCGCACCATTTCACCCTCGAGCTGGCGGACGGCCCGTTGCAGGTCATCAGCTTGCCCGGCGTGTTCAGCCATGGTCGCCTGGATGTCGGCAGCGCCCTGCTGCTCGAGCATCTCGATGACCTCCCAAGTGGGCGCGTACTCGACTTCGGCTGTGGGGCCGGCATTCTCGGCGCCACGCTCAAGCGTCGCTATCCGCAAAGCAATCTGCTGCTGCTGGATGTGGACGCCTTCGCCATCGAGAGCAGCCGCAGGACGCTCGCCGCGAACGGACTCGAAGCTGAAGTGATTGCCGGGGATGGCATCGACGCCGCGCCACGACACCTGGCGGCGATCGTCAGTAACCCGCCGTTCCACCAGGGCGTGCACACCAGCTACCGGGCCAGCGAGGCGCTGATCGAGCGCGCGGCCGAGCACCTGGTCAGCGGTGGCGAGCTGCGCCTGGTAGCCAACGCGTTCCTCAGGTATCCCCCCCTGGTCGAGCAGCATCTTGGCCCCTGTCACACGTTCGCCGAGCGCGACGGCTTCCGTATCTACCGCGCCGTGCGCCCCTGATGCCCGCGACCGGCGGTTGCACCGACCGGCCGGTTGCGGCAAACTCGCCGCCGTCCTTGGGGGAGTAGTCTCCGACGAGCGCCCTGCTCGTCCGGCATGCGTCAACATACTTGGTCCGCAGACCATGGCGCATGCGACCGGCCAGCGCGTAACGATACGCCAGGCCAGGTTTGACAAGACCCATGACATGTACACCTGACCCGGGCGGGCAGGCTGCGCATGTCATGGTGAATCTGTCGACCCGCCCTAAAGGAATGCCGCTTGGAATCGTTTTTCGTCCCCACCCTGATCGTTGCGCTCGCCGAAATCGGCGACAAGACGCAGTTGCTCGCGCTGCTGCTGGCGGCGCGTTATCGGCGACCGTGGCCGATCATCTGGGGCATCGTCGTCGCCACACTGGCCAACCATGCCGCCGCCGGCGCGGTCGGCAGCTGGGTATCGAGCCTGCTTTCGCCGGTGGCGCTGAGCTGGATACTGGCGGCAAGCTTCGCCGCGGTCGCGCTGTGGACGCTGGTGCCGGACAAACTGGATGACGACGATGCCAAGCTGGGCCGCGCCTACGGCCCCTTCGTCGCGACAACGATCGCCTTCTTCATTGCCGAGATGGGCGACAAGACCCAGGTCGCGACGGTGATGCTCGCCGCACAGTATCCGGAATTCATTCTGGTCATCCTCGGCACCACGGTCGGCATGCTGCTGGCCAACGTTCCGGTGGTGCTGATCAGCCACTTCGCCGCCGACCGCCTGCCGTTGACGCTGATCCGCCGGGTCGCCGCGGCCGGCTTTGCCGCACTCGCGCTGTACGCCGGCTATCAGGCGCTGTCCATGAGCACGATTGTCTCAGGCTGATACCCAGCGCAAATCTGCGCCACCGGGGAGCTGATAGAGTGCGCTACCGCAGCGCACATCAGCGCCCCGAGGAGATCAGGCTGCATGTCAGCGGATGGACGCAAGAAACGAGTCTGCAACCATATCGATCTGAGCTGGAACAAGGGCCGCCTGGCCCTTTCCGAACAGATGCAGAGCAAGTATTTCGCCTACAAGGGCTCATTCATCGGCCAGCCGCTGAACAGCGCAGGTTTCGCCGAGCTCGTGCGCAATGTGCGTACAGCCATGCCGGATCTGGAAGTGGTGGTGGATGAGTGCATCTGCGAGGGCCACAAGGTGGTCACCTCAAGCACGGCGATGGGAACGCTGGCGACGCCGCTGTTCGGCTACTCGGTCGCCGACAAGATTCTCGCGATCGCCGTGATGAGCGTCTGGACGCTGAACCCGGCTGGCGATATCGAGGAAATCCACACGCTCATCGACCTCGAAGGCGTGCATCAGCAACTGGGTATCGAGACACCCCTTTCGACGCTGCTGTCGCCGGCCTGAACGGCCGGCGACAGGTCATCGCTCAACGGCCGCTGCGGGCCTGTTCGTAGAGCGGCATCACTTTCGGAATATTCGTCTTCAACGCCGCGGTGCGGGTGGTGGACGACGGGTGCGTGCTCATGAACTCGGGCGGCGCCGAACCACCGGCCGAAGCCATCTTCTCCCACAGCGTGATCGCCGCATTCGGGTTGTAGCCCGCGCGTGCCGCGAGCTCCAGGCCGATCAGATCCGCTTCGTTCTCGTTGCCGCGGCTGTTGGGCAGCGTCATCAGATATTCCACACCCATGTTCGCCAGCTGCAGGCCGCCGGTCCCGACGCCCATGGCCGACCCCAGCTGCGTCGCCATCTGCACGCCATAGGCCTTGGACATAGCTTCGCGACCGTGCTCGCGCAATGCGTGGGCGATCTCGTGGCCCATCACGGCCGCGATCTCGTCGTCGGTGAGCTTCAGCTTCTCGATCAGGCCGGTGTAGAAGATGATCTTGCCGCCCGGGCCGCAGTTGGCGTTAAGCTCCGGGCTGTCGATGACGTTGACCTCCCAGTTCCATTGCGCGGCATCGGGGCGGAACACCGGCACCTTGGCGATCAGCCGCTGGGCAATACCGTTGACCCGCTTGGTGATTGCGCTGTTTTTCTCCAGCACACCCTTGCTTGACGCCGCACTGAGCGTCTCTTGATAAGACTGGGCGTACATCTGGTTGACCTGCTCGGTCGACAGCATGCTGAACATGTACTGCTTGCGGTCGACGCCTACGGCGCCGCCGCTGGTGGTGTTGACGGCCTGACAGCCCGCCAGCACGGCAGCGGCGACCAACAGCGACAATCTGTGCGGTTTGAACATCGAGTCTCTCCGGAAAACCTGCGCCGTATCCTAGGGTCTGTTCCCGTTTCGTCGCAAGCCACGTTGCTGCGCCAAATGGCGCCATGGCCGGGCGGCGTTCCGCAGGCGCGGGACGCAGGTAATGGTGGTCCCCTTGCCAAGTCCCGCAACGCCGCGTGGCGCCATTTGCCGCGCAACCCGCAGGGCCGGGCGGCGCGGCCGCGTACGAAACGGGAACAGACCCTATCGCGGCCCCCCCTGTCAGGCAACCGAACGTACCGCTGCAGTTGTCGCAAATCCTGCCGATAGCCTCCTTATCCGCTGCGCAATTGGAGTTCCGCACATGTTCAGATCCATCCAGACCGCCTTCGCCGCACTGGCCGGCGCCTGCACCCTGGCCGTGATCGCCGCACTTCTGCTGTATGCGATGGTTTCCGGAATGCGCAGCCAGGCGCTGGTCGAGGAGCGGACCCGTTCGCTGATCGACGGCATGGTCGAGCAGCGCGTCACCGCCCTCGCCCAGACCCAGGTCAGCCGCATCCAGGCACAACTCCAGGCCCCCCTGCAGATCGCCACAGGCCTCGCTCGAGTACACACCCTGACCGGCCTCAGTGATGACGAAGGGATGCCGATGGCCAACCTGACGCGCGAAGAGCTGATCAATCTGGCGCGACAGACCCTGCTCGAGAACCCTAATCTGACCAGCACCTACATCGCCTGGGAGCCCAACGGCGTGGACGTCAACGACCTCATGTACCGCGGCGACGCCCCGGGCATGGTCGACGGCCGCTTCGCCAGCTGGATCTACCGCGACGCCAGCGGCCAGATGGTGGTCGACAAGCTCACCGACATCGAGGACACCCGCCTGCTGGAAACCGGCGTGCGCGCCGGCGAGTACTACCTCTGCCCGCGCGAGCAGCTCAAGCCCTGCGTAGGCGATCCAGCACCCTACGAGATGAATGGCAAGACGTCGCTGCTGTCGTCGTTCAATGCGCCGATCATAATCGAGGGCAAGTTCCACGGTATCGTCGGCGCGGACATCAGCGTCGACTTCATCCAACAGCTGCTGAGCGACGCCAACACCCAGCTCTACGGTGGCGTCGGCCAGATCGCGCTGATATCCAACAACGGCCGCCTTGCCGCCTACAGCCGCGACACCAGCCTTATCGGCAAGCCCGCCGCACAGATACTCGACGCCGAGGAGCAGGCACTGGTCAAGCAGTTACCGGCCGGTCAGACCCACTATCGAATCGATCAGGCCCGTGGCCGCGTCGCGCTGTTCTTGCCGTTTTCCTTTGCCGGCACCGAGGCCCGCTGGGTGCTGATGCTGGAGCTGCCGACCGCCGAGGTGATGAAGGAGCTGGACCAGTTGATGGTCGCCCTCGCCGACGAAAGCCGCAGCAGCCTTGCCACCATGCTGGTCATCGGTGTGCTGATCGGCCTTGCCGGTCTGCTGGCGATCTGGCTGATCAGCCGCCGCATCACCCGCCCGCTGCGCGAAATGGTGGTCATGCTGGACAACATCGGCCAGGGCGAAGGCGACCTGACCCAGCGCCTGAACATCGACAGTCGCAACGAGCTAGGCCAGATCGCCGCCGGCTTCAACGCCTTCCTCGCGCGCCTGCAGGGCATGATCGGCGAGGTCGTCAGCTCGGTGCAGAAGGTCAGTGATGCCTCCGAGCACACCGCCGACATCGCCATCCGTACCGACAAGGGCGTGCAGACCCAGCTGGCGGAAATCGAGCTGGTGGCCACTGCCGTGCACGAAATGACCGCCACCGCCCAGGACGTTGCGCGCAACGCGACCCAGGCCGCCGAAGCCGCCAACAATGCCGATCGCGCGGCCAATCAGGGCCGGCACATCGTGCAGGACACCGGCTCGACCATCACGGAACTGGCCGACGAGATCGGCCGCGCGGTGGAGGTGGTGCAGACGCTGGCCCGCGACAGCGAGAACATCGACGCCATCCTGGTGACCATTCGCAGCATTGCCGAGCAAACCAACCTGCTCGCCCTAAACGCGGCAATCGAGGCCGCCCGCGCCGGCGAGCAGGGACGCGGCTTCGCCGTCGTGGCCGACGAGGTCCGTAACCTGGCGCAGAAGACGCAGCAGGCGACCGGCGAGATCCAGCAGATGATCCAGCAGCTGCAGAACGGCACGCGGGATGTGGTGCAGGTGATGGAGCAGAGTCAGAGCCGCACCCAGCGCAGCGTCGAGCAGGCGGATGCCGCGGCCGAGGCGCTGCAGGCGATCACCCAGGCGGTCTCCTTGATCAACGACATGAACAACCAGATCGCCAGTGCCGCCGAGGAGCAGAGCGCGGTGGCCGAAGACATCAACCGCAACGTCACCAACATCGGTCAGGTCGCGCAGGAAGTTGCCGGTGGCGCCGAGGAAGCCAGCCAGGCCAGTGCCGGGTTGACGCGCCTGGCCGAACAGCAGCGTCGCCTGATCAACCAGTTCAGGGTGTGAGGACGACGCAGCCGCGCCGGTTCACGCCGGCGTGAGGCACTCCGGCCCGTCGATACGCGGGTCATTCACCACGGTTGCCAGTGGCCGCTCACGCAAGGCCGGCTGAGGCTGGGCCAGCAGCGCCTGCAATGTCTCGAGCGGCGTTTCGGGATCGAGCCAGGCGGCCTGCCCGGCTTCATTAAGCATCAGTGGCCGACGCAGCGTAGCCGCGGGCAGCGTCACCACGGCGGCGCTCAGATACGTATGACCCTGTACCGGATAGGCTTCCCAGAGTGCGGCGAAATAGCCGAGCGAGCCTTCGCTGGTCATCCAGTACGGGCGCTTGCGCGCCGAGCCACGCCACTCGTAGAAGCCGTTGGCCGGCAGCAACCCGCGCCGCTGGCGAAACGCCTCGCGAAACATAGGCTGTTCGCTGATGGTTTCTGCCCGGGCCTGGGCAGGGGTGCGCGTCAGATCGGTAAGCCAGGCCGGGGTCAGCCCCCAGCGCACGCGGCTGAGCTGCAACTGCGCATCGACCTGACGCAACAGCAGCACCGAAGCGCCAGGCGCGAGGCTCCAGTGCGGTTGCTGATCAGAGGGGAAGCCGGGCAAGGCAGCGAAGTCCTGGCTCCAGCGGAAAAGGGCATAGCGACCGCACATAAAAAGACTCGTCAGCAGATCAGTTCGCCGGGGTAACTCTCCGGTTCATCGCCCGGCAACGGCTCGGCGCCATTGTACGCAGCGATCAGCTGACGTGCCCGCTCGGCATCCGCATCCGCAACCATCAGTCCGAGCAGTCCGGCCGCCGGCAGCTCGCCCATGGCGCCGATCAGATGACTACCCGCCAAGAATGCCTCGATGCCCTCGGCAATCAACATGCCGCTGAGCATCTCCGCCTCCAGCAGATCGCGCGGCTCGTAGATACGCCGCATCATTCGTCCTCCCCGCGGGTTTCCAGCTGCCACTGTTCACCGTCCGTACGCAGATCAAAGACGATCGGCCGGCAGCACACGGCGCAGTCCTCGATGTACTGCTGATCGCCCGCACTGAGATCGAGGACGGCCTCGACCGGCTCGCCACAATAAGGGCAATGAAAGAGCTGTGTTTCCAGCATCGGTCCTCCGCGTGACTTGTCGCTATAATCGCCGTCTTTAAAGGTCGCTGATTCGAACCTTTAAGAAGACCGACTCGGTGTGTCCCGCAATTGGGCACCCTGGGCCGCAAGTAGGGTTTCTCAGGCATGAGGCGAAACGGCCGTTTACTCGATGAGTATGAGCCAGCCGGCTCCGGTCCGTTCCGCGAATTGCCTGCCCACCGCTGCAGGCCCGTTCCTCGTTTCCTTTACAGAGAGCATGATGGACGAATTCGAAGCCATCCGACCCTACGCCGACGCCGAAGTACCGCTAGTCATGGCGCGCCTGTTCGCCGATCGCGAGTTTCTCGACATTCTGGCGCACTTCCGTTTTCCGCGGCTGGCCGACAGCATGGGCTGGCTGATCAAGCCAGTCATCTCGCGGCGGTTGCGCAAACAGTTCGCCAGTATCCGCACGGTGGATGCACTGCAGCACAAGATCGAAGCTTACATCGACCGCACCATCGAACGTGCTACCGACGGCGTCACCTTTACCGGGCTCGAGCAGCTTCAGCAGGGCCGAGCCTATCTGTTCCTGGCCAACCACCGCGACATCGTCATGGACCCGGCGTTCGTCAACTATGCGGTCTATCAGGCCGGCATCCGCACCCCGCGCATCGCCATCGGCGACAACCTGCTGCAGCGCCCCTTCGTCAGCGACCTGATGCGTCTGAACAAGAGCTTCATCGTGCGCCGTTCCATCAGCGGTCGGCGCGAGAAACTGGCGGCTTACCAGGTGCTGTCGGCGTACATCAACCATTCGATCCGCAACGATGGCGAGTCGGTGTGGATCGCCCAGGCCGAAGGTCGCGCGAAGGATGGGGACGACCGCACCGATTCGGCGATCCTCAAGATGCTGCACATGAGCCGCAAGGACGAGGCGTTCGCAGACGCACTGGCGGCACTGCGCCCGGTGCCGGTGGCGATCAGCTACGAATACGACCCATGCGATCAGGCCAAGGCCCGCGAGCTGTATATCCGCGCCACCACTGGCACCTACAGCAAGGCACCGGGCGAGGACGACGCGAGCATTGCCCTGGGCATCACCGGCTACAAGGGGCGCGTGCACATCGCCTTCGGCACGCCCATGGAAAGTGTGCCCGAGGATGCCAAGCAGATGGCTCTGGCGCTGGATCGGCAGATTCTCGGCAGCTACCGGCTGTTCCCGGTGCACTACCTCGCGTACCGCCTGTGGGACGACCGTGACCCGGAACTCCAGGTACCCAGCGCCGCCGAACTGTTCAGTCGCGAAGAAGTGGAGCGCGCCGAAGCCGAATGGAGCAAGCGTCTCGCTGCCTGCCCGAGCGTGCAGCAGCCCTATCTGATTCAGCAGTACGCCATGCCGGTGCGCAATCAGTTCCGGCTCAACGCCGGTCTGGAACCCTGAACCCGAAAGGCCCGCAGTACCTGATCCGCGGGCCTTTCAGCGAATCGAAAACACGTTCAGAGCAGCCGTGAGGCCATCGACAGCCCCAAGCCGAGCAGCAGTCCAGCCCCGCCTACCCTGTTGAACAGCTGATTGACGCGCTGAGTCGCGCCATCGCTCGTCGACGCCGTTTCCAGTGCGGAAGCGACGAGCGGCCGCCGCAGGGCGCGTGTCTCTCGCCACTGCGTCGCCAATAGCAACCAGCCGCCGCACAGCGCGCACAGCAGCGCCAGCCCGTTGAGAAGTAATGCTGGGGCGATCACCAGCCCCGACTGCGCATGTAACACCATCCAGATTTTCCTCTCTTCGAAGTCGCCCAGGCAGCCACGTAGTGTATCCAGACGCCCGCCAGGATTCCGAATTCCCCGACGGAGCGATGTCAGCTCTGCACCATTATCAGGCCAGCTTATGACGCGCTCTTCACCGGTCGGCCTTGACTAAAGGTCGGGCGCGCCGTCACCCTCGGCATACCTCGAAACGGCGAAATAGAGCCTGTGCGGGGGCGGCAGCCAAATGCGATAACGGTCGATGGACAAGCATCCCTTTCCATCGAGCGGTTATCCGCAACCCAGGCGCTGCAGGCACAGCTCTTCAGGCCGAATCACATGGCGCAGCAGCAGCGAGCGCCACGGGGAATCAGCTATTCAGAAATGACAGGACGAGATAATGAAAATAACAATGTTCACAACCGGAGCGCTCACGCTTTCACTGCTGGCCAGTAACGTCATGGCTGCGGTGTCCGAAACCGAGGCGGCCCGCCTCGGCAACGAACTGACGCCGATCGGCGCGGAGAAGTCCGGCAACGCTGCAGGTACCATTCCGGCCTGGACCGGCGGACTGGCTCAGGACGCTGCGGCGGTGACGCCAGACGGTTTCGTCGGCGACCCTTACGCCAGCGACAAGCCGAAGTTCACCATCACGGCGCAGAACTACGAGCAGTACAAGGACAACCTGACGCCTGGGCAGATCGCCATGCTCAAGCGCTATCCGGACAGCTACCGCCTGCCGGTCTACGAGACACGCCGCAGCGCGGCCATGCCCCAGCATGTCTATGACGCCGCCGCGCGCAATGCCACGCAGACCAACATGGTCCGCGGCGGCAATGGCCTGGAAAACTTCGAGAAGGCCGTCGCCTTCCCGATTCCCAAGGACGGCCTGGAAGTCGCCTGGAACCACATCACCCGCTACCGCGGCGGCTCGGCGCGGCGCGTCGTCGCCCAGGCCACGCCACAGGTGAACGGCAGCTTCAGCCTGGTTAAGTTCGTCGACGAGGTGGTCTATACCGACACCCTGACCGACTACAACCCCGAGAAGCACGGCAACGTGCTGTTCTACTTCAAGCAGCAGGTCACCGAGCCGTCCCGCCTGGCCGGCAACGTGCTGCTGGTACACGAGACCCTCGACCAGGTGAAGGAACCGCGCATGGCGTGGATCTACAACGCCGGCCAGCGCCGTGTACGCCGCGCCCCGCAGGTCGCCTATGACGGCCCGGGCACTGCAGCCGACGGTCTGCGCACATCCGACAACCTGGACATGTTCAACGGTGCGCCGGACCGCTACGACTGGAAGCTGATCGGCAAGAAAGAGGTGTACATCCCCTACAACTCCTACCGCCTGGATTCGCCCGAGCTCAAGTACGAAGACGTCGTCAAGGCCGGCCATATCAATCAGGACCTGACCCGCTACGAGCTGCACCGCGTATGGGAAGTGGAAGCCACGCTGAAGTCGGGTGAGCGCCACATCTATGCCAAGCGCCACTTCTTCATCGACGAAGACACCTGGCAAGCTGCGGTGATCGACCATTACGACGGCCGCAACCAGCTATGGCGCGTCGCCGAGGCGCACAGTCTGTACTTCTACAACGTCCAGGTTCCGCTGTACTCGATGGAGACCCTGTACGACCTCATCTCTGGCCGCTACCTGGTCATGGGCATGAAGAACGAAGAGAAGAACCCCTACACCTACAACTACAAGGCCAACTCCAACCAGTACACCCCGGCTGCCCTGCGCAACTCCGGCGTTCGCTGATTCGACTGGCTACACGCGACGCCCCGCTGATCGCGGGGCGTTTTCGTTTACGCCCCGTGAAAACGAAGAAACCCTGCCAGGCGGGGCCATGGCAGGGTTTCGGATCGGCAGGACCGGCGAGTTGTGCGTATCGCTGGCGACTTACTCGGCTAGCAGGCGACCGATATTGTCGTCGCGGAAGACGCGGGTCAGCGCATCGCTCAACACATCGGTGACCAGCTTGGTGTTGGTCTGCTCGTTCGGCGCCATGCCGAAACGCTGGTTCAGCGAGGCACCATAGCGGCCGTTGTAGCGTTTACCGGCGTTCTGCACTTCGATCTTCAGCGTCGCGCCAATATTGGCCTCGGTCACGTACAGGCCTTCTTTCGGCGACTGGTACTTCAGCTCCGCGAGGGTTAGGGTCAGCTGCGGCGCGTTGTAGGCGTTGGGCGACGGGGTGAAGCCGAGCAGGCGCACCGCCGCTTCGGTCTGAGCCTGCAGCTTGGGTATGACCTTGGCACTTGGCACGATCACCGCGCTGGTTTCCGGGTAAAGGCCGCCACGGGTGCCAAGGGTCGGCGAGGGGCGCGCATCGACCACGCGTACGACGACCGGCTGGCCCTGGCCGACAGGATTGATGGTGCCATTGAGTTTGGGGTTCGGATCGAGCTGCTGGGGGCTGTGGGCACAGCCTACGAGACTCATTCCAAGAACGGTGACAAAACCGAACAACAGGCGTTGCAGCATGCTGTTTTCTCCAGGTTAGGGGCGACGAGTGCGGCGCAGTATACCCAGCGGTACGACGCGCCGACAGTGATGCGATTCAGACCGATGGCAGTGCTGCGCCGTTCATTTAATGCGGCTGTCACAGAGCCCTGCGATAAGGGAGCATCTCTTCGCCAGGAGTGAAACCCATGCGCCAGATCCTTTCGCTGCTGCGCCGCCGCAAGCCCCGTCATTTCGCCCTGCTCGACGAACAGGGGCGCTGCCGCATGCTGCTGAGCAGTGCCGGCCGGCCCGATGGCGAGAACTGGGTGGAGGTCGAGGAAGCGCGTCTGAGCTGGATTGGCCGGCATCTTCCCACCGACTGCGAACGCGCGGCCTGAGCGGCAACAGGCGCTTTGTTCAGGGCACAAAAAAGCCCCGTAGGTTCGTACGGGGCTTTTCGTTCAAGCCGGGAATGGCCTGCTGGTCAGTACTCCAGGCCCAGGCGCTTGTCGGCCATTTCGCTGATTTCGCGGTAGGCTGCTGCGTCGTTCTGCAGCGTGGTCTCGCGAGCCGGGAACATTTCCTGCAGCTTGCTGGACCAGGCCTGCGAACGGTACTGCTCGGGGAAGCAGCGCTCGAGCAGGTCGAGCATGATCGAAACGGTCACCGAAGCACCCGGCGAAGCGCCGAGCAGCGCGGCGATGGTGCCGTCTTTCGCCGCGACCAGTTCGGTGCCGAACTGCAGGATGCCACCCTTCTTCGGGTCCTTCTTGATGATCTGCACGCGCTGGCCGGCGATCTCCAGACGCCAGTCCTCGGCCTTGGCCTCGGGATAGAAACCACGCAGGGTTTCCAGGCGGTCCTCCATGGACTGCATCACTTCCTTGATCAGGTAGCGGGTCAGGTCCATGTTGTCGCGTGCCACGGCCATCATCGGGCCGATGTTGCTCGGCCGAATTGACAGCGGCAGGTCCATGAACGAACCGCGCTTGAGGAACTTGGTGGTGAAGCCGGCGTAGGGCCCGAACAGCAGGGACTTCTTGCCGTCGACGACACGGGTGTCCAGGTGCGGTACGGACATCGGCGGCGCGCCGACTGCTGCCAGGCTGTAGACCTTGGCCTGGTGCTGCTTGACGATTTCCGGGTTGTCGCAGCGCAGCCACTGGCCGCTGACCGGGAAGCCGCCGAAGCCCTTGCCTTCGTCGATACCGGACATCTGCAGCAGCGGCAGCGCAGCGCCACCGGCGCCGAGGAAGACGAAGCCGGATTGCACCTGGCGCGATTCGCCGGTGCGAGTGTTCTTGATGTCGACCTTCCAGCCGCTGGCCGTACGGTCGAGACCGGTGACCTTCTGGTTGTAGGACACCTTGACCCCAGCACTGCGCGACAGATAGCCGAGCAGTTGGCTGGTCACCGCACCGAAATTGACGTCGGTACCGTTCATGGCGCGAGTTGCAGCGATAGGCTCGTCAGCGGCGCGGCCCGGCATCATCAGCGGCATCCACTCGGCCAGAGTCGCGCGATCCTCGCTGTACTCCATGTCAGCGAAGGCGTGATGGGTCTTCAGCGCATCGAAGCGACGCTTGAGATAGTCGATGTTCTTGCTGCCGCGCACGAAGCTCAGATGCGGAACAGCATTGATGAAATCACGCGGGGAACCGAAACCTTCACGGTCAGCGAGGTAGGCCCAGAACTGCTTGGAGACCTCGAACTGGGTGTTGATCAGCACGGCCTTCTTGATGTCGATCGCGCCATCTTTGCTGTCGGGCGTGTAGTTCAGCTCGCAGAGCCCGGCGTGACCGGTACCGGCATTGTTCCACGGGTTGGAGCTTTCGATGGCTCCGGATTCCTGCAGCTCGACGATTTCCAGCTTGATATTGGGATCGAGTTCCTTGAGCAGTACCGCGAGGGTCGCACTCATGATGCCGGCTCCCACCAGCACCATATCCACTGCTTCGCTATCGTGTTGCGTCATCAACGCGTTCTCCAGAATCACAGCATTAAACTGTCGAGACCGCAGTACGCGGCCCCGTAAAACCCACCAGCCAGACGGTCAGGAACGGAGCATGTGCCTGGACCGCTGCTCGGGAACATGTGCCCGAGAACAGGAAGCCAGAGGCTGCCTGCCAGCTGTCGGAAGGGCGGCTTTTGGCCTCCTTCCTCTCGCTGCGATCCATCCGGAGCGGGCCTGGCCCAGTGCTCGACGGTGGACGCTGCGAGGAAAACGATTGCGAATCATGTTGCCGAAGCCAGCCGCAGCCTTCGCCGCTGGCAGCAGACTATGCCGATGCGTTCGATACGAAACAGCGGCCCTCAGTTCAGCCGCGCATGGCCTCGATCAGTTCGATATAAGGTCTGGCCTGACGCTGGTTGGCGACCAGATCGATAAAGCTCTGCCCTTTGCTATCCCGGGCATCGAGGTCGTAGCCGGCGGCCACGAAGAAGCCGAGAAAGCGCTCGAAATCATCAATGCGCAGGCCGCGATAGGCCTTGATCAGCTTGTGCAGCGAAGGGGGGGTATCGTCAGCCGGCTCAGGCTGAAGAAACAGCTTGATCGACTCATCCGCGATCTCGTCGCCAATCACCTGCTTCTTGTCTTTACGCATGCCGCCTCCGGTCCACGGGGTCTCACGGGGGCGGAAGTTTACTCCTCGCAGGCGACGCACTCAACGCGCCAGGCCGGCTTGCGACCAAGGTCGTACATCGCCGCCTCGGTATACCGGGCGATCTTTCAGCACAAAGAACAAGAGCTGCCCGCGCTTATAATGGCGCCTTCGCCTACAAGGAGCGTCCCAGGCATGAAACTTCCCCCACTGTTTGCCGCCTGGCATCAGGTCCTGCGTCTGGGCTACGGTGCCCGCGCACTGCGCGGCGATATCAGCGCCGGCCTGACGGTCGGCATCATCGCCATCCCGCTGGCCATGGCCCTGGCGATCGCCGTTGGCGTGGCGCCACAGCACGGTCTCTACACCGTATTGATCGCCGCGCCACTGATCGCGCTGACCGGGGGATCGCGCTTCAATGTGTCCGGGCCGACAGCGGCTTTCGTGGTGATCCTGTTGCCGATTACCCAGCAGTTCGGCCTTGGCGGCCTGCTGCTGTGCACCATGCTCGCCGGTCTGATCCTGATCGCGCTGGGCCTGCTGCGCGCTGGACGCCTGATCGCATTCATCCCCTACCCTGTCACCCTCGGATTCACCGCGGGCATCGGCATCGTCATCGCCACTCTGCAGATCAAGGACTTGTTCGGCCTGACGCTGACCGAACAGCCACAGCACTACGTCGAGCAGGTCGGCCTGCTGCTGCGCTCGCTGCCGGGCGCCCGGCTCGGCGACGCGCTGGTGGCGGCGATCTGTCTCGCGGTGCTGATCATCTGGCCGCGCTGGGTACCGAAAGTACCCGGGCACCTGGTGGCACTGACCGTCGGTGCGCTGGCAGGTTTGCTGCTGGAATCGTCCGGATTGTCCGTGGCGACCCTTGGCGAGCGGTTCAGCTACACCCTGGACGGCATCACCCATCCGGGTATTCCACCGTTTCTCCCAGATTTCGCCTGGCCCTGGCTGCTACCCGGTCCGGATGGCCAGCCGCTGCAGCTGAGTTACGAGCTGTTCCGCGAATTGCTCGCGCCGGCGTTTGCCATCGCCATGCTCGGCGCCATCGAGTCGCTGCTTTGCGCCGTGGTCGCCGACGGCATGACCGGCAGCAACCACGAGCCCAACGGCGAGCTGATCGGCCAGGGGCTGGGCAATCTGGTCGCCCCGCTGTTCGGCGGCATCACCGCGACCGCAGCGATCGCCCGCAGCGCCACGAATGTCCGGGCCGGGGCGTTCTCGCCGCTGGCAGCAATGATTCATGCGGGTGTGGTGCTGGTCGCAGTGCTCTGGCTGGCGCCGCTGTTCAGTTACCTGCCCATGGCGGCACTGGCGGCGTTGCTGGTGATGGTGGCCTGGAACATGAGCGAAGCACCGCACGTGATGCACGTATTGCGCATCGCACCGCGCAGCGATGTGCTGGTGCTGCTGACCTGCCTGACACTCACCGTGCTGTTCGACATGGTGCTGGCCGTCGGGGTCGGGCTGCTGCTGGCAGCCGGGCTGTTCATAAAGCGCATGAGCGAGCTGACCGACACCACCACTCTCTCGCGCGAGCAACGGCGCATCCTCCAGGACATGCCCGAGCACGTGGCGACCTACGCGATCCGTGGGCCGCTGTTCTTCGGCGCGGCGGAAAAGGCGCTGGGCGCCCTGCGGCGCTTCAATCCCGAGGTGAAGGTGGTGATCGTCGACATCAGCGCAGTGCCGATGCTGGACATGACCGCTCTGGCATCGCTGGAAAACGTGCTGGTGGATTACCGCCGACTGGGGGTAACGCTGATCCTGAGCGGCAGCAATGCGCGAGTCCGCCTGAAATTGCGCCGCGCCGGCATTCACCGCCTGCAGGGGCATCTGCTGTATGTGCGCAACCTGAGTCAGGCCCGCGAGAAAGCACTACGCCTGTTGCGCCCGGAGCCGGGCGAGGCCCCCATCTGAATGCGCTCCCGGATTGCCCGGCAGCGCAAGCCATAGGTCAGCCTGCGTATTTTTGCAGGTTGGCCATCATCTCCTTCAACGCTTCCATGTTGTCAGCCGGGTGCGCCGCGTTCTCGAAATTACAGATCTGCTGCCACTGCGCGGCGACATCCTCGGCATCGAAACCGGCCTTCGGATCGAAGCCGACGCCAAGGCTGCGTTCCCAGCGCACCTTGCCCATCCAGCCGCCGCCCACCTCGAACAGGCCGGAGGTTTCCTGGCACTGCTCGCTAGCCAGATACACCACCAACGGACTCACCAGTTCGGGTTTGAGCTGCTCGAACACCTGCGGCGGTATCAGCCCCTCGGTCATCCGCGTGCCGCCGGTGGGCGCGATGGCGTTGACCAGTACGTTGTTCTTGCGCCCTTCCAGCGCCAGCGTGCGGGTCAGGCCGTACAGACCGAGCTTGGCCATGCCATAGTTCGACTGCCCGAAGTTGCCATAGATGCCGGAGGTCGAAGCGGTGAAGATCACCCGCCCGTAGTTCTGTTCGCGCATGTGCGGCCAGGCGGCACGGGTGACCTTGTAGGCGCCCTCGACATGCACCCGATAGACCAGATCCCAGTCGGCGTCTTCCATCTTGTGGAAGGTCTTGTCGCGCAGGATGCCGGCGTTGTTCACCACCACATCGATGCGGCCGAAGGAATCGAGGGCCTGTTGCACGATGCGATCGCCATCGGTTACTGAATTATGATTGGCGACAGCGGTACCGCCCGCCTGGCGAATTTCCTCCACCACTCGGTCGGCGGCGGAGCTGTTGGCTCCATCGCCCTGAGTGCTGCCGCCCAGATCGTTAACCACGACCTTCGCACCGTGGCGGGCGAACAGCAGCGCGTGCGCCCGCCCGAGCCCGCCGCCGGCTCCGGTCACGATCACTACCTTGTCTTCGAAGCGGATGGCATCAGTCATGCGTACTCCCTCAGCGGTCTTGGATGAATTCAGGAGCGCCGAGTGTCGATCAGGCGCCGGAACCCGACAACCAACCGCCCGGAAATGAATGCCAGTGCATAAGAGTCGGGGATGGGCTGCTCCGACGCCAATGTTCTGAACGTTTTTTATTCATACCGCCGACAGCCGTGCCATCACTGGCCCGGCGGCGTATTTGCCCAAACAACTCACAGCGTTATCCACAGCCATCGTGGATAACTGATGCGATCACTACCATCGTGAAACGGCACCGCACACATTGCCTATGAACGTGCGAGGCCTTCTGTTATGCGGCCTGTGGTCGCATCAAGCGGGACTGAGCAAAAAACGCACATACTGCTGGAAGTCCCGCGCCGCTTCGCCTGGAGCAGACCTTCCCAAGGTTATCCACAGAACCGCACACAACTATCGGGGATAAATGAAGCGGCAAATAGCGCAAGAGCTATCACGGCAATGTCGAGAATCTAAGAGCGCCGGGAGCGCCCTGTTCTTAGCATGAGCGCATCAACCGACGGAGAGATCTTCCATGTCCAGTCGCAATCTGCTCGAGAGCCTGTTTGCCAATTACGCGTGCGCCAGCGGAGGTGCATTGAACGGCCGCTGACATCACCCAGCACGCTTGGCCGTTCGTCCATGCCCGCGTACCCTTCCGCCAGCCCTAAGAGCGGAGTTAACGATGACCTTGCGTTCCATTTGCGTTTTCTGCGGCGCCAGCCGTGGTTCGAACCCCATCTATGAACAAGCAGCCCAGGATCTCGGCCGCACCCTCGCGGCCAACGGCATCCGGCTGATCTACGGCGGCGGCGCCGTCGGCCTGATGGGGGTCGTGGCAGACGCCACCATGGCTGCCGGCGGCGAGGTGATCGGCATCATTCCGCAGAGCCTGAAAGATGCCGAGGTCGGCCACACCGGCCTCACTCGGCTGGAAGTAGTCGACGGCATGCACGCCCGCAAGGCGCGGATGGCAGAGCTCGCGGATGCCTTCATCGCTTTACCTGGCGGACTGGGTACGCTGGAGGAGCTTTTCGAGGTCTGGACCTGGGGTCAGCTTGGCTATCACCCCAAACCGCTCGGGTTGCTGGACGTCAACCACTTCTACAGCAAGCTCAGTCATTTCCTCGATCACCTCGTCGAAGAGGGATTCGTCCGCTCCCAGCACCGCGAGATGTTGCAACGTAGTGACGAGTCGCAGGCGCTCATAGAGTTGCTGGATGCCTGGCAACCGCCTACTCATAGTCGCTGGGCCAAAAATTCGCCGCTGTGATCTGGCTGAATCCAGCTGATCAAATTTCACTCTCCGAGCTGTAGCCCACGCATCAAGCGGGCCGCAGCTCTGCCTCCCCATGTTATCCACATGCGCATCCACAGCAAAAGTGGATAAGCGCTCGCTTCGACCTGTTGTGTTACGCATGTGCGGGCAATACGACGTTTTAGAAGCCTTGAACCTGCGAACGTACAATTTTCGATCAATAGGCTCGATCGCTAGTGCCGCTAGGGCTGTAGCAAGCAGCTAAATGGTTATCCACAACTCGGCCCACAGATGTAGTGGATAAGGTAGCCGAACGAATCGAACGCGCTGGACTCAACAAAAGCATCGCTCGTCTAATTCCTAGGCTTACACCATGGGTGCATCAACAAGGCTTCAATCGCTGCATCAGGGCAGACGTCCATGAGCTGGCTGGCCCTGACACTGGTGGCGTTCGTCATCTTCGTGCTGGTCTTCTTCGTCAAGAACCGGCAGCTCAACCATCCCGCGCTGCAATATCCCTATCGCCTCAAGGCGCCACTATTCTCGCCAGCGGAACGCGAGCTGCTGGAAATGCTGCAACGCACGGTCGGCGAGCGCTATCTGATCTTCCCGAAGGTAAGCGTCGCCGACGTTGTGGAAGTCACCGCCATCGCCCGACGGGCGTACTGGTACCGCGCCACCAACCGCATCGCGGCCACGCGCTTCGATTTCGTGCTGTGCGACAGGGCCGATCTTCAGCCGGTCTGCGTCATCAACCTGCATGACCCGGACACCGATGAGGAATTCATGGATCGACTGTGCGAGACGATCGGGTTACCGCAGGTCCGCCTGCCAGCGGATGCAGCGCGCTCCTATAGCGATGTCCGGGAAGCCATCGAGTCGGCACTGCAGCCCTGATCGACCGCTGGCGGGAATGAGCGCAGCAGCGGACGGTCACAAGTCTGCATGACGTATCCAAGCTGTGCAGTACCGCTGCGGAGACATCCGCAATCGACCACCGGCTACGAGTGACACTATGAAATACGCCCTCCCCCTGCTGCTTTCCCTCGCCCCGCTGGCTGCGCTGGCGGACGACCCGACCTGTCATGGCACCAACGAAGCGCAGGTCGCCGCGCTTTTCGATCGCTGGAACGACGATGTGCAATCAGGCGACCCGAAACGCGTGGTGGAAAACTACGCACCTGACTCGATGCTGCTGCCTACAGTGTCCAACACGCCGCGGCAGACGGCGGAAGCCAAGCCCGACTACTTCGAGCACTTTCTGGCGCTGAAACCGAAGGGCGAAATTGTCTCGCGAATGATCATGATCGACTGCAACAGCGCGCTCGATAACGGGCTCTACAGCTTCAAGCTGGGCGACGGCAAGACGGTGCCGGCTCGTTATACCTTTACCTACAAGTGGTTCGCCGACGCCGGACAGTGGCTGATCACCAGTCACCACTCATCGGCGATGCCAGAGCAGCCCGAGGCGGTACAGCAGGTGATCGAAGAGAGCGACTGATCGTCCTGCGAAATACGCCAAACAGGGGCGCCTGGCCACACCAGCGGGGCGCGCCCGCTGTACCATCCGCCCTCTACAAGCGAAGGGTCTCGACCGCGGGCTTGCACCAGCCCGCCTGTGCTCGATACTTCTGATAAGCACGCTGTATCCGGACCCGAACCATCATGCAACTCAAGCCGCTGTTATCACGCCTGTTCGACCTGGCCAGCCGCCTGATTCGGCGCTATCCAGGTACGGTTGCGCTGTTCGGCTTCGTTTCCGGGGTGGCGAGTTTCGTTCTGGTGGAACGCCACGCCGGCCTGGCCAAGGTGGTCGCCCTGGTGATGCTGGTGAGCTGGCTCTGGCTGGTACTGGAATCGAGCCTGCGGCGCAGTCTGCAGCGCTGGTTCGGCTGGCAGGTGCCAAGACCGCTGCTGCGCTATGCCACCCAGATGGTGCATCAGGAAAGCCTGTTCTTCATCATTCCCTTCTTTGCCATCACCACCACCTGGAACAGCGGACAAGCCCTGTTCACCAGCCTGCTTGGCGCCGCCGCGCTCGTTTCGCTGATCGATCCGCTGTACTACAAATGGCTGGCACCGCGGCGCTGGGTCTACCTGGGGTTTCACGCGCTGACGCTGTTCGCCGTCCTGCTGACGGCGTTGCCGATCATCCTTCATCTGTCCACCCCGCAGAGTTATCAGCTGGCGCTGGGCGTCGCAGTAGTGCTGGCGCTGCCGAGCCTCAGCGGACTGTTTCCCCGCTCGAACTGGCGCACGTGGCCCGGCATCTTGTTGCTGGCGGTGGCGCTGGGTGCCGCAGGTTGGCTGGGACGGACCTGGGTGCCCCCGGCAACCCTGTGGCTGACCGATGTCGCCGTGACCATGAGCCTCGATGATCGGCAACGCAAACCCGGTAAGGGGCTGCGCGAAATCACCAGCGCAGAACTGCACGCAAATGGCCTCTACGCCTATACCGCCATCAACGCACCGCGCGGCCTGAAGGAGCGTATCTTCCACGAGTGGACCCACAACGGCCGGCGCGTCGACCGTATCGCCCTGGAGATCAGCGGCGGCCGCGAAGCCGGTTATCGCGCATGGACCCACAAGCGCAACTTCCCGGAAAGATCATCGGGCCGCTGGCGAGTACGTGTCGTTACCGAAGCAGGCCAGATGATCGGCATGCTGCGTTTCCAGGTCACCGAATAGCGAACCCCCCGCCGCCTCGCGTATCCAAATCAGAACCAGCCTGGCTTGGAGAAGGACATGGAGTGGTGGGCGAGCATCTCTTACACCATCGCGTCGGAGTTCTCCGACATCACCGATTTGGAGGACGCGACCCGCGTCAGTAGCCGCCTGCTGATCGCGTCGATTCTCGGCGGCCTGCTCGGCTATGAACGCGAGCGCCGACGCAAGGCCGCCGGCTTGCGCACCCATATGCTGGTTGCGCTTGGGGCAGCGTTGTTCGTACTGGTGCCGGTGCAGGCGGGCATGAGCCTCGAGGACATTTCCCGGGTGATTCAGGGCCTGGTTACCGGTATTGGCTTTCTCGGAGCCGGGACTATCCTCAAGGGCGACTCCGCGGAAGATGTCAAGGGCCTGACCACCGCCGCAGGCATCTGGCTTACGGCCGCGATCGGTGTCGCCGTCGGCCTCGGGCATGAAGCAACGGCCGTAATGAGCACGCTGTTGGCGCTGGCGATCTTTGCTTTGATGCCACGGCTGGAGCGGCATACTGCCCTGCGTGCCGCGCGCAAGCGTCGCCACCCAGACCAGCCGCGCTAACGAACGCCACTCCACTGCCCAAGGATTTCGCCATGTCCAACTTCCGTATTCTTCTGACCGGCGCCGTTCTGGCTGCTCTGGCAGGTTGCAGCGAAACGGCCAAGCTTCCGGTGGAATCCGGATACGGCCCGACACCGGCGCTGCCGGAGCCAAACAAGACAGTCCTGCCCACGGTGCACATCGCCCCCGCCAAAGGCTGGCCGCAAGATGGCAAGCCGCAGGCGGCGGCCGGGCTACGCGTGGCGGCGTTCGCCCGTGACCTGGACCATCCCCGCTGGCTCCATGTGCTGCCCAGTGGCGATGTGCTCGTGGCGGAATCGGACGCACCGCCGAAGCAACAGAGCCAGGGACTGCGCGGCTGGATTGCCAGCAAGATCATGGCCCGCGCTGGCTCCGGAGGCCCCAGCGCCAACCGCATCACCCTGCTGCGCGATCGTGACGGCGATGGCGTGGCGGAACAGCGCACGGTGTTTCTGGAAAACCTCAACTCCCCGTTCGGTATGGCGTTGGTAGGCAACCACTTCTACGTCGCCAACACGGACGCGCTGCTGCGCTTTCCCTATACGCCCGGCACCACCCGTATCACCGCGAACGGCGAGAAGGTCGTGGACCTACCCGCTGGGCCGATCAATCACCACTGGACCAAGAACGTCATTGCCAGCCAGGACGGCAGCCGCCTCTATGTCACCAGCGGCTCCAACAGCAATGTGGCCGAGAACGGCATGCAGGCCGAAGAGAACCGCGCAGCGATTCTCGAGGTGGATCCGCAAGCCAGGAGCATGCGTCTGTTCGCTTCAGGCCTGCGCAACCCCAATGGCCTTGCCTGGCAACCGGACAGCGGAGCGCTATGGACCACCGTCAACGAGCGCGACGAGATCGGCAGCGATCTGGTGCCGGACTACATGACGTCGGTACAGGACGGCGGATTCTACGGGTGGCCCTACAGCTACTTCGGCCAGCACGTCGATGAGCGCGTGCAGCCCCAGCGCCCGGATCTGGTCGAGCGCGCCATTGTCCCGGACTATGCACTGGGCGCGCATACCGCCTCGCTCGGCCTGATCTTTTACGAAGACACGCTGCTGCCGCAGCACTACCACCATGGCGCGTTCGTTGGTCAGCACGGCTCCTGGAACCGCAAGCCGCGCAGTGGCTACAAGGTGGTTTTCATCCCGTTCCGCAACGGCATGCCGGCTGGGCAGGCAGAGGATGTGCTGACCGGCTTCGTCAACGAGGCAGGAGAGGCAATGGGTCGCCCTGTAGGCGTCGCCGTGGACAAGACCGGGGCCGTGCTGGTGGCCGACGATGTCGGCAACGTGGTCTGGCGCGTCACCCCTGATGACCGTTGATACCGTCGCCCGCTGATCCGTTGAACCTTGCCGGACGCCGTATGGCCATAAAGGTAACGTCCATACGCAACGAGGCACTCCCATGATCAAGCGCGCCATCTACATCTTCGCCCCTGTCGTGCTGCTCGCCGCCTGTTCCGGCAATGTGCAGAACCCGGTAGACCGCATCACCTTCCGTGACGAGCCACTGGTACGCGATGTGGAGACTGGCATGTCTCAGGAGCAGGTACTGGCCATCGGTGGCGAGCCCTCGAAGGCCGCAGCTCGCTCTGTAGTGCCTGGCATCTGCCACGATTACATCCTCAATCGCGATGGCCATCAGCAATCTTATTACGTCAGTTTCGATGGCTCCGGCCGCGTGGACGGCCAGGGCTTCCTGACCTGCGATCAGCTTGAGGAAAACCAGCGCAAACTGCATCGCTGACCACCGGGCACAGGCGCGAGCACGCTTCGGGCCTGTGCATTCAACGCTCCCCTTGAAGGAGACCAGCATGCCTCGTGGAGAAAAAACCAAGTACACCGACAAGCAGCAACGCAAGGCCGAACACATCGAGGAAGGCTACGAGAAGCGTGGCGTCCCCGAAGACGAGGCCGAAGCGCGCGCATGGGCGACGGTCAACAAGCAATCCGGCGGCGGAGAACGCAAAGGGGGCTCGGGCAGAAGCAAGGGCGAGACCACCAAGCGGGCTGAGCGCAAGGACTCGGCCCACCGCGCAGCCGATGCCCGTAAGGGCAAATCACCAAACAAGGGTTCGGCACGAAGCTCGACGTCGACCAGCACGGCGCTTGCCGACATGACCCGCGACCAGCTCATGGAAAAGGCCCGCGAGCGGGACATTCGTGGCCGCTCGAAGATGCGCAAGAACGAACTGCTACGGGCGCTGAGCTGAGGACTGAGGGCATGCCGATGATTGACCAAACCGTTCCGAAAGAGGGCAATCCCAAGCGCGAGGACCCAGGCGACCCTGTGCCGATTGATGAGCCAGGTGAGCCTGAGCCGGCGCCCGCACCGCCGGACGAGCCCCACCGCTAAACTTTTCGCCAGCATCCTGTTCTCAAACTGGGAACCGTGAATCACCGCGTCCGCGGTGAACCAGACCAGGAGATGGCGATGAGCCACGTACAATTGAGCGATAAACAGAGCCTGCGCGAGCGGGCTCGTCAACATGTCGAGAATGGCGCCGTCACCGAGAGTTACTCGGCCGATCGAGAAGTCGTGATCAATCTGCTGAACGAAGCGCTGGCGACCGAACTGGTGTGCTATCTGCGCTACAAGCGCCACTACTACATGGCCACAGGGCTGAAATCCAGCGCCGCCGCGGACGAGTTCCTCGAGCACGCTAATGAGGAGCAGGAACACGCCGATCGGCTGGCCGAGCGCATCGTCCAACTGGGTGGCGCGCCGGACTTCAACCCGGACGGCCTGACGGAGCGCGCCCACGCGCAGTACGCCGAAGGCAACGGCCTGCGCGACATGGTTTTCGAGAACCTGGTGGCCGAACGCATCGCCATCGACAGTTATCGGGAAATCGTCCAGTACATCGGCGACAAGGACCCGACCACCCGCCGTATCTTCGAGGACATCCTCGCCCAGGAGGAAGAGCATGCCGACGACCTGGCTGGCTTGCTGGACGGCATGAACTAGCCCAGCACGCGCCAGCGGCGCCTCGCTGAATCCGTCGATACGACGTTTCCACCAGCGTTCAGCGAACCATAAAAAAAGGCCACCCTAGGGTGGCCTTGAATATAGGAAGAGAGGTACAGCTTAGCCGGCTGCCACCGGACGCATGTAGGAGATCGGTGCGGTCTGCGGGTCATCGAAGGTCACCAGTTCCCACGCATCCTTTTGTTCCATCAGGGTGCGCAGCAAACGGTTGTTCAACGCGTGGCCGGATTTATAGCCGCGGAATTCGCCGATCAGACTGGTGCCCAGCAAGTACAGATCACCAATGGCATCGAGAATCTTGTGCTTCACGAATTCGTCCTCGTAACGCAGGCCGTCTTCGTTGAGCACACTGGTTTCGTCCACCACGATTGCGTTCTCAACGCTGCCGCCAAGCGCCAGGTTGTGCGAGCGCAGGAACTCGATGTCGCGCATGAACCCGAAGGTACGTGCACGGCTGACTTCCTTGACGAAGGAAGTGCTCGAGAAATCCACACTGGCAGTCTGGGTGCGGCCTTTGAAAACCGGATGGTCGAAATCGATCTCGAAACTCACCTTGAAGCCGTCGAAAGGCAGGAAGGTAGCGCGCTTGTCACCTTCCTCGACTGTCACTTCACGCTTGATGCGGATGAACTTCTTGTGGGCGTCCTGCTCCTGCAGGCCGGCGGATTGAATCAGGAATACGAAAGGTCCAGCGCTACCATCCATGATCGGCACTTCCGACGCTGAGAGTTCGACGTAGGCGTTGTCGATCCCCAGGCCAGCCATTGCCGACAGCAAATGCTCCACCGTGTCGACCTTGACGTCACCGTTGACCAATGTCGTGGACATGGTGGTTTCGCCAACGTTCTCGGCCCGCGCAGGAATCTCCACAGGCGGGTTGAGGTCGGTGCGACAGAACACGATTCCGGTATCCACCGGTGCCGGTTTCAGGGTGAGATAAACCTTCTCTCCCGAATGCAAGCCGACGCCGGTGGCGCGAATGATGTTCTTCAGGGTGCGTTGTCTGATCATGGCCTTTTGCTTCGCTTTAGCGCTAGTTGCGAATAGTTTTCAACAATTGGCGGCGATAATAGCAGAAGCCAACTTTGCTGAACACCAATCACAACGATACTCCTGATAAATTCAATCAATCGGCCTGACGACGCAGAAACGCGGGAATGTCCAGATAATCCAGATCTTCCTGCGGATTCAGCTTGGCTGCGGTGGCAGCTGCATGCGCCTGATTACGCATCACGGTCGGACGCTCCAGGTCACGATAATTGACCGCGACCTGCTCATGCTGACGCGGTGCCGGAGCGGCGGAAGCGGCAACAGAGGTCTGCACGGTGTTGTCGACGACCTTGACCGGCTTTTCATTGCGCGGACCGAGCCCGGTAGCGACCACGGTGACATGCAGCTCGTCGGCCATGTCCGGATCGATCACGGCGCCAACCTTGACGGTGGCCTCATCGGACGCGAAGGCCTCGATGATTTCGCCCACGGCAGCGTACTCGCCGAGCGAAAGGTCCAGACCAGCAGTGATGTTGACCAGAATGCCACGTGCGCCCTGCAGGTTGACGTCTTCCAGCAGCGGGTTGCGAATGGCAGCCTCGGTGGCTTCGCGAGCACGGTTCGGGCCGGTGGCGCAACCAGTGCCCATCATCGCCATACCCATCTCGCCCATAACGGTCTTGACGTCGGCGAAGTCGACGTTCATCAGGCCCGGACGCTGCATGATGTCGGAGATGCCACGGACCGCACCGGCCAGTACGTCATCAGCCTTGGCGAAAGCGGCCAGCAGGCTGGCGTCCTTGCCGAGGATGGTCAGCAACTTCTCGTTGGGGATAGTGATCAGCGAATCGACGCAATCGGACAGCGCACGGATACCTTCGTCGGCCACCTGCATGCGACGACGGCCCTCGAAGGGGAACGGACGGGTGACCACGGCGACGGTAAGGATGCCCATTTCCTTGGCTACCGAAGCGATGATCGGCGCAGCGCCGGTACCGGTGCCGCCGCCCATGCCGGTGGTGATGAACACCATGTCCGCACCTTCCAGTACTTCGGCGATGCGCTCACGATCTTCCATCGCCGCCTGGCGACCGATGTCCGGATTGGTACCGGCACCCAGACCTTTGGTGATGGCCGAGCCGAGCTGCAGCACGGTGCGTGCTTCAACTTTCTTCAGCGCCTGGGCGTCAGTGTTGGCGCAGATGAATTCGACGCCTTCGACGTTATTGCGAACCATGTGGTTCACGGCATTGCCGCCACCGCCACCGACACCGATGACCTTGATGACTGCACTTTGCGGGGTATGATCTACGAGTTCGAACATTTCCCTCTCTCCTTCCAGCTTTCTAGTTTTGGTTGTTACAGCGCACTGCTTAAAAATTGCCCTGGATCCAGCCCTTGAGCCGGTCCAGAACAGACGTCTTTGGTTCGTCGGCGAAACTGCCGATGCCAGACACGGGAATGCCGTCGGCCTGCTTTTGCAGTCCGTACAGCAACAGGCCCACGCCCGTTGAATAGATGGGGTTGCGTACTACGTCGCTCAGTCCCTTGACGCTATGCGGCACGCCCAGGCGCACCGGCATGTGAAAGATTTCCTCGGCCAGGTCGACGGCTCCTTCCATCTTCGCTGTACCGCCTGTGAGAACGATCCCGGCCGGGATCAGATCCTCGTATCCGCTACGACGCAGCTCGGCCTGGATCAGGGTGAACAGCTCGTCATAGCGCGGCTCGACCACCTCTGCCAGAGCCTGCCGCGAGAGTTCGCGCGGTGGACGATCGCCGACGCTGGGAACCTTGATGGTCTCGCCTGCACCGGCCAGCTTGGCCAACGCGCAAGCATAACGAATCTTGATCTCTTCGGCATACTGGGTCGGCGTGCGTAATGCCATGGCGATGTCGTTGGTGACCTGATCGCCGGCGATCGGGATGACCGCGGTATGACGAATCGCGCCTTCGGTGAAAATGCAGATGTCGGTGGTGCCGCCGCCGATGTCCACCAGGCAGACGCCCAGCTCCTTTTCATCGTCGGTCAGTACCGCGTGTGCAGAGGCCAGTTGCTCCAGGATGATGTCATCCACTTCCAGGCCGCAGCGACGCACGCACTTCTCGACATTCTGCGCCGCATTCACCGCGCAGGTGACCACATGGACCTTGGCCTCGAGGCGCACGCCGGACATGCCCAGCGGTTCGCGCACACCTTCCTGGTTGTCGATCACGTAATCCTGCGGCAGCGTGTGCAGCACGCGCTGGTCCGCCGGGATTGCCACAGCCTGGGCGGCGTCAAGTACCCGCTCTAGGTCCGCGGCGCTGACTTCACGGTCGCGGATCGCAACGATGCCATGGGAGTTCAGGCTGCGAATGTGGTTGCCCGCCAGGCCGACGAAGGCCGAATGGATGCGGCAGCCAGCCATCAGCTGAGCTTCTTCTATAGCGCGCTGAACCGACTGCACGGTGGATTCGATATTGACCACCACGCCCTTCTTCAACCCGCGCGAAGGATGGGTACCGATTCCCACGATTTCCAGCTCACCATCGGCGGTCACCTCACCTACCAGCGCCACCACCTTGGAGGTGCCGATGTCCAGGCCGACGATCATCTTGCCGCTTTGCACGCTCGACATGTGTTTCATTCCTCAATTCTTCGCAGCGACGGTCGTATCCGTCACAGTCGGGACCGGCTCATGCCAGGCGACGGCCAGGCCGTTCGCATAGCGCAGATCGATCCGTGCGATCTTCTCGCTTTCCTGCTCCAGCGCCTTTTGATAGATGGCGGTGAAGCGACGCATTTTTTCTACAACCTGGTCCCGCCCCAGCAGCAACTCGACGCCCTGGTTGGTGGTCAGGAACCAGCTTCCACGCTCGCGCAGCTCCAGACGGGAAATGGAGAATCCCAGCGGGCGCAGCATCTGGCTGAGCATCTGGTATTGCTGCATGACACGCTGTTGGGCCCGCTTCGGACCATATAAATGTGGCAAGTGTTCATATCGGGTCAGGTCATCCGGCGAGAAAGCCTGCCCTTTATTGTTAAGCAATGCTTCACCCCCCCAGCGGGCAATCGGCAATTGCTCATCCAGCCGCACCATCACCTGGTCCGGCCAGACGCGGCGGACTTCGACATGGGCGATCCACGGCATCTGTTCCAGTTGGTGGCGCATGCCGTTCAGATCAACCTTGAAGAAGCTCTGCTCGACGAAAGGCGCTATACGCTGCTGGACCGCCTCGCGACTCACATAGCCCAGTTCGCCCTGCACACTGACCTTGGCGATCGGCCGATCGGCATAGGGCAGCAGCCGCTCGCCCAGCTCGTAAAGCCCGACCGCCAACCCGACCAGTAGCACCGGCCAGACGAAACGCTTCAGCCCGGCGAGGCTCGGCTTCGGCAGGCGCTGCGACAGCGGCTGCGGTTGCACCAGGCGGCTCGCTCCCCGTTGCGCGGGCTTGCGCGAGGCGCGGCCGCTTCCGGGTTGCGAATGGCGCAGCGTGGCGATCATGGCTAGCTCCCCGCCTCGAGGCTGTCATCGAGAATGCTCAGGACCAGTTGCTGGAAATCCAGACCGGCAGCACGCGCCGCCATGGGCACCAGGCTGTGATCGGTCATTCCCGGCACGGTGTTCACTTCAAGCAGCCAGAAATCGCCGTTACCGTCCTGCATCACGTCAACCCGGGCCCAGCCGCGGATACCCACCGCTTCGCAGGCACGTGCCGACAGCGTCTTCAGTTCCTGTTCGCGCACCGCGTCGAGGCCACAGGGAATGCGGTACTGGGTATCGGAAGCCAGGTACTTGGCGTCGTAGTCGTAGAAGGTGTGCGGCGTGCCCAGGCCAATCGGTGGCAGTACCTGGCCGTGCAGCACCGCCACGGTGAATTCCGGGCCTTGTATCCACTGCTCGACGAGTACTTGCGAGTCGTAGCTGCTGGCGGCACGCCAGGCTTCGATCAGCTCGGTGAGCCCGCCGACCTTGGCCATGCCGATGCTAGAGCCTTCGTGGGCCGGTTTGACGATCAGCGGAAAACCCAGGGTTTCCGCTGCAGCCTTGCAATCGGCCTCCGTAGCCAGCACAGCATGCTGCGGCGTCGGCAAGCCAAGGCTCTGCCACACCTGCTTGGTGCGCAGTTTGTCCATGGCCAGGGCCGAAGCCAGAATGCCGCTGCCGGTGTAGGGGATACCGGCGCATTCCAACAGTCCTTGCATGCTGCCGTCTTCGCCACCACGACCATGCAGGACGATGAAGGCACGATCGATGCGCTCGTTGCTCAGGCGTTGCAGCAGGTCATCGCCGGCATCGATGCCGAACGCATCCACACCGGCCTCCTGCAACGCGGCGAGTACCGCCGCGCCGGATTTCAGGGACACTTCGCGTTCGGCACTCTTGCCACCGAAGAGCACGGCGACACGACCAAACGCCTGGGGGTCGCGAGTCGAATGCAGGGTCGTCATTTGGATTTCCTCGCGGCGCCATCGCCACCGAACAGCGGACTCTTGAGCAGTTGCGGCGCCAGGCCACCGATATCACCGGCTCCTTGGCAAAGCAGAATGTCGCCGGCACGCAGCAGCGGCTTGACCAACGGAGCGAGGTCGACGCCACGCTCGACATAGATCGGGTCCAGCTGGCCGCGCTGGCGGATGCTGTGACACAACTGGCGGCTGTCGGCGCCGGGGATCGGCTCCTCACCAGCCGGATAGACTTCCATCAGCAGCAACACGTTGGATTCGCCGAGCACCTGCACGAAGTCGTCGTAGAGGTCGCGGGTGCGGCTGTAGCGATGGGGCTGATAGACCATGACCAGACGCCGCTCCGGCCAGCCACCGCGGACTGCCTTGATCACTGCGGCGACTTCGCGCGGGTGATGACCGTAGTCGTCGACCAGCATCACGCTGCCGTCCTCGACGGGTAGATCGCCATAGACCTGAAAGCGGCGGCCGACCCCTGCGAACTCCGCGAGGCCCTGGACGATAGCTTCGTCGTCGATACCTTCATCGGTAGCAATGGCGATGGTGGCCAGAGCGTTCAACACGTTGTGGTTGCCCGGCATGTTCACTGACACATCCAGCGGCTCACAGCCATCGCGCAGCACCGTGAAGAAGGTACGCATGCCTTCCTGACGGACATTGGTGGCGCGCACGTCGGCGTCTTCGCTGAAACCGTAGGTCGTGATCGGCCGGCCGATCTGCGGAATGATCTCGCGAACGAACGGGTCGTCGACGCAGAGCACTGCTAGGCCATAGAACGGCAGGTTGTGCAGGAACTCGACGAAGGTTTTCTTCAGCTTGCCGAAGTCGCCGCCATAGGTGCTCATGTGGTCGGCATCGATATTGGTGACCACCGCGACCATCGGCTGCAGGTGCAGGAAGCTGGCATCGCTTTCGTCGGCCTCGGCGATCAGATAGCGGCTGCTGCCGAGCTGCGCGTTGGTACCGGCCGCAGTGAGTCGGCCACCGATGACGAAAGTCGGGTCGAGCCCGCCGGCGGCAAAAACCGAAGCCAGCAGACTGGTAGTAGTGGTCTTGCCATGGGTGCCGGCGACAGCAATACCGTGCCGGTAGCGCATCAGCTCGGCAAGCATCTCGGCACGTGGAACCACTGGAATACGCTGTTCGAGCGCCAGGGCGACTTCCGGGTTGGCCGAATTGACCGCGCTGGACACCACCAGCACGTCGGCGCCGGCAACATTACCGGCCTGATGACCGATGAAAATCTGCGCTCCGAAGCTCTGCAGGCGATCGGTACTGGCGGATTCCTTGAGGTCCGAACCCGATACCTCGTAGCCGAGATTGAGCAGCACCTCAGCGATGCCGCACATGCCAACCCCGCCAATACCGACGAAGTGAATGCGACGAATGCGCCGCATACGGCGGACTTCGGCTTTTACCGCGGCGGGAGATTTAGCCACGGGCCACCTCCAGACAGATATCGACCACGCGGCGGGTGGCGTCGGGCCGGGCCAGACGGCGCGCGATAGCGCCCATGGCCTTGAGTTTTTCCGGCTGCATCATTACCTCGGTCAGCTGAGCGGCAAGCACGGCCGCATCAGTCTTGGCTTGCGGCAGAAGGACGGCAGCGCCCTCCTTCGCCAGATATTCGGCATTGCGCGTCTGGTGGTCGTCGATCGCATGGGGCAGCGGCACCAGAAAGGATGGCAACCCAGCGGCGGCCAGCTCGCAAACGGTGAGCGCTCCGGCACGACAGATGACCAGATCGGCCCAGGCGTAGGCCCGCGCCATGTCCTTGATGAAGGGCGCGACTTCCGCCTCGACGCCGACCTCGGCATAACGCTGCGTGGTGATATCGGCGTGCTGCTTGCCGGCCTGATGAAACACCTGCGGCCGCACATCCGCCGGTACCTGGGCGAGCGCGGCGGGCAGCAGTTTGTTCAGCGGTTCGGCACCGAGACTGCCGCCCAGTACCAGGAGGCGCGGGCGACGATGCGCAAGGGCATCGCGGGGCGTCTCGAGGAACAGCTCCTCACGCACCGGATTGCCGGTGGTGCGGCGCTTGACGCTGGCCTTGAAGGTTTCCGGGAAGGCTTCGCAGACGCGGCTGGAAAGCGGCGCGAGGCTACGATTGGCGGTCCCAGCGACGGCGTTCTGTTCGTGAATCACCAGGGGCACCCCGGCCAGCTTGGCAGCCAGTCCGCCCGGACCGGTAACGTAGCCGCCCATCCCCAGCACGCAGACCGGTTGCAGCTCGCGCACGATGCGACGCGCCTGGAAAAGCGAGCGAATCAACTGCAGCGGAGCCTTGATCAGCGAAACGATGCCCTTGCCGCGCAATCCGCTGACCTGGATCAGATGCAGCGGCAGGCCAGCGGCGGGTACCAGCTCGTTCTCGATACCGCGCGGCGTGCCGAGCCAGTGCACGGAGTAGCCGCGGGCCTGGAACTCACGAGCACAGGCGAGCGCCGGGAAAACGTGGCCACCGGTGCCGCCGGCCATGATCAGTACATTAGCGGCCATGGGCGACCTCCTTGGCCGGCGGCTCGGCGAAATCGGCCTCGTCGAACTCGGTGTCCTCGCTGCCCAGCACGGTGCGGCTTTCCCATTCGATGCGCAGCAGCAGCGCCATGCTTGCGCAGGTCACCACCAGCGAGCTGCCGCCATAACTGAGGAACGGCAGCGTCAGGCCCTTGGTTGGCAGCAGACCTACGTTTACTCCCACGTTGATCAGGAACTGTCCCAGCCAGAGGAACGCCATCCCCCAGGCCACATACGCCGCGAAGAACTGCCGGGCCTTCTCTGCCCACAGACCGATATACAGTGCGCGAACACCGACGAAGGCAAACAGCGCGATGGTCACCAGTGCGCCGACCATGCCCAGCTCTTCGGCCAGTACGGAGAATACGAAGTCGGTATGCGCTTCGGGCAGGTAGAACTGCTTTTGCACGCTATTACCCAGGCCGACGCCGAACCACTCCCCGCGGCCGAAGGCGATCAGCGCCTGGGTCAGCTGGTAGCCGGCGCCGTACTGATCGGCCCAAGGGTCGGTGAAAGTGATCAGGCGCTGGAGGCGGTATTCCTGGGTCTGCACCAACACCACCACGGCACCCACGGCGGCGATCACCAGCAGACTGAAGCGGATCATGCCAACACCACCGAGGAACAACATCGCCACTGCGGCGCCCATCATGACCACGGTCGCACCGAAATCCGGCTCCAGCAGCAACAGGAATGCCATGGGCAGCAGGACCAGGAAGGGTTTGGCAAAGCCCCACATGCTTTCGCGAACTTCCTCTTGCCGGCGCACCAGATAGCCGGCCAGGTAGATCACCACGAAGACTTTCGCCAGCTCGGACGGCTGCACGTTGAAGGCGCCGAAACCGATCCAGCGCATCGAACCGTTCACTTCCCGGCCGATTCCCGGCAGCAGGACCAGGATCAGCAGGCCGAACGCCGCCAGCAGCAGCATCCAGTCCAGGCGTTGCCAGACCGACAGCGGTACCAGCAGCATCGCAATTCCCGCGCCGAGGCCCAGCGCCACATAAACCAGATGGCGACTCATGTGATACAGCGGATTGCCGGCATTGACCGCCGCGACTTCGGACGACGCCGAAGTGATCATCACGAGACCCAGGCCAAGCAAAGCCAGACATCCGGCGAGCATGGGGAAGTCAAGATCCAGACCGCGGCGGCCGAACAAGGGCGAAGGAGCATGGCGCAGGAAGGCGAGCATCAGTCGAGCGCCTCCACCGCAGCGGCGAACAGGCGACCGCGCTCTTCGAAATTCTTGAACATGTCCAGGCTGGCACAGGCCGGCGACAGCAATACCGCATCGCCCGCTTCGGCACACTCGGCGGCGCGCTGCACCGCTTCGCCCAGTGTTGCGACATGAACCAGGGTGGTGGCATCGGCCAGCGCGTCCGCAAGACGTTGCGCATCACGACCGAGCAGCACCACGGCACGGCAATAGCGTGCAATCGGCGCGCGCAGCGCGGAGAAGTCTGCGCCCTTGCCATCGCCACCGGCGATCAGCACCAGCTTGCCGTCGATATCCGCACCCAGGCCTTCGATCGCAGCCAGCGCGGCACCGACATTGGTGGCCTTGGAATCGTCGTAATAGCTGACGTCGCCACGCTGGCCAACCCATTGGCAGCGATGCGGCAAACCGACGAAATGGCGCAACGTCTCCAGCATCGGCTCGAACGGCAGACCCACCGCGTGCCCCAGCGCCAGCGATGCCAGAGCATTGGACTGATTGTGCGCACCACGCATCTTCAGCTCGCGAACCGGCATCAGCGCATCGAACTGGAACGCCAGGTACTTCTCGCCTTTTTCCTCGAACAGCCCAAAGCCCTTGAAGTCCGGCTTGCCGAGGCCAAAGGTCCAGGTCGGCAGGTCATCCGCGACCAGCGGACGGCTGAGCCGGTCATCGCGATTGACCACCACCTGACGCGCGCCGCGGAAAATTCGGTGTTTAGCCTGATGATAGGCTGGCAGGCCGCTGTAGCGGTCCATATGATCTTCGCTGATGTTCAGGCAGGTCGCCACTTCGGCATTTAGCTGCTCGGTGGTCTCCAGCTGAAAGCTGGACAGCTCCAGCACATAAAGCTCGACGTCGTCTGCCAGCAGATCGAGCGCCGGCGTGCCCAGGTTGCCACCAACTGCCACGGTGCGCCCTGCCGCCACGGCCATCTCGCCGACCAGCGTGGTCACAGTGCTCTTGGCGTTGGAGCCGGTGATCGCAATGATCGGCGCCTTGGCTTCGCGGGCGAACAGCTCGATATCACCGGACAGCTTGACCCCACGCGCCGCGGCTTCCTGCAGCGCTGGCGTACTGACCGCCAGGCCCGGGCTCACCAGCAGCTCGCTGGCGGTGCAGAGAAACTCGACGTCCAGCTCGCCACAGCGCACTTGCACGTCTGGATACTCGGCCTTGAGCGTCGCCAGCTCCGGCGGGTTCACACGGGTATCAGCGACGGCAAACGGCAGGCCCCGGCGCGCCAGATGGCGAACCAGGGACATGCCGCTCTTGCCGAGGCCGACAACGATGCGGAACTGGTCGGAAGCGATGAGCACTCTTGATTACCTCAGTTTCAGGGTGGCAAGGCCGACGAGCACCAGGATCACAGTGATGATCCAGAAGCGCACGATCACCCGGGGTTCGGGCCAGCCCTTGAGTTCGAAATGGTGATGGATCGGCGCCATGCGAAACACGCGCTTGCCAGTCAGCTTGAAGCTCGCCACCTGGATCATCACCGAGAGGGTTTCCATCACGAACACGCCGCCCATGATGAACAGCACCACTTCCTGGCGAACGATCACGGCGATGGTGCCCAGCGCCGCGCCGAGCGCCAGCGCGCCGACATCGCCCATGAAGACCTGAGCCGGATAGGTGTTGAACCAGAGAAAGCCGAGGCCGGCACCGATCAGCGCGCCGCAGAAGACGATCAGCTCGCCCGCACCCGGCACGTAAGGAATGAGCAGGTACTCGGCAAAATTCACGTTACCGGAGAGGTAGCAGAAGATACCCAGACCGCCGCCGACCATGACCGTTGGCATGATCGCCAGACCGTCGAGGCCGTCGGTCAGGTTGACCGCGTTGCTCGAGCCGACGATGACGAAGTAGCTCAACACGACAAAACCAATCCCGAGTGGGATCTCGATGTGCTTCAGCAGCGGCAGAATCAGCGTGGTTTCGACCGGTGTCTGCGCAGTCATATAAAGGAAGACCGCGGCGCCGAGGCCAAAGACCGATTGCCAGAAATACTTCCAACGGCTTGGCAAGCCGCGGGAGTTCTTCTCGATCACCTTGCGATAGTCATCGACCCAGCCGATCGCGCCGAACAGCAAGGTCACCGCCAGCACCACCCAGACGTAGCGATTGGAAAGATCGGCCCAGAGCAAGGTGCTGATGCTGATGGCGCTGAGGATCAGCGCACCACCCATGGTCGGCGTGCCGGATTTGGACAGGTGCGACTGCGGTCCGTCGGTACGCACGGACTGGCCAATCTGGCGCATCTGCAACGTACGGATCAGCCAAGGGCCCATCCACAGCGACAGCACCAGCGCGGTGAGGACGCCGAGAATTCCACGCAGCGACAGGTACTGAAAGACCGCGAAGCCTTTGTGGAACTGTTGCAGATACTCGGCGAGCAGCAGCAGCATCAGTGTTTCTCCATGGATGGCCCAGCGAGCGCATCGACGACTTTGTCCATCGCCGCGCTGCGTGAGCCCTTGATCAGAATGGTGGTACCGCTGCCCTGTTCGGCTCGCAGGCTGTCGATAAGGCTGGCCTGGTCGGCGAAGTGCCGAGCGCCTGGACCGAATGCCTGAATTGCATGGGCCATCAGAGGCCCGACGGCATAAAGCGTGTCGATCTTGCCAGCGGCATAGGCGCCGACGTCGCGATGGCCCTGCTCGGCCCACTCGCCCAGCTCGCCCATATCGCCAAGCACAAGGATGGTGCGACCGGCAAAGCTGGCCAGCACGTCGATGGCGGCGCAGATCGATGCCGGATTGGCGTTGTAGCTGTCGTCGATCAGCCGCACGCCGTTGGCCAGCATTTGCGCCACGGCTCGGCCTTTGACCGGTTGCAGGCTTTCCAGCCCCGCCACCACGGCATCGGCCTCGATACCCAGCGCATAGGCTGCCGCGGCTGCCGCCAAGGCGTTGGCCACGTTATGCCGGCCCAGCAGATTGAGCTGGGTGCGAAGATTGCCCAGCGGGCCAGTCAGCACGAAATTCGGGCAGCCACGCTGGTCGTAGGCGATCGACCCGGCGGAGAAATCCACGAGGGGGTCGTCCAGGCCGAACGATACGATGCGCTTGCCCGCAGCGCGCTCGGCCCAGATCGAATAGGCCTTGTCGTCACGGTTGAGCACGGCGGTGCCGGATGCGTTCAGGCCATCGAGAATCTCACCCTTGGCCTCGACGATCCTGTCCGGGCCACCGAACTCTCCGACGTGGGCGGTGCCCGCATTGGTAATTACGCTGACATCCGGGCGCACCAGATCGACGGTGTAGGCAATATCGCCGGGCCGCGAAGCGCCGAGTTCGATGACGGCGCTGCGATGACTGGTGCTCAACTCCAACAGCGTCAGTGGCGCACCCAAGTCATTGTTGAGGTTGCCGCGAGTGGCCAGTACGGCGTTCTGGCCATGGGCGCTGCGTAGAATGCTGGCGAGCATTTCCTTCACGCTGGTCTTGCCGCTGGAGCCGGTGATCGCTGCGACCGGACCGTTGAATGCGGCGCGATTGAGCGCGCCGAGCTGCCCAAGCGCCAACCGGGTATCGGCAACGACAAGCTGCGGCAGGCCTGCATCTGCAACTTCACGCTCGACCAGTGCTGCAACGGCGCCTTTGGCGGCGACGTCCGCTAGATAGGCATGACCATCGAAGCGTGGCCCGGTCAGCGCAATGAACAGCTGGCCAGGTTCGATGGCCCGGCTGTCTGTGCTGACGGCAGTGAAGCTGGCATCCGCTCCGACCAGGCGGCCAGACAGCGGTAGCTGCAATTCGCTCAGGCGCATCGACTCAAGCATTGGCCTTCTCCCAGACGGACAGCGCCCTGCAGGCTTCCTCGAGATCGGAGAACGGCAAGCGTTCGCCGCGAACTTCCTGATAGTCCTCGTGACCTTTGCCGGCCAGCACGACCACATCTTCCGCTCGCGCGGCCGCGATCAGACTGGCGATTGCCTGCGCGCGGCCATGGCTGAAAGTGACCGCCGCAGGATTGCTGAACCCCGAACGGATACCCTCGAGAATCTGTTCAGGCGCCTCATTGCGCGGATTGTCATCGGTGACCACGACGCCGTCGGCCAGCCGCTCCGCGACTTCAGCCATCAGCGGGCGCTTGCCGGTATCACGATCACCACCGCAACCGAACAGACAAAGCAGCCTGCCGCGCGCGTGTGGACGCAGCGCGGTGAGGACTTTCTCCAGCGCATCGGGGGTGTGTGCGTAGTCGACCACGATCAGCGGATGGTCGCCGCCACCCAGCCGCTGCATGCGGCCGGCGGGGCCTTGCAGTTCAGGCAGCACGGCCAGGATTTCGTCCAGTGGATAGTCCATGCCAAGCAGGGCGCCGACGGCGGCCAATACATTGCTGACGTTGAAACGCCCGAGCAGTGGACTGCGCAACGAGCGCTCGCCCTGCGGCGTGATCAGCCGAGCATGAATGCCGTCGTCGTCGAGACGCGCTTCAGCGCAGAACAGGTAGGCCGTAGGGTCTTCCAGGCTGTAAGTGATCAGGCGCGACTCGCGCTCCTCGCCGGCCAGCACGCGGCCAAAGGCATCGTCGAGGTTGATTACCCGACAGCTCAGCCCGGGCACCTCGAACAGGCGCGCCTTGGCAGCACCATAAGCATCCATGCTGCCGTGGTAATCGAGGTGGTCCCGCGACAGATTGGTGAACACGGCGACATCGAAATCCAGGGCCGCGACGCGCCCCTGATCGAGACCATGCGAAGACACTTCCATCGCTACCGCGCGAGCACCCTCTTGTTTTAGGTTCGCCAGTGTCGCCTGCACGCCGATGGCATCTGGCGTGGTGTGGCGTCCCAGTTCCAGCTGTCCGTGGAATCCGGTGCCAAGCGTGCCGATGATTCCGCAGGGCTCGCCGAGCCGATCGAGCGCCTGGGCAATCAGCTGGCTGACACTGGTCTTGCCGTTGGTTCCGGTCACACCGACCACACGCAGGCTGCGGCTGGGCTCGCCGTAGAAGCGGCCGGCAATCGCCGACAGCTGTTCTGCCAGATGCAGCACCGGAACCATGACTGCGTTGCCGGTCAGTGACTGGTCGAGGCCTTCTGCCTCATAAGCGACCGCGGCCGCGCCACGGGCGACGGCATCCTGTATGTGATCGCGACCATCGAACTGCAGACCCGGTACAGCGAGGAACAGGTCTCCGCCGCGAACCTTGCGACTGTCGAGTGTCAGCTCACGGATCAGCACGTCGCTGCCGGCCTGAGGCAGCAGGTGATTCAATGGCATCGGCATCAGATACGCCCTCCCTTGCCCTTTGCCGCTTCGGCGGTCTGCAGCTCGGCAGGCGGCGGCAGATTGTCCGGTGCGACGTTCATCAGCCGCAGGGCGCGCGCCATGACCTTGCCGAACACCGGTGCCGCGACCAGTCCGCCGTAGTACTGTCCTTTGCTCGGCTCGTCCACAACGATCACCGCAGCGATGCGCGGATTGGAAAGCGGCGCAACCCCGGCGAAGAACGAGCGATAGGCGTCTTTGGTGTAGCCGCCGGTGCCGGAAATCTTCTTCGCGGTACCGCTCTTGCCGCCGACGTGATAGCCCGGCACCTTGGCACGAGCGCCGCCGCCACCCTCCTCTTCCACGACCGCGCGCAACATCTGCAGAACAATGCCGGAAATCTCTTTGTCAATGACCTGCACGCCGTCCTGGGTGCGATCCAGACGCAACAGAGAGAGCGGCACGTTGCTGCCCTGGTTACCCAGCACGGCATACGCATGCGCCAACTGTACGGCGGTCACCGACAGGCCATAGCCGTAGGCAAGCGAAGCCGTCTCAGCGTCTCGCCACTTGCGATGATTGGGCAGATTGCCGACGCGCTCGCCGGGGAAACCCAGCCCGGTATCCTGGCCGAAACCGGCCTGTTGCATCACCGCGTATACTGGCTCGGCGCCGATATCCAGGGCGATCTTGCTGATGCCGACGTTGCTCGACTTCATCAGAATCCCGGTCAGCGTCAGCATGCCGCCACGGGAGACATCACGAATCGTGTAGCGGCCGATACGCATCCACCCGGGCAAGGTATTGACGACCGAATCCGGCTGATATTTACCGGTACCCAGCGCCGCCGCGATGCTGAAAGGTTTGACGGTGGAACCGGGCTCGAAGACGTCGATCATGGCGCGATTGCGCATTGCCGCGGGCTGCAGATTGCGCCGATTGTTCGGGTTATAGGTAGGCTGGTTGGCCATGGCGAGGATCTCGCCGGTCTTGACGTCGACCATCACCAGGCTGGCGGCTTTGGCACCGTATTCCTGCACGACGTTGCGCAGCTCGCTGTGCGCGAGGTACTGCAGGCGCAGATCGATCGACAATGCCATCGCCTTGCCAGCCTTGGCGTTCTTTACGACCTGAACGTCCTTGATCAACCGCCCGCGACGATCCTTGAGCACCTGACGCTTGCCTGGCACACCAGCCAGCCACTCGTCATACGCGAGTTCCATGCCCTCACGGCCACGATCATCGATATCGGTGAAGCCGACCACATGGGCAGCCACTTCGCCAGCCGGATAGAACCGACGGAACTCTTCTTGCGCATAAACGCCGGGGATCTTCAGATCGAGGACTTCCTGCCCCTGCTCCGGGGTAAGTCCGCGCACCAGATAGATGAACTCGCGCAACGCCTGCGACCTGAGACGCTCGCTCAGCGTGGCAGCATCCTGACCCAGCGCCTTGGCCAAGTCCGGCCAACGCGACTTTGCTGCCTGCAGCTCTTTGGGATTGCCCCACAACGTGGTAACCGGCGTGCTCACCGCAAGCGGCTCGCCGTTGCGATCCGTGATCAGACCACGATGCGCAGGAATCGGGATATGCCGAACGCTGCGCGCATCACCCTGACCCTTGAGGAAGCCCTGGTCCATCACCTGAAGATCGACGATGCGCCAGACAATCGCACCGACCAGCAGCGCCAGCAGCGTGAGCACGATACGAAACCGCCACGGATACAGCGCACCTTGAAGGGTCATGGCTTCACCAGCCTGACGTCTGCCGCTTCGGGGATATGCATGTGCAATTGCTCGGTCGCCAGCGTCTCGATGCGGCTGTGCGCAGTCCAGGTGCTCTGCTCGAGGATCAACCGCCCCCACTCGGCCTGGGCCTTGTCACGGACGCTAAGCTCACCGTAGAGCTCGTTGAGCAACTGACGATTCCAATGCGCCGAGTAGGCAACTGCGATCGCCGACAGCAGGACGCTGACGAACAGCACCAGCATCAACAGGCTGCCGCTGGGCATGGAGCGCATTACCTTGGTCACCGCAGCTTCTCCGCCACGCGCATTACCGCACTGCGCGAACGCGGGTTGCCCTTGACCTCCGCATCGGACGCGTACTGCGGCTTGCCGACCAGCTTAAGGCGCGGCTCGAATGCCTTTGGAATGATGGGCAGGTCGCGCGGCAGCTTGTCCGCCTCGCCCTTGGCGTGGCGGCGCATGAACTGTTTGACGATGCGATCTTCCAGCGAATGAAAGCTGATGACCACCAGCCGGCCGCCCACTTCCAGTGCCTCCAGGGCTGCATCAAGGCCATGCTCCAGGTCGCCAAGCTCATTGTTGATGTAGATGCGCAGTCCCTGAAACGCACGAGTCGCCGGATTCTTGCCCTTCTCCCAAGCGGGGTTGGCCTCAGTCAGGACCTTGGCGAGGTCGGCGGTACGCTCGAAAGGCGCCGCTTCGCGGCGCTGCACCACTGCACGAGCCATACGCTTGGCGAAGCGCTCTTCGCCATAATCCTTGAACACCCGGGCGATCTCATCTTCGTCGGCGTGCGCTATCCAATCGGCCGCACTGACGCCTCGGCTAGGATCCATGCGCATGTCCAGAGGACCGTCGTTAAGAAAACTGAAGCCGCGCTCGGGGTCGTCCAGCTGCGGTGACGAAACGCCCAGATCCAGCAAAACGCCACTGACGGTTCCGCTCCAGCCGCGCTGCGCCACCTCTTCGCCAAGTTCGGCAAAACTTCTCTGCACAACGACAAAGCGGCCGTCCTCGGCCGCCAGTGCTTGCCCCGTAGCGATGGCTAACGGATCCTTGTCGAATCCTAGCAATAGGCCATCAGGCCCAAGCTGCTGAAGCAGTAGCCGGCTGTGACCACCCCGCCCAAAGGTGCCATCCAGATAGCGTCCGTCCGGGCGCACGTTCAGCGCCGCGACGGCTTCGTCGAGCAACACGGTGATATGTCGCAAGCTGCTGATCTGGTTCACAGGATTAGGTCACGTAGTTCTTCCGGCAGACCGCCGGGTTGCTTGATGGCCGCCAGGTCCGCGTCAGAAACCGCGTTCCAGTCGTCCTCGTTCCATAGTTGAAACTTGTTCAGTTGCCCTACCAACATCGCGCGCTTGTCCAGCCGGGCGTACTCACGAAGACGCGGTGGCACCACGACGCGCCCACTGCCATCCATCTCCAGATCGACAGCATTACCAATCAGCAGGCGTTGCAGGCGACGGGCCTCTTCACGCAAGGAGGGCAATTCGCGGAGCTTGGCTTCGATCAGCTCCCACTCGGGCAAGGGGTAAATGCACAAACAACGGTCCACGGCGTCGATCGTGATGATCAGCTGGCCATCGCCACGGGAATTCAGCTCGTCGCGATACCGGCTGGGCATGGCTAGCCGGCCTTTGGCGTCGAGACTGATGGCGTTAGCTCCGCGAAACACGGCTGCGCTTCCCCTGAATTAGCTATCCATGCCCATATTTACCCACTTTCTGCCACTTCCTACCACTTGTGCGCACTATAGAAACGCAGCCGCCCCACCGTCAAGGCGAGCCAGACGGGAAAAAGCCTTACGGAGCGGCAATTTAGCGACGTTGAGAGGTAATTCGAGCGGAGATTGCGCAGAGGACCGGAAGCATCTTCAGAGACAACAGCGAGTTGCTCAACAAAGTTAAAGTACTTTGTTAAGAGCAAGAATGTTTCGGAATTAAAAATGGGGTATTGCTAAGGAAGAAAGGAGGAGAGTCGATCTGTAAGCCGGGTTCTGTCGAGGACAGCCATTCCTCTACGACAGCCATCGCTGACTGCCTCTAGCAACCTACCCGGATCCAGCGCGGGCCACGCCGATGGATCCCTATTTGGTCTTGCTCCAAGTGGGGTTTACCTAGCCACGGACTGTTGCCAGCCGCGCGGTGCGCTCTTACCGCACCTTTTCACCCTTACCGGCACCGAAGTGCTTAGGCGGTTATTTTCTGTGGCACTTTCCGTAGGCTCGCGCCTCCCAGGCGTTACCTGGCACTTCGCCCTATGGAGCCCGGACTTTCCTCCCTCCCTTTTTGCGGAACAAAAAGAGACAGCGACTGTCCGATCGACTCTCCAGGCGCCAGAGTATCGCCGCGACGCGCTGCCTGCAAGCTCACCAGGCGGCACGAGGCCCAGGCCCACCTCCTATTTGCGTTCCAGCGCCGCCTGGTACAACAGATTCTTGCGCACACCGGTAATATCGGCTGCGATTGCGGCCGCCCGCTTGAGCGGCATTTCTGCCAACAGCAGATCGAGCACCCGGAGCGCCTCTGCGCTCACCGCGCTCTCGTCTAGCGGAGCATGCCAACCCTCTACAAGCACCACGCACTCGCCGCGCTGCTGATTGCTGTCGGCCTCGACCCACGCGTGCAACTCGCTCAGCGGCAGCCCTTTCAGCGTTTCGAACGTCTTGGTCAGCTCTCGGCCGAGCACGGCAATTCGATCACCACCGAACACATCTCGAAAGTCGCCAAGCGATTCCAGTATGCGGTGCGGAGCTTCGTAGAAGATCAGCGTACGCGGCTCTTCTTTCAGTGCTTCGAGCCGTGCACATCGTGCAGCTGCCTTGGCAGGCAGAAAGCCTTCGAAGATGAATCGATCCGAGGGCAACCCAGCCGCGGACAGTGCGGCGATCAGCGCACAAGCACCCGGCACCGGCACCACTGCAACCCCAGCGGCACGCGCCTGGCGCACCAGGTGATATCCCGGATCGGAAATCAACGGCGTACCCGCATCGGAGATCAGCGCGACATCCTCTCCACCTTGCAACCGCCCGATGAATCGCCCCCCCTCTTCACGCTCGTTATGCTCGTGGCAAGCTGCCAGCGGCGTCTGAATACCGAAGTGCGCGAGCAACCGAGACGAGTGACGGGTATCCTCCGCGGCTATCAGCGACACCTCTCGCAGCACCCGCAGCGCTCGGGCACTGATGTCCTCCAGATTGCCGATCGGCGTGGCGACGACATAAAGCGTCCCCATTCCGGAATTCGCACCACCGCTGGCAGTCACAAGGGCTTACCTCTGTCACGGAAATGCGCATTGTAGCCCGATTCACCGCCGCAACATCGCCGCCACTTCAGCGCTTGGGTACAATCCGCCAACACTCGCCAGTGCTTTCAGGAACGATCAAACAATGGCTTGCTTACGCCCCCTTCTACTCCTGTGCGTCGCAATCATGCTCGCAGCTTGCGCCAGCTCTCCCTCTTCGACATTGGGCGAACTGCCTCGCACACCACAGGCTTCCACCCAGCAACTGCTGGAGAAAGCCGACCAAAGCGACCCCGAACAAGCCGCGCAGCTGCGCCTAGCCGCCGCCGACCAGAGCATCCAACAGGGCAACCATGCCCAGGCTCGCAGCATTCTGGAAAAGGTTCAGCTGGATACACTGAAACCAGCGCAGCAGATCTTCGCATTGACACTGCAGGCCGAAATCGCACTAGCCGATGGCAAACCTGAACAAGCCGAGCAAGCTCTGCAGCACCCTGCGTTCGAACGCCTGGGCGAGCTACCAGTGGCGCAGCAGGTTCGTAGCCAGCTGGCGCGGGCGGAAGCGCTGGAGGCGACCGGCAAGCCCCTCGCCGCTGCGCGCGAACGGGTTTTCACTGCTCCACTCCTGAGTGGCGAGCAAGCCAGAACCAACCACGAAGCCATCTGGAAACTCATATCCGCACTTCCCGAGCAGCAACTGCAAGGCGCGGCAGATGACGATCTCGCCGGCTGGCAGTCGCTGGCGCTGTCACTGAAACGCGCCGGCACCGTTGCCCAGCAACAGCGCGCCATTGACGACTGGATTGCACAAAACCCCCAGCACCCTGCCGCAGAACAGCTCCCTGAGCCACTGCAGAAACTTCGTGAGCTGGCCGATCAGCCTCTGAACAACATTGCACTGCTGCTCCCCATGGACGGCCAGCTGGCAAGCGTCGCGCGCGCCCTGCGTGACGGCTTCCTTGCGGCACACCTGCACGCGCAGCAATCCGGCCAGGCGCTGCGCATCGAGCTTTATGACAGCACCCGCATGACCTCCATCGACGAGTTCTACCGACAGGCCCAGGCTGCCGGCGTACAGCTGGTCGTGGGCCCGCTGGAAAAGGATCTGGTGCGCCAACTGGCCGAGAGGGATCAGCTGCCGATCACGACACTCGCCCTGAACTACAGCGACGCCGGTCAGAGCACCCCACCCCAGCTGTTCCAGTTCGGCCTGGCTGCCGAGGACGAAGCCCGCGAGGTCGCCCGCCGCGCATGGGCGGACGGCCATCGCCGCGCCATCGCACTGGCTCCTCGCGGAGACTGGGGCGGTCGGATTCTGGATGCCTTCCGCCAGAGCTGGGAAGAAGCCGGCGGAACACTGGTTGCAGCCGAGCCATTGGCCGAGCCCGTGCAACTCGCCAACCAGATCGCCGATCTGCTGCAACTGCGCAATAGCGAGAGTCGTGGCGGACGGGTCAGCAGCATCACTGACGCCTCGACGAGCAACCAGCCCACTCGCCGGCAGGACGTCGACTTCCTGTTCTTGGCAGCCACTCCGCAGCAGGCCCAGCAAGTCCGCCCCACCCTGATCTTCCAATATGCGGGCGACCTTCCGGTATACGCCACCTCTCACCTGCATGCGGCCAGCCACGATCGCACCCAATACCTCGACCTCGAAGGCATTCGTTTCGCAGAAACCCCTTGGCTATTGAACGACCAACTTCCATTGCGCCAGGAAGTCGAGCAGAAATGGCCGCAGGCGGGCGGCAGTCTGGGTCGACTGTACGCAATGGGTGCGGACGCCTACCTTCTCGCGCCGCGGCTGAATCAACTGCTGGCACTTCCGGATACTCAACTCGACGGCCTCTCCGGCACGCTCAGCCTGAACCCGCAGCAGCGCATCGAGCGTCAGCTTCCATGGGCCGAGTTCCGCGACGGCGAGGTCCAGCGCCTGGACAACATGCAGTAATGAGCGACAGCCAGAGCAGCGGACGCTCTGCCGAAGCACTCGCGCTGCGTCACCTGTGCGATCAGGGCCTGCGCCTGCTGACGCGCAACTGGTCCTGTCGCAGCGGCGAGCTTGATCTGGTCATGCTCGACGGCGATACAGTAGTATTCGTCGAGGTCCGCTACAGGCGCTACGCCGCCTGGGGTGGCGCCCTTGAAAGCATCGATGCGCGCAAGCAGCAGAAGCTGATCAAGGCTGCCCAGCTCTTCCTGCAGAAGGAAAGCCGATGGGCCCGGAGCCCTTGTCGCTTCGACGTCGTTGCGATCACATCAGCCGGGCAGACCGAGAATCTAAACTGGATCCGCAACGCATTTGATAGCTGAACGATTCATTACGCAGCGACTGCTGCACGATGCCGCCCAGCCCTAGCGAACCGCAAGCGCATACCGGCGCGATAGCCGGAGGCGCTTGCAACCTTTAAGGTCGAACATAATGGACATGCAAACCCGAATCCGCCAACTGTTCCAGGCCAGCATCGAAACCAAGCAGCAGGCCATGGAAATCCTAGCCCCGAGCATCGAGCAGGCCGGCCAGGCGATGGTCAATGCCCTTCTTAGCGAAGGCAAGATTCTTACCTGTGGCAACGGCGGCTCCGCCGGCGACGCGCAGCATTTCTCCTCCGAACTGCTCAACCGCTTTGAGCGTGAGCGGCCGAGCCTTCCCGCCATCGCACTGACCACCGACAGCTCGACGATCACCTCGATCGCCAACGATTACAGCTACAACGAAGTATTCTCCAAGCAGATCCGCGCCCTGGGTCACCCAGGCGACGTATTGCTTGCGATCTCTACAAGCGGCAATTCCGCCAACGTGATCCAGGCCATCCAGGCAGCTCATGACCGGGAGATGCTGGTAGTGGCACTGACTGGACGGGACGGCGGCGGCATGGCGTCTCTGCTGCTGCCAGAAGACGTCGAAATCCGCGTACCAGCCAAGGTAACCGCCCGCATCCAAGAGGTGCACCTGCTGGCTATCCACTGCTTGTGCGACCTGATCGACAACCAATTGTTCGGAAGTGAGGAATGAACGTGCCCCGCCTGCCTGTTATCGCCCTAGGCCTGTGTCTGGCCGTCAGCGGCTGTAGTTCGGTACTGACCGCAACCCGCGACGATCCAATTGCCGATAACCGCGGCACCCGCACCATCGGCAGCAAGATCGACGACTCGCTGATCGAGACAAAGGCTGCGGTCAATATCGCCAAGGCCCATCCCGACCTTGATCAGGGCTCGCACATAGTTGTAGCGAGCTACAACGGCGTCGTGCTGCTGGCCGGACAGACTCCGCGCGCAGAACTCAAGGAAACGGCCGAACGAGCTGCAGGCAGCGTGCAGCGCGTCAAGCGCGTCCACAATGAACTGCAGATCCTGCAGCCCTCCTCTGCACTGGCACGCAGCAACGACTCTTGGCTGACCACCAAGATCAAGACCCAGATGCTCGCAGATAACAGCGTGCCGGGCTCGCGGATCAAGGTGATCACCGAAAACGGCATTGTCTATCTGCTGGGCCTAGTTACCCGCCAGGAAGGCAACCGCGCAACCAACCTCGTTCAGAGCGTCAGTGGCGTGCAGCGTATCGTCAAACTGTTCGAATACATCGACTGACCGACTTTGGCGCCCGATAGGCCCGGGCGCCGCGCTCGTCTACTTGACCACCTTCAAACTCGGACGTCCGCCCGGCCGCGGCGCGTCGTCACCACCGCTCTCGCTTGGCGCATCGTCGTCCGGCGGCGTCGGCTCGATCTCGAACACCATGCCCTGCCCATTTTCCCTGGCATAGATGGCCATCACAGCAGCGGACGGTACGTTCAACGAGTGAGCAACGCCACCGAAACGCCCCTCGAAACTGATCGCCTCATTATCCATGTGCAGGTGGCGTATGGCGCTTGGCGCAACGTTCAGCACTATCTGCCCGTCACTGGCGAACCCGGCAGGGACCTGCACGCCGGGATAATCGACGTTGACCAGCAAGTGCGGCGTGCAATCATTGTCCACGATCCACTCGTAGAGCGCCCTGACTAGATAGGGGCGACTTGAATTCATAGGAACCCTCTCTCAGCGCATGTTGCGCTCGACGGCGGAAAGACTGGCCTGAAAGGCCTCGCGGGCGAAACTGCGCTCCATATAGTCAAGCAACGGCTTGGCAGCTCGAGGCAACTCGATACCGAGTCTGGGCAAACGCCAGAGGATAGGCAACAGGCAGCAGTCGACGAGACTGATCTCGTCACTCATGAAATACGGCTTTTCCGCGAATATCGGCGACACGCCGATCAAGCTTTCACGAAGCTCTTTGCGCGCCTGCGCGCGTTGCGGCTCAGCGGTACGCTGGTCAAGGATACGGTCGGCCAGCGAACACCAATCTCGCTGAATGCGATGAACCAGCAGGCGAGTATTCGCCCGCGCAACCGGATACACCGGCAATAAGGGGGGATGGGGGTAACGCTCTTCCAGATACTCCAGAATCACACTCGGCTCATACAGTGCCAGATCGCGATCCACCAGCGTCGGAACACTGGCATACGGGTTCACCTCGGCCAGCTTGACCGGACACTGCCCCGCCTCGACGTCAAGTATGTCCACACTGACGCCTTTCTCTGCGAGCACGAGACGAACGCGATGGGAATAGTGGTCGGCGGGATCGGAGTAGCAGCCCAACCGATTGGTTGCAGCCATAGGTCCTTCCTCACTCTTTTATCTTGAAGCAGAAAAAACACGCGCGCCCAGAGGGCGCGCGCAGGGTAAAGCAGTTGGAACGTGCAGCTTAGTGAACGTCTTTCCAGTACTCACGCTTGAGCAGGTAAGCGAACACGAAGAACACCGCCAGGAACAGCAGCACATAGGTACCGATGCGCTGACTCTCCAGCTTGACCGGGTTTGCCGAATAGGCAAGGAAGGTCACCAGGTTCTTGATCTTCTCGTCATACTCGGCCTCGGAGAGCGTGCCGGTACCAGGCTCGATGACCATCTGATCGCATGCCTCTTTAGTGATCGGCGTGCCGGTCAGAGGATCAAACTGCTTGCGACCGTCTTCGACCACCTGCACCTGCTTGCAGCCCACGACGCGACGCCCCTGAAGCGGAGCCAAGACGTGCGGCATACCGACGTTCGGGAAGACCGTATTGTTGACGCCATAAGGGCGGGCCGGATCTTCGTAGAAACTGCGCATGTAGGTGTACAGCCAGTCGTTGCCGCGAACGCGAGCAACCAGGGTCAGGTCCGGCGGAGCAGCACCGAACCAGACTTTGGCGTCATCAGGCTTCATGCCGATCTTCATGTGATCGCCAAACTTGGCATCAGCAAAAACGACGTTGTCCATCATGACCTCTTCGGGAATACCGAGGTCAGTGGCAACACGCTCATAACGCTGGTACTGCGCGCTATGACAACCCATGCAGTAGTTGGCGAAAGTCTTCAGACCGTCCTGCATGGCCGCTTTGTCAGTCAGGTCAATATCGACCTTGTCCAGATGAACGGCCGGGCCTGCCGCGAAGGAAAAGGCCGGCAGAATTGCAAGAATCAATGCAGCAAATTGCTTTTTCATCAGCCATCCACCCTTTGCGGAACCACTTTGGTCTTCTCGAGCTTGGTGTAGAACGGCATCAGGATGAAGTATCCGAAGTAGATAGCAGTACAGATCCGCGACACCAGAGTACGCTCAGGTGTTGGCGCCAGTACGCCCAGCACACCGAGAATGATGAAGGAGATGCAGAACGCGATCAGTGCGATCTTGCTCATCCAGCCTTTGTACCGCATGGACTTGACCGGGCTCCGGTCCAGCCAGGGCAACACGAAGAGCACTGCGATAGCCGCACCCATGGCGATAACACCAAGCAGCTTGTCAGGCACCGCACGCAGAATCGCGTAGTAAGGCGTGAAGTACCAGACTGGAGCAATGTGCTCCGGCGTCTTGAACGCATTCGCCACTTCAAAGTTGGGCTTCTCGAGGAAATAGCCGCCCATCTCAGGGAAGAAGAACACGACCGCACAGAAGACGAACAGGAACACCACGACACCGACAATGTCTTTCACGGTGTAGTACGGGTGAAACGGGATGCCATCGAGTGGCACGCCATTCTCATCCTTGGTCTTCTTGATATCGACACCCATCGGGTTGTTCGAGCCAACCTCGTGCAGTGCCAGGATGTGCAGAACGACCAGGCCAAGAATGACGATTGGCAGCGCAATCACGTGCAGCGCGAAGAAGCGGTTCAGCGTGATGCCGGAGATGAGGTAGTCACCGCGAATCCACTGGGTCAGGTCACCACCGATGACCGGAATGGCACCAAACAGCGAGATGATTACCTGGGCACCCCAGTAGGACATCTGCCCCCAAGGCAGCAGATAGCCCATGAAGGCCTCAGCCATGAGCGCCAGGTAGATCATCATGCCGAAGATCCACACCAGCTCGCGCGGCTTCTGATAGGAGCCGTAGAGGATCCCACGGAACATATGCAGATAGACCACCACGAAGAACGCGGACGCGCCCGTGGAGTGCAGGTAGCGGATGATCCAGCCGTACTCAACGTCGCGCATGATGTATTCGACGGAGGCGAAGGCGCCCTCAGCGGAAGGCTCGAAGCTCATGGTCAGCCAGATACCGGTAAGTATCTGATTGACCAGTACGAGCAGGGCCAGCGAACCGAAGAAATACAGGACGTTGAAGTTCTTGGGGGCGTAGTACTTCGAAAGATGGTCTTCCCACATCTTGGTCGCGGGAAAGCGGGCGTCGACCCATTCCATGAACTTGCTCATCAGGCGTTCTCCTGGTCCACACCGATGATGATTACATTATCGGTCTCGTACGAGTGCGGGGGCACCGGCAGGTTCAAGGGAGCTGGCTGCGACTTATAGACGCGACCGGCCATATCGTATTTGGAACCATGGCAAGGACAGAAATACCCACCAAGCCAATCGGCACCGAGATCGGCCGCAGCCACCTCAGGACGGAAGGACGGCGCACAGCCGAGGTGAGTACACAGACCGACCACCACGAGCAACTCGGGCTTGATCGACCGGTTCTTCGGATCGACATAAGCAGGCTGCTCGGAAGCCTTGGACTCAGGATCGGCTACCTGGCCGGCAACCTTCTCCAGATTTCCGAGGACCTCGTCGGTCCGACGCACGATAAATACCGGCTGACCGCGCCACTCGGCGACCATCTGCTGCCCCGGCTCGATCTTGCTGATATTTACCCTTACCGGCGCACCGGCAGCCTTGGCCTTGGCACTCGGGAACCACGATCCCACAAACGGGACCGCAGCACCCACCGCTCCTGCAGCGCCCACCACCGAAGTGGCGGCCACAAGGAAGCGACGCCGGCCTGCATTCACGCCGTCATTGCTCATTCAGTCGTCTCCCATCAGCTTCTTATGGCCTGCTTGACGCAGGCATGTACCACGTAAAATTGGGCCGCGAAAAATTCGCCAAATGGTAAAGAAAAGGCCTTCTTCTGACAAGGTAATAGCCTGTCACATAAGCCCTAATGCCCGGCCTTCAGGCTTTCCAGCGCGCGACACACTGTCGCACCGCCATATAAAAACGCATCCCAAAAAAAAACGCCCAGCTCCGAACGAAACTGGGCGTTTCTTTTGAAAGCGCGAATTAGCGCTTGGAGTACTGCGGACGCTTGCGCGCTTTGCGCAGACCGACCTTCTTACGTTCCACTTCACGAGCGTCGCGAGTGACGAAGCCAGCCTTACGCAGCGGGCTGCGCAGAGTTTCGTCATACGAGATCAGAGCACGAGTGATACCGTGACGAATGGCACCGGCTTGACCACTGACACCACCACCAAGAACAGTGACGTAGATGTCGAACTTCTCGACAGTCTCAGTCAGCTCCAGCGGCTGGCGAACGACCATGCGGGCAGTTTCGCGACCGAAGAAGTTATCCAGCTCACGGTTGTTGATGGAGATCTTGCCAGTGCCCGGGCGCAGAAAGACGCGCGCGGTTGCAGTCTTGCGACGGCCAGTGCCGTAATTTTGAGTCGCCGACATAATGAACTATTCCGTTAAATCTTCAGTTCTTGGGGCTGCTGAGCGGTGTGCGGATGGCTGGCACCCTTGTACACCTTCAGCTTACGATACATGTCGCGACCCAGCGGGTTCTTCGGCAGCATGCCTTTGACCGCGGTCTCGATCACACGCTCGGGCGCCTTGGCGATCAGCTTCTCGAAGCTGATCGACTTGATGCCACCCGGGAAACCGGAGTGAGAGTAGTACACCTTGTCTGTGGTCTTGGCACCAGTCACACGCACTTGCTCAGCGTTGATCACGACGATGTAATCGCCAGTATCCACGTGAGGGGTGTATTCCGGCTTGTGCTTGCCACGCAGGCGGCTAGCGATTTCGGTTGCCAGACGACCCAGGGTCTGGCCGGCAGCGTCGACGACGAACCAGTCGCGCTTGACGGTTTCCGGTTTAGCAGTAAATGTCTTCATTCGTTATAGCCTCAGGGGCCGCCCTGAAAATAAGACGGCGAATCTTACTGAATGGTGCTCGCCCTGGCAAGGCCAGGGCAGCCGGAAACAGACGCTATCGGGGGCTCGGGTCAGCGCGTCCGCCACGGCAGTGGTTCGGTAGGCTAGGCATCCCCTACCTTTGGCTTGCGTCGACAGGCTAGGCATCCCCGGCGACAGGCTGCGGAATTATCCTGATTACCAGCAAAATAGCAACCGACATTTATAGTTATCGAATTCCGCTACACCCGCTCTCAAGCAGGCACAGCCCACCAAACAGCGAGCCTCACTCCAGATATCTGCCAGCGTGACACCCAGGGCACTTCGGATACGTCGAACGCTCTCATGAGCACAAGCCGTCCCGTCTTCGTTAAGCTCTTCGGCACTCAGTCTCAGATCACGCGAGGTATTGCATGGAATATCGCTCACTCGGCCGCACAAATCTGAAAGTCAGTTCACTTTGCCTCGGCACCATGACATGGGGAGAACAGAACGACCAGGCCCAGGCATTCGCCCAGATCGACCGGGCGAAGACTGCCGGCATCAACTTCATAGATACGGCCGAGATGTACCCGGTGCCGCCGCGCCCGGAAACCTACGCAACCACTGAGCAATACATAGGAAATTACTTCCAGAGCCGGGGCGAAAGAGCCGACTGGATCATAGCCACGAAGATCGCGGGACCCGGCAACGGCATTAAACACATTCGCGACGGTCAACCCAAATTCAATCGCGAACAGATCCGCACCGCGCTCGATAACAGCCTTCGGCGTCTGCAGACCGACTGGATCGACCTGTACCAGCTACATTGGCCGGAACGCAGCACCAACTTTTTCGGGCAGCTGGGCTACCGACATCAAGATGGCGACTTCACTCCACTGGAAGAAACTCTCGAAGCGCTCGATGCCGAAGTCAAAGCGGGCAAAATCCGCCACATCGGCCTGTCCAACGAAACGCCTTGGGGCGCGATGAAATACCTGCAATTAGCCGAAGCTCGCGGCTTGCCGCGTTCAGTTTCGATACAGAACCCTTATAACCTGCTCAATCGCAGTTTCGAGGTTGGCCTGGCGGAAATCAGCATCCGCGAACAATGCGGCCTACTCGCGTACTCGCCACTGGCGTTCGGCATGCTCAGCGGCAAATACGAGAACGGTGCTCGTCCTGCCAGCGCGCGCCTCACGCTCTTTCAACGCTTCGCACGTTATAACAACCCCCAGGCCAAAGCCGCATGTTCTCGGTACGTTAAACTGGCGCGCGAGCATGGACTGGATCCAGCACAGATGGCGCTTGCCTATGTCACAGCGCAACCCTTCGTCACCAGTAATATCATCGGCGCGACATCACTAGAGCAACTTGAGTCGAATATCCGTAGCGCCGAAATTACGCTCTCGAGTGAAGTGCTAGCCGCAATTGAAGCGATCCACACAGAACAGCCGAATCCAGCTCCCTAAGCCCCTTCACGAAACACCGACTACTGCGCGCCGGCAACAACAAGCACAAAGGAATCACTAGCATGATCGCCGCCCACCTGCTTGCTCCATCCAGCCTGCTGGTAGGCTGGATAATCTATGTGATCGCGCTGTTATGGGCGACCTGGCGAGCTCCCTGGGTCGAGCTCTTCAGTGATACTCGCCGTCAGCACTTGCTGTTCGGCGCAATGCTTTCGATCTTTCTGCTCTGGCTGGTGCGAAGGGACTTCGATTCGGGCCTTTCATTCCACTTCATCGGACTGACAGCCGTCACCCTGTTGCTGGACTGGCCACTGGCAATCATCGCCGCCCTCATCGCCCAGGTCGGCCTGACACTGACAGGCCATCAACAAGTTGCAGCCCTGGGCATGAACGGCATCCTGCTGGTCTTGATCCCAGTGCTGGTCACGGTTGTATGCGCGCGGCTCGTCGAACGCGCCCAACCCCGCAATCTGTTCGTCTTTATTTTCTTCGCTGGATTCTTTCCAGCGGCGCTCGCAGCATTGGCGTGCATCCTGGCATCGCTCGGCGTACTGCTACTAGATGGTCGCTATCCGATGCCGCCTTGGCTGGCGGATTTTGCCGGTTACCTATGGCTGGTCATGTTCCCCGAAGCCTTCATCAACGGCACAGCGATTACCGCCCTGGTGGTTTTCTACCCGGACTGGATGGAAAGTTTCAATCAAAGCCGCTATCTGCAGGCGCCATGGAAAGAAGACAAGTAGCGTCAAAGCGCTAGTGCTCGCGCGGAGGCATGTCACCAGAGAACAGATCATCCTCGAGTTCATTGCCCGGAATCGCGTGCGCTTCCGACGCCCAGGCACCAAGATCGATAAGCTTGCAACGATCGGAACAGAACGGCCGGCTTGGGCTTTGCGGCCCCCACTCTACCGGCGCTCCACACGTCGGACACTCAACTATCGCAGCGGTCATACCTGCCCTCCTCGTAACGTCAAATAAAAGCGGTGCAATCGCTCGACCTCCGCCCCTAGCCACGACAGATCTCGATCATTTACCAACACATCATCGGCATGTTGCAGGCGCGCTTCACGACTGGCCTGGGCCTTGAGAATCGCCCGCACGTGCTCCTCACTGACTTGATCACGTGCCATCGTGCGCGCAACCTGGAGTGACACAGGGACGTCCACAACCAGCACACGATTGACCTGACGGTACTGCCCTGACTCAATCAGCAGCGGAGAGGCCATGATGGCGTAAGGCGACTCTGCCACGGCGAGATGCCTGGCGATCTCAGCTCGAATCAGAGGATGCAGCAGCTGCTCCAGCCACTGCCTGTCGGCCGGGTTATCGAATATACGCTCACGCAGCCCTTTTCGATCCAGAGCGCCGTCCGTGAGCAAGATGCCTGAGCCGAAGCGCTCGGCAATCTGCAGCAACGCTGGCCGTCCGGGCTCGACCACCCAGCGCGCCGCCTGATCGGCATCGACGACATGTACGCCCAGACTGGCGAAGCGATCCAGCACCGCGGTCTTGCCACTACCAATGCCGCCAGTCAACCCGAGAATCCAGGGCTCCATCGCAACCACACCCAGACTAAAAACAGGACGCGCAGTAGTAACTACTCAGCCTGCGAAGCGCAAGCCCAGAACGTCTTTCGTTAAGAGTACAAGTCGGCGGAACGGTTTTCGGCTCAGCAATGGTGTCCGACTTAGAAGCGCGCGAACTGAAGATAGCTCTCGGTAATCCGGTCACCCCAAAGCAACGCGATCCAGCCGGCGATCGCCAAGTATGGACCGAAAGGGATGGGCGTGCTGCTCTCGGCGCGCTGCACCCGCAAAAGGATTGTGCCAAGAACAGCCCCAACCACCGACGACATTAGGATGGTAAGTGGTAACACCTGCCAGCCACCCCAAGCTCCTAACATCGCAAGCAGTTTGAAATCGCCATAGCCCATACCTTCTTTGCCGGTGACCAGTTTGAACAGCCAATAAACCGACCACAGGCTCAGATATCCCGCTACCGCTCCCCACAGTGCACTTTCAAGCGATACGAAAAAGCCGAAGTTGTTCAGGATGAGACCAAGCCACAACAGCGGCAGCACCAACACATCAGGCAACAGCTGGTGATCGACATCGATCATGCTCATCGCCAACAAGCCCCAGGTCAGCAACAGCATTGCTCCTGCCTGCCAGGTGAACCCGAAATGCCAGGCGACATAGCCAGAAAGTAGGCCGCACGCCAACTCCACAAGGGGGTAGCGACTACTGATCGGCGCCCGGCAGGACGAGCACTTGCCACGCAAGGCCAGCCAGCTGACCAAGGGAATATTCTCCCATGAGCGAATCTGGTGATCACAGTGTGGACACCGCGAGTTTGGTAGGAGCAGATTGAAGCGCTCACGGACCGGCTCCGGTGGGCACTCGAGATACTCAAGAGCCTGCGCACGCCACTCACGCTGCATCATGACCGGCAGGCGATAGATCACGACATTGAGGAAGCTGCCGACCAGCAGACCCAGTAGAGCAACAGACAAAACAAAGGCCAGCACGTGGCTGGCCAGATAATCGATCAACATCATAATCAGACGACAGCACCCAGCTGGAAAATCGGGAGATACATGGCAATGATCAAACCGCCGACCAGCACACCCAGCACCGCCATGATCATTGGCTCCATCAGGGCGGTCAGACCGTCCACCATGTTGTCGACTTCGTCTTCATAGAAAGTCGCCACTTTAGCCAACATCTCATCGAGGGAGCCGGACTCTTCGCCAATTGCCGTCATCTGGATCGCCATACTGGGAAAGGTGCCGGTAGTACGCATCGAAAAGTTCAGCTGCATACCACTGGATACATCAGCCTTGACCTTCATGGTCGCATTGCGGAACACCACATTGCCCGTTGCTCCAGCGACCGAATCCAACGCATCTACCAGTGGCACACCTGCAGCAAAGGTAGTTGCCAGCGTGCGCGCGAAACGCGCCACTGCAGATTTATAGAGAATGTCACCGACCACAGGAACCTTGAGCAAAAAGCGGTCAAACCCATTGCGAAAACGCTCGGACTTGCCGTGAGCTGTCTTGAAGGCGTAAGCCGCCCCAAACATGACGAGCAGGACCACGTGCCACCAAGCCTGAAGCGCTTCGGATAGCCCGATGACCATCAGCGTAAACGCCGGCAGCTCCGCGCCGAAGTTTGCAAAGACCTCCTGAAACTGGGGAACCACTTTGATCAACAGAATCGCCGACACGATGATCGCCACCAGAACAACGGCGATGGGGTAATTCATCGCCTTCTTGATCTTGGCTTTGAGCGCTTCGGTCTTTTCCTTATAGGTCGCGACGCGATCCAGCAAAGTTTCCAGCGAGCCGGACTGCTCGCCCGAGTCAACCAGATTGCAATAGAGATCATCGAAGTACTGAGGCTTCTTGCGCAACGCCGCCGCAAAGCTGTTGCCCGCCGCGACTTCCTGTTTCAGGTCGTCAACGAGCTTGCGCATGTTCGGGTTATCGAACCCCTCGCCGATGATGTCGAACGACTGCAGCAGCGGCACGCCGGCTTTCATCATGGTCGCCATCTGCCGGGTGAACAGGGCGATGTCCATCGGCTTGATCTTCTTGCCGGCGCTGAACAGCGACACCGACTTCTTGCGGACCTTCTGTGGGTTGACGCCCTGCTTGCGCAGTTGCGCCTTGACCAACGCAGGGCTGACGCCGCTCAGCTCGCCCTTTATCTTCGCGCCCTGCCTGTTGGTGCCTTCCCAGGTGAACACACTGGTTTTTACCGCTTTCTGCGCCATGTTAGTCCTTGGTCACCCGGTTGACTTCTTCCAGGCTGGTCACGCCCTGCATGGCTTTCACCAAAGCCGACGTTCGCAGATCGTTGAAGCCGTCTTTACGCATCTGGGTGGAAATATCGATGGAATTGCCGTCCTCCATGATAATCCTAGCCAGTGCCGGCGTGTTTTTAACCACTTCATAAATACCGACACGGCCCTTGTAGCCACCCTTGCAATTGTCGCAGCCGACCGGGCCGTAGACTTTGAAGGTGCCAATCTTATCGGCAGGGAAGCCCTCTTCCAGTAGGGCGTCCCTTGGCAATTCCACTTCTTTCTTGCAGCTATTGCAGAGCTTGCGCGCCAGCCGCTGGGCGATGATCAGGTTCACCGAAGTGGCGATATTGAATGCCGCAACGCCCATGTTGCGTAGCCGCGTCAGGGTTTCCGCTGCGCTGTTGGTGTGCAGCGTCGACATCACCATATGCCCGGTCTGCGCGGCCTTGATGGCAATCTCGGCGGTTTCCAGGTCACGAATCTCACCCACCATGATCACGTCCGGGTCCTGGCGCAGAAACGCCCGCAGCGCCTGGGAGAAGTCCATGCCCTGCCGAGGATTGACGTTGACCTGGTTGATGCCCTCGAGGTTAATCTCCACCGGGTCTTCTGCCGTGGATATGTTCACATCCACGGTATTGAGGATATTCAAGCCGGTATAAAGGGAGACCGTCTTGCCCGATCCGGTAGGGCCGGTCACCAAAATCATGCCCTGCGGCTGCTGCAGCGCCTGCATATACAGCGCTTTCTGATCTTCTTCATACCCCAGCGCATCGATGCCCATTTGCGCGCTGGTGGGGTCGAGAATCCGCATCACAATCTTTTCACCCCACAGCGTCGGCAGCGTGTTCACCCGAAAGTCGATAGCCTTGGTCTTGGACAGCTTCATCTTGATCCGCCCGTCCTGCGGCTTGCGCCGCTCTGAGATATCCAGCCCGGCCATCACTTTTAGACGCGCGGAGATGCGTGGGGCCAGCTGTATCGGCGGGCGGGCGACCTCATGCAGAATGCCATCCGTGCGCAGCCGCACGCGGTAGGCTTTTTCGTAGGGCTCGAAGTGCAGGTCGGATGAGCCACCACGTATCGCATCGAGCAGCATCTTGTTGACGAAGCGAACGACCGGCGCGTCATCGGCGGCCTCGCCACCCTCCTCGGCTTTTCCATCCTCGTTGACGGTCTCGACATCGACGCCATCCAGATCGACCTCACCCAGATCTTCTAGCCCGGTGGTGCCGCTTTCGTACAGCTTATCAATGGCCTCGCCCAGCTTGTCGTCTTCCACCAAGATCGACTCGATGGTCAAGCCGGTACTGAACTGGATGTCGGCAATCGATTGATGATTGGCCGGATCGGAAATGGCGACATATAGCTTGGTGCCGCGCCGGGAAAGCGGCAGAACGCGGTGCTGACGCGCCAGTTTCTCGCTGATCAAATCCTTGGGCAGCGTTTCCTTATCTAGCGCAGACAGGTCCAGCAGCGCGACACCGAACTGATCGGAGGCAAGCTCGGCTATGACGCGGCCTTTGGCCAACTTGTTCTGCACCACATAGGTAACAAAGGGGGTTTTGCTGCGAATGGCCTGGGCCTGCGCCTGCTGGGCTGTTTTTTCATCCAACACGCCGGCCACGACCATTTGTCGTGCCAATCCGGATAGGGAAATGTGTTCGCTCATGGCGGCCTCGATGCGATTAGTGCCCGCCTTATAGCGTAGATGCCAGTGGCTGCAAACAAGGGCGGCGGCGAGTGACGTTCTTGGTCACATATCGACCGCGAAGGGTCAGGCTTGAGGTGCACAGCAGCCACTTCATATTGGCGCTTAAGGTAGGGGAAGCGGGCTGCGCTCGGCGGAATACCTCTTGGCAGCAACGAGAGGTTGAGGCACTTCACAGTATTGGTCGCTGCGTTCACGACGAACGAGAGCTGGCACGCCAACTGCTTTAGCTCCTACAGGCTCACAGCCTTAACACTTTAAGGAGATACAAATGAAAGCTCAGATGCAGAAGGGTTTTACTCTTATTGAATTGATGATCGTTGTGGCGATCATCGGGATTTTGGCTGCCATTGCGTTGCCGGCTTATCAGGACTATACAAATCGAGCCAAAGCATCTGAAGTAGTTTTGGCTGCTAGTTCTGCCCGCACTTGCGTAACAGAGATTGTTCAGTCAGGTGGAGCGATCAGTACTGCAACTGTTGGGACATGTAATAGCGATGCGAACCCATCACAGTATGTGGCCAGTGTGAACGCTACGGTTGATGCCGGTAATATAAGTATCGTTGCAACGGGACGCGCTTTCCCCGGCGCAACTCAGCCAGTCGTTACCTTGCTTGGCACAGTTACCGGAGAGACGATTACTGCGTGGGATTGCTCTGGCACACCAGCTGATTGGATGCCTGGTTCCTGCCGTTAAGGCGTAACGCGGTAAACGCGGTAAGGCGGATCAATTTGTAGGATGGATTAGCGAAGCGTAATCCGTCGTTCACCGCGAACCTATGTATCCGCCGTTGCAAACTAAACGCCTCGCCTTCGTGCGGGGCGTTTTGCTGTTTATCGCGGTATGACGGATCGCTTTCCGTATGATGGAATCGCCGAAGGCGCTTCCGTCGCTTGCCACGAAACGGCGATATCCATCGTCCCAACACCGCAACCGCACCCACCCACTCGAATGTCGGATTACGCCTTCGGCTAATCCAACCTACGTTGGCTGAACATTTTCGGCGCGGCGGACCGGCTTCCCATGACCGCGGTACGGCGCATCATCTTCCGTATGATGGAATTGCCGGAGGCGCTTCCATCCGTTACCGCGAACTGGCTGCATCCACCGCCCAACGTCGCACCGCGCCCGCCCACTTGAACGTCGGATTACGCCTTCGGCTAATTCAACCTACATGGCTGGGCACCCGGTACGGCGGACCGCTTTCGTAGGATGGAATCGGCAAAGGCGCTTCCGTCGTTTACCGCGAATCGGGGCACATCGCCTGTGAATGATCCCGCCTACACTTCGGGCTCATTCAAACGTCGGAGAGGCAAGGATGCCTAACTATCGTCGCGCCCTTGTGCCCGGGGCGAGCTGGTTTTTTACTGTGAACCTATTGCAACGGCGCAACAACGATCTGCTGGTGCGGCATATCGATGTGCTGCGCGCTTCCGTCCGGCGCGTGCATAGGCTGCATCCCTTTACTATCGATGCCTGGGTGGTGCTCCCCGAGCATATGCATTGTGTCTGGACGCTGCCACCCGGTGATGCCGACTACTCGCTGCGTTGGCGGTTGATCAAAACCTCCTTCAGCCGAACCCTGCTTGCTAGCGAATACCGGTCGGCTGTACGCCTGCAGAGAGGCGAGCGCGGCATCTGGCAGCGGCGTTATTGGGAACACCTCATCCGCAACGAAGAGGACTTCCGACGGCACGTCGACTACGTATACGTTAACCCGCTCAAGCATGGCCTGGTTCGGCACATAAGGGATTGGCCCTATTCGAGCTTTCATCGTGACGTTCGTGCGGGACTGTACCCTGCCGATTGGGCGGGCGGCTCGAAGCTTTTGGTGCCGGGGAACGAGCGCGGTATGACAGATCGCTTTTCGTAGGATGGAATCGCCAGGGGCGCTTCCATCGTTTACCGCGAATCCACTGCACCTGCCTCTTTAACACAGCAAATTCACCCACCATCTGAACGTCGGATTACGCCTTCGGCTAATCCAACCTACGTTGGCTGGGCGTCGCAAATTGCCGGAGCGCTGGGCAACACCAATCGGCGGCGTACTTCTTGATGACGGTGTTCAAACAAAAAACGCCCTGCGTAAGCAGGGCGTTTCATGTCACAGGTCGCGTTAAATAACGCCGCGCTTACGCAACAGGTCAATGACCTGCTTGGCACTCTCTTCCACCGAAAGCGACTCGGTATCGATCACCAGATCAGCATTCCCGGGCACATCGTAAGGGAAGGATTCACCGGGGATGTTATCGTCCGCCGCTGCGTACAAGCCTTGCGGGTCACGCTGCTGGCACGCTTGCGGCGACGCCTGCACATAGACCGTCAGCATCCGGTCGCTACCGATCAGCGCCTTGGCCTGTTCACGTCCCTCGGCATCCGGCGCAACGAACGCAGCCAGCGTCAGCAGGCCCGCCTCGTTGAACTGACGCGCCACATGCGCGGCGCGGCGCCAGTTTTCGGTACGGCCGGCGCGGTCTTGCGGCAGGCCCTTGTTCAAATCGTGGCGCAGGTTTTGGCCGTCCAGCACGTATACGGCGCGACCCATGTCGAACAGCTTACGCTCCACTGCGTAGGCCAGTGTGCTTTTGCCAGCGCCGGACAAGCCGGTGAACAGAACGGTGGCAGGTTGCTGACCGAAGCGGCTTGCACGCTCTTCGGTCGATACATGAGCCAACGGACCGTGATGGCCCGAGGAGCCATGGGCGACCGGGTCAGCGATGATCATCCCCGCGCCAACGGTACCGTTGGTGAGGCGGTCGATGATGATGAACGAGCCGGTAGCCGGGTTCGTCGCATAACCGTCCAGTGCAATCGGGGCGTCCAGGCTGACCTTGACTCGACCAATCTCGTTGAGCTGCAAACTGCTCGCCGGGCCGTGCTCCAAGGTGTTCACATCGACCCGATGGGTGATGCTGGCAATGGAGCCCGGCACGTAGCTGGTGGCGCGCTTGATATCGTATTTCTTGCCCGGCAGCATCGGCTCCTCGGCCATCCAGACCAGCATGGCATCGAAACTGTCAGTGATGCGCGGCAGGTTGTCGGCGTGCACGAGCATGTCGCCGCGGGACACGTCGATTTCGTCTTCCAGGGTCAGGGTGACAGCCTCGCCAGGGGTCGCCTGCTCGAGTTCACCATCGAAGGTGACGATGGACTTGACTCGACTGGTCTTGCCGGACGGCAGCACGGCGATCTCGTCGCCCTTGCGCACGATGCCGCTCGCCAGGGTCCCGGCGAAACCGCGGAAGTTCAGATTCGGGCGGTTGACGTACTGCACCGGGAAGCGCAGGTCATCAAAGTTACGGTCGCCAGCGATCTCGACGCTTTCGAGAATCTCCATCAGCGACAGCCCCTTGTACCAAGGCGCGCGTTCGCTGCGATTGACCACGTTGTCGCCCTTGAGCGCCGACATCGGCACGAAGTGCAGGGACGACGGCTTCAGCTCGATGCGCTCGGCGAATGCCAGGTAGTCGGCCTTGATGCGCTCGAACACGTCCTGATCGAAGTTCATCAGGTCCATCTTGTTGATGGCGACGACGATGTGCTTGATGCCCAGCAGCGAGGTGATGAAGCTGTGACGCTTGGTCTGGGTCTGCACGCCGTAGCGTGCATCAACCAAGATGATCGCGAGGTCGCAGGTGGAGGCACCGGTCGCCATGTTGCGCGTGTACTGCTCATGGCCAGGGGTATCGGCAATGATGAACTTGCGCTTGGCGGTACTGAAGTAACGGTAGGCAACGTCGATGGTGATGCCCTGCTCGCGCTCGGCCTGCAGACCATCGACCAGTAGCGCCAGATCGACGTCTTCGCCAGTGGTACCAACCTTCTTGGAGTCGCGGGTGATCGCTTCGAGATGGTCCTCGTAGATCATCTTCGAATCGTGCAGCAGGCGGCCGATCAGCGTGCTCTTGCCGTCATCGACGTTGCCGCAGGTCAGGAAACGCAGGAGTTCCTTGCGCTCATGTTGCGCCAGGTAGGCGAGGATGTCCTCGCTGATCAGTTCGGATTGATGACTCATGATGCGTTTCCTTAGAAATAACCCTGGCGTTTCTTTTCTTCCATCGAGCCGGTGGCGTCATGGTCGATGACGCGCCCCTGGCGCTCGGAAGTGCGGGTCAGGAGCATCTCCTGGATGATTTCCGGCAGGCTGGTCGCGGTCGACTCGACCGCACCGGTGAGCGGGTAGCAGCCGAGGGTGCGGAAGCGGACCATGCGTTTTTCGATGCGCCCTTTTTCCTCTTCAGTGAGGTGCTCGAGAATCCGCTCATCGTCGATCATGATCAGCGTGCCGTTCTTCTCGATGACTTCCCGCTCGGCAGCGAAGTACAGCGGCACGATCGGGATCTGCTCGAGATAGATGTATTGCCAGATGTCCAGTTCGGTCCAGTTGGAGAGCGGGAACACACGGATCGACTCGCCCTTCTTCACCTTGCCGTTGTAGAGGTTCCACAGTTCCGGACGCTGGTTCTTCGGATCCCAGCGGTGCTTGCTGTCACGGAAGGAGTAGACACGCTCCTTGGCCCGGGACTTCTCTTCGTCGCGACGGGCACCACCGAAGGCGGCGTCGAAGCCGTACTTGTCCAGTGCCTGCTTGAGCCCTTCGGTCTTCATGACGTCGGTGTGCTTGGCACTGCCATACGTGAAGGGGTTCATGTCCTGCGCCACACCCTCGGGGTTGATGTGGGTGATCAGCTCAAGGCCCATCTCCTCGACCATCTTGGTGCGGAAGCTGTACATCTCCTGGAACTTCCAGCGCGTGTCGACATGCAGCACCGGGAACGGCAGCTTGCCAGGGAAGAAGGCCTTGCGCGCCAGGTGCAGCATTACGGCCGAATCTTTGCCGATGGAATACAGCATCACCGGGTTGCCGAACTCTGCAGCGACCTCACGAATGATATGGATGCTTTCCGCCTCCAGCTGTTTCAGATGCGTCAGTTTGTCGACCATGGCTACTCACGATTTGGCAGATGGACGGCCGGCCGGCCGTGGAATGGGCGCAACTCTAACACGGCCTTCAATTCTAATCAGGCCGCCTTTTAGACCTAAAAGCTATAGATTTATATCGACTCTCCGCCGTGCCACGGGACCGTGAAATGGGGGGCTCCACGACTCACTGCGCTTGTAGAGCAAGCTTTACGCGGGGTTTGGGCAATCAATGAATTGGTGCTCGATTCCGAAGCGGTTGGCAAGGTACTCACCCAGCGCATGCACCCCATAACGCTCTGTCGCGTGATGACCGGCAGCGAAGAAGCTCAGGCCGTTCTCACGCGCGATATGTGCCGTGGGCTCGGAGATTTCACCGGTGATATAGGCGTCCACTCCGGCCGCCACAGCCTGATCGATATAGCCCTGCGCACCACCAGTACACCAGGCGACGCGCCGAATCGGGCCGTTGCCGGCAACCATCAGCGGCTCCCGCCCGAGAACCTCATGGATTCGATGCATGAATTCAGCAGGCGTCAGCGGCTTCTCGAGCGAACCAACCAGCCCCACCGAACGCGGGTTGCCCGGCTCCAGCGGACCTTCGATGTCAAGACCGAGCAGTGCGCCCAACCGGGCGTTGTTGCCGACCTCGGGGTGCACATCGAGCGGCAGGTGGTAGGCCAGCAGGCTGATGTCATTGTTCAGCAAGGTCTTCAGGCGGCGCTGCTTCATGCCGACGACGCGGGCATCTTCGTTCTTCCAGAAATACCCATGGTGGACCAGAACCACATCGGCGCACGCCTCGACTGCCGCATCCAGTAATGCCTGGCTGGCTGTTACACCACTGACGATCCGCGCCACCTGAGGACGCCCTTCGACCTGCAGACCATTGGGGCAGTAATCGGCAATCCTGGCCGCATCCAGATATCGGTCCGCTTCCTGAACCAGGGCAGTGAGCGCAACAGTCATGGCAACCTCTTGATAGATGAGACATGGCTCGATCGATTTCTCATCGAGCCGTCGCGGCAAATCATGCACACATGAAGCTGCATTTCAGTTGGAGCTTCGTATAATGCCGCCACCTTAAGGGGCGCTCCCCGCGCCCGCAACTTCTGTCCGGACCCCTGCGCGATGTTCAATGCCCTACGTTTTCTCGGCTGGCCGTTGCTGGTCGGCTTGCTCGTAGCACTGCTGATCATCCAGCGTTACCCGCAGCTGGTGGGTATCAAGGAGCACGACATCGGGCTACAGCAGGCACCGCTGGTTACCAACGCACCGCAGCAGGGGCCCTATTCGTACGCCAACGCGGTAGCCGCCGCTGCGCCAGCAGTCGCCAACCTCTACACCACCAAGGTCATCGAGAAGACCGAGCAGCAACCGCTGTCCAAGGATCCACTGTTCCAACGCTTTTTCAGTGACAACCTGCCGAGGCAGCGGCGCATGGAGTCGAGCCTCGGTTCTGCGGTGATCATGAGCTCCGAAGGCTACCTGCTCACCAACAACCATGTGACCGCCAACGCCGAGCAGATCGTCGTGGCCCTCAAGGATGGCCGGGAAACGCTGGCCCGGGTGATTGGCAGCGATCCGGAGACCGACCTTGCCGTGCTGAAGATCGACCTCGCAGACCTACCGGCCATCACGCTCGGCCATTCCGATCGCATACGCGTCGGCGACGTCACCCTGGCGATCGGCAACCCCTTCGGCGTCGGCCAGACCGTCACCATGGGCATCATCAGCGCCACCGGCCGCAATCAGCTGGGCCTGAACACCTACGAGGATTTCATCCAGACCGATGCGGCGATCAACCGCGGCAACTCGGGCGGCGCGCTGGTGGATGCCGGCGGCAACCTGATCGGCATCAATACCGCCATCATTTCCGAATCCGGCGGTTCGCAGGGCATCGGCTTCGCGATACCGGTGAAGCTGGCACTGGAAGTGATGAAGTCGATCATCGAGCACGGCCAGGTCATTCGTGGCTGGCTGGGCGTGGAGGTGCAGTCGCTGACTCAGGAGCTCGCCGAGTCCTTCGGTCAGGAAGGACGACCAGGAATCGTGGTGGCCGGTGTCTACCGCGACGGCCCGGCGGCACGGGCCGGGCTTCAGCCAGGCGACCTGATCCTGAGCATCGACGGAGTGCAGTCAGCCGACGGGCGCAGCTCGATGAACCAGGTTGCGCGCGCGCGTCCGGGCGAGAACATCGACATCGATATCCTGCGCAATGGCAAGCCACTGACCCTTACCGCCGAGGTCGGCATGCGACCACCTGTGAACGCGGCACCTAAATAACAAGGGCTGTCCGCCCAACGGTATTAGGAACCGCCGCAACAGGCGCCATCTCCGCGGCGCGCGAGGCAATGGCAGGCCGTATACCTGCTCAATAATCTCAGCCTCAGCCAAGCGCCGCCAGCAGCGCCTGATTCTGCTCCGGCGTACCGATGGTGATACGCAAGAACTGCTCGATACGTGGCTGCTTGAAGTGCCGCACGATCACGCCCTGCTCGCGCAGGCTCGCGGCTATCGCGGCCGCATCGCGCTGCGGATGACGTGCGAAAATGAAGTTCGCCGCCGATGGCAGAACCTCGAACCCCAGCCCCTGCATAGCCGTGACTACCGCCTCGCGACTGTCGATGACCTGCTGACAGGTCTGCTGGAAATGGGCGCGATCCTCGAACGCCGCCGCTGCGCCGGCGATGGCGATACGGTCCAGCGGGTAGGAATTGAAGCTGTTCTTGATCCGCTCCAGCGCCTCGATCAGATCCGGATGGCCGACCGCCAGCCCCACACGAAGACCGGCCAGCGAACGCGACTTGGACAGCGTCTGCGTCACCAGCAGATTCGGATAACGGTCCACCAATGCGATGGCAGACTCACCGCCGAAATCCACATAGGCCTCATCGACCAGCACCACGGATTCAGTGTTCGTCTGCAATAGCTGCTCGATCGCCTGAAGTGGAAGCAGGCAGCCAGTCGGCGCATTCGGGTTAGGGAAGATGATGCCGCCGTTCGGACGGTTGTAATCGGCCACGTCGATCTGGAACTGCTCATCGAGCGCAACGGTTTGGTGGGCGATGCCATACAGTCCGCAATAGACCGGGTAGAAGCTGTAGCTGATATCCGGGAACAGCAGCGGGCGGCCATGCTGAAACAGGCCGTGGAAGGCGTGGGCAAGCACTTCGTCCGAGCCGTTACCGACGAATACTTGCGTCGGCTGCACGCCGTAGTAGCTGGCCACGGCTTGCTTCAGACGCTCGCCGTTTGGGTCTGGATAAAGCCGCAGATTGTCGTTGAGTTCAGCCTGCATCGCGGCGATCGCGCGCGGCGACGGGCCATAGGGGTTTTCGTTGGTGTTGAGCTTGACCAGCTTGCTCAGCTTGGGCTGCTCACCGGGCACATAGGGCACCAGGTCCTTGACGAAAGGGCTCCAGAATTTGCTCATCTGCCCTTCTCTCCTCGAAAGTGATTGGTTGGTCGTGAGGCGATAGCTCAAGACGCCTTGGCGAGTGGCGATGCCGGACGGGCAGCAGACCGCCCGCCCAGCCCTACTTCAGCCCTTGATGCGGTACTCGGCGCTGCGGGCATGCGCTGTCAGCGATTCGCCGCGCGCTAGCACCGACGCCACTCTGCCCAATGTCGAGGCACCCTCGGCCGAACAATTGATGATCGACGAGCGCTTCTGGAAGTCATACACACCCAGCGGCGAGGAGAAGCGCGCAGTGCCCGAGGTTGGCAGCACATGGTTCGGGCCAGCGCAGTAATCGCCCAGCGCCTCGGCGGTGTAGCGTCCCATGAAGATCGCACCTGCATGCCGAATCTGCGGCAGCCATTGTTCCGGCTCGGCGACCGAAAGCTCCAGGTGCTCCGGCGCGATACGGTTGGCTACCTCGATGGCCTGCTGCATGTCGGCCACCTGGATCAGCGCACCGCGGCCTTCGATGGAGGTACGAGCGATATCGGCACGCTCCAGCGTAGGCAACAGGCGGGCGATGCTTTCGGCGACGCGATCGAGGAAGGCGGCATCCGGGCTGACCAGAATCGACTGGGCATCCTCGTCATGTTCGGCCTGGGAGAACAGGTCCATGGCGATCCAGTCCGGGTCGGTCTGGCCGTCGCAGACCACCAGGATTTCCGACGGCCCGGCAATCATGTCGATACCAACCTTGCCGAATACGTGGCGCTTGGCCGTGGCGACGTAGATATTTCCGGGCCCTACGATCTTGTCCACCGGCGGTACGCTCTCGGTGCCGTAGGCCAATGCCGCGACCGCCTGCGCTCCGCCAATCGTAAAGACGCGGTCGACCCCGGCGATGCAGGCGGCAGCCAACACCAACTCGTTGACCTCGCCGCGCGGCGTCGGCACCACCATGACCACCTCCGGCACACCGGCGACCTTGGCCGGGATGGCGTTCATCAGCACGGAGGATGGATAGGAGGCCTTGCCGCCTGGCACGTAGAGACCGGCGCGGTCCAGCGGAGTGACTTTCTGCCCCAGCACCGTGCCGTCGGCTTCGGTATAGGTCCAGGAGTCCTGTTTCTGCCGCTCGTGATAGCTGCGCACCCGCTCAGCAGCGATTTCCAGCGCCTCGCGCTGCTCAGGGGTGATGCGCTCAAGGGCCCGCTCCAGACGTGCGCGCGGCAGGATCAGATCAGCCATGGAGGCGACCTGTAGTCCATCGAAGCGCTGGGTTAGCTCGACCAGCGCAGCATCGCCGCGCTCGCGCACAGCCTTGATGATCTCCAGCACCCGCACGTTTACGCCATCGTCGGAAACGCTTTCCCAGCTCAACAGATGATCCAGATGACGTGCGAAATCGGCATCGGCAGCGTTGAGTCGGCGAATGGCGGAGGGAGCGGTCATAGCGGGCCTCATGGTTGGCTAGGCATCGGAAGCGGCCGGCTTCATTGCAATGGCACGAAGCGCAGGCCGGGCTCTCAGGCGCCGCTAGAATATCAAGCCCACCGTGCGGGCACCTGAGAATTTCAGCTATGGCACGGATAGGCAGGCGCGGTGGCGACCGCGAAACGCATCAATGCTGATGCTGCTGAACCGCCGTATGCAGGGTATCGATCAGCGCTTGGATGCGCGCGTGCTGCATCTTCATCGAAGCCTTGTTCACCACCAGCCGCGAACTGATGTGTGCGATCAGTTCCTGGGGTTCCAGGCCATTGGCACGCAGGGTGTTGCCGGTGTCGACGACGTCGATGATCTTATCCGCCAGCCCCACCAGCGGCGCCAGCTCCATCGAGCCGTACAGCTTGATGATGTCGACCTGGCGGCCCTGCTCGGCGTAGTAGCGCTTGGCGACATTGACGAACTTGGTCGCAACGCGCAGACGGCCCTTGGGCTCCGGCGCACCGACCTTGCCGGCGGTCATCAACTTGCAGTTGGCGATGCGCAGATCGAGTGGCTCGTACAGCCCCTGGCCGCCGTATTCCATCAGCACATCCTTGCCGGCGACGCCGAGATCGGCCGCACCATGCTCGACGTAGGTGGGCACGTCGGTAGCGCGGACGATCAGCAGACGCACATCATCCTGAGTGGTCGGGATGATCAGCTTGCGGCTCTTGTCCGGGTTCTCGGTGGGCACGATGCCGGCTGCGGCGAGCAGCGGCAGGGTATCGTCGAGGATGCGGCCTTTGGACAGGGCGATGGTAAGCATGGAGCACATTTCCTTTGGAACCTCGGGTGGGCCCCCGCTAGTCAAGGGCCCGCTAGCCATCCGTCTCGCGAAAACCTAGCCCGGCACGCGGCGAATCTTCGCGCCCAGCAGCTGCAGCTTCTCTTCGATGCACTCGTAGCCACGATCAATGTGGTAGATGCGATCGATCAGCGTATCGCCCTCGGCAACCAGGCCGGCGATGACCAGGCTTGCCGACGCGCGCAGATCGGTCGCCATGACCGGCGCACCTTTGAGACGCTCGACGCCGGTGACAATGGCGGTATTGCCTTCGACCAGAATCTGCGAGCCCATGCGGTTCATCTCGTAGACGTGCATGAAGCGATTCTCGAAAACGGTCTCGATCACCGTGCCGGTGCCTTCGGCAATGGCGTTCAGCGCAATGAACTGCGCCTGCATGTCGGTCGGAAACGCGGGGTATGGCGCAGTCCGCACGTTGACTGCCTTTGGCCGCTTGCCCTTCATGTCCAACTCGATCCAGTCGCTACCGGTGTCGATATGCGCGCCAGCCTCAACCAGCTTGTGCAGTACAGCTTCGAGCAGCGTTGCGTCGGTATCCTTCAAGCGAACACGGCCACCAGTGGCAGCCGCCGCGACCAGATAGGTCCCGGTTTCAATACGGTCGGGCATCACGCTGTAACGACCACCGCCAAGACGTTTGACCCCATCGATGGTGATGGTGTCGGTGCCGGCACCGGAAACCTTAGCACCCATGGAGTTGAGGAAGTTGGCCAGGTCAACCACCTCGGGCTCACGCGCGGCGTTTTCAAGCACGCTGCGGCCGTTGGCCAGCGCGGCGGCCATCATGATGTTTTCGGTACCGGTCACACTTACCGTATCGAAGAAGAAATGCGCACCACGCAATCCACCGGCAGGCGCCTTGGCCTTGATGTAGCCACCTTCGACGTCAATGTGCGCGCCCATGGCTTCGAGACCACGGATGTGCAGATCGACCGGCCGCGAGCCAATGGCGCAACCGCCGGGCAAGGCAACTTCGGCTTCGCCAAAACGCGCGACCATCGGGCCGAGCACCAGGATCGAGGCGCGCATGGTCTTCACCAGCTCATAGGGGGCAACCAGCGTCTTGATGCTGCTGGCGTCCACTTCGACACTGAGCTTCTCGTCGATGACCGGCTGCACGCCCATGCGACCGAACAGCTCGATCATCGTGGTGATGTCGTGCAGGTGCGGCAGGTTGCATACCGTGACAGGGGTGTCGGCCAGCAAAGTGGCGGCCAGAATCGGCAGGGCGGAGTTCTTCGCACCGGAAATGCGAATCTCGCCATCGAGGCGAATACCGCCGGTAATGATCAGTTTGTCCATGAGTATTCCCGTAAGCCGCAGGCTGTAAGCACTGCCGAAGGGGGCGGCGCAGTCAATTCGACGCGCTCTGCCTGGAATGAGTGGAGGTGCTGGCCGCCAGCGATCAGGCGCGCCCGGCCCAGTCGACGCGACTGAAGAACTTCATGGTGACGGCGTGAATGCTGCCGTCGGCGATCCAGGGGTTGAGGTGGGCGTAGATCTGCTGCTGGCGTTTGACCGGGCTCAGACCGGCCAGCTCGTCACTGATCACGTTGAGCTGGAAGTTGCAGCCTTCGCCTTCCACTTCTACCTGGGCACCTGGAATCTTCTCTTCCAGGAAATTCTTCACTTCTTGGGCCTGCATGTTCAACCTCGATCGGCGCAGGACGCGCACGGGCCGATCATCATACAAAAAAGCCCGAAGGCTGCGAACCCCGAACCTCGCCGAACCAACGGAGATGTCTCAATCGAGCGTCTCGGCGCCCTGGTCACGGCTTCGCGAATGGCGTGACCGACCGCTATCGCTTTGCACGGCGGGAAAGCGTGAGGAGGCGAAGCGCACCACCAGAATCGCCAACGCCAGAAGCAGGATCGCACCGGATACGTAGACCACGCCCATGTCAGGACGATGGTGGTGGGAAACATCGGAGATCAACAGGCGGGTCAGCGCGGTAATCGCCACGTAGATCAGGAATCGCACCGGCATGTGGTTGGTCTTGAAATAGATCCCGACCATCGCACCCAGCTCCAGGTAGATGAACAGCAGCAGGATGTCATCGACCGTGATATGGCCCTTCTCGACCATGCCGAGAAAGGCCATGACCGCCGCCCAGGCCGTCACCGCGCCGATCGCAAACAGCGCCAGGTAGTGGAACGTCTCGACCAGCAGATTGCCCAGCGATTCGGCCAGCTCATGCACGCTATCGCGCAGCTCTTCCGCCCAGCGCAGTTTCATACGGATATTCCTTTCAGACCCGGGATGCTTCCAGCGGCAGGATATCCAGCAAGCCGGACACCTTGGCAATCTTTTCCATATCGTCAGGCAACGCAGTGACGCGCAGTTCGACGCCGGCGGCCTTGGCATCGCGAATGAACGCCAGCAGGAGAGAAAGCCCGACACTGCTGGACCGCTCGACCGCCGAGCAATCCAGCATAAGTGCCGAGCGGCTGTCCGCGATCAGCGCTCGCCCGGCCTCGCGCAGCGCGGGTCCGCTGCTGTAGTCGAGCACGCCGATCAGGCGCAGTTCGCCTTCGGCACCACGCTCGATACGCGCCTCACTCATCGCCAGCAGCCTGCTGCCCGGCTTCGGTGTCCTTCGCGCGCGCCACCACCTCGGCCCAACCATCGATGGTCTTGTCCAGATCGCCGCCGTTACGCTGCATGGAATCGGCGAACTGATCGCGGAACAGCTTGCCAATGTTAATGCCATTGATGATCACATTGCGCACCCGCCACTCGCCGGCGTTGACCATGGTGTAGGACACCGGATAGATCTCGCCCTGGCGCCCTACCACCTCCATGCCGACGCTGGTGCGCTTGTCATCCGACTTGCCGCTCGACGGCAGCACGCGGATCTGCTGGTTGTTGTATTCCAGCAGGGCGTTGCCATAGAACTGCATCAGGCTGCGCTTGAAATTCTCCTGGAAGCGCGTCATCTGCTCAGGCGAGGCGTTGCGCGAATATTTGACGGTCATGATGCTGCGCGAGATCCCTTCAGCATCGACGACCGGGCCGAGAATCTCGTTCAGCGAGTCATAGAAAGCCGCCGGATCGTTGCGGTACTGCTCCTTGTTGGCCTTCAGATCGGCCAGCAACTCATCGGTGGTCTGCTGAATGACCTGGTGGGCTGTCAGTGCAGCGTGGGAGAACATGGGCAGAACGGCCAACAGAATCAGCAGGCCGCGGCGCAAGGCAGTCATCATGTGCATCTCCTTCAATCTTTGTTAACCGAGTTGAGCAGGAATTTGCCGATCAGATCCTCGAGCACCAGCGAGGACTGGGTGTCCTGAATGGTGTCGCCATCCGCGAGCAACTCCTCCTCACCGCCGACGCTGATGCCGATGTACTTCTCACCCAGCAGCCCTGCGGTAAGGATCGAAGCCGTCGAGTCGGCCGGCAGGATGTCGACATCCTGCTGGATTTCCAACGTGACTCGTCCGGTGTAGCTGTCACGATCCAGGTCGATCGCGGTGACCTTGCCGATGGTCACGCCAGCCATGGTCACCTTGGATCGGACAGTCAATCCGGCAATATTGTCGAAATAGGCATACAGCTTGTAAGTGTCGGCATCAGTGACGCTCAGCCCGCTGACACGCAGTGACAGCAGCAGCAAGGCCAGCAGCCCGGCAAGCAGGAACAGCCCGACACCCATTTCCAGTGTGCGGATACGCATCAGAAATCTCCAAACATCAACGCGGTCAAAATGAAATCGAGGCCGAGCACCGCCAGCGAGGCGTAAACCACAGTCCGGGTGGTGGCACGGCTGATACCTTCGGAGGTCGGGTCGCAATCGTAGCCCTGGAACACGGCGATCCAGGTCACTACCAGCGCAAAGACGACGCTCTTGATAACGCCGTTGAGCACATCGGAACTGAAGTCGACACTGTTCTGCATGTTGGCCCAAAACGAGCCTTCGTAGACACCGAGCCACTCCACCGCCACCATCGCTCCGCCCCAGATACCGACCACGTTGAAGATCAGCGTCAGCAGCGGCAGCGAGATGAAACCGGCCCAGAGGCGCGGAGCGATGATGTACTTGAGCGGATCGACTCCGATCATTTCCAGGCTCGAGAGCTGCTCGGTCGACTTCATGTTGCCGATCTCAGCCGCCAGAGCCGAGCCGGCACGCCCGGCGAACAGCAGCGCAGTAACCACCGGACCGAGCTCGCGCAACAGGGTCAGTGCGACCATCTGCCCAACCGCCTGCTCGGAGCCGTAGCTGCTGAGAATGTTGTAGCCCTGCAGCGCCAGCACCATGCCGATGAAGATGCCGGAGACAACTACAATGGCCAGTGACAGCACACCAACCGAATAGAGCTGCTTGACCAGCAGCGAAAAACCGTTACGCAGCCCGCTTCGCCCGAACAGCGCATGCACGAGAAATATCGTCGAGCGCCCCAGGGCTGCCAGCACATCCAGTCCGGCGCGACCGAGCAGGGCAATCCGATCCAACAACGAACGCTTACGCATCGGTGCCTCTCAGTAGATCGTCGGCATAGGCCGGTGCAGGAAAATGGAATGGCACCGGCCCGTCGGCTGCGCCCGTCATGAATTGCCTGATGCGCGGATTGTTCGACTCCATCAGCTCCGCCGGCGTGCCCTGGCCAAGCACCTGGGCATCGCCAACCACGTAGATGTAGTCAGCAATGGACGCGGTTTCGGCCAGATCGTGCGAGACGACAATACTGGTGATACCCAGCGCGTCGTTGAGCAGACGAATCAGCCGCACGAGGACGCCCATCGCTATCGGATCCTGTCCGGCAAAGGGTTCGTCATACATCAGAATCTGCGGATCCAGAGCAATCGCCCGCGCCAGCGCGACACGCCGCTTCATACCACCGGACAGCTCGTCGGGCATCAGCTCGATGGCGCCACGTAGCCCTACCGCTTCGAGCTTCATCAGCACGATGTCGCGGATCATCTCGTCTGGGAGCTTGGTATGCACCCGCAGCGGAAACGCAACGTTCTCGAACACGTCGAGATCTGTGAACAGTGCCCCGCTCTGGAACAGCACACCCATCTGCTTGCGCATGTCGAACAGCTCGCTGCGCGAGAGGCTCGGCAGATTGTTGCCAGCCACCCAGACTTCACCACGCGACGGCATCAGCTGCGCAGCGATCAGGCGCAGCAGCGTCGTCTTGCCACAACCGGACGGCCCCATGATGGCCGTAACCTTCCCTCGCGGTATGGCGATATCGACATCGTTGAAAATACTGCGCTCGCCTCGCTTGAAGGTCACTCCCTTCAGCTCGACGGCGAAGTCATTGCAGGCGCTCATCTGGTCTCCTTGCATGCAGTCTGCGAAACAGACGGCTCCCGATGACGCTGGGATACTTTCTGCCCTGACCGTTTTCGGCGGCGCACTATAGCATCGCGCCAGAGGCCGCCCAACCGATGAGCGTTTCGGCAGATGACGAGCGACGCCCCGTTCAGCTTCGGTTCAGCTCAGGCTGATCAAATTGATTGTGCCGACCCACAGTGATGTGCCGACATTTTCCATGAGCCCGCAACGGATTCTCGCTATAATCCCCGCCTTTTAATCGGACGACCTCGCCAGCCATGAGCCAGAGCAGCCAATTGATCGAAACCGCGCAACGCACCATCCGCCTGGAAATAGAAGCGGTTGAGCAGTTGAACGCACGTATCGATGCCGATTTCGTGCAGGCTTGCGAGCTGATCCTTGGCTGCAAGGGCCGAGTGGTCGTGGTTGGCATGGGCAAGTCCGGGCACGTCGGCCGCAAGATCGCCGCCACATTGGCCAGCACCGGCACCGCCGCCTTCTTCGTGCACCCTGCCGAAGCCAGCCATGGCGACATGGGCATGATCACTCAGGACGACGTGGTCCTCGCCCTTTCCAACTCCGGCACCACCAGCGAGATCGTCACCCTGCTACCGCTGATCAAGCGGCTCGGCATCACCCTGATCAGCATGACCGGCAACCCCAACTCGGTGCTGGCCAAGGCCGCTGCGGTGAATCTGGACGCCAGCGTCGCCATCGAAGCATGCCCGCTGAATCTCGCGCCGACCTCCTCCACCACTGCCAGCCTGGTGCTCGGCGATGCCCTGGCTATCGCGCTGCTCGAGGCTCGCGGGTTCACTGCTGAAGATTTCGCCTTCTCTCACCCGGGCGGCGCGCTGGGCCGCCGCCTGCTGTTGAAAGTCGAGCACGTCATGCATACCGGCGAGCGCTTGCCGAGGGTTCCGCGCGGCACATCGCTGCGCGACGCCCTGCTGGAAATGACGCAGAAGGGCCTGGGCATGACCGTCATCGTCGAAGCGGACGGACGACTCGCCGGCATCTTCACCGACGGCGATCTGCGCCGTGCGCTGGACAAGGGAGTCGACGTTCGCCAGACGCGCATCGACGAGATCATGACCGTGCACGGCAAGACCGCCCATGCCGAGATGCTCGCCGCCGAGGCTCTGAAGATCATGGAGGACCACAAGATCAGTTCGCTGGTAGTCGTCGATGACCAGGAGTTGCCGATTGGTGCGCTGAACATGCACGACCTCCTGCGCGCGGGGGTGATGTAATGCACGAACAGCTGCTGCAACGCGCCCGCGACATTCGCCTGGCGATCTTCGACGTCGATGGTGTGCTCACCGATGGCCGCCTTTATTTCCTGACCGACGGCAGCGAGTTCAAGACGTTCAACACACTGGACGGCCACGGCATCAAGATGCTGATCAACTCCGGCGTGCGTACCGCGATCATCAGCGGGCGCAAGACGCCCGTGGTAGAGCGTCGAGCGCAGAACCTCGGTATCCAGCACCTTTATCAGGGGCGCGAGGACAAGCTGGTCGTGCTCGACGAACTGCTGACCGAACTTGGCCTGAGCTACTCTGAAGTAGCCTATCTCGGTGACGACCTGCCTGATCTGCCGGTGATACGCCGCGTAGGCCTCGGCATGGCCGTGGCCAGCGCCGACACCTTTGTTCGTGAACATGCCCATGGCGTTACCCTGGCCCGCGGCGGCGAGGGTGCGGCACGCGAGTTCTGCGAACTGATCATGCGCGCGCAGGGCACCCTCGCCGCCGCGCAAAACGCATATCTGTAGGGGTCTGCATGCTTCGCAAAATGCGCTTCGCTGTCCTGCTGACGCTGATCGCCGCCCTGCTGGTGGCGGTCGGCTACTGGAACATCCGACCGGAAAGCTTCATGCAGGAGCCGTCCGTCGCCAGTGGCGCAACGCCTGATGTCGACTTCTATGTGATCAATTCCCGCACGGTGCAATATCAGCCCGACGGCAAGCGCAACTACGAACTGACCGCAGACAAACTCGAGCACATCAAGGCGAGCGACATCAGCCTGCTGACCAAACCGGATCTGCTGTCCTATCGCGGCACCGAACTGCCGTGGCACGTGCGTAGTGAGCGCGGCGAAGTATCGGCCGAAGGCGACGAGGTGCTGCTGATTGATCAGGTCAAGGTCGAGCGCACCGACGCCAAGGGGCGCCCGACGATCCTGACCACCAGCCGCCTGACGGTGTGGCCGGAGAAGGATTATGCCGAAACAAACCAAGCCGTTAGAATCGAGGCCGCCAATGGCGTGACCACGGCAACCGGCATGAAAGCGTACATGGATGATGGCAGGATGCTCCTGCTGTCCAACGTAAGAGGCCAGCATGAGCTGCGTTAAGACTCTCCCCCTCCTGCTCGGTTTGAGCGCATTCTGGCTTGGCGCCAGCGCCTGGGCGCTTCCCGAGGATCGTGAACAACCAATCCGCGTTCAAGCCGACACCGCCGAACTGGACGACCGACAGGGCGTGGCGGTCTACCGCGGCGACGTGGTCATCACCCAGGGCACGATGAAGATCACCGGCGACACGGTGACCATTACCCAGGATGACAACGGCGACGTCGAAGTATTCACCTCCATCGGCAAGCCGGCCTACTACGAGCAGAAGCCTGCGGTGGACAAGGAGATCGTCAAAGCCTACGGCCTGACCATCCAGTATTTCGCCGCCAACGAGCGGATCGTGCTCATCGATCAGGCCAAGGTCGTTCAGGAAGGCAACACCTTCGAAGGCGAGAAGATCGTCTATGACACCCGTCGGCAGATCGTCAACGCCGGTCGCGCCACCAATGCCGATGTCACCACGCCGCGCCCGCGCGTGGACATGGTGATCCAGCCGCGCAAAAACGGTCAGGCTGCGGAGCAGCCCGAGTAATGGCCGTTCTCAAAGCCCAGCATCTGGCCAAGAGCTACAAGAGCCGGCAGGTCGTGCGCGATGTCAGCCTGTCCATTGAAAGCGGGCAGATCGTCGGCCTGCTCGGCCCCAACGGCGCCGGCAAGACCACCTGCTTTTACATGATCGTCGGCCTGGTGAATGCCGACCAGGGCCGCGTGCTGATTGATCAGGACGACGTCACCCACCTGCCGATGCACGGCCGCGCACGGGCCGGCATTGGCTACCTGCCACAGGAGGCCTCGATCTTTCGCAAGCTCTCGGTCGCCGACAACATCATGGCCATTCTCGAGACCCGCAAGGATCTGGACCGCAACGGCCGTCAGCAGGCGTTGGAAGGCCTACTGCAGGAATTCCATATAAACCATATCCGCGACAGCCTCGGCATGAGCCTCTCTGGTGGTGAAAGACGCCGCGTGGAGATTGCCCGCGCACTGGCCACCGCACCGAAGTTCATCCTGCTTGATGAACCCTTTGCCGGTGTGGACCCGATTTCAGTGGGCGATATCAAGCAGATCATCCATCACCTCAAGGCCAAGGGCATCGGCGTGCTGATCACCGATCACAACGTCCGCGAGACCCTGGATATCTGCGAGACGGCCTACATCGTCAACGACGGGCAACTGATTGCCGAGGGCGATGCGCAGACCATCCTGGGCAATCAGCTGGTCAAGGAAGTCTATCTGGGCCACGAATTCCGCCTGTAAGGCGGATTTTTTGCTCGGCTCGGCAAATCGGCTCTAGGCAAAGGCTTCATCGGCAGGCATATAATTTGCTTTCTGCCGTCGCCCCGCGCACGGCATGTCGGAATGGGCGCGGTTGCGCCGGCATAAAAGGTTCGAAGTCCTCTGCCATGAAACCATCGCTAGTCCTGAAGATGGGCCAGCAGCTGACGATGACACCGCAGCTGCAACAGGCCATAAGGCTCCTCCAGCTATCCACCCTCGATCTGCAACAGGAGATCCAGGAGGCGCTGGACTCCAATCCCATGCTCGAGCGCGAAGAAGACGGAGACGACTTCGACAGCTCCGACCCTATGGCCGAGGCCGCTGAACGGCCAGGCGACACCGTCACCGAGAAGAGCAGCAGCCAGGAAAGCACCTACGAGGAGCCCTCTCATAGCAGTGACAGCCTGGACGACAGCGACGGCGACTGGGGCGAGCGGATTCCCAGCGAGCTTCCGGTCGACACCGCCTGGGAAGACATCTACCAGACCAGCGCCAGCAGCCTGCCCAGCAACGATGACGACGAGTGGGATTTCACCAGCCGGACGTCGAGCGGCATAAGCCTGCAGAGCCATCTACTGTGGCAGCTCAACCTCGCGCCAATGAGCGACACCGACCGGCTGATCGCGACCACCCTTATCGACTGCATCAATGAACAGGGTTATCTCGAAGAGACGCTGCAGGAAATCGTTGACTCGTTCGATCCCGAGCTGGAAATCGAACTCGACGAGGTCGAGGTCGTTCTGCGTCGTATCCAGCAATTCGAACCGGCCGGCATCGGCGCACGTGACCTGCGCGAGTGCCTGTTGCTGCAGCTGCGCCAACTGCCCGACCGCACTCCGTGGCTGAGCGAAGCGAAGCGTCTGGTCAGCGACTATCTGGATATCCTCGGCAGCCGGGATTACAGCCTGCTGATGCGGCGAATGAAGATCAAGGAAGACGATCTGCGTCAGGTCATCGAACTGATCCAGAGCCTGAACCCGCGCCCGGGGTCGCAGATCGAGGCGAGCGAACCGGAATACGTGGTGCCCGACGTGATCGTGCGCAAGCACAATGATCGCTGGCTGGTCGAGCTGAATCAGGAAGCCATGCCGCGCCTTCGCGTCAACGCGCAATACGCCGGCTTCGTCAAACGCGCCGACTCCAGCGCGGACAACACCTTCATGCGCAACCAGCTGCAGGAAGCGCGCTGGTTCATCAAGAGCCTGCTCAGCCGCAACGAGACCCTGATGAAGGTGGCGACTCAGATCGTCGAACACCAGCGCGCCTTCCTCGAGCATGGTGACGAGGCGATGAAGCCTCTGGTACTGCACGACATCGCCGAGGCGGTGGGCATGCATGAGTCGACCATCTCCCGCGTGACCACGCAGAAATACATGCACACGCCACGCGGCATCTACGAACTCAAATACTTCTTCTCCAGCCACGTCAGCACGGCGGAAGGCGGCGAATGTTCGTCCACCGCGATCCGCGCGATCATCAAGAAACTGGTCGCCGCGGAAAACCAGAAAAAGCCGTTGAGCGACAGCAAGATCGCTGGTTTACTGGAAGCGCAGGGCATCCAGGTGGCCCGCCGCACAGTTGCGAAGTATCGCGAGTCGCTCGGTATCGCACCATCCAGCGAGCGCAAACGTCTACTGTGATCGGCCCCTGGTCGAACTGTCCCGGCGGCAGGCCTACCAACCTGCTCTTCGTACAAGGCAAAGGAGATAGCAGTATGCAAGTCAACATCAGCGGTGTTCATCTGGAAGTAACCGATGCCCTGCGTGACTACATCGAGGAGAAATTCGATCGGCTTGCTCGCCACTTCGACCGCATCATCAGCGTTCAGGTGATCCTCCAGGTCGAGAAACTCAAGCAGAAAGCCGAAGCAACCTTGCACGTCGCAGGCCGCGAAGTCGTGGCCATCGCCGATCACGAAGACATGTACGCTGCCGTCGACCTGTTGGTCGACAAGCTCGATCGCCAGTTGATCAAGCACAAGGAGAAGCAGCTCGACCACACACAGGGCGCTGTCACCCGCTGACTCCAATATGATCCGACTCGAAAACATCCTCACCCCCGGGCGTTCCTTGGTGAACGTCCCGGGCGGTAGCAAGAAGCGCGTCCTGGAACAGATCGCCAAGGTGATCGCCCAGGACCTTATCGATCTCGACTCCCAGACCATCTTCGAAAGCCTGATCGCGCGCGAGAAGCTCGGCTCGACCGGCTTCGGCAACGGCATCGCCATCCCGCACTGCCGCATGGTTGGCTGCAATGCGCCGCTGAGCGCCGTTCTGCGCCTGCAGACGCCAGTGGATTTCGACGCCATCGACGGCGCGCCGGTGGACCTGCTGTTCGTCCTGCTGGTACCGGAGGCCGCCACTGACGAGCATCTCGAACTGCTGCGCCAGATCGCCAGCATGCTCGACCGCGAAGACGTACGCCAACGACTGCGCCAGGCGCCGAGCAACGAAAGCCTCTACCAGGTAGTGGTCGACGTGCAGAACGGGGCATAGATGCGGCTGATCATCGTCAGTGGACGCTCGGGTTCGGGCAAGAGCACTGCACTGAACGTGCTCGAGGACAACGGTTTCTATTGCATCGACAACCTGCCTGCCGGACTGTTGCCTGAGCTTGCCGAGCGCGCCCTACTGCACACTGAGCTGCTGCATCCGCAGGTCGCCGTGTCGATCGACGCACGCAACCTGCCCAGCCAGCTCAAGCGCTTCCCCGAGCTACTCGAAGAAGTCCGCGCCAGGCACATCCAGTGCGATGTGCTCTATCTGGACGCCGACGATGAGACCCTGCTCAAGCGCTTCTCGGAAACCCGCCGCCGCCATCCGTTGACCAACGAAAATCGCTCTCTGGCCGAAGCGATCCATGATGAGGAGTTGCTGCTCGCAGCAATCATCGATCACGCCGACCTGAAGATTGACACCACCCATCTCAATCTCTATCAGCTGCGCGACGTGCTCAAGTTGCGCTTGCTCAACAAGCCTGAGCCGGGCACCGCTTTTCTGGTCGAGTCATTCGGTTTCAAGCGCGGGATGCCGGTCGATGCCGATCTCGTGTTCGACGTACGTTGCCTGCCCAACCCTTACTGGAAAGCCGAGCTTCGCGACTTTTCCGGGCTAGACCAGCCGGTAATCGACTACCTCAGCGCCCAGGCCGACGTGGAAGAAATGTTCCAGGATATCCACGGCTATCTGAGCAAATGGCTGCCGCGCTTTGCAGCCAGCAACCGCGCATATGTCACCATCGCCATCGGCTGCACCGGCGGCCATCATCGCTCGGTCTACCTGGCCGAACGGCTAGGCCAGGCGTTGCGAGAACCGCTGAAGAACCTGCAGGTCCGTCATCGGGACCTCGCCTAGGAATACCTGCACCATGCCCGCCCGCGAAGTCACCATCATCAACAAACTCGGCCTGCACGCGCGCGCTGCCGCCAAGTTCGTCGCCGTTGCCAATCGCTACCCCTGCAAGATTCGCGTTGGCCGCTGTCCGGCCACGCTGGTCGACGGAAAGAGCATCATGGCGGTCATGATGCTCGCCGCCAGCAAAGGCACCACAGTGCACCTGGACACCGAAGGTGAACAGGAAGAGGACGCACTGAACGCGCTGACCGCGCTGATCGACGACTATTTCGAAGAAGGCGAGTAGACACCTTGCCACGGCGGCGCGAATCGTTGCCGACCGCGCCGCGCCTGCCTCACTTGCCAGCGACCATCATTCGCTCCATCAACACCGAGCCGGTCCGCACGTTGCCGCGCGTTTCCACATCGCAACCGACCGCCACGATCTGGCGGAACATGTCGCGCAGATTTCCGGCAATCGTTACTTCCTGTACCGGGAACTGGATCTCGCCATTCTCGATCCAGTAGCCGCCGGCGCCGCGAGAATAGTCGCCGGTCACCAGATTCAGGCCCTGTCCCATCAGCTCCGTCACCAGCAGGCCTCGGCCCATGCGCCGGATCAACGCCGCCTGATCCTCGTCCCCATGGCTGACGAACAGGTTGTGCACACCCCCAGCGTTGGCCGTACTGGGCATACCAAGCTTGCGTCCGGAATAGGTCGAAAGCACATAGGACAGCAAGCGACCGTTTTCCACGAACGGCTTGGCATAGGTTGCCAGGCCATCGCCATCGTAGCTGGCACTACCGAGGGCACGGGGAATGTGCGGACGCTCATCGAGGCTCAGCCACTCGGGAAACAGCGTCTGCCCCAGGGCATCCTCGAGATAGGACGCCTTGCGGTAGAGATTTCCGCCGGAAATCGCTGCAATGAAGTGGCCAAACAGACCGGTCGCCAGCTCGGGGGCGAAAAGTACCGGCACTTCGCAGGTAGGAACCGGGCGCGCGCCCAGACGTCGCACGGCACGTTCGGCTGCGCGCCGGCCGATGGTCTGCGGGTCGAGCAGCGCCTCGCCGATGCGATTGACGTCGTAGAAATAGTCACGCTGCATCTGCCCTTCGCTCTCGGCGATCATCACGCAACTCAGGCTGTGACGGCTGCTGCAATAGCCCCCGATGAAGCCGTTGCTGTTGCCATAGGCGCGGCAGCCCTGATGGGTATTTAGCGTAGTGCCGTCTGCGTTGCGGATACGCTGATCGAAGGCGAACGCGGCGTCTTCACAGCTGAGCGCCTGCTCGATGGCCTGTTCGGGGGTGACCGCCCACGGATGGTAAAGATCGAGATCGGGAAGCTCGCGCGCCATCAGCGTAGCGTCAGCGAGGCCAGCAAATTCGTCCTCCGAGGCATGCCTGGCGATGGCCAGCGCGGCGGCTACGGTTTCACGGATGGCGTCGTCACCACTGCCGGTGGTGCTCGCAGTGCCTTTGCTCTGGCCGACATAGAGCGTGATGCCGAAGCCCTGGTCGCGATTGAACTCGACCGTCTCCACCTCGCGCTGACGCACTGTGGTCGACAGCCCCTGCTCCATGGAGACCGAAACCTCGCTGGCGCTGGCGCCCTGCCGACGCGCTTCCTCGATGATGCGCTCGACCTTCTCGCGCAAACCGGGCAGCGCGTGCGGGCCGATGCCCTCTTCTTCACTCATAAGCACTCCCAAACCACTGCAATCGAATCAAGTTGCAACCTGGCGCCGCTCCTCTGAAGCCTGCTGCCAGGGCTGCTGTTATCATGGCGGCATTTCCTAGTGGACCATCCCCATGTCTGAACACTCCGACGCCGACGATTTCGACGAAAAAAGCAAGTCCCAGGTCAAACGCGAGCTGCTTGCCCTGCAGGAGCTAGGCGAGCGGCTAACTACCCTCAAGCCCGACCTCATCGCTCGCCTGCCGCTGAGCGACGCGTTGCAGAAGGCGCTGGCCGACGCGCCGAAACACAAGGCGCATATCGCGCGCAAACGGCACATCCAGTACATCGGTAAGCTGATGCGCGACCAGGATGTCGATGCCATTCTCGCGCTGGTCGATCAACTGGACGCCTCGACGCGCCAATACAACGAGCGCTTCCATGCGCTGGAGCGCTGGCGCGACCGTCTGATCGGCGGTGACGACGCCACCCTGGAAGCGTTCGTAACCGAATACCCCGAGACCGACCGCCAGCATCTGCGCGGGCTGATCCGCCACGCCCAGCACGAGGCGGCGCGCGACAAGCCGCCGGCCGCCAGCCGCAAGATATTCAAGTACATCCGCGAACTGGACGAAGCCAAACGCGGCTTGCGCTGACGGCGATCTCAACCCGTACCTCAACCTCTACCCTTGAAGCTCGCGGCTGGCACTCGCCGCGGCTTCACGCACCCGTTCCGCCTACGGTTATCTCGTCGATCTTCACGGTCGGCTGGCCGACGCCCACCGGCACCGACTGCCCATCCTTGCCACAGGTGCCGACACCGCTGTCGAGCGCCAGGTCGTTACCGACCATCGACACCCGGTTCATCACCTCGGGGCCATTGCCTATCAGCGTCGCGCCCTTCACCGGCGCGGTGATCTTGCCGTCCTCGATCAGATAGGCCTCACTGGTGGAGAAGACGAACTTGCCGCTGGTGATGTCGACCTGACCGCCGCCGAGGCTGGCGCAGTAGATGCCCTTCTTCACCGAGCGAATGATTTCCTGCGGATCGCTTTCGCCGGCCAGCATGTAGGTGTTGGTCATGCGCGGCATCGGTAGATGCGCGTAAGACTCGCGGCGGCCGTTACCGGTCGGCGTGACGCCCATCAGGCGGGCGTTTAACTTGTCCTGGATATAACCCTTGAGAATGCCGTTCTCGATCAGCGTGGTGCATTGGGTCGGCGTGCCTTCGTCATCGACGCTGAGCGAACCTCGGCGATCCGCCAGGGTACCGTCATCGACGATGGTGCACAGGCTCGATGCCACCTTCTGCCCGATCCGGCCACTGTAGGCCGAGCTGCCCTTGCGATTGAAATCACCCTCCAGGCCATGGCCGACGGCCTCGTGCAACAGCACGCCGGACCAGCCAGGCCCAAGCACAACCGGCAAGGAACCGGCCGGTGCCGGCACCGCTTCGAGGTTGACCAGCGCCTGACGCAGTGCCTCGCGGGCGTAGCCCATGGCGCGATCCTCGCTGAGGAAGTACTGGTAGCCGGTACGCCCGCCGCCACCCTGGCCACCGCGCTCGCGGCGGCCGTTCTGCTCGACGATCACGCTGACGTTGAAACGCACCAGAGGGCGGATGTCGGCCGCCATACCACCGTCCATTCCGGCCACCAGGATATGCTCCCAGACGCCCGCTAGGCTTACAGTCACCTGCTTGATGCGAGGGTCCAGCGCCCTGGTCGCGACGTCGATGCGCTTGAGCAGCTCGACTTTCTCGGCACGGCCGAGCCCGTCGAGCGGATTGTCCTGCGCGTACAACGGCGCGAATGCCTCCCTGGACAGCACCTTGACCTGGCCTTGCTGGCCGCTGCGCGCGATGGAGCGTGCAGCCTGAGCCGCCTGACGCAATGCATCGGCAGTGATCGCGTTGCTGTAGGCGAAACCGGTTTTCTCGCCGGACAGTGCGCGCACGCCGACGCCCTGCTCCAGATGGAAGCCGCCCTCCTTGACGATGCCATCCTCGAGCACCCAGGACTCGGAAACCTGATCCTGAAAGTACAGGTCCGCCGCATCCACGCCGGGCCCGGCGAGTTCACCGAGCAAGCCTGGCAGGTCATCGATACCCAGGCCGCCAGGTGTCAGCAGTCGCTCGGTGACAGGTAACAGCAGTTCACTCATATTCACTCCAAACGGTCCGTGGCCAGGCACGGTACGGAAAATCGGCGGTGGCGCTGCAGCGGCATTCGCTGGCGGATGGCAGCCTGTTCGGACGCATCCCGAGCGGCAACCAAAGCCGCCTCGCCAGTCGCCTGCTCGCACAGCAGACGGCCCCATGGGTCCACGATAGACGAATGCCCATGGGTGAGGCGACCACCAGGATGCTCTCCACCCTGTGCGGCAGCCAGGATATAGCACTGAGTCTCGATGGCACGGGCACGAATCAACGTCGCCCAGTGCGCTTCACCGGTCACCGTGGTGAACGCCGACGGCACGCTGATCAACTCGGCACCTGCCGCCCTCAGCGCACCATACAGCTCGGCGAAACGCAGGTCATAACACACGCTCAGCCCCAAGCGTCCAACCGGTGTGTCGGCGATCACCAGCCGTTGCCCCGCCGCATAGTCGTCCGATTCACGGTAGTGACCACGGTTGTCAGCGACCTCCGCATCGAACAGATGCAGCTTGTCGTAGCGCGCCACCCGCTGCCCCTGATCATCGAACAGCAGCGAGCAGGCATTCGGCTTGCCCTGCGGGTCGTCGTCGGGTGGTAACGGCAAGGTGCCAGCCACGATCCACAACCTGAGGTCACGGGCGACCTGCTTCAACCAGGGCAGGATCGGCCCGTCGCCAGCGGCTTCGGCGCGACCCAGTCGCGGTAGATCGCTGCGGCCCATTGCGGCGAAGTTCTCCGGTAGCACCGCCAGCCGCGCGCCCGCTTCGGCCGCCTGCTCGAGCAGCTCGCGCGCGCGGGCCAGATTGAGCGTTACATCCGCCTGGCTGGCCATCTGAATCACGGCTAAGGACATGCTATCCCCGATGCTGAAAGACCCGGCTCGATGCGGATCAGTTGGGCTTTTCGAATGGTTTGTCGAAGCTGATCTTAGGCGCCTGCCAAGGCCCCTTGACGTCGTACTGTACGCTGGCGAAACGCGCCACGCGGTCGCCGAGCAGCTTGTCCACCACGAACAGCGCCCCGCCGATCGCCGGTGCGCCGACAATCAGCGCCGCCAGCGGCAGGTTGTTGCTGATCGGCAAGGTAACCAGCAACTTGGCGTCGATCTCGTCACGCGCCATATCCAGCCTGCCATCCAGCTCAAGGTTGGTCGACGGACCGCTGACAGTGATGGGCTCGCGGGTATTGAACACACCCTCCTCGGCCAGCAACCGCCCATCCAGCCGGTCGTAACTGAGCCCCTTGCTGAACAGATCGGAGAAGTCCAGCCGCAGGCGGCGCCCTATCGAATTGAAGTTGAGCACGCCGAACACGCGCAGCGCCTGGGCGCTGCCGTCGATCTCGACAAACTGCCCCTTGCGCAGCCGAGGTCGCATGCTGCCGGAATAGCGCGCCATGGCGAACCAGGCCGGCGAACCAGGCCACTGCCCATCCACATCTAGGCGAAAACTGTCACTGGTCACCGAAGGCGCAAAGCCCCACGCAAGCAATACGTCAGCGAGATTGCGCCCTTCGAGGCGGCCCTTGTACCAGGTCTGCGCACTGCCCCAGCCGCCGTTCCCGGTAATCTTCAGGCCCTTGAGGTCGAGAGCGATATCGCGGAACTCGGTCCCGCCGCTGACCGGGCGCAGCTTCAACGCCCAGGCGCCGAGCACATCGTCGCCCAGGGAAACCCGTTCGATCGCGACATCCATTGCCGGCAGGCTTTGCGGGTCGACATCAGCCAGCGGATCGGGTCGTTCCTTGACCGCCTCGTCGGATTGCGCGGCAGCCGGCAGACGCAGGCGCTGGAGATCGGCAACGATGATGCCGCCCTCGGTATCTGGCAGGCGAACCGAGCCGCTGATGATCGAACTGCGAAGGCCAAGGTCCCAGGCTTCGCTCATTCGCCGCAGGTCCAGCCCAAGATTGTCGATCCGGGTGCCAAAACCTTCGAAACGATCGATATCGACCTGCGCCCGGCGCAGCAGCGAGCCAGTCGTCTGCTGCGCTTGTGCCTTGCCGTGTTGTTCGAGCACCGCCTGCCAGGCTTTCAAGTCGAACTGCGGCAGGCGCCCCCTGACATAAAGCCCGGCACTGGCCGGAAGATTGGCCGCCCCAGGCCCGAGACGCAGCTCGCCGCGCCCCTGCGCCCAGACACCCGGCGGCGCAGCGAACGTCAGTGCGGCGAGTGACCCGTGCCGGACACCGTAGCGACGCTCGGCTCCTTGCAGGGACATCCGCAACGAGGTGTCACGGCGCTCGCGTGCAGGCTTGCCGAACGGCGCTGGCAGATCGATGCGCAGCCCCTGTAGCGAAGAGTCGATCTGCAACTGACTGTCCTCACCCGCCAGATCCAGTCGCAACTGATAGGCCAGCTCACCGCTGGCGGGCAGCGACTGCTCGATCGCGAGCCACTCAGCCAGACGCTTCAACCCCACGGCGCCCTGTGCCTCCACGCGAGAGGCAGGCTTGCCAGTCGCTCCTGTCGCTACCGCCTTGCCCTTGACCGGAGCGCCGAACAGACGCGCCTGGATGGCCTCTGCACTCAAGCCTCGCGCGGTGTCGTAGCGGAAACTGCCGCTGAGTTGCTCGAAGGCAAGCTCCGGCTCGGGAATCTTCAGTTTCGCATCGTCGCTGGCGAAATCCACGATGACCCGCGGCGTGCCCTTGCCCAGCGGGATCTGCAGATCGAGCGCGCCGCTGAGCGCACCCTGCCCCTGCCAGCCTGCGAAGATCTCACCGGTTCCGATCGGCGCCTCCTGAAGCAGCTTCAAGGCATCCGCCAGGCTGCTGGCGACCTGCCCCTTCACGGCCAACTGCGGCACGTTGCCGGCGCCGACGCGAGGAATGTCCGCTGTCGCATCACGCACGTGACTGTCGAGAATCCGCCCTTCCGCGAGCCGGACGCGAACCCCGCTGTCTTCGATCAGCACCTCGCCACGGCCCTGCTGCAGCACGGGCCAGCCGGGCTGAAACGCCAGCTCGGCATCGCGCACCTTGAAGTACAGGCTCAGGCTGCGCGCGCTGTCGGAAGCTCCCTTGCTCAATGCGCCCTGGTACTGGAAATAACCTTGCTCGACCGTACCGCTGCGAATTGCTTCCTTGAGCCAGCTGACCAACGCCGGGCTTAACGCCGGTGAGCGTGTCGGCAAGTATTTTTCGGTAAAGCGCGCGTCGCCTTCGCTCAAGCCAACCCGCAGGTCCATGTAATCCTCTGCCGCGGGATCCCTGGCCAGGCGGATCAGGAAGTCACCGGCGATCTTGCCTTCCTCGCCGTCGATACGCAGATAGGGCGCAGCCAGCGTGAAGGCCTGCTCGTCCAGCGCCCAGGTCAGACGCCCGCCGGCGTGTCGGTAGCGCCAGGGCTCGGGATACAGTGGCGCAAGCTGCAGGCTGAAGTCGTCGCTGTCCACGCGCAGTTCTCCGCCGCCCAGGTCACCGCGTATGCTGCCACTCGCATTGCCCACCGCCGGTATCCAGTTGTGTGCGGCGAAACTGATGCGGTCCAGATTGGCTGCGAACTGCAGCCGCTGCGGCGATTCCATCTGGTGGTAGTAGTCGAGCTGCAGATTGCGCAGTGTTCCGCTGGGCTGCAGCGCGGTCAGCGTCTCGGTTGCGGCCGGTGGTAGCGGCGCCAGTGCACGGACGAGTGTGGCGATCGGCGCGATACCCAACCGATCAGCCTGCAGCTGCCAATGCTGCTGAGTCTGATCCTGCTGAACCTGGATTCGCGCATCGCCCCAGCGCTCGCCTTCGAGATCGAACGCCAGCCGGTCCAGCAGCAGCCGGTAGCCCTGCTCGTTGCGATCGATATAAGCCTCGCCCCCAAGGTCCTCGAGCTGAACAGGCTCACGATCGGCAAAGGACGTGATCAGTTGCGGCGCGTTAATCCGTAGAACAGCACGCTCCAGCGCCTTTTCGCGCCAGGTTGCCCACAGCTCACCTCCCATCTTCAACGTCTGCAGATGCCAGTCGGCAGTCAGTCGGCGCGGCAACCAGGCGGCCCAGTCGCTTTGTGGCAGGCTGAGATAAACCTGCGCCTCGGCGTGCTGCCAGCGTTGCGGCTGCACCCGCCCCTCAATGCGCAAGGCCAGGGGCAGGCCATCCGGCAGGATGCTGCGCCCGTCCAACCGGAGCCGCACACCGTCGACGAGCAGGCCCAGATCGGTGTAGCTCAGGGTCAGCGGCGGTTCTCCGAATGGCTCCAGCGTGATCTGGCTGTTGCGCACCGCCAGCCCACGCACCCGCTGCAACGACTCGAGAATCTTCTGCGGTTCGGGCGGTTTCTGCTCGGTACGGGTCGGCAAGCCCTCCACTCGCCACTTGCCCTCGGCATCTTCAGCGACAGACAGCTGCACGCCGCTAAACTCCAGCCGGCTCAGCCGCCACTCTCGCGCCCAGAGGCTGGCCGCCAGGTCTGGGACGATGGCAATACGGTCCAGGCGCATCGCGCTGCCACCCTCGCCGAGCAATACATCATGCGCCAGCAAACGGGGAGCGAAACCCTCCCAGCGGCCTTCGAGCCTGCCCAGCGCGATTGGCATGCCCAGCGCCGCCTGCGCCTTCTCCTGCACCTCGGCCCGGTACTCGGCGATTACAGGCACCAGCTGCCGCCCCAGGCTCACGTAGAGCGCGGCCAGAATCAGCCCGAACGCGATTACCCAGAACAGCTGGCGCGACAGTGTCACGAGGAAGGCAGCGAGGCGGTTCATCTGGATGCGCTCCGGTCATCCTGGCCCTTGCGGCCCGGTCTACCATTGTTCAGAGCAACACCACGTCATACTGTTCCTGGGAGTACATGCTTTCCACCTGGAACTTGATCGAGCGACCGATAAAGGCCTCCAGGTCGGCGACATTGCCCGACTCCTCGTCGAGCAGACGATCGATCACCTTCTGATTGGCCAGCACCCGGTAGCCTTCCGCCTGGTAGGCCCGCGCCTCACGCAGGATCTCGCGGAATATCTCGTAGCAGACGGTCTCCGGCGTCTTCAGCTTGCCGCGCCCCTGACAGCACATGCAGGGTTCGCACAGCACCTGTTCGAGGCTTTCGCGGGTGCGCTTGCGGGTCATCTGCACCAGGCCGAGTTCGGTGATGCCGATGATGTTGGTCTTGGCGTGATCGCGCTCGAGCTGCTTCTCCAGCGTGCGCAGGACCTGGCGACGATGCTCCTCGTCCTCCATGTCGATGAAGTCGATGATGATGATGCCGCCCAGATTGCGCAGCCTGAGCTGGCGGGCAATGGCAGTGGCCGACTCGAGATTGGTCTTGAAAATGGTTTCTTCCAGCGTGCGATGACCGACGAATGCACCGGTGTTGACGTCGATGGTGGTCATCGCCTCGGCCGGATCGATGATCAGGTAACCGCCGGACTTGAGCATGACCTTGCGCTCCAGCGCCTTCTGGATCTCGTCCTCGACGCCATAGAGATCGAAGATCGGCCGCTCGCCCGGATAGTGTTCGAGGCGGTCGCCCAGCTCGGGCATCAGCTCGCCGACGAATTGGGTGACCTTCTGGAAATTCTCCCGCGAATCGATACGGATCTTCTCGATCCGCGGATTGACCAGATCACGCAGGGTCCGCATGGCCAGAGAGAGGTCTTCGTAGATCATCGTGGGCGCTTCGACGGTCTTGATCTGACTGGCGATCTGCTCCCACAGACGGCGCAGATAGCGGATATCCATGAGTATCTCGTCGCTGCCGGCCCCTTCAGCCGCGGTACGCAGGATGAAGCCACCGGCTTCCTGGATGCCCTCTGCCTCAACGCATTCGGCAACGACCTGCTTGAGCCGCTCGCGCTCGGCTTCATCTTCGATACGCAGGGAAATGCCGACATGGCTGGTGCGCGGCATGTACACCAGGTAGCGCGATGGGATCGACAGCTGCGTGGTCAGGCGCGCGCCCTTGGTACCAATGGGGTCCTTGGTGACCTGCACCACCAGACTCTGGCCTTCGTGAACCAGGGCGTTGATCGGCTCGACCGCATTACCCTCGCGGGCGGAAATCTCGGAAGCATGGATGAACGCGGCGCGATCCAGCCCTATGTCGACGAACGCCGCCTGCATACCCGGCAGGACGCGCACCACCTTGCCCTTGTAGATGTTGCCGACGATGCCGCGGCGCTGGGTGCGCTCGACATGCACCTCCTGCAGGACACCGTTCTCCACCACCGCCACCCGCGACTCCATGGGGGTGATGTTCATCAGGATTTCTTCGCTCATTGTTGTTCTCGGCGGTGGCTTGATGTGCAGCGCTAGCTGGTGGTTGAGTCGATTCTAACCGGCCTGCGCGCCGAAGCCACGGGCTCTAGCTTGAGCCTTTGGTCCAACGTGGAAGTCCGAAGGCGTCGATCAGCTGCGCCGTTTCACATAACGGCAGGCCAACCACCGCCGAATAGCTGCCGTGCAACTGGCTGACGAACACTGCGCCCCAGCCCTGGATGGCGTAACCGCCCGCCTTGTCCGCCGGCTCTCCGCTGTCCCAATAGCGTTCTGCTTCGGCTTCGTCGATGGTACGGAAGGTCACCTCGCTGATGACCACACGCACCTCGCAGGCACTTCGACTGGCCAGCGCGACGGCGGTCATGACCCGGTGCGTACGCCCGGATAGCGCCGCCAGCATGGCGAGCCCGTCGGCACGGTCGGCAGGCTTGCCGAGAATATGCTGATCGAGCACCACGCTGGTGTCGGCACCCAGCACGCAGCCGTCGCGATCCCCCAGACTAACGAGCCCGGCGAGCGCCTTGTCGCGCGCAACGCGCTCGACATACGCCTCGGGCGACTCGGTTGGCGAGGGCGTTTCATCGACGGAAACACTGACGAGAGAAAACGGCACGCCGATCTGCGCGAGCAATTCGCGGCGGCGGGGTGATGCCGAGGCAAGAAACAGAGCGCCCATGGCAGTTCCTCAGACGGTAAAGCGACAGCGTCGCATATCCGGGGTACGTCGAGGAAGGCGCAGAGGACCGGCGTAAGGACTACGCCGGGCATGGATCAGAACTTGAAGTTGACCACCTGATCACCCTTGAGCGACAGCGTGCGCTTCTGGGTAATGCCACCGGAGGTGACCTGAATGTCATAGACACCGCTGTCGAGTACCAGCGAAACCGGCGTGGCGCCATGCTCCTGGTCGTTGATGCGGACCCGATCGTCGTACTTGTTGCTACGCACGATCAGCGAGTGGGTCTTGCTGTCGCATTGCTCGTAGGGCACATCGAGGATCGCGCACGGCATCATCTTCTTCGCCGTAATGGTCGCCTCGACGTTCATCTGCGCGTTGACGGTGCCGTCCAGGCTCATGCTTGCCTGGGCGAAATCGGTACGTGTGCGGTAGCGGTACCAGGCGGTATCCAGGTCGACATCGGCAATCTGCTCGCGGATATCCTCGGCCAGCACACGCTGGTAGTTTTCCAGCACCCATTGCGACATCTGACCATCGTTGCGGTGCTCGGCCAGGCAGGCCGCGAGGCTCTTGCTGGCGGAACAGCGGAATGAAACCGACTGCTCGAAGCGAATGGTCTTGTCCAGCTTGCGGGCAATGGCCTGAATCTTCTTGCTGTTGCGCTCGCGAACCTCGGCCGCCAGCTGGGTCTTGAGACGATCGACGTCACGCGCGGCAAGCGAGAACTTCAGGTGCTGGCTGCCGAGATCCTTCTCCAGAGCTTCGACGCGTTCGCCAATGGCTTTCTCGGCTTCGGCACTACGTTTGTGCTCGTCCAGCAGCTCATCGAGACGCTTGCGCTCGGCGCTCTGACCGAGGAAGTCGTCGACCTCCAGGCGAATCAGCTTCTTGCTGTTGGCCAGCTGCAATTGCACGGCAGCGAGCTCGCTCTTCTCGGCTCGCAGCGCATCTTCAAGCTTCTGCTTTTCAAGGAGAATGGCGTCGAGCTCTGCAATCTTGCCGGCCAGCTGCTCGGCGCGAGGCGAATCGGCAGCGGACTCAGAGGGAGCGGTAACGGTGGAGAGCGTACCTGGGGCCGACAGCTTGGCCAACTGAGGGGCCTGCGGGGCGCTATCGGCCTGAGAGTAACCAGTGCTCATGACCAGCGTCATCAGCAGCGACCCTACCGCGCCGGCAGCCAGCACCGCACGGGCGCCACGAGAGCCTTGCGGCCTGGAAAAAATCGAACTGCCAGCTTCCATACTCATCGCCCGTGCTGTTGTGCTTATCGTCTTCTGAAGCAGAAACCAGTAATGGCGGAACGCCATAGCGGCAGCATGATTTCAGAATTGCTTTGGAGCAGCAAGGCGTAAGCCGTGCCCGGCGGCACAAACCCACACAAAAGATCAGATTTTTTCAGCGCAGAGTACGACGGACGAAATCGACCGGGCGTTGGTCAATACACCGCAAATCGCTGACGCAGCCCCTGCAACGCGACATAAACCCAAGGCCAGAGCAATGCGCTGATCGGCACAGGCACGAGGAACAGCAGCGTCGGCGGCCGATTACCGGTCAGCGTGTTCAGCCAGAGCTGCACCAACTGGGCGAGGCCGAGCACAACCAGCAGCACCATGCTCTGTTGCCACAGCGGAAACATGCGCAGGCGTTGTTGCAGGCTCAGCACCAGAAAAGCGATCAGAATCAGCGGCAAGGCGCTCTGGCCGAACAGCGTGCCGGCCAGCACGTCCTGCGCGAGCCCGAAACAGAACGCGGCGCCCAGCCCACCGCGATGCGGCAGAACCAACGACCAGAAGGCGATGACCAACCCCAGCCATAGCGGCCGTGCGATCTCCGCGCTGCCGGGCATGGGCGCGACGCTGAGCAGCAGCGCGATCGTCAGGCTGAACCAGATGACCCATCCATTATTTGGCCGCCCGCTGATCATTGCGCCTCCTCCGATACCGTTGTCGACGACGGAGCGGCGGGCGCCTGCTCGGAATCGCTCGTTTCAGCCCCCGCCTCATCAGCAGGTGCGGGCGCAGGTGCGGCTGCCTCCGCGCCTTCGGCAGCGGCTTTCTGATCGGCATCGGCCTGGGCCTCGGCAGCGTCGGCGGCCCGCTCTTCCGGCGTCCGCGAATCGCTGAAGACCAGCATCAGATAGCGGCTGCGATTGAGCATGGCGGTCGGCACCGCACGTACGATGGCGAACGGCTGGCCGGAGCCGTGCACCACCTCGGTCACCTGCGCCACCGGATAGCCGCTAGGGAATCGCTGACCGAGCCCGGAACTGACCAGCAAATCTCCTGCTTTGACATCAGCCGTTTCGGCCACATGGCGCAGCTCGAGATAGTCCGGATTGCCGGTGCCCACGGCGATCGCACGCAGTCCGTTGCGGTTGACCTGCACCGGAATGCTATGGGTGACATCGGTCAGCAGCAGCACGCGCGCGGCATACGGCAGCACCTCGACGACCTGCCCCATCAGGCCGCTGGCATCGAGCACCGGCTGCCCCATGAAGACGCCGTCCTTCTCGCCCTTGTCGATCAGGATGCGATGGGTGAACGGGTTTGGGTCCAGTCCGATCAGTTCGGCGACGATGACCTTGTCATCCACCAGCGCCGCCGAGTTGAGCAACTCGCGCAGGCGCACGTTCTGCTCGGTGAGCATCGCCAGCTTCTGCAGGCGCCGCTGCATCAGCAGCGCCTCGGCCTTGAGCTTCTCGTTCTCGGCCATCAGGCTGCTGCTGCTGGCGATCTGCTCGGTCGCACCTCTCCAGATCCGCACCGGCATGTCGGCGACCCAGTAGAACGGCGTCAGTACCAGCCCCATCTGGCTGCGTACCGCCTTCAGCGCGTCGAAGCGTGCATCCACCACCATCAGCACGACACAAAGCACGACGAACACCAACAGGCGCACACCGAGCAAAGGTCCCTTGGCAAATAGCGGCTTGATTGCAACTACCTCACGAGTAAAAGCTTGAGACTAAACGCGACAAGCCGAAAGCCGGTGCGACCGGATCTTTCGGCTTGTCATGAGCGCAGCGGCGCAGGCTCACTCCGTGGACAGCAGGTCCATAGCGTGACGATCCATCATCTCCAGCGCGCGACCACCGCCACGGGCGACGCAGGTCAGCGGCTCCTCGGCGACGATCACCGGCAGACCGGTTTCCTGGGCGAGCAGCTTGTCCAGATCACGCAGCAGCGCGCCGCCGCCTGTCAACACCAGGCCGCGCTCGGCGATGTCGGAGGCCAGCTCCGGCGGAGATTGCTCCAGCGCGCTCTTGACCGCTTGAACGATGGTCGCCAGCGATTCCTGCAGGGCTTCGAGCACTTCGTTGGAATTCAGGGTGAAGCTGCGCGGCACGCCTTCGGCCAGGTTGCGGCCACGGACGTCCACTTCGCGGACCTCGCCGCCCGGGAAGGCGGTACCGATTTCCTGCTTGATGCGCTCGGCGGTGGATTCGCCGATCAGGCTGCCGTAGTTGCGGCGCACGTAGGTCACGATGGATTCGTCGAAACGATCACCGCCGACTCGCACGGATTCGGCGTAGACCACGCCGTTGAGGGAGATCAGCGCGATCTCGGTGGTACCTCCACCGATGTCCACGACCATGGAGCCGCGGGCCTCGTCCACCGGCAGACCGGCACCGATCGCAGCGGCCATCGGTTCCTCGATCAGGAACACTTCGCGAGCACCGGCGCCGAGTGCGGACTCACGAATGGCACGACGCTCGACCTGGGTCGACTTGCAGGGCACGCAGATCAGCACGCGCGGGCTGGGCTGCAGGAAGCTGTTCTCGTGCACCTTGTTGATGAAGTACTGCAGCATCTTCTCGCAGACGCTGAAGTCGGCGATCACACCGTCCTTCATCGGACGGATCGCGTTGATGTTGCCCGGGGTACGGCCCAGCATGCGCTTGGCCTCGGTGCCGACGGCGACAACGCTCTTCTGGTTGCCGTGGCTACGAATGGCGACTACAGAGGGTTCGTCGAGAACAATGCCGCGATCGCGCACATAAATAAGGGTATTGGCAGTGCCCAGGTCGATCGACAGATCACTGGAAAACATGCCACGCAGTTTCTTGAACATGGGAAAAGGGCCCTGGGGCAAACGCGTGGGGAAAAAAGTGCCGCAAACTCTAACAATGGTGCGAAGTTAGGGCAAGGCGAGAGTCCGCCCGCGTGGCGCCAGAAATGAGGCATTGCGTGCCAGGTCGCATGACGGTGGTCGCCGCTCATCCTAAGGCCGCGCACCGCGTCCACGCTACCGATAACCGCCTCGGGCATGTAAGATTGACGGCTTTTCCGGGCCAGAAAGCCCATTGCCGCGGCTCGTCCCGTGCTGCCATGCGCCCCGTCCAGTCGACGGAAGGTGCAGTCCCGATTCGCTTTCCGCTGGAGATACCCGATGGCGCTTGAACGCACCGAGGTGGAGAAGATCGCTCATCTGGCCCGCCTGGGCCTGTCTGAAGCCGACCTGCCCCGCACCACCGAGACCCTCAACAATATCCTCGGCCTGATCGACCGCATGCAGGCGGTCGACACCACTGGTATCGAGCCGCTGGCCCACCCGCTGGAAACCACCCAGCGCCTGCGTGCCGATGCAGTCACCGAGAGCAACCAGCGTGATGCCTACCAGGCCATCGCACCCGCCGTGGAAGAAGGCCTCTATCTGGTTCCGCGAGTGATCGAGTGATGATGAAGGATTCCGACATGCATAACCTGACGCTTGCCGAGATCGCCCGCAACCTCGCCGAGAAGCACTTCTCCGCCGAGGAACTGACGCGCACCCTGCTGGCCCGCATCGAGCAGCTCGACCCGCAGCTCAACGCGTTCATCAGCGTGACCGACGAGCTTGCCCTCGCGCAGGCCAAGGCCGCCGACGCGCGTCGCGCCGCCGGCGAGAACGGCGCCTTGCTCGGCGCACCGATCGGCCACAAGGACCTGTTCTGCACCCAGGGCATCCGCACCAGCTGCGGCTCGAAGATTCTCGACAACTTCAATGCGCCCTACGATGCCACCGTGGTGGAACGGCTCGCAGCTGCCGGCACGGTTACCCTCGGCAAGCTGAACATGGACGAATTCGCGATGGGCTCTGCCAACGAGTCGAGCTATTACGGCGCGGTGAAGAACCCCTGGGACCTGACCCGGGTACCCGGCGGCTCCTCCGGCGGTTCCGCCGCGGCCATCGCCGCACGACTGTTGCCTGCCGCGACCGGCACCGACACCGGCGGTTCGATCCGCCAGCCGGCTGCGCTGACCAACCTCACCGGCCTCAAGCCGACCTACGGCCGGGTATCGCGCTGGGGCATGGTCGCCTACGCATCGAGTCTCGATCAGGGCGGCCCAATGGCACGCACTGCCGAAGACTGCGCACTGCTGCTGTCGGCAATGGCCGGTTTCGACGCCAAGGACTCCACCAGCGTCGACCAGCCGCTGGACGATTACCTCGCCGCGCTGAGCCACCCGCTCGCCGGTCTGCGCATCGGCCTGCCGAAGGAGTACTTCGGCGCCGGCCTCGATCCGAAGATCGCTGACGCCGTCATGGCATCCGTCGAGGAACTGAAGAAGCTCGGCGTCACGGTCAAGGAAATCAGCCTGCCGAACATGCAGCATGCGATTCCTTCCTACTACGTGATCGCGCCAGCCGAGGCCTCTTCCAACCTCTCGCGTTTCGATGGCGTACGCTTCGGCTATCGCTGCGAAAACCCGGTCGACCTCACCGACCTCTACAAGCGCTCGCGCGCCGAAGGCTTCGGTGACGAGGTCAAGCGGCGCATCATGGTCGGCACCTACGCGCTGTCCGCCGGTTACTACGATGCTTACTACCTCAAGGCGCAGAAAATCCGCCGCCTGATCAAGCAGGACTTCGTCGCTGCCTTCGAGCAGGTCGACGTGATCCTCGGCCCGACCACGCCGAACCTGGCCTGGAAGCTGGGCGAGAAGAACGCCGATCCGGTTTCGGCCTATCTGGAAGACATCTACACCATCACCGCCAACCTGGCGGGCATTCCGGGCCTGTCGATGCCGGCCGGCTTCATTGATGGCTTGCCGGTGGGTGTGCAACTGCTGGCGCCGTACTTCCAGGAAGCGCGCCTGCTCAATGTGGCGCACCAGTATCAACAAGTCACCGATTGGCACATGCGCGCCCCGGCCGGATTCTGAGGAGATTGAAGATGCAATGGGAAACCGTGATCGGGCTGGAGATTCACGCACAGCTCGCGACCCAGTCGAAGATCTTTTCCGGCAGCGCCACCACCTTCGGCGCCGAGCCCAACACCCAGGCCAGCCTGGTCGACCTCGGCATGCCCGGCACACTGCCGGTGCTCAATGCCGAAGCCGTGCGCATGGCCTGCAAGTTCGGCCTGGCGATCGATGCCGAGATCGCGCCGAAGAACGTCTTCGCGCGCAAGAACTACTTCTACCCCGACCTGCCCAAGGGCTACCAGACCAGCCAGATGGACCATCCCATCGTCGGCAAGGGCTATCTGGACATCACCCTGGAAGATGGCAGCACGCGGCGCATCGGCATCACCCGCGCGCACCTGGAAGAAGACGCTGGTAAGAGCCTGCACGAAGACTTCCACGGCATGAGCGGCATCGACCTGAACCGCGCCGGCACACCGCTGCTGGAGATCGTCTCCGAGCCGGACATCCGATCGGCCAAGGAAGCGGTCGCCTACGTCAAGGCGATCCACGCCCTGGTGCGCTACCTCGGCATCTGCGACGGCAACATGGCCGAAGGTTCGCTGCGCTGCGACTGCAACGTCTCGGTGCGGCCGAAAGGCCAGGCCGAGTTCGGCACCCGCGCCGAGATCAAGAACGTCAACTCCTTCCGCTTCATCGAGAAGGCGATCAACCACGAGGTGCAGCGGCAGATCGAGCTGATCGAGGACGGCGGCAAGGTGGTGCAGGAAACCCGCCTGTACGACCCGAACAAGGACGAGACGCGCTCGATGCGCAGCAAGGAAGAAGCCAACGACTACCGCTACTTCCCCTGCCCCGACCTGCTGCCCGTAGTGATCGAGCAGAGCTTCCTCGACGAAGTCCGCGCCAGCCTGCCCGAGTTGCCGGTACAGAAACGCGAACGCTTCGAGCGCGAGTTCGGCCTGTCGGCCTATGACGCCGACGTGCTGGCGGCCAGCCGTGAACTGGCCGACTACTTCGAACAGGTCAATGCCACCTGCAGCGATGCCAAGCTGGCGGCCAACTGGGTGATGGGCGAGCTGTCCAGCTTGCTCAACAAGGAAGCCCTGGAGATCGCGCAGTCACCGGTTAGCGCCGAGCAGCTGGGCGGCATGATCCTTCGCATCAAGGACGACACCATCAGTGGCAAGATCGCCAAGATGGTCTTCGAGTCCATGGCCGCCGGCGAAGGTTCGGCTGACGAGATCATCGAGAAGAAGGGCCTCAAGCAGGTCACTGATTCCGGCGCCATCGAGTCGATGCTGGACGAAGTGCTGGCAGCGAATGCCGAGCAGGTCGAACAGTACCGCTCCAGCGACGAAGCCAAGCGCGGCAAGATGTTCGGCTTCTTCGTCGGCCAGGCGATGAAGGCTTCCAAGGGCAAGGCCAACCCTGGCCAGGTGAACCAACTGCTGAAGAAAAAACTCGAAGGCTAAGCTGAGCGATGGCCCTCCGCGGTTGCCCCTGCTGCAACCGCGGACATCGCTGCATCACCGCTCCCGGCATCGCCACAACGTCACGACACCTGCCGCGGGCCATCGCCGACTCAGCGATCGACCCAACGGAAGGATTGTTCATGCGCCTGACACGCTTCACCGCCCTATTGTTGCTGGTCTTGCTGGTCAGCGGCTGCGCAGATCGCCAGCCGGCCCAACCCGCCAAGGCACCACCGACCACGCAAGAGCGCTTCAGCCAGAGCGGCAAGGCCTCTTATTACGCGCGGATGCATCACGGCCAACGCACCGCCAACGGCGAAACCCACGATCAGAACGCGCTGGTGGCGGCCCATCGCAGCCTGCCTTTCGGCACGCGGGTGCGGGTCACCAACGAGCAGAACGGCAAGCAGGTGGTGGTACGTATCAACGACCGCGGACCATTTCGCCGCGGCCGCATCATCGACCTTTCCCGCGCCGCGGCGGCACAACTGGACATGCTCAAGAGCGGCGTGATCCGCGTGCGTATCGAAACCCTCCCATGAAGGAACAGGCACCTGCAGTGATGTCACAGAGCACAGACTGCGCTACCCAAGCCAAGGGAGCGCCCGCATGTCGCTGATTACCTTTGGCTACCTCATCAGCGGCTTGGTACTGCTCGTCGTCGGTGCCGAAGCGCTGGTACGCGGCGCGGCCAAACTGGCCAGCCGCTTCGGCATTCCGCCCCTGATCATCGGATTGACGGTGGTGGCCTTCGGCACCAGCGCCCCGGAAACAGCCGTCAGCGTGCAGGCGTCACTTAATGGCAGCGGTGACATCGCAGTAGGCAACGTGATCGGCAGCAACATCGCGAACATCCTGCTGATTCTCGGCATTTCCGCACTGATCGCACCGCTGGTGGTATCCCGGCAACTGATCCGCCTCGATGTGCCAGTGATGATCGGCGCCGGCCTGCTCTGCTATGGACTGGCCTGGAACGGCAGCATCAGCCGACTGGACGGTATCCTGCTGCTCGTTGCCCTGATTGGTTACACGCTGTTTCTGGTCCTCGCTAGCAAGCGGGACAAGCCGGGACCAGGCGTCGATGAATTCGACACCGAGTTCGGCCCGGACGCTGGCGACAAGCCTTATGCCTGGGTGCTCCAGCTGCTGCTGATCCTGCTCGGCCTGGGGCTGCTGGTGGGAGGCTCGAATCTGCTGATCGAAGGTGCCGTTGGCCTTGCGCGCGCGCTCGGTCTTTCCGAGCTGGTCATCGGCCTGACGGTGGTTGCGGTCGGCACCTCGATGCCGGAGCTGGCGACCTCGGTGCTGGCGGTCATCAAGGGGGAGCGCGACATTGCTGTCGGCAATGTGGTGGGCAGCTGCATCTTCAACCTGCTGCTGGTACTCGGCGCCGGCGCCGCGGTGGCCGCGGAAGGCCTGTCCATTTCCCCCAATGCGCAGTCCTTCGACTTCCCGGTAATGCTGGCCGTGTTCGTCGCCTGCCTGCCGATTTTCTTTTCCGGGTATTGCATACGGCGCTGGGAAGGTCTGATGTTTTTCGCCTATTACCTGGCCTACACCCTGTACCTGGTGATGTTCGCCACCGGCCTGGGTGCCATCGAGCTGCTGCGCGACGCGATGCTCTGGTTCGCGTTCCCCTTGACGGCCGTCACGCTTTTGGTGATCTTCCTGCGCGCCTGGCAACACCAGCGCTGAAACACCCACTTTCTGGATTTTTTGCGGAGCGCCCCATCGTGACCCTGATGACCTTTGTCTACCTCATAGCCGGCCTGGTGCTGCTCGTTGCCGGCGCGGAGGTCCTGGTGCGAGGTGCAGCCAAACTCGCCGCCCAGTTCGGCATCTCCCCACTGGTCATTGGCCTCACCGTGGTCGCCTTCGGCACCAGCGCGCCGGAGACGGCCGTCAGCGTGCAGGCCGCACTCAATGGCAGCGGTGACATCGCGATCGGTAACGTCGTGGGCAGCAACATCGCCAACGTGCTGCTGATTCTCGGCATGACCGCACTGGTCGCACCACTGGTGGTATCGCGTCAACTGATCCGTCTGGACGTGCCGATCATGATCGGTGCCAGCCTGGTGACTTTCGGCCTGGCCTGGGACGGCGAGCTCAGCCGTATCGACGGTGCGCTGCTGTTCGCCGGGGTTGTGGCCTACACGTTGTTCCTGATCATCAGCAGTCGCCGCGAAAAGGCCGCGGAAGCCGACGACGAGTTTGCCAAGGAGTTCGGCCTGCACGAGCCGGCCAAGCCGCATGCGGGGCTGATCAATGCTGGCCTAGTGATCGCAGGCCTGGTGCTGCTGGTAGTGGGCTCCAACTTTCTCGTCGAGGGCGCGGTCGCCCTGGCCCGCGCGCTCGGGCTATCCGAACTGGTCATCGGCTTGACCGTGATCGCCATCGGCACGTCGCTGCCGGAACTGGCCACCTCGATCATGGCGGCCATCCGCGGCGAGCGCGATATCGCCGTTGGCAACATCGTTGGCAGTAACATCTTCAATCTGCTCTGCGTACTCGGCCTGGCCTCGCTGGTGTCGCCGCAGGCGATCGGTGTGTCTTCGAACGCGCTAGCCTTTGACTTCCCGGTGATGATCGCGGTAGCGGTGGCCTGCCTGCCGATCTTCTTCGCCGGCTACTGCATCAAGCGCTGGGAAGGCGCCCTGTTCGTCGCCTATTACGTGGCTTACACCCTGTACCTGGTGCTGACCAGTACCGGCCGCCCGTTCGCGGAAACCTTTGGCGACGCCATGCTGGGCTATGCACTGCCGCTGACCGCGATCACGCTGCTGGTCATCGCCGGCCGCGCCTGGAAAACCCAGCGCTGACAACAGGACGAACCACCGGCGGGCCTGGCTGGCCCGCTCTCACTCAGCCGTCACGGACCTGAGGCCGCGGCAACTCGAACACCTGGGCACTCTCCTCTTCGTCACCCATGCGGTTGAGGGTGCCATCGACCACCGCGCCGTTCTCCATGCTCAACTGGCGATAGCGGATGTTCCCGCGCACGCGTGCATTGGAATGCAGCTCGAGCAGATGCTCCACCACCAGATCGCCGACGATGGTGCCGTCGATCAGCGCATCGTAACTGCTCACGTTGCCCTCGATCCGTCCCTCGGCACTCAGCGCCAGCAGGCTATGGGTACCCGGCTTGTGGCAGACATCGCCTCGCACTTCGCCGCTGACCTTCAATCCTTCCTCGAAGGTCACGTCCCCGTCCAGGGACAGATTGCCGGAGATCAGGCTGGAAAATTGATCGATGGTGACGCGTGGTGCCGGCTTTTTCTTGTGAAACATCGTCTACTCCCAAAAAGGTTAACGGGCCTTCTTCTGCTGACGGAAGAAAGCCAGATCGGTCTGCAGCCGCTCGACCTGCGCAGAGAGGGTGGCTATTCGCCTTAGCAATTGCTCTTCGGTGGCCTGGATTTCCTTACGCTTCAAGCGGCTCTGCCCCAGTGCGGTCCTGAGTGCCTGGCTGTCCTGCGTCAGCGCCTCGAGCTGCCGCGCATGAGCTGCGTGCTCGTGGTTGCGCAGGAACAGCAGCGCGCCGATCACGCAGAGCAGTGCAAAGATGAGCCAACCTCCGCTACGCACGCTACGCGCAGCCTGCAGTCGGTGCTCAGCGCGTAGCAGCTCGCGGGTGGAGGGGCGTTTAGTCCTCAGCCAGGCCATCGCTGTCACGCTCCAGATCACCTAGGGCCAGGAAACGCTGCGGGTCGACGAAGCGGCCCTTGTGCAGCACCTCGAAATGCAGATGAGGACCGGTGGATCGGCCTGTCGAGCCCACCGCACCGATACGCTGTGCCGGCGTGACGACCTCGCCCTGGCGTACATCCAGCCGAGACAGGTGGGCATAGCGCGTGACCAGGCGATTGCCATGGTCGATCTCCACCAACTTGCCGTAGGCGCCTCGGTAGCCGGCGAAGCGCACCCGGCCTCCCGCCGCAGCGACCACTTCGGAGCCGCTGCGCAAGGCGAAGTCCACCCCGGAATGGAACGCCAGCTTCTTGCGGAAAGGGTCGACGCGATTGCCGAATGCCGAACCCAGCCGCGCCTCGCCTACCGGTCGCCGTGACGGAATCGCCATGAGCGCCGCGTTTCGCTCGGCGACCTGCTGCATCAGCCCATCCAGCATCACCCGCATGCAGCGCGCCGAGGTCTCGCTGCGCTGCAGGTGAGCAAGGCTCAGCCGCTCGGCATCGACCAGCAGTTCCCCCGAACAGCCCCGAGGCGGCAACAGCGCGCCGCCCTGCCCTGCGCCGTCCGTGCGTGCCGGCACCAGCACGGGCAACAGCGTCGGGTCCAGCGCCGACAGCTGGCCATGCAGAACACGCTGTTGATCCATCATCTGCTGCAGGGCGAGCAGATCGGATTCGAGAGTTTTCAACCGGCCGACCACCTCGCCGACCCGGGCGATGGCAAAGCGGTCCTCATCCTCGACGGGTACATCACTCTGATGCGTGGCCAGGTGCGGCGTGCGCAGATCGCTGCCAAGCCAGACACCGCCGGCAAAGCTTCCCAGACTCAGCACCAGCAACAGCGCAAAACCCGGAACCGCAAGGCGCCGCAGGTTCACCACGCGGATGTCGTCACGCGTCAGCGAGCGGCTCGAAGGTGTGAAAAATGCCATGAGAGATTCCCTAGAACACGGAGCGGCTGCCTCGCTAGGCAAGCCGTTGAACGTCCAGGGCAATTTGACGCAAATGCACTTTTTTTTCTGAGGCCTGATGACCGATTACGACCATCGCGACGCGATTCTTAAGCTGAGAGCCGCATTGGCGACGAACGGCGCGGCGAATCGCAGCCAAGGTCTCGACTAGATCCAGCCCAGCCAGCCCAGCAGAAACAGCCCGGCGTTGATGCTCAGCGCTGCCATCAGCGTCGTGATGACAATGATGGTCGCGGCCAGCTGATGATTGGAATTGACCGCGCGCGCCATGACGAAACTCGCCGCCGCCGTTGGGCTGGCAAAGTAGAGAAACAGGATACCCAGCTCCGCATCGCGAAAGCCGTAGGCCCAAGCACCCAGGGTTGCGAGTGCCGGCAGCCAGACCATCTTCATCAGGCTCGAACTGAGCGCACTGCCGCTGCTCTTGCGCAACACATCCAATGACAGCGTGGCGCCGATGCAGATGAGCGCCAGTGGCAAGGTCATCTGCGCAAAGTACTGACCGGAGGTCATCAGCCAGCCCGGCAAGTCAATCTGCCAATAGGCAAAGGGCACGGCCGCGACCACACCAATGATCAGCGGATTACGCAGGATGCTGAGCAAAATTTCTTTCGGGCCGACCTGTCCATCCGGGCTGTAGATGGCGAGCACCATCGCCGAGAGGCTGTTGTAGACCAGAATCACCACCCCGGCGAGCACACCGCCAACCGACAGGCCGTAGTCACCGTAGAGGCTGCTGGCCAGCGCCAGACCGACGATGCCGTTGTTGCCACGAAAAGCGCCCTGCACGTACACGCCGCGATCGGATGCCGGGCAACGCCACAAGGCCCAGACCCAGGCCACGGTGAATGTCGCAATTGTGGCGAGCACGAAATAGAGCAGCAGTGCCGGCTGCAGCGCCGCTGTCAGATCGGCCTTGATCATGGAGATGAACAGCAGCGTCGGCATGGTGCCCCTGAACACCAGCGCCGAAGCCGTATACACGAACGCAGCGTCGATCCAGCCGAGGCGCTTGAGCGCGACACCGAGAAACAACATGGCAAACACCGGCGCAGTGACGCTCAGGGTTTGCAGTACGAGGGGGAGCATGGAAGACGCCTGCAACTACAAAGCTCGCAAGCATAAAGCATGCGTTACGCGAGGGCTCGGGCGTCGTGTGATGACAACCGCCGCCCCCGCGAGACGATGACGCCGGTTAGCGTCGCACCGGACGTTTCTGTAGCTTGCGCTGCAAGGTCCGTCGATGCATGCCCAGGGCACGGGCGGTAGCGGAGATATTGCCGTCGTGCTCACTGAGCACCCGCTGGATATGCTCCCACTGCAGGCGATCGACCGACATGGGATTTTCCGGCACCAGGCTGTCGAGATCGGCATGCTGCGACAACAATGCCGCCAGCACGTCGTCGGCATCGGCAGGCTTGCACAGGTAATTGCAGGCGCCGCGCTTGATCGCTTCCACCGCTGTGGCGATGCTCGAGTAACCGGTCAGGATCAACACCCGCATCTCGGGGTCCAGCTCGAGCAACTTGGGCAGCAGCACCAGGCCCGAATCGCCTTCCATCTTAAGGTCGAGCACTGCGTAGTCAGGAATATCCTGCTTGGCCAGGGCCAGGCCCTCCTCGGCAGAACCAGCAATGCTGACCTGCAGGCCCCGGCGACTCATGGCGCGCGCCATTACCCGGGTGAACGTCGGATCGTCATCCACCAACAGCAGGTGAGGTTGTTCTTCACCCTCTTGCTGCAACTCGTCGGTCATCTGTGCATTCCTCGCATTGGTCACGATCAGGATCAGGCGCGTACCGAACCATGCGGTAGGCGCAGTTCGGTCAGTGTGCCACCTTCTTCGTGATTGTAGAGCTTCACCGTGCCGCCGGCGCGCGTGACGCTGGCCTGACTGAGAAACAGACCAAGGCCGAAACCCTTGCCCTTGGTCGTGATGAAGGGTCTGCCGATCTGCTCGGCGATGGCCAGCGGAACACCGGCGCCGTGGTCACGGATGGTCAGCTTGATCCACTGCGGATCCCAGTCCAGACGTATTTCCAGATCCTCGGGACTGGCATCGGTGGCGTTGTTCAACAGGTTGAGCAGCGACTGGCTGAGGTCCGCCGGCGGCATCAGCTTCGGCGCACTGCCAAGGCCGACGCACTGGAAGCGGAATGTTGCCTCTGGACGCATCAGGTGCCAGCGCTGCAGGACCGAGTCGACCCATTCGCGTGCGGTCTGCTCGACGACCGCCTGGCGCCGGTCTGCCTCGGCGGCGCGGACCAGCTGACGCAGGCTCTCCTTGCAGAGCTGGACTTGCGACTGCAGCAGGCCGAGATCCTCGCTCAGCTGCGGGTCCTTGTATTCCTGGCGCAACTCCTTGAGCAGCACGCTCATGGTTGCCAGCGGCGTGCCCAGTTCATGAGCGGCGCCAGCGGCCTGGGTGGCCACGGCGAGCAGTTGCTGGTCACGCATGCTCTCCTCGCGGCGCTGGGCCTGCTGCTGTTCCTGTCGGCGCAGCTGTTCGGCCATGCGCGCGACGAAGAACGTGATCAGCGCGGCCGCCAGCGCGAAACTCAGCCACATGCCGTAAACCTGCAGCGTCGCCCGCTCGAAGGGTGGCAGGGTGAGCGGGTCGTACCAGACCAGCATCAGCGTGTAACCCAGCAGCGCCAGGCCGGAAAGCACGATGGAATAAAGCCACGGCAGGGTTGCCGCAGCGATGGTCAGCGGCACCAGGTAGTAGGACACGAACGGATTGGTCGAGCCGCCGGAGTAGTACAGTAGCGCGCTGTGGATCATCAGGTCGCAGCCCAGATGCACGGCGTATTCCAGCTCGGTGACGGGCCAGGGGCCGCGCAAACGCAGTGCCGTACCCAGACAGAGCACCGCCGACACGGCCAGCGTGATGCCCAGCGCCAGCCAAGGCAGCGTCAGCATCTGCGTCGCGTAAGCCACGCCCACGGCGCCGGACTGTGCAGCCAGCACCACGATGCGAATAAGGGTCAGAAGCCGAAGGTTCTGCCGGCTGGCAGATAGCAGCGGGACGGATGTGTACATGGAGTCTCCAAGAATTCGGCGGAGTATAACCAAGCCTTCTGGCGGCCAAACCGAAATGCGGCAACTCGACGCACGGGCAGCTGCATACATTCACTGGCGCAGGTAGAGTCTTGCGCTATCGCACCGGCCGGTGCACATGCCAAGGATCCGTTATGCAGCCAACTCTCTTCCGCAGCGCAGCCCTCATGGCGCTGATCACCAGCCTCGTCAGCCTGCCCGCCATGGCCGAGGGACCACGCTACAACCAGGTCGCCCTGCGCGCCGAGGTCAGCAGCGAAGTGGCCCATGACCGCATGCACGTCACGCTCTACAGCGAAGCACAACACAACGACCCCGCCCAGCTCGCGGCAGAGACCACCCGCGCGCTGAACCAGGCGCTGCAGACCGCTCGGCAGAGCAAGGATGTGATCGTCAGCCAAGGCAGCCGCAACAGCTATCCAGTCTATGACGACAAGGGCCAGCAGATCTCCGGCTGGCGGGAGCGTGCCGAGCTGCGCCTGGAGAGCGGCAACTTTGCCAGCCTGTCGAAGCTGACCGCCGAGCTGATGAAGAGCCTGAAGATGAGCAGCATGCACTTCAGTGTCTCTGACCCGATCCGCAAGCAGAACGAGGATGCCCTGCTCAAGGAGGCGGTCGCCGCGTTCCAGGCGCGCGCCGAACTCGCGACCGAGGCGCTCGGCGGCAGCGGATACAAGCTGGTGAGCCTCAACCTCAACGGCGGCGGATTTCAACCTGTCATGCGCAGCAGCGCGATGAAGATGGACATGATGGAATCGGCACCCATCCCTGAAATCGAAGCGGGCACTCGCCAGGTCACGATCAACGCCGACGGCGTCATCGAAGTTCAGATGCCGTGACCGAAACTGACCGTTCGGACCACTTCTAAATATTCGCTTACAAATAGCCAGCCCGCGCTGTGCAAGGGCTGGCAACCGATTTGACGACCCAGATGAGAAACCAATGCAGTAAAGTCTAAATTCTCGTTTACGAATGATTATCATGCGGTCGCCAACGAGACGGCTACAAGGAGCCCGCATGTCTATCCCCTTCGCACGTACCGCCCTATCCTGCGCCATGATCGGCTGCAGCTGGACGGCTCTCGCCCAGAACGCGCCTGTCACGCTCAACGACACGGTCGTCAGCGCCTCCGGCTTCGAACAGAAGATCACCGAAGCACCGGCCAGCATCAGCGTCATCAGCCGTGAAGACCTGCAGCAGAAGCGCTACAACAACCTGGCGCAGGCCCTGGGTGACGTGGAAGGCATCGACATCGGCCAGGGCACCGGCAAGACCGGCGGGCTCAACATCAGCATTCGCGGCATGCCCAGCCAGTACACCCTGATCCTCATCGACGGCCGTCGACAGAACGCCGCAGGCAATGTCACGCCAAACGGCTTCAACGAAACCTCCACCAGCTTCATGCCGCCGCTGTCGGCCATCGAGCGCATCGAAGTGATCCGTGGCCCGATGTCGACGCTCTACGGCTCCGACGCCATGGGCGGGGTAATCAACATCATCACCCGCAAGGTCGGCAAGGAGTGGACCGGCTCGCTGACACAGGATTACACCTACCAGCAAGATCGCGACTTCGGCGACACCCGCAACACCAGTGTCTACGCCAGTGGTCCGCTGATCGACGGCCTGCTCGGCCTGCAGGTCCGCGGCAGCCTGTTTGATCGCCAGGAGTCGGATCTGAGTTACGGCAATGGCATTGATGTCAGCAAGCGCGGCCCCTCACCCGTCGATGGTCGCAACCAGAACATCGGCGCCCGCCTGGCTCTGACCCCGCATCAGGACCATGACTTCGCGCTGGATATCGAGCGTGGGCGACAGGCATACAACAACGACGAATGCCAGCTCGGCACCCTCGACGGCTTGAACAGGGCTTGTACCGCACCGGATACCGCAGCGAACGGCTATGACGACGAGCTTCGCTTCGAGCGCGAACAGATCGCCTTGACCCACACCGGCCGCCTCGGCTTCGGCACGCTGGATTCCAGCCTGATGCACAACACCACCGAAACCTTTGGCCGGACCATTCCCGGCGCCATCGGTGCGCCGACCGCCGTACCCGGGGCAATCGGCGGGGACGATCGCGAGCTGAAAACCACCAACCTGGTCTTCGACACCAAACTCGTTGCCCCCATCGGCGACTCACACATCGCCACCGTAGGCGGCCAATGGTGGAAGGCCGAGATGACCGATGGCATCGCCCAGACGGAGTTCGAGCAGAAGACCTGGGCACTGTTTGCCGAAGACGAATGGCGCCTGCGCGATGACCTGGCCCTGACCCTGGGCGCCCGCTATGACGACCACGAGTCCTTTGGTGGACATGTCAGCCCGCGGGCTTACCTGGTCTGGAACACCACCGATAGCTGGACGCTCAAGGGCGGCATCAGCAAGGGCTACAAGACGCCGGACCTGAACGACCTGCACGGCGGCATCAATGGCGTAACCGGCCAGGGCTCCATCATCACCATCGGCAACCCGGACCTGGACCCCGAAACGACTACCAGTACCGAGATCGGTGCCTATTTCGACAGCCTGACCGGCTTCAGCGCCAACGCCACGCTGTTCCACAACAAGTTCAAGGACAAGATCGCCAGCGGCGACCCGATCACCGATCCACTGTGCGCAGACAACAACAACGGCACCTGCTCGCAGCAGATCAACGTCGACGAAGCGGTGACCCGTGGCCTGGAGCTGGCTGGCAGCTGGCAGTTCGCACCAGCCTGGAAACTGAGCGCCAACTACACCTACACCGACAGCGAGCAGAAGAGTGGCGATAACCAGGGAGAGCCGCTGACCAACACGCCCAAACACCTGGCCAACGCCAAACTCGACTGGCAGACCACCGACCGCCTGAGCCTGTGGCTGAAGAGCGAGTACCGCGGTGAGCGCGCGCGCTTCACCTCCAGCTATGCCAACCTCGCGAACGCCGACGGCAGCTACTCCACCAGCCAGTCGATCTACGACACGCTGGGCAAGAACGCCAAGGCATACACACTGTTTCACCTGGGCGGGTCGTATCGGGCTACGGAGAACCTGACGCTCAACGCGACGATCTACAACCTCTTCGACAAGGACTTCATCGACGGCAAGGCCTACACCACCTACTCCAATGGCGGGAGCGCAAACGGCACGGCCTACGGCACCGACTACAGCCACTCCGGCGCCGCCACCACCGGTATCGTGGAAGAAGGCCGCCGCCTGTGGCTGTCAGCCAACCTGACCTTCTGACCTGAAGGCGACAAAACAGAGCCGGGGTCATCCCGGCTCTGTTGTTTCTCGCCCATACGGATCATGAAAAACGCGAATGTATGCTGTTTGTAAATCTTTAGCATCGCCGCGTCAGTCGCCCTAGAATTCGCCCACCCTCCCATACGCCAAGGACCACCATGCATATCTGGCTCGGCACTCTGCGCCAATGGCACTGGATCAGCTCCGCGCTGTGCCTGGTCGGCATGCTGCTGTTTGCGGTCACCGGCATCACGCTGAACCACGCCGGGCAGATCGAGAGCAAACCGCTGGTGGAAATCCGCGAAGGGCAGCTGCCCGAGCGGCTGCTCAACAGTCTGCAGGCCGACACTCCGGAGGACGGTCTGCCAGCTGACCTGCAGCGATGGCTGGAACAGACCCTGGACGTGCAGTTGGCCGGTCGCGAAGCCGAGTGGAGCGATGGCGAACTCTACATCGCCCTGCCCCGCCCTGGCGGCGATGCCTGGCTGAGCCTGAGCCTGGAAAGCGGTGAGCTGGAATACGAGTCGACCGATCGCGGCTGGATCGCCTACTTCAACGACCTGCACAAGGGCCGTCACAGCGGCGAAGCCTGGAGCTGGTTCATCGACCTGTTCGCCGTTGCCTGTGTGGTGTTCAGCCTCACCGGCCTGCTGCTCCTGCAACGCCATGCCGGCAATCGCCCCGGTACCTGGCCCCTGGTTGGCCTGGGGCTGGTGATACCGCTGCTGCTGGCGCTGCTCTTCATTCATTAAGGACTGCTCATGCGTAAACGCCTGTTGTTCCCCCTCGCCCTGCTTAGCGCCCCGCTATACGCGGCGGACCTGCAGCTGGACGTGGAAATCCCCCGCCTGGATGTCGCCGAGTACCACCGCCCCTATGTCGCCATCTGGCTCGAGCGCCCGGACCAGAGCCACGTTGCCAATCTGGCGGTGTGGTACGACACCAAGCTCAAGGACAAGGAAGGTGAAAAGTGGCTCAAGGATCTGCGTCAGTGGTGGCGCCGTAGCGGCCGCAGCCTGGAAATGCCTGTTGATGGCGTCAGCGGCGCCACCCGTGCCGTGGGCAGTCACAGGTTGCAGTTCTCCGACCGGCAGGCGCCGTTCAAGACGCTGGAAGCCGGCGACTACCGCCTGGTGGTCGAAGCGGCTCGAGAGGTCGGCGGCCGCGAGCTGCTACGCGTCCCATTCAGCTGGCCGCCCCAGCAGAACGCCGAACAGCAAGCCCAGGGCAAGAGCGAGCTGGGCGCCATCACCCTCACGCTGACCCCATGAACAGGAAGCCCGTCATGAAAACCGCCATCAAATGGACCGCCCTGGCCCTCGCCGTCTGCCTGCCACTGTCGGCCCAGGCCCACCGCGCCTGGATGCTGCCGTCCGCCACCGTGCTCTCCGGGGAAGAACCGTGGATCACCGTCGACGCCGCCGTTTCCAACGATCTGTTCTATTTCGAACACGTGCCGATGCGCCTCAAGGGCATTGGCGAGGCAGCCCAAGCGCCGGCGGGCGGCCCGCCGGGCATGCGCGGGCGACCGGTGCCGGAACTGCAGATCATCGCGCCGGATGGCTCCAAGGTCGCGGCACAGAATGGCGCCATCGGCCGCTACCGCAGCACCTTCGATGTGCAGCTGAGCCAGAAAGGCACCTACAAGCTGGCGGTCGCCAACAACGGCCTGTTCGCCAGCTGGAAGGAAAACGGCCAGATGCGCCGCTGGATGGGCACCCCGGAAAGCTTCGCCAAGGACGTCCCGGCCAAGGCCGAAGGTCTCAAGGTCAGCCAGACCAGCAACCGCATGGAACTGTTCGTGACCTCCGGTGCGCCCAGCACTGACATACTCGCGCCCAGCGGCCAGGGCCTGGAACTCAAGCCCGTCACCCACCCCAACGACCTGTTCGCCGGCGAAGCGGCGGAGTTCGTCTTTCTGCTCGATGGCAAGCCGGCCGCGGATGTCGAGATCAGCGTGATCCCGGGCGGCAACCGCTACCGCGACCAACTGGGAGAGATCAGGACGAAAACCGACAAGGCCGGTAAGGCCAGCATCACCTGGCCGGAAGCTGGCATGTACTGGCTGGAAGCCGAGCTCACTACCGACAAGGGCGTCAGCAAGCCGGCCACCGAGCGACGCGCCAGCTACAGCGCAACCCTGGAAGTGCTGGCGCCCTGACGCCAGCCCGCTGCCTGAGCACTGACGCTCAGGCAGCGCCCGATAGCGCATTCCCCGCAACGAGTTCGCTTCTTGCCCAGACCTTTCCAATCCGTCCGGCGCCTGTCGCCGCTGCTCGGCTGCCTCGCGGTCGCTGCGCTGCTGCTGTGGTGGCAGCCGCCGCGAGCGATCAGCGTTGCCGTGGTCGTCCTCGTCTATCTGGTCATGTCGCTGTATTGCTGGCGTGGACAGCTACCCCGCAAAGCAGCATCTACCGACGCGACCTCGGCGCTTGTGGTGACCTATGCCAGCCAGGGCGGGCAAGCCCGGCTCTATGCCGAGCGCAGTGCTGAGCAGCTTCGCGAAGCTGGCCTGAACGTGCAGCTGCTGCCGCTGAATGCGCTGGAGCCGAGCCGGCTGCCAGCGCGGCGCATCCTGTTCGTCGTCAGCACCTATGGCGAAGGCGAGGCGCCGGACAACGGCGCGCGTTTCGAGCGGCGCCTGAGGACGGCAAACCTGCAGCTGCAGGACCTCGAATATGCCGTGCTGGCCTTCGGTGATCGCCAGTACCGCCATTTCTGTGCGTTCAGCCAGCGTCTGGATGAACGAATGCGCCAATGCGGCGCCACGCCACTGTTCGATCGGCTGGAAGCTGACCGAGCCGATCCCGGCGTGCTGCGTCACTGGCAACAGCAGCTGGCCCATTTAAGTGGCAACAGCGATTTCAGCGACTGGCTGCCGGCGCCCTATCGGCACTGGCAGCTCACCGAGCGCCGCTGCCTCAACCCCGGCAGTGCCGGCGCGCCAGTGCAGCATCTGACGCTCGTGCCAGTCGACGATCAGCAACGCTGGCGCGCCGGCGATATCGTCGAGGTCGGCCCGCAGCACGAACTGGCCCGCATGGAACGCTTGCTGCAGCAGCTGGGTCTCGACCCGCAGCAGCGGCTCGATGGCCAGCGTCTGGCAAGCCAGCTGGCCGGATTACGCCTGCCGGACCTCGACGTGTTGCGCACGCTCGACCTGCCCGCCTTGCTGGCCCTGCCGCCCTTGCCGCACCGCGAATACTCCATCGCCTCGATACCCGCGGACGGCGCCGTGCAGCTGATGGTGCGCGAAGCTCGTCATCCGGACGGCACGCTCGGCCTCGGCTCCGGCTGGCTGTGCCGTCACGCGGCGATTGGCGAGCGGATCGCCCTGCGCATCCGCAGCAACCCCGGTTTTCATGGGCCCTCGGTCGATACACCGCTGATCCTGATCGGCAACGGCACCGGGATCGCCGGATTGCGCGCGCACCTGCGCGAACGCGCAGCCGCTCCCCAAGGCTCACGCAGCTGGCTGCTGTTCGGCGAACGCAACGCCGTCCACGACTTCTTCTTTCGAGACGAACTGCAGCATTGGCTCGACAGCGGCCTGCTGGAGCGGCTGGACCTGGCGTTCTCTCGTGACCAGCCGGAGAAGCGCTATGTGCAGCAAGTCCTGCGGGACGCGGCCGACGACCTGCGCCGCTGGATAGATCAGGGCGCGGCGATCTACGTTTGCGGCAGCCTGGAAGGCATGGGCAGGAAGTGCAGCAGATCCTGCTCGGTCTGCTCGGCCAGGCGCGGCTGGAACAGCTGAGCGAGCAGGGACGCTATCGCCGCGACCTGTATTGATGTCCGCCATAACGACAAAGGCCGCTTCGAAGAGCGGCCTTTGTCATTTTCACAGCGGGATCAGAAGTGGAAGTTGGTGCTCAGTAACGCAGTACGACCGGCCGCGACGTGGGCATAGTGGCTGCCGTAGACCTGATCGAAATAGCGCTTGTCGGTCAGATTCTGCACGTTCAGCTGCAGGTCCAGATTCTTGCTCACGCGATAGGCGGCCATCGCATCGTAGCGCCAGTATTCCGGCACCTCGATGTTGTTGGCCGTGTCGCCGAAGCGGGAGTCGACGTAGGTCGCACCGCCACCGATGGTCAGGTCCTGGGTGAGGTTGTAGTTGTTCCAGAAGCTGAAGCTGTGCTTCGGCGTGCTCGGCACCTCGTTACCGTCGTACAGCCCTTCCACGTATACCGGCGCCGCACGGGTGCCGACGTTGGCGGCACCGGACTTGACCAGTTCGGCGTCCAGGTAGGTATAGCTGGCGAACACCTGCCAGTTACGGGTGATCTGGCCGGTCGCGCCCAGTTCCAGGCCGTCGACCTGGGTTTCACCGATGCTTTCCTGGAAGCCGCTGGCGTTGGTCACCCGCGCGTTGGTCTTCTCGGTGCGGAACAGCGCGGCGGTCAGGCCGAGACGCTCGTCGAAGAAATCCCATTTGGTGCCGATCTCGTAGTTGCGGTTGCGCTCCGGATCGAGGACCTGGTTATTCACGTTGAGCGCATCGGAACCTTCGCCGCCGGTCTCACCGGACGGGTTGCTGGAGGTCGACCACGCCGCGTAGATGCTGCCATTGGGCAGCGGATTGAAGACCAGACCCAACTGGTAGTTCCAGAAGTGGCTCTTGTTCTCCGGCCGGGTGACGACACCGGCGGTGGAGACGGCCTTCTGCTCCGTCTCGTAGTCGTCGTAGCGCAGGCCCATGTTCAGCGACCACTGCTCATTGAACTTCAGCGTATCGAAGACATAGGCCGCCAGCGTTTCGGTGTCGGTATCGGTCGTCGCCGCGCTGCGCGCGATGCTGCCGGTCCAGGCATCCTTGGAGCTCGGATTGGACAGGCTGGTGCAGTCGCCCGAAGTCAGGTGCGCCGACGAACAGGTGTTGCCGCTGGTGCCCGGAGTGACCACGTAGGGTCGGTTGTGCACGCCGACATCGCTGATTTCCACGCCGGTCACCAGGGTGTGCTCGATGCTGCCGGTGTCGAATCGCGCCGTCAGATCGGTCTGGTTGACCCAGCTCTGGGTATCGGAATTGCGGCTCTTGGCAGAGCGCGAAACCAGTCCATTGGGCACGTTGCCACGCGAGTCGTCCGGGTTGGTGACGATGTAGTCCAGGGTGGTGCGGGCGATACGCGTGGTGTTGGAGACGGTCAGGTTCTCGCTCAGGTCGTGCTCGAGCCGAATGGTGCCGGCATCCGTGGTGCTCTCGCGGAAGTCGCGGCTTTCAAGGCCGTAGAAGTTGTCGCGATCCACGCTCACTGGCTCGCGACCTGGATTGCCTGGCGTAGCCACGGTCAGCGGAATGCCGTAGTCCGGCATATCGTCTGTTTCCAGGTGGTAGTAAGACAGCGTCGCCCGGGTCGGCGTATCGAAGCCGAAGGTGATGGTCGGCGCCACGCCCCAACGACTGACATCCACGCCATCGCGGCCGGCAACGTTGGCCTCGTGTTTCATCAGGTTCAGACGGCCGGCGACGTTGTCATCGAGCACGCGGTTGACATCCAGCGTATAGCGGCGGGTCTGGTCCGAGCCGAGGGTGACGCTGGCATCGCCGAAGTCGCGTTGCTTGGCGGTCTTGCTGATCAAATTGAGGCTGCCACCCGTGGAGCCGGCACCGGTGTAGGCTGAGCCCGGCCCCTTGCTCACTTCGATGCTCTCGACGTTGAAGATCTCGCGGGTTTGCGAGCCAACGTCACGCAGGCCGTCGATGAAGGTGTCGCTCTCGGCGTTGAAGCCGCGGATGATCGGCCGGTCGCCCGCCGGATTTCCGCCCTCGCCCGCACCGAAGGTGATGCCGGAAGTGGTGCGCAAGGCATCGACCAACGTCAGCGAACCGGTGTCGCGAATCACCTGGTCGGTGATCACGGTGACCGACTTCGGTGTTTCGCGCAGCGATGCCGTGTATTTCTTCGAGGCGGATGTATCGGCCTTGTAGGCCTGTTCCTGCTCACCGATCACCGTCACTTCATCGAGCGCAACCGGCGCTTCGCTGGGCGATGACGCGGCAGGGACGACCTGAGCCATGGAGGGAGCGGAGAAAGCGGTAAGGGCGACACCAATAGCCGAAGCCAACACGCGAGGTGGCTGGGCCAGTTCTAGAGACTGACGCGACATGTAATGCGGATCCTTGGAAGTTGACGCAACTGCGAATTGCTATTATTAGCAGGTAGCATTCTGATACATTCTGTCGCATTCTGAAACACCTAAATGCAAACTAATATCATTCGCCAATTCCACATCCTGTCGGTGATCCATGCTCCTACGCATTGCCAATGTGTTTTCCCGTGAAGAAACCGACCGTATTCGCTCCGCGCTGGAACAGGCCAACTGGCAGGACGGCCGCGTCACCGCTGGCTATCAGTCGGCCAAGGCCAAATACAATCTGCAGCTGGCGGAGGACGACCCACTCGCCCACGAGATTGCCGAAGCCATGCTGCAACGGCTCTGGCAGCACCCGCAGTTCATGTCTGCCGCGCTGCCGAGCAAGGTCTTTCCGCCCCTGTTCAACTGCTACACGGCAGGCGGCGAGTTTGGCTATCACATCGACAATGCGGTGCGTCAGGTACGCAACAGCGCCGAACGCGTGCGCACCGACCTGTCCGCCACACTGTTCTTCAGCGATCCCGAGGAGTACGACGGCGGCGAACTGGTGATCCACGACACCTACGGCACCCAGCGGGTGAAGTTCGCTGCCGGCGACATGGTGCTCTACCCCAGCACCAGCCTGCACAAGGTCGAGCCGGTCACCCGCGGCGCACGGCTAGCTTCGTTCTTCTGGATTCAGAGCCTGGTGCGCGAGGATGCGCAGCGCACGCTGCTCTACGAGATGGACCAAGCCATCCAGCAGCTGACCGCCGATGTGCCGGAGCACCCATCCCTGGTGCAACTGACCGGCACCTATCACAACCTGCTGCGCCGCTGGGTCGAGGTCTGATGCCTCATCTTCTGCGCCGTGAGGAAGCCCTCGACAGCGACCAGCTGGGCAAGCTGGCCGAGGAACCGCACCGAGCCGCACGCCTGGTCCTCGCGGCCGCCGCGACCGCGGAAATCGACGCGCAGGCGCTGCTCGGGCAAATCCTGCTGGAGGGCCGCGGCATCCAGGCCGATCCCGAACTGGCCCTGACCTGGTTCGGCATCGCCGCCGGCCGCGGCCACGCCATGGCCTGCAACATGGCCGGACGCTGCCACGAGCTTGGCTGGGGCTGCCCGGCCAATCCCGCACGCGCCGCCGAGCGGTACCGGCGCGCAGCAGACATGGGGTTGGACTGGGGCATGTACAACCTGGCCAATCTGCTCGCCACCGGTCGCGGTGTTTCACAGGATGAAGCCGTGGCCTATCGCCTATACCGCCAGGCCGCCGAGCTGGGCCACGCCAAGTCGATGAACCTGACCGGACGCTGCCTGGAAGAAGGCCGCGGTGTGTCGCGCGACGTGTCAGCGGCGCACAGCTGGTATCGACGTTCCGCGGAGGCTGGCGACTTTCGCGGCCAGTTCAGCCATGCCGCCGTGCTGCTCACCCAGCAGCAATGGGACGCCGCCCGGCATTGGCTGGACCGCGCGCTTGAGGTTGGCCACCTGAAGTTCGTCGAGACCGCGCTGGCCAGCCTGCAGGCCGCCGAATTGCCTCAGATCGCCGATATCGTCGAGGCCTACGCGCGGCGACGCGACGAGCTACGCGCCGGGTTGCTGTGAACGAAGCACAGAAACGAAAACGCCCCGCAATGCGGGGCGTTCGTTCATCGTCTACGGCTTAGATGTAGTAAGCCTTCAGCGGCGGGAAGCCGTTGAATTCGACGGCGCTGTAGCTGGTGGTGTAGGCACCGGTGGACAGCCAGTACAGACGGTCGCCGATGGCCAGGTTAAGCGGCAGGCCGTACTTGTAGTTCTCGTACATGATGTCGGCGCTGTCGCAGGTCGGACCGGCGATCACCACTTCCTCGACTTCGCCCTTCTTCTCGGCATAGATCGGGAACTTGATCGACTCGTCCATGGTTTCGATCAGGCCGCTGAACTTGCCCACATCGACATACACCCAACGCTCGACCGCGGTACGCGACTTGCGTGCTACCAGCACCACTTCACTGACGAGGATGCCGGCGTTGGCTATCAGCGAGCGCCCCGGCTCGAGGATGATTTCCGGCAACTCGTCGCCGAAGTCTTCCTTGAGGAAGCGGATGATTTCCTCGGCGTAGGTTTCAAGGCTGTTGGTGCGGGTGATGTAGTTGGCGGGGAAACCGCCACCCATGTTGATCATCTTCAGCTCGATGCCGTCTTCTTCCTTCAAACGCTCGAAGATCACCTTGACCTTGGCGATGGCGGCATCCCACACGGAAATGTCGCGCTGCTGCGAGCCGACATGGAAGGAAATGCCGTAGGGCTCCAGCTTCAGCTGACGGGCGAGGATCAAGAGATCCATCGCCATGTCGGTCTGGCAGCCGAACTTGCGCGACAGCGGCCAGTCCGCAGTAGTGGAGCCTTCGGTGAGGATGCGTACATAAACTTTCGAACCCGGCGCGGCCTTGGCGATGTTGCGCAGGTCGGCTTCCGAGTCGGTGGCGAACATGCGCACACCCTTGTCGTAGAAGTAGCGGATGTCCTTGGCTTTCTTGATGGTGTTGCCGTAGCTGATGCGCTCCGCGCCAACGCCGCGGGACATTACTTTGTCCAGCTCATAGATCGAGGCGATATCGAAGCTCGAACCCTTGTCGCGCAGCAGATCGATGATCTCGACCGCCGGGTTGGCCTTGACGGCGTAGTACACGCTGGCGAATTCGAAACCGGCGCGCAGGTCGTCATAGGCCTTGCTGATGGTTTCGGTGTCGATCACCACGAAGGGGGTTTCGTGCTGGTCGGCAAATGCCTTCATCTTCTGGAAGGTGGCGCGAGGGTAATAGTCTTCGATCTTGACCGTCATGCGTGGGACTCCAAAAAACGGGAAACAAAAGTCGGATGAGGGATGGAGGGCATCAGCCCTGACAAGAACGCCTGATCAGTTTCCCCACTTTGGTTCGCCTACTTCCCAAGGCATGTCGCCGAGTATCACGGAGGATCTCTCGTCGTCAGTACTTGAGCCGGATGGATCGTTGCCAGCATGGACGTTCGGGCGCGAACTTTAGGACCAAGGGGGGCATAGATCAATCAAAAAAACGTCCCGAAGGTGCATCCGTTTCGAGTTGTTGTCGATTCAAAACAAAGCGTCATGGAAACTGCACAAATCGGCGATTTCCGCAGCCGTGCGGGCCGCAGCGAAATCCATTTGCCGCTATAATCGCCGCCTTTTTTGACAGACCGACTACTCGTCGACGGGTTCCTTAATTCCGATGACCACTCAGGCCGCCGAAGTCGCGAAGCGCCGTACCTTCGCCATCATCTCGCACCCCGATGCGGGCAAGACCACCATCACCGAAAAGCTGCTGCTGATGGGCAAGGCGATCGCCGTTGCCGGTACGGTGAAGTCGCGCAAATCCGACCGCCATGCCACCTCCGACTGGATGGAAATGGAGAAGCAGCGCGGCATCTCCATCACCACCTCGGTGATGCAGTTCCCCTACCGCGAGCACATGATCAACCTGCTCGACACCCCTGGCCACGAGGACTTCTCGGAAGACACCTATCGCACCCTGACCGCGGTGGACTCGGCGCTGATGGTTCTCGACGGAGGTAAGGGTGTCGAGCCACGCACCATCGCGCTGATGGACGTCTGCCGCCTGCGAGACACGCCGATCGTGAGCTTCATCAACAAGCTCGACCGCGATATCCGCGACCCCATCGAACTGCTCGACGAAATCGAGGCGGTGCTGAAAATCAAGGCCGCGCCGATCACATGGCCGATCGGCTGCTACCGCGACTTCAAGGGCGTGTACCACCTCAAGGACGACTACATCATCGTCTACACGCCGGGCCACGGGCACGAGCGCACCGAGGTCAAGATCATCCAGAACCTGGATTCCGACGAAGCGCGCAAGCACATCGGCGACGAGTACGAGCGTTTCATCGAACAGCTGGAACTGGTTCAGGGCGCCTGCCACGAGTTTGACCAGGACGAATTCCTCAATGGTCAGCTGACCCCGGTGTTTTTCGGTACCGCGCTGGGCAATTTCGGTGTGGACCACGTGCTCGACGCCGTCGTCGACTGGGCGCCGATGCCGCTGCCCCGCGCGGCCAACGAGCGAGTGGTCGAGCCGGTCGAGGAGAAGTTCACCGGCTTCGTGTTCAAGATCCAGGCGAACATGGACCCCAAACACCGCGACCGCATCGCCTTCATGCGCATCTGCTCGGGCAAGTACGAGAAAGGCATGAAGCTGCGCCACGCGCGCATCGGCAAGGATGTCCGCATCGCCGACGCTCTGACTTTCTTCTCCAGCGAGCGCGAGATGCTCGAGGAAGCCTGGGCCGGCGACATCATCGGCCTGCACAACCACGGCACCATCCAGATCGGCGACACCTTTACCGAAGGCGAGAACCTCGGCTTCACCGGCATCCCGCACTTCGCTCCGGAACTGTTCCGCCGCGTGCGCCTGAAGGATCCGCTGAAATCCAAGCAGCTGCGCCAGGGCCTGCAGGAACTGGCCGAGGAAGGCGCCACCCAGGTGTTCTTCCCCGAGCGCAACAACGACATCATCCTCGGCGCGGTCGGCGTGCTGCAGTTCGACGTCGTCGCCAGTCGCCTGAAAGAGGAATACAAGGTCGAGTGTGCCTACGAGGCGATCAACGTCTGGTCGGCGCGCTGGATCGAGTGCGATGACAAGAAGAAGCTCGAAGACTTCAAGAACAAGGCCTACGAGAACCTCGCCATTGACGGCGGCGGCCATCTGACCTACCTGGCGCCGACCCGGGTGAACCTGAGCCTGATGGAAGAGCGCTGGCCGGATGTGAAGTTCAGGGCGACACGCGAGCATCACTGACCCAAGAATGCGCCTGCTGCGGGGTACAGCAGGCGTAGTTGGTTCTGCGCATTACTGCCGCTGCGCTCATTTAGATGCGCTCTCGCATGGAAGCGAGTGGCTGCCTTTTCACAAGGACCGTGTATGCCCACCGAACGCGCCTCCCGCGAACAACGCCAGTTCGCCAGACACCTGCGATACCAACTCACCGAGTGCGAGCGCCTGCTGTGGCGCCAGCTGCGCAACCGCGGTTTAGCAGGATTCAAATTTCGTCGGCAACATCCGTGTCCGCCGTATGTTCTGGACTTCTACTGTGCAGAGTTGCGACTTGTGGTCGAACTCGATGGCGGTCAGCACTTCGACGAAGCTGGTCGGGCGAAAGACCGTTTGCGCACGGCCTACCTGCAGCACCACGGGCTGGAGGTTCTACGCTGCAGCAATCTGGATGTGATACGGAATCTAGAGGGTGTTCTGACTGAAATCTTGAGCTGGATTGAGACCCGTACCCCTCACCCCAACCCTCTCCCCAATGGGGAGAGGGAGCTGGATTGAGGCAGCCGGATCACTTGTGCTCATGCCGTGCAGAGCAAGCGAGGGGAGTGAGCGTGGGCTGTGCCCATCAAGCAGTTGCAACCACCACCAGCACGCTCTCACCCCAGCACCCAATCCGCGCATTACCGATACACCGGCCTGAATCCGAGTCCTGACTGAAATCTTGCACCGGATCGAGGCCCGCGCCCCTAACCCCAAACACTCTCCCCTCCGGGGAGAGGGCTAGGGTGAGGGGCTGGTGGCTATGTCGAGCGCCGCAGTCGACGTCGCCACCTGCCCCCACTTCACCTACTCCTCAAGGGTCCACGCGATCAAGGAATCCCCCAGCTTGGTGCCGAACGAGCCATGCCCGCCGGCCATCTGCACCACGTACTGCTTGCCGGTCTTCTCGGACACGTAGGTCATCGGAGTCGCCTGGCCACCGGCAGGCAGGCGGCCCTTCCACAGTTCCTTACCGGTCTGTAGATCATAGGCGCGCAAATAGTAATCCAGCGTTCCGCTCATAAAGGCCACTCCACCGGCGGTGACGATCGGCCCGCCCAGTGCTGGCGTACCCACCGGGAAGGGTATGCCCAAGGGCGCACTGTCGCGGCTGGTGCCGTTCTTGTGCATCCAGACCTTCTTCATGCTGCGCAGGTCCAGCGCGGTGACGAAGCCCCATGGCGGCGTCTGGCACGGCAGGCCGATGACCGACATGAACGGCTCCAGCCGCACCATGTACGGCGCACCCAGGTTGGGCTGCAGGCCGGTCTCGCCGCCGCCGGTACGTTCATCGGGGTCAACCTCGCTGCGCTTGACCATGGTCGAGATGAAGGCCAGGTAATTCGGCGCGCCGAACAACAGCTGGCGGCTCGGATCGACCGCCACCGATGGCCAGTTGAAAGTACCCACGTTACCCGGATAGATCAGCGAGCCCTGCTCCGACGGCGGCGTGAAGTCGCCCTCGTAACGCAGCTTGCGGAACTGGATTCGGCACATCATCTGATCCAGCGGCGTACCGCCCCACATGTCACGCTCGCGCAGCGGTTCTTGCGGGGCGTAGCTGACGGCCGATGCGGGTTGGGTCGGCGCGGTGAACTCGCCGTAGTCAGTGCCTTGGGGCACGGGCATCTCTTCCACCGGCACGATCGGCTCGCCGGTACGGCGGTCGAGGATGTACAGATCGCCACGCTTGGTCGGCTGGATGATGGCCGGCACCTGGCCTTGCGGCCCTTCGATATCCACCAGCGTCGGCTGCGATGGCAGGTCGCGGTCCCAGAGGTCATGGTGCACGGTCTGGAATTCCCAGCGCACCTGGCCGGTCGCCAGGTCCAGCGCCACCAGGGTGTCGGTGAAACGCTCGGACTCCGGCGTGCGCGGCTGCGCCCACTGGTCCGGGGTCTGGTTGCCGGTGGGGATGTAGACCAGCCCCAGCGACTCGTCGGCAGTGGCGATGGTCCAGGAGTTTGGCGTGCTGCGCACGTAGGTTTCGCCGGGTGGCAAGGGCTCTGTGGCGTCCGGGTTACCCGGGTCGAAATTCCATACCAGCTCGCCGCTGCGCACGTCGTAGGCGCGAATCACGCCGCCGGGTGAATCCACCGCGCCGTTGTCGGTGATCGAGCCGCCGACGATGACCAGCTTCTCGGTCACCACCGGTGGTGAAGTCGGCAGGTAAACGCCCAAAGCGTCCTCACCGAGTCCAGCCTTCAGATCCACCACGCCGGCATTGCCGAAGTCCTCGCACGGCTTGCCGTCCTCGACATCCAGCGCGACCAGAGTGCCGTCGTTAGTCGGCAAAAACAGCCTCCGCGCGCAACGCGCTACGGGCTGGTCGGACGGCGCCGTCGCTGCGGGCCCGTAGGCGTTGGCGTCATGGAAGGCCAGGCCACGGCAGGTCATGTGCTGGTAGTACTCGGCATCGCGGTTGATGCTCGGGTCGAAGCGCCAGCGCTCCTCACCGCTGTCGGCATCGACGGCGATGGCGATGCTGTGCGGCGTGCAGATGAACAGATTGTCGCCAACCTTCAACGGCGTCACCTGATAGGTGATCTCGCCGGGGTCACCCTCGCCGGAAAGGTCACCGGTGTGGAACTCCCAGGCCTTTTTCAACTTGCCGACGTTGTCCGGCGTGATCAGATCGGCCGTCGAGTAACGATCGCCGCGGTCGGAGCCGCCGTAGGCTTTCCATTCGCTGGCAACCCGACCGGCCTGCCCCTCGGGATTCGAGCCCTGCATCTGCGCGTCGCTGAATTCACCCGTGATTGAGTGGTAATCCTGGGTCAGCGAGTACCCCGCGATCAGCGCGCCGGCCAGCAGCCCCAAGCCGAGCAACCCACTGGCGCCATCACGCCAGACCAGTCGGCCGCCCACGTAACGATTGATGAACGGCAGAATCAGCCAGAGCCCGAGGATGCACCAGAGGTCGATTCGCGGCGCCAGCTGCCACCAGTCGAAGCTGACTTCGTACAGCGTCCACGCCAGCGTCGCCAGCAGTAGCACCGCGTAGAGCCAGATCGCGGCGCGGCGTCGAGCGAACAACAGCCCGGCCACGCCCAGCAGTCCGATGCCGGCCAGCAGGTAGTACCAGGAGCCACCCAGCATTGCGAGGTAGCCGCCACCGACCGCCATCAGCGCTCCCAGCAGCAGGACCACCACGGCGGTCAGGGTGATGCGCATGGGCCGCGGCCCGTAATCGATACTCATGCAACGCTCTCCAGCCAATTCATCTTCAAAACAAAAAGCAAAAAGCTGGCGAAACTTTCTGACACAAAGTCTCGCCAGCTTGTAGTGGATACGATAGGCGGGGCTTTAGTTCAGCCGTTTTGCGACTGCTTACGCCGTCGCCCCGACACTGAGCGGCTGCGTTTCAGGCCGCTTGATTACTGCGTAGATCACCCCGGTTACCAAGCTGCCGGCGAGGATTGCAGCCAGATACAACAGCGCGTGATTGATGGCGTTGGGGATCAGCATCACGAACAGCCCGCCATGGGGCGCCAGCAGCTTTGCGCCGAAGGCCATGGACAGCGCGCCGGTCAGCGCACCACCGGCGATGCTGGCCGGAATCACCCGCAACGGGTCTTTCGCAGCGAACGGAATCGCGCCTTCGGAAATGAAGCAGCAGCCCAGCACCAGCGCGGCCTTGCCAGCTTCGCGCTCGGTCTGGGCGAACTTGCGCCGGGCGATCAGAGTGGCAATGCCCATGCCGATTGGCGGCACCATCCCCGCCGCCATGGTGGCGGCCATCGGCGCGTAACTCTGGGACGCGAGTAGCCCGACGGAGAAGGCATAAGCGGCCTTGTTCACCGGTCCGCCGAGGTCGACGCACATCATGGTGCCGAGCAGCAGCCCGAGCAGGATGGCGTTGGAGGTGCCCATGGTGTCGAGGAATTCGGTCAGCCCGGCGAGCAGCTGCGCCACCGGCGTGCCGACCACGTAAATCATCACCAGGCCGGTAACCAGGCTCGCCAACAACGGAATGATCAGGATCGGCTTGAGCGATTCGATACTCCCTGGCAAGGGAATCCAGCGGCTGACAGCCTTGGCCGCGTAACCGGCGACGAAGCCGGCAATGATGCCGCCGATAAAGCCCGCCCCCAGCGTGCCAGCCAGCAGCCCACCGATCATCCCCGGCGCCAGTCCTGGGCGATCAGCGATGGAATAGGCGATGTATCCCGCCAGCAGCGGCACCATCAACTGGAAGGCCGTTTCGCCACCGATCTTCATCAGCGCGGCGGCCAGCGTGCCCTCCTCCTTGAACGCTTCGATGCCGAAGACGAACGACAGCGCGATCAGCAAACCGCCCGCCACCACCATCGGCAGCATGTAGGACACGCCGGTCAGCAGGTGCTTGTAGACGCCAGCCTTCTCGCCCTTCTGTTCACCACTTGCGCTGGCAGCGGCGCCTCCAGCGAGCACCGCGCCTTCTTCCAGCGCGCGATCCAGGGTCGCATCGGGTTGCTTGAGGGCGACGCCAGTACCGCAGCGAAATACGCGCTTGCCGGCGAAACGGGTGACATCCACCTCGATATCCGCAGCCAGCAGCACCACGTCGGCCTCTTCGATGGCCTGGGCTTCGAGCACATTGCGCGCCCCCACCGAGCCGCGGGTTTCAACCTGCAGGTCGTAACCCTTGCGGATCGCCGCCTGCTGCAGGGCTTCAGCGGCCATGAAGGTGTGTGCCACGCCGGTCGGACAGGCGGTGATGGCCACCAGCTTGGGCTTGCCACTCGTATGCGCCGCATCCGCTTCATCAGCCTGCTGCAGCTCGCTGGCAGTGTCAGCGGCGCTGCGCAGGAAGGCTTCAGGGTCGAGCAACGCCTCGGATGGCGTGGATTGAGCGACGCGCTTGCCGATGAAGCGTTGCAGCGAGAGCGGCCCGGTCTTCACCACGACCACCAGATCGGCATTCGCAATCTGTGCCGGGGTCAGCGGCGAACCGATGGCTTTGGGATCGTGGACTTCCACGGCGGTCGACCAGCCCAGGCGATGGGCAGCCGCTTCGAGCAGGCGTGAAGTCAGCACGCTAGTGACCATTCCGTTGGGGCAGGCCGTGACGATGAGAAGATTCATTCCTTCACCTCTTGTTCGAATTATTGGCTGAGCGACTGCAGGCGCACCGCAGCTTCAAGCTCCGCAAGTTCAGCCGTGTCGGTGATGCCGAACCCAACCTGCCCGACCGCCTGCGCGGCGATGGCCGTGGCCTGTGTGAGGGTGCGCTCGGCCGGCCAGCCTTGCAGCAGGCCGTGAAGCATCCCGGCAAGCAGCGAGTCGCCTGCACCGACGGTGCTGACGACCCGAACCCTGGGCGGATTTGCATGCAGTGCCGCGCCTGGTGAAAACCAGCTGACACCGTCAGCGCCCTGCGAAACCACCACGTGCTCGATGCCTTCACCTTGCAGCCGCCGCGCTTCGGCAACCAGCGCCGACGACCCGATGAGCTCAACGCCACGGGCCTCGGCCAGTTCCTCCTCGTTGGGCTTGATCAGCCACGGCCGGGTCGCCAGCCCGTCACGCAATGCGGCGCCACTGGTATCCAGCGCCACCCGCATGCCGAGCGCTTTGAGCGTATTCAGCATCTCCACGAACCACTGACTGTCGATGCCACGCGGCAAGCTGCCGGCGACGACCACGAGGTCATGAGCGGGCGCCAGCCGCTGGAGGCGCGTCAGCAGCTCCGTGCAGTGCGCCTCGCTCACCGTCAGCCCTGGGCCGTTGATGTCGGTGACCTGCCCGTCCGCTTCGGCGAGTTTGATGTTGCTGCGGGTATCGCCCGGCACGCGGACGAATTCGTCGGCAAATCCACGCGCGGCGAACAACTGCTCGAAGGCCAGAGGATTGCCCTCGCCGAGAAAGCCGGTGACGGTCAGCTGATGGCCGAGGTCGGCCAGCACCTGCGCGACGTTGAGCCCCTTACCGGCGGCATGCACCTGCAGGCTTTCGCTGCGATTGACTTCGCCCAGGCGCAGCGCGGGCAGCTGCACGGTCAGGTCCAGGGCCGGGTTGAGGGTGACGGTCAGCACGCGAGCCATCAGCAGTGCTCCCCGACGAAGGCGCGGACTTCATGGGCGCCGGGCAGCATCAGCGCTTGCTGAGCCAACCTCTGGCACGCGGCGAAATCCAGCTCGCGGACCCGCGCCTTCACCAAGGCGATGCTGCGCGCCGACACGCTCAGCTCATCCACGCCCAGGCCCACCAGCATCGGCACCGCCAATGCATCAGCGGCCAGCTCGCCACAAACGCCCACCCACTTGCCGTGCGCGTGAGCGGCCTCGACGGTCATGCCGATCAAACGCAACACCGCCGGGTGCAAGCCGTCGGCCTGGCCGGAGAGCGTCGGATGCCCGCGGTCGATGGCCAGGGTGTATTGCGTCAGGTCATTGGTGCCGATGCTGAAGAAGTCGACTTCCTGCGCCAGCACCGGCGCGATCAAAGCTGCTGAGGGGATCTCGATCATAATGCCGACCTGCAGATCAGCTACCGGCAGCTCAACGCGCAGGCGATCGACCATGGCCTTGGCCGCGCGCCATTCATCAATGTTGCCGACCATGGGGAACATGATCCGCAGCGGGCGGCCATCGGCCGAAGCGAGCAAGGCACGCAGCTGGGTTTCAAGGATGTCCGGGCGTTGCAAACTCAGGCGAATGCCACGCACGCCGAGGAAGGGGTTTTCCTCGGCAGGCATCGGCCAGTACGGCAGCGGTTTGTCCCCGCCGACATCCAGCGTGCGCACCACCAAAGGGCGCCCTTCGAGGGCTTCCAGCACGCGGCGGTACTCGGCCTCCTGGGTAGCCTGATCCGGCGCCTGGGAATGGTTCATGAACACCAGCTCGGTACGCAGCAGGCCAATGCCTTCGGCGCCCATCGCCACCGCTTCCAGAGTTTCGCCGGCAGCGCCGATGTTGGCAGCGATCTCTACCGGATGGCCGTCGCGGGTGATGGCCGGCTCCAGGCGACGCTCATTTGCCAGGCGCTTGCGCTCCTCGCGGGTGGCGCGCTCGTTGCAGGCCTGGTCCAGCTGCGCATCGGTTGGGGCGACCAGCAGTTCACCGCGCTCGCCGTCAAGCAGCAGCAAGGTGTTTGGCGCTAGCCCAAGCACACCCGGCCCAGCACCGACTATCGCCGGAATGCCCAGCGCGCGGGCGATGATGGCGCTGTGCGAAGTGGCGCCGCCGCCAGCGGTAAGAATGCCTGCGACCCGCTGGGCATTGAGCGTGGCGACGTCCGAAGGCGCCACCTCGTCCATCACCAGGATGTAGGGCTCATCTGGGGCCTGATCGGCTTCCACACCAGTCAGGCAGGCCAGCACGCGACGCCCGACGTCACGCAAATCGGCCGCACGTTCGGCCAGCAGCTTGTCGTGGAGCGCCTCCTGCTGCTGCGCCGCAGTTTCGATTTCCTCCATCCAGGCCGCTTCGGCGCTCAGTCCCTTTTGCAGCCGAACCTGCACTTCCTCGCGCAACGCCGGGTCCTTGAGCATGGCCTGATGGGTGGTGAAGATGTCGCGGATGCTGGCGACCTGACTCTCATCGATCAGCGTGCCGATCTCCGCATGGACCTTGTCCAGCGCCGCATCCAGCCGCTGCAGTTCGATCACCGGAGACTGGCCGCGCTTGGGGTAGTCGATCACCTGCGGCTTGCGTACCAGGACCGGACCGATGGCGATGCCGGGCGCGGCGGCGATGCCGATGACCTGCTCGCCGGCCCGCAAGACGGGCACGTCCTGGGCTGCCTCATTCAGTTGCACGGCCCCCTGCTCCGCCGGCGCCCCGCCGGCCGGCAGCGGCTCGATTTCCTCGCCCAGCCCTTCCTCCACCGCGCGGACCAGCGCCGGCAACGCATCGTCGGCGATCGAGGGCTCGGCGATGAACTCCAGCATCTGGCCGCGATGCGAGCCCATCGCCAGCAATTTGCTCAAACTCTTGGCCGATACCCCGGCGCTCTCACTGCCAGCCAGCCGCACACGGATTTCTCCATCGAAGGCCTGAGCGATTTCGGTCAGTACCTTGGCCGGACGCGCATGCAAGCCATGGGCGTTAGCCAGTGTCACCTGGGCACTAGGCCAGTCTGCAGCCACTTCTCCGCCCAGGGCTTCGAGCACTGTGCGACTGGACGTCGCCTGACTCAGCTCCTGCCCGCGGCCTTCGATCAGCAGGTTGCACAGGCGCTCGAGCATCGCCCGATGCGCTTCGCCCAGGCTGGCCAGCACGAAAAGACCGTTGAGGGGCTGGCCTTGGTGTTCAAGATTCGACGCCGGCGTAACGAACGCCAGTCCAGGGCGCTGCACCGCCTGCTCGCTGCTGAGCCACCAGAGGCCATCACCCAGCGGCAACGCCTGGCCAAGCGGCAGACTGGCGTTGAAACCCGGCTCCACGCACTGCGCGCGCTTGAGCAGCTTGACGCCCTGCCAGGCCAGCTCGTCGAAATCATCCGCAGCGACACCCAGCGAGACCAGCTCGCCATCCAGCGCCAGTGCCTGCGGTGCGCCCTGCAGCAAGTCGATGATGGTTTCGGGACTTTCGGCTTTTTGCAGCGCCTCGCTCAGATCGCCTTCACCCAATGCTCGGGTCAGCAGCTGTAGAAGGCGCAGGTGTTCGTCGGAACGCGCAGCGATACCGATGGCCAGATACACCAGCTGGCCGCTGCCCCAGTCGACGCCGGCCGGAAAATGCAGCAGCCGCACGCCGGTGGTGAACACCTGATCGCGGGTTTCCGGCGTGCCATGGGGAATCGCAAGGCCCTGACCGAGAAAGGTCGAGCCCTGCGCTTCACGCGCACGCAGCCCGTCCAGATAACCCGGCGCGACCAGCCCATCGGCGACCAGAACTTCACCCAGCAGGGCCAGCGCCGCTGGCTTGTCCGCCGCGGCCTGATGCATGTGGATGTGCTGTGCATTCAACTCAAGCATGGAGAACTCCTGCGGGGACTCGCGATTGTTGTGGCCGACGGTCGCGCCGGCTTTGCCCGAATCCTGGGCTGGCGCTTCAGACAGAAACACTGCTGAAACGTTTCACCTAAGGCTGGCACATTACGCAATATTGGGTAATTCTAGAAGCCCGAGTTCATACCACCCGTCTCAGGACCCTCTGTTGAAACTGACCGACATCGCCCGCCTCGCCAACGTTTCGGTAACCACCGCCAGCTATGTGCTCAATGGCAAGGCCGCGCAGCGCCGTATCAGCGCGGCCACGGTCGAGCGGGTGATGGCCGTGGCCGAACAGCAGGGCTTTCAGCTCGACCAGCAGGCGGCGGGTCTGCGTCGCGGGCAGTCGCGCACCCTCGGCTTCATCGTTCCGGATCTGGAAAACCCCAGCTACGCACGTCTGGCCAAACTGCTCGAGCAGCGCGCGCGGCAGCGCGGCTACCAGCTGCTGATCGCCGGCACCGACGACGAGCCGGACACCGAGCGCCAGGTCATCCAGCTGCTGCGCTCGCGCCGCTGCGATGCGCTGATCGTCGCCAGCTGCCTACCAGCCGACGACCAGAGCTATCGCAAGGTGCAGGCGGCTGGCACGCCGGTGATCGCCCTCGACCGTGCGCTGGACGCCGAGCACTTCTGCTCGGTGGTCAGCGATGATTGTGAAGCGGCCGCCCTGCTTACCCGCTCGCTGGCAGTTCCGGCCGCCGCCCATATCGCCCTGATCAGCGCACGCCCGGCATTGCCCATCAGTCAGCAGCGCGAGGAAGGTTTCCGCCAGGCACTGTCGCAGCACAGCGGTCAGGTCAGCATCCTGCAGGCCGAACAGTTCAGCCGTGCGTGCGGCCGTGAACAGATGCTCGCCCTGCTCGACCGCGGCCCGCTGCCCGATGCGCTGATCACCACCGCCTACGTCTTGCTCGAAGGCGTCTTCGATGCGCTGCGCGAGCGGAACCTGCTGTGGCCAGAGCAGCTGCGACTGGCGACCTTTGGTGACGCGCAGTTGCTGGATTTCCTGCCGATCCGGGTCAATGCGATTTCCCAGCAGCACGAGCAGATCGCCGAGCAAACCCTGGAACAGGCAATCCGCGCCATAGAGCAGGGCGATTACCGTCCCGGCGTGATCGCCATCGAACGTGAGCTGAAAGTGCGCCGCGGCTGACGCCCCTTGCGGGCGCTGCCGCACTGGCGGAAGCTTGTCGTCTTTCGAACACGCCCACCCTCCCAGATGAACATCGAACAGATCACCCAACGCCTGCACGCCATCCGCGACCAGAACGACTGGCAGCGCTTTCACAGCCCAAAGAACCTCGCCATGGCCGCCAGCGTGGAAATGGCCGAGCTGGTGGAAATCTTCCAATGGCAGACCGAGGACGAATCGCGCCAGCTCTCGGCCGACAAGCTCGCACACGCTGGCCAGGAAGTCGGCGACATCCTCATGTACCTGCTGCTGATGTGCAGCGAGTTGGGCATCGACATGGAACAGTCGCTGCTGGCGAAGCTGGCCGACAACGAGCGGCGGTTCGCCCGATGAGCGACCGGCATTTCGACGAGCTGGCGACGCGCTTCGCCGAGAAGATCTACGGCGGCGCCAAAGGCGCGATCCGCGTTGCCGTGCTGCAGGCCGACCTGACGGAAGCCCTGCCGCAACGGCCACTGCGGGTGCTGGATATCGGCGCCGGCCTCGGCCACATGAGTCTGTGGCTGGCTCAGCAGGGCCATGATGTGACCCTGGCAGAACCGGCAGAGCCGATGCTGGAAGGCGCGCGCAAACAGTTTGCCGCAGCCGGCCAGCAGGCAACCTTCATTCAGGCGCCCTGGCAGACAGTCGAAAGCCAGGTCGAGGGCCGTTTCGATCTGGTGATCTGCCACGCGGTGCTGGAATGGCTGGCCGAGCCGCAGGCGATCCTGCCGGTGCTTCATCGCCTGACATCGGCCGATGGCTGGCTATCGCTGGCCTTCTACAACCGCGACGCGTTGATCTACCGCAACCTGCTCAAGGGCCATTTCAAGAAGTTGCGCAGCCAGACCTATGCCGGCGAGCGCCAGAGCCTGACGCCTCAGCAGCCGCTGGACCCACGCGAGCTGGCGGCGCAACTCGCACCGCACTGGCAGGTCGAAACAACCAGTGGCGTGCGCGTATTCCATGACTACATGCCCGCCGATTTCCAGGCCCGCACCGAGCCTACCGAACTGATCGAGATGGAACTGGCCTACCGCCGCCATCCGCAATTTGCCGGTCTCGGGCGCTACCTGCACTGGATGTGTCGGCCGCTCTGAGCCGACCGGGAGGTACCGATGTCGATCCGCGCCATGCTGCCGGTGCTCTGCCTGGGCCTTGCAGCCTGCCAGAGCCAGAACCCCTATACCGACGAATCCGCGCCGATTCCTCCGGCGCCACCGATCGAGCAGATCCAGTCACCGATCTATCCGGCGGCGCCACGGGACTTTTCCAGCTACCAGAACTGGAGCTGGCAAGCACCACCAGCCGGCACCGCGTCGATCACCGGCGAGGAGCTGCAGGAAATGGTCGCCGGCGCGCTCGATCAACTCGGCTTGCGCCCTGCGCAGGCCGAGCGCAAGGGCGAGCTGTTGATCAGCGCCCGCGCCAGCAAGGAGACCCGCATTCGGCAGACTTACGATGATTACGGCCCGCATGTCGGCGTAGGCCGCTACGGTGGCGGCTACGGACACGGCTCGGGTTATGGCGTGGGGACGAGCGCACCCATCGTGCGCAACTACGAGGAAGAGGTGCTCTCGGTGCGTATCGAGATGTTCGACGCGGCTTCCGGCCAATCGATCTGGAGCAATCGCGCCGAAGCACGTAGCGGCGGCAGCCGCGCCAAGCAGCAGGATGCGCTACGCGAGGCGGTGCAGCGGGCGCTGGCGGACTACCCGCCGCGCTGAGCGTGACGGCGATGCAGACTCAGCACCGCGCCGAGGCCTAGACTGAACAGATTCCACCCCCGGAGAACAATCATGTTGCGCTGCCTGTTGCTGATACCTCTGCTCTTCGCGCTAGCCGCCTGCCAGGGCCCACAGGTGCAGCGCGATTTCGATCCGACGCGGGATTTCTCGGCCTATCGGGTCTGGAGCTGGCAGGAACCGGCGCTGCAGTACCGGCCTGACGATCCACGAATCAAAAGCGACCTCACCGAACAACGCATCCGCGCGGCGATCGCCGAACAGCTCGATCAGCAGGGACTGCGTCCCGCCACGGCCGGCCAAGCGGCGGACCTCAAGGTGCAGGCCTGGTACATCGTCGACCAGCGTACCCAGCAGTACACGACCACCTCCGGCGCCTGGGGCAATCCCTGGTACGGCTACTGGGGTGGGCCGATGTTCACCGACACCCGCACCATCGACTACCAGGTCGGCACGCTGCAGATCGACCTGTATGACGCCGCTGACGGCAAACTGGTCTGGCGCGGCAGCGCCGAGCAGACCCTGAGCAACCGCCAGGGCACCCCCGAGCAGCGCGCCGGCAGCATGCGCGAGCTGGTGACACGGGTGCTGTCGCAATACCCGCCGCGCTGAGCCAAGCGCGGCGAACCGCTGTCCCGCTATGGCGAGTCGTATCCCGGCTCGCCATACTGTCGCGCCCTGATTCCGGAGATCCGAAATGCCTGCCGTTGCCTGGTGGTTACTCACCCTTCCGTTCATTGCCGGCGCGATGCTGCCGCTGCAGGCCGGAATCAACGGCCAGGTCGCGCGTCACCTCGGCAACGTGATGGGCGCGGCACTGCTTTCGTTTACCGTGGGCACACTGGCGCTGTTCGTCATCGTGGCAGTCCAGCGCGATATCCCGGCGTTGCAGACGCTCAAAGGCCTGCACTGGTGGCACTGGTGTGGTGGGCTGCTGGGGGCCTTTTTCATCGCCACGGCCGCCTTCGCCGCACCGCGCACGGGAGCGCTGCTGTTCATGGCGCTATTGCTGGCCGGCCAGCTGTTCGTCGCCTTGCTGCTGGATCACTTCGGCTGGGCCGGCTTTCGCCAGTCCAGCATCAGCTTCGGCAAGGTCTCCGGTCTGCTGCTGATCTTCGCCGGCGTCTGGCTGATCCAGCGCGGCTAGCAGGTGCGCGGTGGGCGTCACTCGTGCTCGAAGGCGTAGAACAGGTTGGGCTCGCTGACCAGGTAGAGATTGCCCTGTGCATCGAAGGTCATCCCTTCGGCCTGCGGCACGCTGCGCTCGAGTCCGGCAAACCCGCTCCAGAGCGAGCGGAAGCTGACCAGCTCGCCCTCGGCATCGAGTTCCAGCATCATCTTCGCCTCGTCGCTGAGCAGCACCAGATGGCCGGTACGCTCGTCGAAGTGCACCGAGGACAGATCACTGGCCATGTCCAGCTTCTCAATCCAGGCCTCACGGTCGATGATCTTGATGTCCATGTCACCTGCCAGACTGCGCTTGATGCCCTGGATCTCGTAGAGCTTGCGCGGTGAGTGCTCCTTGACCACGAACAGCCGATCACCGGCGCGGTCGTACCCGACGCCCTCGAAACCGGTATTGTCCTCGTCGTTCAGGGCCAGAGTGATGGAGCGGGCGTCGGTACGTTGCAGCGGCCCGGCAATCTTGGGAACCTGCACGATCAACAGCGACTGCTTGCGCTCCTCGGTCAACACAAGCAGGTCATCACCCAGATAGGTCACGCCCTCGACGTCCTGGAACCCGCGCAGCGGGTAGCGCGCAAGGAAGCCGCCATCCTTGTCCAGCGCCAGCAGCTCTTCGGGGTTATTGACGACGCCCCAGAGATGATCGCGGCGTTCGTCATAGGTCAGCCCGGAAAGATTGTCTTCCACCGTGGCTACCTGCAGCGCGTCGATCTTCACCCGGTATTCGGGTAGCCAGAGGCTATGCCTTTCCCAGCTGCTTTCATGCCAAGTGGTTTTCAGCGTATAGAACAGCCGCTCGTCCAGATGAGTGGCGGTGACAACGTAGAGCAGGCCGAAAAAGACGCAGCCATAGGCCCAGGCGGGGCGCAGTGTCTTGATTCGTTCCAGGCGCGCTCTGGCAATGGCCAGCATCGTTGGTCTTCTCGTTCTGGGAATGGTAGGCAGGCTGCCTGGCGCTTGTTGCAGTTGCATGAAGGTCGGGAACGCATGATGCGCTAAGGACTCACAGCGACATTCCGACCGCCTCCTGCCCTGGTGGTTCCAGTGCAGCGGCGACCGTTCGGAACTCTCGGGCGCACTCGAGAGCCCAATGCCCAGAGCCGTGCTTGGGCACCGCAATCGAACGTTCAGGAGAGTGATACATGCGGGTAGAAGGATTCTTCGAATGGCTGGGACAGGCGCTGGGCGCGGTCATACGTTTCATCGTCGAGGCGCTGGGCGACTTCTTCGGCCTGTTTGCCAGGGCCGGACACAATTTCCTCGAGGGGTTGTCGCGTACGCTGGGCATGGACCGCTCTCTGATCAGCCTGGTAGCACTGGCGATCGGCCTGCTGTTGCTGGTTGCGGCGGTCCGCGCGTTCTTTCGCGGCTCGATCATCGGCGGGCTGATCTGGCTGTTCCTCGGGCTGTGGCTGCTGAGCTGGTTGATTCACTGACGCGCAGCCTAAAGCTCGGACTTTCCCTCTTTCATTGCATGCCACGTATAGTGCCGGGCCGTCCCGGAGGCCCGTAATGTCCAGCATGCTTGCCGCCTGGCGCCACGCCCCAACCCACAGCAAGGTGTGGGCGCTGGCGGCGCCGATGATCCTGTCGAACCTATCCGTTCCGCTGGTCGCACTGGTGGACAGCAGCGTGATCGGCCATCTGCCGCACGCGCATCAGCTGGGCGCAGTGGCGGTCGGCGGTAGCCTGTATACGCTGCTGGTGTGGGTGATGGGCTTTCTGCGCATGGGCACGACGGGCTTCGCCGCCCAGGCCGCGGGTCGCAACGACGGCGGCGCCCTTCGCCAGATCTTGTTACAGGGATTGCTGCTGGCCCTGGGTTTCGCGCTGTTGCTCGGGGTGCTCGGCGTGCCGCTGAAAGGCGCGGCCCTGCAGCTCATGCAGCCCTCGGCCGAACTGGACGAACTCACCCGTGATTATTTCCACACGCGGCTGTTCGGCCTGCCCGCGGCGCTGGCCAGCTATGCGTTGATCGGCTGGTTCCTCGGCACGCAGAACGCTCGCGCGTCACTGGCCATCCTGCTGACCACCAATCTGATCAACGTGGCGCTGGACCTGTGGTTCGTGCTCGGCCTCGACTGGGGCGTGACCGGCGCCGCACGCGCCTCGGTGATCGCCGAATGGAGCGGCGCGCTGCTCGGCCTGGCGCTCACCCGCAAGGCGCTGGCACGCTATCCCGGTCGAGTCGATACCCGCGCGCTGCGCCGCTGGTTGAGCTGGCGGCCGCTGATGGCGGTCAACCGCGACATCTTCCTGCGCTCGCTGGCGCTGCAACTGGTGTTCTTCCTGGTGACTGTCCAGGGCACCCGCCTGGGTGATGCGACGGTCGCCGCCAACGCCCTGCTGCTCAATGGCCTGCTGCTGACCGCGCACGCCCTCGACGGACTGGCGCATGCCGTGGAAGCCTTGAGCGGGCATGCCATCGGTGCCCGCGACCGCAACGCGCTGCAGCGGGTGATGGTGGTCGCCGGGGGCTGGTCGCTGCTGGCCAGCGTCGCCTTCGGCTTGTTCTTCCTGCTTGGCGGCCATCTATTTATCCAGCTGCAGACCGACATTCCCGAGGTCCGCGCGACCGCGCTGATCTACCTGCCCTATCTGGCGGCGTTGCCGCTGATTGCGGTCTGGAGCTATCTGCTCGACGGGTTGTTCATCGGTGCAACCCGCGCGCGGGAGATGCGCAACAGCATGCTCCTGGCGGTAGGCCTGACGCTGCCACTGGGCTGGCTGCTGCAAGGGCTTGGCAATCACGGCTTGTGGCTGGCGTTTCTGAGCTTCATGCTGATGCGCGGCGTCTGCCTGGGCGTGCTCGCTCAGCGCCTGCAGCGCCGCGGAGCCTGGTTTAACATGGGCGCGCCGAGCACCACACACTCCGAAGGACACTGAACATGGCCTACGCCATCGCCGCCTACCTGCATTTTCTGGCGATATTCCTGCTCTTTGCCCTGCTGCTGCTGGAGCACCAGCTGTTCCGTCAGCCGCTGACGCTGGAGCGAGCGCGCAGCCTGTTCCGTATCGACATCGCCTTCGGTATCACCGCGGCGGCGGTACTGGCCAGCGGAGCGGCCCGGGCCATCCTCTATGGCAAAGGCCTGGACTACTACCTGAAGAACAGCCTGTTCCACGCCAAGATCGGCCTGTTCGTGGTGGTCGCGGTGCTCTCCATCTATCCGACCCTGACGTTCCTGCGCTGGCGCCCGGCCTTGTCCGCAGGCCAGGCACCGATCATCTCGGACAGCAGCGCCAGGTGGGTCAAGCTGACCATCCGCCTGGAGCTGCTGCTACTCCTGCTGATCCCCTTGCTGGCGTCGCTGATGGCACGGGGCTTTGGCGTAATGCCCGGCTGACGCCGGGCTCGCGGCTCAAGGCGTCAGATAGGACGAGCGCGTCAGCCCCAGACGCAACGCGTCGATGTACTGGGTGCGCTCCTTGGCACTCAGCTTGGCGCTGGCGACCTTGTCGCGGTAATAGGTCATCAGCTCCTCGGGCGACAGGTGCACGTAGCGCAGCATGTCCTCGATGGTGTCGTGGGTCTCGATACCGGCGTGGTAGTAGCTGCCGTCCTCACGCTGATAGACGTTCACCGAGTCGGTATCGCCGAACAGGTTGTGCATGTCGCCAAGAATTTCCTGATAGGCACCGACCAGGAACACGCCGAGGAAGTACTCCTCGCCAGGCGCGACCTCGTGCACCGGCATGCTGCTTTCGATGCTCTGCTCGTCGACGTAGTGCTTGATCTTGCCATCCGAGTCGCAGGTCAGGTCCTGCAGCACAGCGCGCCGCACCGGCTCCTCGCTCAGCCGCTGCAGCGGTACGATCGGCAGGATCTGGTCGATCGCCCAGGTGTCCGGCAGACTCTGGAACACCGAGAAATTGCAGATGTACTTGTCCGCCAGCTTGTCGTTGAGCTCGTCGAGCACTGCCCGATGCGAGCGCTGGCGGGCCTTCAGCTGGTTGTACAGGCGGCGACAGATGGCGAAGTAGCTCTGCTCGGCCAGTGCCTTCTGCGCCAGCGTCAGCTTGCCGGAGGCGTACTGCGCGCTGGACTCGCTCATGTAGTGGGTAGCGCGCCAGTAGGTCTCGGTGACCATTTCCGGGTCGGTCGGTCCGAGCAGGTCGGCCAGCGACTGCACGATCTCCGGCAGTTCGTCGTAGTTGTCGATCACCGGCAGCTCATCGTTGTGCCGCTCGACGTCTGTGACCTGCATGACCAACACCGCATGATGCGCCGTCATGGCACGCCCGCTTTCGGAGAAGATGTTCGGGTGCGGCAGCCCCTGTGCCTCGCAGAACTCCTTGAGCATGCCGACCACGGTACCGGCGTATTCGTCGATGTCGTAGTTGATCGAGCTGGCATTGCGCGAGTGGGTGCCGTCGTAGTCGACCCCCAGTCCGCCGCCCACATCAATGTAATCCACCGGCAGGTTCAACGCCCGTAGCTCGGCGTAGTAACGAATCGCCTCACGGAAGCCCTGACGATAGTCGGCCAGATTGGCGATCTGCGACCCCATGTGGAAGTGCAACAAGCGAATGCCCTGGTCCATTTCTGCGGCGCGGAAGCGTTCGATCACCGAGAGCAGCTGCGCCGCAGACAGGCCGAATTTGGAGCGCTCGCCGCCGGTATCGGCCCACTTCGAAGATGCCAGCGACGACAGGCGCACACGCAGGCCGACCTGCGGAGTCAGCTTGAGCTCGTTGGCCTCCTCGATCACCAGGCCGACCTCGGACTCCTTCTCGATGACGATGAACACGTTGTGGCCGAGCTTCTGGCCCATCAGTGCCAGACGGATGAACTCGCGGTCCTTGTAGCCGTTGCAGACGATGGTGCCACCCTTCGGCGCCAACGCCAGCACAGCCATCAGCTCCGGCTTGGAACCCGCCTCCAGACCGATGGAGACGTTCTGCGTGGCGATGATGTTCTCTACCACCGCTTCCTGCTGGTTGACCTTGATCGGGTACAACGCGGTGTACTTGCCGGCGTACTCCATGCGCTCGATGTTGGCATCGAAGGCACCGGTGAGGCGCCGCACGCGGTCCTGCAGGATGCCGGGGAAACGCACCAGCAACGGCAGCGACAGCCCCGCCTCGCGTAATTGCTCGATCAGGCCGTTGAACTCGATCGGCTCGCCGCTCGGCCCTTGCGGGCGCACTTCGACATTGCACTGGTCGTTGATTGCGAAATACCCAGCGCCCCAGTGGCGGATACCGTAGATGCTGCGGCTGTCGGCAGCGGTCCACTGGCTACCGTCGTCTTTACGTGTGCGTCGTACAGGCATCAAGGCCTCCCGGAAGAAATTGAGTGTTTCGCAGCGAGCAGAACCGCGCGGCGAAGGCTATGCGGCTTCGACAGCCGATATGCGGAAAATGGTGAAAATCGGTGGAGGTGTCACATCGGTGCTCAGCCACCGGACTTCTTGGCCTTGAAGCCACGCTTGCTCAGCTCGTCGATCAGCAGCTGAACGTGATCGCCCTGAATCTCGATGACACCATCCTTCAGCGCACCACCCGTGCCGCAGCGACGTTTCAGCGCGCTGGCAAGCTCCTTGAGATCGGTCTCGGGCAAGGGAACGCCACTGATGGTCGTCACCGTCTTGCCGCCTCGGCCCTTGCTCTCGCGGCGCACCCGCGCAATGCCGTCGCCTTCGGGCAGAACGCTCTGTTTGCAGATGCAACTACCCAGCGGTTGACTGCACTCGGGACAATGCCGACCGGCATCGGTGGAATAGACCAGCCCGCTCAGGCCGGCCAGGGAAGTGGTTTTCTTCGCCACACAAACCTCACTCGCCAATCTGGCTCTGCCTGGCAGAGCCGAAGTGCCGGCTAATTTACCAGCAATGCGAGTTGGTAGCAGAACAGAGTCCGGGCGACGGATATGAAACCCGGACTGCTCACGTAACCGGGAGCCAAGCCGAGACCCGCTCAGCCCTTCTGATCGAAACGACCGGTCGGTGCGTAGGGCGACGGGTCCACGATCGGCGCCTGCCCAAGCATCAGATCGACCAGCAGCTGGCAGGACGCCGGAGCCAGCACCAGCCCGTTGCGGAAGTGTCCGCAGTTCAGCCACAGCCCGTCGAAACCGCTCACCTGTCCTATATAAGGCACGCCGTCCGGCGAACCGGGTCGCAGGCCTGCCCAGTGCTTGACCACTTGCGCGTCGGCCAGCCCGGGCAACAGCTCGATCGCTGTTGCCCTCAGGCTTTCCAGCGCGTCTTCGGTCGGCGTCTTGTCGAACCCGACGTCTTCCAGCGTGCTGCCGACCAGGATATGGCCGTCGCGCCGCGGAATCGCATAGCGCCGCTTGGCCAGCACCATGCTCGGCAGGAAGTCCTCGGCGCACTTGAATAGAATCATCTGCCCCTTCATCGGCTTGACCGGAATCTCCAGCCCCAGCGTCGCCAGCAACTGTGCGCTCCAGGCGCCCGCAGCCACTACAACCTGATCCGCTCGCATCTCGCCCTGCGCCGTCTGCACGCCCACGATACGCGTACCGTCGCGGAGGAAACCCTCGACCGGGCATTGCTCGATCACAGTCACATTCGGCAGCTGCCGCAGCGCTTCGCGCAAGGCGCGCAACAGACGGGGATTGCGAATGTTGGCGACACCCTCCATATAGACGGCGCGCTCGTAACCCTCACCCAGCGAAGGCACTGCCTGGCGCACGGTCTCCATCGACACCGACGTCAGCGGCCGGCCATAACGCTCAGCCCAACTCAGCGCCTCCGCCTCGTCATGTAGATCCAGCCAGTAAAGGCCGGTGACATGCACCTCGGGGTCCACCCCCGTCTCTTCCAGAAGCCGCTCGCCAAGCTGCGGATAGAAATCCTGCGACCAATGCGCCAGCGCCGTGACCGCCGGGCTGTAGCGCCACGGATAAAGCGGCGAAACGATCCCGCCGCCGGCCCAGGAGGCTTCGCGGCCGGCTATGCCCGCCTCTAACATCACGACATCGCAGCCTGCCTGGGCCAGGCGATAAGCCGACAGCATTCCAATCACACCCGCGCCGACAATTACGCTCTGCATTCTTCCCCCAATGATAACGGGCCACAACAAGTGGCCCGTTATATGACAACATTAGATCCTCACCAACAATCGGCGATCCCCTTACCATTGTTGCTGTCAAGTGCGCGTGCGCCCGCATGGGTAATCTCAAAGTTGCCGCATGCATCGGACGCCATCGATCCAGTACGGGTGGCGCGCAACCTGAAGGTCGTGGCCGTCGCCGCCACTGCCCCTATTTGATAGTTGACCGTCCCACGGGAAGGCACATCCACTTGGAATACAGCAGCCACCTCACCATCCGCTGCAAGATAGGTATTGTTCGCCGAGTAGAAACGCTCAAGTGCTTGAGCACCACTCAACAAGGCGGCCTTGGCCTCCGCGCGCTTGCTCTTGCGGACGGACTCCGTATAGCTGGGATAGGCGATGGCGGCCAGTATGCCGACGATCGCCACTACCACCATCAACTCGATCAAGGGAGACACTGCATAAATAGCCAGCCGCCCCCACCCTTGGCACACTGAGCCCCCTCAACCAGCCCCCTCCATGAGCTT